>CAZMAT010000007.1:0-28526 GCA_964564435.1 uncultured bacterium
CGTGGGAACCATCGGTCACATCGACCATGGGAAGACCACGCTCACCGCAGCCATCACCAAGTGCCTGGCCACCCTCAACATGGCCAAGTTCACCGCCTTCGACGAGATCGACAACGCCCCCGAGGAGAAGGCCCGCGGCATCACGATCAACACCGCCCACATCGAGTACCAGACCACCGCCAGGCACTACGCCCACGTCGACTGCCCGGGCCATGCCGACTACATAAAGAACATGATCACGGGTGCCGCCCAGATGGACGGCGCCATCCTCGTCGTCAGCGCAGCCGACGGCGTGATGCCCCAGACCAAGGAGCACGTGCTCCTGGCCGGCCAGGTGAACGTCCCCAAGATGGTCGTCTTCCTGAACAAGGTCGACGCCGTCGACGATCCCGAGCTGGTCGACCTGGTCGAGATGGAGGTCTCCGAGCTCCTCGCCAAGTACGGGTTCGATGCCGACTCCCCGATCATCCGCGGCAGCGCCCTGAAGGCCCTCAACAGCACGGGCGCCGAGGGCGACGCCGACGCCGCATGCATCTTCGAGCTCATGAAGGCCGTCGACACCTGGATCCCGACCCCCGACCGCGCCGTCGACAAGCCCTTCCTGATGCCGGTCGAGGACGTGTTCTCCATCCCCGGCCGCGGCACCGTCGGCACCGGCAGGGTCGAGAGCGGCAGCGTGAAGGTCGGCGACAAGGTGGAGCGCGTGGGCATCAAGGAGACTCTCGAGACCACGGTCACCGGCGTGGAGATGTTCCGCAAGGAGCTCGACTTCGCGCAGGCCGGCGACAACGTGGGTCTCCTGCTCCGCGGTGTGGCCAAGGAGGATCTCGAGAGGGGCATGGTCATCTCCGCCCCGAAGAGCATCACCCCACACAACGAGTTCACGGCGCAGGTCTACGTCCTGACCCAGAAGGAGGGCGGCAGGCACAAGCCGTTCTTCGACGGCTACAGGCCACAGTTCTACTTCAGGACCACGGACGTCACCGGCACGATCAACCTGCCCGAGGGCACCGAGATGTGCATGCCCGGCGACCACATCGAGATGAAGGTGACGCTGATCACCCCGATCGCCATGTCCGAAGGCCTCAGGTTCGCCATCCGCGAGGGCGGCAGGACCGTCGGCGCCGGCAACGTGAACAAGATCATAAAGTAGGGAAGAAGTGAGAGTCATAATCACACTGGCCTGCCAGGACTGCAAGAGGCGCAACTACTCCACCACCAAGGACAAGCGCAAGCATCCCGACAGGATGGAGACGAGCAAGTACTGCAGGTTCTGCCGGAAGCACACGACTCACCGGGAGAGCAAGTAGCACCGTGGGCAAGGCTGCAGGGCAGTAGCACAATTGGCAGTGCACCGGACTCCAAATCCGGCGGTTGAGGGTTCGAGTCCTTCCTGCCCTGCCAGCAGCCGAGAGTTGCCCGGAAGGAAGCGATGACTGAGAAGGCCTCGATCGGGAGCTTCTTCGCAAGGATCTGGCGCAGCGTCGTCGACTTCATCCTCGAGGTCAAGGCCGAGATGATGAAGGTCGCCTGGCCGTCGCGGCAGGAGATCGTCGCATCCACCTGGGTCGTGATCTTCGCAGTCGCGATCGTCTCGGCGTGGATCTTCGTGGCTGACCGCGCCAGCAGCATTCTCATGACCGCCCTTCGCAGCGTCCTGAGCTGACGGGCGGGGTTGGGCACCGGTCTCTTATGACTGACGGGGTTGTGGCGGCAGAGGAAGGCCGGAACGCGAATCTGAAGTGGTTCGTGGTCCACGTGTTCTCCGGGTACGAACTCAGGGTGAAGAAGTGGCTGGAAGGTCCTCTCGCCCTCAAGTTCCCCGGCAGGGTGGGCAAGAGCATGATCCCCGTCGAGGAGGTCACGCTCACCCGCGGCGCCAAGAGGACCACGAGGGAGAAGAGGCTCTATCCCGGATACGTCTTCGTCGAGCTCGAACTGAACGACGAGATGGTCCTGGACATACGCTCCATGATGAACGTGAGCGGTTTCCCGCCCATGAACCGGAGCTATCCCCAGCCTCTCTCCGACGAGGAGATGAAGAGGATCATCGGCCAGGCCGACGGCAGGGAGACCCACAGGGTGGTCAGGGTGCCCTTCTCGGTAGGCCAGACGGTGCGTGTCGTCGACGGCCCGTTCAACAACTTCTCGGGCGTCGTGGAATCCATCAACCCGGAACGGGGACGGGTCCGGGTCATCTTCACGATCTTCGGCCGCAAGGCGCCGGTCGAGCTGGACTTCGCGCAGGTCAAGCTCGTCTGACGGGGCCGACCGTCCCGAATCTGTCAGGTAATCCGCCGGCGCCGCGACAGGGGAGGCGCAGAGGCGGCAGAGAGGAGTCCGAATGGCAAAGAAGATCCTGGGCGTGGTGAAGCTGCAGCTGCCCGCGGGACAGGCCACACCGGCACCGCCGGTCGGGCCTTCGCTGGGTCAGTACGGCATAAACCTGCCCGGGTTCTGCAAGGACTTCAATGCCCGCACCCAGGGGCAGGAGGGCCTTGTGTTCCCGGCAGTCGTCACCGTTTATGCCGACCGGAGCTTTACTTTCGAGCTCAAGTCGCCCCCGGCTGCAGTTCTGCTGAAGCGCGCGGCAGGACTCGCCAAGGGATCGGGCGAGCCCAACCGCCAGAAGGTCGGGACAGTCACGATGGACCAGGTCCGCGAGATAGCCCGCACCAAGATGGCCGACCTCAACGCCGCTTCGCTGGAGGCGGCAGTGATGATGGTCAGGGGCACCGCGAGGAGCATGGGGCTGGAGGTGACCGACTGATGGCAGGCGCGAGCAGGCGTTTCGCAGAGGCCCTGAGCCAGGTCGACCGCACCATCCAGTATTCCCTCGAGGATGCCCTGGGCCTGGTGAAGAAGCTGGCCACGGCCAAGTTCGACGAGACCGTCGAGATGGCCATCGGCCTGGGCATCGACCCGAAATACAGCGATCAGATGGTCCGCGGGACCTGCGTGCTCCCCCACGGAACGGGCAGGACCGTGAAGGTCCTTGTGTTCGCCAGGGGCGAGAAGGCCGAGGAGGCAAGGGCCGCAGGAGCCGACCACGTCGGCGAGGACGAGCTCGCGGACAGGATAATGCAGGGCTGGATCGACTTCCAGGTCGTGATAGCAACTCCCGACATGATGAAGGTTGTTGGCAAGCTGGGGAAGGTGCTCGGGCCCAGGGGCCTCATGCCCAACCCCAAGACAGGCACCGTCACGACAGAGATCGGTGAGGCCGTAAGGGAGTCCAAGGGCGGCAAGATCACGTTCCGCACCGACAAGCAGGGCAACGTGAACGCCCCCATCGGGAAGGCCAGCTTCGACCAGAAGGCCCTGGAGGAGAATGCGGTGATGTTCCTCGAGAAGATCATGCAGCTCCGCCCCTCAGGAGCCAAGGGTCGCTACCTGATGTCCGTCAGCGTCTCATCGACGATGGGACCCGGTGTTCACATGGACGTCAACGACGTCCGGGCGCACCTGCGCTAGGCGGAAGGCGGCGGACGGTGAGCATCACGAGAGAACACAAGGAGCAGGTCCTGGGCGACCTGTCCAGGGATCTCAGGGGCGGCGGTTCGATAGTTCTCACTGACTTCACAGGCATAGACGTGGCCGGGATGACCAGCCTCAGGAACGAGCTCAGGTCGTCGGGCGTCAGGTTCATGGTCGTGAAGAACACGATACTCCGCAAGGTATTCGACAGCATGGAAGTGGGGAGCGATCCGGTGGTCTCCCTGGCACAGGGCCCCACGGCGATCGCCTGGTCGAGGGACGAGATAGTCCCCGTCAGGACTCTCAAGAAGTTCTCGAAGGACCATGACGGCAGGCCCGCCATCAAGGGCGGGTACGTCTCCGGCCGCTCCCTGAGCGCCGCAGAGATGATGAGCCTGGCGGACCTTCCCGGGCGCGAGGAGCTCCTCGCGAGGCTGCTCGGATCCATGAGCGCGCCTCTGCAGGGTTTTGTGAATGTCACGGGCGGCGTCCTGCGCAGCTTCCTGAACGCCGTGAACGCGGTGAAGGAAAAGCAGGAGCAGAACCAGTAGGACCACGTCGGGGCGGGCCCGCGACCAGGGTCCGCGCGGCTACTTAAGGAGAACGAAAGATGTCCGAAGACAAGAAGGCTCTCATCATCGAGACCATTTCCGGCATGACAGTCCTCGAGCTCGCAGACCTCGTCAAGATGATGGAGGAGAAGTTCGGCGTCTCCGCGGCGGCCCCCGTGGCGGCCGTGGCGGCGGCTCCCGCCGCGGCAGCGGCTGCCGTGGAGGAGAAGACCGAGTTCGACGTCATCCTCGAGGGTTTCGGGGACAAGAAGATCCAGGTCATAAAGGTCCTCCGCGAGGTCACGGGACTCGGGCTCAAGGAAGCCAAGGACCTCGTCGACGGCGTGCCCTCCAAGATCAAGGAAGCCGCCGAGAAGGCAGAGGCCGAGAGCCTCAAGAAGCAGCTCGAGGAGGCCGGCGCTACTGTCAAGCTGCAGTAGGTGCCGGAGTCCACAGCCCCGCAGGCGGGAGAAGGCCATGAGGCCTTCTCTCGCCGTTTGTCCCGGACCGTGTTTGGGGCCCCTTATTTGCGGTAAGAGCCATCGTTAGGAGAGCCAGGTGAACCCTAAGAGACCAGTAAGGGATTACTCGCGCGCGATTCCTGCGATCGAGATGCCGGATCTCCTCGAGATCCAGAAGAAGTCGTTCGACGTCTTCCTGCAGGCGGACGTCCCTCCGGACGAGCGCCTCCCACAGGGTCTCCACAAGATATTCCTCGACACGTTCCCCATCGAGAGCTCCACCAAGGAGTTCTCCCTTGAGTACGTCGAGTACACGGTCGGCACGCCCCGCTGGAGCATTCAGGAAGCCCTCGACAAGCACCTCACCTATTCGGCGCCCCTGAACGCGAAGCTGAGGCTCGTGTTCCGCGGCACCCCCGACGAGAAGAAGGTCTCCAGGATCGTCCAGCAGTCCGTGTTCCACGGCGAGCTGCCACTGATGACCGAGACCGGCTCCTTCATCATCAACGGCGCGGAGAGGGTCATCGTGAGCCAGCTCCACCGCAGCCCCGGCGTCTTCTTCGAGGAGAAGACGGTACAGCGGGGCCGCAGGGTCTGCAGTGCCCGCGTCATCCCTCAGAGGGGCTCCTGGCTCGACCTGATGCTCGACACGAACGACGTCATCTTCGCCAACATCGACAAGCGCCCCAAGAGGATCCCCATCACGATGCTCCTGCGGTCCCTGGGCCTGTCCACGGATTCCGAGATCCTCTGCCGGTTCTATCCCAAGGTGGAGAGGGATCTCGAGGTCGCCCTGAAGAACCGCAGCAGGGCCGTGGACCTCACGCTCAAATCCTTCGCCGACGAGATCGTCGATCCCGAAACCGGGGAGATCCTCGCCAGGGTCGACGAACCCGTGGAGACGATCGAGAAGATCGAGAACCTCGTCGCAAAGGGCATCAAGAAGGCCTCATTCCTGGAGATCAGGAGCGAGAAGACCGACTTCGACGGCATCAGGAAGACGCTGGCCAAGGAGGAGAGCAGCCTCGGAACCGGCCTGGAGAAGAACGAGGACAACGCCACCCTCTGGATCTACGAGGCCCTGAGGGGCACCGAGGCCCCGTCCCTCGACCACGCCAAGAGCTATCTGCGTTCGATGTTCTTCGACTCGAAGAGGTACAGCCTCAGCGAGGTGGGACGCTACAAGCTCAACGAGCGCCTCAACATAGATACCACCATGGACAGGCTGACCCTGTCGGTCGAGGACCTCGTGGCGATCGTCGACAACCTGATCAAGCTCCGCGAGGGCAAGATTACCGCCGACGACATCGACCACCTCGGCAACCGCAGGGTGAAGACCGTCGGCGAGCTGCTGGGGCAGGAGTTCTCCAAGGGCCTGAGCAGGATGGCCCGCACGATCCGCGACCGCATGGGCCACCAGGACCGCGACAAGCTCACCCCGACCGAGCTCGTGAACTCCCGCACGCTCTCGAGCGTAATCAACACGTTCTTCGGCTCGAGCCAGCTATCCCAGTTCATGGAGCAGACCAACCCCCTGGCCGAGCTCACCCACAAGCGCCGCACCAGCGCCCTCGGCGAAGGCGGGCTCACCCGCGAGCGCGCCGGGTTCGACGTCAGGGACGTGCATCACACGCACTACGGCAGGGTGTGCCCCGTCGAGACACCCGAAGGCCCCAACATCGGCCTGATCACAACCCTCGCCGTCTATGCCTCGATCAACAGGTTCGGATTCCTCGAGGCTCCCTACCGCAGGGTCATCAACGGCAAGGTCACCAACGAAGTCGTGTACCTGTCCGCGGATCGCGAGGACCGGACCACCATAGCCGAAGCCAACACCGCGGTGGACAAGAAGGGCAACCTCACGGGCCCGCTCGTGAGGGCCAGGCGCGCAGGCAACTTCCCGATGGTGCCGCCTTCCGAGGTCGAGTACATCGATGTCAGCCCGCAGCAGCTGGTGGGCGTCTCCGCCGCTCTCATACCGTTCCTCGAGCACGACGACGCCAACCGCGCCCTGATGGGCTCGAACATGCAGCGCCAGGCCGTTCCTCTGCTCTACACCGAGGCGCCCGTCGTCGGGACGGGCCTCGAGGGAAGGGCCGCGAAGGACTCCGGCGCCCTGGTCTCCGCACGCCGCGACGGCACGGTGACCTACGCTGATTCCGCCATGATCATCGTGCGCGCCGACAGCGACCCGCTGGACTTCAACCGCTACGACACCTACAGGCTCAAGAAGTTCGTGCGCACGAACCAGGACACCTCCATCAACCAGAAGCCGCTCGTCCACGAGGGCGAGACCGTCGCAGCGGGGCAGCCCCTGGCCGACGGCATGGCGACGAGCCAGGGCAGGCTGGCGCTCGGCGTCAACGCGATCGTCGCCCTGTGCCCCTGGAACGGCTACAACTACGAGGACGCCATCGTGGTCAGCGAGAAGCTGATCAAGAAGGACATCTTCACGAGCGTACACGTGTTCGAGCTGGAGACCCAGTTCCGCGAGACGAAGCTCGGCCCCGAGGAGCTGACCCGCGAGATCCCCAACGTGGGTGAGGACGCCAAGCGCAACCTCGACGCCGACGGGATAATCCGGGTGGGCTCCAGGGTCAAGGCGGACGACTACCTCGTCGGCAAGGTGACGCCCAAGGGCGAGCAGGACCAGTCCCCGGAGGAGAGGCTCATCCGCGCCATCTTCGGCCAGAAGGCCGGAGACGTGAAGGACGTCTCGCTCAAGGCCCCCGCCGGCATGGACGGGGTCGTCATAGACGTGAAGGTCTACGCCAGGCGCGACAGGTCCGAGAGGGCCAGGCGCGAGCTCGACGAGAAGACCCAGAAGCTCGCCCAGGCACACGACCTGAAGAAGTCCAAGCTCTGCGAGGAGCGAGATGCGATACTCAAGGAGCTCCTGAAGGACCAGAAGGCCGTCGACATGGTCGACACGCTTACAGGCGAGGTCGCGGTGCCCGCCGGCCGCAAGCTCACGGCGGCCGTGCTCAACAAGGTCAACTTCATGGAGCTCGACTTCGGAAGGCAGATCGTCGACAACCTGGAGACCGACGACAAGGCCAGGCAGGTCCTGCGCCGCGCCGCCCAGGTCCTCGACCGGATGCAGCGCGAATACGAGATCGAGATCGACAAGCTCAACAGGGGCGACGACCTCCAGCCGGGCACGCTCAAGCTGGTGAAGGTGCTCATAGCCAGCCGCCGCAAGCTGCAGGTCGGCGACAAGATGGCGGGTCGCCACGGGAACAAGGGTGTCGTGAGCATCATCGTCCCCGAGGAGGACATGCCCTACCTGCCCGACGGCACGCCCGTGGACATCTGCATCAACCCCCTCGGCGTCCCTTCGAGGATGAACGTGGGCCAGATACTCGAAACCAATCTCGGCTGGGCCGCCAAGGCTCTCGGCTTCGATGCCGTGACGCCCGTGTTCGACTCCGCCCCCAACACCGACATCAGGAAGCTCCTGTCCGAGGCCGGGCTCCCCGTGGACGGCAAGAGCGTCCTCTACGACGGTCGCACCGGCGAGCCCATGGCCAGGCCCGTCACGGTCGGCGTGATGTACATGATGAAGCTGGCGCACCAGGTGGAGGACAAGATGCACGCGCGCTCCACCGGCCCGTATGCGATGGTGACACAGCAGCCCCTGGGCGGCAAGGCCCAGAAGGGCGGACAGAGGCTGGGCGAGATGGAGGTCTGGGCCCTCGAGGCCTACGGGGCGGCCTACACGCTCCGCGAGATGCTGACCATCAAGTCCGACGACGCCGAGGGCCGCTCCAGGGCGTACAGCGCGATAGTGAACAACGAGAACATCCCCGATCCGGGCGTTCCCGAGTCCTTCAACGTGCTGCTCAACGAGATGAGGAGCCTTGCGCTCGATGTAGAGCTCGTCACCGAGGAGGAGAAGTAGCAATGCTCGAGACGATCTCCCTTCGGGACGCCAAGGCGTTCCCGGCGAACTTCCGCGGGATAAAGATAAGCCTCGCCTCCTCGGACAAGATCAAGAGCTGGTCCGAGGGCGAGGTGACGAAGGCCGAGACCATCAACTACCGGTCCTACAAGCCCGAGCCCGACGGCCTCTTCTGCGAGAGGATCTTCGGCCCGGTGAAGGACTGGGAGTGCAGCTGCGGGAAGTACAAGAGGATCCGATACCGCGGCGTGAAGTGCGACAGGTGCGGCGTGGAGGTGACCCATTCCCGCGTCAGGCGCGAGAGGATGGGACACATCGAGCTCGCCGTGCCGGTCACCCACATCTGGTACTTCAAGACCAGGAAGATATCCAAGCTGCTCGACACGACCACGACCGACCTCGAGAGGGTCATCTACTACGAGTCGTTCCTCGTGACGGAGTCCGAGCACCCCTCGCTGCCTGCGGGCACGGTGCTCTCCGACGAGCAGTACAGGGCCGCGCGCGAGACGTACGGCGACGTGTTCAAGGTGAGGATGGGGGCCGAATCCATCGAGCAGCTCCTCCAGAAGCTCGATCTCGACGAACTGGCCGCCTCCCTGCGCACGAGCATCGCCAACGAGACCACCGCCGCCAGGCGCCAGAAGAACATAAAGAGGCTGAAGGAGATCGAATCCTTCAGGCTGTCGCGCAACGACAACAAGCCGGAGTGGATGATCCTCAGGGTCCTCCCGGTCCTGCCGCCCGACCTCAGGCCCCTCGTGCCGCTGGACGGCGGGAGGTTCGCGTCGAGCGACCTCAACGACCTGTACCGCCGGGTCATCAACCGGAACAACAGGCTGCGCCGCCTGCTCGACCTCGAGGCTCCCGAGGTGATCCTCAGGAACGAGAAGAGGATGCTCCAGGAGGCTGTCGACGCGGTCCTGGACAACAGCTCCAGGCGCAAGCCCGTGAAGGGCGCCGGGATGAGGCCCCTCAGGAGCCTCTCCGACCTCCTCAAGGGCAAGCGCGGGCGCTTCCGCCAGAACCTGCTCGGCAAGCGAGTCGACTACTCCGGCCGAAGCGTGATCGTCGTCGGCCCCGAGCTGAAGTTCCACCAGTGCGGGCTCCCGAAGACGATGGCGCTGGAGCTGTTCAAGCCGTTCGTGATCGCCGGCCTCGCGGAGATGAACGAGGAGGGCGTCAAGATGGCGACCAAGCGCGTCGAGCGCATGGTGGCCAAGCGCGGCGAGGAGAAGGACGAGGACGTCTGGGCCGTGCTCGAGCGCGTCATCCAGAACCATCCCGTCATGCTCAACCGCGCCCCGACCCTGCACCGGCTGGGCATACAGGCCTTCGAGCCCACCCTAGTCGAGGGGCTTGCGATAAGGCTGCACCCGCTGGCGTGCGCCGCGTTCAACGCCGACTTCGACGGCGACCAGATGGCCGTGCACGTGCCCCTGTCCTCCGAGGCCCAGGTCGAGACCCGGATCCTGATGCTCGGCTCCCGCAACATCCTCAAGCCCTCGAGCGGCGAGCCCATCGCGACCCCCAGCCACGACATGGTCATCGGCGTCTACTACCTCACCAAGCCGATCCCGAGCGAGCCCGGCGAGGGCATGGTGTTCTCGAACCTCGAAGAGGTGAGGGGGGCGTTCGACGCCGGCAAGGTGTCCCTGCACGCCAAGATCAAGATCAGGGGCATCAACCGCCTCGTGGAGAAGGACCAGAAGGGCGAGTCCCGCGCGCCTGCCTTCTGGAAGGACTTCACGACCGTCGGACAGGTGATCTTCAACGAGATAGTGCCCGAGGAGATGGGCTTCATCATGGCCAACGCCCAGATCAAGCACGAGAAGACATTCGGGAAGAAGGGCCTCGCGGCCCTCGTCTCGAGGTGCTTCGAAGACCTGGGTTCGGTGAAGACCGCAGTGTTCCTCGACAACCTCAAGGCCCTGGGCTTCCACTACTCCACGATGGCGGGCATCACCGTCGGCCTTGACGACATGACGATACCGCCCGAGAAGCCCGAGATCATCGAGAAGACGAGGGCGGCCATATCCGACGTCGAGCAGAGGGCCCGCAGGGGCGAGCTCACGGAGGCCGAGCGCTACAACAGGGTCATCGACCTCTGGACGCAGGCCACCGAGGACGTCAAGAACGCGATGAAGAACACCCTCGAGAGCCAGAAGCACGGCCTCAACCCCATCTTCATGATGGCCAACTCCGGCGCGAGGGGCAGCTGGGACCAGGTCAAGCAGCTCGCCGGCATGAGGGGCCTCATGGCCAAGCCCCGCAAGAGGCTGTCCGGCGAGATCGGCGAGACCATCGAGACCCCCATCATCTCCTCCCTGAAGGAGGGGCTGTCCGTCATCGAGTACTCGATCTCTACCCACGGATCGCGCAAGGGCCTGGCCGACACGGCCCTCAAGACCGCCGACGCGGGCTACCTGACGCGCCGCCTCGTCGACGTGTGCCAGGACGTAGTCATCAACATGGACGACTGCGGCACCATCCGAGGCAGGACCATCACCCCCCTCAAGGAGGGCGAGGAGATCATCGAGCCCCTGGGCGACAGGATCCTCGGCAGAGTCACGGCCGAGGACGTCTTCGACCCCGTCACCGACGAGATCATCTGCGAGGCGGGCGAGGAGATCACTGCCGAACTGGCCTCCAGGATAGAGGAGCACGGCATAGAGACCGTCAGGATCCGCAGCACGCTGACCTGCGAGGCCACGCGCGGCCTCTGCGCCAAGTGCTACGGCTGGGATCTCTCCCGCAACCGCATGGTGACGGTGGGCGAGGCCGTCGGGGTCACCGCCGCGCAGAGCATCGGCGAGCCGGGCACCCAGCTCACCCTGCGCACCTTCCACACCGGCGGCGTCGCCGGGCGCGAAGCCAAGGACAACGAGGTCAAGGCCCGCCACGCCGGCACCATCAGCTTCAGGAACATGTACATCGTCCTCGGCGAGGACGAGAACGGCGCACTGCAGAACATCGCCACGCGCAACGGTCAGATCGACATCCTCGACGGCATAGGCGACGTCCTCTCCTCCTACGACATCGTCGTGGGCTCGGTGCTCTACGTCGAGGACGGCCAGCAGGTCGCCAAGGACGACCTCATCTGCCGGAGCGACCCGTTCATCATCCCGATCGTCGCCGAGCAGACCGGCACGGGTCACTACATCGACATCGAGGAGGAGATCACCCTCCAGGAGGAGCTGGACAGCGAGCAGCGCAAGCAGATGGTCATCGTCGAGGACCGCAGCAAGACCCTGCATCCCCACATCTACATCCTCGACGATCATCTGGCGGTGCTCTCCGGCAAGCCCAGGAGGCGCGAGGAGGAGATCCGCAGGTTCGAGGACTACGTCCGCGAGATGTCTGAGACCGGCAGAGGCAAGGTCGTCTTCACATACTCCGACGTCAGCGCCCTCAGGCCGGACAATCTGGTCGACGAGATCGAGCTGCGCTCTGCGTCCTTCGGCATGCCCTTCATCAAGGTAGATCTCAAGAAGGCCGCCTCCGGCCCCTACGGCTCCTTCGTGACGGCCATAGAGGCCCTGCTCGAGGGACCCGCCGGAAAGTCGAAGAAGAAGGCGGCGAAGGTCCGCGAGATCCTCGACGGCATCTCCGAGGGCGTCACCCGCAAGAGCGACCAGGTCGAGACCGAGATCATGGGCGTCCTGGCAGACCTCTCCAAGGATTCTCCCTTCGTCCTGGCGATAGGCGGCCTGGACCGCATCCAGTCTGCATCCCGCCACCTCGCGAAGAGGATCCTCGAGACCGCGGCCGACAACAGGTTCATCCTGCTGGCATCGTTCTCGCAGAGGATGCTCAAGACAGCGGCCGGCCGCGGGAAGCAGCGCGAGAAGCTGACCGACCCGGTGGACGAGTACCTGCATGAGCACATCCTGGGGATGTACCCCATCCCCACCGGCGCGCACCTCAGGGTGTACGACGCCGCCAGGATAAAGAGCGGCATGCACATTGCCAGGATAGAGAAGAAGCTCGGACAGCGCAGGGACATCACCGGGGGTCTCCCCCGGGTGGACGAGCTGTTCGAGGCGCGCAGGCCCGGCGACGCGGCCTCCATCGCCGAGATAAGCGGAGTGGTCGCGCTGAGCCCGATAAAGGCCGGCATCAGGACCATCACGATCCGCGGCGACCAGGGCCAGGAGTCGAGCCTCAAGATCCCCGCGACCAGGCACATAAGGGTGCGCGAGGGAGACCGCGTGGAGGCCGGCGACAAGCTGACCGAGGGCCCGCTCGATCCGCACGACATCCTCAAGATCAAGGGATCGGAGGCCGTGGAGGAGTATCTCCTGAACCAGGTGCAGGAGGTCTACAGGCTCCAGGGCGTGAAGATCAACGACAAGCACATAGGCATCGTGATCCGGCAGATGATCGCCAAGGCCCGCATAGAGGACCCGGGCGACACCCGCTTCCTCGAGGGCTCCCAGATCGACAGGCTGATCCTGAACCGGGAGAACGACCTGGCGGCGAGGGAGGGCAGGCGGCCGGCCACGAGCGACGTCCAGCTCCTCGGCATCACCAGGGCGTCGCTGGCCACCGACAGCTTCCTCTCGGCCGCGTCCTTCCAGGAGACCAACACGGTCCTGGCCGACGCCGCCGTGGAGGGCAAGGTGGACAACCTCCGGGGCCTGAAGGAGAACGTCATCGCCGGACACCTCATCCCCGCCGGTACGGGCATGAGGCGGTACGCACCAGTGAACCTCGCGCTGCCCGACGGGACCCTCCCGCCCGGCCCGCCCGAGGACGACGATGTTGACGAAGAGGACACGGACGTCTAGACTACGGGCTTCCGTGAACGGCCGGAAGGTTGTACCGTCCGGCGCTGAAAGGAGTTGAGTTGCCGACCATCAATCAGCTCGTCCGCTTTGGACGGTCGAAACCCGTGTCGAAGACCAAGGCGCCGGCCCTCACCGGCTGTCCTCAGAAGAAGGGCATCTGCACCAGGGTGTACACCAGCACCCCCAAGAAGCCCAATTCGGCTCTGAGGAAGGTCGCGAGGGTGAGGCTGCGCAACGGATACGAGGTCACCTGCTACATCCCCGGCGAGGGGCACAATCTCAACGAGCACTCCGTCGTCCTCGTCAGGGGTGGCAGGGTGAAGGACCTCCCTGGTGTGCGCTACCATATCATCAGGGGCGTGGAGGACACCTCCGGAGTAGAGGGCAGGCGCCAGAGCAGATCCAAGTACGGGGCGAAGAAGCCCTCTTAGGAAACAATTCATGAATATGGCAGGAGGCGTCTGAAACATGCCCAGGCGTGCGGCACCGAAGAGGAGGGAACCGGCGGCCGACAGGCGGTACGGGAACACTCTCGTATCGAAGTTCATCAACGCCCTGATGTCGGAGGGCAGGAAGCCGGTTGCCGAGAGGATCTTCTACGGATCCATGGACATCATAGAGGAGAAGACCGGCCAGGAGGGCCTGGGCGTCTTCAACAGGGCCATGAACAACGTGAGGCCCGTCCTGAAGGTCAAGTCCAGGAGGGTCGGCGGTTCGACCTACCAGGTCCCGATGGAGGTCAAGCCCTCCGAGAGGGACGCGCTCGCGATACGCTGGATCATCCAGTACTCCAGGTCCCGCAAGGGGCATTCCATGGCCGAGAAGCTCTCCGCCGAGATCATGGACGCGGCGAGGGGCGAGAACGCCGGCAGCGTGAAGAAGAAGGACGAGACCCACAAGATGGCCGAGGCCAACAAGGCCTTCGCGCACTATCGCTGGTAACGCTCCCGGACCCCGTCCGGGAGCGCCCGGAAACCACCTGCGGAATCGGCCGGCACCGGATGGCGACATCCGGCGCCCGGCGGGGGACCGGTCATGGGCAGACCTGACCCGGAGACCATCCGGAACATAGGCATCATGGCCCACATCGATGCCGGCAAGACCACGGTGACGGAGAGGATCCTCTTCTTCACCGGGCGGCTGCATCGGATGGGCGACGTGGACTACGGCACGGCCACCATGGACTGGATGCCCCAGGAGCGCGAGCGCGGCATCACGATCACCTCCGCCGCCACCACCTGCCACTGGCGCGGCTGCCAGATCAACATCATCGACACCCCGGGCCACGTCGACTTCACCGTCGAGGTCGAACGGTCCCTGCGGGTGCTCGACGGGGCCGTGGCAGTCTTCTGCGCCGTGGGAGGGGTCGAGCCCCAGTCCGAGACGGTCTGGCGCCAGGCCGACAGGTACTCCATCCCGAGGCTCGCCTTCGTGAACAAGCTGGATCGCTCCGGCGCCGACTTCGGGCGGGTGATCTCCATGATGCGGGAAAGGCTGGGCGCGAACCCGCTCCCCGTCATGCTGCCCATCGGGCGGGCCGACACGTTCCGCGGCATCGTCAGCGTGCTGGAGGGCAGGGCGCTGCTCTTCTCGACCGACGACCAGGGCGGGGTCGTCACGAAGGCGGACATCCCCGGGGACATGATCCAGGCCTACGAGAAGGCCAGGGAGGATGTCTGGTCCGCCGCGGCCGAGCTGGACGACGGGGCGACGGAACGCTACCTGTCAGGCTCGCTGGGCGCCGAGGAGGTCCGCAGGCTGATCCGGAAGGGAACCCTCGAGGGCAGGTTCGTGCCGGTGCTGTGCGGGGCCGCCCTGCGGAACACCGGGGTCCAGCCCCTTCTGGACGCCATCGTCGACTGGCTTCCCTCCCCATCCGACATGCCGCCCGTGGAGGGCATCGTCCCGGGCGACGGGCACGGACTCCGTGAGAGGAACGACGAGGAGCCGTTCACCGCGCTCGTTTTCAAGATACAGACCGACGACCACCTGGGCCGGCTGGCTTACATGCGGGTCTACTCGGGTTTCGCCGCCGACGGTGACACGGTCCTCAACAACAGGACGGGGAAGAGGGAGCGCCTCGCGAGGCTCGTACGGATGCACGCCGACAAGCGCACGCACCTCGACGAGATAGCCGCCGGCGACATTGCCGCCGTCGGGCTCCGCAACGCCGCCACCGGCGACACCCTCACCGACATGGACCACCCGTTCTCGCTCGAGTCGATGAGGTTCCCCGAACCCGTGATGCAGATGGCGATGGAGCCCGAGAGCACGAAGGACGAGAAGGCTCTCGAACAGGCTCTCTCGGACATGACCGGCGAAGACCCGACACTCAGGGTGTCCACCGACGAGGATACCGGCCAGACTCTGATAAGGGGGATGGGCGAGCTTCATCTCGAGATCGTGGTGGACAGGCTGAGGAGGGAGAGGAAGCTCTCCGTGAAGACCGGCAAGCCCCAGGTCTCCTACCGGGAGGGCATATCCCGGCATGCCGAGGCTGATGCCGTCTTCGAGAGGGAGATAGCAGGGAAGCGGAACTACGGCCAGGTGAGCCTCACGATGGATCCTGCCGAGAACGGGATATCGATCGAAGCATCATCGGGCCTCGCCGTGCCCGATGTCTTCGTGGAGGCGGCAAGGGCGGGCGTCGCGGGCTCGACGGGGGGCGGCCCGCTGGCGGGCTTCCCGGTCGACGGCGTGATCGTCCGGATCACCTCCATGAAGCTCCACGAGACGGATTCGACCGAACTCGGGTACTCGTCGGCCGCCGCGTCGGCCGTCAGGCAGGCGCTGCAGGCAGCGGCCCCCGTATTGCGCGAGCCCGTGATGAAGCTCGACATCATATCCCCCCAGGAGTATGCCGGAGACATCATAGGCGACCTCGGGTCGAGGCGCGGGAGGGTCACTTCCATGGAGCCCGGGTGCGATGCCACGTCCATATCGGCCAGGGTACCCCTTGCGGAGCTTTTTGGCTATACTACCGCCCTGCGCTCCCTGACCCAGGGTCGCGCAGGGTATTCGATGCAGCTCCTCGAGTACGCCGAGGTGCCGCCTGCGGCGGCACAGGCGCTCATGCAGAGGATGGGCATAGCGATCAGGCAATGACCGCCGCGCCGCGCCTTGCGAGGCGCGGCGCCGGGTCTCTAATCCGGGAGTGTTCGGAGTGAACGGAGCCAAGCTGAGGATCAGACTGAGGGCCTACGACCACCGCCTTCTCGACAGGTCGGCCCAGAGCATCGTACGCGGAGTGAAGCAGACGGGCGCATCCGTCGCGGGACCGATCCCCCTGCCCACCCGGAGGACCCTCTTCACGGTCCTCAGGAGCCCGCACGTGGACAAGAAGTCGCGCGAGCAGTTCGAGATGAAGATCCATTCCAGGCTCATCGAGATCGAGGATCCCGGCGAGCAGACCACCGAAGTGTTGCGACAGCTCGACGTCCCCGCAGGGGTGGACGTCGAGGTGAGGTAGCCGGGAGGCATCCCGGCTCCCTACTGACTGGTCCGGCACAGCCGGACTAAGAGTATCCGGGGCTCGGCCGGTCGAAGGCGGTTGACCGGCAGCCCGTGCAGAACAGAAACGCTTGTCCCTCCGCCTAGAGGGGACTTCAGCGACGGGAGTGGAGAACCGATGAGCGGTCTCATGGCTCGCAAGGTGGGCATGACCCGTATCTTCAGGGATGACGGGAAGGTGCTTCCGGTCACGGTACTGGAGGCCCGCCCGTGCCCTGTCGTCCAGGTCAAGACCGTGGACACCGACGGTTACGAAGCCATCCAGATCGGATACCGTCAGCAGCGGAAGAGCAGGCTGTCGAAGCCCGAGATCGGGCACCTCGACAAGGCCGGCGCCCCGCCGGTCTCGTGCCTGAGGGAGATCCCGGCGATCGAGGGCAAGGAGGTCGCCCCCGGCGACTTCATCGACCTGTCGATCTTCCTGCCTGGGGAGAGGGTGAACGTCACCGGCCTCACGAAGGGCAAGGGGTTCCAGGGCGTCGTGAAGCGCCACGGATTCTCGGGCGGCGACAACGCCCACGGATGCAAGTCCAAGAGGGTGCCGGGCTCGATCGGCCAGCACACCACCCCCGCGGAGGTCAGGAAGAACAGGCGCATGCCGGGCCGCAACGGCTACGAGAGGATCACGGTGAAGAACCTCGAGGTCGTCAGCATCGATCTCGAGAACAACCTCCTCCTCCTCAAGGGCGCCGTACCCGGCTCCCGGAACACCTACCTCCTCGTCAGCAAGAAGAGGGGAGGAGGCAGGTAAAATGCCCGAAGCCAGAGTGTACAACATGAAGGGCGAAGAGGTCGGCACCGTCGATCTCCCCGAGGAGATCTTCGGCGTCAGCGTATCGACCCACGTCCTCTGGGAGGTCACGAGGGCCGAGATGCTCAACGCCAGGGCGGGCACGGCCAGCGCCAAGGACCGGAGCGACGTGAGCCTCTCCGGCGCGAAGCCCTGGAAGCAGAAGCACACGGGGCACGCCAGGGCCGGCAGCTTCCGCTCCCCGGTCTGGGTCGGCGGCGGCGTCGCCCACGGACCCCACCCCAGGACCTGGTCTCTCAAGATCAACCGCAAGGTCAGGCGCAAGGCCGTGGCAGGCATACTCAGCGAACGGCTGTCCGAGGGTAACCTCAGGCTGCTCCGCGACCTGTCCTCCACCGGGAAGACCCGCGAAATGGCGGACATGCTGAGGAATCACGGCTGCAACGGGCGGCGCACGGTCATCCTGGTGGGGGATGCAGACGACACCGTCCTGCGCGCCAGCAGGAACATCCCGAGGGCCGTGGCCATAAACGCCAGGAGCGTCAGCCTCTCCACCCTCGTCAACTCCGAAGTGGTCCTCCTGTCCGAGACCGCGGTGGACCTCCTGAAGGAGAGGGTGATATGATGGACGCAAGGCACGTCATCCTCACGCCGCTGGTCACGGAGAAGTCGACCCAGCAGCGGGAGACCCGCAACAGCTACAGCTTCCGCGTCCCGCGAACCGTCACCAAGCACGACATCGCACGCGCGGTGGAAGAGGTGTTCAGCGTCAGCGTCCTGGCTGTCCACACCATGAACATGCAGGGCAAGAAGAAGCGCATGGGGAGGAACCTCGGCAGGAGATCCTCCTGGAAGAAGGCCATCGTGACCCTGGCAGAAGGCCAGTCGGTCGAGTTCTTCGAGGGGGTGTAGGCATGGGGACCAGGAAGCTCAAGCCGGTGACCCCCGGGTGCAGGTTCACCATCCTCCCCGACTTCGCGGAGATCACCAGGAAGACCGGCGAGAAGCCTCTCATGGAACCGCTGAAGAGCAAGGCGGGGCGCAACAATCTGGGGCGCGTCACCTGCAGGCACCAGGGCGGCGGCCACAAGAGGCTCTACAGGAAGATCGACTTCAAGCGCAACAAGTTCGACATCCCCGGCTCGGTGAGGTCGATCGAGTACGACCCCAACAGGTCGGCAAGGATAGCCCTCGTCGTCTATCCCGACGGTGAGAAGCGCTACATCCTCGCCCCCGAGGGCCTGGCCGTGGGACAGACCGTCCTCTCCGGGAACGACGCTCCGCCCGAGGTGGGCAACCATCTCCCGCTGGGCAGGATCCCCCTGGGCACCATCATCCACAACGTGGAGCTCAGGCCCGGTTACGGCGGTCAGATAGCCCGCAGCGCGGGGGCCGGAGTCCAGCTCCTGGCCCGCGAGAGCGGGATGGCCACCCTCAGGATGCCCTCCCGCGAGATGCGGATGGTGCCCCTGACCTGCATGGCCACCATCGGCACCATAGGCAACTCGGATCACTCGAACATCAGGATAGGCAAGGCAGGCCGCTCCCGCTGGCTGGGCATCCGGCCCAGCGTCAGGGGCGTGGCCATGAATCCCATCGACCACCCCATGGGCGGCGGCGAGGGCAAGTCGAGCGGCGGGCGCCATCCCTGCTCACCCTGGGGCCAGCTCTCCAAGGGCCTGAGGACCAGGAAGCACAAGCAGTCCGACAAGCTCATCACCAGGCGCAGGCCGACCGGCGGGAGGAGGTAGCCATGGCCCGTTCCCTGAAAAAGGGCCCCTACGTCGACGCAAGGCTTGTCGAGAAGGTTCTCGCGATGGCCGGTGAAGGCGAGAAGAAGGTCATCAGGACCTGGGCCCGCAGGTCGACGATTCCGCCGGAGTTCGTCGGCAACACCTTCGCTGTCCACAACGGGCGCAAGTTCGTACCCGTCTATGTAGTAGAAAACATGGTCGGCCACAAACTCGGCGAGTTCTCTCCCTCCCGTACGTTCCGCGGCCACCGCGAGAAGAAGAAGTAGGGGGGGCGACGAAAATGGAAGCTTCCGCAAGGGCCAAGTTCGTGAGGGTCCCTCCCAGGAAGGCGAGGCAGGTGGCGGACCTGATCCGCGGCAAGTCCGTGAACCAGGCGCTTTCGATCCTGCTCACGGTTCCCAAGAACGCCTCGAGGGAGATAGAGAAGACCCTGGATTCAGCCGTGGCCAACGCCGTGCACAAGGCCGAGGGCGCCAAGCTGGACATAGACGAGCTCAAGGTTTCCGAGATAGCGATAGACAACGGACCGATCGTGAAGAGGATAAGGCCGAGGGCGCGCGGCAGGGCCAACAGGGTGCGGCAGAGGCTCTGCCACATCTCCCTCACGGTCAGCGTGGGCTCCCAGGAGCAGAAAGAGGGCTGATATGGGGCAGAAGACCAATCCAGTCGGCCTGAGACTAGGCATCATCCGGGGATGGAACTCGGTGTGGTTCGCCCGCGGGAGGCGCTACCCCGAGTACCTCAAGGAAGATGCGATGCTTCGCCAGTACATCATGAAGCGCCTGGAGAAGGCCCAGATCTCCAAGATCGAGATCGAGCGCAAGCCCCAGGAAGTCCAGGTCACGATCCACACGGCGCGCGCCGGTCTGGTCATCGGGGCGCGGGGCAGCATGATCGACCTGCTCACCCGCGAACTCAAGATCTACACCGGCAAGACCGTCAGGACAAAGGTCGAGGAGATCAGGCACCCCGAGCGCAACGCCAGCCTGGTGGCCGACTCCATAGCGCGGCAGGTCGAGAGCAGGATCTCGATCAGGCGCGCCATGAAGAGGGCCATCTCCGATTCGATGAAGGCCGGGGCCGAAGGCATCAAGGTATGCTGCTCCGGAAGGCTCGGCGGCGCCGAGATGTCCCGGACCAACACCTACCACGAGGGGCGCGTGCCGCTCCACACGCTGAGGGCCGACGTCGACTTCGCGCGGTCCATCGCCAGGACGACGTACGGCGTCATCGGCGTGAAGGTCTGGATCTACAACGGCGAGATCCACGATTATCCGGGCCAGACCGGCCCGGCCGAGTAGCGGGTGATCGATCATGCTGATGCCCAAGAGAACCAGGTACCGCAAGCAGCAGAAGGGGCGCCTCCGGGGCCGGGCCAAGGGCGGCGCCGCGGTGTCCTTCGGTGAGTACGGGCTCCAGGCCATCGAACCCGGGCACGTGACGAGCGCCCAGATCGAGGCCGCCCGTGTGGCCATGACCAGGCACGTCAAGCGCGGCGGCAAGATCTGGATCAGGATCTTCCCCGACAAGCCCATCACCACCCTTCCCCTGGAGACCAGGATGGGCAAGGGCAAGGGCGCCGTGGACCACTGGGTCGCGGTGATCAAGCCCGGCAGGGTGATGTTCGAGATCGAGGGTGTGGAGGTCGCTGTGGCCAGAGAGGCCATGAGGCTCGCGGGGCACAAGCTCCCGATCCTCACCCGCTTCGTCGAGAGAGAGGGGGGGGCGGCCCAGTGAAACCCACCGCCATGCGATCCATGACAGTCGACGAACTGACGGGTCACACCAGGGAGCTGAGACAGGAGATCTTCAACCTGCGCTTCCGCAAGTCCGCCGGCCAGGTGGACAACCCCGTCAGGATTAGGCTGGCCAGGCACGAGCTGGCCAGGGCGCTCACGGTGCTGCGCGAGCGCGAACTCGGCCTGAGCGGCGAAGCCGGCGGGAGTGAGGTGGAGTAGATGTCACAGTTCAGGACGGGAGACAGGCAGGTGGTCAAGGGTACGGTCGTCTCCGCCGGCAAGATGGAGAAGACGGTCGTAGTCGAGGTGGTGACGCTGAAGGCCCACCCGGTCTACAAGAAGCGGTTCCGGCAGACGCGCCGCTACTACGCCCATGACGAGGCCAACCAGTGCGGGGCCGGGGACGTGGTCCGCATTGCCGAGACGAGGCCCCTCTCGAGGCTGAAGCGCTGGCGCCTCCTCGAAATAGTGGAGAAGGCCCGGTAGGAGGATGTCGGTATGATCCAGCAGGAGACCAGACTAAACGTCGCCGACAACTCCGGCGCCCGAGAGGTGCTCTGCATCAGGGTTCTCGGGGGCACCGGGCGCAGGTATGCCAGCATCGGCGACGTGATCATCGTGACAGTGAAGGAGTCGTCGCCCACGGGCGCCGTGAAGAAGGGTGAAGTGAGGAAGGCCGTGGTCGTCAGGGTCAAGAAGGAGCTCAACAGGAACGACGGCTCCTCGGTGCGCTTCGACGACAACGCGGCAGTCATCATCGACGACGCGATGCAGCCCGTCGCCACGCGCATCTTCGGCCCGGTCGGTCGGGAGCTCCGAGCCAGGTTCATGAAGATCGTGTCGCTGGCTCCGGAGGTGATCTAGATGCATGTGCGCAAGGGTGACAAGGTCCTCGTCTCGACGGGCGACGAGAAAGGCAAGAAGGGCAAGGTCCTGAAGGTCCTCGAGGACAAGGACAAGGCCATCGTAGAGGGCGTGAACTTCGTGAAGAGGCACACGAGGCCCAACCAGAAGAACCCCCAGGGCGGGATAGTCGAGAAGGAGGCCCCGATGCACGCCTCCAACCTCAGGATTGTCTGCCCGGGCTGCGGCGAGAGCGCCGGCGTGAGCCGGAAGCGCGATGCCGACGGCAGGCTCCGCAGGGTGTGCAAATCCTGCGGCGAGACAGTGTAAGGGTCGGGTGGGAAGATGAAGGAAACACCCAGGCTCAAGAAACTCTACGCGGAGGAGCTTGCGGCCAGGCTGCGCGAGCGGTTCGGCTTCGCGAACCCGCATCAGATCCCGCGCCTCGTGAAGATCGTGGTGAACATGGGGCTCGGCAAGGAAGCCATAGAGAACGCCAACAACATCACGAACGCCTCGGAGCAGCTCGGCAGGATCACGGGGCAGAAGCCCGTGGTCGCCAAGGCCCGCAGGTCCATAGCGGCCTTCAGGCTGCGCGAGGGCATGCCGATAGGCGTCTTCGTCACCCTCAGGGGCGACACGATGTGGGAGTTCCTCGACAGGCTCGCGAACTTCTCGCTCCCGCAGGTCCGCGACTTCAGGGGCCTGCCCTCGAAGGGATTCGACGGCAGGGGCAACTACAACTTCGGGCTCGAGGAGCAGGCGATCTTCCCGGAGATAGACGTCGACAAGATCGACAAGTTCCGGGGGATGAACATCACTCTGGTTACAACCGCCCGGACTGACGAGGAGGGTCTCGAACTGCTGAGGCTCCTCGGACTGCCGTTCCGCAAGTCCGGCTCGGCAAGGTAGGGGGCAAAGTTGGCCAAAAAGTGTCTTGTCGAAAAGCAGAAGCGCACTCCCAAGTTCGGCGTGCGCAGGTACAACCGTTGTGCGCTGTGCGGTCGGCCCAGAGGCTTCCTGCGCAAGTTCGGCATCTGCCGCATTTGCTTCAGGGACATGGCCAACAGGGGCCTGATACCCGGCGTCCGCAAGGCCAGCTGGTAGGGGGTGGAAGATGTCCATGACCGATCCCATCTCCGACATGCTCAACAGGATCAGGAACGCCTCCATGGCAGGACACGTCATGGTGGACATCCCGGCGTCCAAGATGAAGGCAGCCATAGCCGGCGTCCTCTACAAGAGGGGCTTCATCAGGGGCTACCGCAGACTCGATGACGACAGGCAGGGTATACTGAGGGTCTACCTCGCCTACCAGAACGGCAAATCGCTGATAGTCGGGCTGAAGAGGATATCGACGCCCGGCTGCAGGGTCTACAAGGGCGTGACCGAGATCCAGCGCGTGATGGCCGGGCGCGGCGTTGCGGTCCTTTCGACTCCCAAGGGCGTCCTCACCGATTCGGAAGCCCGCAGGGAAGGCGTCGGCGGCGAAGTGCTGCTGCACGTCTGGTAGGGGGACTCAGGGAATGTCACGCATAGGCAGGCTGCCGATCGCGATCCCGAAGGGCGTGACCGTCACCCTCGACGGATCGGACATGAAGATCAAGGGCCCCAGGGGCGAAACCGCCCACGTCATCCCCGCGGGGATCTCCGGGAAGCTCGAAGGCTCGTCCATCTCTCTCGAAAGGGATGCTGACACCGTCGAACTCAAGCGGATGCACGGCGTAACCAGGGCTCACATCGCGAACAAGGTGAAGGGCGTGTCGGAAGGCCACACCATCACTCTGGTCGTGAACGGGAAGGGGTTCCAGGGCGAGGTCAAGGGCAGGGTCGTCGAGATGCAGATAGGGCTCTCCCACAGGGTCCTCGTCGAGATCCCGGCTGGCATCGAGGTCAAGCTGACCCCCGGCCAGAACACCTTCACCCTGGTGGTAACGGGGGCCAGCCGCGAGCTCACGGGCTCCTTCGCCTCCGTGCTGTACAAACTCAGGCCAGTCGAGCCATACAACATGATCGGCTTCAGGTACTCCGATCAGGTGGTGCGGCGCAAGGCCGCCAAGACTACGAAGTAGGGGGGAGGGGACATGGCCGGACTCACGAGCACCCAGAAACTAAGGCGGCGTCACCTCCGCGTGCGCAGGAAGGTCACGGGGACCGCGGAGCGCCCGCGGCTCTGCGTCCACCGGACGAACCGGCACATGGTGGCGAACATCGTGGACGATTCGACCGGACGCACGCTCCTCAGCGTGACCTCGACCGCCGACTACTTCGACGGCGACCGTACCGGAACCAAGACCGAACAGGCGGGGAGACTCGGGCTCGTCGTGGCCCGGAGAGCCCTCGAGATCGGGATAGAATCCGTGGTTTTCGACCGTGGCGGCCATCCGTACCACGGACGAGTCAAGGCTCTTGCCGAGAAGGCCCGCGAGGGCGGTCTCAGGTTCTGATGGGGGATTCCAGTGAGTAACAGACCAGAGGCTACGGAAGAGAAGCTCGACAAGACCGTGCAGGTCGAACCCGAGCTCGAGTGGATGGATAGGCTCATATCCGTCAACAGGGTCGCCAAGGTCATCAAGGGCGGCCGCCGGTTCGGCTTCAACGCCCTGGTAGCCGTCGGGAACGGAAGAGGCAGGGTCGGAGTGGGCCTCGGGAAGGCCACCGAGCTGCCGGAAGCCATCCGCAAGGCCACCGAAGAGGCCAAGAAGGACATGATCGACGTTCCCATGACGGACGGCAGGACCCTTCCCCATGACGTGACGGGCGAGTACGGCGCGGGCCGCGTCCTCCTGAGGCCTGCCAGCCCTGGTACCGGCGTCATAGCCGGATCCACGGTCAGGGCCATCATGGAGTGCGCCGGCATCCGCGACGTCCTCACCAAGTCGCAGGGCACCAACAACCCCCACAACGTGGTGAAGGCCACCCTCGCCGGCCTCAGGGACCTCGGCACCATCGACCGGATCAACACCGCCCGCAGGGGCATGATCCAGCGAAGGAAGCGGACCGATGGCTGACAAGAGGATCGCCGTCAAGCAGATAAGGAGCGGCATACACTGCCCGCTCGTTCAGAAGAGGACCCTCGAGGCCCTGGGCCTCCGGAGGATGAACCAGACCGTTGTACATGAGGACAGACCCGAGATCCGCGGGATGATCTTCCGGGTCAGGCACCTGGTCACGGTCCAGGAGGTCAGCGGATGAGACGCCTCCAGCATCTCAGACCCGCCGCGGGAGCCACGCGCGAGCGCAAGCGGCGCGGGTGCGGCGACGGTACGGGCAACGGCGGGACCGCCGGCAAGGGGCACAAGGGCCAGAGGGCAAGGGGCAGCATCCACCCGTGGTTCGAGGGAGGACAGCTCCCGCTGCAGCGCAGGCTCAGCCACAAGGGCTTCAACAACGCCCGCTACACGACCGTCTACCAGGTCGTGAACGTCGGCTTCCTCGCCAGGTTCCCCGAGGACTCGGTGGTCACTCCCGACGAGCTCAGGGACGCAGGGCTCATCTCCAGCAGGCTCAGGCCCGTGAAGATCCTGGGTACGGGAACCATCTCGACCCGCCTCACGGTCTGCGCGCATGCCTTCAGCTCCAGCGCGGCCGGCGCCATCAGGCAGGCCGGCGGAGCAGTAGAGGTGCTCGACTGATGCGAGGTTTCGAGAGCATAATGAAGATCCCGGAACTCCGGAAGAAGATCTTCTATACGCTGCTCCTCCTTGCCGTCTACCGGATCGGCGGGTTCATACCCGTCCCGGGCATCGATGTGAACGCTCTGGAAGAGGCCTTCAGGGGAGCCGCCGGCAACATGATGGGCATCTACGACCTGTTCGTCGGAGGGGCCCTGAGCCGCGCCAGCATCTTCGCCCTGGGCATCATGCCTTACATCTCGGCCTCGATCATCATCCAGCTCCTCACGTCCGTGATGCCCTACTTCGAGAAGCTGAAGAAGGAGGGCGAGGCGGGCAGGCAGAAGATGACCGAGATAACGAGGTACTCCACGGTCGGCCTCGGGCTGATCCAGGGGCTCGGAATCTCGCAGTACATCGTCAGCCTCAACACGCAGGCCCCCGGAGTGGTGCCGCACCCCGGACTCGGGTTCACCGTGCAGACGGTCCTCACGCTCATCACGGGCACGATCTTCGTGATGTGGCTGGGCGAGAGGATCACCGAGCGCGGCATCGGCAACGGCATCAGCCTCATCATCTTCGCCGGCATCGTGGGCAGGATCCCCGACGGGCTGGCGGGGCTCTACCGGAACGTCTTCGTCCTCCAGCAGACATCGTTCGTCTCGGTGGTGTTCCTGCTGGTGTTCATGTTCGCGGTGATCGCCTTCGTCGTGCTGATGACCGAGGCCCAGAGGAAGATACCGGTCACCTACGCCAGACAGGTGCGCGGGCGCAAGGTGTACGGCGGCCAGAGCACCCACATCCCACTCCGGCTGAACACGGCGGGCGTCATCCCCATCATCTTCGCCCAGTCGTTCCTCATGTTCCCCGCGAGCATCGCGATGTTCTTCCCCAACAGCGGCATAGACGAGACCGTGAACAGGGTCTTCTCGCCCACCAGCGCCCTGTACATGATCGTGTACGCGGCCCTGATCATCCTCTTCACGTACGTCTACACCGCCATCGTCTTCAACCCCCAGGACCTCGCCGACAACATGAAGAAGTACGGCGGCTTCATCCCCGGCAGGAAGCCGGGCAAGAGCACCGCCAGCTACATCGAGCGGGTCCTGATAAGGGTCACGCTGCCGGGTTCGCTGTTCCTGGCGATCATCGCCATCCTGCCGATGCTGCTCATCAGCTCCGCCAACGTGGACTTCGCGTTCGGCGGCACGAGCCTGCTCATCGTCGTGGGCGTGGCCCTCGAGACGCTGAGGCAGATCGAGACTCACCTGCTGATGAGGCACTACGACGGCTTCCTCGCCAAGGGCAGGATAAGGGGACGCAGATAGCATGAGAATCTCCCTCCTCGGGCCCCCCGGAGCCGGAAAGGGCACTCAGGCCGCCAGGGCCGCCGCCCGGTTCGGCCTGGCCCATCTCTCCACGGGAGCGATCTTCCGCGAGGAGATAGGGAGGGGCACGCCCCTTGGCAGGGAGATAGAGGGAATCGTGCAGGCCGGCCTCCTGGTCGACGACGGTACCGTTGACAGGGTGGTCTTCTCGCGGATCGAAGGGCCGGGCGGGTTCGTACTCGACGGATACCCCCGGAACACAGCCCAGGCCCGGAGCCTCGACGCCTTCCTGGCGGACTCCGTCCCGCTCGACGGGGCGGTTTTCCTCGACGTCAGCGAGGCCGAGGTGCTGAGGCGCCTGGGCGACAGGTACACCTGCCCGTCGTGCGGGCCGGTGCGCGCTCCGGGCGGAGCCTGCCCCTCCTGCGGCAGGGCCCTCGAGCGCCGTGCGGACGACGAGCCCGAAGTGATCAGGAGGCGCTTCCAGGAATATCACAGGGTCACAGGGCCCCTTCTCTCGTACTACGGCCCGAGGCTCGCCAGGATCGACGGCGACGCCGGAGTCGAAGAGGTCTGGTCGAGGCTCGAGCAGGCGGTCATGCCATGGGCGTGATGTCCTCCGCCCAGATCAGGCACATGCAGGAGAGCGGCAGGATCGTGCGCATGGTGCTCGTCGGGCTCAGGCGCGCCTCGGTCCCGGGCGTCTCCACCGCAGAACTCGACGGGATGGCCAACGAGATGATCCGGTCGGAGGGCGGAAGCCCCTCCTTCCTCGGGTACAGGGGCTACCCGGCGTCGGTGTGCATCTCGGTGAACTCCGTCGTCGTGCACGGCATCCCAGGCCCGACGAAGCTCGCAGAGGGCGATCTGGTGAGCCTCGATGTCGGAGTCGTCAAGAGCGGCTACCACGGCGATGCCGCGGACAGCTTCCTGGTCGGAGAAACTCCCGATCCCGAGGCGGCGAGGCTGGTCGGCGTCACCTACGAGGCCCTCGGCCTGGGCATAGACGCGGCCCGTCCCGGTAACAGGATCGGCGACATAGGGGCCGCCGTCCAGCGGCATGTCGAGCATGCCGGTTTCAGCGTCGTCAGGGATCTGGTGGGGCACGGCATAGGCAGGAGGCTCCACGAGGATCCGCAGGTCCCCAACTACGGACGCCCCGGGACAGGCATCCCCCTGAAGCCCGGCATGGCCATAGCGATCGAGCCCATGGTCAACAGGGGCGGATGGCACGTGAGGATCCTGGACGACGGCTGGACGATAGTCACAGAGGACGGCAGCCTGTCGGCCCATGCAGAGCATACCGTGGTGGTCACCGGTGGTGAACCGCTGGTGTTGACTGCCTGATTAGCATTTGCGATACTTCGCATTCTACGCGGGTTCGCTGAAAGAGGTTTGCAAGTGGCCAAGGACCAGGGTGTAGTAGTCGACGGCACCGTCGAGGAGACCCTCCCGAACAACATGTGCAGGGTCAGGCTCGACAAGCCGGAGGGGCACATAGTGCTGTGCCACGTCTCCGGCAAGATGCGGATGAACTACATCAGGATCCTGGTCGGGGACAGGGTGACGGTCGAGCTGTGCCCGTACGATCTGGCACGGGGCCGGATCACCTATCGATACAAGTGAGGATGGAACGATGAAGGTCAGGAGTTCTGTCAAGCGGATATGCGACTACTGCCGCATCGTACGCCGTGAGGGGAAGGTCCTCGTGATCTGCCCGCGCAATCCCAAGCACAAGCAGCGTCAGGGCTAGCTGCATAAGCCGGTCTTCGGAGGTCAACGGTGGCAAGGATTTCGGGTGTCGATCTTC
>CAZMAT010000007.1:28536-47196 GCA_964564435.1 uncultured bacterium
GGAACAAGATGATTCTGTACGCCCTGCCGTACATCTACGGCTTGGGGCTGGCCTCGGCCAGGGAGATCCTCTCCCGGACGGACATCCCTCCCGAGAAGAAGACCGACGAGCTCACCGAGGACGAGATCGCCGTCCTCAGGAAGCTCATTGACGCCGAGTACAAGGTCGAGGGCGCCCTCAGGGCCGAGATCGCGATGAACCGCAAGCGGCTGATGGACATCAGCTGCTACAGGGGTCTCAGGCACCGCAGGGGCCTGCCGGTCCGGGGCCAGAGGACACACACCAACGCCCGCACGAGAAAAGGGCCGCGCATCGGCCATATGAAGAAGCGGTAGAGGGAGGAGCACGCGTTGCCCAAGTCTCAGTCTCAGGCCAGGAGCCGCACGACCGCCCGGAAGATCACGAAGGTCACGGACGTCAACGGCATAGCGCATGTGAAGTCGTCCTTCAACAACACGATGATCACCATCACCGACCTGCGCGGCAACGTGATCACCTGGTCGAGCGGCGGGACGACCGGAGTCAAGGGTACCCGCAAGGGCACCGCGTTCGCAGCCTCCCAGGCAGCCGTACAGGCCGCCGAGAGGGCGGTCGAGTCGGGGCTCCGCAGGGTCGAGATATGGGTCCGCGGGCCGGGTTCGGGCCGCGAATCCGCGGTGCGCGCCCTCCAGTCCTCGGGGCTGGAGGTAACGGGCATCAAGGACATCACGATGATTCCCCACAACGGCTGCCGTCAGACAAAACGGCGCCGGATGTAGTTAATGTCCTGACACCGCCGCCGCGCCCGTGGCGCGGCGATCCCGGAGTTGGCTTTCTTCCTGTCGGGGGGAGCGCATGGAGTACAGGAGCCTTCATCTACCGGACCGCATCGAGTGGGACGAGGAGAGCCTGACCGGCACGTACGGCAGGCTGGTCGTCACCCCTCTCGAGCGCGGGTTCGGACGTACCCTCGGCACCGCCCTCAGGCGCGTGCTGCTGTCCTCGCTGGAAGGCGCCGCGCCTGTCGTAGCGAGGATCACGGGGGCCAACCACGAGTTCACCCCGCTCCCGGGCGTCTACCAGGACGTGCCGGACATCGTGCTGAACATCAAGTCCCTCGACATCCGCCATGACGGCACCGGCCCCGGCAAGCTCGTCCTCGACGCGAAGGGCCCCGCCCAGACGAAGGCGTCGGACTTCAAGGGGGACTCGTTCCTGCACATACTCAACGGCGACCTGCCCATCGCAGAGGTCGGCCCCGGGTCGAAGCTCCACGTCGAGCTGACCGTCGAGCGCGGCAAGGGGTACGTCACCGCCGAGGACTGGCATGATCTGGGCCGCGGCAAGGAGATAGGCGACATCCTTCTCGATTCGTGGTTCGGCCCCGTGCGCAAGGTCAACTTCGAGGTGGACAGCGCCAGGGTCGGCGACAGGACCGACTACGACAGGCTCGCCATGGAGATCCAGACGGACGGCAGCATCGGCCCGCGCGAAGCCATGGATGCCGCCTGCGACATCCTGCTCAGGCACTTCGAGATGATACTGGGCGGCAGGCAGGCCGGAGCCCAGGGCGCCGAGGGCGACTCCGGCGACGAGGCGGAGGATTTCGCGAACCTGCCCCTGTCCGAGACCGCGATGCCCCCGAGGCTCGCTGCAACGCTTTCGGCCGGCGGCATCTCGACGCTGGGCCAGATCGCTTCGAGGACCAAGGCGGAGCTCCTCGCCGTCAAGAACCTCGGCCCATCCTCACTGAAGATCCTCGAGGGCCTGCTGGCCGAATACGGCATGGGGCTTTCGGAGAGCCGCGACTAGGAGACCTATGCGACACAGGAAGACGACACCGAAGCTGGGCCGCAAGCCCGAAGAGAGGACCAGGCTCCTCAGGAACCTCGTCACCTCGATCATCATCCATGAGAGGGTTGTCACCAGCGAAGCCAAGGCAAGGGCCGCGCGGAGCATGGTCGAGAAGATCGTGACCCGCGGCAGGACCGACACCGTCCATGCAAGGCGCACGGTGGCACGCCACGTGTACGGCGCCGAAGCAGTCCGGAAGGTCTTCAACGACCTCGGGCCGCGCTACGCCCAGAGGCCCGGCGGATACACCAGGCTCCTCAAGCTGGGCCCCCGCATGGGCGACGCAGCAGAGGCCTTCATCCTCGAGTTCGTCGACTCCCCCGTGGCCTTCAAGCCCGAGGACAAGGAGAAGAAGGACAGGAAGAAGGATCGCAAGGAGCAGAAGAGCCCCCTGAAGGAATCCAGGGAGCCAAAGGCCTGAGGTGGCCCCGGCCATGGACCGCATAGCAGTCCTGGCCAGCGGAGGCGACGCCCCGGGCATGAATGCCTGCATCAGGGCCGTGGTGAGGAGCGCTCTTCACCGCGGCCTCCGCGTATCCGGCGTGCTCCGCGGGTACCAGGGGCTGATCGAGGACAACATCTCCGACCTGTGCTGGGGCGATGTCAGCAACATCATCCAGAGGGGCGGGTCCATCCTCCACTCGGCCCGCAGCGAGGCCTTCCTCACCTTCGACGGGCGGGCGCAGGCTTCGGCCAACATCAGGAAGCACGGGATCACCGGGCTCGTGGTCATCGGCGGCGACGGCAGCTTCCGGGGCGCGGACGCCCTGGCCCGCGAGCAGGGCGTGGCCGTGGCGGGAGTTCCTGGAACCATCGACAATGATGTCTGGGGAACCGACTACACGATAGGCTACGACACCGCGGTAAACACCGCCCTGGACGCCATAGACCGCATCAAGGATACTGCCGCCTCCCACGACAGGGTGTTCATCGTGGAGGTGATGGGCCGCAGCGCGGGCTTCATCGCCATCGAGGCGGGCGTCGGCTCGGGCGCCGAGGCCATACTCCTCCCGGAGACGCGCACAGACCTCGACGCTCTGGCGGCGATGATCCGCAGGCGCAGGGACGAGGGGCGCAGATCGAGCATCCTCGTGTGCGCGGAAGGCGACGAGGACGGGGGCGCGCGCGCAGTGGCGGCGAAGCTGAAGTCGGATCACGGCATCGAGTGCCAGGTCACCGTCCTCGGACATGTCCAGAGGGGCGGCTCTCCGACCACGTCGGACAGGGTCCTGGCCTCCAAGCTGGGCTGGGCGGCCGTCGATGCGCTCTGCGAGGGAGCGGCGCCCTGCATGGTGGGCGAGATCGCCCGCAGGATAGTCCGCCATCCCCTCGCCGACTCCTGGACGTTCCGGAAGGAGATCGACCCGGAACTGGTCAGGCTGGCGGGGCTGCTCTAGCCGTCATGTGCTGTCTGGAAAGCCTAGTCATCATCCTGGGAGCCCTGGCGGTCTCGATAGTCTCCTGGGTGGCCTCGCTCGTGCTGATACCCCGCCTGGTCCTGTTCGCGGTGATCCTGATCCTCGCCGTGAGGGTCCTCGCCAGGAAGCGCTGAGGGCGGCAGGTCGATTCCTGGTTTCACATCGTTGAAATGCAGCTGCATTCCATTGCGCAGCAATCCTATAGCCTTTGATCCGGTTCAATGCCATGTATACAACTCGCAATATTGAGCTTCTGTTAACGCTGGAACATGTCGCATGATCCTTAGTAAACACATGAACGAGAGGATTATGCGAGGAAGAAGCGCTTCCATTGAATCGGATGTTGCAGGCATGAGTAGCTGTCTGTGAGGATCGATCGCAGGGAGTGTCGGAGGAAGTCGAAGGAGTTGGAAGGGTTCTGGAGGAGCGGCGTTCCGGGGGGAGCGGAAAGGGGCGGGAGACAGATCCCCCGCCCCGTCCGGTGGACTGCGTCCCTCCTCAGTCGAAGGATGCCTTGATGGCCCCCCAAGTCGACGAGGACAGTGAGTTGACGTCGATTCCCAGTTCGCTCACGTACCTCTGCCCGTCGGTGCCGAGATAGCTCCAGAAGAATGTCCCCCTCGACATGTAGGCCGAGGCGAGCCCGTAGGAGGAGCTGACGGACACGGGCAGGGCCGTGGAGCCTTCAGGGTATACCGTGTCGTTTATGACCAGGAAGAAGAAGAGGCTGGGGTGATCGTAGCAGGCGACGATGAGCCCGACGCTCGGTGCGTCGCATGAACCCGGCGTCGTCAGGGGATAGACGGCTATCCCGCTGATCTGGCCGGGTATGCCGGGCAGGTCGGCCGAGAACACCTCGGAGCCGTCGCTGTTGAAGGCGAAGATCCTGTAGGTCGAGGAGCTCTGCACGGAGTAGGACTCCCAGAGACAGTACCCGGGATAGGACTGGAAGGATTCGATCCCCCTGCCGTAGGAGCCGGCCGCGTTGGCATATCCGCTCCAGGTCCCGCTTCCGTCGGAATGATACAGCGTGGAAGAAGTCCAGGAGTTCACGAAGTACTCAACGTCGGTGCGCGCGACTCCGAAGCCCGATATCCCGGCGGGCCGGTCGAGGTACTCGATCATGGTCCCGTCGTCCGGATCAGCCGCGTAGATCCTGTTCTCCGTGCTGCTGACGAAGAGCAGCATCTCCGGATTGTCGACATACTCCAGATCCAGGATCTGAAGGGAGTAGGGTGCCTGCCAGGTGTTGACGACGGAGATCGAGGGCCCGTCGCCCGCTCCTCCTTCCACTGGAGCGATGGATGTCATCCAGGAACCGTCGTCCCCCTGCAGGGACGAGAAGACGAGGCAGGTGAACAGAAGCACAGCGGAATGGAACATGCGAACCCCCCTCCTCCGGGCCGCACCTTGCCCATCCCGCGGGTCTGCTGCTCGTGCCGAAGGGAACCGCATGGGCTGTTTCCGGTCCGGCAGAATTGAATATCGATCGCAATCCGGAAGATGGCAAATGCCATGCTTCGGTCGACGGTCCGGAGCTTCAGGTCCCGCCCGATATCTGTTTTGAAACCGTTGAAATGCAGCTGTATCTCAATGCATCGCAACAATATGGTCTGCTATCGGGTTCCGTCTTTTGCATGTACCGCGCAACATTGTACTGCTATAACTGCGGGATTATTCCATCAGGTCCTGTGTGTCTGTCAATGTGAGATGAGGAAATGAGGCCGAAGCGCCTCCGTGGAATCGGATATTACAGGCATGAACATTTTCCGGGCGCAATGATATCTCTCGAGAAAGTCGAGTGAGTCAGAAGCGTTGCGGGGGGAGCGGAAAGGGCGGGAGACAGATCCCCCGCCCCGTCCCGGGATCAGTTGCTCAACCGCAGCAGCAGCAGCCCTTCTTCGGTTCCTTCTTCTGCATGGCCTGGCCGCAGCAGGTGAGAGTGGCACAGTTGTCGCCGCAGTCGCAGGCCTTGGAGACGGTGATCTCCATGCCGCACTGCCCGCAGACGAAGGTGTCGTCCTTCTTCATTCCATACCGCCTTCCTTGTTGTGGTTGTCAGAATGAAACATAACACACGAAGCCGGTCGGGAACAGCCGCCCGCCCCGGGAGAAAGCATCCGGACGATGGCTGGAATACGGACCCTTCTAGCGAGGATCCCCCGGTGTCTCCGCGGCCGTGACCGCTGACGGAACAACTCCGGCCGCGAGTATGTATAATCGTCCTGACGGGATCACACACGAGGGAGGGCCAGATTTGAGACCCCGGGGCATCCGCACCGACACGGCTCCCATGCCGGTAGGCCCGTACAGCCAGGCGGCCGCAGCCGGCGGCATCACGTTCATCTCCGGCCAGCTCGGGATCGATCCCGCGACAGGCAGGCTCGTGGAGGGGGTGGAGGCCCAGGCCTCACGCGCCCTCGAGAACATCCGGGCCGTCCTGGCGGCAGGGGGGCTCTCCATGTCCGACGTAGCCAAGACGACCGTCCTGCTGGCCGACATGGCCGACTTTCCCGCGGTCAACTCCGTTTATGCCGGATTCTTCGAAGAGCCTTACCCGGCCAGGGCGGCCTTCGCCGTGAAGGCCCTGCCGCTCGGCGCCCTGGTCGAGATCGAGGCCGTTGCAGTGCAGGCCGGGGGGAGATCAGATGCGTGAGGTCTTCGAAGTCCTCGGCCAGTCGGATTTCGTAACGAGCATCATCCTCATAGTCATCCTGATCCTCTCGATTGGCTCCTGGGCGGTGGCCATAGCCAAGCTCAGGGAGTTCAGGAAGGTGCTGGGATCGTCCAGGCTCTTCATGGACGCCCTCAGGACGACGGGAAAGCCCCCCGGGAACGACTTCTGGAGCCGCAGCAGGGAGATCGGGCCCCTCGCGAGGATGTACGCCGAGGCGGGGCGGTTCCTCCAGAGGCGCTCCGACTCGGGCCGGACGGGATCGCTCGATGCCGATGAAGCCGGCCTGCTCCGTTCCGCGCTGGAGCGCGAGGCCGGCGAGGATCTCTCCGAACGCGAGAGGAACATCGGCTTCCTGGCTACGGTGACGTCGATATCGCCGCTTCTCGGCCTCCTCGGGACGGTCTGGGGCATCCTGACGAGCTTCATAGGCATGAAGGAGACCGGCACCGCAGATCTCAGCGTCATCGGCTCGGGCGTTGCGAACGCTCTCACCACGACGGTCGCGGGCCTTCTTGCGGCCATACCGGCCAACATATTCCACAACTTCGTGGTGGGCAGGATCAACTCGCTGGCCGGCGACATGGACAGGTTCCTCTCGGAACTCGTCGATGTATGCAGACGGGGCTCCCTGTGATCAGGACCCGCTACAGCCAGTTTTCGTCGATCAACATCACCAACCTGGTCGACGTGACGATGACCCTTCTGGTCGTCTTCATGCTCGCCGGGCCCGTCATGCACCGGAGCGTGGACATAAGACCCCCTTCGAGCGACCAGGGCAGGATAATCCAGCGTCTCGACCCCGGAACCTCTCTCGTGGTCGAGCTCGATTCGCTCGGCAACCTCTCCGTCTCGGGCGAGCCCCTGCCCATGGCCGAACTCGCACCACTGGCCGAGGCGGCCCTCGCCTCCGGCAGGACGGAGGCCTTCGTCAGGGCCGACCGCGCCGTCAGGTACGAAGCGGTGGCGGCCACCCTCTCCGAACTCAGGAGAGGCGGTTACGAAAGCGTGGGCCTCGTCCAGGAGGCCGTCGCGGAGGTCGCGCGGTGAACGCACGGGCGATTCTGATCTCGTCCCTCGGGCATGCAGGGGTGATCCTGATCCTCCTCATCGTGCAGGGATTCTCAGGACACTCCGATCCTCTCGGAGGAGGCGACGCCGTGATGGTGAGCGTCGTCACCGTCGGGGAGCCGGGCCCGGCGGCGGAGCAGGCGGATGAACCGCCCCCGCTGGATGTCGAACCGGCCTCCGGGGACGTTCCCCCTGAACTCCAGGAGGATGCAGTCGAAACCGTCGATCCGGAGGATACCGCCCCTGTCGAGGACGTCACCGAGGACGTCCCGGAGGACGAGAATCCCGTCCATGTCGCCAATCCTCCCGAAGACCAGGTCCAGGATCCCGGCAGCCAGGCGCACCAGGTGGAAACCTCCGGGGCAGCCAGCGGCTATATCGCGGTGGATGCGGCGGGGGAGCCCGGCGGTGGCGCACCGGGTCCCGCCACCTACGAAGGAAGGGTTTTCGCCGCGATCAGGCGGAACTTCCGTACCTCAGCCGTGCCCGAACAGAGCTACAGGATCGAGATAACGGTCGGCCCCGGCGGCTCCATGGAGGTGGAGACGCTCAGGACGAGCGGAGTGGACGTGTTCGACAGGGCTGTCGAGCATGCGCTGGCGATGGCGCAGATGCCGCCCTTCCCGCCGGGCAGGACCTCCCCCGCCGTCCTCAGGATCGAGTTCCTGGGGCTTTCCGCAGAGCAATGAAGACGAGAGGAATCCACCCCATGGTTCGACCGGCCGTGCTCCTCGCCCTCTCAGCCGCCGCATCCGCAGGCGACTTCCTGCCGATGACCCCCATCGGCTCGGACTGCCTGCCCGTGAGCATCGAGATCGACGGCGACCGCGACTATACCCGCCCGGCCCTCGAGCAGCTCGAGGCGGACGTCGACTTCTCCGGGCTCCTCATCACATCGCAGGATGCGGACGCCGGGATCTCGGCCAGGATTGACGAGAGCGGATCGCGGCTCAGGATGACCGCAGAAGTGACGGCCGGCGGTGAGGTCCTCCTGACCCGCGAGTACACCGCCTCCTCGAACGATCTGTACACGATGGTCCACGCCCTCGCCGACGACGCGGTCTTCGCCCTGACCGGCGAGAACGGCATCGCGAGCTGCCGGGTGGCTTTCGTGCTGCGCACGTCGGACGGGTACGCCCTGGCCTGCAGGGGATTCGACCCGCGCGGCTACTCGGCGCTGCTCCGCGACACGTCGGTCATCACGACTCCCGCGTGGAGCCCCGACGGATCGACCATAGCCTTCACATCCTTCCGGTCCGACAACGGCGACCTGTACGCATACGACGTCGCGGAGGCAAGGGCGAGGCGGCTGCTCTCCCGGCAGGGCCTGAACACCACCCCGTGCTGGACGCCCGATGGCGCTTCCATCGCGATCTCGGCGAGCGCGGAGGGGAACGCCGAGATATTCCTGTACTCCACGGGCAGCGGCTCCGTTTCCAGGCTCACCGCGCGAAGCTCGATCGAGACATCTCCCACCGTGTCGCCGACGGGGCAGCAGGTGGCGTTCACGAGCGACAGGGCCGGCTCTCCACAGATCTACGTCATGGACATCACCGGATCCGGCGCCGCGAGGCTCAACTACGCCCACGGCTACTGCGACAGCCCCGCCTGGTCTCCCCGGGGAGACCAGATTGCCTATGCGGCGAGGGCTGGCGGCGCCATACACATCTTCGTCTGCCGCGCGGACGGGAGCGAAGTCAGGCAGGTGACCTTCGAGGGCTCCCTAAACGAAGACCCCGCATGGGGGCCCACCGGGCGCCATCTGGCCTTCTCGAGCAACATGGACGGCCGAAGGGCCGTCTACGTCGTGGAACTCAACAGCCTCGCCGTGAAGCGGCTCACGGATTCCGGGGAGTGCTACTGTCCGACCTGGTCGCCTGCGCGGGCGTCCCAGGCCGCCGACTGAAGGGGGATCGCATGTTCTGGAGGAAGGCGTCCGTTCTGCTCCCTGTGCTGCTCATCGCGGCCGTCCTGGTGCCGGGGACATCGGGCTGCCGCAGGGACACCGACGACGGGTCCGACTCGACCATCGTCTTCACGCCCGACACGCTCGACTACGGCGTCTGGGACACCGATACGCTGGTGACCGACCTGAGCTGGCTCGACACCCACCAGGCGAACCTGAGGGATGTCTTCTTCGAGTACGACTCGAACGAGCTCACGCAGGCCGCCACCGAGGCCCTGATGCAGGACGCCGCCTATCTCATGTCCAATCCCGGCTTCAAGGTCCTCATCGAGGGTCACTGCGACGAGCGCGGCACGATCGACTACAACCTCGCCCTCGGCGAGCGCCGCGCCATCATGGTAAGGGACTTCCTGGTCAACTACGGCGTCGACTCCTCGCGTCTCCAGTACGTGAGCTACGGCAAGGAGAGGCCCTTCGTCACGGGTTCCGACGAGGCCTCCTGGGCCCAGAACCGCAGGGCCCACTTCCGGGCGCTCCCGGAATGACGCCGGCAAGGCTGTCGGCCGTAGCGGCTCTCGCCGTCCTGTGCGGATGCTGGGGCGGCCAGTTCGTAGACATGCCCGGCAGGGTGGAGAGGATGGAGGCGGGTCAGGAGCGGGTCGAGACCACGCTCGACTCGATGCGGACGGTGATGGGCACGCACGAGTCGCTCCTGAGGGGTCTGCAGGCCCAGTCGGGCAGCAGGGCCACGGAGCTGGTCGAGCAGATGGCCGAGCTCACCGCCGAGATGGAATCCCTCCTGGGCCGGATGGGCTCCGGCATCTCGTACGCCGCTCCCGGTGACTCCACTTCGCGATCCGAGCAGCTCGCCTTCGACGAGGCCTATCTCCAGTACCAGCAGAGGAGCTACGCGACCGCGGCCGAGGGGTTCCAGTCGATCCTCGCGGCAAGCCCGGGCGGGGCGCTGGCCGACGATGCCCTGTACTACGCCGCCCTGTGCCACGAGGGCCTCTCCCTCGCCCACATGGCGATCGAGGAGCTCGTGGCACTGTCCATCATGTTCCCCGATTCGGAGAGGGCGCCGGCAGCGCTCTCGAGGGCAGCCGCCATCTACGGGGCGCACGGTGCGGAATCCGACAGGGACAGGCTCCTGGAGACCATCCTCGAGGTGTACCCGGATTCCGAGGAGGCCAGGCTGGCCGAAGCCGCCCTCCAGAAGTGAGACACCGGCCCCGCGCTTTACCGGAGCCCCCCGGTTTCGGATAATTGTGGCTTGTCCGCCCCCCCGACGCGAGAGTGGCGGAACTGGCAGACGCGCCAGATTTAGGATCTGGTAGGGCAACCTGTGGGGGTTCGAGTCCCCCCTCTCGCACCAGCCAACAGAAACGGGAGCAATGGGTCACGAAATCATCAGCAGGTCCGGCGGCTCGGCCGTCGTGCGTTTCACGGCCGAGAGCGGCATGGTCGACTCCCTCTTCGCGAAGGTCAGGACGAAGATCAACAGGGAGCTGAAGATCCCCGGCTTCAGGCCCGGCCACATCCCGAGGAGCATGATAGACGGCAGGTTCGGCAACCTGGTCAGGGCCGAGGTGGCCGACGACCTCAGGGAGGCCCTGGTCGCCTCCCTGCTGGACGAGCAGGACTGGGTCCTCTCCGGGCGCGACGCGGCAGGGAGCGATGTCCTGCCCGTGGAGCACGAGGACTATGTCTTCGAGCAGTCCTTCACGCTCTTCGAGCTCGAGGCCCCCGAAGGCTACGACCGCCTCGAACTGGAACTGCCGGTGTTCGATGCCGGCGAAGCCGTGGACAGGACTCTGGAGGCCCTGCGCTGGAAGCTGGTCGACTACCGGAAGGTGGACAGGCCCTCCAAGGACCTCGACCTCGTCCTGGTTGACGCGAGCCGCCCGGGCGACGCCAGGGAGCCCGAGAAGATGGCCCTCCGCATTGGAAGGGCCGACCTCGGCGCCGGGCTCGACGCTCTGCTGACCGGCCGTTCCCCTGGCGACTCCTTCACTGCCCGCATAGAGTTCGATGCCGCGGTCGAGGGAGCCGAGAACGGCAAACCCACGAGATTCGAGGTCGCCGAAGTGCGGGAGCCTGTTCTGCCTGAGCTGGACGACGAACTGGCGAAGAAGGCCAGCGGGTTCAAGACCCTCGAGGAGTTCAGGGCTTCGATCCGCGAGAGGGCGGAGGCCCGCTGGAGGATCGACAGGCAGGAGATGCTGGAGTCGCAGGCCCTGGAGAGGATTCTCTCCGGAATGACGTTCGAGCCCCCTGCGTACATGGTGGAGAACCTCACCGAGGATCTGGCGAGGAACCTCGAGGGAGGCCGCGACGAGGAGACCGACAAGGCCCTGAGGGAGATAGCCGCGAGGAAGGTCCGCGAGTTCCTCGTCCTCCGCGCCATCGGCATCAGGGAGTCGATCGGCCCGTCCGAGGAGGAGATCGCGAAGGAGACCGCCGGCACCGGGTCCCGCTCGTCGGCCGTCGACAGGATAAGGAACCGCCGGACCATGGAGTACATTCTCTCGAAGGCCGGCATCCGCGATGCGGCTCCAGCGCCGCAGCAGGCGGACGAAGCCGTGCAGGGCCAGGGCTGGTCCTGGAGGGAATGCGAGCCACCCGTCCCTGCGGACTGAAGGGAGACCAGGCATGTCGATCATCCCGTTTGTAGTGGAGCGGGTGGGCAATACCGAAAGGTCCTACGACATCTATTCCAGGCTCCTGAAGGAGCGGATCGTGTTCGTGGGCGACGTCATCACCAACGCAAGCGCGAGCGTGGTGGTGGCGCAGCTCCTCTTCCTCGCGGGCGAGGACCCCGAGCGAGACATCAACATGTACATCAACAGCCCCGGGGGCATCGTCTCCTCCGGCCTCGCCATCTACGACACGATGAACTTCATCAAGCCCGACGTGGCCACGTTCTGCCTCGGCTCCGCGGCCAGCATGGCCGCCGTGCTGCTCTCGGCCGGCGCAGCGGGCAAGCGCAACATCCTCCCGCACGCCAGGGTGATGCTCCACCAGCCTATGGGCGGCGTCCAGGGACAGGCGAGCGACATAGAGATCGAGGCGCGCGAGATCATCAAGACGCGCCACGAGCTGAACCGCATCCTGGCCGACCACACCGGGCAGCCGCTCGAGAAGATCGAGATCGACACCGACAGGAACTTCTGGATGGATGCTGGCGAGGCGGTAGCGTACGGCCTCGTCGACAACATCCTCAACTCCAAGAGGCAGTGATGGCAAGGCCCGGCAAGTGCTCGTTCTGCAACAGGACCGCCGGACAGGTCAACAGGATCATCCAGGGCCCGGGGGTGAGCATATGCGACGAGTGCATACGCTACTGCTCGGAACTCCTGGAAGAGAACGACCAGGCGGCGCCTGCGGAGACCCCCCCGGTCGCCGAGAAGCCCGTGCCCCCTCCCGACGAGATCAAGCGCAGGCTCGACGAGTGGGTGATAGGGCAGGAGAAGGCCAAGAGGGTCCTCTCCGTCGCTGTCTACAACCACTACAAGAGGCTCAGGGCGACCGAGGACCCCGGCGCCGGCGTCGAGATAGAGAAGAGCAACATCCTGCTCCTCGGTCCGACGGGAGTGGGCAAGACCCTGCTGGCCAGGACCCTTGCCCGCATACTCGACGTCCCGTTCGCGATAGCCGACGCAACTACGCTGACCGAGGCCGGCTACGTGGGCGAGGACGTCGAGAACATCCTGCTCAGGCTCCTCCACGTGACGGGGATGGATGTCAGGAGAGCCCAGCAGGGCATCATCTACATCGACGAGATCGACAAGATCTCGCGCAAGTCCGAGAACGCCTCCATCACCAGGGACGTGTCGGGCGAAGGGGTGCAGCAGGCCCTCCTCAAGATCCTCGAGGGCACGGTGGCCAGCGTCCCGCCCCAGGGCGGGCGCAAGCACCCCTACCAGGAGAACATCGCGATAGACACCACCAACATCCTCTTCATCTGCGGGGGTTCGTTCCACGGGCTCTCGGACATCGTGGAGAAGAGATTGTCGCGCAAGAGCATAGGTTTCGGCGCAGAGGACGCCCGCAGGGCCGGTGATGCATCGGCCCGCCAGGGGTCGGCCCTTGATCAGGTGGAGCCCCACGATCTCGTCAGGTTCGGGATAATCCCCGAGCTGGTCGGCCGCCTGCCGGTGACGGTAGCGCTGGAAGACCTGGACGAGGATGCCCTGGTGAGGGTCCTCACCGAGCCGCGCAACGCCCTGGTGAAGCAGTACTCGTACTTCTTCAGGATCGAGGGGGTCGAGCTGGAGTTCCGGGATGCCGCCCTGCACGAGGTGGCCCGCCTGGCGAGGAAGACCGAGAGCGGGGCGAGGGGCCTCAGGGCGATCATGGAGCGGATCCTCCTGGAATCGATGTACAACCTGCCGTCCGAGCGCGATACGGTGAAGAAGCTCGTGGTGACGGAAGAGTGCGTCAGGGACGGCGGCGAGCCCCTCAAGGTGAGGAAGAGGGCCAGGCCCCAGAGGGTCGGATGACATGCCGCTCCGCATAGTCGTAGGCCTGGGCTGGGGTGACGAGGGCAAGGGCAAGGTGGTCGACCACCTTGCCCCCGGCTCCGGCGCCGTGGCGAGGTTCTCGGGCGGGGCCAACGCAGGCCATACCGTGAAGACGGACGGCGGCTCCGTGGTCCTCCACCAGGTCCCTTCGGGGATGCTGAGGCAGGGCATAGCCGGATTCATCGGCGCGGGCTGCGTGGTGGACCCGGTTGCGATGCTCTCCGAGATCGAAGCCCTCTCGGGCGCAGGCTATCCGGTCAGGGACAGGCTCCGCGTCTCGGGCTCCGCGCATCTCGTCCATCCCGTCTACAGGCTCGTAGAGGTCGAGGAAGAGCTCCGCAGGGGCTCCCGGGCGATAGGCACCACCGGGCGCGGCATCGGCCCCGCATATGTGAGGAAGTTCGGCAGGACCGGGATCAGGCTCGAGGACGCAGCCGACAGGAGCGCACTCGAATCGATGTCGGACGACCTCCTCGATGAGGCCGCCGGCATGCCGGGAAGCGGGCCCGATCTGGCGCATCAGGCGGCCGAGTTCGTGGATGCCGCCTTCGATCTCTCGGGGCTGGCTTCCGACGTAGGCAGCGCAATCAGGGGCATGCTCGCCGACGGAGTCTGCGTGATCGCCGAGGGCGCCCAGGGCACGCTGCTCGATCCCGACCACGGCACCTATCCGTTCGTCACCTCCGGATCGTGCACCGCCGCCTCCGCCTTCCAGAGCCTCGGGCTGGGCCCCGGTGCCGCCCTGGTCACAGGGGTGATGAAGGCCTACTCGACCCGCGTGGGAGCAGGCCCCTTCCCCACCGAACTGGACGACCCCACCGGCGAGGAGCTCCGGAGGAAGGGGAGGGAGTACGGCGCCACCACGGGCCGCCCCCGGCGCTGCGGCTGGCTCGACGCCGTGCTGATGCGCTACTCGGTCGCCCTCAACGGCTGCTCGGAGATCGCACTGACCCTGCTGGACGTGCTGGGAGGATTTTCTGAGATACGGGTGTGCACATCCTACGAAGGCCTGCCGGTCGGCCGGCCCGTGTTCGGCAGGGGGCTCTCCGCCTGCAGGCCCGTATACGAGACCCTGCCGGGGTTCCCCGAGGACATCTCGGGAGAGCGCTCCTGGAGCGCCCTGCCGCCTCACGCCAGGCGATACGTCGAATTCGTGGAGCGCTTCTGCGGCGCGCCGGTGCGCCTCGTCTCCACAGGTCCCCACCGGGATGACGTCATCCGGAGGGACGTCTGACGGACGCCTCCCCGCCCGACACCCACTGCCACCTGTTCTTCCCCGGACTCGCGGAACGGCTGGAGGATGTCCTCGAAGCCGCCAGGCAGGCCGGGACCGGATGGATCGTCGTCCCGGGCATCGACAGGGACACCAGCTCGCAGGCGGTCTCCATCGCGCGGGAGCACGGCCTCCTTGCGGCCGTGGGCATCCATCCCGCCGAGGCGGAGGACCCCGGATCCTTCGAGGAGATCGAGCGGCTCGCGTTCGAGCCGGGGGTCTGCGCGATAGGCGAGACGGGGCTCGAGCTCAAGCCGGGAGCCCCGCCTCTCGGACTGCAGCGCGAACTCCTGGCATCGCACGCAGGCCTGGCTTCCGACCTCGACCTGCCGCTGGTCTGCCACAGCAGGGGTGCCGAAGCGGAGACCGTGGAGGCCCTCGGCGCCCTGGATCCGCCGGGCGCCGTCCTCCACTGCTATACCGGCCCGGACGGGCCCGCGCTCGAAGCTGCATCGAGGGGATGGTTCATCGGTTTCTCCGGCGCGGTGACTTTCAGGCGCAACGAATCGCTCCGGCGGACCCTGGCGGCCCTGCCTCGCAGCGCCGTCCTGGTCGAGACCGACAGCCCTTTCATGTCGCCTGAACCCGTGAGAGGAAGAACCAGTGAGCCCGCCTTCGTGATCCACACCGCCCGTGCGGTGGCCGCCGCCTGGGGGATGCCCTTCGGCGAAGCCTGCTCCATACTGGCCGCCAACAGCGAGAGGGCGTTCCGGCAGGGAGCCTCGGCCCGGCCTTCGGTGATCTACCGGCTGGACGGGAGGGCATACGTGAACCTCACCGGGATCTGCGGCAACAAGTGCCGCTTCTGCATCAGGAACACGGAGAGCGGCCTCGGGGGATACCTCCTGGAGCACGGGGGCGTCGAGCCTTCGGAGGAGAGGGTCCTGTCGGGCATCTCGCGGCTCCCCCGGCGCGGCTTCAGCGAGATGGTGTTCTGCGGCTACGGGGAGCCCACGTCGCGGCTCGGGCTCCTGCGCCGCGCGGCCGTCCTGGCACGGTCGCGGGGCTGGCGGCTCAGGCTGAACACCAACGGGCTCGCACTCTCCTCGTCCGGGCAGGACGAGGTCCTGGGGGCCATCAGGCTCTTCGACTCGGTCAGCATCAGCCTCAACGCCTGGGACGACGCATCATACCGAGCCATCTGCAGACCATCCGTGCCCGGCGCCTGGGAGAGCCTTCTCGCCTTCGTGCGGCTGGCCGTGTCCGCAGGCCCCCGGGTCAGACTCACCGCGGTGGCCTGCGAGGGGGTGGAGATGGAGAGGGTGCGCGCTGTCGCGGAAGGCCTCGGCCTCCCGCTCGTCACGAGGGGAGGGGCGTGAACGCCGTCGAGGTCCGCAGGGCCCTGGACGAACTCGGGATGGTGCCGAACCGCGCCCTCGGCCAGAACTTCCTGGTGAACGAATCCATAGCCGTGAGGATAGCCGGGGCCTGTCCGGCGGGCAGCGTCCTCGAGATAGGGCCGGGGCTCGGGTCGCTTTCGGAATTCCTGGTCTCACCCGGGCGGCCGGTCACCGCGGTCGAGGTCTCCAGGCTCATGGCCGCCCGTCTGGAGCGCATCTTCGCGGGGAAACCCCTCCGCGTGGTCACGGCCGACTTCCTCGAAGTCGACCCGGCCTCGCTGCCAGGCGCCCCCTTCGACGCCCTGGCGGCGAACCTTCCCTACGGCATATCCTCGCCGGCCCTCTTCAGGCTGGCCGAACCCGGATTCGGGTCGATCCGCACGGCCGTGGTGATGCTCCAGGCCGAGCTGGCCGCCAGGGTCACGGCCGGCCCCGGATCGAAGGAGTACGGCAGGCTCGCCCTGGGCCTGTGGCCCTTCTTCGAGGCTTCCGCGCTCCTCGACGCCGAGCCCGGCGACTTCCTCCCCGAACCCGCAGTCAGGTCGCGCGTGCTCGTACTCAGGCGCAGGGAGAGCCAGCTGGTGCCGTCCGCGCTCGTCCCCGCCTTCAGGAGGATCGTGGCGGTATCGTTCTCCCGCAGGAGGAAGACGATCCTCAACAACCTCGCGGCCGCGATGGGGCGGGAGGAGGCTGCTACCCTCCTCGGACTGGCCGGCATAGATTCGGGCTTGAGGGCCGAACAGCTTCCTCCGGAGTGCTTCAGGAGGATGGCGGAGCTGGGGGCATGATGAGGGGGTTCCTGCTGCTGCTGCTGGCGCTGGCATCGCTCGCGCCCGCCTACGACATCGGCTACAACCTGGGCCTCGAGCAGGTGAAGGAGACGAGCAGGCTCCTGAACTCCTTCTCGTTCTCCGAGGCTATCTCGAGCACCGTGAGCATGAGCCTCGACGCCTCGTTCACGGCCGACAGGAGCTATCAGCTCGAGAGGTTCATCGACGGCAGGACCGGGAACGCCGCCCTTCGCTGGAACCCGCAGGACAGGATCGAGCTCTCCTCCGCGATCTCCCGCAGCATCTCGCTGCAGGAGAGATACGGCGAAACAATAGAGGACCAGGTCGACAACACGGCCACCGGACAGGTCAGGTACGTGCCGGCGGACTGGGCTTCGGTCCTGATCGGACTGGGCTTCCACTTCAAGGACTCGGAGCTGATCTCCGGCGACAGCACGCTGGACACCCACGACGAGGGCGGCGTGAGGAACTTCAGCGTCTCGGTCCAGAAACCGCTCTTCGACAGGCTCTCCACGAGTTTCACCATGACCGAGGGAAGGGTCATGGGCGAACAGCTCGACACCGGCAGCGACGACCTGGCCGCCAGATTCGGATACGCCTTCCCCGGGGCCTTCGAGGGCGGCTCACTGAGCGTGCAGCTCGCGGCAGCCAGGATCTTCTCCACCTACACGGACTCCTCGTACAGCATCAGGCAGCAGGACTGGAGCCATGCCACGACGCTGACCCTCCCGAAGTTCGCCGACGCCGTGGATCTGGAGCTCGGCACGGACTGGTCATGGACCAACAGGTACTGGGAGTACGAAGACTCCACCAGCCGCGAGGACCCCAGGGACAGGCTCGAGAGGACGAGGAGCATCGACGCCCATGTCAGGTGGCAGATGATGGACGCCCTCTCGTCGGACATCGTCTTCAGCAGGACGTTCGACAGGAGCGACAGGAAGAGGACGGGTTTCCCGGACAACGAGCTGTACGACATCTACGAGGTCTGGGACACCAGGGTCCTGAATGCCACGGTCACCTACCTCCCCGGCGACTCCAGGATAGTCTTCCTGAGGAGCATCCAGCTCGCGAGGTTCGACACCGAGGGCTCCTGGCCTGGCTTCGGGGACACGCTCCAGGACAACAGCGACAAGGACGAGCTCCGCGAGGTCCTCTCGCTCTCGGCGGAGGTCCCTGTATCTCAGAGGATGACCCTCCTGGGCAGGGTCCAGGGCCAGAACCTCGAGACCGTCTTCCTCGAGTCCGAATACTCGGCGAACTCAAGGAACTCGTCCACATACAGCTTCTCGCCCGGAGTCGAGTACGACCTCGGCCTCGGCTGGGAGATCAGCGAGACGATCGACGTCAGCGCCGACTACACCACCTACAGGTTCCCCGAGAGCTCGACCGGCAACGACCTTCTGTTCAGGAGGCTCGAATCGCGGCTCTCCATCCAGAGGGTCCAGTCCGACTCCACCATGCTGGGCATCTCCCACAACCTGAGGCTGCAGGACCAGGGCAGCTACGAGAACTCGCTGTTCAGCAGGTCCGAGGAGAGCATCAACAGCACCGTGACCCTGAACAGCGGGTTCAGGCTCGGTTCGGGCATAGGCATCACGCCGAGCTACTCGTACGAGTTCTCGAGGAGGAAGTTCCTCGGCACATCCTTCCTCGAGCCCCAGGAGGACAACCTGCACCACCTCGGCCTGAGGACCAGGATGAGCCTCGGGGAGGGCATACTCTCCCTCAACCTGAAAAGGACCTTCTACTCCGATGAAAGAGACAGTTACTGGAATGCCTCCGTCGGCTTCAACTACCTGTTCTAGCATGGTTCCCGGGGCGTCGACCCGTA
>CAZMAT010000007.1:47296-122088 GCA_964564435.1 uncultured bacterium
TACATCCCGGGAAAGAGACAGTTACTGGAATGCCTCCGTCGGCTTCAACTACCTGTTCCAGCATGGTTCCCGGGGCGTCGACCCGTATACATCCCGGGAAAGAGACAGTTACTGGAATGCCTCCGTCGGCTTCAACTACCTGCTCCAGCATCTCATCTCTCGCCCCCATTCTCCTGGTCTGCGCGATCCTCCTGCAGGCGCCCGGCTGCTCGCTCTTCGACCCGCGGGAGCCCGAGGACCCCGGGGAGGTCCAGGACCCCACGCAGCCGCCAACTTCGCCGTCGATGGTGATGTACAACCTGGATCTGGCCCTCGAGGCGAGGAGCATCACGATCTATTCCGCCTGTCTCGACACGTCGTTCGTCTTCACGGCCGATCCGGCAGATGCGGTGGAGTACGGCGGATCCCCCTGGAACTACGATTTCGACGCATGGGACTACGACGCCGAGTTCACGTCCGTGTACAACCTCCTCGCATCCACCTCGGGCGATTCACTGCCGGAGGACAGCCTCGTGGTGGCATACTTCTCGCTGGTGCCCGGCTACTCGGATCCTCCCGCCCCGATGGACAGCGCCGTGATCTGGAGGGAGTACTCCATCGTCGTCGCGGGGAGCGAGCACGCGGGATGGGAGAATCCTGCAGTCGGCCAGGCGAGGATCACGATGGTCGAGGACGCGTCCTCCTACTGGTACATCAGCCGCTGGGAGGACTTCCGCCTCGAAGAGTACCCCGAAGGCGCGTGCACCTGGGGCGTGGCCAAGGCACCCTACCGCTGACATGGGCTCTCCCGGCCCGACATCCGACACTGCCGCCCTCGCCGACGGGATCGGGCTCCTCGAGCCCGCTTTCGCCGCCGATCTCGGAGCCGGTTCGGGCGGAGTGGCCGGATTCGTCCCCGCTGCGGAAGGGCCTGTCTGGCTCCTGGTGGACCTGGACCGGGCCGCCCTCTCCTCATGCCGGATCGAAGGAGTCCTGAGGGTCTGCTGCGACGTCTCCGAAGTGCCCTCCCTCATTTCCGGCGGCATCGCCGATCTCGTCACATCCAACCCGCCCTACGGGGACGAAGGGCGTTCCAGGCTGCCTTCGGGAATGCGCAGGCGGCTCGAGAGGCTGGCAGGCCCGGTCGCCCGCTCGCTCTTCGCCCGGGCGGCGTCTCACCTGCTCCGGGCGGGCGGGGAGTACCGGACGGTGAACAGGCCTCAGGCGCTGGAGGAGATGCTGGTGTCCTGCAGGGCGTTCGGCATGGAGGTCTTCGAGATACAGCCGTTCGGCGAACCCTCGCGCCCGGCCGGGCTCGTCAGGCTGCGCGCCGTGAAGGGGGGAGGGAGGCGGCGGCTGATCCTGCTCCCCCAGAGGCCCCTCCCGGGCTCCGGGGGCGGTGGGGCGGAATGAGCACCGGGCTCGTGGACATCCATTGCCACATCGTCCCCGGCATCGACGACGGGGCGTCGACCTGGGAGCAGTCTGCCGCGATGCTGCACGAGGCGGCATCCGCCTCGAAGGGCGGGCTGACAGTAATCGCCACCCCTCATGTCTCCATGGCCGGAGACGGCTCCGCAAGGCGTGAGAAGAGGTTCTCCGAGTTCGCGGCCTTCGCACGGGAGGAGGCTCCCGGAATCAGGATCGGATTCGGCGCGGAGGTTCTCCTCGATGCATCGCCCGGCAGGGGCCGGGCTTCGCGCATGCCCACATACCCGGGATCGGGATGGGTGCTCGCGGAACTCCCTGCGGGACTGTCCTGGATCCGGGCCCTGTTGAGGCTCTGGATGCTCTCGAGGTCAGTCCCGAGGATCGTGCTGGCACACCCCGAGAGGTATCGCTGGTGCTCCCTCCGGCCGGGCCGGCTCGCCGTCCTGGCCCGGCTGGGCATCCTGGGCCAGGTCAGCGGGAGGAGCTTCGAGATGGGCGGACCTGCCGCGAAGGACACGGCACTGGGGCTGCTCGAGGACGGGCTCGCAAGCTTCCTTGCCAGCGACTGCCACGGCCCCGGGGGCATGACCCTGGGTGCGCTGGAGGACCCTGTCGCAGGCAGGATCGGCAGAGAACGCTGGGAGGCGCTCACCCGTCTCAATCCCTCCGCCGTCCTTTCGAACCGCGATCTTGCCGAGGAGTACGGGAGGTTCGCGAGATGAGATACCTGGTGACGGGATCGCGCGGGCTCCTCGGTAGCATGTTCATGGAACGCCTGGGTCCGCTGGCCACCGGCGTCGACCTCCCGGAGACCGACCTGGCCGCCAGCCCGGCCGGCAACGCCGCCCTCGTGGCCGCGAGCGGAGCCGGCACCGTCATCAACTGCGCCGCTCTCACCGATGTCGACTACTGCGAAACCCACGGCGAGGAGGCGTTCCGGATCCATGCCGCCGCGGTCGAAGGCCTCGCCCGGGCGGCGGGCAGGCTCGTGACGTTCAGCACCGACCACGTCTTCAGCGGCCCGTCCGACACCCCCTTCATCGAGGGATGCCGTGTGTCCCCCGCGAACGCCTATGCCGAGAGCAAGCTGGCAGGCGAGATGCGGGCGCTCGAAAACCCTTCGGCCATCGTCGTGCGCACCTCGTGGCTCTTCGCAGGCGGGAGAGGCCTGGTCCCCAGGCTGCTCGCCGGCATGGAGTCGGGGGGTCGCGTCAGGGCCGTAGTGGATCAGACCGCATGCGTCACCTACGCCCCCGATCTGGTCGAGGCCGTTCTCGCCATGCTCGAAGACGGGTTCCGGGGGCTCGTTCACGCGGTGAACCGCGGCCCGGCGACGCCGTTCTCGATCGCGCAGGAGCTGGCCGGCACCCGGCCGGCCCGCCTGGAGCCGGTGAGGTGGAGCGACCTCGGGCTGCCCGCGAGGCGCCCGGTCTACTCCGCCCTCGCCACCTCGACCCGATATGTTCTGCCGCCGAGGGAAGAGGCCGTCGGACGCTGGAGGAAGGAGCGGAAGGGATGAACCTCGAATGCCTGGGCTGGATGGAGGAGGCCAGGAGGGCCCTCGGGGTGTTCGACACATCCCAGCTCGACCCCGTCGTCAGGATCTGCGCAGCCTGCCTGGAGGGGGGCGGGACCATACTGGTCTGCGGCAACGGGGGCAGCGCGGCCGATTCGATGCACCTGACCGCCGAGCTCGTGGGCAGGTTCCTCGCCGAGAGGAAGCCGCTGAGGGCGGTCTGTCTCTCCGACGACACCGCCGCCATCACCGCGATAGCCAACGACTACGGATACGAGAAGGTATTCGCCAGGCAGGTGGAGGCCCTGGCACGTCCCGGCGACGTGCTCATAGCAATCTCCACCAGCGGCAGGTCGCCGAGCGTCATAAGGGCCGTCGAGGCTGCGCGCGCCGCCGGGGCGGGGGTCGTGGCGATGACGGGCGAAGGAGGGGCCGACTTCGCCGCGTCTGCAGATGCTGCGATCATCGCGCCGGCATCTGTGTCGGGGCATGTCCAGGAGGTCCTCATGGCTGCCGGGCACGCCCTGTGCGCGGCGCTGGAGGCCGGACCGGCCGGGAAGCCCAGTTGAGCCGCAGGCGGATCCTCCTCCAGCTCGCCGCCGGGCTGGCGATAGCTGTCACGGCGCTCTGGCTGACCTACCGGAGCCTCGATCTGGACGGCCTGTCCGGAGTCCTCGCCGGCGCCGACTGGGCCGCCCTCCTTCTGGTGCTGCCCTTCCTAGCGCTCAGCTATGTCTTCAGGATCGTGCAGTGGCAGGTGCTCCTGTCGCCCATCCGCCGGGTGGGGTTCTCGTGCGCCGCCACGCCGCTGCTGGCGGGATTCATGGTCAATTCGATCATGCCCGCGCGCCTGGGCGAGTTCGTCAGGGCGCTGCTGCTGTCCAGGCGCACCGGCGTGCCGCGGGCCTCGTCGCTCGCCACCGTGGCGCTGAGCAGGGTCTTCGACGGGCTGACGCTCACGGCGATGAGCCTCGGGGCCGTGGCCGCGTTCTGGGACACGCTCGATACCCCCGTTCGGAGCGGGCTGCTGCTGGCCGGAGCGGGATACGTCGCCGTGCTCGCCTTCGTGGTCGCTCTGTGGGTGTGGCGGGGCAGGGCCTGCTCCCTCGCGGTCAGGCCCCTGCGGGCCGCCGGCTTCGCGAGGGCTGCCGAAGGCCTGGAGAGGATCCTGATGTCGTTCGCAGAGGGGCTGGCAGTCCTCCGCAGCCTTCGGGAGCTGGCGGCGGTGGCGGCCCTGGCCGCGCTGGTGTGGGCCTCCCTGGCCTTGTCGGTGGCTCCCGTGTTCCTCGCGCTCTCCCTTCCGTTCCGCTGGTACTACCCCGTGCTGGTGCTGATACTGGCGGCATTCGGGATGCTCGTCCCCACCCCGGCGGGCACCGGCACGGTGCACGCGGCGCTCACGGCCGTCATGCCGGCCCTGACGGGCCTGTCGACCCCGCAGGCCGGAGCGCTCGCACTGGTGTTCCATGCCTCTCAGTTCCTGCCGATCATCGCGGCAGGCATCGTTGCGGCCCTGCACGAAGGGCTCAGGGCGCGCGACGTGGTGGAATCCGGGCCCGACAGCGGCCCGCCCGGCCACTGAGGCCGGTTCCGGCTCCGCCGCAACGGACGATGTCACGCAAGAAGCTGTTCTGCAGCAGGATGAAGCATGGCTCCGTGTGGCATGCTTCTTGCGGCTGATGCCTTTGCGGGAGGCGCCGCTGCATATTAGGGGTTGCGCCGTCGATTCGGCGGCTAACATGGAGGCTTCGATGCCCACGTACGATTACGAGTGCGAATCCTGCGGCCACAGGTACGAGAGGTTCCAGAGCATGACCGACGAGCCCGAGCGCGTCTGCCCCGAATGCGGGTGCGCGGTGCGCAGGCTCATCGGCAGCGGAGCGGGCATCATCTTCAAGGGTGCCGGCTTCTACGCGACCGACTATCGGAAGGGATCCTGCCCCGAGGGAAGGGGCGCGTGCGAATCCGCCAAGCCCTCCCCGGACGATTCCGGGCACACCTGCTCGGGTTCGTGCTGCTGCAAGTAGTACGCGAAGCGAAGCGGGAGCGGCCTTCCGGCATCCGCCGGAGCCTGGCCGCGGCTGCGCTCGTGTCCGCGGCCCTGGCCGCGGTCTCCTGCGGTGGAGGCGGCGCTGACAGCGGCGGTGTCGTCACGGTGACATTCTGGCATGCCATGGGCGGCCCCCTGGGGGATGTCCTCGAAGACACGCTCATAGCCGAGTTCAACGAGACCCATCCAGGCATAGAGGTCGTGCCCGTGGCGATGGGGAACTACAGGGCGCTCAGCCAGAAGATCATGGCGAGCGTGATGGCGGGCGACACCCCCTCCATCGCGCAGGCCTACGAGACATGGACAGCCCAGCTCGTCAGGGGAGGGGCGATAGTCCCGATGGACTCGCTGATAGCCCTCGACCCCTTCTTCACCGACAGCATCTGGCCGGACGTCTACGGGGTCTTCAGGGAGGACAACACGTTCGACGGGCGGGTCTTCAGCCTGCCCTTCAACAAGAGCGTGCCCATGATCTACTACGACGCAGACCTGTTCGACTCGCTGGGCCTCGCCCCCGCAGCCACCCTGGATGGCCACAGGGCTCTCCTCGAGGCGCTCTGTCTCGACGGCAACTCCGACGGAGACCTCCTGGACGGGGAGGACCGCTGGGGCACCGCCTTCACGGGCAGCGTCTGGACGTTCGAGTGCCTCCTGTCCCAGCACGGAGGCAGCCTGCTCGATTCCGCCGGCTCTTCGGTGACCTTCGACTCTCCAGAGGGCGAGGCGGCCCTGGGCTACCTCCAGACCCTCCTCCACGAGGACGGTTCCGCCTATCTCGCCACCGGGTTCGACCACCAGCGCCAGTTCGCGAACGGTCGGGTGGCGCTCATCGAGGCATCGGTGACGTCGCTGGCCTTCCTCGAGCAGGACATGCGGAGCCGCGCCGAGAACGGCCTGCCGACCTTCCGGATCGGCGTCGCCCCCCTCCCCGCCGGTGAGAGGCGCTCGGTCTTCATAGCCGGGACGAACGTCGTGATATTCAGGTCGGGCGATCCACGCGAGGTGTCGGCCTCCTGGGAGTTCGCCAAGTGGTTCCTGGAGCCGCGGCAGCAGGCCCGGTGGTTCGCCGGCAGCGGCTATCTGCCCGCTGTGCGCAGCGCCCTCGAAGAACCCGAGGCGATGGCCCGCATCGGGGCCCACCCGGGCCTGGATGCTGTCATAGGCCAGCTCGATTACGCAATATTCGAACCGCAGACATCGGCCTGGTACGAGGGTAGGGAGTTCCTCTCCGAGGCCATCGAGATTGCATTGTACGGAAGGATGACGGCAGGCGAGGCCCTGTCGAGGGCCGCGGCCCTGACGGACGCCGAGATCTCCGCCGGCAGATGATGGCGGCGGTACGGGGGGACAGCGCATGAAGGGATCAGTGTTTCTGGCGTCGCTCCTGGCACTTCCTGCGGCGGCCGTCACCGTCGGCGAGGCCAGGGCAGACATCGATGGCGACGGGCTCCCCGACCTGCTCGGCCAGGTCGTGACGATCACCGCCGTGGCTACGTGCGAACCGATGCTCTTCTCGTCGGGATCCGGGGCGGGCTTCTACGTCCAGGACGCCACGGGGGGCATCAACGTCTACTCCTACGAGCTGCCCGGATTCCCCGCGGGCCCCGGCGACACCCTGCAGATCACGGGCGAGATCGCCCAGTACAACGGCCTTGTCGAGATATCGCCCGACACCCAGGGGGACTACGTATTCGTCGGTTCGGGTCCGGCCCCCGGTCCCTTGCAGCTCGCGAGGCACCAGGGCATGGGCGAGGCTGTCGAGGGCCTGCTGGTGAGGGCCGGAGACCCCGGCTCGGGCGAGTGGGTCACCATAGCGAGCGACCCCGTCCAGTCTGGCGCGGGATGGAACCTGACGGTCTGGAACGGGCAGACGTCCATCGCCGTGAGGGTGGGCGAATCCACGGGGATAGACGTCGACGGCATCCATGCCGGCGACAGGTTCTTCGTCACCGGGATCGGCGGCCAGTACGACTCCGAGCCACCCTACGACTCGGGCTACCAGCTCCTCCCGAGATACCAGTCCGACCTCCAGTCCTTCTCTCCATCCGTCTCGAACTACTTCCACCTGGACGTCTACGGCACTCCCTTCGCACCATCGCTGGGCGAGAGCATGCAGTTCGAGTTCGGGGGACCTCCGGGATGGAGGTTCACCGTGAAGGTGTTCGACCGGTCGGGGCGCGAGGTGGCCAGGCCTGTCGAGTCACGCATGGGCGGCGACGTGATGGAGTGGGCCGGGCTCGACGACCACGAGGAGGCGCTTCCCATGGGACCCTACCTCGTCATGCTCGAGGGCATCGACGGGGACGGCGAACGATACGTGACCACCGAGTCCGTGGTGGTCGCGGCGGACCTGGAGTAGGCCATGAAGACAACAGGATACCTCCGCCATGCAGTTCTGTCCGCCCTGGTGATCCTGTCCTCCCCGGCAGCCCTCGCGGCATTCGAGGAGCTAGAACTGGGCGTCGCCGACCAGGCCATGGGAGGCACGGGCGTGGCAGGCACGGGCCTGCCCTCGGTGCTCGGAAACCCCGCCTGCCTCGCTCATGGTGAAGGCATGTCGGCATACGCCTCGAGCCGCCTGCCGTTCACCGTACTCGACCTGGCCACGCACGGGCTCGACTTCTCTGCGCCGCTCGCGGGGGGCTGGGCCGCCGGCCTTTCCATGAGGGCCTTCGGGTCGGGCGACTATTCCGAGATGCTTGTCGCGCTCACCGCCTCGGGCCGCCTAGGCCGCGGGATGTATGCAGGCATCCAGCCCGTCTTCGGCAGGGTCGACATAGCGGACGGCCAGAGCAGCTACGGCGGCGCATCGGCCTTCTCGCTGAACGCAGGCATGCAGGCCGAGGTCTACTCCCGCTGGATGCTGGCCGCATCGGTGAGGAACCTGTTCGAGTCGCGGATAGGCGAGAGCTCCGAGAGCTTCCACCGGAACCTCGACGTCGGCCTGGCCTACGAACCGTCGGCCGGCCTGGTGACAAGGTTCGTGCTGTCGAGGGATTACAGGGGCATGAGGATCCGGTTCGGCCAGGCCGTCCCTGTCGGCCCCGTATCGGTCCTGGCCGGAGTGCGCACCGACCCGGCGGTCATCACCGCGGGCCTCTCGACCTCGGTTTCAGGCATCGAGTTCCAGTACGGGATCGAGAGCCATCCAGACCTCTCCCCGACTCACCAGTTCGGGGTGGGCTATGCTTTCTAGCGCGATCCTGCTCGGCCTTGCCGCGATCGCCCTCCCGGCCCTCGACCTGAACTCGGCCTCCCTCGAGGAGCTCCGGGCCCTGCCCGGCATCACCGACGCACAGGCCGGGGCCCTCTACGGCTACATCCTCGAAACCGGCGGGCTGGGAGACATCTACGACGTCATGAACGTGCCGGGCTTCACGGCTTCGGATCTGGCCTGGCTGAAGGACAACTCCGTGGTCGTGCCGCCTCCTCCCGGGCGGATCAGCCCCGCGGTGCTCGACGTGATGGAGCGCCTGGCGGTCGAGGACGGCCCGGGCGATGCCGCGGTAGCCCTCTGGGAGGATCTCCTGATCAGGCCGATGCCCGCCAACGAGCTGACGACATGGGACCTCAGGAAGCTCGAAGGCGTCAGCCTGGTCGACGCGGCCGCGGTCGAGGGCAGGCTGGCCACCCTCGGGCCCGTGTCGAGCGTGACGTCGTTCAGGGGCACGGACAACCTCACCTACTACGGATTCCGCAACATGCGCGACTTCGTCTCGGTGAGGGAACTCGACCTCACCAGCATGGAGCCGTTCGGCTCCGTGCGGGTCGCGGTCGATGCCGGGTCGGGGAGCTGGTACGACGAGGAGGGTCTGGAGGCAGGCCTGGACGAACTGGGAGGCGCCCTCGCCGACTTCGAGTCCGGGGGCCGCGACTATTCCGGTTCGGGGGTCGACAGCCTCGCCCTCTACGAGAGGATATCCGCCGAGCGCGAGGAGCTAACGGGCGCCAGGCACGTCACCGGCAGCGAGGAGACCGTCAGGGTGGGCATGGGCGACCGTCTGCGGACGGGAGTCCGCCTGTCCCGTGGCGCCGGTTCCACCGCCGGGCACGGGCTCTTCTCCGGCATGGAGCTCGGCGGCGCCGAGGACACCTGGGACGTGGCCAAGGGGTTCGCGTCCCTCCAGTACCTCGGGCCCGTCAGGCAGGTGATCCTGGGCAACTACAGGCTGTCCCTGGGCCAGGGCCTGATGGTGGACAACACCGACGAGTTCATGAGCAGGACCATGTACCGGCCCTGGGGGCTCAACCCCGACCTGACCTCCACCCGGCAGTTCGCCTTCACCGGAGGAGCGGCCGAGGTGAGGGCGGGCAGGTTCACCGGCTTCGGCTTCTTCTCCAGCGCACCCCGCGACGCGATACTCAACTCCGACGGCACCCCGAACTCGCTCGTCCTGGCGAAGTGGCGCACGTCGGACATGGCGGACGCCGTGAGGGAGACCACGGCAGGCGGATACGGCATAGTAGACCTCGGCGGGGTCCTGCCGTACGGCACCGCCTTCGGGGCCGGGGCGATGTCCATCGCGTGGGACGACTCCCTCGCCCCCGATCCGGCCGAGATCGACATCCCGGGCGACGCCGAGCACTGGATCTGCCCCGAGTATTCCACGATGCCTTCGGGCGACGGCATGAGCGTCTTCTCCATCAGCGGGCAGACCGTCCTCGGGCCCATGTCGCTCGAGGGCGAGGCGGCCCTGCAGGACGAGGACGCAACGGCCTTCCTCGCCAGCGCGCGCTGGCAGAACGACTGGTTCTACCTGCTCGGGGCCTGGCGCAGGTACGGGCTCGGCTACACGAACCCCTACAACAGGGGGTTCGCAGAGCAGGGCAGGTTCGACGACACCACCTTCGAGAAGCCCTACTACCTGAACGATCCCCTGATGTGGCAGATGGCGGACTGGCCGGTGCCCAAGCCCGAGGAGGGCCTGTACATCGAATCCAGGTTCCAGGTCAGCCGCCAGATCGTCGTCCCCCGCGTCTATCTCGACGTCTGGAGGTCCATCCCCTGGGGGTTCGAGAACTGCAGGTTCCAGGGCGAGGTGGAGTACAGGCCGGTCTTCCCCGTGAGATTCAGGCTGAAGTACAAGTACCAGGACAAGACCAAGATGCAGGACATCATCCCCACGAACTCGGTGACGCACGAGGTCACCCTGCGCACGTTCATACTGCCTGCGGGGAACGACTTCTTCGAGGTGTCGCTCAGGGCAGGGGCCGTCGAGCTGACACCCAACCCGAGGTACGACGACGACAGGCTGATGGCCGGGGGCTTCATAAGCGCCCGCTGGGAGCACCGTTTCACAGAGGACTTCTCGGTGCTGGGCGGCACCACCCTCTGGACGACCGACGGAATGAGCCAATGGGAGTTCGAGGACACGGGGATTGACTTCCTGGACGGACGGGGTTCCAAGGTGTACCTGACGATAAAGCAGACCGTGTCGGACTTCCTTCAGCTCCGCCTGAGGATCCTCCGGAAGGACACGTACTTCCCGCGGACCGGGCTCTACAGGCCGGACCCGGACGACCAGTACTACTACGAGGGGGACGGCTCCTCGCTGGTGAGGGACTTCGGCGACCACAGGGCGGGCTACGGGATCAACTGCCAGCTGGACTTCCGCTGGTAGGCCGGGAGAGCAGATGAAGAACATCTCGATCGCATTGCTCGCGGCTTCTGTCGCGGGGGCCTCCGGCCTGCCGGGGATCCTGCTCGGAGGCGGAGGCTGGACGGGTTCCCCCAGCGCGAGGGCGCTGGCCATGGGCAGGGCGGAGTTCATGGATGCCTCCGCGATAGGCTCTCTCACGAACCCCGCCGCGGCGTCCCTCGCGGCCGGGGGGCTCTCCGTCCAGCTCTCCGGGGGCCTGGACATGCTCGTGGAGAGGCGCACGAGGACCGTCTACGACTCTTTCGGCAGCTCCATCGGGGAGGCCGAGCACGCGTTCAACAGGAGCTCGCCGCTCGTGCCGGGCGCCATCGCCGCAACGCTTTCGGGGGTCGGGGGAATGCCGGAGGGCCTCTCCCTGGCCCTGGGATGGGTGGAGAGGGCGTCCTTCGCCTACGGGTACGACAGGACCGTCACGAACGACTACTACGTCACCATCGGGCAGGAGGACCTGTCCTGCGGGGGCTTCGCGGCCGAGGCCTGCGCATCGGCCGCCCTCGAGATATCCGATGCCGTCACCGTAGGCATCGGCGGGGGCTGGCTCCACGGCTTCCGGGACGTGGCCTGGGACGTGACCTGGGTCGATCCCTCCATCCCCGACACCAGCGAGGAGACATCCTCCGACCTCGCAGGCTTCACCGGCAGGATCTCGGTCGCATACTCGCCGAGGGAGGATCTCGGAGTGGACATCGGAGCCGAGAAGACACTCTCGGCCTCGTGGGACGGCGACACGGAGGGCGACCTCTCCCTGCCGCCGCGCCTGAGGCTCGGATTCTCGTGGCTCCCGGGCAACGCCCTCAGGACCAGGTTCCTGGCCGAGGGCTCTTACTACGCCGCCTCGAAAGCAGAGTTCGACGGTGCGGACATGGGCCTTCGCGACGGCTGGAGCGTCTCCACCGGCATCGAGAACCTGATCCCCAGCGGCCCGGCCTGCAGGTTCGGCTTCAGGTACGACAGGTCGCCGGTCTCCCGGGCCCTCGACGCGGCGAGCTTCACCGGCGGGATGGGCTTCGAGCTGGGAGAATGGGCTTTCGACGCGGGAGCCTGCTTCACCCCCTCCTCGTGGGACCAGCAGGACCTCCCCGGGCTCGTCTCCTTCGACGACGGAGACAGCCTGAGGGTCGAGGAGACCGGCACCATGCTGATGCTGTCGGCCTCCCGGGCCTTCGAGCTGTAGGCGCGGCGTGAGGGCGCGCGGCTCGGCGGCCATCCCGCTGCTGCTGCTTGCGGCGGCGGCCGGCGCCAGGGTCTTCTCCCTGGACATCATGCACACCAACGACGTCCACGGGGGCATCACGCCCCGCGACGCCACCTTCCTCAATCCCGACTTCCCGCCCCTCATCGGAGGCGGAGCCTGGCTACTCTCGTACGTGGAGTCGGTCAGGGCCGAGAGGGAGGCCGCCGGCGGCTACTGCCTCCTCGTCGACGCAGGAGACGTTTACCAGGGCACCCCTGTCGGGAACTACGACACCGGCGCGAGCGTGATCGAGTGGATGAACTACGCCGGCTACGAGGCGATGACCCTCGGCAACCACGACTTCGACGACGGGGTCGCGAACGCGCTGGCGCTCGCACGGGACGCAGACTTCCCCGTGCTGGGGTGCAACTTCGTCTCCCAGGAGGACGGGGCCATCCCCGATCCAGTGGTGCCCTGGATCATGCTCGAGTACGAGGGCGTCGAGATCGCCCTGATCGGGCTGTGCACCACGGATACCTGGGGCCTCGTGGACCCCGCCCTCCTAGAGGGCTACGCCTTCCTGCCCGAACAGGAGGCCGTCGAACGGGAGATCGAGGCGGCCCGCGCCCGTGGGGCCGACCTGGTCTTCCTGCTCTCCCACCTCGGCCAGCCCTCGGATCCCGAGCGCTACGTCGAGCGTGTCGTCGACTCCCTCGAGGCCGGGGCCGGCTTCGAGAAGGACTTCGCGCTCAACAACGCCGAGCTCTCCACCCTCATCCCGGGAATCGACCTGATCATCTCCGGGCACACGCACTACGGCCTCAGGACGCCCTGGGTCAATCCCTACACCCACACGATCGTCATCCAGGGATACGCCAACGGCACGGGTGTCTCCCACCTCCGCCTCTGGATCGACTCCGAAGCCGGCGAGGTGGTGGGATGGGAGTGCCCGGCGGGCGAAGCGCTCGTGAGCCTGCTCCACGACGAGTTCCAGCCCGACTCGACGGCCGCGGCCCTCATCGAGGATTACAGGATGGTCGCCGAATCGGGTCTCGACATGGTGATCGCCGAGGCATCCGAGGAGATCATGCGCGGCGGTGCCGAGCACCCCATGGGCAGGCTCGTCGCGGACGCCATGCTGGCGGCCACAGGCGCCGATGTCGCGCTGATGAACAGGGGCGGGATCAGGGCCTCGATCCCGCGCGGACCGGTGACCCCGAGGATAGTCTACGAAGCCATCCCCTTCGAGGAGGACCTCTACCTCGTCCATCTCTCGGGGGCCGACCTGCTGCGGGTGCTGGAGACAGGCATGCAGGGGCGCCGCAGGGACATGGAGCCGGCAGGATTCACGGCGGTGCGCAACCAGTCCCTGCCGGACGGCTCCAAGATAGAATACCTCGAGATCGCGGGAGTGCCGGTGGATCCGTCCGCGACCTACACCCTCGTCACCACCGGTTATCTGGCCCAGGGCAACGTCGGCTACGACCTGCTCAGGGAGTTCGAGGCCGTGCCGGCGGGAGTCACCCTGTTCGACGCCGTGACGGAGCACATCCGGTCTCTCGGCACGATCGAGAGCGACGACGCGCCGAGGGTGGTCTGGACGGAATGAAGCACATCGCACCCGGCGACACCGCCGTGGTGCTGGGCGCCGGCCTGGCCGGGCTCAGCGCGGCCGACACGCTGGCCTCCCGCGGCGTACGCGTGGTCGTGCTGGAGAAGTCCCCCTGCGTCGGCGGCCTGGCGGCCACCCGCAGGAAGGAGGGCTTCCGCTTCGACCTCGGCCCCCACCGCTTCCACACGAAGAACGCCGCCCTGCAGGAGAGGATGCGGTCCCTCGTCGGCGGCGACCTGCTCGAACTCGAGAGGCTCAGCAGGATCAGGCTGCTCGACAGGTACTTCCTGTACCCCCTCAGCCTGGGCGACGTGCTCAGGAGGATGCCGCTCCACAGGGGCGCCGCGATGCTCGCGAGCTACGCGGCCGCGAGGCTCCGGGTGGCGGCAGGCGGCTCCAGGGACGACAGCTTCGAGAGCTGGGTGGTCAACAGGTTCGGGAGGGCTCTCTACGACGTCTATTTCGGCCCCTACACCGCCAAGCTGTGGGGCATGGACCCCGGTGACCTCTCGCCGGACTGGGCCAGCCAGCGGATCTCCGTGCCCGATCTCTGGGGTCTCGTGAAGGAGACGATCTCGCCCGGCGAGGACAGGGCCAGGAGCCTGGTCAGCCTCTTCAGCTACCCGAGGGGGGGCATAGGCAGGATCGCCGACGCCCTGGCCGACAGGGTCCGCGCCGCGGGAGGCGACGTGCTGCTCTCGACCGAGCCGTTGTCCGTCTCGAGGACCGGCCGCGGGTTTTCGATAGGCACGGCAGGCGGGGCGATCGAGGCCTCCGGCATCGTGAACACCATACCGGTCGACGAGTATGCGGCTCTCCTGGCCGGCCTCCTTCCGCAGCAGGCGGTCGAGGCGTCGAGGGGCCTGCGCTTCAGGGCGATCGTCTACGTTGTGCTGAAGGTGGCCCGGAGGCCCGCTGCCCGCGACCACTGGATCTACACCCCCGAGGACTGGTACGGCTTCAACAGACTCTCGATCGCCGAGAACTTCGATCCGGAAGCGAGCCCGTCGGGAGCCCAGGTGGTGTTCGAGTACACCTGCAGCAAGGGCGACGCGGTCTGGCGCGGCGAGGGCGACCTGGCACGCGAGTGCGCCGAGGGCGGGGCCCGGCTCGGGCTGTTCGACAGGGGCGACGTCATCGGGTCGACGGTCGAGAGGCAGCCCCACGCCTATCCCGTCTACGCGCACGGCTATGCCGAGGCATCCGGTGCCGTGCTCGACGCGCTCGACAGGCTGCCGGGGTCGGTGACGTGCGGCAGGCAGGGTCTGTTCCGCTACAACAACATGGACCATTCGATGGAGATGGGGGAGCTGGCCGCAATGGAGCTGCTGGGCGAGGGTTCGGTCAGGGAGCGCTTCGACTGGAGCACCGGCACCTGGGCGGACGGCTGAGGCTCCTGCTCCCCGCCCTCGCAGGGCTCCCCGCGGCGCTGATGGCCGGGGCGTCCCTGGTCCATCCGCTGCTCCACAGGGATCCGGCCGTGCGGCTCGGGAACCTCCTCGCCACGACCTGCCACCGCATCCACGAAAGGTGCATTCCTCTGCCCTGGGGCACGAGCGGGCTGTGTGCGCGGTGCACCGCCTTCTGGGCCGGCATGGCCCTCGCGGCGGCACTCTTCCGGAGCCCGCTCCGCAGCATCCCGTTCTCGGTCAGGGCAGCCATGATCCTCCCGATGGCAGCCGACGGTTCGATGCAGCTCGCCGGCCTGTACGAGAGCACGCTGCTCCTGCGCATCTCGACGGGCATCCTGGCAGGTGCGGGCTTTTCGCTGCTGCTGCTGGATGCGGCGGACCTCGCCCTGAAGGGGCCGGGAGGCCTGCACCGGAAGGGGGAGCCCGACCTGCACCCCGGGGCTTGACATCCGGCGCCGCATGGCTAGTTTTCACTGTGTTTCCCTTAATGCAGGAGGAGGTCCGGAGTGAAGAAAGTGCTGTTTGCCCTGATGATCCTGGTGGGTATCGTTTCAGCCGATCCCACCCGCATCCTCGTGTACTACGACTACTACGCCCCAACCGGCGAAGCTGTTCTGGACGCCATAACGAACATCTGGCCGAGCACCGAGCTCGCGGCATATGCCGGATATCCCGACGCCGAGCACGGCCTGTTCAACGACGCCCTTGCAACCGGGCCGTGGGACATGGTCATCGTCGAGTCCTGGTACGCCGCCAACAGCGATCTCAACTGGACCGGCATCCTCGACTACTACAACGGCGGCGGCACCCTCTACGTCTCAAGCTGGAACTACAACTCCGCCGGCGGGCTCCTGTCCGCCATGGGCGTGAACGGCGTGGCCGGCTTCGGCTCGCCGGTCATCCCCCACTACGCGTGGGATGCCGCCCATGCGATCTGCGAAGGCATCACGGACTGGGGCTGGTTCGACCCGGGTCTGGGCATCGTCAACGGCAGGGTGACTGTCGGCTCGGCCACGCCGGTCACCGGCTGGACCTCGACCCCGTCGGCCGGCCAGGCCGGCATCGTGGTTGCGCCTGACGGTCACAGCATCGTCAGCGGCTTCACCGTCGCCTACGCCAACGACGGCGTGAACATCTGGGAGAACATCGTCCAGTTCATGTACGGCGAAGAGGGCCTCTCGTCCGCTACCTGGGGCGAGATCAAGGCCGGGTTCGGCAACTAGTCCCGGTTCCATCCGAAGAAGGGGAGGGGGCTCCGGCCCCCTCCTCCTCGTTTCCGGGCCGCATCGCCGCCGCTCCCGGGCCGGCCCGGCCGGCCGTTCCGGAGGGTCGATCCCGCCGTGTTGACGCGGATATCCTATTTAGCATGATTCAGTTGCTTTGCCGGTCCGCCCGGGCCGGCAACCGTGACGGGAGAGGCCGAGCCGTCCTCCGGCTCGCTGTTGCTTTCCTGCAAGCTCGGCAACTGTTTGCGGAAAGGACCAGGACATGGCTAAGACGCGGGTGCTCATCCTCGGAGCCGCTGGGCGCGACTTCCACAACTTCAACACGGTCTACCGCGACAACGCGGACTTCGAGGTAGTGGCGTTCACGGCCACCCAGATCCCGGACATCGACGACAGGAAGTACCCGGCGCAGCTCGCCGGATCGCTCTATCCCCAGGGCATCCCCATCGTCCCGGAGGACGAGCTCGAGTCGCTGATCGCCGAGAAGTCCGTGGAACTCTGCGTTCTCGCCTACAGCGACCTCTCCGACAACACGGTGATGGCCCTCGCCAGCCGCTGCAACGCCGCCGGTGCCGACTTCACCATGCTGGGCAGCAGGAAGACCATGGTCGCGAGCACCAAGCCCGTCATCGCAGTCACGGCCGTCAGGACGGGCTGCGGCAAGAGCCAGACCACGCGCAGGGTCGCCGAGGTGCTCAAGGCCGCGGGGAAGAAGGTCGTCGCGATCCGCCACCCGATGCCCTACGGCGACCTCGTCGCGCAGAAGGTCCAGCGCTTCGCCACGATAGAGGACCTGAAGAAGCACAAGTGCACCATCGAGGAGATGGAGGAGTACGAGCCCCACATCGCCCGCGGCGTCATAGTCTATGCCGGCGTCGACTACGAGGCGATCCTCCGCGAGGCCGAGAAGGAGGCCGACGTCATCCTGTGGGACGGCGGCAACAACGACACCTCGTTCTACCGGCCCGACCTGACCATCACCGTCGTCGACCCCCACAGGCCCGGCGACGAGATCTCCTACTACCCCGGCCAGACCAACCTCAGGCTGGCCGACGTGATCGTGATCAACAAGATCGACTCGGCCTACCCCGAGGACGTCAACGAGGTCCGCGGCAACTGCCGCGAGGCCAACCCCAGGGCGACGATCATCGAGGCCGCGAGCCCCGTCTCCGTAGCCAACCCCAACCTCATCCTCGGCCGCAGGGTGCTCGTCGTCGAGGACGGCCCGACCCTGACCCACGGCGACATGGAGTACGGCGCCGGGTTCGTGGCGGCCGAGCGCTTCGGGGCCGAATCCCTCGTCGATCCCAGGCAGTTCGCCGTCGGTTCGATAGCCGAGACCTACGAGAAGTACTACTACGACCGCGAGGAGACCAACGTCCTCCCCGCCATGGGCTACGGCGACGCCCAGATGAAGGACCTCGAAGAGACCATCAGGCGCTGCGACTGCGACAGCGTGATAATCGCCACCCCGATCGACCTCGCGAGGGTCATAAGGATAGACAAGCCGTCGGTCAGGGTGACCTACGACCTCCAGGAGATAGGCAGGCCCGACATCGCCGACGTCCTGAAGGCGTTCACAGGGGTGAAGTAGGTAAAATGGCCAGGAAGACCGGTCAGGAGAGCACCGGGAACACGCCCCCGGTGGACCCGAAGGCTCCGCCCGCCGCGGCCCAGGCCCCCGAGGCCGCCGCATGCGGCCAGGGCGAGACCTGCTCGTACGTGCACATCTTCCAGGAATGGTGCAAGGGGTGCGGTATCTGCGTGGCGTTCTGCCCGAAGCACGTGCTCGAGATGGGCAGGAACCAGAAGGCCTTCGTCGCCCGCCCCGGGGACTGCATCAGGTGCTATCTCTGCGCACGCCGCTGCCCCGACTTCGCCGTGACGATAACGGAGGAGCTGGAGCGGATCAGGCAGGAGGGGGCCGAGTCATGATACCCTGGGGAGAGACCAGGCTCGTCCAGGGCAACGAGGCGATAGCCCTCGGGGCGCTGGCTTCGGGCATCAGATTCTTCGGCGGATATCCCATCACGCCGTCGACCGAGGTGGCGGAGATACTCGCCAGGAGGCTGCCCGAGACGGGCGGCGTGTTCATCCAGATGGAGGACGAGATCGCCAGCATCAGCTCCGTCATGGGCGCGAGCCTGGGCGGGGCGAAGGCGATGACCGCCACCAGCGGTCCCGGCTTCAGCCTGATGCAGGAGGGCCTCGGCTACGGATGCATGGCCGAGATCCCGTTCGTCGTGGTGGACGTGATGCGGGCCGGCCCATCCACCGGGCTGCCCACCCAGGTCTCCCAGGGCGACGTGATGCAGGCCCGCTGGGGCACGCACGGCGACCATCCCGTGATCGCCCTGTGCCCGGCGAGCGTCAGGGAGTGCTTCGACATGACGATCCGCGCCTTCAACCTCTCGGAGGAGTTCCGCACGCCGGTGCTGCTCCTGTCCGACGAGGTGATCGGGCACATGAGGGAGCGCGTCACGTTCCCCAGGCGCGAGGACGTGAGGATCCTCGACAGACCCGTGCCCGAGACACCGGTCGAGTGGTACGAGCACTACCATCCCGCGCCCTCGAACGTCTCGCCGATGGCGAGCTACGGGTCGGGCTACAGGTTCCACGTGACGGGTCTCACGCACGACCGGCAGGGCTTCCCCACCCGCAGGATCGACGAGGTCGACGAGAAGATGGCCCGCCTGAAGAACAAGATCGTGAGGCGCCTCGACGAGCTGGTGGAGGTGAAGACGCACGACGTGGAGCAGTCCAGGGTCGTGATCTTCGCCTACGGCTCGGTCTACCGCTCGGCGCTCGCCGCCCAGGTCATGCTCGAGAAGAAGCACAAGAAGGTCGGCGTCTTCCGCCCCGTCACCCTGTGGCCGTTCCCCGACCGCGAGGTGAAGGAGTACCTGGACGAGAAGGACGTGATCATCGTTCCCGAGCTCAACCAGGGGCAGCTCATCCACGAGGTCGAGAGGCTCACCTCGGACTGCGTGCGGATTGTGCCCGTGCAGAGGGTCGACGGATACGAGATAACGCCCGAGGAGATAGTCGGCGCCGCGATGGAGGTGATGTGATGGCCGCGATCCTCCCGTACGAGTACAAGTATCTGCGCGCGAAGAAGAAATTCCCGCACGTATGGTGCCCGGGCTGCGGCATCGGGATCGTCATGGGCTCCATCATCAGGGCGATAGACAGCCTCGGGTGGAACAAGAACGACATCATGCTGGTCTCGGGGATAGGCTGCACCTCGCGGATGCCCGTCTACCTCGACTTCAACACGCTCCACACCATGCACGGGCGCGCCCTCGCGTTCGCGACAGGCGTGAAGCTGGCCAACCCCGGCCTGAAGGTCATCGCGGTGATGGGCGACGGCGACGCCCTTGCGATCGGCGGCAACCACATCATCCACGCCGCCAGGCGCAACATCGACATCACCTCGATAATCGTGAACAACTTCAACTACGGGATGACCGGCGGGCAGCACTCCCCGACCACGCCCATGAAGGCCATCACTGCGACCTCTCCGCACGGGATGATCGAGCCCGGCTTCGACACATGCGCGCTCATGACCGCCGCCGGAGCCTCCTTCGTCGCAAGGGCCACCGTCTACCACGTCATCGAGATGGACGGGCTGATCAGGCAGGCGCTGGAGAAGAAGGGGTTCAGCGTCGTGGAGGCGCTGTCGCCGTGCCCGACGAACTACGGGCGGGCCAACAGGCTGGGCGATGCCGTGAAGATGATGGAGGAGATGCGAGACAACTCCGTGACCGTCACCAAGGCTGCGAAGATGACCCCCGAGGAGCTCTCGGGGAAGATCGTGCGCGGGGTGCTGGCCGAGCGCGAGGCTCCCGAGTACACCGATCTCTACAGGGAGCTCTGCGAGCGGGTCCAGGGCAGGGCGGCGGAGGTGCCGAAATGATGCGGTACGCCGAGATCAGGCTGAGCGGCTCCGGCGGCCAGGGCCTCGGGCTCGCGGGCCGGATCATTGCCGAGGCCGCCATCACCGAGGACTACAACGTCTGCCAGACCCAGAGCTACGGGCCCGAGGCCAGGGGCGGCTCCAGCAGGACCGACATCATCATCTCGCGCGACGAGATCCTCTTCCCCAACTGCAGGGAGCTCGACCTCCTCCTGGCCATGAACCAGGAGAGCTGCACGATGTACAGCCCCGACGTGAAGGACGACGGCATCATCGTCGTCGACTCCACCTTCGTCGACCAGCTCCCCATGGGCAACGTGTACTCGTTCCCCCTCACGACCGAGGCCGTGGCCAGGTTCAAGAACGCGCTGATGGCCAACATGATAGCGATGGGGATGATGTCGTCCCTGGTGCCCTTCTTCAAGGCCGACACCTGGCGCAAGGCGGTCTCCGTGATGGTCCCGGCCAGATTCAGGGATCTGAACCTCGAGGCCTTCGACCTCGGCGCCCTGACCGGCGGCGAGCTCATGAAGAGCCATGCCGTGAAGAAGCCGGTGGCATTCGACAGGAAGCAGCCGGTGCCGGAGTGCCTCAGGAAGAAGCCACACCACTCCTGATCCCGCGAAGGCCCGGGCCGGAGCGAAGGAAGCAGGCGGCCGGAACGCGTCCCGTTCCGGCCGTCCGCATTCTAGCCGAGCAGGGTCTTCACCGCGAACGCGAAGATCCAGGCGAGGGCGGTGAGGGCCGCGTACTGGCCGAGAGCAAGCTTCCAGCTCCGCGTCTCCCGCGCCGTCATCGCGACCGCCGACAGGCAGGGCGCCGAGATCAGGATGAAGACGACCAGGGCTGCGCCGGTGCCCGGCGGGTAGCGTGAAGACATCTCCGAAGCGAGGTCGTCGTCGGATTCCCCTCCCCCTCCCAGGGAAGTGAGTATCGCCATCTGGGAGATGAAGAGCTCCCGCGCGCCGATCGAGCCGGTCAGCGCAGTCGCGATCCTCCAGTCGAAGCCCAGGGGTGCGACCAGGGGTTCGAGCGCGTGCCCGAGCCTGCCCGAGAAGGAGGCTTCGAGCGCTTCCGCGGGATCGGCCCCCGCCTGCGGCCTCGGGAAGTAGCCCATCAGCCACAGGGCGGCGGAGAAGGCCAGGATCACCGTCCCGGCCTTGGCCAGATAGTGGCTCACGCGCGCCCAGACGTGCCTCGCGAGGGCCCTGGCGGTCGGGAGCCTGTACGGGGGCAGCTCCATGACGAATGGCGAGTCCCCCCCGCGGATGACGGACCGGGTGAGGAGTTTCGCCCCGGAGAGGGCGAGCAGGATGCCGAGCCCGTATGTGAGGATCAGCACGGCGGCCTGCCTCCCCGGGAAGAAGGCGCCCGCGACCAGCAGGTAGACAGGCAGGCGTGCGCCGCAGGAGAAGAGAGGCAGCACGAGGATGGTCGCCAGGCGGTCGCGCCTGCTCTCGAGCGTGCGGGTCGCGAGGACGGCGGGGACTGTGCAGCCGAATCCCAGGAGCATCGGGATGAAACTCCGGCCGTGGAGCCCGAACCTGTGCATCAGGCCGTCGGTCAGGAAGGCGGCGCGGGCCATGTATCCCGTGTCCTCCATGATGGAGATGGCGAGGAAGAGCACCGAGATCGCGGGGACGTAGAGCAGGACTCCCCCCACTCCGCCGACGATCCCGTCCGTCAGGAGGGAGCGCAGGGCTCCTTCCGGCAGGACCCTCCCGATCCCTTCCGACAGCAGCCCGAACAGCGATCCGATCAGCCCTTCCAGCGGGGCGGACGCCTGGAAGGTCAGGAAGAACGTGAGGAACATCAGGAGCGCCAGTATGGGGAAGCCGAGATAGCGGTTCAGCACGATCGAATCGATCCGCCTCGTGGCGGCGGGCTCCGTGAACCTCCGCCTCGGGATCCCCACCGCCTCCCTCACCAGGCCCGCCGCCAGGCCCCTCCTCAGAGCCGCCAGCACCAGAGGGGCGGGATCGCCGTACAGCGCCTCAAGCCTCGCGGCCGCCCGGGTTGACCGGTCGATGACCGCACCGGCCGCCCCTGGCATCGTTCTCCGGATCATGGCGACGGCCTCGGGGTTGCCCTCGACCAGCATCGATGCCAGCCCGGAGGGCGAAAGCGGACCATCAGGAAGCAGGGAGGCCACTTCGGCTATCTGCTCCTCGGCGTCTCCTCCGAGGCGCATGGACCTGGCCGGAACCGCCCCGGCGGCCGAGGCGGCTATCGCCTCCAGGAGGGCGTCGATACCCTCGCCCGTCCTGCCGACCGTCGCCACGACCGGCACTCCGAGCCTGTCCGAGAGTATCCCGAGGTCGGGCATCCTGCCTTCAGCCGAGGCCTCGTCGCACATGTTGAGCGCGACGACGAGCCTCATCCCGAGGCGGGCGAGCTGGATCGTCAGGAGCAGGTTCCGCTCGAGGTTCCTCGCATCGAGTACATTGAGGATGATGTCGTCCGGATTGCCGAGTATATGCCTGACGGCTACGGCCTCGTCCTCCGAGGCGGGTGAGAGGCTGTACTGCCCGGGCAGATCGACGAATCTGAAGAGCGATTCGCCGCACGAGCGGGAGCTGCAGGCGAGTTCGACCGTGACGCCGGGGTAGTTGCCCTCGTGGGCCGAAGCGCCGGTCAGGCGGTTGAAGATCGTCGACTTGCCGGTGTTGGGGTTGCCGGCGAGGAGAACCCTGATCTCGTTCATGCCAGGAGTTCGACCTCGACGGCCCTTGCCTCGGAGCGCCTGAGAGACAGCGCGAAGCCGTCGAGGGCTATCTCGACGGGGCCTCCCAGGGGCGCCCTGCGGAGGACCTCGACCTCCACTCCGGGAAGGATGCCCATGTCCGCGAGCCTCTGCCTGATACGGCAGGCAGCGTGGAGATGCACGATCCTGGCCCTCGATCCCTCGGGGACGTCGGAGAGGCCTGTTCCGGCATGAGCGGCCCCGCCCCGCATCCCGTGCCCGTGGCGGCGGTGCCCCAGGGGAATGTCCTCCTCGCCGCCCCTGGGCTCTGACCTGAGGTATGCGTCCCTCAGCCTCTCCCCGCCGCAGGATCTGGAATCGGCGAACTGCTGGAAGGCCACGAGGTGGGACAGGGTGTCGCGGCTCAGAACGTGTTCCATCGAGCAGGCGTCCTTCTCCGCGTCGGAAGGGTTCACCCCGAGGAGATCCCTAAGGAAGGAGACGAGGAAGTCGTGGGTGGAAGAGAGCCTGCCCGCCGCCCTGGCCCCCTCCATGGTCAGCGAGATGGTGCCGGAAGCGCCCTTCTGGTATTCCAGCAGGCCCTCCCGGTCGAGCTTCGCCAGCGCCTCGCAGACGCTCGCCATGCTGACGCCCCTCGCCCTGGCTATGTCGGCTACGCGCACTCGGCCCGTGTCGCGGGAGAGATCATGGACCACCCTGAGGTAGTCCTCCATGCTGCGTGTCATGTCCATTCCCTAATATTAGGCCAGCCTAATTTCGTGTAAAGCCCCTCACTTCGCTGAGCGAAGTGAGAAGGAAGCTGCAGCACGGTTCGCGAAGCGAACCTGCGGGAGCGATCCAGCCTGAAGCTGTAGCATGCCCTTTCGCAGGTTTCCTTCGGAAACCATGCTTACGGGCTACCCGTCGGTTTCGCGCTGCGAAACCGACTACTCTACTCGGACCCCAGGTGGATGGAGCACCAGAGCTTCTCGAGCAGCTCCGACTCGAAGAAGATGGAGAGCGGATCGTCGGTGGAGGCCGACAGCTCCGCCAGGTCCCAGCCCCCGCCGCGCAGCCTCGTGCCTATGCCCAGCCCGTCGAGTCCATGCGGGAGCGAGCCCGGAGAATCCGCGTCGGCCACCACCGTGCACTCGCACGAGAGCCCGTCGAGCCAGGCCCTGTCGAACCCGCCCGGATCGCGCAGGAGGGTCGAGACCCTTAGGTTCCCGTCGAGGCCGTGCCTCGCGGCCATGCGTGAGGAGTAGTCGTTCAGGGGGGCCAGGCACCTGATCCAGTCCGGGAGATCGGAGGGGAACGGCCCGCCGGGCTCGAGCACCACGTCCAGGACACAGAAGGGATCGGCCTCGATCCTCCTCCGCACCAGGGCCGCGATCCTCTCCCTGTGACTCCAGAGGTCGTTCGACGAAAGCCTCAGGCTCCCGTGCCGGAACGAAGGCGGATCGCCCACGGGGTCGCGGCCGGTGTCCAGGTCGACCGTCTCCGTCCCGGGCCAGCCTTCTGTCAGGAGCGGCCTTGGCAGGAGATCGGCGTCGTAGCCCAGGATGTCCGATATCTGCTCGCGCGCTGCATGCAGCTCGCCGACGCCGCCCCACGGCGTCTCGACCACGTAGTAGGGAGGCCTGTCCATGAAGGAGACCCCGTATCCCGCGGCGAACTTCCTGATCCCAGTCCCAGGCAGCGCCGACAGGTAGAAGGCCTGCACCCTCGATCCGGCCCCGGCGTCCGCCAGCATGCGCGCCGCCTCGACCGGGCCGTTCCTGGTGTCTCCCGGGAGCCCGAGGATGATGTCCACGACAGGTGAGATCCCGTGCCCGGCCAGCATGGCGGCGGCGGCGACCACCCCCGGGGGATCGGAGGGCCTGCCGCAGATCTCGAGCGTGCGCCTGTCCGATGTCTGGAGCCCCAGTTCGACGGTCTCGAACCCCGCGGCACGGAGCGCCTCCGCCACTGCGTCATCGAGCCCCTCGCCCCTGAGCTCGGCGAAGCACCTCTGCCCGAGGCCCGCGAGCCCGGCGAGGAGATCGTCGAAGCCAGGCCTCGCGTTGAACGTGGGATCGATGAAGACGAGCTCCCGCCCCCCCAGCGCGGACAGCTTCCTGACGAGCGCCGATGCCTCCCTGGAGGGCATGACCCGGGGTACGGGGTGCCTCCGCCTGTAGCTGCAGTAGACGCAGCCCGACGGGCATCCCCTGACCGTCTCGACCATGACCGATCCGTCATCTCCGGGCGCGATCACGCCCGAGAGCCAGGGATCGGGGTACGAACCCGGTGCGAAATCCTGGAATCCCGTCGAGATCAGCGTTCCCTGCGGTATGCCGGTATCCTCGACCAGGATCCGGGCCGCGGGCTCGCCCTCGCCCGACACGAGTACGTCGAATGCTCCGGAAGAAACGAGCCATTCGTTGTCGGGGTGCACCTCGGGCCCTCCTGCGATCAGCCTCGCCGATGGGAGGGCCTTCCTCAGGAGGGAGGCCAGGTATGCAGACCTCTCGACGTTCCAGGAGTAGAGCGTGAAACCGACGGCATCGGGTTCCCTCGAGGCGATGGCGCCTGCGAGCGCCCTGTCGCCGAGCAAGTCGACCTCGTCACGCCCGAGCAGTGAATCCGCCCCGAGCCCGCAGGCCGCAGCGAGTACCCCCCCTGCGAGGGGCGTGTTCCCCGTGGGCTCGAAGGCAGCCGTCCCGTTGAGGGGGAGCTGGACCAGCAGAGTGCCGGACATCTCAGGAACCCGTCGAGAACAGCCCCGTGACAATCGCCGCGAGGAGGAGCGGATAGGGGAGGAGAGCCATGACCATGCCGGCCGGGTGGTGGACCCTGCCCCGGTCGAGGCACAGGGCGAGGGATACGGTGGATATCGCCAGCAGGGCCGCGGCGGCCACGTCGGCTGCTCTCGGGAAGCCCGCCTCCGACAGGGCGCCGGCTGCGACGGAGGCTGCAAGGAAGATGGAGGTCGCGGCCAGCGCCCGTCGGCCGATGGCTTCCGAGGCCGCAAGGGGAGGGGGCTCCTCGCCGAACAGCCTGGCGCCCCGCGACGACATCCTGCCGAGGTAGACCGCGGAGGAGGAGAACGAAAGGGCCGATGCGACGGTGGCCGCGACCACCGAGAACCCGGAGACGAGCGCAGCAGTGCCGCCGCCGCCCGCCGCCCCGTATCCGGCCGCGGCCATCACCATCACGAGGAAGGCCTGGAGGGTCTGCTGCAGGGCAGTGACGGTGAGCAGCGGCCAGCTCTTGACCACGCGGCGGCCCAGAACCCTTATGAACTGGAGCAGGAGCAGCGCCGTGGTGAGCTGGCCGAGGGGGGAGACCGTAACCGCCCCTTCGGTGGCTTCGGCCACGAGCGCCCAGAGCAGCCCGAACACGACGAACTGGACCACCCTTATGGACCTGTACCTCCTGCGGAACACCTCGATCCTGCCCCTGAGGGAGGGGGTGAGGCCGTCCCCCGTCCGGTCCGGGTCGTCCAGGAGCCTGAGCCTGCTCGTCCGGAGGAAGAGCTCCTCGAGGAGCACCGCTGCAATGCAACCCAGCGCAACCGCAAGCATCAGACGACCTCCGGATCCCTGACGAACGAAAGGACTGCTCCGCCGGCCAGGAACAGCACGGCCACGGCAAGTATCGCCGCTCTGCCCTCTCCGGTCACGTCCCTGACCAGGGCGAAGAGCAGCGGTCCGAAGATGCTGGCGAAGCGCGTCGAGACCGAGAAGAAGCCGAAATACTCCGCGTTCCGTCCCGGCGGGACGAGCCTCGAGAAGAAGCTCCTGCTCACTGCCTGCATGCCGCCCTGGAACAGCCCGACCAGGACCGCCAGGACCATGAAGTCGGCGGAATCGTCCATGCCCGATGCGAGAAGGACGATCGCGAGGTATGCCGCTATGCCTCCCAGAAGGGCCTTCCGCGCGCCGATCCTCCCCGCGGCCCGTCCGAAACCCAGGCTTCCGGGCACGCCGACGATCTGGGTCACGAGGAGGGCCCCGACCAGCGAGGACGTGCCCAGGCCGAGATCCGACTTGCCGTAGACGCTCGCCATGAGGATGACCGTCTGGATGCCGTCGTTGTAGAGCAGGAACGCGATGAGGAAGAGCAGCAGGTCCCTCCGCGACCTGATGTCCCTGGCAGTGCCCGCGAGCATCCCGGCCGCCTCGCGCAGCGATCCGCGGGCCCTCCCGACCGGACCGCCCTCCGGCACGAACAGGAACAGCGGGATCGAGAACACCGCCCACCATACCGCCACGGTGGCGAAACCGGCCCTCGAGGCGGCTGCCGCGTCGGCCAGCCCGAACATGCCGGGCCGCGCGATCATCAGGGTGTTCAGGGCCAGCAGAAGCCCCCCGCCGAGGTAGCCCAGCGCGAAGCCGCCCGACGAGACGGAGTCCCGCTCTCCTGCGCTGCGCGAGACATCCCCGAGCATCGAGTTGTAGAAGACCTGCGCCCCCGAGAACCCGACCTCTCCCACCGCCAGGAAGGCCAGGGTGTAGAGGACCATTCCCGGCCCCGAGAGCGAGAGCATTGCCGACGACGCGATCCCCAGCGCCGCGGATGAGGCCAGCCAGACCTTCCGCCTGCCTCCCGCGTCGGCCAGGGCGCCCGCGACCGGCGAAGCGACTGCGACCAGGAGGGCCGCGAACGAGGCCGCGTAGCCCCAGAGCGAAGTGGGGCTGCCCGATACATCCCAGAGCAGCAGCCGGAAAGAGACCTCGGCGCTCCCGCCGCATACCACCGATGCGAAGTAGACCGGGAGCACGGCTGCCACGATGGTCGTCACGAAGGCGGAATCGGCCCAGTCGTACAGCCCCCAGGCCAGCCTGGGAGACATCCGGCCCTTCAGGCTCTTCATCCGAAGATGATCCGCTCGACCGTCTCCGTGGAGGAGAGGTCCGGAAGCACGGCATCCGCCCCGCACTCCTCGAGGGCCTCGACACCGTACGGCCCGGTGGCCACGCCGAGGGTCCGCAGGTTCCAGTCGCGCCCGCAGGACACGTCGTGAGGCGTATCGCCGACGATCCATGTGTCGGCCGGGCTGGAGCGCCGGCCGCACACCGCCTCGGCCATCCCGAGCGCGTGGGGTATGAGCTCCCTCCTCATCCTGCCGCACTCCGCGAACGCGCCGAACCTGAAGTACCGGTCTATGCCGCAGGCCGCGAGCTTGAGGAACGCACCCTCCTTCCAGTTCCCCGTGAGGAGGCCGAAGCACGCATCCTCCCTGCGGGTGAGCAGGTCGAGCAGTTCGTTCACACCCCCCAGCACCGAGGCGGGCCATCCCGCCGAGAGCCTGCCGGCGAGGTTCCTGATGTAGGCCTCCCGGACCCGCGACACCAGGTCGTCCGACGGTGCGAGGCCGTTGGCGGAGAGGCCGTCCTCGACGATCAGCCTGTCCGTCCTGCCCGCGAACTCGACTCCCTCGAAACCCCGCTCGATGCCGAACAGGTCGGACATCGCCGCGTCGAGCGAGGCCATCCCCGCTCCCCTGGCGGAGATGAGCGTCATGTCGACATCGAGGAGTATCAGCTTCAATCGTGTTCTCCGATGCATCGAGGCCGAGCCGGAAGATAGCGCGGCGCCACGCCCCACGGAAGCCGCCCGGCGGTGCCCGGCCTAGCCTCGGGCCACGCCATGGCTTATTCTAGAGCCAGGGTGGTCGGCGCGTCCCGCGCCCGCAGGCAATCCGCAAAACGGGAGGAATGATGATCTTCCAGGACAGACTGGCAGGTTTCCTGTCTTCGCGCGGGGGAGTGGTCATGACCAACATCCCCCGCCCCGAGATGATCATGGAGTGCGTCAGGAACAGGGAGGCCTCCGTGGCCGCCTGCGGCGCCCTCGCCACGTGGACCCGCCCCGAATCCACGGGCCGGAGCCCCGAGGACACGCTCATCGTCAAGCGGCCCTCGAGCGCCGGCAACATAGACTGGTCCAGCCCGAACTGCCTCCCGGTCGACGAGGAGACCTTCGACATGGTCCTGGAGGACGCACTCGCGGCCTACGGGGCTTCCCCGAAGCTCTACGTGACCGACAGGCTCGTCGGCTCCGACCCCGAATGCGCGCTGCACGTGAAGACCGTCTCCAACAAGGCGCTCACCACCCTGTTCACCTACAACATGTTCCGCCCCTTCGACGAGAAGGTGCTCGCAGGCAGCATCTTCAGGGACAGGCCGTTCACCCTCGTCGTGGTCCCCGACCGCAAGCTCGATCCCGCCAGGTACGAGGGCAGGCTCCGCATCGACCCGAGGCTGGGCCACACCTCGACGATGATGATCGGGATGGACTTCGACAGGAACATCGGCGTCGTCTTCGGCTCGGCCTACTGCGGCAGCGTGAAGAAGCTGATCTTCACCGTCATGAACTACGTGCTGCCCCTGAACGGCATCCTGTCCCTGCACTGCAGCGCCAACGAAGGGCCGAAGGGCGACTCCGCCCTCCTCCTCGGCCTGTCCGGAACCGGCAAGACCACCCTGTCGGCCGATCCCGAGAGGGCGCTCCTCGGCGACGACGAGCACGCCTGGACGGACAAGAGGATCAGCAACTACGAATACGGCTGCTACGCCAAGCTGATCAACCTCAACCCGCGCAAGGAGCCCGAGATCTACCGGGCCTGCTTCCACGAGGCGCCGGTCGAGCAGCACGGCGCCATAATCGAGAACGCCATGATGTATCCCGACGGGACGTTCGACCTCGACGACGAGCGGTTCACGCCCAACTCGAGGGGCTCCTTCCCCCTGACGTTCCTTTCGAACGTCAAGGAGCCGCCCGTCTCGGGGCACCCCGGCACGATCCTGTTCCTCACCGCCGATGCCAACGGCGTGCTGCCTCCGCTCGCTGAGCTCACCAGGGGCCAGGCCATGCTGTGGTTCCTGATGGGCTACACCAGCAAGCTGGCGGGAACGGAGGCAGGGATCGTCGAGCCGAAGAGCACCTTCTCGCGCTTCTTCGGAGCGCCGTTCATGCCCCTCCTGCCGGACATCTACGCCGGCATGCTGGGCGACAAGCTCGACAAGCACGGCACCTCCGTCTATCTGGTGAACACCGGCTGGAGCGGCGGTCCCTACGGAGTCGGCAGGAGGATGGACATCACCCTCACCAGGGCGATGGTCTCGGCCGCCCTCTCGGGAAGGCTCTCGGACGTGTCCTTCACGGCCGATCCGTTCTTCAGGGTGATGGTTCCCGACTCCTGCCCGGGCGTCCCAGACAGCTCGGTTCTGAAGCCCGAGAACACCTGGGCCGACGCCGCCGCCTATCGCGAGAGGGCGGGAAGGCTCGCCTCGGAGTTCGCTGCGAAGTTCAGGAAGTCATACGGGGACAAGAATCTGGATGCCAGCATCGTGGAGGCCTGCCCGGGGCTCTGATCCCGGATCGCTCTCTGATGCCCGGCCCGGCCTGTCCGGTTTGATTCGGACAGGCCGGGCTCATCTCCGCCTCTTCCCGGAGGCGGGCAGCAACGGCGGAGGCGCGACCGGATCTCCCGCCAGGAGGAGCGCGAGCGAAACCAGCAGGGATGCGAGCCGGGGACTGCGGGGCCTCCCCTCGAGAACCGCCAGCTCCTCCGGGGGGAGGCAGTCGAGCGTGTCCAGCGGGGGTCTGGCGAGCGGATCCGCGCGCAGGCCGGGGCATGCCAGCGTCACCAGGGCCCTGGGGACCATCCTCCCGGAAGCATCGGGGACGACCGCCAAAAGATACTCGCACCCGGCCGACGCCATGTCCTCGTAGCCCGCACCCGCATCCGGCCAGGGCCTGACGAGGGCTCTCCGCCCCGACGGCAGGAGCAGGTCGTAAGCGCCCTCCGCCCCGGGCTGCCCCGGCCAGGTCCATGACGGGATCCCGAGGCCGCGGAGCCAGTCCCTTGCGTCTCCGGCGGCTCTTCCCCCGTTTGCGGGCACCCGTCCCCCCTCTCATTGCCCCGGGAGGGGGCCGCTAGTAGATTCGGCAGAGTTTTTCCATATGCTTCAGGGAGAAGATAACCTATGGACAAGGAAACCCCACTCTACAGCAGGCACGTGGCCCTCGGGGCCCACATGGAGCCGTTCGCGGGCTATCTGATGCCGATCCGCTACGGCAGCGTCATCGAGGAGCATCTCGCAGTCAGGAGGGGAGTGGGCGTCTTCGACCTCTCCCACATGGGCGAGTTCAGGGTCCGCGGGAAGGGTGCGAGGGAGTTCCTCGACGGCCTGCTCACCAACAACGCCGACGTCGAGCCGGGCAAGGCCTTCTACAGCGCCATGTGCTACCCGGATGCCGGCATCGTCGACGACCTGATCGTCTACAGGCTCGCGGACGACGATTACCTCATGGTCGTCAACGCCTCCAACATCGACAAGGACTGGGCCTGGGTCACCAGCCACGCCGGGACCTGCGACGTGAGGATCACGAACGAGAGCGACGAAACCGCCCTGGTGGCCATCCAGGGCCCGAAGGCGCAGGAGCTGGCATCGAGGCTCACGACCGAGAACCTCGACGCCATCGCCTATTACGCCCAGGTGCAGGGGAAGGTCGCGGGATGCGGAGCCGTCATCGCGCGCACAGGCTACACCGGCGAGGACGGGTTCGAGTTCTACGTCCAGGCCTCCGACGCCCCCGCCGTCTGGGATGCCGTGATGAAGGCCGGGCAGGATTTCGGGATCGTGCCGGTGGGCCTCGCGGCGAGGGACACCCTCAGGCTCGAGGTCGGGTACGTCCTCTACGGGAACGACATAGACCATTCCACCTCCCCGCTCGAGGCGAAGCTCGGATGGGTCGTCAAGCTGGCCACCGACAAGGATTTCGTTGGCCGCGACGTCCTGAGGCGCCAGAAGGAGGACGGCACCTCGCGTCTGCTCGTGGGGCTCAAAGTGGAGGGGAAGGGCATCATCCGCCACGGCACCGAGCTGTACCAGGGCGGCCGCAGGGTCGGAGTCGTCACCAGCGGGAGCATGGCCCCCGCCCTGAACACCGCAGTCGGGCTCGGATACGTAGAGAAGGGGCTCTCGAAGGCCGGCACCGCACTGGAAGCCGATATCCGGGGGCGCAGGATCCCCGTCAGCGTCTCGAAGACCCCCTTCTACACCGCCGGCACCCGCCGGTAACAGGCTTCCCGGAAGGAGCGCAGGAATGAGCAGCATTCCCGGAGATCTGAAGTACACGAAGAGCCACGAGTGGGTCAGGCGCGGAGCCGACGGCACCCTGACCATGGGCATCACCGACCACGCGCAGGAGCTGATGGGCGAGATCGTGATGGTCGAGCTGCCGCCCCAGGGCGGGGACCTCCGCGCGGGCGACAGCACCGGCGTGCTCGAGGCGGTCAAGACCGCCGAGGACTTCTTCGCCCCCGTCGACGGCAAGGTGGCCGAAGCCAACGCCGCCCTCGAGTCCGATCCCGGCCTCGTGAACAGGGACTGCTACGGAGAGGGCTGGCTCATCAGGATCAGGCCCGCCGACGCCTCCCAGTTCGACGCTCTCCTCACCCCCGCCCAGTACGGGGAGATCGCGGGGGAATAGGCGCCAGATGAGCAGATTCACTTCGATCCTCGGTGCCGACAGGCGCCGGATGCTCGACACCATCGGCATAGGGTCGGTGGATGAGCTCGTCTCCGCCGTCCCGGCAGAGAAGAGACTGGGCCGCAGGCTCGATCTCCCATCTCCGGCAAGCGAACTCGAGCTCACCAGGGAGGCTTCCGCCCTCGCGGAGCGGAACCGGGCGGCAGGCCTGGTCTGTTTCGCCGGTGCAGGCGCCTACGACCACTTCATCCCCTCGGTGATCGACCACATCCTCCTGCGCAGCGAGTTCTACACCGCCTACACGCCCTACCAGGCCGAGGTGAGCCAGGGCACGCTGCAGTGCATATTCGAATACCAGACCATGATTGCCAGGCTCACGGGCCTCGACTGCGCCAACGCCTCCATGTACGACGGGGCGAGCGCGGCCGCGGAGGCCGCCCTCATGGCCATGCGCGCCACGAAGCGGGACAGGGTGGCCGTGCCGGCCTCCCTCAACCCCGGATACCTGGCCGTCATCGAAACCTATCTCGCCCAGGGCGGATTCGGGATCGTCCGCATCCCCCTCCTGCCCGACGGAAGGCTCGACATGGCCGCCGCAGCCGGGCTCCTCGAAGGATGCGCCGCGCTGATGGTGCAGCAGCCCGACTTCCACGGCATCGTCCAGGACCTGAAGGCCGCCTCCGAGGCCGCGCACGCCGCAGGCGCGCTGCTCGTCGCAGTCACGGATCCCGTGGCCGCCGCGGTGCTCGAGTCCCCCGGAGCCGCAGGGGCCGACATCGCGGTGGGCGAAGGCCAGAGCATGGGAGTCCCGCTCTCCTTCGGGGGCCCCTACGTCGGCTTCATGGCCTGCCGGAAGGACCTTGTCCGCAACATGCCCGGGCGCATAATCGGCCGCACGGTCGACAAGGCGGGGCAGACCGGATACGTCCTCACCCTCCAGACACGCGAGCAGCACATCAGGCGCGAGAAGGCCACCAGCAACATCTGCTCCAACCAGGCCCTGATGGCGCTCGCCAACACCGTCTACCTCTCGCTCGCCGGAGAGAGCGGCTTCAGGGAGACATCTCTGCAGTGCCACTCGAAGGCCGTCTACCTCGAAGGCCGGCTGGCCGGCATCGAAGGCGTCAGGAGGGTGTTCACGGCTCCTTTCTACAGGGAGTTCGTGCTCGAGTATCCCCTGGATGCCGAAATCCTCGTGCGGAAGGCCGCCGACAGGGGCTACCTGGCCGGGGTTCCGGTGCCGTCGCTCGGGAGGGGCGCTCTCCTCACCGCGGTGACAGAGAAGCGCACGAGAGCCGAGATGGACGGGCTCGCAGGAGCCCTGGCGGCGATCTGCGGGGGAGGTGCGGCATGACCGAAGGCACGATCTTCCACGAGAGCTGCTGCGGCAGGAGGGGCATGGACCTGCCCGCCCTCGACGTCCCCCGGGCCGATCCCGCAGCCACTTTCGGCACCGACGCCCTCCGGAAGGGGGCCGTCGGCCTCCCCGAGGTGAGCGAGTCGCAGACCGTCAGGCACTTCGTCAACCTGAGCGCCCTGAACTTCCACCTCGACAAGGGGATGTACCCGCTCGGCTCCTGCACGATGAAGTACAACCCGAAGCTCAACGAGGACATCGCCAGGCTCCCCGGCTTCGCCGGCCTCCACCCCCTGGCCCCCGCGGAGCTCTGCGAGGGCGCCCTCGAACTGATGGAGGACCTGGGCCGGTACCTGTGCGAGATCACCGGCTTCGACGCGGCCACTCTCCAGCCGGCCGCAGGCGCCCACGGCGAGATGACGGGCCTCCTCCTGATGCGTCACTGGCACCTCGGGAGGGGTGACACCGGCAGGCTCGAGATCCTGATGCCCGACTCCGCCCACGGCACGAACCCCGCGTCCTGCACCCTGGCGGGCTTCCGCACCGTGAACGTGAAGTCGAACGCGAAGGGCGAGGTCGACATAGACGACCTCCGCTCCAAGGCGGGGCCGGCCACGGCAGGGCTGATGCTCACCAACCCCAACACTCTCGGCATCTTCGAATCCGGCATCGGGGAGATCACCAGGATCGTCCACGAGGCCGGCGGCCTGTGCTACATGGACGGCGCCAACATGAACGCCCTCATGGGAATAGCGCGACCGGGCGACATGGGGTTCGACGTCTGCCACCTCAACCTGCACAAGACCTTCTCCACGCCTCACGGCGGCGGCGGGCCGGGCTCCGGCCCGGTGGCATGCAGGCAGAGCCTCGCGAAGTATCTCCCCGACCCGGTCGTCGTCAGGACGGCGGAAGGCAGGCCCGCGCTGGGCAGGGCAAAGGCCTCGTTCGGGCGCATGCTGGCGTTCCACGGGCACTTCGGCGTGCTGGCCAGGGCCTGGGCATACATCAGGACGCTGGGGCCCGACGGCCTCCGCGAGGCCTCCGAGACGGCGCTCCTGAACGCGAACTACCTCAAGGCCCTGCTCAGGGAGGCCTTCGACATCCCGTACGACGACGGTCCGTGCATGCACGAGTTCGTCATATGCGGCGAGAGGCAGGCCAGGAAGGGCGTGAAGACTCTCGACATGGCCAAGAGGCTCCTGGACTACGGGTTCCACGCTCCGACAGTCTACTTCCCCATGATAGTCCACGAGTCCATGATGATCGAGCCCACCGAGACCGAGAGCCTCGAGTCCCTCGACGCCTTCGCGGAGGCCATGCTCTCCATCGCGCGCGAGGTCGACGAGAAGCCTCATCTCGTCACCGACGCACCCTGCGCGACCCCCGTCCTCAGGCTGGACGAGGTCAGGGCCGTGAAGGAACTGGAAGTCGTGGAGGGATGGGAGAGCTCGTAGGGGAGCATCCCGCCCCCGTGCTGGAATGGACGGCGCACCCGGCCAGGGAACGTCCCCTGGCCGCTGCCGTCCTCGTCGTTATAATGCTCGGTGCCTCCGTGTTCGCCGCCCGGTTCGGGAACGGCCCCTGGTGGGGCATCCTGGGCTTCGGCCTGCTGGCGCTCTCGATGTGGAGCTTCTTCCTGCCCACCAGGTTCCGCATGGACGGAGCGGGCGTCGAGAAGAAGTCGGTCTTCGGCACGGAGAAGCGCACCTGGAGAGAGATCAGGAGCTTCACGACGGATTCCCGCGGCATGCTCCTGAGCCCTTTCCCCAAGCCGACGCCCCTGGCCAAGTTCAGGGGCCTGGCCGTCCAGTTCGCCCCGGGCGGCAGGGAGGGTGTCGTTGCGTTCGTTCGTGACAGGTTCGCTGGAAAGCCTGCAGGGTGACGGGGCCGGAGAGGACTTCAGCGAGCTCTCTGCGCGCATAGCCCGAAAGATCGTGGAGCGCCAGCTCACGGTCCCCGCCGTGGTCCTGCTCGAGTCCGTGAAGCCCCTCTCGTTCCTGGGCAACCAGATGCTCATCTTCCTGGATCCGATGGTGAGCCTCGTGGTCGATTCGAAGGATTACCAGAAGTTCGTCAGGATGATTGAGGACCGCGAGAACGTCGAGAAGCTGATCTGCGCGATAGAGGACGAGAACGCCCGCGATTCCGCCGCGAGGGACGCCCTGAGGGCATCCCGGAAGGGCGGGCGGCGGCGGTTCTCATGGTTCCGGCGCGGCGAAGGCCGCGGGGATCCGAAGGGAGACGGCATTGGCCGACAAGGAGATAACTAGGATACTGGCGACCGACTGCGGGAGCACGACGACCAAGGCCATCCTCATAGAGAAGAGGGAGGGCGAGTACCGCCTCATCACGAGGGGCGAGGCGCCCACCACGGTCGAGGCTCCCGCCGAGGACGTCACCAAGGGCGTGCTCAACGCCGTCGGGGAGATAGAGGACCTCATGGGGAGGCAGTTCCTCACCGACGACAAGGAGGGCGTCTTCGTGGGTGACGACCCGACAAGGGGCGTCGACATCTACATGTCCACCTCCTCGGCCGGCGGCGGGCTGCAGATGACCGTCGCCGGGGTGGTGAAGAGCATGACCGGCGAGAGCGCCCAGAGGGCCGCCCTCGGGGCCGGCGCGATCGTGATGGACGTGGTGGCATCGAACGACGGCCGCCTGTTCCACGAGAAGGTGGCCGACATCCGCCGGCTGCGCCCGGACATGATCCTGCTGTCGGGCGGCATCGACGGCGGGACGGTCGACCACGTGGTCGAGCTCGCCCAGGTCATCAGGGCGGCGGATCCCAAGCCCCGGTTCGGCGTGGGGTACAAGCTGCCGGTCATCTACGCCGGCAACAGGGACGCGGCCGACGAGGTCAGGCACGAACTCGGGGACATAGCCGCCCTGAAGGTCGTCCCCAACATCAGGCCCGTGCTGGAGAGGGAGAACCTCGGCCCGGCCCGCGACACGATCCACGAGCTCTTCATGGAGCACGTGATGGCGCAGGCGCCTGGATACGGCAAGCTGATGCAGTGGGCAGGGCACTACGTGGGGAACGACTGGGAGAACGTGCCCATCATGCCCACGCCCGGCGCCGTGGGCAAGCTGATCGAGATGGTCGCCAAGGCCGAGGGAATCCACGTCATGGGCGTGGACATCGGCGGCGCGACGACCGACGTCTTCTCCGTGTTCGACAGCGAGGGCCAGCCGGTGTTCAACCGCACGGTCTCCGCCAACCTGGGCATGAGCTACAGCGTCTCCAACGTGCTCGCCAGCGCGGGGCTCGAGAACGTGATGCGGTGGGTGCCCTTCCGGATGGACGAGGCCGACCTCAGGAACCGCATCAGGAACAAGATGATCCGCCCCACGACCGTCCCCCAGACACTCGAGGAGCTCATCGTCGAGCAGGCGATCGCACGCGAAGCCCTCAGGCTGGCGCTCGTCCAGCACCGGGAGCTCGCGGTCGGCCTGAAGGGCGTGGCCCAGGAGCGGACGATAGGCGACGCCTTCGACCAGACACAGACCGGGGCGACGCTCGTCAACATGATGGAGCTGGATCTCCTCATAGGTTCGGGCGGCGTGCTGTCGCACGCCCCCAGGAGGAGCCAGGCCGCGCTGATGCTCATAGACTCGTTCGTCCCCGAGGGCATAACGATGCTCGCGGTCGACTCGATCTTCATGATGCCCCAGCTCGGGGTGCTCTCCGAAGTGCTTCCCAGGGCCGCCACCGAGGTGTTCGACAAGGACTGCCTCATCAGGCTCGGCTCCTGCGTGGCCCCCGCGGGCCAGGGCAGGGAGGGCCAGCAGACCGCGGCGCTCACGATGCACATGCCGGACGGGAAGACCCGCGAGGCCGTCATCGAATTCGGGCGCATGCAGGTGATCCCGCTCGGCGTGGGCGAGAAGGCCCGCACGTCGATCCGGCCCGCCAAGGGGGTCGACCTCGGCGAGGGGGCCGGGAAGAGCATCGAAGTCGACCTCGAGGGCGGAGTGGTCGGAGTCGTGCTCGACGGCAGGGGCAGGCCGTTCGTGCTGCCCGCTAACGATTCGGAACGGGTCAAGAAGCTCCAGGAGTGGGCCATGGCTCTCACCGCCTACCCTGACAAGTTCCTTTCCCTGGGGAGGTAGGAGATGGCCTTCGCATACACCCCCGGACTGCGCGTCGCCGACGTGGCCGTCATCCGCAAGGAGCGCCGCCTTCCCCTGAAGGGCAGGGTCCTGGTCTCCCCGGGCGACGAGGTGGCGGCGGACACCGTGGTCGCACGCACGGAACTGCCCGGGAACGTCAAGATGGTCAACCTGGCCAACATCCTCGGCGTCCCGCCCGACGACATACCCGCGCTCCTCCTGAAGAAGGAGGGGGATCCCCTCGCCCTGGACGAGGTCCTCGCGCAGTCGAAGGGGATCTTCGGGCTCTTCAGGAATACCGTCAAATCCCCGATCGCCGGCACCTTCGAGAGCTTCAACAAGGTCACCGGGCAGGCCGTGCTCCGCGAGCCCCCCTCTCCCGTCACGATCGAGGCCTACGTGAAGGGCAGGATCGTGGACGTGATAGAGGACGAGGGCGTAGTGGTCGAGACGAGGGCCACCTTCGTGCAGGGCATCTTCGGCATCGGCGGGGAGACGAGGGGCGAGATCCGGAAGGCCGTCAAGAGCCCCGAGCAGGAGCTGACCGCCGACCTCATCGACAAGTCCTGCGAGGGGAAGATCCTGATAGGCGGATCGTACGTCAGCCATGCCACCCTGAAGAAGGCCGTGGCCTCGGGCGTGAAGGGCATAGTCACCGGAGGCTTCGACGACAGGGACCTCAAGGACTTCCTCGGCTTCGACCTGGGCGTCGCCATCACCGGCCACGAGAACAAGGGCATAACCCTCATCCTCACCGAGGGCTTCGGCAGGATGCACATGGCCCGGAACACCTTCGACCTTCTCTGCAGCAGGGAGGGCATGCAGGCCAGCATCAACGGGGCCACGCAGATAAGGGCTGGCGTGATAAGGCCCGAGGTGGTCGTCCCGGTGGACGAATCGGTGCTGGGGGCCGAGAAACCCGGCGAGCAGGGAGCCATGAACATCGGCTCCCCGATAAGGGTCATCAGGGCCCCGTACTTCGGCAGGCTGGGCAAGGTCGCGGCCCTGCCGGCCGAGCTCCAGCAGCTCGAGACGGAAGCGAAGGTCAGGGTCCTGGAGGTGGAGTTCGCCGACTCGTCCAGGGCCGTGGTCCCGAGAGCGAACGTAGAACTGATAGAGGATTAGCTTGAACCGTCCCGCACGGCGGTGAATGGAAGGGGAGCTCCGGCTCCCCTTCCGCGCACCTGCCCCCGGGACCGGGCCGAAGGAGGGTGCTGATGAGGATCGACCGTGTCTGCACGACCCTCTTGGTGCTTGCACAGGCGGCTGGCTCCCAGCCGGTGCCCGCGGGCGGAGGGGCGCCCCCTGCCGGTTCCGCTGCGTGCGAGCCTGCGCCGGCCATGCCGGGAGGGGCAGCTGTCATCTCCTTCGAGTCGGTGGCGGCCGTGGATGCGCCGAACGACGCAGGAGGCGCCCTGGAGCTCACCTGGGCCGTCGGCGCGGACAGCCCGCCTGCCGACTCCATAAGGATCATCAGGGCCTCGGGCGGCGTCGAGACTGATGCCGGGTGGATCCTCCCGGGCACCGACCTCTTCATCGACGAGGGGCTCGATGACGGCACCGAGTACGTGTACACCCTCGAGGCCTGGTCCGGCGGGGCGCCCGCCGGCCGCAGCGAACCCGCATCCGCCACCCCCTCGGCCCAGTGGATCCACTCCGGCCGCGTCGGGATGCTCGTGATACTCATCCTGCTCGCAGGGGTGATCTTCTGGTACATCGACAGGGGCAGGAGGGGCAGGCCCCTCTTCATACGCGAGATCGCGGGGCTCTCCGCCGTCGACGACGCGGTGGGGCGCGCGACCGAGATGGGCCGTCCGGTCCTCTACATCCCGGGCATCATGGACATGGACGACATCCAGACCATCGCCAGCATGGTCATACTGGGCAGGGTGGCGTCGAAGACCGCCGAGTACGGCGCGGGCCTCCTAGTGCCCAACACCCGCAGCGTCGTCATGAGCGTGGCCCAGGAGGTGGTCAAGGAGGCCTACCTGCAGGCGGGACGTCCCGACGCCTTCCGAAGGGACAACATCAACTACCTCACCGACGACCAGTTCGGCTACGCGGCAGGAGTCGACGGGATCATGGTCAGGCAGAGGCCTGCGGCCATCTTCCTCCTCGGCACCTTCTACGCCGAGAGCCTCATCCTGGCCGAGACCGGCAAGAGCGTTGGCGCCATCCAGATCGCCGGTACCGCCATGCCCAGCCAGCTCCCGTTCTTCATAGCGGCATGCGACTACACCCTCATCGGCGAGGAGCTCTTCGCCGCCAGCGCCTACCTGTCCCGCGAGCCCAAGCTGCTGGGCAGCCTCAAGGGCCAGGATTCCGCAAAGCTCGTGATAATGCTGATCATCGCAGCGGGGGTCGCCGCGGCCACCGCCGGGCACTGGTGGGAGCCGGGCGCGAAGATCGCCGACTTCCTCAGATTCATAACCCACGTCGAGTAGGGAGGGGTGAAGTGAGGCTGTTTCTTCCGCTGATCGTGACCTTCCTCTGCGGGATGCTGATGATCCTGCAGTTCTTCATCCCGCACAGGCCCTTCTCGACGATGGGCGAGGGCCTTTCCGACTGGTACATGATCGTGGCCTCGGCGTCGATCTTCCTCGGCGTGGTCAACCTCGTGCAGGTGCACGCCATGAAGATCGCGCAGAAGGCGAAGAACTGGCAGTACAGCCCGGTGGTCCTCGCGGGGTTCTTCGCGATGGTCGCCGCCGGGTTCGCATGGGGCGTCGAGGAGGGCAGGCCCTTCGACTACATGTTCCAGAACATGGTCGTGCCCATGGGCGCCACCATGTTCAGCCTGCTGGCCTTCTTCGTGGCATCGGCGGCCTTCCGCGCCTTCAGGTCCTCCAACTGGAGGGCCACGCTCCTCCTGCTCTCGGCCTTCATCGTGATGCTCGGCCGCGTGCCGATAGGCGACCTCATCTGGAGGCTGTTCCCGGGGGCCGCGGAGGGCGCCCATCCCAACCTGGTCTCCGAGGTCGCCGAGTGGCTGATGCAGGTGCCCAACATGGCCGGGCAGAGGGCCGTCATGATCGGCGCCGCGCTCGGAGTGGTGGCCACGTCGCTCAGGATGATCTTCGGCATCGAGCGCAGCTACCTGGGAGGCGCCGAATGAGGAAGCTCCTGGAGAGATTCGAGAGGGTCGACAGGAGGGTGATCTACATCCTCATGGCACTTTCGGTCCTCGTGCCGCTCGTCCTCCGCCTCGACTTCCCCATCCCCGTCGGATCGGGGCCGAGCCGCGACCTCTACGACTTCGTCGACTCCCTGCCTCCCGGATCCGTCGTGATGGTCAGCTACGACTACGACCCCTCCACGATGCCGGAGCTGCAGCCGATGGCCGTGGCTCTCGCCCAGCACCTCTTCACCAGGGGCGACAGGATCATCGCGACGGCGCTGTGGCCGCAGGGCGCGAGCCTCTGCCAGGAGGCCCTGTCGTCGGTGGGCGACAGCCTCGGCAGGACGCAGTACGTCGACTGGGTGAACCTCGGGTACACCGTGGGCGCCGGCGTGTCGGTACTCCGCATGGGCAGCTCGGTGCAGGCCGTCTACCCGCAGGACCGCGATGGGGTCCCGTACGACTCCATCCCCATGCTGGGATGCGTCAGGAGCATAAGGGACGTCGATCTCATCATCAGCCTGTCGGCGGGCGATCCCGGGATCCACGCCTGGGTGATGATGGCCGGCGACAGGTTCGGGGTCCCGGTGGGCGGAGGCTGCACCGCGGTGAGCGCGCCCGAGTTCTACCCTTACCTCGGCGCGGGGCAGATGGTGGGCCTCCTGGGCGGGCTGAGGGGCGCAGCCGACTACGAGACGCTAGTCAGGGAGGGAGTCGAAAGCCCGCCGCCAGGCACCGCCACCCCGGGCATGGCCGCCCAGTCCATCGCCCACCTCGTCATCATGGCCTTCATCGTCATCGGGAACATCACCTACCTCACCATCGGCAGGAGCAGGAAGGGGGCGAACCGATGAACTGGGAGATCACCGGGATCTGGCTGGGCGCGATCCTCACGCTCATGCTCTACAGCTTCCTCTACAGGGACAACCCGTTCTACAAGTTCGCAGAACACCTCTTCGTCGGGATGAGCGCGGGCTACTGGCTGATCTACACGATCTACAACGTCCTTATCCCCAACTTCTGGAACGAGCTCACGGGCGCGAGCGACGGCTCGCCGGACCTGTTCATGATAGTGCCGGGATTCTTCGGCCTATTCATGCTGGCCAGGTTGATCCCGAAGATCGCGGGCCTGTCGAGGCTCGCCCTGGCCATGATCGTCGGGACGGGCGCCGGTCTCGGCCTGGTGAGCACCCTCCAGACCAACTGCCTGAGCCAGGTCGAGGGCACGGTCGTATCCCTCTCTGGCGTCGGCACGGCCGGCTTCCTCGACAACCTCATACTGGTGGCCGGCGTGATCTGCGGGCTGGTCTACTTCTTCTTCTCCAAGGCGCACAGAGGGGTCACGGGCGGGGCTGCCAACATCGGCGTCACCATCCTGATGGTGGCCTTCGGCGCGAGCTTCGGATACACGGTGATGGCCAGGATCAGCCTGCTCATCGGGCAGGCCCAGTTCCTGCTCTTCGACTGGCTCCCGACCATCCCGGCGATGTTCGGCGCAGGGAGCTGAGAGTGCCGGCGGGAATGCTTGACACGCATCGGGACCACGGGTATTCTCGCATCCAGAGAGGAAAATACAGGCGGAGTCCGTCCTCCGGGCGGGGCCGTTAATGGTTGCTCGGCAAAGGTGTACGGTTGTGGTTCCGACGGTCCGTCTCAGGGGGTGAAGGGAGCGTCGGATGCGGAAATCGAAGGCAGTAAGGGTAACGTCTCCCATCAGAGGAAAGGAGCGTACAAGGTGCTAGGAAGGGCTACGGCTATCACTGCCGCTCTGGTCCTGTGCCTCGCGCTTGTTGCCGGCGCAGGTACCACCGGCAAGATCGCTGGAAGGGTCACGGACAATTCCGGCAATCCCCTCATCGGAGCCACCGTCATGATCGTCGGCACGTCCTTCGGGGCCATGACCGACGCGAACGGTGAGTACTTCATCATCAACCTCGAACCTGGAACCTACAACCTCGCCGCCAACATGGTGGGCATGGCCGGCTCCACGGTCAACGGGATCCAGGTCAGCGCCGACCTCACCACGAGGATGGACTTCACCCTCAACACCACCACGGTCGGCAGCACGGTCATCCAGGTCACCGACCAGCGCGGTCTCATCCTCCGCGACGTGACGACCTCGATCCACGTCGTCGGCCGCGACGAGATCAAGACCATGCCGGTGGCCGGCATCCAGGACGTCGTCAACCGCCAGGCGGGGGCGACCGACCGCGGCGGCCTCCACATGCGCGGCGGACGTTCCGGCGAGGTCGCCTACCTCGTCGACGGCATCTCCCAGATCGACCCGGTCAACAACGTCTTCAACTCCGACATCCCGATGTCCGCCATCTCCGAAACCTCGATGATGACCGGCGGCTTCGGCGCCGAGTACGGCAACGCCCAGTCGGGCGTCATCCAGATCATCACCCGTGAAGGCGGCAACACCTACACGGGCGAGATCGAAGTCAACGGGAACGACTGGCAGGCGCTCGGCTTCGAGGACGGCAGGGTGTGGCAGTCCAGGCGCGCCGGAGCGGGCCCGTTCTCCGAGAGCCTGATCAACGCAGAGGCCGCCATCGGCGGGCCCGAGCCCTTCACCAGCTTCCTGCTGCCCGCCATGGGCATAAACGTACCCGGAGACACCAGGCTCTTCCTCTCCGGCGAGTTCCAGGAGATCGGCGGCGGCGAGGACGGCCGCTACGGCTACCAGTTCGGCGACTGGAGGACCCAGTACTCCGGCAACGCCAAGCTTACGATCCGTCCCAACTCCCGCACCAAGATCAACCTGACCGGCTACCTGCTGGACAGGACCGGCGGCTGGAACACGGGCGACTACTGGCTGTGGAGCCGCCTCGAGACCCCCTACATCTCCGAGGGTGACACCGTCGAAGCCGGGAACGCCCTCTACTCCTGCCCGACCAGGTTCTGGCTCAACTACAGCTACGGCATAGGCCTCACCCAGACCCTGAGCGACGCCACGTTCATGGAGTTCAAGGTCAACCAGTACTCCACGAACTTCGACTACAAGATCCGCGACGAGGAAGGCGGATGGTACGGCGAGGACTTCACCCTCGACCAGTGGCTGGCGGAAACCCCCAGCAGGACCCAGGACGCCGACGGCTTCTACCGTTCCGGGCGCAGCAGGTACTCCTGGAGCGACACCTACAGCAACGTCGCCTCCGCCCGCTTCGACGTGACGAGCCAGATCAACCAGCAGCACCAGCTGAAGGCCGGCATCGAGGGCCGCTACTACGATCTCTACGACTTCACCATCGACACGGCCTCCGGCGGCAACATCTACGTCAGCAACTATCACGCATTCCCGAACTCGGGCGCGGTCTACCTCCAGGACAAGATGGAGTACCGCGGGATGATCGTTAACGCCGGTCTGCGCTTCGACTACTTCGACCCCAACTTCGACGAGTACCCGGCCGATCCGTCGAACCCGGTCATCCCGGGCACCTCTCCCGGTGATCCAGACCACATAGTCAACCCCATCGAAGTGCCCATCAAGTACCACCTGAGCCCGCGCGTCGGCTTCTCCCACCCCATCACCGAGCAGGACGTGCTGCACTTCACGTACGGGCACTACTTCCAGATGCCGATGCTAGACAACCTCTACAGCGGATCCGACTACGACCTTTCGGGCTCCTTCCCGCTGGTCGGCAACCCCGACCTTGAGCCTGAGCAGACCGTTTCCTACGAGGTCGGCGTGAAGCACCAGTTCGACGACTACACCCTCATGGATGTCACGGGCTTCTACAAGGACATCACGGGTCTCGTCGACACCGAGAAGAACTACTTCACCATGGTCGACGCCTACGACCGCTACATCAACGGCGACTACGGCAACGTCCGCGGAGCCGAGTTCAGCATCATGAGGCGCCCCTCGGGCTTCTTCTCCGCCAGCGCCAACTACACCTACCAGGTGGCCAAGGGCAAGTCCTCCGGCGCCACCCAGAACTACACGTACCTCTGGGCCGGCTGGGTCATCCCCAAGCGCGAGGCCTTCCTGAACTGGGACCAGAGGCATTCCGTGAACGCCGACTTCGACTTCCGCATCCCCCAGGGCGAGGGCCCCAGGATCGGCAACTACCCGATCCTCGAAGGCTTCGGCGTCACGCTGACGTTCAGCTACGGTTCGGGCTTCCCGTACACCCAGGACAGCCAGGGCACCGCATCCCCCGAGATCAACGGCCGCAGGTTCCCCTGGACGATGGACACCGACCTGAGGGTCAACCGCACGATCTGGGCGGGCCCTCTCACCATGGATGTCTACTGCTGGATCAGGAACGTCTTCGACCGCAGGAACATCACGGGTGCATACGACATCGCCTACTACGACTCCGACCTCGACGGAGACGGCAGACCCGATCACGACCCGTCGGGTTCCGTCCATACTCCGTACTTCTACTCCCGTCCCAGGATGATCCGGTTCGGGTTCGGGCTGGAGTGGTAGGACTGGCATAGGGAAACCACAGGGGCGGCTCCGCACGGGGCCGCCCCCCACCGAGTCACAAGGAGTTGTTCCTCATGCGTAACATTCTCTTGGCAGTCCTCATGCTGGCTGCTGCTTCCTGGGCGCAGGCACCCGCTGATTCGACAGCTCCGGCTCCCGTCGACACGACAACCCAGATCACGGAGCCCGTCACGCAACCGGTGACCACGCCCGCAGACTCCGCCGCAGCCCCCGCCGGCGAGGACATCGAGAGGCCCCAGAACGCCGCCATGGATCTGAAGGACCTGTTCATCGCAGGCGGCATCTTCATGTGGCCGCTGCTCCTCAGCGCCATCATCGGCGTGGCGATCGGCATCGAGCGGTACATCGTCCTGCGCAAGTGCAAGATCAACCAGGGCACGTTCCTCGACCAGCTAGGCGGGTACATCCGCAAGGGCGACCACAAGGGCGCCGAAGACCTCTGCGACCGCACCCGCGGCCCCGTCGCCTCCATCCTCCGCGCCGGCCTCATCAGGCGTGACAAGGGCCTCGAGGCAGTGGAGAAGGGTATCGAGACGGCGGCCCAGGTCGAGATGTCCTTCCTCGAGAAGGGCCTCATCGTCATGGCCTCCGTGGTCGTCGTGGCCCCGATGCTCGGCTTCCTCGGCACGGTCTCGGGCATGATCAACGCCTTCGGCGCCATCGCCGCGGCGAAGAACGTCGAGGCAAGCCTGGTCGCTAGCGGTATCCAGGAGGCCCTCATCACCACCGCTGCCGGCCTCATCATCGCCATCCCCGTGCAGCTCGCCTACAACTGGTATCTCTCGATCATCGGCAGGTACGTGATCGACATGGAGGAGGCGAGCAGCTTCCTGATCGACACACTCTCCGACATGGAACTGCTCAAGAAGCTCTAGAAGGGGATCGGATGCGACTCCTCAAGAAACCGACAGCAAGCGCGGACATCCCGGAAGCTTCGATGGCCGACATCGGGTTCCTGCTGCTGATCTTCTTCCTCGTCACGACGACGTTCGAGGTCCAGAAGGGCATCTCCTACAGACTGCCCAAGAAACCCGACGAGCAGACGCAGGAAGTCATCATCGACGAGGCCAACCGCCTCATGATGACGGTCAAGCAGTGGGGTCTGAACGAGTATGTCGCGCTCATCGACCAGGCTCCTCCGGGGGGTCCGCTCCAGAGGGCCAGGGCGGGTGAGGACGTGAGCCTCGAATCCGACTCGCTGGTTTCCGGGATACGGTCCCTGGCGAGCGACAGGGTCGAAGAGCTCTCGGCCACCCGTTCGAGGCTCCTCACGAATGCTCTAGTAGCGATGGACCTGCCCGAGAACACCTACTCCAGCCTGGAGAGGGTCATCGAGGGCGAGAACCTGGTCCCGCAGGTGAAGCCCGGCCTGATGCGCACACTGCTCGGGGGAGAGATCGCCGTCGACGACGATCCCCTGTTCGGGCAGGTCGCCTTCGGCGACACCCTCGTCCTGGCCGACGCCGTGCAGGGCGAGATAGCGACGGTCGTGCGGGAGAGCGAGCTCGTGGTCATCCTCAAGTTCTTCCCCGACTGCGACTACAACGGCATGGTCCAGGCGCTGGACATGCTCAGGCGCAACGGCGTGAGCCGTACCGGCATAACGATCCAGGAGAGGACGGGGGGTGGGGCCTGATGCTGATACAGCGTAGGATCAGAGCTGCGGCGAAGGTCTACACCGGATCCTCGGCGGACCTCGTCTTCATCCTCATCATCTTCTTCATGAGCACGACCCTCTTCAAGGAGGAGGGCGGGATGAGCATAAGGTTCCCCCAGGCCCATCCCGAGGTCATGACGGAGATCGGCAAGCAGTCGCTCTCGATCAAGGTGTGGATCAAGCAGCTCACGCCGGGCGACCCGACGAGCGAGATCGTGGCCCGCATCGGCGACTTCGACATGCCCGTGAGCGACGTTCCCCAGCAGCTGCGGACGCTCAGCGAGCGCCTCTGGCGCGAGCAGAACAAGTCCGTGGACGTGATAGTGTTCAACGTCGACCAGAGGGTACCCATGGGGGACATGGTCGAACTGTTCAACGCCCTGCGCTACGAAGAGCTCTACAGCGTGATGTTCAACGCTGACGAGCAATACTACTGAGGGGGGTGGAGCATGAGCACCCATGCGAACAGCGAGTTCCAGGAGCGCTCGGCCCTCCTGTACGACTGGGCGATAGCGGGCGCCATCGCGAGCATGATCCTGCTCCTCGAGGTCATCCCGAGGAGCGAGATGGGGCGCATCAACACCCGCACGTCCGATACCGAGATGGAGGCGGTCGAGGCCGACATCGCCTTCGAGGACCAGGTCGAGGAACAGCAGGAGGAGGTCGAGCAGCAGCAGGAGGAGATGCAGCAGGCCGCGGAGCAGATGATCCAGGAGCTCCAGACCGATGTCACCATCTCCCTCAGCACTGATACGATAGGCCTCTCCAGCGTCACGACGGTGTCGCAGACCATAGAGGACGTGGGCCCCGGCGACGGCGGAGAGATGGGCCCTCCAAGGTTCATGCCCGCGGAGGTGTTCCCGTCCTGCACGTTCCAGCCTGCGCCCGAGTACCCCGAGATGGCCAGGATGGCCGGCGTGGAAGGCAACGTCGTGCTCTGGGTCTACGTGAAAACGGACGGCACCGTGGGCGACGTGCAGCTCTACAACTCGAGCGGGGTCGAATCCCTCGACCAGGCGGCGCTCTCCGCGGCGCCCCGCACCCGCTGGGTACCGGCATCGAACAACGGGATACCCGTAGGTGTGTGGACCACGCTCACCTACAGGTTCACCCTGACGACCTAGGATTAGGATGAATAGTGTGTCCAACTGCGCGTCCGGTCGCCGTCCGGGATTTCCCGGCACCATCGCCGGACTGACGTCGATGAACTGGAGGTGAAGGAGGGTATGAGGAACTATAGCCGAGTGCGCGGGTCCATCCTGCTTCTCGTGGCTCTCGTGGTCCTCGCCACGCCTGCCTTGGCTAGGAGCTTGCGCATCAATCCGATACCGATGGACGACACGGATGCCCGTCCACCGGTCTCCAGGCTTCTGCACAACCTGAACATGACCTGGAGCGCGGTAATGAACCTCGGTCTCTTCGGAGACTACCAGGGCAACTTCCCGTCCATGGAGTGGCCGGGCGGTACCGGCAACAGCTACCTGTGGGCAGGGGACCTCTGGTCCTGCTGCTACGGGCCCGTGACGATCTGGGGCGACTCCACCGCCAAGTGGGCGAGCTGCGCCCAGAGCGCCCAGTCGTACGAACTGTGGGCCAGCGATGGATTCCCTGCCGAGAAGCTCGTGCCGGGGCCTACCGCCCTCGAGCAGACCCAGTACGGCTACGACGACTGGAACCCCTCCAGGAACACCGACCCGTACGGCATGATGGTGTGGGACGAGAACTACACCTGGGGCACCCCGGGGTACAACGAGTTCATGGCCAACTACTTCGTGATCACCCACCAGAGCGCCCAGGGCAACCCCGGCGTGCCTCTCGAGGGGTTCCTGATGGCGATCCGGGCCGACGCAGACGTGGCCACAGCCGACGCGAGCGCGTGCAATGAGGACGACCTCGTCTACTACGACGGCCACGAGATCTGGTGCAACGACCCCAACGCCACGTTCGACTACCAGTTCGACAACGGCACCACCGCCTCCACCGCCGACGCGTTCACCTACCAGCAGAACGCAGTGGGCTTCGCCGAGGAGATCGACAACGTCTACTACTACTACAACTACCTGGGCGGCGACGGCATAGTCGATGCCGACGTAGACGGCAACGGCGTCAGCGACCACTTCACCATCCTCGCCAAGGTTGTGGGCTCCGACACGATCTACACAGCCGAGCCCAACACCGGGCTCTTCCTCTTCGACAGCGGCATGCCCGAGAACCACTGGAACCATGTCGTCGGCGACACGACCTATCTCGTGGTCCCCCGGAACACGAGCTACATCTGGGACGGCGACAACCCGGCATCGGGCGACGACGACACCGGGGAACCGGTTCTCGACCCCTGCTGCAATGGCTTCATCGGCTGGCGCCTGCTCGACTTCTGGGTCAAGAAGGCCAACGGCACGATAGAGCGCCCCATAGACATCTACGGCGTCCCGATCCCGATCTCCCACTCCTGGTGGAACATCGAGACGGACCCCGGTTCCGACATAGAGATCTATGACTACATGTGGGGGCAGAACCCGGATGCGAGCGGTCAGGTCAGCGGACCGGCATACCTCGCAGACTGGGTGGGCAATCCGAACGCTCCCGAAGCGTACGTCCCCGAGAATCCGGGCCCATGGCCCATCGTCCACAACCTGCCCATCGCTATGGGTTATCCTCAGTTCGACTACAGGTTCCTCCTCTCGGCCGGTCCCGTGACCCTCGCCGACGGTGACAGCCTGTTCGTCGTCGGGGGATGGCTCGTGGCGAGAGGCCTCGACGGATTGCGCGTCTCGGCCGATGCCTTGCTCGACGCCTACTACCGCGACGGCGGATGGGGCGTCCCGAGCCTGCCGCCGACCCCGATCCTCTTCTACGAGGCGCAGGATCACAACGTCCATCTCGAGTGGGGCGACAACGCCGAGGCCTATGATCCGTTCGGCGGCTACAGGATCTACAGGGCGACCTTCGAGCCGTCGGGATGGGAGCTCATAGCCGACATCCCCGGCACCGGCACCCATTCCTACGACGACGGCGAAGTGACCAACGGCTTCCCGTATTACTACGTCGTCTGCTCGTACGACGCCGAGACCGGCATCGAGAGCACCAAGTCGAACTACAAGCAGACTCTCGAGGGCACGCCCATCTCTGTCGTACCGACCTGGGACGCCGACGCAAACTGGACCGAGGAAGTGGCGGTCGTCCCCAACCCCTACCGCGGATCCGCGGCCTGGGAGCAGACCTACTTCGACAAGATCGCCTTCATAAACCTCCCCGCGATGTGCGACATCTACATCTACACCCTCGCGGGCGACCACGTGATAACCCTCGAGCACCGCGGATGGGCCGGGGAAGAGGGTACGGAGTTCTGGGATCTCGTCAGCCGCAACAACCAGGAAGTCGTTTCCGGGCTCTACTTCTACAGGGTGGAGAACGAGGACGATTCCGTAATCGGCAAGTTCGCCATCATAAAGTAGGGAGGAGGGGCCAATGAAACTTACAGGAAGACTCCTGATCGCAGCGGCTGCCGTCCTCCTGCTCTTCCCCGCAGTGGCCGACGCGAGTTTCGCCAAGGTCGGAACGGCCGGGGCTCAGTTCCTGAAGATCGGGCTCGGCACGAGGGGAGCCGCCATGGGCGGCGCCTTCGTGGCGACGGCGGATGACGCGAGCGCGGCCTGGTGGAACCCGGCCTGCCTCGTGCTCGTCCCCGGAACCCAGGTCCAGCTCACGCACACCGAGTGGTTCGAGGACGTCACCTACGAGGCCGGTGTCGTAACGCGGGAGTTCCCCGCCATCGGCACCTTCGCCCTGCAGTTCGGGCTCCTGAGCTCGGGTGACATGGATGTCACCACCATCGAGGAACCCGAGGGAACGGGCGAGACGTTCACGTGCAGCGACATGGTCGTGGGGCTGACCTACTCCAGGATGCTGACCGACCGATTCAGCACCGGCGTCACGTTCAAGTACGTCAGGGAAGGGTGGGACGACATCTCGGCATCCGGTCTCGCCGTCGACCTAGGAACGCTGTACAACACGGGCTTCCGCACCCTGAGGATCGGCATGTCGATCCAGCACTTCGGCGGCGAACTGACCCCTGATGGTGAGTTCGACGACTACTACAGCGGACCCGACTCTCTGAAGGCTTTCCTCCCCTACTCCCTGCCCATGACCTTCAAGCTGGGCATGGCCATGGACGTCATCGACCAGGGCCCGCACATGCTGACCATCGCTGTCGACGGGGTCCATCCCAACGACAACGACGAGCAGGTGAACATCGGAGGAGAGTACTGGTACAACGGCATGGTCGCCCTCCGCGGCGGCTATCGCGTCAACACGGACGAGGAAGGCCTGACCGCGGGTGCCGGTTTCCGGATCCCCGTAGGCGGCAGGACGATCGCCCTCGACTACGCGTATGCCGATTTCAACAGGCTGGAGATGGTCCACAGGGCCAGCCTGGGGTTCGAGTTCTAGGAACCGCCGCGGGGGGGAGCGTGGGCTCCCCCCCTCGGACGGCCGGTGGAAAGGCAGAACGGGGTTGTTTTACGCCCACATGATCCTCGGAGCACTGACAGGGCTCCAACTCGGATGGTCGATCGCTCCTGCGACCGCCTCCACGACGGGATCCGTCGACGTGAGCGTCCTGATAGAGGACGGCGACCTGGTCTTCGTCATGGAGGAGGGCTCGGGTAGGGCTTCTTTCGAGATGATCGCGTCACTCTCGGATGGAAGCTTCGCCCGTACCGCAGGAACCGTCGAGGAATCCGGGCTGCCCATGCAGCAGGTGCTCCACATCGGGGGCGTCAGGGCCGGCAGCTACGATCTCGAACTCACCGTGCGCGATCTCGAGTCCGGGAGGACCGAGGACCGCTCGTTGCGCATAGAGGTCCCGGCCCGCACCGGAGAGGGGTGGTCCTCCTCCGGCATAACGATCCTGGGTGAAACCGAACGTCTGGCCGGCGATGCCTCCTGCTCGTGGCAGGTGTACCCCCCCGAAGGGGAGCCTTATCCCGACTCCCTGCGCGCAGGCTTCCTCATAGCCGACGGCCGTGGAGACACCATGCTCGAAGGCTGGCTCGAGGGTTCGTCCCAGGGCCGTTTCACCGGAACGATCCCGCTCGGTTCCGTGCCATCGGGTTCGTACGACCTGATGCTCGCCGCCGTGCTCGGATCCGATGTCCTCGTCTCCTCCGCCTCCCGCATCGAGGTCGAGGAGGTCTGGGATGTCTGGGGTGGAAACGCCCAGAAGACCGCCGACTTCGTCAGACCGATAGCGGACGGCGATCTGCTCTACGACCTCGAGACAGCGGAGTCCGAGACCGGCAGGCGTGCAGTGATGTCCGAGTTCTGGAAGCAGATGGACCCGACGCCCATGACCAACGCGAACGAGTATCTGGAGTCCTATCTGGAGCGGCTCGACGTCATCATGGACAGGTTCTCCACCCAGGGGACCCCCGGCATCGAGACCGACATGGGAAGGGTCTGGGCGCTCCTGGGGGAGCCGGACATCATACAGGACATGCCTTTCGAGACCGACAAGATACCCTACCAGGTCTGGAGCTACTTCACGCCTGCCATCACCGTCCTCTTCGTGGACAACTACGGCTGCGGCAGCTACGACCTGGTCACGTCATGGGCGGACATACGGAGGGTCTATGAGAGGATCTGAAATGCTCGCGGCCCTCTGCCTGCTGAACGCGGGCTCCGTCCACTCGGCCTCCGGACTCGCCACCGTATCCGACGGCGGCATCGAGTTCAGCATCGACACGGCCGTGTTCCTCCAGTCGGGATCCGGATCGCCGATGCTGGAACTGTACGTCAGCATCCCGGTCGGGCAGCTCGCCAGAACGGACGGAGACCTCGCTACGTTCCAGACCGATGCGGTGCTCACATCCCCGGAGGGTGACACCCTCGAGGTCCAGCAGTGGATCTCCGAGGTCGAGTGGAGCGAGGACAGGTCGGTCGTCAATGCGACCGTCATGGCAGTGCCTCCTGGAAGCACGGACATCTCGGTCACGATCTCGGATCTGGGCAACGGACGGAGAGGAACCGCATCCAGGACGGTCGATGCCGCACCGGGTTCCCGGATCAGCGAGCTGGAGATCGCGAACGCCGTGATGCCCAGCCTGGAGGATTCCCAGAACCCTCTCAGGAAGGGCGAATGGGTCGTCTTCCCGGCCGCTGACGGCAGGTTCGACCTGCCGGGCGAGGGCACCGCATACATCTATTTCGAGGTGTACGGTGCCGCCGGGACGGTCATCTCCAGACAGAGCAGGCTGACCGACGCAGGAGGAGCATACCTCTTCGCAAGACCGTGGGATGCCCTGGAGATCCCGGAAGGAGCCGGCGCGGTGGGGTTCCTCGACAGCATAGACCTCGGCGCGGCGCGGAGTTCCGGGCTCCACTTCATAGAGACGGCTGTCATCGCAGGCGGCGACACTATCACAGAGAGCAAGCCGGTGATGATCGCCAGGACCTCCGGTGAGACGGAACCCCCGCCGCAGGCGGGGGCGGACGGGTCGGACCCATCCGGCTACATGTCCCAGTTCTCTCTCATCCTCTCGGGAAGCGAACGGACAGTGCTGGAAGGGCTGACCGGCGACGAGGCCAGGGATCGGTTCTATCTCCAGTACTGGGCCGCACTGCCAGCGGGGGAGAGGGAGGACTTCGAGGCACGTTGCGACGAGTCCGAGGTCTATGCCACCATCTTCCGGGAAGGCTGGCAGACCGACAGGGGAAGGGTCTTCATCCTGTTCGGGCGTCCCGACGAGGTCGAGAGAGCCCCGATCCAGGTGGACATCCTCCCCTACGAAACCTGGTCCTACTTCGGACAGGGGACGGAGACATTCGTCTTCGTGGACAGGGACGGGTCGGGCAACTACGAACAGGTCTACTCGACGGTTCCCGGAGAGGTATCGTACTCCAACTGGCGTTCCATGCTGAACCCCGTGGGAGCGGATACGACGGATGACGAATTTGAATACTGACGCGTATCTGATCAGGTCCGGCGGCCCCTCCGGCGCCGGCAGGTCGCATTCCGACAGCGGCGCCACAATGCCGCTCGTCAGGAGGAGGTTGAGTATGAGAGCGATGACGGGATCCCGCCTGGCTGGCCTTCTGTCGACCATTGCGGTGTTCCTGTTGCCGAACCTCGGGATTGGCGTGGCGAACGCCCTCGACGTCGGGGAGACGATGGACCTTTACGTCCCCGATCTCAAGGAATTCCCCGATCCCGTGGAACTGCACCAGTTCACCTGCGTCGCCGTTTCCGAGCATGCCTACTGGCTGGTCCAGGACACCTGCTCCATCGACTACGACGCCACCGAAGGCCTGCTGATGTGGGACAACTGGATCAACCAGGAGGATATCGACAGCCTGGTGGCCAACTTCGAAGGCGGCGAGTTCGACGTCTACTCCACCATCTCCTCGACGATGGCCGCTCCCGTAGACACCGACGGGGATCCCAGGATCTACATGGTCTACGCCACGATCCCTGACAAGACGCAGGACAGCAACAACCCCAACCGCACGGTCCTGACCTACGTCGATCCCAGCGACCTTGCCGACAGCACCATGAACAACCACGACATCGTCTACTTCAACCTGCATGCCTACTACCAGAATGCAGGCGCCCTCAACCTCGCCAGGCAGCTCAGGCAGTTCAACATGGCCAACGGCCTGGCCATGCTGGCCAGGCAGTCGATCAACCCCGCCACCGACTACTTCCTGGTCCGTGGCCTGGGCCAGGTCGGCATGTACAACTGCTTCGGCCTGCTCACGACCACCACGGGCAACCTCGGTCTCAGGCTCCACATGACCGAGTTCGAGAAGGATCCCATCCGCAGGCTCGACGGCTGGGACTCCAACACCGTCAAGTTCGACTACGCCAATAACCTGGGGCAGGAGTTCCTCTGGCTGATGTACCTCAGGCAGAGGGTCGGTGAGGAGATCATCCCCGAGCTGATGCAGTCGGACACCACCGGCATGCTGGCGATCGCCAGGGCGGTGGATCCCTCGGTCCCGGACAGCGTCGCGATTGAGACCAATGTCATACCCCTGTACACCGACTGGCTCATCACGAACCTCATAGCCGAGTTCGAGACGGAGATAGGCGGAGGCATCTACTACTACGACTTCCTGGTGAGCGAGGACTACACCTTCAGCCACGCCACGAACAACTTCGCCTGCAACACCGAGATCGGCGGCTACCCCTTCCCGCTGACGACCACGGACACGGAACGCAACGATACGTCCAACGACATGCAGTGGCTCGAGTCCTACTGCTGGTCGACCCAGTACATCGTGTTCAACCCCGGATACGAGTCATATCCGCAGGTGTTCATCAATGGCGAGTACAACCCCGGAATAGGTGCCGGCTCCCTCGCCGACGCCACCTGGAGCGCCGCGCTGGTCAGCATGAACGCCGCCGATGACGCGGTTGCAGCCATCCAGTACATCCCCCTGAACGACCTGTACAACGGCAACTTCAGCCTGACGGGCGGGGGCACGAACTTCCTGGTGCTCGCAACCGTGAACCCCAAGGGCACCAGCGAGTTGCTGAGCTGGAACCTGAGCCAGGATCCGATCGGTGCCAATGCTCTCCTCTCGCCGTTCCAGAACCTGGCAGATCCCGACATGATACACTTCTTCTCCCTGCTCGCAGACCCCGAGTCCAATGCGGCCGAGGGCTTCGACTGGGTGGGGCCGATCTTCTCGATCTCCCACCTGGACAACCTCGGGGTGCCGGACTCCGTCGTCACGCCGCTGATGACGTCGCTGGCCGAGCCCCTCTGGACCAGCGTCACCAGCCTGTGGGACGAGGGCAACTTCGAGGCCGCCGTCACAGGGTACGACTCATCGGGTCACGAGGCCACGGTCGTCCGTGAGCTCGCCGCAGGCACCATCGGCGCCAACGGCCTGAGTCTCGGCCTGTCGAACGCCTCGTTCGAGGTGGCCGCCGGTGCCGCCTCCCCCGAGCAGTACGTCGTCCTGTTCCAGACCGACATGCTCGGCCTCACCGGCCAGGGCTCGGTCTCCGTGGAGAGCGTCGAACCCGCGATGACGGGCATCTTCGAGGGCCCCGTCAGCCTGTCCGACATCTCTGCCGGGACCATCTCCTTCCCGGCGGACACGCGCGAAGGTGCTGTCTACCGCTGGAATGACGGTTCCTGGACGAGACTGGACAGCTACTGGCAGAGCGGCAGGATGTACGCGTGCGTCAGCGACGGAGGCATCTATGCCTACGGCGATGCGCCGGGCGTGGCATCCCCCGAGATACCCTCGACATTCGTCCTCTCCGGGAACGCCCCCAACCCCTTCAGCTCCGAGACCATGATCAGCTTCAGTCTCCCGAGCGCGGGAAGGGCCTCCCTGAGGGTCTATGACATGACCGGAAGACTCGTCCGGACCATAGCAGACGAAGACATGGCAGCGTCCGTGCATTCGCTGGTGTGGGACGGGAGAGACGATTCCGGCGACAAAGTCGGTGTCGGAGTTTATTTCTGCCGGCTCGAGGCCAATGGGCACGACGCCGTCCAGAAGATGCTCCTCATCGCCGAGTAGGAAAGGAGGAAGAGCATGAATACCGTCAAGACGCTGTTTCTCCCGGTCCTCTGCGGCGCTGTTCTGTTCGCAGGGTGCAACCCCGAGAGCCCGACACTTCCGGAACCGCCTGGCGTCCCAGGCCTCTGCGACCAGGGCTGGGAATACTATGCGGCAGGCGACTTCACGAACGCGATGGAGAGCTTCCAGGATGCCATCGACGCCGACGTGACCTATCCCGAAGCGTATCTCGGCGCGGGATGGACATCCATCCACCTGTCCGACTACTGGGTCATGGCCGACAACTACTTCCACATGGCTCTGCAGCTCGACCAGGGGAACCAGCCGCTCCTCGCCCACAGCGGGGAACTGGTTCAGGACACCGCCTGGACCGTCTTCGAGTGCGTGAATCCCGTGCTGCCGGACTCCGTGATGTTCGTGATAACCTCCCTGGGCGACACCCTTCCCGACTGGCCCGAGCCCGGCGACACCACGAAGGTCACCAAGGAGAGGCTGGGGTTCTGGCTGTTCGGCATCTATGGCGACATGGACTTTACGTACAGGTTCGATGCTCCGGAGAACACGATCTGCATGCTGAACGCCTTCAACAACACCGCGTTCGACTACAGCACGGTGGACAGCGTGGCGGGCGGGTACGTCTACCTGACCGCGCCGCATACCTTCATCACCGTATCCGGCGACTCCCTGCACATCTGGATCGGTGCTGACGACCACCTGTCCTTCGACTACGAGACCTACCAGCCCGGCACGCTGACGCAGACCTCCTACGACGCCCTGGCTGGCTGGGCCCTCCTGCAGGAGATCCGCGACGCCAACGGCGACAGGCTCCTGGGATGCTCCGCAGCCCGGGCGCTTTTCGAGGGCAGCCCGGACTACTCCTTCGGCCTGGGCACGTCGCATGCCGACCTCGAGGAGATCAATCCCGTGAACATCATGGGAACGGCCGCCTCGATGGCTGTATCGGAGCAGTGCTACAGGTACGCGCTCAACTGCTGCAGGACGGTGGGATACGCCCTGGATCTCAATCCCAACGCACCCTTCTTCCTGCCGAATCTCCTGAGCGAGATAGAGGCGATGCTGGCCTACTCCGAGTAGCCGGCTGACGTGATGGCAGGGGCCCCGCGCGAGCGGGGCCCCTGCTCATGCCCCTCCCCTCCCCGTCCCGTCTCCCGATCCCGCGGACCCCGGCGATGCAGTTGCGGATCCATGTGCCGGTACCGGCCTCCCGGCCGGGCTGCCGGCACGGTCGGGCACCGATCCCGTCATGGATCGGGGATGCTATTCCCGGTAAGCCGTTGCGCTGAGCTAAGGCCAGCAGCATGAGCCGGCCATGGCGCGTCCGTGATCGTCACAAGGGCGCGATACCTGACGGGCGTGGCGCAAGGCGAGACCATGAAGCCGGAGTTCTGCCGGTGTCCGCAGCGTGGATTGCGGGATCCGGGGTCCTCCCGGGGAGGGGATCAGTCGGAGACGGGAGCGTCTATCCAGTAGATGTCGTAGCTCTCGCCGGGGTACTGGCGGTCGGAACTGAACGCGATCCAGTCTCCCGAGGGGTTCCATGCCGGGTAGATGTCGTCGGCCTGGTCGAAGGTGACCTGGACCAGATCGCTCGAACCGATCCGGCCGATCCAGATCTCATGGTTCCCGGTCCTGTCCGAAGAGAATGCGAACCGGCCGTCGCCGTGCCCCCAGCAGGGATGGCGATCGTCGCCGGAACCGCCGACCAGCTCATGTGGTTCCGAGCCGTCGGGGCGCATCGCCCATATGTCGCAGTCTCCCGCGACTGTCCTCTCGAAGATGATCCAGTCGCCGTCGGGAGAGTAGGAGGGCCTGAGACAGTCGACGCCCGCAGGTGCATAGAGGGGCATGGGCGCGATGCTGTCGAAGGCCGAGGTCCAGATCCCCCAGCTCCCGTCCTGCAGGGTGGACCAGACCAGGCTGTCGGCATCGGGCGACCACGACGGGTGGAGGTGCGGGAGACTGTCGTTCACCAGGGTATGGACCGCATACTCGTTTCCAGGCATCCAGAGGATCGAGCTGAAGCCCTCCTCGCAGCGGGCCGTGAAGACGATCATCCCGGTGCCCGATGCGCCCACGGTGTCGCACCAGCAGCCGTTGGGCCCGTTCGACTCGTCCTGGCTCATGAATGTCCGCAGGGACGGGTCGTCGCCGCTCCCTACCTCGAAGCCGTAGATGCCCGGGTTGCCAGAGTAGTCGCTGCAGAAGAGCAGTATCTCCCCTCCCGGGCTGAAGGCCAGAGCGGTGTCGGAGCAGGGATCGGGCGAGCCGATCATGAATTCCGCCCCGTCGGGCCATGCATCGGGGCCCTCGGGATTGTTCCCGCAGGAGACCGCGGCGAGGGTCATCAAGGCCGCAACGGCCGGAATAGCGAAGCGAGCTGTCCTGCACATGATGTCCCCCGTCAAGCCGGAGGCCCGGCCTCTATGGACGCGCCGAGCGCCCGCAGCCTCTCGACCAGGTTCTCGTATCCCCTTTCGATCTGGTGCACATTCCTTATCAGGCTGCGCCCCTCGGCGCAGAGCGCCGCCGTGAGGAGCGCCATGCCGGCCCTTATATCCGGGCTCGAGACATCGGTTCCCCTGAGCCTGGATGGCCCTTCGACGACAACCCGGTGAGGGTCGCAGAGAATGATCGAGGCTCCCATCGCCACGAGCTTGTCGACGAAGAACAGCCTGCTCTCGAACATCTTCTCGAAGATCAGCACGGTACCTCGCGACTGGGTGGCCGTCACCACGGCCGTGCTCGTCAGGTCGGGCGAGAAGCCGGGCCAAGGGGCGTCGTACACCGTGGGGATCGCGCCGCCCCTGTCGGATACGATCTCGAGGCCGTGACTCCCGTCGACGACGACGTCTCCGCCGTCGAACGAGATCTCCACGCCGAGCTTCCCGAGCCCGTTCATCGTGGGTTCGACGATCGAAGGATCTACTCCGCGTATCCTCACGCCCTTCCCGCAGCAGGCCGAGAGGCCGATGAAGCTGCCGACCTCGATGTGGTCGGGTGCAACCCTGTGGGATGCTCCTCCGAGGAGGCCGCCGCGGCCCCTCACAACCAGCCGGTTCGTCCCCGCACCTTCGATCGAAGCGCCCATGGACGTCAGCAGGAGGGCGAGATCCTGGACATTGGGCTCGCATGCCGCGTTGTAGACCACCGTGGTCCCGGACACGGCGGAAGCGGCCATCATCACGTTCTCGGTGGCCGTCACCGAGGGCTCGTCGAGCAGCATCTCCGCCCCCCGGAGCGAGCACCCTTCGAACCGGTAGGAGCCTCCTTCGATGGCCACCTCTGCGCCGAGGGCCTCGAGCGAGATGAAGTGCGAGTCGAGCCTCCTGCGCCCGATCACGTCACCTCCGGGGGGGGGGAGCGCGAGCCTCCCGCAACGGGCGAGCAGCGGCCCGGCCAGCAGTATGGACGCCCTGATGGACCTGGCCTTGTCGAAGTCCAGCCTGTCGGGATCCACCGAGGAGGCGGTGAGGGTCACGGAACGCTCTTGCCAGTCCTCCTCGACGGAGACGCCGAGGCCCGCCAGGAGCTCGAGCATCGCATGGACGTCGCGGATGGAAGGCAGGTTCTCGAACCGGACCGGTTCGTCGGTCAGCAGGCATGCCGCGAGCTCCGGCAGGGCGGCGTTCTTGCTGCCCGACGGCACGAGCGTGCCCGAGAGCCCGGCAGGCCCCTCGACAAGCCAGGAATCCTGCGGGAGCGGCCCCTTCACTTGCCCTTCCTGTCCGGGCCCAGTTTGTGCAGGAGGGTGTGGTAGAGGTCGGGATAGTCCTTCGGAACCCACATCTGCGACAGCAGCCAGGTGACGTACTGCGGGTCCTGCACCACTATGTCCTCGACGAGGCTGCCGCGGTACTTGCCGAAGCTGAACACGAGCACCTCGAGCGGCGACCTGGCGAATGCGGCCAGTTCGTCCCACGAGCCTGCCGTCAGGAGACCGCCGTCCCGCGCGAAGTGAACCAGCCTGCGCACCAGGTGGGCGTCGAAGAGCGCCCTGTGCGGATCTCCCTCGAGGCCTTCACCGAGCCCGAACCTGTAGCGGAGCACCTGGAGGGCATGGGAGGGGATGTCCGGCCAGAGATGCCTGGCGAGGCGCAGCGAATCCACCGTGTGCCCGTCGTCGAAGCGCCGGAATACCGAAGGCATCTGCCTGGTGAGTATCGTCAGGTCGAAGGGCGAATTGTGGGCGCACACGATCGAGGCCCTAGCGGCGAATGCCGCGATTCCGCCCTCGATCTCGCCGGCGGTGGGAGCCCCTTCGACCATCGCGTCTGTGATGTGATGCACGGCGGAGGCCTCCGGCGGGATCCTGTCGGAGGGCCTGACGAGCGAGTGGAACTCGTGAGTCTCGTCCGAAACCTGCTTCAGTCCGTCATAAGAGACAAGCACGGCTCCGATTTCACATATTTCCGCCGTGGAGGGATCGGCGCCGGTGGTTTCGGTGTCGATGAACAGCACCCCCGTACCCCCGGCGGACGGAGCGGGCTCGTTCTGTGAGAAGAGGTCAAGGTCGCCGAACATGGGTCTATTCTATACCCGACTCGTGCCTGTGACAAACCGGCGCCCTGTGACGAAAACTCCCGCCCCGTCCCCGGTGCGGTGGTGTTCCGGGGTGCCGAGGCCCCGTGTGCGATGAGTTTCGGTTCTCTCACCTGGAGGGTAGCATGAGGAGAGTGCTGGCTGTCGCGACTCTGCTGATCCTTGCCGCATCCTGCGGCGTGAAGGAGGATGCGTCGCCCCTGGACGTCCTCCCGGAGAGCGCGTTCGTCATGTGCGCCATCGCCGATCCCGCTGCCGTCGTCACCACGATCGACGACTACATCGAGCAGGGCGTTCCCCTGGCAGGCCCCGACCTTATCGCCAAGCAGATCTACGAGGGCGCCGGCATAACGCACCTCGACTCCCTGACGGCGATGACGGGGATGGATGTACACGGGACCGTCGTGTTCTACGCCAGCGGGATCAACCCGCAGACCATCGGAGGGGCCATCGCCGCCCCGGACCCCGAGACCTTCTGGGCGAAGACCACCGAATGGGGCGCCAGCTGGGCCGACGTCGAAGCCATCGACGGGGTGCCCGTCAGGACATTCACCGACGGCGACATGACGGTGTTCGTCGCGACCTACAGGGGTCTCGCCCTGTTCGCCGGCTCCCGCAGCGAGATCTCGACGATGATGGACAGGATAGAGGGCCGTGTCCCCGGCGCGACCCTGACGGTGACCCCCTCCACGGCGTGGATGAAGATGGACGTCTCGATGGTGGGCCCGATGGCGTCCGGCCAGCTCAACATGTACAGATCCCAGATAATGAGCGGCCTCGAGACCGAGATGACCGGCGCCCCGATGGAGGCCATGATGTCGAACATGGTCGTGCTCTACCTCGACGCCATCGACCTGTTCCTCCTCGAGACGAAGGACCTCGAGTACACCGTCACCTTCGGCCCCGAGAACATAGACGTCTACTGCCTGACCACCTTCGTCCCCGGCTCCAGCCTCGCCGGGCTGCTCGAGCCTGTCGATGCGGTCGACCATCTGCCCCTGCTGCCCGCCGGTGACGTCATGGCGGCAAGGGTCTCGATGCCCCCCGAGGTCACGCGCCCGGCCATGTCCGCGGTGCTGACGGCCCTCGGCGTCGAGGTGAACCAGGAGTACGTCGACTTCACGGCCCAGCTCTCGGCGAACACCGCCTTCGCGATGTACGGCGACGGGTTCATGCACTTCACCGCAGCCTACGACATGCCCGAGGGCGCCGACATGGAGGACGTCGCCGGCTGGGTCGGCTACTCGCTCGACTTCAGCATGCAGATGATGCAGGGGATGCCCGGCCTCTCCTTCACGGCCCCGCGCGACACCGTCATCGGCGGCATCACCTACCTCACCTACGGCACGTCCGTCGATCCCGCCGCGATGGAGCATCTCGAGGCGGGAGCCGTGCCCGCGGCCACCGGAGCGGCCCAGCCCATGGAGTTCACGGTCTGGATGGCGCAGTGCGGCGACGCTCTCGTCATGGAGATGGCTCCCGAACCCGGCCTCCTGGCCGGGATAGCCGGAGGCACCTTCGCAGGAGAGACCCAGACCGCCGACGCCTACTTCTCCGCGGCCGGCTCCGACAAGGAAATGGTCTTCGGGCTGGATTTCCCTGCCTACATGGCTCTGATCGCAGACATGATGGGCGATGAGGCAGGGTTCGATGCCGAGGCTCTGTCGGGCTCCTCGGCCTGGATGTACTACACGGTCGACCTGACCGAACAGGGGGTCGTCTGCACGTCCACGGTGGACGGGAGCGACCTGGCCGAGATGATCGGCATGATGGCCACATCGGCCGGCGCCATGGCCGGCGGGGCGGGTGCCGTTCAGCAGTAGTCCGAGGTTCCGAGAGCGAGGGGAGGGGCCGCCCGGCGGCCCCTCCTTCTTCTGGAGCTGCGCGGAGGAGAACACGCCCTCTCGCAGATTCGCTTCACGAACCTGCTGACGGCTACATATCAGTTCCGCTGCGTGGGACTGAAGAGTTGAAGATGTCCTGGGCAGCCTCGATGCCTTCATCGAAGGCCTTCATGACGCAGTCGGCGGCCCTGTGGGCCATGAGCGAGGCCTCCTCCTCCTGGCTGCGGGGCACCTTCGACAGGACGTAGTCGGCGAGGTCCACCCCTTCGGGAGCCTGCCCGATGCCCAGCCTGAGCCTGGCGAAGGAGTCGGTGCCCAGGCACGAGATGACGTTCGACAGCCCCTTGTGCCCCCCCGCAGAGCCCCCCCTCCGGAGGCGGAGCCTGCCGAGGGGCAGGCTGGTCTCGTCGCAGACCACCAGGAGATCGTCGGGCGTGAGGTCGTGGATCCTGAGGAGGGCGGCCGCCGCGCGGCCGCTCTCGTTCATGAATGTCATCGGCTTGGCGAGTTCGAGCCCGCAGGGAAGCCTCGCCGCCGAGAACAGCCCGGCGTTCTTCATGGAGACGCCGGCTTCCGCCGCCAGGACATCGGCGGTCCAGAAGCCGGCGTTATGCCATGTGAGCGAGTATGCGGGCCCGGGATTGCCCAGACAGAGGACAAGCCGAGGACCGAGCACTCCGGTCTCCCGTCAGTCCTTCTTCTTCTTCTCGTCCTCGGGCGCGGGGGCTGCTGCAGCGGCCTCCTCCGCAGGGGCCTCCTCTTCGGCAGGCTTGGCCTTCTCCACCGTGGGCGGAACAACGTGGGCGACGGGCAGGTCCAGCGTCGTGTCGACCCTGACGCCCTCGGGGAGGACGAGGTCGCTGACGTGCAGCGAATCGCCTATGCCGAGGTCGGAGACGTCGACGCTGATCTTCGACGGTATAGATGAAGCCTTGACCTTGATCTGCAGCTCGTGCATGAGCTGGTCGAAGACGCCGCCGAAGAGAAGCCCCTTGGGCGTGCCCTCGAAGTGCAGGGGCACCCTGACCTCGACGACCTGATCCATGGAGACGCGGTAGAAGTCGATATGGAGAGGCTTGTCGGTCAGCCTGTTCCACTGGACCTCCTTGATGATCGCCGTGGTCCTGGCGCCCGAGGCGTCGACCAGGGCCACCATCCCGGAGGACGAAAAGCCGATCTTCTTCATGAACTCGAAAGCGTCCAGAGTGACGAGGGCCTCGCTCCCGCCGCCGTAGACGACGCCGGGGAGGTCGCCCCTCCTGCGCATCCTGCGGGCCTCGGCCGAGCCGGCCGCCGCCCTGTCCGTGAACGAGAGCTCGATGATTCCAGGCATTACTATAACCCCTTCCTCTCCGGGATAACGGTGGCTGGGGCGGGAGGACTCGAACCTCCAACAACAGGATCCAAAGTCCTGTGTCCTACCAGTTGGACGACACCCCAGCGGAACCTGTCGCCCTGCACACATGCCTCGCGTAGCGCCTCGGGATGCTCGCCCCCAGCGATTCGGCCTCGCATGCCGTCCTGAAGAGGGCGTAGAAGCATGAACCCGATCCGGACAGCCCCCAGGTGGACGCACACGCGTCGAGCCTGGCGGCCGTCTCGGCCATGACCGGAGAGCGCTCCGCGAGGAGCGGCAGGAAGTCGTTGCAGAGGCTTACAGGGAAAGGTCTACCCTCATGCCATGCAAGTTCCGGGTGCGGAAGATCGTACATCGGCAGGCGCATCGTCAAGCCGGCGTGTTTCAGGTCCCAGTCGGCATAGGCCGCGGCGGTGGAGGAGGGGATGCCGGGGTCGACTATCACCGCCCAGAAGTCTCCCGCCCGGACAGGGCTGATCCCGTCGCCCCTCCCCGTGACCACGGCGGCTCCGCCGCGCAGGAAGAACGGGACGTCGCTGCCGAGTGAAAGCGCGATGGAGCCGATGCCCGGATCCATCCCCGTGAGCTCGCGGAGGAGCCTGAGGGTGCAGGCAGCGTCGCTGCTCCCCCCGCCGAGCCCCCCTCCGGCGGGGATCCTCTTCCTGATCCGGATCGCCGCTCCGTACGGGAGCCCGGCCCTCTCGACGAATGCCGAGGCCGCTCTGCAGGCGAGGTTCGTCGAGTCGGCCGGCACCCGCCCGTCGCCACCCGCCACCTCGATTGCGATCCCGGGGGCATCGGTGAGGCAGATCTCGATCGTGTCGGCGAGGGACACGGTGTGGAAGACGCTCCTGATCTCGTGGTAGCCGTCGTCCCTGCGTCCCAGGATCCTCAGGCCGAGGTTGATCTTGGCCTCCGCCGACCCGGAGATGGAGCCCGTCACTGTACCGGTGCGGGGAAGAGCCTGAGGACGGCCATGACGGTGCCGAACCAGAGCAGGATGTTGAGCATGAGGGGCGGGTCGGCCAGGAGGGTCTTCTCGGGGCTGCCGCCCATCCCCTTCATGTGGACGAGGTAGAGGTACCGGAATATCCCGAAGGCCACGAACGGCACGGTCATCCAGAGGTTAGGCGACACCTGCGCGGCCGTCCGCTCGCTCACCGTGTAGATGGCGTAGCACATCAGGCTGGATGCGGTGGAGATGCCGATCATCTCGTCGAGCAGGTGGGCCGTGTACTCGCGGAGGATGGCCCTGTGCCCCCCTGCCGAGTCTCCGAGGGAGACCACCTCGGCCCTCCTCTTCGAGAACGCGAGGAACACCGCGACGAAGAAGGTGCAAAGCAGGAGCCAGGGCGAGATGGATATCCCGAACCCGGCATCAACGGCCAGCTCGACTCCTGCAAGGGCCCGCAGCACGAACCCCATGGCTATCAGGAGGCAGTCGAGGATGGGCACGTGCTTCAGCCGGAAGGAGTAGAGCATCTGCATGGCGAAGTAGGCGGAGCACACGGTTGCGAAGCCCGGCGAGAGGACCCAAGAGGCGGCGAGGACGCCCGCGGAGAGCACCGCCCCTGCACCGAGCGCGGCGCCCGCGCCCAGCCTTCCCGAGGCCACGGGACGGGACTTCTTCTCCGGATGGAGCATGTCCCTCCTGCGGTCCGCCACGTCGTTGAACAGGTAGACGGAGCCGGCCAGGAGGGAGAATGCGAGTGCGCCCAGGGCGGTCGCCGCGAACGCCTCGAGGCTCCACAGGCGCGCGAAGATGATCCCCGCGAAGAGGAACACGTTCTTCAGCCAGGCCCTGGGTCTCAGGCTCTCGAGCAGGGCGAGGCCCCCGTCTGCCAAACCGCTTCCCATGCATGGAAACTATCTCCCCGGGGCCTCCCGCGCAAGACGGGCATGGCGTGCCGGCCGGGCCGGCGGTATAATCGGGCGTCATGATCACTTGCCTGATGCTGATCCTCCTCCTGATCGGCGCCGGCAGCCCTGCACAACCCTCCGGTATCCTCGTCGAGACGACGGGCGGGAACCAGACCGGGTCGGTGGGCAGGCTGCTGGATGAACCCCTGATCGTCCGGCTCTCCGACTCGATCACCGGCATGCCGCTGGTGGACGTTCCCGTGCTCTTCTCCATCGAGCCCGGCGCAGGCAGCCTGATCCCCGTCGACGGCCATCCCAGCACCTCCATCCTGACCGACTCCTCCTCGGGCGATGTCTACCGCCTGATGGTCCTGACCGACTCCGAGGGCGCATCCACCATACAGGTCAGGATGCCTGACGGGATGGGCGACGCGGTCACGACCGCCGAGATCTCCGACCACGGGACGTGCATCAGGACGGTGCGTTTCGAGTCCGTGGCCATAGACCTCAGGACCATCATCTTCGAGATGGTGGGGGGGCTCGCCCTGTTCCTGTTCGGCATGAAGCTGATGTCCGAAGGGCTCATGCGAGTGGCGGGCAACAGGATGAGAGCCATCCTCAGCCGGATCACGAGCAACCGCGTGATGGGCCTGATGGCCGGTGCGCTGGTGACCGCGATCATCCAGAGTTCCAGCGCCACCTCGGTGATCCTGGTGAGCTTCGTGAACACCGGGCTGATGACTCTCCAGCAGGCCGTGGGCGTGATCCTAGGCGCCAACATCGGCACCACGATGACCGGCCAGCTCATAGCATTCAAGATAACCGAGTACGCCTACCCGGGCATCGCCCTGGGCCTGCTGATGAGCTTCCTCGGGCGCAGCAGCACCGTGCGCTTCTGGGGCAGGGTGACGATAGGCCTCGGGCTGCTGCTGCTGGGCATGAACGTGATGAAGGGCTCGCTCGAACCGCTGGAGGCCAGCCAGCCCGTGCGCAGCTTCTTCACTTCGTTCAGCTCCTCGCCGTTCCTGGGCATCCTGGCCGGCACGCTGGTCACCTGCATCATCCAGAGCTCGAGCGCCACGGTGGGCCTGACCATGACCCTCGCCGGCGCAGGCCTGATCTCGCTGCAGGGCGCCGTGTACCTCGTCCTTGGCGACAACATCGGCACAACCATCACGGCCCAGCTCGCGGCCATCGGCACCAACAGGTCGGCCAGGCGCGCCGCCATGGCCCACTCCCTGTTCAACCTGATAGGCGCGACCTACTTCGGCCTGATCCTCGTGCGCCCCGACAGTTTCTACATGCGCATCGTCGAGGGTACGAGCGCGGACCCGCTCAGGCAGGTCGCGAACGCCCACTCGCTCTTCAACATCTTCAACGCGGCGGTTTTCCTGCCTCTCGTCCCGCTGCTGACCAGGCTCAGCAAGCTGCTCGTGCCGGGCGCGGATCCGATATCGGCCGACACTGCCAACGTGAAGCTCAGCGACAAGCTGCTCGACACACCCGTGCTGGCAGTCGACGAGATCGACCGCACCGTCGTCAGGATGGCCGACTACACCAGGAGCACGGTCACCCGGTCGTTCGAGCACTTCTTCGAGGGGAGGCCGAAGGCCGACGAGATACTCACGATGGAGAGCCGCGTCGACGAGATGCAGAGCGCCATAACCATCTATGCGACCAAGCTCTTCAGCCGCGATCTCTCCGACGAACTGTCCCTCCGCCTGCCGGTTCTCCTGCACAGCATCAACGACCTCGAGAGGATCTCCGACAACGCCGTGAACGTGGTGGAGACCCGCGAGAGGATCGAGGGCAAGCTCCAGAGCGTCGATCCATCACTGCTCGAGTCCGCCAGGAACGCATCGGAGACCGTCGCCGGCATGCTCGACAGGATAGTGGAGGCGCTGGACAGGAAGGACAACCGCGCCGCGGGCGAGGTCCTGGCGCTGGAGGAGAAGCTGAACGGCATCGACGAGCATTGCAGGGCCGAGTACACGAGCTCGCTCTGCGGCCCCCGGCCCGACGGACTCGCCGGCCTCGCGGTGCACGACTTCGTCAACTACTGCGAGAGGATGGGCGACCATCTCACGAACATCGCCCAGTCCGTGATCGGCGGCGGCGTCTGGCACAGCGAGGAGGAGAGCTGATGGCCTTCCACATGACCCTCGACCGGATCGAGGAGGGCATCGCGGTGCTGCTGGACGATTCCGGACGGCGCCTGCTCGTGCCGTCGTCGGAGATCCCTTCTGAGTGCCGCGAGGGCACCGTCCTGCTCGTCTCCTTCGAACCCGACCGGGTCGAGACCGAGGCCAGGCGCGCACGCATCCGCGCCACCAGACGGAGGCTCGAGAACCGTGGCGGATGCTGATCCCGGGTCACCCGGCCCGGCCGCGCCGGGTTCCCTCGTCCTGGTCGCGACCCCGATAGGCAACATGTCCGACATGTCCCCCCGCGCGACAGCCGCCCTGGCGGAGGCCGACCTCGTCCTGGCCGAGGACACGAGGCGTTCGGGGAGGCTCGTCGAAGGCAGGGGCCGCCTCCTGAGCTACAACGACTTCAACGCCGTCGACAGGCTGCCTCACATCGCCGCGAGGCTCGAGGCCGGCGACAGGATAGCCCTGGTCACCGACGCCGGCATGCCCGGCATCTCCGATCCCTGCTTCAGGGCCGTGAGGCTCGCGGTGGAACTGGGGGCGAGGGTGGAGGTCGTGCCCGGGCCGTCCGCAGCCCTGACCGCGCTGGTGGCCTCCGCTCTGCCCGTCGACCGCTTCCTCTTCGAGGGATTCCTCCCCCGCAAGCCGGGTCCGAGGAAGGCACGGCTGCTGGAGATCTCGGCCCTCCCGCACACCATGATAGCCTTCGTCGGGCCCCACCATGTCGCGAAGGTGCTGGCGGACATCCTCGAGGTGATGGGGGACAGGCAGGCCTGCATGGCGCGCGAGATGACCAAGCTCCACGAGGAGTACGCGAGGGGAAGCGTATCCGAACTCCTTCGCATCACTTCGGCGAAGCCCCCGAAGGGCGAGGTCACCCTCGTGGTGGCCGGATCGAGGCCGCAGTCGGCGTCTGATTGACGGCCCGGCGGGGGCGTCCTATGTTCTCAAATCCGTTGCATTGCAGCATCTGGAGGATACTTGACCCAGGAACGGATGAGGCTTGCAGGCAGACGTCTGCTCGATCCCCTCGTAGGTCTGCTGGCCCGTGCCGGGGTCGATCCGTCCGCCATCACCCTGGCGGGCCTGGCGGTGACCGCCTTCGCAGCCTTCCTGGCCTGGAAGGGTCATTACCTTGCCTCGGCGGCGGTGCTGGGCGGGGGCAGCCTTCTCGATGCAGTCGACGGTGGCGTTGCCAGGATGCGGAACATGGTGAGCCGGGCCGGGGCCGTGCTGGACTCCAGCTGCGACCGGGTCGGCGAATTCCTGATGTATACCGCGCTGCTCGCCGGGGCTGCACGGGCCGAGCGCCCCGAGGTGCTCTACCTGGCTCCCGCGGCCCTGGCCGGTTCGTTCATGGTGAGCTATACACGTGCGCGTTCAGAGGGTGTGGGGATACCCTGCAAGGTCGGGCTCTTCACCAGGACCGAGAGGCTGGTCCTGCTCGTGCTCGCCCTGGCCGCGGCCCCCGCAGCCGGGAATGCTCGTCCTCTGGTCTGGATGCTGGCGCTGGTGGCGGTGGGCACATGGCTGACCGCCGTCCAGAGGCTGGCAAAGGTCTTCTCGGAGGACAGGCCGTCGCTTGGGGACAGGGCCTGAGAGTCCGTCCCAGGGAGGTTTCCGATGGGTGACAGGAAGGTAAGGGTTGCGATCATCGGCGTCGGCAACTGCGCGAGCAGCCTCGTCCAGGGCGTGGAGTTCTACAGGAACGCGAAGGACGACCAGAAGGTGCCGGGCCTGATGCATGTGAACCTCGGCGGGTACCATGTCAGCGACGTCGAATTCTCCGCCGCCATCGACATAAATGTTACCAAGGTCGGGAAGGATCTCAGCGAGGCCGTCTTCGCCGATCCCAACTGCACGTACAAGTTCTGCGACGTGCCGAACCTCGGCATCCGGGTCGAGAGGGGCATGACCCACGACGGCCTCGGCAAGTACCTCTCTCCCGTGATCAAGAAGGCCCCCGGACCCACTGCCGACATCGTCAGCATCCTGAAGGACACGAAGACCGACGTTGTCGTGAACTACCTGCCGGTAGGCAGCGAAGAGGCCACCAAGTGGTACGTCGAGCAGGTGCTCGAGGCCGGCTGCGCCTTCGTGAACGCCATCCCCGTGTTCATCGCCCGCGAACCCTACTGGCAGAAGAGGTTCAGGGACAAGAACCTCCCCGTGATGGGCGACGACATCAAGAGCCAGGTCGGCGCCACCATCCTGCACAGGATACTTACCAGGCTGTTCGAAGACCGCGGCGTGCGGCTCGACAGGACCTACCAGCTCAATGTCGGCGGAAATACGGACTTCCTCAACATGCTCGAGCGCGAGAGGCTCGAATCCAAGAAGATCTCCAAGACCAACGCGGTCACCTCCCAGATACCCGGAGGCCTCGCGCCGCGCAACGTCCACATCGGTCCGAGCGATTACATAGAGTGGCTCGACGACAGGAAGTGGTGCTACATCCGCATGGAGGGCACCACGTTCGGCGATGTTCCCCTCAACCTCGAATGCAAGCTCGAGGTCTGGGACAGCCCCAACTCCGCCGGAGTCATCATCGATGCGGTGAGATGCGCCAAGCTGGCTCTCGACAACGGGCTCAGCGGGGCCATCGAGGCTCCCTCCTCCTACTTCTTCAAGTCGCCCCCGATACAGTACTACGACGACAAGTGCAGGGAGATGACGGAGGAGTACATCCGCACGCACGGAGCCAAGCGGGAAGGCGTGTGACACAGGCCTCGGACGGCGGAGGGGCCAGGGGCTCCTTCATCACGTTCGAGGGCGTCGAGGGCGCGGGCAAGACCACGAGGTCGCTCGCGCTCGTCGGCGCGCTTGCCGGGATGGGGCTCGGGGTCGCGCACACCCGCGAGCCGGGCGGCCCTCCCCTCGCCGAGGGGATAAGGCGGCTGCTGCTCGATCCCTCCCTCCATGTGCCGCCTGCGGCGGAGCTGATGCTCTATCTCGCATCGAGGGCGGCCAACGTGGAGTGCGTGGTCCGGCCCGCGCTCGCGGCAGGCAGGATCGTCGTGTGCGAGCGATACTGCGACGCGACGCTGGCCTACCAGGTCGCGGGGCGGGGGCTCGACCGGCGGTTCGTCACCGAAGCCTGCGGGTTCGCGACTGGAGGGCTCGCGCCTGATCTGACGATACTCCTCGACCTCGATCCGGAGGCGGGGATGGCGAGGCTCGGCTCCCGTGCCGGGGGCCCCGACAGGATAGAACGCGAGGATCTCGAATTCCACCGCCGCGTCAGGGACGGATACCTGGCCATGGCCGGCGGGGATCCGCGGTTCAGGGTGTTCGACGCATCCCTGCCGGGGGACAGGCTGGACGGGATGATCCTCGCCATGGTGACCGAGTCTCTGGGTCTGCGGAACGGGAACCGTGTACACGGCCTCCCGGGAGAGGTGTAGCGTGGGAATGCTCAAACCGGTACCGGGCTGGCTTGCCGCATCAGCCGGGGCTCTCCTGCTTGCCTTCACGGCGGTGCGCTCCGAGCGTCCGGCCGGCGCCGAGCCCGCATCAGCCCGGATGTCCGCTGCGGAGCTCTTCATGGACGTCTACGGCATGACCCGGTCCGCCTACGTCGATTCGGTAGGATCCGCCGACCTGATAGAGGCAGCCATCGAAGGGATGCTGTACTCCCTCGACCCCAACAGCATGCTCCTGACACCCGACCAGTACGACGACCTCCGGGTCCAGCTCGAGGGTTCCTTCGAGGGCGTCGGGATCACGATAGGCCAGCGCGACGGCTGGCTGACCGTGATCTCCCCGCTCGAGGGCACCCCGGCATACAGGAGCGGCGTCAGGTCCGGCGACCGCATAGTGATGATCGACAGCACGAGCACCGAGGGGCTCCTCAACGACGAGGCCGTGTCCCTCATCCGGGGCCCCCGCGGGACCACCGTGACCCTGTCCATCCAGCGTCCCGGCGTCTCCGACCTGCTGGTCATCCCCATAGTCAGGGACGTGATCGACTATCCGTCGGTCTCGGCATACTTCATGGTCGCACCCGGCACGGGCTATGTCCGGCTCTCCAGGTTCTCTGAGACCTCCGCCGACGAGGTCCTCGATGCCGTCGACTCCCTGGCCGGAGAGGGCGCCGAGCGCATGATACTCGATCTCCGGGGCAACTCGGGCGGGCTCTTCGTTCCCGCCATCGATGTCTCCGACATCTTCCTCCCGTCCGGAGCCCTCGTGGTGACGACCCGCGGGCAGGCGGTGGGCGAGCAGGACTACTACGCCAGGCGGGCGGTGCTGTACGACGGCGAACTTGCCGTCCTGGTCGACGGAGGCAGCGCCAGCTCGGCCGAGATAGTGGCCGGGGCCCTCCAGGACAACGACAGGGCGGTGATCATCGGCGCGAGGACGTTCGGGAAGGGCTCGGTCCAGTCGCTCTCCGACCTGGGCGAGTACCCCGGGCTCGGCCACTACGCCATCAAGCTCACCACCGCCAGATACTACACCCCCGACGGGCGCTGCATCGACCGCACCCTCCGCGACGACTTCCTCGAGCCGGGCGCGGAGGAGGACTGGGGCATAGTCCCCGACGTCGCCATCGAATCGGAACTGACCGACAGCATCGACGCCGGACTGGTGCTGAGCCTCGAGGAGGAGGCGCTCTTCTTCAGCTTCGCCTCCGAATACGTTCTCGAGAACGACGTCAGCGAGGATTTCTGGCCCGACGACGCCCTGCTCGACTCCTTCCGGGTGTACCTCGCCGGGGAGGGTTTCGAGTACGACGCCGCAGCATGGGATCCCAGCAGGCCCTACATCGAGAGGGCGCTCCTGAGGGAGATCGCTCTCAGGGCCTGGGACATGGACGCCTACTACCGCGTGATGGCCCCTCACGACGAAGCCATCCAGGGGGCGCTCCAGTGGTTCGACGCCCCGGAGGGCGAGTGACTTGAGGATAGCCTTCGGCACCTCCGGATGGAGAGGCGTCATCGCCAGGGACTTCACCGTGGACAGGGTGGACCGCGTCCTCGATGCTCTGGCCGTCCACATGATCGAGAACGGCGGCCGCACGGCGGTTGTGGGTGGCGACACCCGCTTCCTCTCGCCGGAGCTGGCCGCCGAGGCTGCGCAGAGGCTCGCGGGATACGGATTCGACGTCCGCCTCTCCGACAGGCCCGTTCCGACCCCCGTTCTCTCTCACGCCGTCAGGAGGCTCGGGTACGCCGGCGCCGTCAACTTCACCGCCAGCCACAATCCGTTCATGTACAACGGCATCAAGTTCTCGCCAGGCAGCGGCGGCCCCGCTCCGTCCGACGTGACCAGGAGGATAGAGGAGCTCATAGAAGCTGGTGCGGCGCCCCCGGCCGGGACCGGTTCGGTGGTCGAAGACGACCTGGTGTCACCCTACGCGGCCGATCTGCCTGCGTTCATCGACAGGGCTCTTGTCGCCGGCGCCGGCCTCCGGGTGGTCTACGACGCGTTCAACGGCACGGGCAGCGGGATCCTCGACTCCTTCCTGCAGACCTCCGGAGCCTCGGTGAGGACCATCCACGGCCGCAGGAACCCGCTGTTCGACGGAAGGCACCCCGAACCCAACGAGGCGGGGCTGGCCGACCTCTCCGAACAGGTCGTGAAGAGCGGGGCGACCCTCGGCACGGCCACGGACGGCGACGCTGACCGGTTCGGTCTTGTGGACGAGAACGGGCGCTTCGTCTCCCCCCACGACTTCATCGCGCTCCTGTTCGAATACCTGGTGCAGGAGAAGGGCTTCAGGGGAACCGGGGTAAGGTCGGTGACGACCGGCAGCCTGGTCGACAGGGTGGCCGCCTCGATGGACATGGAGGTCATCGAGACGCCTGTCGGATTCAAGCACCTCGGCGCCGTGATGCTGGGGCGGAACGTAGTGGTGGCCGGGGAGGAGAGCGGCGGTCTCTCGATCGGCGGGCACGTTCCCGAGAAGGACGGCATCCTGGCCTGCCTCCTCGCATGCGAGATGTGCGCGAGAAGGGGCACGGGCCTCGGGACCCAGCTCGAGTCCCTGTGGAGCCGCTTCGGCAGGCTCCTGCACAGGCGGATGGACCTGCGCCTCGAAGGCGACACCGGCGACCGCGTCAGGAGGGCGTTCATCGAGAACCAGCCTTCCGGGCTCGCCGGATCCCGGGTCACCGGGGTGGACAGGCGAGACGGGGTCAGGCTGAACCTCGATGGCGGCTCCTCGCTCCTTGTCAGGCTGAGCGGAACCGAGCCCCTGGCCAGGGTCTACCTCGAGGCGGATTCCGAAGATGCGCTGTCCGGTCTCGAGGCGGCGGTCATGCGGGCCCTCTCGGAGGCCTGACGGCATGCAGCTCGATCCCCGCGACCTCGTCCTCGATCTCGCGAGCCTCCGCAACGGGAGCAATTCCGGATCGTTCGAGATCGACATGTCGGGCATCGACTGGGGGATCGAGGACGCGGAGCCGGCATCGCCTTCGGGAACACTGGACCTGGATGTGAACTATTCGGAGAAGTCGGTGATCGTCCGCGGGAGGCTTTCGGCGTGCTTCGCCACCAGCTGCGCCCGCTGCCTCGGCAGGGCGGTGTTCGAGGTCACCGAGGACGTGTTCGCCGCCTTCTCGCGCGACGGCGGGAACACCGCCGACGGTGAGATGGCGAGGCTCCCGAGGGACGGCAGGAGCCTGCGGCTACTTGAC
>CAZMAT010000008.1:0-39912 GCA_964564435.1 uncultured bacterium
CCCCTGGCCCTGTACCAGCGTACCCATTTCGCGGGATTCACGCCGTTCCCCAGCTGCGGAGGCTTCAACCTGGTTCTCGGCCATGCCGACGACGCGTCGGGATACGGCCCCCCCGCCCCTTCGGTCGGGCTCGTGGAGAGCTCGAGGGAAGACATAGGGCAGGTCGCCATGAGGCTGGCATTCGAGAGGGGAAGCGTGAGGGACTTCGCGGAAGCTGACGCCTACTGGCGCAGCATGGCGTTCCGGCTGATCCAGGACGATCCGCTCCAGGAAGTCGAGCTGACCCTGCGTAAACTCGGCGGATTCTTCGGGCTTGTGCCGTTCGACGTCTACTACGACCTCTCCCGTCTTTCGAGGTTCAATCCGGCCCTGGGCGTGATCGCCATGCCCAGGCTGGTCGTGATCGGCTTCTTCCTGGCGTTCCTGGCGCCGTTCCTGATCAGGGGCAGGCACAGGACGGCGGCTCTGTTCCCGGCTGCTGCGGCTCTGGGAACGAGCGTGCTCTTCTTCCACTGCGAGAGGTTCATTCTGCCGGCCCTGCCGGTGATGATGGCATGCGGGGCTGCCGGCCTGACCGCACTGTCCCGGCACAGGATCCCGGCCCCCTTCCGGGTTCTCCTCCCGGCCGCAGGGCTCACGCTGCTGGCGCCCGGGTTCCTGCGGCCTGCACCCGTCATCCCCGAGGGGATCTATCTCCAGTCGATGGCCGTCAGGGCCTTCAACTCGGGCGACAGGATGCTCGCGTTAACATTCTACGAACGGGCGGCCCTCGAATCGCCCAGCGGGAGCGTGACCTGGCATGACTCGCATGCAGCCGCAGCCGCACTGCTCGAAGAACTCGGAGATACGGAGCGCGCGATGCAGCACCTGGCCGAGATAGGTGCGAGATGAGGCCGACGATTCCGCGTTAACACATCGATGACCCGGGAATTGTCGAGAACCATTGACCAGGGTTGCATTTGTCGCGAGTATCGGCCTCGTGCCGGGATGAACCGGGCACCTCAGCACGGAGGTCGAAGATGAGGTTCGGGCAAGTTCCTGCGATCCTGTTGTGTATTTGCCTTCTGGCCGCAGGTTGCGGTCGCGCTCCCGGGCAGGAACAGCAGCCACCGGCGGATTCGACGGTGGCTGTCGACATTTACGGAGAGGCTCCGCTGGTCAGAGTCGGGTATGTCGGGCACGACCACCACTCAGCAGTATACGTGGCCGCTCTCAGATCCGAGGAGATGCGTGAGCAGTACGGCATCTACCTCGCACCGCTTCGCGAGGGGGAGCTGTACGCGCTGATCGAGAACGGCGCCAAGGTGGCCGAGGTCGAGCTGTTCAGAGCCACCGGCGGCGGTTCCGTCGTTCCCACTTCCATGGCCGCGGGTGAATTCGATCTGGGGTTCGGCGGAGTTGTTTCATTCATATCTAGCGCCGACGCCGGGACCGGGATAGCCATCGTGAGCCCCCTGCACACCGGTGGAGACATGCTGGTCGTCTCGCCCGACAACGAAACCGCGGTCGACTGGGCATCATTCGTGGAATACATACGCGGTTCGACCGAACCGGTGATGGTAGGGTTCAAGAACCCCCAGGCGGTGGCCAAGACGATCTTCGAGGCTGCGCTTAACGCAGAAGGCATCAGCTTCAGCCAGGGTGTTCCCGAGCAGGGCGCAGCGATAGTGATGGTGAACATGCAGGGCGAGGAGAACCTGATCCCCGGCCTCACCAACGGAACAATTGACGCCTATGTCTCGAACAACCCGTGGTGCGCCCTGGCCGAGGCCGATGGAAGCGGCCGCTGCATCGCGGAACTCGGCGACCTGCCCCCGGGTACCTTCGTCGATCATCCCTGCTGTTGCATCGCGGCTACCGCCGATGCCCGCACCGAGAAGGCGGCCGAGGTCGCCGCCTGCCTGAGGCTCTTCGGCGCCGCAACGGACTACATCAATGCCAATCCAGAGGACGCGGCGGCTGCCGCTGCCGAATGGCTCGGCACCCCCGTCGAGGTCGAGATCGCATCGATGGCGACTAGCGGCTATGACATGCATGCCACCGATCAGTGGCGCCAGTCCGTCATCGCGATGATAGATGAGATGGTTTCGACGGATCAGCTTTCCGGAACGCTCGATTCCGTCTCCGCAGAGGATGCGTATGCCCTGCTGACAGACTTCTCCCTGCTCGAGCAGGAATAGGAGCCGGTGCCGGATAAAAGCGGGAAGGGCGCGGCCGGGGGGATCATCCCCGGCCTCGTCCCTCTGCTCTCTGCCTTCCTCCTGTGGTATCTGGCTTCATGGTCAGGCATCCTTCCACCCCTTCTCCCCTCCCCGTCCGAGGTGATCACGATCCTTTCCGATCCTTTCGGGGACAGGCTCGCTGCCGGATCCCTCGCGTGGAACTTCTTCGTCAGCCTGATCAGGGTGCTCTCGGGATTCCTCCTGGCTGCATCCGCCGCGGTGCCTGCGGGGCTGCTGATGGGAATGAGCCGGCGTTTCGAGAAGTTCACCTCCCTTTCGGTCGAGCTCGCGAGGCCGCTCTCGCCCATCGCCCTCATCCCCCTGACGCTCGTCCTCTTCCGATCCAGGACCCTGGTCGATGTCCTCGGCCTGGAATCGCTTAGGTACCAGCACCACCTGTTCCACGAGATCCAGATCGGGATGCTGATCGTCATCATGTGGGGCGGCTTCTTCCCCATCCTGCTGGCGGCCTCGGGAGGCGCCAGGAGCGTACGGAGAACCCATCTGGAGGCGGCACGCCTCCTCGGTGCCGGAAGATCCTTCGTTTTCAGCAGAATCGTGATCCCTTCCGCTCTTCCCGAGATACTGACCGGGCTCAGGCTGGGCATGGGCCGCTGCTGGATGGTCATCATCGCTGCGGAAATGATGCCCGGTACGAATGCCGGACTCGGCTATCTCGTCAGGTACTCCTACGAGGTCCAGAGGACCGACATCATGTTCGCAGGTCTCGCAGTGATCGGCCTGGTCGGCGCCATCCTGTCCGCATCGCTCGACCGCCTCGGAGAGAGGAGCTTCCTGCTGCGGAGGGAGGAGCACTGATGGCGATGGGGAAGGCTCTCCCGGTCGAGATCGAAGGGCTCACGGTGACATACCGTCTCCCCGGGGGCAGGATGCTCGATGTGCTCGACGGACTCGACCTCTCCATCGAAGCCGGGTCGCTGACGTGTATCCTGGGTCCGACGGGCTGCGGCAAGACCACTCTCCTGAGAGCCGTGGCAGGGCTCGAAACCCCCTCCTCCGGCAGGGTATCCACTGCGCCGGATCTGTCACCTTCGGACATCGGCTTCGTCTTCCAGCAGCACGGCCTCTTTCCATGGATGAACGTCCATTCGAACATCGGATTCGGACCCAGGGCGGCAGGTCTGTCGAGAGCCGAATACGAACCGAGGATCGAATCTCTCGTCAGGCTGGTCGGCCTGGAGGGATTCGAACAGGCATGGCCCTACCAGCTCTCGGGCGGCATGCAGCAGCGGGCATCTCTCGCAAGGAGCCTGGCAGCCGGGCCCGGACTGCTCCTGATGGACGAACCGCTCGGTTCCCTGGACGAGGGGACGCGATTCGTCCTCGAGGATGTGATCCTCGATCTCTGGAAGCTCTACGGAACCACCGTGCTCTTCGTGACACACGACATCGAGGAGGCGGTCTACATGGCCGACAGGATAATCGTCCTCGGCCGCGGAACCGGTGTTCCCGAGATGGACGAAAAGGTCCTCGCCGGAAGACCTAGGGATCGTCTCGACAAGCCTTTCACCGACCTCATGCTGGAAGTAAGACGGGTGGTGGAGAGCCTAATCGTACATGCGCCGGGGGCGGAGCCCCCGGCGCCTTCCTCATCCCAGAGGCCTACTCGAGCGTGAACTCGTAGATCAGGGCGGTCCAGACGCCGACCTGCGCACCGTCGTCGCGCTCGGCGGGAGCCCAGCGGGTGAGCCTCGCCGAAGCGACCGCGGAGGAGTCCATGCTGTCCAGACCGGAGGACTGCATCACCACGACCTCCGCCGGGATCCCGCTGACGGGCACGAAGACCTGCAGGGTGACCCTTCCCTCCACACCGGCCTGGCGGGCCATCTCGGGGTATTCGGCCACCGGCCTGAATGTGCACCTCGGCGGGACGGAATGCGGCACGAAGGTGCCCGGCTGAGGAATGACATCGGGGTCGCCGTGCCCTGTCTGCTCCGTGATGTTGGTCTCGATCGTACCGACCACCTCGAGACCCGTCGTGTCTGACGACATGGAGAGTATCAGGTCACCGAGATCGTGCACCTCCTCCTCTAGTACGGCTCCTATGTCCGGCCTCACCTCTTCCGGAGGTTCGACGTCGGGCACGTCATACTCGACGGGCGCATCGATGCCTTCGATCTCCAGGGTCTCCGTGCGGACCGCGATCGGTTCCCAGCTCGTGCCCGGCATCAGTTCGAACGCTGCTACAAGGAACGCCAGGGCGAACAGTACACCGACGTCCGCCCGGCTGTCATCTCGGTGGGCTACAGCTCTCATCTCCGCACCTCCTCGGCCGTGATACGCGGCCTGGGGCGCGGTTATTCCAGGGGCGTCAGCTCTTGTGGCGGAGCTTCAGGAAGAGCGTGACAGCTATGGAGTCGAGGGAAACGAGGATGGCCAGAACCTGCGCGTCGCCGTAGGTGTTGAATCCGAAGGCGAGCCTCAGCACCAGGAAGACTATCGTACCCATGAACACCCCCTCCGACAGGCCTGTGACGCCGGAAAAATAGCGATGTGCGGGCTCCCGCGCAACTCGACAGTGGTGCGACCGGGCCGCCGTTCGCAATATTCCGGACTCCGGGCTCCACGTATGGAAGGCCCGTCTGGAGCATGCAGATGAACGTCCACCATATCGAAGGTCTCCTGGACGAGGAAGCCGCCGCGGCCGCCGCGGCCGCCCTGGGATCGCTCCAGCCGGACTCCGGGCCGTTCCTCGTCGATCTATCCGCTTGTACGGGATACGAATCGGTCGCACTCGCCCTCCTGGTCCAGGGCATTGCAGGAGCCGAGGGGCGCGGCACGACTGTGGAGATCGCGGGTGCGTCCTCCGACCTGGCGGAAAGGATCGCTGCCATGCGGTCCTTCACCTCCTCCTACACCGGACGCCGTCCCCGCAGGGATTTCAGGCAGGGGATCGTCGACATCGGCGGCAAGGTCGAGACCATGCTGGGGACCGTGAGAGGGCTCGCCTCGTTCGCCGCCGCCACGTTCAGGGCTACTTTGAAGATCCGCACCAATCCGCGCATGCTGAGATGGAAGCAGACCCTCTACTACATGGAGCAGTCCGGCGTGGAGGCTGTTCCGATCATCGCCACCCTGTGCTGGCTGCTTGGCGTCGTGCTGGGGTTCCAGGCCGGATACCAGCTCAAGAGCTTCGCAGCCGAGACCTTCATGCCCGACCTCGTCGCATACAGCATGATCTGGGAGATCGGCCCGCTTCTGGCGGCCGTGATGGTGGCGGGGCGCTCCGGTTCCGCCTTCGCCGCCGAGCTGGGAACCATGAAGGTCCGCCAGGAGACCGACGCCCTCACCGTCATGGGGATGGACATCTGGAGCTATCTCGTCACGCCGAAGATGCTGGCGCTGATGGTCGTGATGCCGTTCCTCGTCCTGCTGGCCGACTTCTTCGGACTGCTCGGGGGGCTCCTGATAGGCGGATGGTATCTCGACATGCCAGCCCATGTCTACATCTCCAGGCTGAACCTGGTGGTCATACCGATGGACATCTGGTGGGGCATGCTGAAGAGCCTGGTCTACGCGGTGATCATCTCCAACGTGGGCTGCTACATGGGCATGAGGGTCAGGGGAGGCGCCGCCGAAGTCGGCAGGGCGACGACCTCCGCCGTCGTGACCAGCATCTTCCTGGTCATAGTGGCCGATGCCATGATCTCTCTGATCTTCGTCTTCATCAGGCCCACGGTGACGGTATGACCAGCGGCGCCCCGCTCATGGAGACGGTCGGGCTCACGGGGGGGTACGACGGCCTGAAGGTGCTGGACAACGTGGCGATGAAGGTCCTGAAAGGGGAGATCCTGGTGATAGTGGGTCGGAGCGGATGCGGGAAGAGCACGCTGATGAACCACCTTCTGGGCCTGGTGAAGCCGTGGTCGGGAGAGGTCCTCTTCGAGGGGGTCGACATCTGGAGCGACGAGGCGGTGCTCGCCAGGGCCAGGAGGAGATGGGGGGTCCTTTTCCAGTCCGGCGCCCTCCTGGGCAGCCTGACCCTGCTGGAGAACGTCATGCTCCCGCTGGAGGAGTTCACGGAGCTGACACCGGCCTTCAGGGTCTCGGTGGCGATGGACAAGCTCGGCAAGGTCGGCCTCGAGAAGTTCGCCGACGCCTATCCCCTGGAAGTCTCGGGCGGCATGCAGAAGCGCGCGGGTCTGGCCCGCGCCATGTCCCTCGATCCCGAGGTGCTCTTCTTCGACGAGCCCTCCGCCGGGCTCGACCCCGTGACATCCGCCGGGCTGGACGACCTCATCCTCAGGATCAACAGGCTGTCGGGCACCACGATGGTGATAGTCACCCACGAACTGCCCAGCATATTTGCCATATCCGACAGGGTCGTTATGCTAGATTCCTCCGTCCTGGGGGTCGTTGCCGAGGGAACCGCCGAACAGCTCCGGGATTCGAGAGGCGACGACAGGGTGGAGGCTTTTTTCGGGCGGCGCCCCCCGGGCGCCGACGGGGGTCAGGATGTCTCTTGAGGCCAGCAGATTCAGGCTGGGGCTCTTCTTCACCCTGGGCAGCGTGATGTTCGTCGCCGCCATGATCTGGCTGGCGGGCTGGTTCAGCGGTGAGAAGTCCCTGACCTATGCGTGCTACTTCTCGGAATCCGTACAGGGTCTCGAGGACGGCAGCACCGTTAGGTACAACGGCGTTCCCGTGGGAGAGGTGAAGAGCATCAACGTAGCCCCGGACGGGCGCCTCGTAGAGGTCGTCATGGAGATAGAGCAGAGTTTCGAGGTCCGCGACGACCTCGCGGCCCGGCTGGACATGACGGGCATCACCGGCCTCAGGGTCGTGAATCTGCGAAGGCCCTCCCCGAACGAGGAAATCCTGAGGGATCTCCCGTTCGAGTCGAGATACAGGACCATCCCCGTGGTGAAGTCCTCGATGGAGACGCTCGAGCTCGCCCTGTCCAGGGTCATGGAGATCATGTCCGAGGTCGACGCCAAGCAGATCTCGGACCTCACCATCGAGCTGTGGTCCAACGCGAATGCCCTTCTCGAGAACGACAGCCTCGACCTCCTGATGGCCCGGCTGAACATCGCGGTCGCCAGGATCGACACGCTGGCGATGGTTTACACCGATCTCGGGAGGGATCTGGACAGGATCGTGGAGGTTTCCGGAGACGACGTCGCCATGCTGACGGGCGACGTGCATTCCATGGCCGTGGAGCTGACCGCCCTGATGGCCGCGATCACCCCGATGCTCGACGGGCTGGACGAGGTCCTCTCCGAGAGCAACCAGCTCACCGGGCAGCTGAGGCAGCTCGTAGAGAGGATGCGGGACGACCCCGGAGACCTGCTCCTGTCCGAACCGGGAGGTGACACTTGGCCCTGAGGAGGATCCTGGCCGCCGCGGCCCTGCTGCCGCTCTGTTCGTGCATCACCATCAAGCTCGCCGGCGGCTCGTCGGATCACACGGTCTACCGGCTTTCGTGCCCCGTGCCCGCCGAGGCCCCCGCGACAGGGTGCGACATCCGTGTGAGGGACTTCTCGTGCGCGTCGGAGTACGACCGCACCGGGATGGTCCTGGTCGACAGCAGCGGCGTCGTGACGAGGACCTCCGGGAACCGCTGGGCATCCTCGCCGTCGGTCGCCCTTTCTGACCTGATCACCAGGGACCTGGTGGCCGAGGGATCCTTCACCGCGGTCCTCCGCAGGAGCGTGATGGATGGCATCGGTGTGATACTGGAGGGCGGCGTGAGGGAGTTCGGGGCGCGGCAGTCGGGCGGCGTCTGGCTCGCCGTGATCGACACCGACCTGACCCTCTTCGACGCGGTGAGCGGAAGTGTGATCGACCAGACCCGGATCGAGCTTCACTCGCCCATGTCCTCCACCGGTTTCCCCGAACTGGCCCGGGCCATGTCGACCCTGGCCGCACAGTGGTCGGCCGAGGCCAGGGTGTTCGTGCATACTGCGATCGGCGGTGCGCGATGAAGACGGGCAGGCCCTCCCCCGTCGGGAGCTTCGTGCTCGTGGTGCTTGACAGCTGCAGGTGGGACACATTCGCCGAGGCCGCTCCGGAGTCGATGATGAGCCTCGGCACTCTGGAGAAGCGCTACAGCTACGCATCCTGGACTGCTCCGTCGCACTACAACATGCTGATGGGCCTGCTGCCCCACACGAACCCGCGGGGGGTCTTCGCCTCGGACTACTACAGGAGGGACTTCTTCAAGTACCGGGAGAGGCTCGGAGGGCGGGACCTGTCCTTCGCGAACCTCGTTCCCGGGCTCTACCTGCCCCCGTTCCTGCACGACACGCTGGGTTACGCCACCACTGCGCTCGTGTCCCTCCCCGTACTCAACAGCTTCACGCCCCTGAACAGGGGATTCGACAGGTTCGTGCTGATGGACAGGCACAACGACATGGAGGCGATGCTCGACCTGATACACTTCCCTCCCGGGAAGCCCTGCTTCTACATGCTCAACGTGGGGGAGACGCACTACCCCTACGCCCTGCCCGGGGAGCCCGAGGACGTGTGGCCCAGGATCAGCGGCGTCCACGGCGTCTTCAAGCACCTCGACGACCACATCGCGGGAGGGGAGCTGGAAGATGGCGAACCCGGTCGCTTCTTCGACGCCCCCACGATGGAGATCCTCCGGAAGCGGCAGGTCGAAGCCGTGAGGCATGTCGACAGGGTCTTCTCGAAGCTCAGGGCGATGCTCCCGGAAGGCACCTGGGTGACGGTCACATCCGACCATGGAGAGCTCTTCGGCGAGGACGGCCTCTTCGGGCACGGGCCGGTGTGCCACGAGAAGGTGTTCGAGGTTCCCTTCGTCGAAGGCAGGATCTGACGGAGGGTCCCATGCCCGCTGGAAGCCACAGGTTCAGGACCGAGACCCGAAGGCTGCTCGACATAGTCGTCAACAGCCTCTATTCGCATCCCGACGTGTTCCTGCGCGAGCTCGTATCCAACGCCTCCGACGCCCTCGACCGCCTCAGGTTCGAGGCTCTCACGGATCCAGGCCTTGCAGCCGGGGGCTCGGAACCGGAGATCCTCGTCAGGCCCGATGCAGCGGCTGGCACACTCACCGTGTCCGACAACGGGATCGGGATGACGGCCGACGAGCTGTCGCGCAACCTGGGAACCATCGCCGGCTCCGGAACTGGCCGGTTCCTCGAAGGCGCCGATCCCTCGAGCGCCCCCGAACTCATCGGCAGGTTCGGCGTGGGCTTCTATTCCGCCTTCATGGTGGCTGGGAGGGTGGAGGTCGTCTCCAGGAGAGCGGGATCTGACGAGCCCGCCGCCCGGTGGGAGTCGGACGGCAGGGATTCGTTCACAGTCGAGGAGGCGGAACGCGCGGGCAGCGGAACCGACGTGATCCTCCACCTGAAGGAGGGGATGGAGGAGTATCTCGACCCGGACCGGCTGGGCGGGATCGTAAGGGCCTACTCCGACTATCTCCCTCATCCCGTCAGGCTGGCGGTGCACGACGGTCCGGGGGGGCGGGCGCTCAATTCGGGAACCCCGCTCTGGCTGACCCCCGAGAAGGACGTCCGGGACGGCGGCTACGAGGATTTCTACAGGCATCTCTCCGGCAGCCCCGACGCGCCGTTCAGCCACCTTTCCTGCCATGTCGAGGGGGCCGTCGAGTTCCATGCGCTCCTCTTCATCCCGTCGAAACGCCCGTTCGAGGCCCTCATGCCCGACTGGCATCCCGGGATAGACCTCTATTCCCGCAGGATCAGGATCCTGCAGGCCTGTCCCGACCTGCTCCCGAACTGGCTCCGGTTCGTAGGGGGAGTGGTCGAGTCGCCCGACCTGCCCCTGAACATCTCGCGCGAGATGCTCCAGCAGAGCCCGGCGCTGAAGACGATCGGAAGGGCTCTCACCAGGAAGGTGCTGGACTGGCTGGCCCGCCTCTCGGGCGGTGACGGATACGCCTCCTTCTTCGCCGAGTTCGGCGACTTCCTGAAGGAGGGCCTTCTCGCAGACGCGGAGAACCGCGACCAGACGGCAGGTCTCCTGATGGCCTGGACCGCCTCCGATCCCGACAAACCTGTCCTCATGAAGGACCTGCCCGCGGACGGCCCGGGCGGCGGGAGCCTCTACTTCGTGACAGGCCCCGACCGGAAGGCGCTCGTGGCATCCCCGCACCTCGAGGCGGCAAGGCGAGCTGGGGCGGAGGTGCTTCTTCTCGACGGCCCCCTGGACGGGCTGATCGCCCCGGTCCTCTCCTCGGCGCTCGGACGCAGACTGATCGCGCTGGACCGCGAGGAGGCCGACGCCGACCTCTCCGACGAGGAGAAGAGGAAGCGCGACGAGGCGTCCGCCAGGCTGTCGGGGCTCCTGGAGTTCATGAAGGACTCGCTCGGAGGGATCGTCGGCGATGTGCGGGTTTCGACCAGGCTCGACAGGAGCCCTTGCGTGGTCGTGCCCGGCAGGAACGACCCCGGCGAAGCGTTCAGGGGGATGATGAGGGCCATGAGGCGGGAGGTCGACGATGTTCCCGGCATCCTCGAGATCAACCCCGACCACGGGCTCACGCGATACATGATGGAGCTCTTCGAGACGTCGAGATCCGACGGGCGGCTCGCGAGGTGCGTCAGGCTGGTCCACCAGACCGGTCTGATCCTCGCGGGATCACCCCCTTCGGATCCCGCCGAATTCGCGGAGGATGTCTCCGCGGCGCTACTCGAAGGGCACTGACGGTCCGGACCGATCAAGAAGGGAGCGGCCATGGAGCTGCTTGAGCGGATGAAGGCCGGGATCTCCGGGAACATCGCTAGGATAGCCGCTGCCGGGGCGGAGTATTCCGACGCCAGGTTCTTCGCCGACGACAGGTCGGAGACCCTGGTGCTCTACGACGGCAACCTCGAGGGCAACGACACGACATTCCAGACCGGGACGGGCGTGAGGGTCCTGTGGGGAGGGGCGTGGGGGTTCTCGGCCTCGAGCGACCCCGAGATGCTGGACGCCTGCTTCGACCAGGCCCTCGCGAACGCGAGGACGGCGGCGCGCCTCGTGAGCGTCCCGCTCCGGATGGGCAGGGTGTCCGCGGTCAGGGGGTCCTACAGGTCGCCCGTGGCGACAGACCCGTTCGGGGTCCCGCTGGACGAGAAGCTGGCATTCCTGGTGGACATCGACGCCAGGCTCAGGGAGGACTGGATCGCCCGCCGCATGGTGTCGGCCGGGTTCACGAAGAGGCACGTGCTGTTCCTTAACAGCGACGGCTCCGAGATCACAAAGCACACCGCCAACGTGTTCGCGAACATGGTCATAATGGCCCTGGACGTGGAGGGGCGCATGCAGAGGCGCTCCATGACGCTGTTCACGACCGGGCGCGGCACGAGGGGCTGGGAGATGCTCAGGGACCCCGGGCTGTTCGGCGGGCATGCCGACAGGATCAAGTCGGAGCTCTCGGCCCTGCTCGGGGCCGACAGCCTCGAGTACGGGAAGCGCTCCGTGATACTCCTGCCGGGGCAGGGGCACCTCCAGGTGCACGAGACCATAGGCCATCCCCTGGAACTGGACAGGATCCTGGGGTACGAACTCTCGTTCGCCGGAGGCTCCTTCGTCACGCTCGACTCCATAGGAACGCTCAGGTACGGCAGCGAGAAGCTCTCTGTCAGCTCCTTCGGGGGCATCGAGAACTCGCCGGGCACCTTCGGGTACGACGACGACGGCACGCCCGAGAAGGACTACCTCCTCATCGACAGGGGGCTCCTGGTCAACGTGCTCTCCTCCCGCGCGATGGTCAACGAGGCCAACGACAGGGCCGGGCGGCGGATTCTCTCCGAGAGCGGCGGGGCGGCCAGGGCGACAGCCTTCTACAGGGCCCCCATCGACAGGATGACCAACGTGAACATCCTGCCGGGAACCGACGGCACGCTGGAGGACATCATCGCCTCGACGCGCGACGGGATCGTGCTCGACAACCCCACTTCCTGGTCCATCGGGTCCAACCGCGAGCATTTCCACTTCGGGTGCGAGATCGCATGGGAGGTCAGGGACGGCAGGCAGACCCGTATACTCCGCAATCCCACCTACCAGGGACACACCCTCGAGTTCTACAATTCGCTCTCGGCAGTCGGCGACGAGTCGACCTGGGTGGTCTGCCAGGTCGACAACTGCGGGAAGGGCGAGCCCAACCAGGTGATGCAGCTCGGGCACGGCGTGCCGGTGGTCAGGTTCGACGGCGTCGTCACCGGCGAGAGGAGCTAGCGATGATTTCGCAGGACACAAGGGAACTCCTCCTCGAGGTGCGCGACCGCGCAGCGGCGGCCGGCATCAGGGCCTCGCTGGTACTCCACCGTGAGAAGAGCCATCTCATGAGGATCGGGAACAACAGCGTCTCCCTCAACACGAGCGAGACGCTCACCCGGCTCGACGTCAGGGTGCTCGACGGCAGGCGCGAGGGCACCCACACCAGCCTGGGACATATCACGGGCAGGGCATTCCTGGACGAGGCCCTTTCCATAGCCGTCGCGAAGGCCAGGGTGGCAGTGCCCAAGGACTACGAGCCCATTCTCGAATGCGTCGAGGAGCCCGTGGACGAGGCTCCCCAGGACGACGCCGGCCTCGCGGACATGGATCCGGCGGTGAAGGCCGGAGTATACGCCGAGATAATCGAGTCGCTGGGGAAGGGCTACAACTTCTCCGGTTCGTGGTCCAGCGGGCGCACCGAGATCTATCTCGTCTCCACAGCGGGGCCGAACGAGGCCTGCCACAGCGGAACCGACCAGGCCTTCACCGTGGTCCTGAAGCATCCCAAGGCGAAGTGGGAGCTGCAGAACGAGCAGACGGGATGGAGGGCCGGATCGGTGACGGCCGCGACCGCCACGGCGGCGCTCGGTTCGCTGCTCCCGCTCTACGAGAAGCAGCCGGGAGTGAAGAACGAGCCGGGGGACTACACCCTGCTGCTCGGGCCCGCCGCGATCGCCGAGCTGATGCTCTACGCGCTCTACACCGGCGCCCAGGGCCGCATGTACGAGGAGGAGATGGGCTGGACCACCGGGATGAAGATCGGTGACGAAGTCTTCTCCGGCAGCATATCGGTAGTCGACGATCCGGGCAGCGACCTCACGTTCCGGTTCGGGTTCGACATGTCGGGCATGAGGCGCAGGCCCTTCCCCGTGATAGACCGCGGACGCCTGGCCGGGCTGATGTACGACCTGGGGACGGCCGCGAAGTACGGCCGGGCCCAGACCGGGCATACGCTGGAATCGACGAGCATATCGATCGCCACCGGCGGCGGGCCGGCGGATCCCATGAAGGCAGTCGCCGGAATGGGCAGGGTGCTCGTGATCCCCGCGCTCCACTACATGAACCTGCCCAACATGAGCAAGGGCATAGTCACGGGGAGTTCGAGGTTCTGCGCCACTACCGCCGTGGACGGCGTCGTGACCGCTCCGATCTTCTCCACGAGGCTCACGGACTCGTTCCGGAACATCTTCGGGAACGTGGCCGCGATCTCGCCCTCCGCGGTGTCGGTGAACCTGTCGAGCACCTACGGCAGGCGGGCGCCCGTCGCCATGTCCGTGCCCTCCTACATGGTGGTCGAGAAGGTCCGGATGACGGACTGCGCCGACAGCTTCTGAAAACCTGACAGCCGGGGGCGCCGTCCGGGGCGCCCCCTTCCCTTCCGGACCGCGGCTATCCGGATCGTTCTAGTCCTGAGTGGCTTTTCCGCTGGCGAGGCCTCGCACGACCATCGCGGCCTTGTGCACGGCGAGACCCGGGTTCGCGACGAGGTCCTGCGCCCAGTTCTGGATGTTGCGGAAGCTGGTCATCTTCCGCCAGCTCCTGTAGCGCTCGATCCGGTGCTTCCACCCCACCACCCCGTCCATGGTCATGTAGGGCAGCCTCATGTTCATGATCTCGTTGGCCCTGTTCCTGGCCGGGTCGAGGAGCTCCGGGTTGGTGTCGTTCGCCAGGTAGCCGTTCTCCTTCGCCCAGGTGTGGATGTGGCGGCCGGGGATGGCGGTCGAGAAGTAGACGATGATGTCGTCGGGCTTGAGCCTCTTCAGGAGGCGGTAGGTCATCGCGATGTCCTCGTCGGTCTCCATCGGGAACCCGATCATCAGGTTGGCGGTGGCCTCGACCCGGAACTCGTGGCACCAGCGGAACGCCTTCACCGCCTGCTCCGGAGTGGTCCCCTTGTCATAGAACTCGAGGATCTTCGGGCTGCCGCTCTCGATGCCGAAGCTGATGCAGTGGCACCCGCTCTCGGACATCACCCTCACCTTGTCCCTCGTCACCGTGTCGACCCTGCTGTTGCAGTGCCACTTCAGAGTCACGCCCGCATCCCTGAGCCCGTCGCGGAACTGCTCGAACCACGCCGCGGGATGCATGGTGATCGTGTCGTCCTTGAAGAAGATACGCAGGTGCTTCTCTCCGCGGAGTTCCGACAGCCCGACGATCTCGGCCACGACGTCGCCCGCGCTGCGGCGCCTTATGCCGCCTCCGAAGATCAGGTCGGTGCTGGGCTTGCAGTATGTGCAGCGGAACGGGCAGCCCCTGGTGGTGACCATCCCGTACTCGGCCAGGCCGTTCGCGAAGTAGGCGTCGTAGTCGACCAGGTCGCGGGCGGGGAAGGGGATCGAATCGAGATCGTGGATGACGGGCCGCCTGGGGTTCTGCACGAACACTCCGTCAGGCGAGATGAACGAGACGTTGCGCAGGCACCTGACGTCGCCGCCGGCCGCCAGCGTGTCCGCTACCTCGAGCAGGGCCTCCTCGGCCTCGCCCTCGATGACGATGTCCGCCCCGGTTTCGCGCAGGGTGTTCTCGGGGAAGATGCTGGGATACGCCCCTCCCTCGATGTAGAGCGCTCCGGGGTTGAAGGACCGGATGTGCTTCGTCACCATCGCGGCCCTGCCGAGCTTCGCCGCGGCCGATACGGCCACCCCCACCACGTCGGCGTCCCTCACCATATGGTCGAGCTCGTCGATCTCGCGGCAGAAGGAGTAGTCGACGTACCTGACATCGTGCCCGGCGTCCCTGAGCACCGACGCGAGGATGAGCTGGCCTACGGGCTCTGCAAGCCCGTTGTACTCGGTCCACTGGAACCTGGGGTAGACAAGGGCGACTCTCATGTCCTCAGACACCTTCCGTGAAGCCTCGGTTGCTGTAATATAGCCCGTGCGGGACCCGGTGCGAGCTTCGGGCACATACCTGGCGGAGGACGGAGGCATGCGCGGATGGCCGGATACGACGCGATAGTCTGCGGCGGGGGACCCGCCGGGGCTTGTGCTGCGTGGAGACTGGCATCCGGGGGCGCCTCCTGCATCCTGCTGGAGGCTTCCGCCGTTCCGCGCCGGAAGGTCTGCGGAGGAGCCCTGGGATTCAGGGCCAGGAAGCTTCTGGTCGAGGCCGGCATGCTCTCCGATGCAGGGCTGACGGCCATCTCGCTCCGGGAGCAGAGGGCCATGTCCTTCTACTGCGGCTTCGAGCATCTGTCGAGCTACGAGTCCGCCGGACCGGCCATCACGATGGTGGACAGGATGGACCTGGATGCCCTGCTGCTCGCGCGGGCCGAAGCAGCCGGCGCGATCGTGGTCAGGGGTGTGCGGGCCCTCTCTCTGGCCGGTGGATCATCGATCGAGACCTCCGGCGCAGGGAAGCTGTCGGGGGATTTCGTCATCGCGGCTGACGGGGCTTCCGGGAGGATCGGGCGCGAGGTCCGGGGCGGCCGCAGGGGACCGGCGGGTTTCGGCGCAGAGGCCTTCGCGCCCATGCCTCCGGGCTTCCCCGCTGAGATCCGGATCCATTTCGGACTGGCCGACTACGGCTACGCCTGGGTGTTCCCGCGCAGGGACGACCTGTGCATCGGCATCGGGATGATCGGAGGGAGGAACAGCCCGCGCGGGCTGCTCGGGAATCTCATGCGTCTCTTCGACAGTCTCGGCCTCGAACGGCCCGCCCCGGCCCTGCTGAAGGCCGCTCCGATCCCGGCCGGGCACCCCTCGTGCCGGATGGGCTCGGGCAGGGTGCTCCTGGCGGGCGATGCGGCCGGGCTGGCGGACCGCCTAACAGGGGAGGGGCTGAGCCATGCCGTTGAGAGCGGGATGCTCGCCGCGGAATCCGTGCTGAACGGCCGCGGCCTGCCGTGGTACCGCAGGGCTGCCGCCTCCGGCTGCGCCGGCATGGTGAGGCAGTCCGCCATCGCCAGGCACCTGGTCTACGGCATGCGGTTCAGGCGACTTGCCATGCGCGGCCTCGCCCGTGACAGGAGGTTCTTCGACGGATACTGGGAACTGGTTTCCGGGGCGTCGGGCTACGCCGGGATGATCGCGGGCTTCCTGCGCGGCCCTAGGCCCTGAGGGCGCAGGCGATCCCCGAGGCGATCCGCTCGGGAGTCATCCCCTGATGCCGGTAGAGGTCCTCGGGCTCTCCCGAGAGCCCGTAGCCGTCGACACCGAACCTGAGCAGGGGAGGTCCCCCGCCCGCTCCCGAAAGCGCAAGCGCGATCCTGTTGCCCAGGCCGGTGTCCCTGTCGTGGTCCTCGCAGGAGGCTGCAACCCTGGAGCCGCGCACCCGCTCGATCAGTGCGGGGGACAGGCACAGCGGGCAGCTCACTCCGAGCACCGCGGTCGAGACTCCCATCCCCTCGAGGATCCCCGCCGCGGCGAGAGCCCTTCCGCACATCGCACCCATCGCGAGGACGACTGCATCGGTGCCCTCGCGCAGCACGTCGTGCCTGCCGTAGACGAACCTGTATGCTCCGCCGAAGGCGGGCGATCCGTCCGGGCCGGTTATGACCGGTGCCTTCGACCTGCCCATCGCGATGAAGAAGTTGCCGGGATGCGTGGCTGCGAACCTCACGGCCCTGTCGGTCTGGTTGGGGTCCGCCGGGACTATCACCGAGCAGTTCCGGAGGCTTCCCGTGAGGGCGAGGTATTTGATGCAGTGGTGGGTCTTGCCGTCAGGTCCCACGTCCAGGCCGCAGTGGGTGGCGACCACCTTCAGGTTGGTCATGTTGATGTCGTTCAGCCTGTGCTGGTTGAAGGTCTCGTCCATGGCGAACACGCCGAAGTCCGCCCAGAAGACCACCCTGTCGGCAAGCGACGCAGCTCCGGCCGCCGAAGCGGTGTGGTGCTCCATGATGCCCGACTGCACGAAGAAATCGGGGTATGCCTTCGCGAAGGCCTCCGTCTTCACAGAGCCGGCGAGGTCGCAGTCGAACACCAGCGGCACCGCGTCGCGGTTCAGGGAGGCCAGGTCGAGGAGAGCCATGCCGAAGGCAGACCTGTTGTCTCCCCTGTGGTCCGCTCCATAGGTCCTGGGGATCCCTGCATGGCCCAGCACCGCCCCTGAGCAGGGTATCCGGGAAGGCGTCGGGATGGCTGCGGACGACTTCCTGGTTTCAGCCAGGGAGTCGATGTCGTCGGGGATGCCCAGTTCGGAGAGGGCTCTCGCCGCGCCCTCCCTGTCGAGCGCCTTGCCGTGGTACTGCTCGTCGTTCTCCATGAAAGAGACGCCCCTGCCCATCACGGTCCGGGCTAGGAGCACGCTCGGCCCCGGAAGCCCCCTCGCCCGCGCCAGGGCGGCATAGAGGGCGTCGAGATCGTGCCCGTCGACCGACGCCACGTCCCAGCCGTCGGAGGCGTATTCCGCAGCGAGGTCTACGGGCATGACGTCCCCGGTCCTGCCGGAGATCTGCAGGCCGTTGAGGTCGACCACCACCGTGACCGGCAGCCTCCTTGCGGCCGCGAAGCGCCTGGCCTCGACTATCTGTCCCTTCTGCTGCTCGCCGTCGCCCATCACCACGAAGACATGGTTCTGGAAGCCTGCCAGCCCGTCGGCCAGGGCGAGGCCGCACGCCCCCGAGAGCCCCTGCCCGAGGTTGCCCGTGGTCAGTTCCACTCCCGGTACCGATCTCTCGATGTGGCCCTCGAAGGGGCTGCCCGCAAGGCGGAAGGACCTGACGGCGGCCTCGGCGTCGAAGAAGCCCAGCCTGCCGAGGACCGAGTAGACGCCTGGCGACGTGTGGCCGTGGCTGACCACTATCCTGTCCCGTCCCCTCCTCCATGGATCGGAGGGATCGACGTCGGCCTGGCTCCAGAGCATCGCGTAGATCTCGGCGGAGGACATTGAGCCGCCGGGGTGGCCGCTGCCGGCCAGGGTGGTCATGCGGATGATGTCGCCCCTCACCTGGCGGCAGAACTCGGCCAGCCCCTCCCTGACGTCCGCAGGAAGAACGGGAGAACGGAAGAGCGTTCTCCGGATCACTCCTTCCGCTCCCCGCCCGCTGCGGGCGATTCGAGGGAGGAACGCACCATGGCCAGCACTCCTTCGGACAGGGCCGCCGTCTCGTCTAGCAGGGCCTTCGCCCTGGCGGCGGTGGAGGCCGCCTTCGAGGAGTCCTCGAGCTGCGCTATGTTGATCATCACGTTGAAGTAGGCTCCCTCCGAAGCCGCCCTGGCACACGAGGCCGCCACGCCGGCGTCGGAGAGGGAGGCCCCGAGGCCCCTGCCCGCCGCGATTCCGGCCATCCTCGCGATCTCCGGACAGCGTTCGAGCACCGACATGGGCACTGCGGCCGCGCCGGCGATGGCCTCCTGCACGCCCTCCCCGCTCCTGAAGGCCTCCATGAGCACGTTGAAGGCCGCCGTATCCTCGTCGATCGCCCTCAGGAGATCCTCCTTCAGGTCCTGTGCCGAAGGCGCCATCCCGGCCATCTCGTCCCAGGCCGACGCGCAGTCGCGGCTCCTTGCGGTGAGGTTGGCCACCATCGCCGAGAGCGCTGCGCCGAGCGAGGCCACCAGGGCTGCCACGGAGCCGCCGCCCGGGGCGGGCGAGTCGGAGGAGAGCTCGTCGGCGAAGTCGCGGCATGTCATGCCCGAGAGGGTCTGCCCGTCGGCCAGCAGGTACTCTATGACCTTCGACCGGGGATCGAAGGGCGCCACGTCGCGAAGTCCCATGGAGCGTACGGCGGTCTCGACCAGGCGCTTCTCGGGGAGGCCGGGTGACACGGCCATCTTGCCGATGCCCCTGAGGCCCGAGTCCTGCATGGCGAGGTAGTAGCGGCCGGCCTCGACCATGGAGGAGAGCGGGACGAGACCGACTATCTCGGATCCGGTGACCCTGTAGCCGAGCTTCTCGGCCTCCCGCCTGGTGGTTTCGAAAGCCACGTGGAGAGGAGTCACCGAGGTGTCGGTCAGGTTCATCGTCACCTGGGCGCAGTTGTATTCGGCTATGAACCATCCCGTTGCCTTGCAGGCCCGCAGGAGGCCGGGGGTCTGCACCTTGTTGCCCTGGCCGTCGCGCACGAACTTCCAGGACGAGTCGCGCAGCGTCCTGCCCGAATCGCGGATGGTGAGCGCTATCTCCTTCGCGACCGAATCGTCCGTCGTGTTGAGGTTCACGTTGTAGGCCACGAGGAAGTTCCTTGCGCCTATCACGGTCACCCCGGTCCTCGCGACCCTGTCGTTCCATCCGTCCGGGCCGAAGTCGGGCTCCCAGCCCGGCGTTCCCAGCTTGCCGGGGAGCGCCTCGTATTCGCCTTCTCTGATATCGGGGAGCTTCTCGCGGGACGGCCTCGTCGCGGCCTTCTCATAGAGGTAGACCGGGATCCCCAGCTCCCCGCCGACCCTGGCGCCGAGCCGCCTGGCCAGTTCGACGCATTCGTCCATCGACACGCCGGAGACGGGGACGAACGGGCACACGTCCGTGGCCCCCTGTCTGGGATGTGCTCCGGTGTGCACGGACATGTCGATGAGCGAGGCGGCCTTCTCTATGAGTCTGAACGCGGCCTCGAGGACTGCCCCGGGCTCGCCCGCGATCGTGACGACCGTCCGGTTCGTCGCCGCACCCGGGTCGACGTCGAGGACCCTGGCCCCCGAAACGGACGAGGCGGCCTTGACAACCGCGTCTATGACGTCTCTGTTTCTTCCCTCTGAGATGTTGGGAACGCACTCCACTATCCTGCGGGACATCCGACCCTCCCATGGGCTCAGGGATACGATCCGCGAAGCTAGTCAACGGGCGAGGGGGCGTCAACGAAAAGTGGGCTTTTTCAACGACCTAAGAGGTGTGGTGGAGGGGTTTTACGGTCCGCCGTACCCTTCCCCGCACAGGCTCGCGATGCTCGACATCGTCTCGGGCCTGCCGGGCGTCCCGGCATGGCTCCACGCACCCAAGGACGATCCCTTCCACCGGATGCGCTGGAGGGAGAGGCGCCCCGATGCTTCGATGACTGATCTCGAATCCTCGGTGTCCGGTGCGAAGCGCCTGGGGGTGTCCTGGATCGAGGGATGCAGCCCGTGGAGGTTCCGGGAAGGCGACGCGCCGCTGGTCCGCGAGAAGGCCGCCGAAGCCCGGGGGATCGGCGCAGCCGGATTCGCAGTTCTCTTCGACGACGTGGAGGAGCCGGCCACCAGGGATCTCGCCGCCGGGCAGGCCGCACTGCTCGCTGAAGCTGCGGCGGGAAGCGGGCTGCCGGTGGTCGCCTGCCCCACGGTCTACTGCGGGGAGCAGCTCGAGGAAGGGGAGGGGGAGGCCTATCTGGACGAGTTCATCAGGCTCCTCCCCGAGGGATGCGCCATTCTCTGGACCGGCTCGGGCGTGATCCCGCGGAGGATGGATCTCTGCCCCGCCGTCGAAGGCATCGCCGCAGAAGGCCGCGTCGTGATCTGGGACAACCTCCTGGCCGACGACTACACTCTGAGGAGGCTCTTCCTCGGTGAACCCCGCGACAGGGTCGTCGAGGGATGCGGGTACCTGCTGAACCCTTCCTTCAGGGCGCTCCCTTCGATCTACACGCTCTGGAGGATGGCCTCTCTCCTGTCCGGGGGCGGTGCGCCGGAGATCCCGCCGGTGCTCGCGGGCCTGACCGAAGGGCTCGCGCTCCTGTCCGAGTTCCACGACATCCCCTGGGGGGTGCGTCCGAAGATAATCGACCTCCTGGACAGCCTCGGCGATGCCCTCGAGAGGGGCACCGGCTTTTCGGCCGCGGCTGAGCGGGCATGCCGCGACCTCGAATCGTTCCGCGACCGCCTGAAGGAGAGCCCGGGAGGATTCGAGATCCTTCCCTATCTGAACGACATCACGAGGCTCCTCTCGATCTGGCGGAAGGCGCTCGCGTCACCCCACCCCGGCAGGGAACTCGAGAGGCTGATGGTGGACAGGCTCCCCTGGGACCATCCTCTCGCGATCGGGACGGCCAGGAGGATGAAGAGTTGAGGGTGGTGCTGGCAGGCTTCAACACCGACAGGCAGTTCTCGTCGGAGACGCCGGAGACGATCTCCGCGGCCTATGCCAGGATCAGCCGCGATCCGCGGCCGGTGTGGGACCTGAGGGAGGAAGCCGCCAGGGAGACTGCGAACGCCAGGAAGTCCAACTCCAGGATCGTGTTCGGGTTCGGTCACTCATCGGTCGCAGAGCACGCGGTCTTCAACCTCGACATAGGCGGCATCTCCAGGTTCGCTGCCGAGGCCCTGCAGTCCTTCAGGCTCGCGAGCTTCATGGAGAAGTCCCAGCGCTACATCAGGATGGAAGGCGACTGGATCGTCCCCGAAGGGCTCCCGGAGGGCATGTCGGGAGTCTTCGAGAGCACCTGCCGGGAGCTCTTCGGATTGTACGGCGGGATCCTCGAAGCCCTCGAGGCCACCGGTGTTCCCGCCGCATCGGCCAGGGAGGACGCCAGGTACGTGCTTCCCCTCGCCACGGCCTGCCAGATGGGCATGACTGCCAACGCAAGGGAGCTCGAGCACATCATGCGCAGGCTCAGAGCATGGCCGGTGCCCGAAGTGGCCGCGCTGGCAGGAGCCATTTCCGACGCGGTCGAGCCGGCCGCCCCGTCGCTCTTCAGGCACACCACGCCCGTGGAGATGGACTCGTTCGCAGCGCGTTCCGCCCTGTCGCCCCGCGGGGTGCCCCGGCGCGCAGTGTCCCTCGTGGACGGCGACGGCGACGCCGCAGTCGGCATCCGCCTCATCGCCGAGAGGGACGGGCTGACCCACGGCAGGGCCCGGTCCGCCTGGAGGGCGATGGAGGGCCCGGAGAGGGAGCTGCTGTTCGAGGATTTCAGGGACAGGCTCGGGGTCCACGACGCGCTCCCGAGGATCTGGGAGATGGCCCGCTTCACGTTCGAGATCTCCGCGTCATCCACCGCCTTCGCCCAGCTCAAGAGGCACAGGATGGCGACTATCTCGGCCTCCGCACCCTATCCTGGATCCGGGATCGTCGTGCCTCCGTCCTTCGCCGGCACCAGGGCCGGCAGGCTCCTCGCGCGCGGCATGGCAGCCTCCGAGAGCCTGGCTTCCGCCCTGCCGGTTCCTCTCAGGCCCTACGCCCTTCTCAATGCGCACAGGAGAGCGGTCATCGTGTCGATGAACGCGCGCGAGCTGGTGCATTTCTCGCGGCTGCGCGAAGACTCCCACGCCCAGTGGGACATCCGGGGGATTTCGGGGAGGATGCTGGAACTGGCCGGGAGGCGCGCCCCGCTGACGCTGTCCATGTCGGGCGGGAAGTCGGATTTCGGGAACTAGCGCTCCAGCAGGACCTCGACGGTCCTGGGCGTGCCGGTGCGGTTCCGCGTGGACGGTGTGATCCGGAGCAGCACCCTTGCGGGAATCGTCGAAACGTCGCGCCTGCTCAGCCAGGTAACCGTCCCCGTGCCGCCGGCCGCTCCCGCGCCCTCGGTCGTGGCCGGCCTCCAGGTGACGCCGGAATCGAGGCTGATCGAGACGGCCGCATCGAGCGCCATCCCGTCCGGATCGGTCATCTCGTACCGCACCGAAACCCGCCCTGTCTCGGGATCGACGTTCGCGACGGCCTGGATCACCGCGGGCAGGGAGGAGTTCACGATCGCGACGGGAGACACGACGGCCGAGAAGGTCGTGTCCATGTCGGCGGCGAAGGCTCTGAACTCTATCTCCTCCTCCTCCGCCCCCGGCAGGTCGGCGGAGGAGTTCCACCCGACAGTCAGGCGGTACCCCTCGGGTCCGAAGGGTCCGTTGTCCATCACTCCCGTGGCGGTGACCCATTCATCCGAGCCGAGCGATCTGTACTGGATCCCGACCGACAGCCCGTCGCCTTCGGAGTCGGTCATGGCCAGCACCACGGGAACCAGCCCCCTGTGGACGCTCCTGGCCCCCGGCGACGTGAGGGCCATGGCCGGGGGTGAGTTGTTGTCGAGATGGAACGCGGATGACGGGACAGGGAGGGACCCGGTTCCGTCCGGGGAGATCCTGAACCGCGCCCTGGCAGCGTCGACGCCGGGCGCGTCGATCCGGGACTCCCAGACTATCTCCCGTTCATAGAACCTCGGATCGAACTCGCCCGGGGCGGAGACTGTGGCCCTGCTCCATGTGATCCCGTCGTCCAGCGAATACTCGTAGCCCACCGTCCCTGCCGCGTCACCTACTCCGGGCAGCCTCACCCCGAGCCTCACCCTGCCCGAGACCTCATAGTCGGGAGCAAGGATCTGTCCGGCAAGGGCGCTCGAACTGTCGCTGCCGAACTCCTCCATCACGGACCAGTCGCCCTCGTCCGCGTCGAGCGCCCTCATCCTGAAGGAAAGGCCACCCTCCGCGGCCGTCCGCGCGAGATCCCGCCCGGCGTCCCATTCCAGCGGCTCGCCGTATAGCCACGGGTCGATCTCGAGGGTGCTGCCCCGGAGGACGGCAGGGAGCCAAGTGAGGCCGCCGTCCACCGAGTACTGCCCCTGCAGGCTCAGGACGTCGCTCTCCGGATCCTCGACCGCGTAGTGGAGCCGGTACGTGCCGTCCGGGAGCGGTTCCGGAGCCGTGAGATAGAGCCTGGGCGGGGAGTTGTTGTCTATGCGGAAGATGGAGGACAACCCGGCGATGCCGGGCCCGGACGCGCACCTCGGAGTGATCCTGAGCCTCACATCCCTGGCTTCGGCGCTTCCGAGGTCGTCCGCGCTCCTCCACACGATCCCGCTCCCGGTCTCCCTGAAGCTGTGCGTCTGGTTCCACGACAGGCCGGCATCCGTCGACCACGAAACGTCCAGGCCGGTGAGAAGCCCTCCGCTCGAGCAGAACTGAACGCTCACATCGCCCGAATACTCGCCCGAAAGACCCGATATCGTGAGCATCGGCAGTGTGCCCAGACCGTAGCTGCCCGAATTGGATGCATCGGCGTATGACATGGGCCATGACCCCGGTGAAGCCGATCCTACGGGGTACGCAGCGAGGAGCCCGTTCACCCCCGGTACGACGATGTCGGTGATGCCGTTCCCGTCCACGTCACCGGCGGCGGGTGCATACAGGACGCCTTCGGGATGCGCGAAGCTGCGCTCTTCGAGGATCTTCCCGTCCGAATCCCATGTCAGCACCGAGCCGTCGTCGGTGCACACCAGGACAGTGTTGCGGTCCCATGTCGAGAGCAGGAGGGGGCAAGTGGGCTTGCCTCCCACGGCCACCGGCCAGCGCCATGTCCCGGCCAGGGATCCGTCGCTGTCGATGAGGTAGAGCAGCGACGCCTCGGTGGCCAGGGAGACCTGGAGCCTGCCGGCGGCGCAGTCGATCACGCCGACGGCGAGAGTGCCCTTGACCGGCCTGGAGTCGAGGGTGTAGGGCCATCCCGGCAGCCGGGCGCCGTGCAGGTCGAGGGCGTGCACCTTCCTGTCGCCGGTTGCGAAAATGATGTCGGAGAGCCCGTCGGCATCGAGATCGGCCGACACCGGAGCCGCCGAGACCGAGAATCCCGTGCCTGCAGGCCAGCCCGGCAGCAGCACTCCGCTCATGTCATAGACGGCTATGGAGGCGTTCGACAGCGCACAGACCACCCCGGCGCCGAGGCCGCTCCCGACGGTCACCTGCGAGGGCGTCCACTCGAGCCTCCCCCCGGGTTCGATCGGCCAGCCCGGCAGGGCGTCACCGTATTCGTCGACCAGGTGGATCCTGCCGTCGGTGGTGCCGAGAGCCAGCTCCCTCGCGCCGTCGGAATCCAGGTCGAGCGCCGAGACGCCCGTGACGGGGTGAGAGCCGAGATCGACAGGCCAGCCGGGGAACTCGTCGCCCCCGAGGTCGGTCAGGTGCAGGAGGCCTTCGTCGTCGACATGGCAGAGGGCCATGGCGCCGTGGACCCTGGAATCGAAGGAACAGGGCCTGAAGCTGACCCCGGCCGACGTCGAGAGGGGGAACCCGGGGACCGGCGACCCGGATCCGTCCCATCCCCCGAGCCCCCTGTCTCCCAGTGGGATGTAAGTGCACAGGCCGATCCGGCCATCGCCGCTCAGTATCGGGGAATCCCTGGGTATGCCTCCGGCTGGAACCTGCCACAGCGGTGCGGGGTTCAGACCAAGAAGAGCGACGGCCACCAGAGCCGCTGTCGGGAACAGATGCAACCTCCAGGAAAGGGAATAAACCCTGATAAAGCTAGCGAATCTACAGCATTCCGGTCAACGATCGGCGGGGTTCCGCCTGTCGTTGACCTGCTATTCACGACGGACAATACTAATCGCGCCGAAGACGCCGGTTAACATCCCAGGGAGATCCCGGAGGCCTCTGCCGATGAGAAATACCGCATTAGCGCTCATTACCGCAGCCGCCACGGCATACGGCGGGTCACTTCCCTACAGCCGCGCCGGGGTCCTCGACTCACCGGACGCCTACATACTCAGACATACCGAAATCGAAGCCGGAGTTTCCGGTTCGGCGTACTCCGTCACCGATTCGACAGGCTCGTCGGACAGCGAGTTCAAGATCACCGGCCATGTCGACGTAGGCCTCTTCAGGTACGGACAGGTCGGAGTCTCCTGGCTTGCCGACGGCGGCATCGCCGGGTCGGTGAAGGTGGGCATCCTCAGCGAGGGCATCAGCGTCCCCGCCTTCGCGATAGGGCTCGAGAACATCTCCGGCGAGAAGAACATCGACTGCTTCGAGGGTCTCGACGGCGAGCTCTACGGATACGAGCACTCCCAGAACATGTCCGCATACGGTGTCCTCTCGAAGGATATCGAGAACCTCACGGGCATCCCCGCCACGGTCAGCATCGGCATCGGCACCGGGCGCTTCGTCGGCGTGATCGAAAACGGCGCCGCAGGCATCGGAAGCGACGTGGCGAGCGGCTTCTTCGGGTCGATCGTGTTCCGCCCCTCCAACAGCTTCTCGCTGGCATTCGAGCAGGACGGGAGGGACTTCAACCTCGGCGGTTCCTACAGCCTCAGCCGCACCTTCACGCTGAACGCCACCTGGGCCGAGATGGAGATGAGCGTGCTCCCGCCGGAGAACGTCGATCGCATGGATGTCATGCAGAATTCCAAGTTCAGCCTCTCCCTTGAGGCCCGGATCGGACCCCTCCTGGGCGCCCAGAGGCTCGAGCTCGAGCGCGAGCAGATGCGCATCGAGAGGGCGAGGCAGAGACTGCAGGAGCTCGAGGACAGGCGCAGCGCCGCCGAGGAAGAGCTCCGCAGGCTTCGCGAACAGCTCGAAGGCGACTGAGAAGCCGGACGGACGGATGACTTACAAACTCCTGACAGCGGTCCTCCTGCTGGTAACCGGACTGGGCGCCGCCCAGCCAGCCGAGGAGGACGATCTCGAGGTACTCCTGCAGCGCGCCCGCGCCGAGCTGGCCTCGCTCGAGGAGCTGATCGGGCGCGAGGAGTCCAGGCTCGGCCGCATCGAGTCCGAACTGGTCGACCTCAGGCGCCAGGCCGCCATCATGAGCACGGCCGAGAGCGCATTCCGGCTCGGCGAGGAGCTCTACCTGGCGGGGTCCATCGTCTGGGCGCGCGACGCATTCCAGTCCGTGATCCAGAACTTCCCCGGGAGCGAGTACCATTCCGAATCGCTCTTCAGGCTCGAACTCATCAACTTCGAACTGCAGGAATTCGAAACCGCCATCGCATATTTCGATTCGCTGCGCACCAGATCGCCGGGCTTCCCGCACATGGATCTGGCCGTGATCGCAGCTGCGCTCTCGTATCACAACAGGGGGATGTTCGAGGAATCCCGGGGCCTCCTGTCGCAGATCGGCCCGCAGAGCGAGTATGCGGCTTTGTCCCAGTACCTCACCGCCGTGGCGTACGTCGAGCAGGGGATGCTCTCCGAGGCCAGGACGGAGCTGGAGGCGGTGCTCGACCGCCCGAGGTCCACGAGCTCCGAAGCGGCGCTGGCCGACAGGGCGGTCATCGCCCTGGCCCAGATCTACGTCGAGGAGGGGAACCTCGAACAGGCCCACGACATGTATGACAGGGTATCGCCCTACAGTCCCTACTACGACGTGGGCATGCTCGGCAAGGTCTGGGTCTACATGAGGCAGCAGGAGTACCAGGAGGCCTACAATCTGGCCCAGAGGGTGCTCACCGAGGTTCCCGCCAGCGATCTGAGGTCCGAGTTCGAGCTGGCCATGGCCAACTGCGCGCTGGGCGCGGAGGATCTCGACATCGCGATCGCCCGCTACGAGCAGCTCCTGAACACGCACAGGCAGACCGACACCTCCGGGATCCTCGGCGGCGGTTCGACGGGCGACAGCCAGTACCAGAGCGAACGCGAGCGCCTGGAGAGGATCAGGGCGGGCCTCGCCGAGCTCAAGCAGGAGGCCTACTCCAACGGAGCCTTCGACGTGGTCGCGAGGATAGAGGAGGAGGAGGCCGCCCTGCGCGCCATGTTCGTGAACATCAGCGCCATGGAGGCATCCCAGTCGCTCCCCGCCGGGGAGATGGACCCCCGTGCGATGAGTGCCGAGCTCAACCAGATGATATCCGACAGCCGCACCGCGACGGACGCCCTCGCGCTGTCCATCGAGGAGACCACCCGCGTGGCCGAGGAGACAGGGACGGAGGCCGAGAGGCAGCAGCTCCAGTCGCTGGAGGGCGAGGTCCAGAGGATAAGGCTGTCCCTTCTCGACCTCGCTTCGAAGTTCGACGAAGGCATCTCCCAGGAGCACAACTGGGTGCAGGAGACGCAGTATGGCATTGCCATCGCATATTTCATGGAACGGGAGCTCAAGAGGGATTCCCTGTCATATCTGGGCTCGTACTTCCAGGAGCAGATCCAGGAGGCGTACGCCAGCGGTGACTCCGCGTCGGCGTCCTCTCTCATCGCACAGCGTCAGAGGGAGACCACCGCTCTCCAGTCCCGCATCGATGCCTCTGCGGCCCATTGCGCATCCCTGTTCGAGGAGTACATCAGCAACTTCCCCGAGAGCCGCTTCTCCGCCGACGTGCTCGTGAGGCTCGCCCAGCTCCAGTACGATCTGGACAATGCCGCCTACCTCGACAGGATCGCCCGGGCCACCCCCGAGACCGGATACGTGCTCGAGGACTATTCCCGCTCGGTCGACCTCTACGAGCGCGTCCTCACGATGTACCCCGGCAGCGACGTGGAGGACGTAGCCCTCTACTCGCTGGGCTACTGCCTGGACAAGATGGGCGATCCCAGGGGGGCCGTGTCGAGCTACAGGAGGCTCCTCGAAGAGCACCCCCAGAGCCAGCTCGCTCCCGAGACATGCGTCCGCACCGGCGACTTCTACTTCGATTCGTTCGACTTCGACAGCGCGCAGATCTATTACGAGAGGCTGCTCGAGTACCCGGCCGCCGATCCCGACATGTTCCAGCTCGGTGTCTACAAGCTCGGATGGAACCACTATCTGCAGAGCCAGTACTTCCGTTCCGCGGCCGTGTTCGCCTATCTGATCGAGGACAGCCAGCTCATGGACTCCCTCGGCATCTCGCGAAGGGGCGGCGCCATGATCGACGAGGCGATGGAGTACATGGCCCACGACTTCATGGAGCAGACGTCGCGTGCGCCGGTGCCCCTGGCGACCCGCTTCCTGGACTATTTCGGGAGGGATTCCGTGTCGTTCACGGTTCTCGGCTTCATGGGCGACCAGTACAGGGCGAGCGGGTACTGGAACGAGGCCATCGACTGCTATCAGGCCCTTCTGCAGAGATTCCCCGGCTACCGGGAGGCCCCCTACTTCCAGGCGGGCATAGCCGCCTGCTACGAAGGGCTGGGCGACGCGGCCCTGGCCAACCAGGCCAGGGAGCAGCTGGTGGAGGACTACAGCCCCGGCGGCACATGGGCGCTCGGGCTGGGCGACTCGCAGGCAGTGGCAGCCATCGACACCCTCAGGGAGATCTCGCTCGAACAGGCGATAGCCTACTATCACGGCCAGGCCGTCTCGGCCGCCGGCGATCCCGCACTCCAGCGCGACAACTACCAGGCCCTCGCGGAGAGGGTGGAGTCGTACCTCGCGGGTTACCCTGAAAGCAGGCAGAACTACGACTTCAGGTTCCTCCTTGGCGACTCGTACTACGCTCTCGGGAGATTCGTGGAGGCCGGCGACACGTATCTCGCACTCGCCAGGGACAGCTCCTCCATGCAGAGGCGCGAGGACGCGACCATCAACGCATGCGGATCCTACTTCTCGGCCTACACCGACGAGGCCGGGATGGACAGCGCATCGGTGAGGCAGAAGCAGATAGAGGCCACGAACTACTACATGACGCAGTTCCCGGCCGGCCAGTATGTCGACCAGTTCCTGTACGCAGCCGCGGCCAACTGCTACAACGCACGCGACTACGAAAACGCCAGGAGCGTCTATCTCTCCCTCTACAACAACTATCCCAATTCGCAGTACCTGGCCAGGTCGGCCAGGTTCGTAGCGGCCGCCTACGAGGCCGAACAGATGTACGCCCAGGCGGAGGAGTGGTACGGGCGTGCCTCCGACACCGCAGCCAGGACCGGCGAGGATCTGGGCGAAGACGTCGACCTGCTGGCCGCCACCGCAGCCTACAAGGACGCCGCGGCGCTCGCCGAGTCGGAGGATGTGCAGAGCCTGATACAGGCAGCGCAGCGCTTCGAGGAGTCGGCCAGGGAGCACCCGGGCTCTGCTGTCGCGCCTACCGCCATGTACGACGCAGGCGAGACGTACGCCAGGGCCGGAGCCATCCAGGACGCGATAAGGGTCTTCGACGAGATCTCCACCCAGTATCCTCAGAGCGAACTCGCGCCGCAGGGGCTCCTCAGGTCCGCATTCCTGGCCAGGGAGGCCGGCATGCTCATCGAGGCGGGCGACATCTACCGCAGGGCCGCACAGTCCTATCCCGGCGCCCCCGACATGGAGAGCGCGATGTACAGCGCGGCCGTCTCCTACGAGGAGGCCGGCAGGATGGACCTGGCGACCATGGTCTACGACGACATGATCGTGGCCGGCGGAGCCGGCCCGGACGTGATGACCCAGGTCTACGGCAAGTACGGCGAATACGCGTACGATTCGGGAGATTACGCCACTGCCAGGCAGATGTTCAGCAGCTCGATCCAGGTCTACGACCAGTACAGGGAGGGCGACGCCTACTACCCCGCCATGTCGGCCTTCTACCTCGGCGAGATGGCCTATCTCGACTACGATGCTGTCGTCACCACGGTCGAGACCGCCCAGACAAAGACCCAGCTCATGCAGGCGACCGAGTCCTGGTATGCGAAGGCGCTCAACTACTTCACCGACGTCTGGTTCATGGCCTCGTGCGTGAGGGCCGGCGAGCTCTACGAGGACTACGCCAACGAGATCGGATACATGCAGCCTCCAGCCGGGCTCGACGACACCGGGATACAGGCCTTCTACGACCAGCTCATGCCCGTGATGGAGAGCTACATCCAGAAGGCCCTGCAGGTGTACCAGACCGCCGTTGAGAAGGCCGTGAGCTCGAGCATCGACAACGAATGGGTGACGAAGGCGGCCGATCATCTCGAGCTGCTCGCTCCAGGCACAGCAGCCGCCCTCGGCCTGCCGGGCTACGCGCCCCTTCCTCCTCCCCCCGACACCACGGCGCCCCAGGATTCCACAGCGGCACCGGATTCGACCGGCGCCGGGGAGCCCCAGCCTGTCTCGTGGATGCATGCCGGTCAGGTGCCGGGCCCCATCCGGCTCGCGGGAGTGCTCTGATGCCGGCCATGCGCGCCGGTCTGGCCCTGCTGGCCCTGCTGGCCATCCCGGCGGTGCGCCCGGCGTCCGCGCAGGATGCCCATCTCGAAGAGGGCAGGCTCATCCTCGAGGAGATCACCATCCAGGGCGAACTGCGGACTCCGCAGGCGATGTTCCTCATACTGAAGAGCACTCCGAGCCTCAGCAACGTGCTCCTGGACAGGAGCTTCATCTCTGATGTGATCAGGCCGGTATATCCCGGTGCCTTCGCGGACGAGCCAACGTTCGGCGCCAGCCAGAGGATCGCCAACCTGCCATGGTATCTCAGATACGGAGCCGTCGCCGCATTCGGCGGGCTCTCCGCCCTGCAGTATTCGGAAGGTGATGACGAGGAGGGCCTCGTGTTCGGCGTGATCGCCGGGCTGGGCCTGGCCGGAAATCTAGTCCTAGACCTGGTCGGCATGTAGACCAGGTCGCCCAGAGAGGAGACCGTTGATGCCTCGTTCCCTCTTGACCGTGCTCGTGACAGTGCTCTCCCTCTCGAGCGGCACGGCGCTCGCGCAGACCGCGACCGTTCCGGACAGCGCTGCTGTAGACTCCACCGCAGCATCGGACTCGACGGCGGCAGACTCCGCGGCAGTCGAACCCATAGCCGATCCCGATACGGCCGGCATTGCTGAAGCCGATACCACGGCCGCGGCCGACTCCACCGGGGCGGAAGCCGAAGTTACCTCGCCAGGCCTGTTGTCCCAGGTCGCGAAGTTCTTCCGCGAGGGCGGATTCGCGATGTGGCCCATCCTGCTCTTCCTGGCGGCCGGTCTGGCCATCGCGGTCGAGAGGTCGGTCTTCCTCTTCTTCAAGGCCAACATCAAGCCCGAGGAGTTCATGGCCCGCATAGCCGACCTCATCCGCAAGGGCAGCATCGAGGGCGCCATAGCTGCATCCGCCGAGGAGGACGCACCTCTGGCCAGGATAATCGAGTCGGCTCTGCGCAACTACAGGGGCACCGAGCGGGACATCCAGAACGCCGTCGACGAGATGGCCCTCGCCGAACTGCCCAGGATCAGCGCCCGCACGGGCTACCTCGCTATGCTTGCCAACGTGTCCACGATGGTGGGCCTGCTCGGCACGATCTTCGGGCTGATCCAGGCGTTCGCCGCCGTCTCCGCGGCGGACCCGGAGGCCAAGGGCCGCATCCTCGCCAGCGGCATCGCCATGGCCATGAACACGACGGCGTTCGGCCTCATCGTGGCCATCCCGCAGCTCATCATACACTCGTTCCTGACCTCAAAGGCGGACGGCCTCGTGGATGACATCGACCGCTACTCGGTCATGGTCATCAACATGCTCGCACAGGCCCGGAAGGAAGGCTGATGGCAAAGGCGGCTAGCGGCAGGAGCAGAAAGGTCCATCATTCGGAGGCGCTCGACCTGCTCCCTGTCATGAACCTCTTCTGCTGCATCATCCCGTTCCTGCTCCTGAGCGCCTCCTTCCTCGAAGTCACCATCATCCAGATGGCCCAGACCGAGGGGATCGGGGCGGCCGGGGCGGGCGCCGTGGCCAACCTGGCCAGGTCCGAGGAGGACAGGCTCCAGCCCAAGGTCATCCTGACCGACGAGGAGATGTTCATCGGCACCGTGGCCGGCACAGCCCACGTATGCTACTCCTTCACCCAGACGGTCGACGGGGTCGACATGCTCACGTACGACTTCGACTCCCTCGTCACGAAGGCCACGGAGGTGCACCGCCTGCTCTCCGAGGCCTACCCGCAGATAGAGTTCCACAAGGTGACGATCCTTACAGTAGAGGAGACCAGGTACGACAACATCGTGGCCGCGATAGACGCCTGCGCGGCCTCCGGCTTCGACCAGCCCGGCCTCCAGGTGGCCCCGACCGCATCGGTCGAGCAGGCCACCGACGCCGCGATGGGGAGGTGAGGAGGAATGAGTACTCCCACCAAGAGGCACGTCCCGCTCCTGATCGGCTACAACAAGACCAAGGCCAACGTCAGGGGCAAGAAGAAGGTCGAGGTGCAGCTCACCTCGATGATCGACATGTTCACGATCCTGGTCGTCTTCCTGCTCGAGTCCTACAACTCCGACGGCCAGATAGTGACCCTCAGCGACGCCCTGACCCTTCCGAAGTCCACCATCCAGAATCCGGTAAGCCTCAGGCTCGAGATCCAGGTTACGAACCGGGTCATCGTGGTGGACGGCGATCCCATCGTGTCCGTCGACGAGAACCTCCTGTCCACCGGCAACTCTATCCCGGCCGTGGTCACAAGGCTCCGCGACCACATGGAATACAGCCGGCAGCTCAGGGGTACTGTCACCGAGGAGGACACGCAGATAAACATCCAGGGCGACGTCGCGGTCCCGGCCATCCTCCTCCAGCGGGTGATGTCCAGCTGTTCGGAAGCGGGATACGCGACGCAGAACCTGGAAGTCATCAAGATGCAGGAGGGAGGCGGTACTGAGAATGGCTGAAGGTACGGCCCCCGAGAAGAAGGTCCTGGCGATAGCCGTCCTCAGGGACGGGAAGGTCGTCAACAAGCTCATCCCCGAGAGGGTGCAGATCAGGCTCGGCTCAGGGTTCAACAACAACATAGCGATCGAGCACCCGGGCATTCCCGAGAGCTTCGTGTTCATCATGCCGGGGCCCGACAGGGACACCTGGGTGCTGAGGCTCTCGGAGACCATGACCGCGCTGATCACCTCCTCAGACGGCACGAAACTCGACTTCGCCGACCTCAAGGACCTCGGGATCTTCCCAAGGGACGACCAGGGCTTCTATCTCCTGAACGTGAAGCACGGTGACCAGGGACAGGTCAACATCGGCCCGTATGCCGTCCATTTCGGGTTCATCGCCCCTCCGGAGCGCAGGGAGCCCGAGAAGCCCGCGCCGAAGGTCGAAAGGACGGCCGAGCAGGCTCCCGTCAAGGACGATCCCAGGGTCCTCAAGATCTCTGTCGAGGCTCACGGGGCCCCCCGGAGGGACGTCTACCCCAACGCCGGCATAATGACCGTGGGCGAGGCCGACTACAACACCGTGCCCGTGCGCAATGCCGGTCTGCCGAGGATCCACACCCTGATGGAGCCGCAGGGCGGCAGGTACGTCCTGCGCCTGATCCCGCAGATCAAGGGCGGGGTCGAGGTGAAGGGCAGCATCATCCCCTTCTCCACTCTCATCGAGCGCAACCTCATGCGCCAGGAGAAGCCGGGCGACCCCTGGATCTGGGTGATGGACAAGAACGTGTCCGGCGTGATAAGCATCGCCGGCACCGAGGTCTTCTTCGGCTTCGCCGAACCCCCGAAGGAGGTCGTCCCCAAGGCCCCTCCGAAGCCCGCGGCGATCGAGAAGAAGCCCGTCACCCCCTCCAAGTACTCCTGGGAGGTGTTCGGCGCCCGACCCCACGACGCCATAGCCTTCAAGGGCCAGGGGGCCGAGAAGAACCGCCTCCAGCTCGTCATGGGATTCGTCCTGTTCTTCTCGCTCATCGGCGGAGCGGTGTTCGACCGCCTCGTGGTCGTCACCCAGGAGAGCAAGCAGGACATACTGCGCAGGGCGCCGACCGCGAGGGTGGCCAGCCTGGCCAACCCGCCCCAGACCCAGATCGAGGGCATCGGCGAGGAGATCATCTCCGAGTCCGACATAGGCGAGCAGGTCGGAACCGTGGGCGGGCCCGGCGGAGGGACACCCGGCGGCGGGGATCCGGGGCCTGCAGGTGTGGCGGCCGGAGCTGCCGCGGGGCAGAGCGTGCTCCAGAACATCGGCTTCGCTGCATACGGCACCCAGGGGGCCGGCGGCGGCTCCGGGTTCATCGGAGACCTGCAGTCGGCGGCATCGTCGGGCCTCGGCCTGGCCTCCGGCCAGTCCGGCCAGGCCCTGATAGCCGGAGCCGGTGGCGGTGGATCTGGCGGCCTCACCGGGCTGGTCCCCGCCGGCGGCGGAGTCGTCCAGACAGCTGAAACCGTCTCCCAGAGCGACATCGAAGCAGTCCACAGGGCCGCCCAGGTGAGCTTCTCGGCCACGGGCAGCGGCGAGGCTCTCGATCTCGGCCAGAGGAACATGACCGACATCAGGGGCCGCATAAACGTCATCAAGATGAGGATACAGACCGCCTACGAGAGCCTGCTCCGCACGAATCCCATGGCAGGCGGCAACATCTACATCAACTTCTCGATCACGCCGTCGGGATCCGTGACCGGCGTCAGCGTCAGCGCCCCGGGAGACCTGGCCTCCCTCCAGCCGACCATCCAGGCCGCCGTTGCGGGCCTGAACTTCGGACCTGCCGAGGGGCAGACCTCGAACCTCGACATATCGGTGCCCTTCAACCTGGTGCCCCCGGAATAGAAAGGGTGGAGCCGTGAAGTACTCCGTCATCCTTCTCGTGATCGCCGCCCTGGCTGCCGCGCAGCAGGCTCCGATCGCTGTCAGCGAGATGCGTCCTGCGCTCGAGGAGATAAAGGAGGCCATAGTGACCTCCTACGGGGATCTCCTGGCCGCCGAACCCGGCGCAACCGGCACAGTGACGGTATCGTTCACGATCGTCCCGGGTGGAGCCGTCACCGACGTTTCCGTCACGAGCGAACCCGTTCTGGAACCGGTCGCCCGGTCGGCCGAGGAGGCCATGCAGGGCCTCGACTTCGGCCCAGGCCTGGCCGGCGAGCCGCTCAGCATCTCGGTGCCTTTCAACTGCATCCCGCCCTCCGAGAACTGACGGCCCGCAAGGAGAGCCCGACGGCCCGGCACCGCGCCGGGCCGTCTTCCATCCGGTCCCTTCCGGCAGTGCCAATCTGACCACGGAGGGCGCTGCCTGGCGGTCGATGAGGGCGACCGCGGGCGTGCCGTCATCTGCAGCACAAAGCGGCGCAACCTGATGCCTTTGCCATGCCGGCATGCCTGAATCTGGCATGCCTTTTGCTCATTAGCGGTACGAAGTCCCCGGATAGCTGGTCGAGTAAGGAACACTCTGGCGAAAGGAGCCGAGAAGCATGTCGAGCACCAAGGTGCGTCCCATGTTCGACAGGGTCCTCGTTAAGCGCGAGGAGCCGCAGGAAATCCTCAAGGGCGGGATCGTCCTCCCCGATACGGCCAAGGAGAAGCCTCTCGAGGGCACCGTGATCGCAGTGGGAGCGGGCAGGCGCAACGAGGACGGAGACGCATTCCTGGCCCCGGTGGTCAAGGCCGGCGACCGCGTCCTCATCGGCAAGTATTCCGGCACGGAAGTGAAGATCGACGGCGAGGAGTACGTGATCGTCCGCGAGGATGACATCCTGGCCGTAATCGAAGCATAGGAGGACATGAAGATGGCAGCCAAGCAGCTCAAGTACGACCAGGAAGCCAGGCAGGCCATCCTCGCCGGCGTGGAGAAGCTGTCCCGCGCGGTGAAGGTCACGCTGGGCCCGAAGGGCAGGAACGTAGTACTGGAGAAGAAGTGGGGATCCCCCTCGATCACGAAGGACGGCGTCACCGTTGCCAAGGAGATCGAGCTCCCCGACAAGTTCGAGAACATCGGCGCTCAGCTAATCCGTGAAGTCGCGAGCAAGACCAGCGACAACGCCGGCGACGGAACCACCACCGCCACCCTCCTCGCCGAGTGCGTCTATCGCGAAGGCCTCAAGAACGTGACGGCCGGCGCGAATCCCATGGCGCTCAAGAGGGGCGTCGACAAGGCCGTCGAAACCGTCATAGCCGAGCTCAAGACGCTCTCCAAGGAGGTCAAGGGCCGCGAGGAGATCCGCCAGGTAGCCTCCATCTCCGCCAACAACGACGAGGAGATCGGCAACATCATCGCCGACGCGATGGAGAAGGTGGGCAAGGACGGCACCATCTCGGTCGAGGAGGCCAAGTCGATGGTGACCACTCTCGACGTCGTCGAGGGCATGCAGTTCGACCGCGGATACCTCAGCCCCTACTTCGTCACGGACGCCGAGGCCATGGAGTGCGTCCTCGAGGACGTCTTCATCCTCATCCACGAGAAGAAGATATCCAACATCAAGGACATCCTCCCGATCCTCGAGAAGATCGCCCAGCTCGGCAAGCCACTCCTGATCATCGCCGAGGACGTCGAGGGCGAGGCCCTCGCCACCCTCGTCGTGAACAAGGTCCGCGGCATGCTGCATGTCGCCGCCGTGAAGGCCCCGGGCTACGGCGACCGCCGCAAGGCCATGCTCGAGGACATCGCCGTCCTGACCGGCGGCCGCGCCATAACCGAAGACCTGGGCATCAAGCTCGAGAACATCACCCTCCAGGACCTCGGCAAGGCCAAGCGCATAACGATCGACAAGGACAACACCACGATAGTCGAGGGCGCAGGCGCCACCGACGCCATCAAGGGCCGCGTCAACCAGATCCGCAAGCAGATCGAGGACACGACCTCCGACTACGATCGCGAGAAGCTCCAGGAGAGGCTCGCGAAGCTGGCGGGCGGCGTGGCCAGGGTGAACGTGGGCGCCGCCACCGAGACCGAGATGAAGGAGAAGAAGGCTCGCGTCGAGGATGCCCTCCACGCAACCCGTGCCGCAGTCGAGGAAGGCATCGTCCCCGGCGGCGGAGTCGCCCTCATCAGGTGCGAGGCCGCTCTCGACAAGATGAACCTCGATGGCGACGAGAAGACGGGGGCGGAAATCATACGCCGCTGCCTGAACGAGCCCCTGCGCCAGCTCGTCGTGAACGCCGGGCTCGAGGGCGCCATAGTCGTCGAGAAGGTCAGGTCGCTCGGCGGCAGCATGGGCCTCAACGTCCAGTCGAACGAGTACGTCGACATGTTCGAAGCCGGCATCGTCGACCCCACGATGGTCACCAGGACGGCCCTGCAGAACGCCTCGAGCATCGCCGGCCTCCTGATCACCACCGAGTGCCTCATCGCCGAGATCCCCGAGCCCGAGAAGGCTCCCGCCCCCGGCGGCGGCGGCATGGGGGACATGTACTAGAGATGACGGCATCCGGCTTCCGGCATCCGGCGTCCGGAGCTGCTGATCCGGACTGACGGGACGCGGGAGAAACCGGCAGGTTCGTAGAGCGGAGCCCGGGGCGCGAGCCTCGGGCTCCCCGCATTCAGGACCGCATTCGACCGGCCCGGATCCGGGGTGTCGACGGGGAAGGACCCGGGACCCACAATCCGTGCCGGCGGCTATATTAGCGGACACATCATCCGGAAGGTCGGAATGTCCACGATCACCATGGAATGCAGCGGAATCGGGTTCGCGCAGGTCGAGTCGGCCCGGGCCGGCGTCATGGCCGCGCTGGGTCCCCGGGCCCGCGAAGCGGTAGCGGTGTCGAGAGCCGCCATTGAGTCGGCGCTGTCGGATGTGCGCCCCACCTACGGGGTCAACACCGGCTTCGGCAGGATGGCCTCGACCGTGATAGACGGCGATTCGCTCGCTGAGCTCCAGCGCAACCTGCTCCTGAGCCATGCGTGCGGTACGGGCCCGTTCGTGCCTCCCGACATCGTGCGGGTGGCCATGGTCCTGCGGGCGGCATCGCTGGCCCGAGGGAGGTCCGGCATACGGCAGGAGACGCTCGACTGCCTGCTGTCGGTCTACAACGCCGGGATCATCCCCGCCGTCCCCTCCAGGGGTTCGCTGGGAGCGTCTGGTGACCTGGCTCCGCTCGCTCACATGTGCCTCCCGCTCATCGGAGAGGGAGAGGTGCTCGGCGATGGGGAGGGCACAATTCCGGGCGCATCCGCCCTGGCCACCGCCGGAATCGCCCCCGTGGTGCTCCAGGCCAAGGAGGGGCTTGCCCTCATCAACGGCACCCCCTTCCTGACGGCGTATGCCGCCTGTGCGCTCCTCGACCTGGCCTCGCTGGCCGACGCCGCGGACATGGCGGCGGCGATGACGTCGGAGGTCCTGCTCGCTACCACATCGGCATTCGACGAGGAGCTGGTCGCCCTGAGGCCCCACAAGGGCGCCGCGGCATCTGCCGCGAACCTCCGGGCTGCACTGGCCGGAAGCTCCATCGTCGAGTCCCACAGGGACTGCCCCCGGGTGCAGGATGCCTATTCCATCCGCTGCACCCCGCAGATACACGGAGCCTCCCGCGACGCCGCCGCCTTCGCGGCGGGTACGGTGGCGGTCGAGATGGCGTCCGTGACGGACAACCCGCTGATGATGACGGACGGATCCTTCAGGAGCTGCGGCAACTTCCACGGCCAGCCCGTCGCCCTTGCGGCCGACCTGCTGTGCATGGCCGCCTCCGAGCTGGGCTCGGTGTCCGAGAGGCGCATCGAGAGGCTCCTGAATCCAGACCTGAGCGGGCTGCCGGCCTTCCTCGCCGCCAGGCCCGGCCTCGACTCGGGCCTGATGATCGCCCAGTACACTGCGGCCGCTCTCGCCAGCGAGAACAAGGTCCTGAGCCATCCCGCCTGCGTCGACAGCATCCCTGTCAGCGGAGCGCAGGAGGACCACGTCTCGATGGGCTCGATCTCGTCCCGGAAGGCGATGGAGATCGTGACGAACGTCCGCTACATCGTCGCCACGGAGCTCTACTGCGCATTCAGGGCCTACTCGATGCTGGGCAGGACCGGGCCCGGACGTGGCACTGCAGCTGCATTCGACGCACTGTCAGCCGTCATCGACGGAGACGTGAGGGACAGGCGGTTCGACCCGGAGATCAGGGCCGTCGACAGGCTCGTCGCGTCGGGCGCCTTCGGCCGGATCCTGTCGGACTGCGGCGGCACCCCCTGCAGGAGCATCCTGGGAGGTTAGGGGGAAGGCAGCAGGAGGAAACATCGATGGACGGGATGGGGAGGATAGGGAAGAGGGAAGAGGTTGGAGGGGAGGAAGTCGAAGGAGCTGAAGGCGTTCTGTGCGGCTATTCCACGAAGTGGATGTTCTCGAAGAGAATGCAGGCAGCCGTCAGGGATCCACGAAGTGGATGTTCTCGAAGAGAATGC
>CAZMAT010000008.1:40012-116171 GCA_964564435.1 uncultured bacterium
GAGAATGCCGGCAGCCGTCAGGGATCCACGAAGTGGATGTTCTCGAAGAGAATGCCGGCAGCCGTCAGGGATCCACGAAGTGGTACACCCTCGTGTGATCCAGGATCCAGGACGCGACGCGGTCGTCGGCCCAGCCCTCGCCCATCATCGACAGGGCGGAGGCCAGGTCGGCCTCGGTAAGCCTGAGCCTGCTGCCCGGGATGTCCACGCAGATGCCCATGACGGGCCATCCCGCCTGGATGCTGTCCACAACCGTGAACACGATTCCGCCATACCTCTTCAGCAGGGTGTCGCCTTCGGCGAGCGATCCCTCGATGCCGATCACGATGGCCGTATCCAGGATCGACGCCGAATCCGCGGGCACGCCCACGAGCCTCAGGTCGTCTATGATGTCGCCATGCGCCGTCCCCGCAAGGCAGGGAACCAGCGCCAGGAGCAGGCAGGCGGGCGTACAGCGGCAGTTCATCGTGGGGAACAGATAACACCTGCGGAACGTCCTGAAAAGGCTTGACCGCGGGTCTCCGCACCGACACCTTCCAGGTATGAATACGCTCATCGCCGTACTGGCACTGCTCCAGCAGCCGGGTGACCGCATCCCAGGGGACCTGCTGCTGCTCGATTCCGGAATGGCCGGTCTCTTCGACGCATACCTCGAGGCCGTGCCCGAGTGCCCTGCGCGCGGGGACACCCCCGTCAGGTTCTGGCTGCTCGACCTCGCGGAGTCCCGCGCATCGGCCGGCCTCCGGAACGCGGTGCACCTGGTCGGCAGAACCCGGGATCCCGATTTACGATCAGCCCTCAAGAGTTATCTTTGGACCTGTTCGGCCTGCCTCGACTCCTTCTCGGACGTGAGGGAGATGTACCGCGCCCCCGCTCCACCGGATTCCGCGGGAGCCACGGAGGCCGAGGACGGGCTCTTCGAAAGAGACCAAGCCTGGCTCGACGCCGGGTCCGCACTTTTCGCGCTTCTCGCGGAAGAGGGATGGAGATGAACAGAGACGAGTCGACCGAGAGGGTGAAGCTGGGCCATGCCGAGATGCTCAAGGGCGGCGTGATAATGGACGTCGTCACCCCCGAGCACGCCCGGATCGCCCAGGAGGCGGGGGCGGTGGCCGTCATGGCGCTCGAGAGGGTCCCCGCTGACATCAGGGCAGCCGGGGGAGTCGCGAGGATGTCCGATCCCGACGTCGTCAGGCGCATCCAGGAGACGGTGACGATCCCGGTCATGGCCAAGTGCAGGATCGGCCACTTCGTGGAGGCCCAGGTGCTGGAGGCGCTCGAGATCGACTTCATCGACGAGTCCGAGGTCCTGACCCCCGCCGACGAGAAGAACCACATCGACAAGCGGGCCTTCAGGGTCCCCTTCGTCTGCGGCGCGACCGACCTCGGAGAGGCGCTCCGGCGCATCGGAGAGGGCGCCGCGATGATCCGGACCAAGGGCGAGGCCGGCACGGGCAACATCGTCGAGGCCGTGCGGCACGCGAGGGCCGTCACTTCCGAGATCAGGCGCATCACGACGCTGGGCGCCGAGGAGCTCATGAGCACGGCCAAGGTCATGGGGGCGCCCTACGACCTGGTCTGCTGGGTGAAGGAGAACGGCAGGCTCCCGGTGGTCAACTTCGCCGCCGGAGGAGTGGCCACCCCGGCCGACGCGGCTCTGATGATGCAGCTCGGGATGGACGGCGTCTTCGTCGGCAGCGGCATCTTCAAGAGCTCCGATCCCGCCCGCAGGGCTTCCGCCATCGTCAAGGCGGTCAGCCAGTACGGGAATGCGGCGCTCATCGCCGAGGTTTCCGCGGGTCTCGGAGAGGCGATGCCCGGTATTTCGGTGTCCGACATGCCCGAGGCCGACAGGATGGCCCGCAGGGGCTGGTGAAATGGGTCCCGTCGGCGTCCTGGCCCTCCAGGGCGGCGTCCGCGAACACATCGAGATGCTGCGACGGATCGGGGCGGATGTCCGGGAAGTCAGGCTGCCCGGCGACCTCTGCGGTCTCTCGCGGCTCGTGCTGCCAGGCGGCGAGTCGACCGCCCTCATCCGTCTCCTCGACATCTGGGGGATGATCGGACCCCTCAAGGACCTCGTCAGTGACGGTGTCCCGGTCTGGGGCACCTGCGCGGGAGCCGTGCTGCTCTCGGCGGAGGTCGCCGAACGCGATCACGATGTCGACCAGCCTTCTCTCGGGCTCGCCAGGGTCCGCGCCGTCAGGAACGCCTTCGGGAGGCAGGTCCATTCCTTCCAGCAGGACCTCGACATCGCCGGGCTGGGAAGGCCCTTCCCGGGCGTGTTCATAAGGGCGCCCCTGCTCGAGCCCCTTTCCTCCGGGGTCGAGGTGCTCTGCTCGCTGAAGGAGGGCCCTGTCCTCCTCAGGGACGGCCGGGTATGGCTCTCCTCGTTCCATCCCGAGCTGACGGCCGACGATGCGCTCCACCGCATGTTCCTGGAATCGCGGGATGAGTAGCTGGACAGGGGACGAATCCTGCATCGACTGCTTCCGGAGGGGGCTCTCCTCCTTCATGACCGCAGGAGGGCTGGGCGGGGGCGAGCATGCGGCCCTTCGCGAGGGTTACATGGAAGACATCGCACGGCGCATCAGGGCCCATGAGCCGCCACCCCTGGCGGGCGCCGGGGCGTATCTCGACCTGAGGGCCAGGCTGGCCGAGGCCGATATCTTCTCGGGCCTCAAGACGTCCGTCACGGACGCCCTCCTGGAGATGCTCCCCCGGCTGCGTGAGAGGGCCTCGCGAGGGGGGGACCCCCTGATAGAGGCGCTCGCCATGTCGACCTGGGGCAATCTCCTGGACGTGGCTCAGGGTGCACCCCTCCCGGGGTCGGCCGAGATCCTGGGGCTGATGGAGGGCCCACTCGCGCTCGACGGTCGCAGGCCGTTCCTCGATGCCCTGGGCAGCAGCGGTAGGCTGCTCGTCCTGGGGGACAACGCCGGCGAGACCGTGCTCGACCGCCTCTTCCTCGAATACCTGCCGAGGGGCGTGAAGGTCGTCTATGCCGTCAGGCCCGGCCCGGTGATGAACGATGCGGTCCTCTCCGACGCCGAGAGGGCGGGCATCGGCTGTTTCGCTGCACTGATCGACACCGGCCTCGACGCGCCCACCGTCGACCCGTCCCGCATGGGCCCGGCGCTCGGGACGGCCTGGGCGACGGCCGACGCGATCCTCGCCAAGGGGCAGGGGAACCTGGAGGGCATGGCGGGCTGCGGTGACCGGAGAGTGTTCCATTCCTTCGTCGTGAAGTGCCGGGTGATATCGAAGCTCACCGGACTCCCGGAGGGGAGCGCGGTGTTCGCCTCCCGGGGGAGCCTGATCGGGGGTGAGGATCCATGCCCATCTACGAGTATCTCTGCAAGAGATGCAACCTGATCTTCCAGTTCTTCGTGAGATCGAGCGCCGGAGCCGGTCCGGCCTGCCCGAAGTGCGGCGCGAAGGGGCTCGAGCGGGTGATGAGCTCGTTTGCGCCCGTGAGGGGGACCTCTTCGAGATCTTCCGGGGATGACGGGATCCCGTCAGACCTCGCAGGCCTCGACGAGAGCGATCCGCGTGCCATGGCGAGGGCGATCCGCCGCATGGCGGACGAGATGGGCGAGAGCCTCGGCCCGGAGCTGGACGAGGCCATAACAAGGCTCGAAGCCGGCGAGGACCCCGGGCAGGTGGAGAGGGAGCTCGAGGATGCCGGGCTGGATGATGAGGATGATTCCGGGACACAGCACTCCGGGCCTCCCGCGAGGGATCCCGGGCTCTACGACGCCTGACGGCGGCAGACGACACAGGGAGGGAACATGCCCAGGCTCTACAGGACCGACACTCCATCCGAAGCCGATCTGAGGGTCTTCGTGACCGACGTCAGGACCGATGCCGACCTGGTCTGCTTCGTCACGGAGAGCCAGTGGGAGGCCGACAGGGCCACGATGTGGTTCTACACCGACATCCCGGGCGAGGCCGAGAAGACGGTGGCCTTCGTCGAGAACCGGTTCGATGCCGATCTGACCGTCTTCTTCACAGATGTCCCGTCTGACGGCGAGTGGCTGGACAGGAGCAGGGAGGGGCTGCTCCCGTAGACCCCGGCTCTCCTGCCGGTCTGCCGTCGTACGGGAGTGACCGAAAAATGCAGGGAGGGGCTGCGGGAGCAGCCCCTCCATCGTCTGCCGGGGACTTTCAGCCGAAGAACGCGGCGACAGCCGAGGCGACCTCCTCCTGCTGTCCCGGCGTGATCTCCGGGAACATGGGCAGGGTGATGTTCCGCGAGCTGTTGAACTCCGACACCGGGAAGTCGCCCTCGGCGTATCCCAGATGAGCGTAGGCCTCCTGCAGGTGCAGGGGGTACGGGTAGTGAAGACCCGATCCGATCCCCTTCGATGCCAGGTACTCGCCCAGTTCCTTCCTGGCTTCCGTGTGGACGGCGTAGAGGTGCCAGGAATGGACGGCGCCCTCCTCGGCCGGCGGGAGCTCCACGGGGCATCCCGCCAGCAGTTCGCCGTACCTGGCGGCGGCTTCCGCGCGCATGCGGTTCCAGTCCGGCAGGTACCGGAGCTTCACGCCCAGCACGGCCCCCTGGATGGCCTCCATCCTGTAGTTGTGGCCGATCTGCGAGTAGAAGTACTTGCGGCTCGATCCGTGGTCGCGGAAGGAGCGGAGCCTCTCAGCCATCTCGGCGGAACGGGTCGTCACTGCGCCGCCCTCGCCCCAGGCCCCGAGGTTCTTGCCGGGGTAGAAGCTGAACGCCGCGGCCGTGCCGAACGAACCCGTCATCCTGCCGCCCCTCGAGGCCCCGTGCGACTGGCAGGCGTCCTCGAAGAGCGACAGGCCGAACCGGTCGGCGATGCTCTCGAACTCGGCAAGTTCGGCCGGGCGCCCGTACAGGTCCACCGGGAGGATGGCCGACACGGCCGCGCCGGAACGGGGATCGACCGACCTCCCTCCGCGCGAGTTCTCCTCCAGGAATGCCTCGACCGCGCGCGGCGAGAGGTTCCACGTGCCCCTGTCCACGTCGGCGAAGACCGGTACGAGGCCGGCCATGACCACGCCCTCGGCGGTTGCCGTGAACGTGTTGGGCGGCAGGATCACCCCGCTGCCGCGGGGGAGGCCGGAAACAGCGAGCATCGCATGCACGGCGTCCGTCCCGCTGGACATGCCGACGCAGTGATCGATCCCGCAGAAGGCGGCGAAGTCCTCCTCGAAGGCCCTGACCTTCGGCCCGAGGATGTAGGCCGTGTTCTCGAAAACCTCTGTCAGTCCCGCCGTTATCTCGGCGCCGATCGCCGCGTACTGCTGCTTGAGGTCGAGGAAGGGTACCGGCATCTCTTCTCCCGTGCCTAGAGCCCGCGCATAGGTCTCCGCGTCTCCCAGGCGGTCATGAGCCTCCTCCTGGCCAGGCACCTCCAGGCCAGGGAGAAGAACATGGGGCTCTCGGGGTAGTTCCCGAGGTCCATGACGACATGCAGCAGGAAGCCTGCCGCAATCCCGAGCAGCGCAGGGTCCGACAGCCACAGCCCGAGCCCGGCGCAGAGCATGATGAGTTCCACGGAGTGCAGGACAGGGAACGTCCAGTAGTCGGGTATGCGCCTCCTGAAGCCGTACCTGTTGCCCAGGTCCTCCTCGTTGTGCAGGAGGCCTCGCAGGAGTGAGCGGGGATCGGAGGGCATCCCGGATTTCAGATAGAGCTCGACATGGTCGATGTCGATCAGGCTCCCGGACAGGAAGATGGACACTCCCATCACCGGCGACCCTGCCAGGGCGGCGGCCGCTCCCGCTGCGCCGGAGGCGACGATGTGCACCGCCGCTCTCATCCCGCGGCCGGGTTTCCCTTCATTTCACCAGGATGTAGTTGCGGTACTCGCCCAGCTTCATGCCGAGCATCCGCTCGACGGCGCTCAGGAACCTGGTCGACGGCCTGAGGTGCCGGTGGCCGGGGGGCGACGAGGGGTCGCGGAAATCCTCGGCCCTCCAGTTCTTCGAGGCGATCCTGTCCGCCATCACCGAAGGGTGGGTGCCTTCGAAGACCGCGACCTTGTCGAGCGGGCCGTAGTCCCAAGGCCTGGAAGGCTCGGGATGCCTCCTGTCCACCCAGTCCCTGCCGTGGTGGAGGCTGTCGAGGGCTATCGTCTTGCGTCTCATCACCTCGGGATGGCGCACCCAGCCGTAGTGGTACACGAAGGCCCCGGTGTCGGCCACGCGCATCTTGAGCCCGTCCCTGCGGAAGCTCTGCGCGCTCTTCCAGCTCCTGACGGACGGCAGGTTGCGGATCATCCTGATCTCGCGGCTGTACCAGTTGTGCGCACGCTGCACCCTAGAGTAGTCCCCCCAGAAGTGGTTGTAGTGGAACAGGAGCCCGTCCACGTCACCCCGCCCGTCGTATCTCGCGAGAGTGTCGAGGATCCTGGGATAGTCATGCTCGTGCAGAACCTCGTCCGCCTGCAGGTAGAGGCACCAGGGCGACCTGCACTCGTCCAGGGCGATGTTCGTCTGGTCGGCGTTGGTGGCGCCGTGGACGTACCGCGAGGGATCCCATCTCGACCGGACGATCCTGATACGTGGATCCCCGATGCCTTCGACGAGGGCTTCGGTTTCGTCGGTGCAGTCGCCGAGGTTGACGATGAACTCGCACACCAGGGGCAGGGCGGACCTGATGGCCTCCCCGAGAGGATAATCAAGCCTTACGGCATCCCTGGCGAACGTGAATCCGGATATCTCCGGCGTGGCGGCCATGCCCTGCTCCCGTCGCGTCGTTGCGGCCCGGCCCCCGCCCGGGTATTGTCCGGGCTGGATCGGAGGTTCCTTGGCACTTTCAGTCGCGATTATAGCACTGGACGAGGAGAACGACCTTCCGGGGTGCCTGGCCTCCGTGGGCTTCGCCCGCGAGGTGGTCCTGGTCGATTCCGGAAGCTCCGACGCCACTCCTGCGATCGCCCGGGAGGCCGGCGCCAGGGTCCTACTGCACCCGTTCACGGGCTTCTCGGCGCAGAAGCAGTTCGCATGCGACTCCACGACCGGAGACTGGATCCTCGTCCTCGACGCCGACGAGAGGGCCGGCCCGGGCCTCGGGGATGCCATCCAGCGGGCCATGGCCTCGGGGTCGGCCGACGCCTACAGGATCTCCCGCAGGACGGTCTACATGGGCCGCGTGCTCAGGTTCGGCCCCTGGGGCGGTGACCGCCCCCTGAGGCTCTTCAGGCGCGGCTGCGCCCGGTTCGGCTCCGAATCCGTCCACGAGAGCCTGAGGGCGGATTCGCCCGCCCCCGTCCTCCGGGGGGGCTTCCTGGAGCACCGACCCTACCGCGACTTCCGCGAGCACATGGAGAAGATGGCCCGCTATGCCTCGCTCTGGGCCGCCCAGGAGAGCGCATCCGGCAGGCGGGCCTCCGGGCTCGACGTGCTGCTGCGCCCCAGCTGGAGGCTGTTCAGGGGGGCTTTCCTGCAGCTCGGCCTGCTCGACGGCGTGCCCGGGCTGGCGGCGTCGTTCAGCTCGGCCGTCTACGCCTACTGGAAGTACATGGCCCTTTACGAACTCACCCGGGCGGCCGCAGGCCCCCCGGGTCCGGCGGCAGCCGGGGATGGGAGGTCATCGTGAATCGCTGTACCGGTCGTCCAGCCGCTGTTGCGGCGCTTTCGCTCGGCCTGCTGATGCCCTCGTGCGGCGGTTCGGATCCCACGGGTCCGGGGCCTGATCCCCAGCCCGGGGACGGGCTCGTAATCGATCACCTCTGCACCGACATCTCGGAGATCCCTGGCGCATGGGTCGACTCGGCGCAGGCCGGGCTCTTCGTCCACTACGCCCATACCTCCCACGGTTCGCAGCTCGTCACGGGGCTCGAGCTCATCGAGGCCGGACAGCCCTCCTTCGATGTGGAGATCGGATACAGCGAGCTGCCCGGGGCTCCGGGCGCACTCTGCATCTTCGACGGGCAGTCCGGCGAGACCTACATCACCCCGGAACTCTACTGGCAGGGGGAGGACGCCATCGACATGACCCGCGAGGTCCTGGATGCGAATCCCTCGCTGAACGTGTCGATGTGGTCGTGGTGCACGCAGTGCGACTACTACTCCGAGGGCGAGGTGCAGGACTACCTGGATGCGATGGTCCTGCTGGAGTCCGAGTACCCGGGCGTGACCTTCGTCTACATGACGGGGAACGCCCAGGCCGAGGGCGCGGACGGCTACAACCGCAGCCTGCGGAACCAGCAGATAAGGGATTTCTGCGAGGCGAACGACAAGGTGCTGTTCGACTTCGAGGACCTGGACAGCTGGTGGTTCGATCCCTCCGAACAGCAGTGGGAGCAGGCCACGGCCACCTTCGAGGGCCACACCTTCCCCGTCGAGCACCCCGAGTTCGAGGGCGACGAGGCGGGCCACACGACTTTCGAGAGCTGCGTCCAGAAGGGCTGCGCGGTCTGGTGGCTCGCGGCGAGGCTGGCGGGATGGGAGGGCTGACCAGGCGATGGAGCGCGACTGGAACCGGCGCATGAATCCCGGCTGCATCGGCATCCCTCTTGCGCTGGCCGCCGTCCTCGTGGCTGCGTGTTCCACGGAGGCCTGCACCAGCTTCGTCGAGTACGCCTCGGGCGGGGCCTGGTACGGGATGAACTTCGACTGGTACCCCGACCAGGAGATCCTCTTCAGGATAGAGACGGACATGGAGGGCGGCAGGGTCTTCACGATGGCATTCATCGCCGGCGGCGACACCGTTTCCACGGTGGGCATGACCGGGGACGGCAGGTTCTCCACCCTCCAGGTGACCGACGCGGAATGGACGGGCCCCGACCCCGACGGGGGAGCGCCGCTCATCTTCTGGCCGTTCTACGCGCTGATCTACCGTGGAGCCTCGATGGACGACGTGGCGGAGATGGTGCTGGACGACACCTACGCGCAGTACGACGACCCGCCCCTGCACGTGATGACCGCCGACGCATCGGGGCGCGCGATGATCATCGAGGTCGGCGCGGACGGCAACGACATCCTCGAACTCGGCGACAGGCCGTTCATGGCGATGACCAACTTCCACTCCTGCTCCTGGGCCGGCAGGGACCCCGCCCTCATCGAGGGCTGCGGCGCCGACAGGTACAGGGCCGCGCTCTACATGCTGAAGGACAGCCTCGGCGCCATGTCGCCGGAGACCGGGATGGCCGTTCTGGAGGCCGCGGAGAACCTCAGCTACGACTTCCCCACGAGGGCCTCGATGGTGTTCGACGCCTCGCACGGAATCGTGTACCTGGCGGCGGAGGGCGACTTCTCGCGCATCTGGCGGCTCGATGTGAACACCGGGATCCTCGAGGGCCGGATGGGCGAGCCTTCCTCCAGCCGGCGCATACTCGACCCCGGCGGGATCACGACCTCCGAACTGGGATCGGACGGCTGAGGAAAGCCTCCCGCTGCCCCGGTCCCGGTTCAGGGCACCGACAGGACCCTGTCTGCTCCGTCGATGATTCCGCCTGCGAAGGGTTCCGCGGAGCCCGGCACGAACAGGCTCCATTCCACCCCTGCCGCCGTCGGCAGGCCGAAGTGGAGGAGCGCACCGTCCTGGCACGTGGTGCCGCTCCCGCCGCTGACCTGCCTGATCCTGGCGACGCCATCCTGCGTGATCTCGACGGTGCAGCCGATGCCGGACGCGTTAACGCCCGCGGGTGCCCCGACCCTCACCAGGAGCCAGTGGCCCCCCGGGGTGACGTTCCTGAAGAGCCTCATGCCGCTGCCAGACCCGACTGCCAGGTCGAGCCTGCCGTCCCTGTCGAAATCCGCGGAAGCAGCTCCCCAGCCGTTCAGGACCCTCGTGCCGGAGAGCAGGGTGACGTCTCGGAACGATCCGTCCGGCTCCTGGGCGTAGAGGAAGCTCCTGCGGCCCTCGTACACGGAGGTGATGTAGAGGTCGAGCAGCCCGTCGTCGTTCCAGTCGCCCCAGACCGGCACCGAGTGCGTCTCCTCGTAGACTATCCCCCTGGCGGCCCTCTCGTCCCGGAACGCCCCGCCATCGTTCACCAGCAGCTCGCTCCTGTCCGACAGGTCCATGTACCGGGGATGGGCCAGGTTGGCGCTGAAGAGATCCCAGTCGCCGTCGTTGTCGAAGTCGGCCCAGGCGCTGCCGATGGTGTGCCCCCACCAGCCGTCCTTGTCGTGCCCTGCCACCCCCGCCTCGAGGGCTGCCGGGGAGGCGAGGCCCTCCGTGTTCTCCCAGAGCAGGTTCTCCTGGAGGCGGTAGTTCGACACGAAGACATCCATGTCACCGTCGCGGTCGTAGTCGCACGGGCTCACGCCCCTGCCGCACAGGGCGATGTCCCTGAACGGGACCATCCCGGCCTCCCGGGTCGCCTCGGTGAAGCCTCCGGGGCCGCCCTCGTAGAACAGGTCGGGAGTGCCCTCCCCGAGGGTCCCGGGTGCCTCGTAGCACGCGAAGTAGATGTCGAGGCATCCGTCGGCGTTCCAGTCCAGCAGGCCGACGCCTTCGACCGAACCGGGGACCGGGGGTATCCCCATCCCGCAGCCGGCATCTCTGAAGGATCCCGAGTCGTTGACGAACACCCGTGGAGCCGATCCGGAACAGGCCAGGTCGGCGTCGCCGTCGCTGTCGAGATCCCCGGCGACCCATTCAGACCCGGGGAGCGAGTCGAGCCCGCACCGGGATGTGACGTCGGTGAAGCCTGCACCTTCGTCGTTGCGGTACAGCCGTCCGCCTGCCATCAGGTCCTCCCAGCCGTCGCCGTCCATGTCGGCCCAGGCGATGCGCCCGGCGGGTAGGGGGAGGGAGTCGGAGAGCATCCACGTGACGTCCTCGAACACCGGCCCGGCGTATCCCTCCGCGGCCCTCGCCGAATCGAGCCAGGCAGGACCCCACGACTGCTCGAGCTCGCGGATGGAACGAGAAGCCCAGCGGTCGGCCGTGTCACCCAGCTCGGCCGATCGGAGGAAGGCCAGGGGTGTGTCGAACGAGTTGCGGAGCCTCCTCAGCCTGCCCTCGAGCCACCAGACGGCCGCGAGGGTATGGTGGTCGTCGGGGCCGAAGAAGCCCGGATCATCGAGATACGGCCGGATCGCTGCGGAAGCATCCGCCGGGCGGCCCAGCGCCGTCAGGGCCCAGGCCCGCCGGAAAGCCAGATCGGCTGCGACGGCCGGCATCGTCAGCGCCCTCTCCTGCTCCCGCAGACCTGCCATCGTCCAGTTCCCAGACCCGAGCGCCGCGATACCGCGGTCGGCATATGCCAGCGCTTCCTGCCACGAGGAGTCGCGGTCGATCGAAAGAGCGGCCCCTGTGAGGAAGGGCAGGGGATCGTCGGGGCAGTCGGCCGTCCACGAGTCCACCTCGTCGCGCCACACCGTCGAGTCGGCGGTGCCGAGAAGCGCGGAAACCCTGTACTGCCATGCCCGCGAGCGCCAGGTGGCGTCGGCCCACCCCCACTCGCCGATGAAGTCCGCGAGCACCGAGGCCCTCGCTGAGTCGTCCTCCCACACCGGCGCCTGCGCGTCCCAGAAGATCCCGCAGAGGATGTCGGCGACCTCCGGCGATCCGGGCCACCTTCGGCAGGCCTCCGCGGCCAGGCTGTCCGCGAGCTCCGTTTCACCCAGGAGGGAAGCGACACCGAACAGCGCGGCCGCCTCGGCCGCGGTCGCCGGATCGGCGCCCCGCTCCAGCTCGCGCTCAACCAGCTCCGGCGCCATTGACGGGGAGTCCTCGCTCCATTCCCCGACGACGGCGGTCCAAAGGCGGGCAAGCGAACCGGTCGAGCCTGAAGCCTCGTGCGCCAGGGTGAAGAGGTGGGAGGCCATCGCGTACTCGCCTGCCGCCAGATAGACCTCCGCCGCGAGCGAGTCGTTCGCCGCGAGTTCCATCGCTTCCTCGAAATGCCTCAGGGCCAGTTCCTCGTCGAAACCGGCTGCAAGAACAGCGAAAAGAAGGGGGATCGTCATGTCACCTCCGCCGGCCGGGCTGGTTCGCCAGGGCCCGTGGTACGATACTCTGCCGGATGGAGGATGTGGCATGAGGCAGAACGGGATCGTGAAGGAGACGCGTGACAGTGACGGGACGGCGCTCGTTGCCCTGATGGGGGCCGACGGATGCGCAACCTGCTCGTCGAAGGGCGGATGCGGGATCTTCTGCTCCTCTGCGGGAGGGACGAAGGAGGCCTGGGTGGCCAATCCCGTGCAGGCCGCCCGGGGTGACCGCGTGGAGGTCGAGCTGGCCCCGGCCGCCTCGCTCGCCCTCTCGGGTGCGCTGTTCATCGTCCCGGTGGCCGTGCTGGTGGCTTCCCTCGCCCTTCTGCCGTCGGGGGCCTCGCCCTCGCGCACCGCGGTGCATGCCCTGGCCGGGCTGGTGCTCGGCGTGGCCTCCGGGGTCCTCGCGTCCAGGCTCGTCTCGAGGCGGAGGGGCTTCGATCTGAAGATAGTGTCGGTGATCGGCAGCGGGCCTGCGGCCTGAGCCGCGGCACACGTCCGGAAGGAGAGTCGTCGGGATGAAGAAGCTCGCCGAATTCGCCGTCGCGGAACTGGCGGCATCAGGAGTCGACTACGGCGACGTCCGCGTCGAGGACCGCGCCCTGGAGCGGATCTCCTTCCGGAACAGGCGCCTGGAGGAGGCCGCGACGTCGTCCGGCGAGGGTGTCGGCGTGAGGGCGATAGTCGGCGGCTGCTGGGGCTTCGCCTCGTCCACCGGGCTCGGCAGGGATTCGGTCGCCATGGCCGTCGAGAGGGCCGTGAAGATAGCCCGCAGCGGGGCGGGGCGCACGGGCTCGCCCGTGAGGCTGGCGCCCCAGGAGCCCGGGCAGGGCTCCTACTCCTCGCCGTGCGCCGAGGATCCCTTCGGGGTGGACACCTCCGAGAAGATCGGACTCCTCGAGCAGTGCTCGGGCATCCTGAACGCCGACCCGGCGATCAGCACCACGTACGCCGAGCTCTACTCGGAGCGGATCGACAGGGTCTTCGCGAACACCGGCGGCACGCTCGTGGACTCGCACCTCGTCCACACCCAGCCGTTCCTGCTGGCGTTCGCGGTGAAGGACGGTGACGCGCAGAACAGGTCGCTCCAGACAGGTGCGAGGGCTGCCGGCTGGGAGTGGATCAGGGAGAACGACCTCCCCGCGGCATCGGAGCGCGTCAGGGACCAGGCCGTGGAAAAGGTGATGGCGGCCGAAGGCCCGTCAGGCGTCATGGACCTCGTGCTCGACGGCATCAACCTGAGCCTCACGATGCACGAGTCGGTCGGCCACGCCACCGAGAGCGACAGGGCCCTGGGCTGGGAGGCCAACATGGCCGGGCGGACCTTCGTCGGCCCGGGCGACCAGGGAAGCCTGAAGTACGGGTCCGAGATGGTCAACTTCACGGCCGACAACACCATGCCGATCGGGCTCGCCTCCTGGGGCTGGGACGACGACGGCACCCCGTGCCAGAAGTGGCAGACCATCAGGGACGGCGTCTTCCAGGAGTTCGGCACGGTGCGCGAGACGGCGCTGCTCGTGGGCAGGACCGCCAGCCGCGGCTGCTGCCGCGCGCAGGACTTCGGATACTTCCCGATCAACAGGCAGCCCAACTTCTACCTCGAGCCCTCCCCGACTCCGATGACCCCGGAGGAACTGATCGCGGGCGTGAAGCTCGGCATCCTGATCGAGGGCAGGGGCTCCTTCAGCATCGACCAGAACAGGGTGAACTTCCAGTTCGGGGGCGACTTCTTCCGCGAGATCCGCGACGGGAAGCCCGGGAGGCCTCTCAAGAAGGTGCTGTACGGCTCCCGCACCACCGAGTTCTGGGGCTCCTGCGACGGCATCGCCGATTCGAGGTTCTTCCAGCCCATGGGCCTTCTGACCTGCGGGAAGGGTGAGCCCATGCAGGGGGCGAGGATGACGCACGGGGCCAGTCCGGCCAGGTTCCGCGGGGTGACCGTCGGGGGAGGTGTGAGATGACTCGCGAGGAGATGCTCGACTTCGTGCAGCAGGTCCTCGGGGCGGTCTCCGTCGGGCATTCGGTGGCCGAGCTCGACGAGGAGCGGGTCGCCCTGGTCAGGTTCGGCCGCAATTCCGTGACGCAGAACATGGACACCTTCAGGCGCGAGCTCAGGCTCTGGGTCGGCGACGGTGCGAGGAAGGCCGAGTACCGCACCCACAGGATCGACAGGGATGCCATCCCGGAAATCGTGCGCACCGCCGAGCAGAAGCTCCGGATGTCCTCGCCGGACCCCGAATACGTGCCCCCGGCCGACGAGGGCCAGATCTATCCCCTCATAGACGCATGGGACGAGGAGACCGGCAGGGTCGAGCCGGGCCCCAGGATGGACGCGGCCTCGGCCGCAGTCGAAGCCTCCGGGTCGGCCGGGACCGAGGCTGCCGGCACGTCGCGGATGGAGTCGAGCAGGATCGCACTGGCCACCAGCACCGGCAACCTCTGCTTCCACGAGGCCACGGAAGGCGCCTTCCAGATCACCGTGCAGGCCGGCGGCGGGTCGAGCTACCGTTCCGTCACCTCGAAGGCCTGGCGCGACATCCCCGTTCGCAGGACCATCGACGAGGTCATCGCCGAGGCGAAGGCCGACCGCGATCCCTCACAATCGGAGCCGGGCACGATCGACGTCGTCCTCGAACCGCAGGCGGTGGCCGACCTGGTGCCCTACATGCTGATGTCGCTCGACGCCCGCACCACGGACGAGGGGATCACCGTCTTCGGCGGGATGGAAGGGAAGCGGGTCGCTGCCGGGAAGTTCACGCTGGAGAGCGACCTGCAGGGAGAGGTTCCCGGCAGGCCCTTCGACGGAGACGGGCTGGCCACGGAGGACCAGGTCTGGATCGATTCCGGGATGCTCAGGACGATGATGTGCGACAGGTTCTGGGCGGAGAGGTCGGGCAGGCCGGCGGTGGTCGACCCCGGCTGCTTCGGGGTCAGGGGCGAGCGCGGCACCGCTTCCGAGCTGGCGGCTCAGAGCGGCAGGTGCCTCCGGATCAGGCGCCTGTGGTACATCCGCTACGTCGACCAGAAGTCGCTGATCCTCACGGGGATGACCCGCGACGGGGTGTTCCTGTGCGAGAACGGTTCCGCCAGGCCGGTGAAGGACTTCAGGTGGAACTGGAGGCCGCTCGACCTCTTCTCGAGGGTCGAGGCGCTGGGTACCCCCGAGAGGAAGGGCTTCATGGTCGTCCCGCCGATCCTCCTGCGCGGAGTCCCCGTCTGACGGCGGCGGTCGGACAGGCGGGGGCTACCAGAGGAAGCGGAGGCCGGCGAAGGTCTCGCCCTCGAGGCTCCTGAAGGGCTGCGTATCCCTCGGGTAGTGAGTGAGGTGCAGCTCGAAGGCCTCGTCTCCTCCGCCCGGGGCGAACCGTGCGTACGTCTCCACCCTGTGCCTCGAAGAAGCGGCACCGTCCTCGTGGAAGAAGAACTCGGGCCGGTACCTGACGCCGCCCGTCCAGGAGCGCCAGGCCCCCAGGGGCATCTCGGCCTCTCCCTGGATCGACCAGTCGAAGTCGTGCCCCTTCTGGAATCCGTCGCCCCGCGGGCGGTAGACTCCCGCGGAAAGCCAGCCCGAGGGCATCCCGCCCGACGGCAGGAAGGCGGGATCCTCGAACCTCGCAAGCGGGCGGGCGTCGAGCACGACACCCGCCTTCACGTTGTTCATGTATTCGGAGAGCGTGTCCGACATGTCTATGTTGTGGAAGCACTCGTGGTCCGTGTACAGCCTTGCCTCGCCCCATCCCGTGTCCCAGGCGAACTCGATCTTGATGTTCCAGTGCCCGCCGTAGATGTTGAACTTCATGTCGGGGTTGTTCCAGCTCTCGCCCATGTAGGTGTCGACCTCGAGGCCCAGACGGGTCGAGAACCTGCCCGCCGTGAGGGGAGTGACGGACGCCGCGATCTCGGAGAAGACGTAGTGGGCTATGTCGGATTCGAAGAACTTGAAGACCCCGAGCCTGCCGTCGGAGGACATGGGGAACTCCAAGGAGGACTGGAGCGAGAGCAGGACGAGGGGGAGGGCAGTCATTCCCCGGCCGGGTCCAGGAACGAGAGGAGGTCGCGCGGGCCCTCGAGGGAGTCGAGGGATGGAATCGCCCCGGAGAGCGCCCTGACGAACGCCGCCTCGGGGACTGCGCCCTCCAGGTGGAGCCTTTCGTTCACCACCGTCCTGGGCACGCCCTGGACTCCGTACAACCTCGACAGGTCCGGGAACTCGTTGGCCTCCACGATATCGGCCCTTATCCGGGGGCACGCCGCGGCGAGCCTCGCGGCCGTCACGGCCGCGCGCGGGCAGTGCGGGCAGGTGGGAGTCACGAAGACGCGGATCACCAGGTCCCTGTCCAGCGCAGCCAGGAAGTCGGATGTCGCGGGCTCGATCACGGGCTTGTCCGAGCCTGCGTCGGTGATGACGGAGAGCAGGGTCGAGAACTCGTATCCGGAGGGAGTCCCGTAGAGCCTGACGCGGTTGTGGGTGCCGTCGGAAACGATCATGGCGGGCACCCCCTCGATGGAGTCCGATTCCCTCTGAACGGTGTCGGTGAGGGCGTTCAGCTTCTCGAGAGAGATCCTAGGCGAAAGCCCGGCCAGTTCGGCCAGTATGCGCTCCGTGTCGAGGCAGCCTCCGCAGTTGAGCCTCTGTGTGTAGAGCCTGACATGCACGTCCTTCGCCATGCCCGCGAGCAGATCGCCCACCTGCCTGGCCTCGGAAGCGGACAGAAGACCCATGCGCTAACCCCCGAGCCCCAGCAGGTGCCATGCGGCCTCCGCCGCCCTGGCCCCGTCGGCGGCGGCCGTCACGACCTGCCTGAGCGGATTCGAAGTCACGTCGCCCGCGGCGAACACGTCGTCCCTCGAAGTGCGGACTATATCGCGGGTCCATACCGTGCCGTCGTCGTTCAGGCGCACGAGATCCCGGAACGGTTCGGTCGCCGGGGTCCTGCCCACGAAGATGAACACTCCGTCCACGGCGAGTTCGCTTCTGCCTCCGGGGGTATCGAGGACAACCGACTCGACCTCCCTGTCGCCCCTGATCTCGAGGAGCCTGCTGCTCCACATGACCTCGACCGAGGGGGATGCCAGCAGCCGGTTCGCGAGGGCGGGCTCCGCCCTCAGGGCGTCCCTCCTGTGGACCAGCGTGATCCTCGATGCGAACGAAGTCAGGTGAAGGGCCTCCTTCACGGCGCTGTCGCCCCCGCCAACCACCAGGACGTGCCTGCCCCTGAAGAGCGGGGCGTCGCACGTGGCGCAGTTGCTGACGCCGCGCCCGTAGAACCTGCTCTCGCCGGGGACACCCAGCCTGGCTGGAGTGGCTCCGGTTGCGATGATCAGGGCCCTCGCGGTCACCGGCCCCCCGTCGGCCTCTATGCTCAGCCCGCCTTCGGGGCGCGCGGCGCAGGAGACCGCACGTTCGGACAGGAAGGTCGACCCCGAGGCGACCGCCTGGGCGTGCATCGCGTCCATAAGCCCCTGCCCCGTCGTGGCGCCGGTTCCAGGGTAGTTCTCGATGCGGTCGGTCATCACTGCCTGCCCGCCGGGCTGCCAGCCTTCGAGGACGACATGCCCCAGGGCATACCTCGACAGGTAGAGCGCCGCGGAGATCCCTGCGGGGCCGCCTCCGGCCACCACCACGTCGAAGCTGCGGCCCTCCGCTCCCCGGGAGGGCGGTACGACCCCGATCGTGAATCCTGGCCCGGGCATCGCGGCTAGTTCGCCCCTGCGGCTATCGCCTGCAGCCCGGACAGGAGGGACGGCTTGTCACGGAAGCCCACGAGCCGGTCTATCTCCTTGCCGGCCTTGAACACGATCATGGTCGGCACGCCGCGGACGCCGAAGGAGGCCGCCTCGGTCTGGTTCTGGTCGATGTCCATCTCGTAGAAGTCCCACCCCGTCAGTTCGCCCGAGATCTGTTCGAGCACGGGGTGGAGCATGCGGCAGGGGCCGCACCAGGTGGCGCTGAAGTCGACGAGCACGAACCTGTCGGAAACCGCCGACACGACGGGGAGTTCCTTGCCGGATATCTTCCTGATGGCCATCTGCATCTCCCTTCGAGGCTGGCTCCTTGAAAAACCCTGCATGCTCCACGATAAATGCCCCGGGAGCTCACGCGGTTCCCGCCGGGATGGTCCGCGGGGTTTCGCATTCCTTGCGCCGGTGAGCATATTGATATCCCTGCGGGAGGTGCAAGATGAGCCTGGAATCCAGACTTGCGATAGAGGAATTCGAGACGCTCGCCAAGGGGATCATCCTGCGCGGGTACTACAGGCCCGGAGGCGAGTCGGGATCGAGCCTGAGGAAGTTCATGGCCATCTCGAAGCCCGCTCTCTACCAGCTCGTGGACGATCCCGACAGGCTCGACGCCGACGCCCTGCTGTACGTCCTGATGAGGCTCCCCGACGGCATATGGTCGGTCAGGCAGATCACGGCGGTCAGGGAGACTGGAGGCGAGCTGGCCGGCGATTTCTCCCCTGTGGAGACGAGGGCCCGGCGCAGACCGACCTTCCGCACGGGGCCGGATTCGTTCGTCACTTCGTTCCGGGGCGGGATGAGCGACATGATCGACTTCATCTCCGCCATCACATGCTTCCAGATCGAGGCCGACAAGATCAGGGCCAGGCATGCGGCCTACCTGGCCAAGCTCGAGGAGGATCCCGGTCACTTCTCCGTCTGGAACGCCATAGACGACCCCGCCGCCCCAGGCGCATCCGAGTCCGACCCCGGGCACCTCTCGCTTCTCCACGAGATCTCGGTCGAGTTCAGGTGCGGCTACGGTGCGGTGAAGGCCCTCGACGCCTCCCTGGGGGGGCGGCTGGTCGAGGTGGTCAGATCGATCGCCGCTTCGGGCACGAGGGATCTGAAGGTGGTCTTCTCGGACAGGTTCGGGCTGGTCGCGACCTACAGCAGAAAGGCCAAGAGCTGGACCTCGGAGCTGCTCTCGGCGATGCGGGAGGCCGGGCCGGAGGGCGCTAGCGTCCACATCGTGTCGAGCAACAGGCACAGCATGGTGAACTGCCTTTCCCCTTTCATCAGGAGGCACTGGCCCGATCTCGGCATGAGCGGCCCCGAGGACTATGCGGGAGCGAGGGAGGCTCTGGCCGATCCCGCGACAGCCTCGGCGAGGCTCGTGGAGGACGGGTCCTGCGGTATCCGCTCCATACCCGTAGCCCCCGACATGCCGTTCTGCCAGCTCGTCGACCTGGGCAGGCTGGATTACTCCGCCGTGGACGGCAGGCTCGCAGGCGCCGGCCGGGGGAGGGGCTTCCTCGTGAATGTCGACTATGCCTTCGGCGAGGAGGGCTTCTTCCTCTTCAACGAGATGCTCGAGATGATGGGCCGCAGCGTGCGCGGCCTGTATGTGATGGGCAAGGCCGGGACGCTCGTGGGGGGCAGGGGCGACATCATGCTGCCCTCGTACTTCGTCAAGCAGGGGTCCGGCGACGTGTACGACCTCGACAACCGCCTCGTCCCGGCCGACTTCGAGGGGACCGGCGGCCTGCGGGTCCACACTGGCGGCCCCATGCTGACCGTCTCGGGCACCTTCCTCCAGAACGAAGGGGTCCTGACCTACTTCAGGGACAACTGGAAGGCGCTGGGCGTCGAGATGGAGGGCATACCGTACGCGAGGGCGATCAGGCACGCCATCCTGAGAGAGAGGGTCGATCCGGGCATCAAGGTGGGGGTGGCCTACTACGCTTCCGACGCGCCCCTGTCGGGCGACCTCCTGTCGGTGCCGCTGGGAGGGTCCGGCGTGGCCCCGGCCTACGCGGCCAGCATAGCGATCCTCAGGAGCATACTCGGGGAGGCCGGGGCTACTTCACCTGCTTCTTGAGAATCATCACGGCGCCGCCCAGGCAGTCGCCTATGGCCGCGACTATCCAGCCTTCCTTCTCCTTCTCCCGGATCATCCCGGCCACGTTGTCCTTCATCTTCCAGAAGAGCTGGATCACCTCGTGGGTCCACACGCCCCCGCTCCTCGTCATGACGAGGACGCTCCCGCTGAAGACCTCTCCCAGGGTCGCCACGCACCAGCCGTCGGGCTCCATGTCGCGGATGACCTTCTCCAGCGTGCCCCTGCTCTTCCACGAGGCCGTGACGACTCTGTGCTCCATCGCATCCTCCAGTCCGGGTCGGATTCCGTCGACCCGGCGAATCAGGGGGTCGGGCCCTCGACCATGGAAAACGACTCTTCCTCAGCCATCCCCGCTCCGACGGCGCGCTCCCGCGCCGTTCATCCCCTAGTAGGCGCCGCGCCTCGAAAGCGCGGCGGGGATCGTCAGGAGGAGTATCGACAGGTCGAGCCAGATCGACCAGTTGTCGACGTAGTAGAAATCCAGCTTCACCATCTCGTCGAATCCCAGCTGGCTCCTCCCGGAGACCTGCCATATCCCTGTGATCCCCGGAACGGTCTGCAGCCTCTTGAGCTGCCTCTCGGTATAGGACGCCACCTCTTCCGGCAGGGGCGGCCGGGGTCCGACGAGGCTCATCTCGCCCTTCAGGACGTTGATGACCTGAGGCAGCTCGTCGAGGCTCCAGCGCCTCAGGAAGGCGCCCGACCTCGTCACCCGCGGATCGCTCCTCATCTTGAAAAGGGGGCCCGAGGCCTCGTTTCGGTTCAAAAGCCCCGGCTTCATGGCATCGGCGCCCACCTTCATCGATCTGAACTTGATCATGCGGAAGGGCCTGTTCCTCCTCCCGAGGCGGGTCTGGATGTAGAAGACCGGCCTCCCGTCGTCGAGCAGGATCAGTAGTGAGATCAGGATTCCCGGGACGAGGAGCAGCACCGCGGCAACGGATGCGAGTGTGATGTCGACGAGGCGTTTCGTGACCATCCTCGCACCGCTCAGGGGAGGCGCCACCGATTCGACGAGGGTGGTCCCGCCGAGGCTGGTGAATCGCGTGGTCAGGCTCACCATCGTGAACACGTCGGGGACCAGCATGTAGGGAACCCCGGCATGCTCGCATGCGCAGACCACGTCGGCCGTCTCCTCGCGGGAGATCGTGGTGTCGGCCACGATCAGCCTGCCGATCGCCTCGTCCTTCAGGAAGGCCTCCAGGTCTTCCACTCGCTCGGCATCGACCACGGCCGTGTCCGTTCCCCCAGAGGGCCTCACGAATCCGTGCAGGACGGCCGGGAAGGCGCCCCTCCCGCTCAGGTGCCTGGACAGCTCCCGTGCCAGGCTTCCGCATCCGTAGACGGCGGTTCTGCAGGCGAGGCCGGACCTCAGGAGCATCCTCCTCGCGAACTCGCGGAATGAATTGTGCCACAGCGTCAGGCAGAGGGTCGCCGCGGGGAACGAGAAGAGGAGGACGGAGCGGGAGAAGTTGAGCTCCTTGACCGCGAAGCTCAGGGCGAATGTGATGACCACCGCCGTGAAGGTGGACTTCATGATGCCGGCTAGCTCGTCGATCTGGGCGAGCCCCCAGTTCTTCCTGTAGGCCCCGAAGGCCTGGAGGAGGATGACGGATACCAGCCCCATGATCGCACCGGAGACCAGGTAGTGCATCGCGGAGAGACGGAAGTCGCGGGAACGGCCGAAGGTCTGCTCGATGAAGCCTGCGAGCGCCTCGTGCCTCAGCCAGAACCCGAGCATGTAGACGCCTATAACCAGGACCATGTCGCCGGCCGCCATCAGCAGGGCGTTGATCCAGTCCGGCCTTCTGTTCATCGAACTCCCGGGCGTCTTCCGGAAAGCGCCCCGTGATGGTCTGAATAGAATCTATACATGCTCGCGAGGTGCAGCAAAAGGGCTTTTCCGGGCCTCCCGGCGCTCTCGCGCCTGGAGACGTGCTCCATCATGGCGCCAGGTACGAGCCAGACCTGCGAACCCGATTCCCAGGCCCGGAAGCACAGGTCCACATCCTCGAAGTAGAGGAAGTAGCGCGGCGACATGAGCCCGAATCGCTCCCTGCCGGCTGCCGTGACCCACATGGCCGCCCCCACGATCCAGTCGACCGGCGACGGCCTGTCGGCCGGAGGCGGGAGATGCCTGGCGATGGCAGCCCTTCCGGCGCGAGTCGCGCCCCATGGCGTTCTCCTGGCGAGTATCGAGGCCGGGTCGGGGAAGCTCCTGGCCGAATGCTGGATCTGCCCGTCCGGGGAAAGCAGGCGGGGGCCTGCTATCCCCACCCCGGGGTGCGAACCGCAGAATTCTGACAGGGCCGAGATGGACCCGGGCCTGGCGATGACGTCCGGGTTGAGGAGGAGCACGGGGCCTTGGCCGCAGAGGCCGGCAGCGATGCCGTTCGCCCTTGCGAGGCCGAGGTTCCTGTCCGATCCGACGGCCCTCACGCCACGGAATCCGCGGGCGATGGCGAATGACTCGTCCGACGAGGCGTTGTCGAACACCACTATCGCCCGTGGTGCATCGTCGCCGGTCAGGTCGAGGAGCGACCGGAGGCAGGGCCCCAGGGTGCCGGAGCTGTTATACGTCGTGACGATGACCGATACTTCGGCTGGCATATCTCCCGGAGGGTCGCGGGCGGGGCGAAAAGGAAGGGAGGGGCGGTCACCCGCCCCTCCCGGGCAGCCGGTCTAGCGCTTCTTGCCCTTCTTGGGGCCCTTCTCGATGAGCTCCTTCAGGGTCTTGCCAGCCTTGAAGTGCGGTACCCTCTTGGCCGGATAGGTCTTCTTGGCGTGGGTCTTGGGATCGACACCAACCCTCTGTGCCCGGAGCTTGTTCGAGAAAGTCCCGAAGCCGACCAGGCTGATCTTGGCGTCGTCCGCCTTCAGAGTCTCCATGATTCCGCCGAGGAACGCGTCAACGGCACCACCAGCCTGCTTCTTGGTCAGGCCGGTCTTCCCCGCGACGTGCGCTACCAGATCCTTCTTGGTCATGAAGTCACCCCCTTTCCACGACCATAGTCCGAGTGTAGATCAACGAAAGCCCCGTGTCAAGCGTGCATCTCATGCGGGGAAGTCGATCTGTGCACCATCCCTGAGTGCATTCGGCAAATATTCTAATGAAAAGTAAGTAAAATGCACATAACGGCACTCTGCCACGAAACCAGCCGTTGCAGTCCGATGGACATCCGCGGCTTCGATCGACCCGGTCATGGGCGCTGGAAGAGGTCATGCGGCGTGTCCGGGCGGGGAAAGGCTAGAAGTTGGTGACGTGCTGCTCTATCTTGATGTCGGGGAGTTCGGTGATGTTGATCCTGAAGTAGAAGCCCGTGTCCGTGTCGGAGATCTGCCTCACGAAGAGCGCCTCCCAGCAGTGGAGGTCGCGCCTGAGCGTGTAGCTCTGGTTTATGAAGTCCCCCTCGATCGCATCGTAGTAGGCCGTGTAGTCCACCGACCAGGCCGGCGTCAGTTCGAGGGACGCCGAGGCCCTGACCTTGCTCAGGTCGTCCGATCCGTCCATGCCCATCCGGTAGTGGTGGGAGAGTGTGAGCCGCCATGGGAGCCCGTCATAGGCCGCGGAGTCAGGGACGAGAGTCCTGTCGTTGCCCGTGAGCTGAAGGGATGTCGTGAAGCCGAGATCGTCGAGTTCCCGGTCGTACATGTCCCAGGAGGCGTCTGCGCGGAAGCTGGCGATCGAGAGCGGGGTGAGCTCCAGCGATGCCGAGAGCGGCGAGAATCGCCTGCCCGTGCTGTCCGGATCGAGGTCGAGCGAGGTGGAGACGTCCAGCGAGGCGAGATCCAGCTTCTCGAGCTCCCCGCGGGCCTCCCTCTTGGCCGAGAGGCTCTGGAACAGCCCGAACTGGACTGTTCCCCCGCTGCCGGGCAGCGAGAGGTCGGAGAACGAGTAGAACCTGGACGCGGCGGAGTCCGACGGCTCGAAGGAGAGCCCGCCATCGGTGCCAGTCATGTAGCTCGAAGGCTCCCAGCCCACGGTCACCCTCGGGGTCAGGGTATGCCTGAAGGCCGAGAAGCCCAGGCCCCCCCCCTGGAATGTGCCGTACAGGTCGGTCGTGAAGCCCAGGCTGCCCTCGACCGCGCCCCACCACGGAAAGCTGCCTCCATCCCTGTCCCTGTCGTAGATGGTGAACACTCCGCCTGCCCTGGGCGTCACCGAAAGGAACCCCAGGATCCTGTCCGAGGCCGACAGCTCGATGCCGGTGCGGGAGCCGGAATGCGTCGTGCGCGAGTCCTCCCGCCTCGTGTCCATGGCGATGTAATGGCTCGACAGGCTCCAGTAGAGGGAATGCCAGGGCTTCCTCTCCGAAGGATCGGAGGGAGCCCGGAACAGCGGGGTGGAGGATATGCCGATACGGAGGTCGGGGAGGCTCTGGACGGATTCGGTCTCGTCGGGGATGCTGTCGGGGTCGTTGTCGAGGTAGGCGGTGCGGTCGAGGGTGGCCTGCACCGAGGCTATCCCGAAGGTCCGCGAGATGCTCGCCCACGACCTGACCTCGCTGGTCATCCTGTCCTCTGCGTCGGGTTCGGTGTCGTGGAGATAGGACCTGTCGCTGATGAACTCGCCCCTGAGGCGGGCGGCAGTCCCGTCAGGGAAGTCGTGCAGGTGCTCGCCGAAGAACCTCCACCTGTCGAGGTGGTTCTCGAACTCGCGCCGCCACTCCATCTCGACCGAACCCTCGTGCACGTATCTGAGACGGTGCCTCTCCCTCGCCGAGAGAGAGAACCTCGACCTGTCGAGGATGTCGCCCTGGAAGAGCAGGTCGGTGTAGTCCGACAGGGCGAAGTAGTATCCGAGCCCCCTCAGGAACCGCCCGTCACGAGAGGTCTGGCCGAACCTGGGGATGGTGAAGCCCGACTGCCTCCCCGTCCTGATGGGGAAGACCATGTACGGGAAGTAGAAGACCGGCGTGTCGGCCACGTAGAGGTAGATGGGGCGGGCTATCGCCCTCTCGTTCTGGAAGACCTTCATGGCTGGGGATCTGAAGTAGTAGTCGGAGGTGTCGGCGTCGCATGTCGTGAACCTGGCGTCGGTGATGTTGAACTCGCGCCTGCCGATCTGGATGATCGAGGAGCCCGAATAGAAGCCGAACTCGTATCGGGAATCCGCCTCCTCTATCATCCCTCGCCGCGCGGTCATGTCGTAGAACATCCTGCTGCCCCTGATGGACTCCCCGGCGTCGAACAGCTCCGGAGCCCCCGATGCCTCTATGAGGTCGAGCTCCGACCTGTAGCGCACCGTGTCGGCCTCCAGGTTCATGTCCCTGTAGTCGACGCGGGATGCGCCCACCAGAACGAGATCCCCGGTGGACGGGCGGAAGCAGATGGAGTCTGCGGAGTAGGCGATGACCTCGAGGGTGGTGGCCGTGGAGTCGGCCGTGCTGTCGGAGAGAACTACGGCGAGGGTCAGCGCGAGCGGGCTCAAGGGGCCGAATCCCTGGCCATTAGGGCCGCGCCGAGCGCTCCCGCATCGGACGATCCCGGCAGGATTGAGACGCTCCACGGGTGTCTCGTGCGCCGCCCGAATTCCTCGCGGGCCGAGGGCAGGAAGAGGCCGGCCGTGTTCGAGAGGCCTCCCGCCAGGTAGAACCCCTCCGGGCTCAGGCAGTTGGCCAGGCCGGCCAGGCCCGTGCCGACCCAGCGGCCGAATGTCGCGAAGGCCTCGGATGCCCTGGCGTCTCCGTCCGCGGCCAGCGCGGCGATCTCGCGCGGATCGGGGCTCCCGGCTCCGCCGTCGTTCCCGGTGAAGTACCTGATGAGTGCCTCCCGGCCTGCATAGCGCTCCCAGCAGCCCGTCGAGCCGCAGGGGCAGGCCAGCCCGAACGCATCCACCGGCATGTGCCCGAACTCCCCGGCGTATCCAGTGCCGTAGAGTATCCTTCCCGAATCTATGATCGTGCCACCGATGCCTGTGCCCAGAGTCACGAGGACCTGCATACCCCTGGAGGGCACGAATCCGGAGCCCACGGCCCCGTACGCGAATGCGTTGCAGTCGTTGTCGACGACCACCCGCGCCCCCGTGAGGGCGCCCATGCGTGACGCCACGTCCAGGCCCTCCCATCCCCTCAGGTTGGGGGAGAACTCGAGCCATCCCCTCGACCTGTCCACCAGGCCGGCGATCCCGATACCCACGGAAGCGGGTTCCGGGTCGGCCCCGAGGATGGTCGAAGACAGCTCGGCGAGCAGCCTGCCAGGGCCTTCCGAGGGTCTGGTCTCGAGCACGGCGAGGCGCCTGAAACCGGTGCCGCCTGCGAAGGACCCGACTATGGTCGTAGTCCCCCCGATGTCGGCTCCCCAGAATGCCCTACTCGACACTGACGATCTCGCCGTCGCTGACCATCACGAGAGGAAGGGAGACCCTGGAGACCGTCCTGGCGCCGATGGTGCAGATCCCGCTCGCGCCCCGGATCGACCCCCCGTCGGACAGGGCGCGCTCGAACCCGCCCCTGTCGTCCGCACCCGCCGAGGAGGCATCCAGCAGGAACGATGCGGCATCGTACCCCTGGGCGGCGAGTATGGACGGATCGTTCCCGTATCTCCTCCTGAAGTGGAAGACGAAGCTCGAAGTCGGGGGATAGGTCGAACCCGCGCCGAAGGAGCACGTGAACACGGCTCCCTCCATGTACTCCCCGCCGAGCCGGAGCACGGCCTCGTTGTCCAGGCCGGAAGTGCCGAGGATCACGGCGTCGAGCGAGTAGTAGCGGAGTTGCGGCGCTATCTGGACTGCCTCGTATGCTGTCACCGGAATGAAGATGCCGTCGGGCCGGGAGGCTCTGATGGACGAGATCTGCGATCTGAAATCGGTGTCGTCCGTCGCGAAGGCCTCCGTCCTGACCACCTGCGCCCCCATGCTCTCGATCGTGGCCTCGAACTGCTCGGACTGTGTGACCGAGGAGCTGGTATAGCTGTGCAGTATCGCGAGCCTCTCGCAGCCGGCCCTCCTCACCGCGTACTCCGCCACTGTGACGGCCTCCTCCGCGCCGGCGGGGACGAGCCTGTGTACGTAGTCGCCTATTTCGTCGATATCCGCGGAAGTCGCTGCCGGCGCGAGGATGGGCAGGCCGTAGTCCTGCGCGAAGGGGGCGAATGCCTCCGTCTCGCCGCTTGTGAGGGGTCCGATCACCGCCAGGCAGTTTTCGTCCCTTCCCAGGTCGGTGGCGATCGAGGACAACCGGCCGCTGTCGCCGCCCGTGTCGAGCACGACGAGTTCGGGAACGTCAGGTGATAGGTCCGCGGCCCTCTCGAACCTCAGCCTCACGCCGGCCTCGATCTGCGAGGCGTAGGAGGCCCCGTCACCGGTGACGGGCAGTACGAGGGCGATGTAGCCCTCCTCCGGCCGGCTGATCTGCATGCCGTCGCCCCAGCGCTCCCTGAAGCCGGGATACAGGCGGTCCAGTTCTGCCGCGGTCATGGAGGCCCTCGCAGCCTCGCCGGACGCGGCGTATCTCTCCGAAAGCGCGAACAGGACGTAGGGCTCGCACCAGTCATCGGACCTGAGGGCGGCGAGCTGCTCGGGCGTCAGGCCGTCGAGCACCTCGAAGAGAAGGGCGGATGCTTCGTCGGCTTCGCCCGACGGAAGGTCTTCCGGGTCGAGCGCTGAAAGTGCGTCTGCGGCCCGCGACCAGCGGCCGGATCCCGAGAGCACCCGGGCCACGAGAATCAACGCAGAGGCCCGTGTTCGCGACCTCGATTCGACTGCCACGCTGTCGGCGGAAGCCAGGGCTTCGTCGGTCCTGCCCAGGCCCAGCCACGCCTCCGCCCGCCCGAGGCGCCACTCCTGCACGGAGGGATTCCCGGATCCCTTGGCGATGGCCTCGGTGTAGAGGTCGGCTGCGCGCGCCCACTGACCCGACTCGAGGCATGCCTCGGCCTGTTCGGCCTGCGCCGATCCGTCACCCGCATCCGTGGTCCTGCAGGACATCGACGTGAAAGCGGCGGCGAGGGCCGTCAGTGCGAGGGTGCGGCGCCAGCAGGACATCTCGTGACCTCCAGTTCGTTGTCTCTGTGACTGCGAATATGCCCCTGACGCGGCTCCCGGTGCAACGAAAGGGCCCGCCTCGCGGCGGGCCCACACGAAGGACCGGATCCGGGCCTCAGTTGCCCTGGGCGGGCTGGCCCTCGACCGGGATCAGGCTGTCTATCGGAGTCTCCATGTTGTCGAGCATCCACTGTGCGTCGTCGGTCAGCTCGGAAGCCGGGAAGCGCTCGATCATGTCGGAGAAGGCGGTTCTCGCACTCTCGTAGTCCCTGAGGTATTCGCTGTAGGTGAATCCGACCAGGAAGGCGGCCTGATAGGCGGTGGAATCCTCGGGGAACCTCTCGAGGAAGAGCTTGAAGTAAGTGATGGCGGTTTCGGGGTTGGATTCCATCATGCTCTGCGCGAGCATCATCAGGGAGTCGGCAGGGACTTCGGGGCCCGGGAGGAAGGCCTCCTCGTTGATGGAGACGGCGTATCTCTCCCTGAGGCCTGGCAGGAGCTGGTCACGGTAGTAGGTGTTGACCATCGAGGGCTTCAGCGTATTGATGATGGACTCGCGGACCTCTTCGAGGGGCCTCGCGCCCTCCTCGACCTTCTCCGCGACCCTGAAGACCACCGTGCCGAGGTCGGTGTCGAACGGTCCGACGATGTCGCCGGCCGAAGCCGCGAACAGGGCCGCCGTAATCTCCTCCTGGGCGCCGAGATAGGGCATGGGGGAGTCGGCGGTTATCCAGCCCAGGTCTCCTCCGAGTGGGGCTGTGGGCGTGTGCTCGCTCGTCCTGGCGGCGACGCTGTCGAAGGGCTGGCCGGCGCCTATCTCTGCGAGTGCTGCCTCTATCGTCGCGGGCGATGCGGCCAGGATCATGTATGCATGGACCTGGGCGCTGCGGAAGTAGATGTCGCCGGTGTGCTGCCCGTAGTAGGCGATGATCTCGGAGTCGGGCACGACGACGCTGTTCACAACGTTGTTCTCGTAGAAGACCTGGATGAGGGCGCGCTGCCTGGTGAGCTCCACCTGCTGCATGGCCAGCTCCACCTGGGCCTGTACGAAGGAATCGCTCTCGAGGCCGGCCTCCTCGGCGGCCTGCAGGAGGAGTTCGCGCTCGACGAGATGATCGAGCAGGACCCTCTGGCCCTCGGGGGTCTCGAAGCTGGCCCGCTGGTACGGCGGGATGAGGTCCAGCTCCTGCCTGAGGGTCTGCATTGTTATCTCGACGTCACCCACGGTGGCCAGGACCACGGTCGAGTCGGATTCGACGGTGTTGACACCGGGCGTGCCGCATCCGGCCGTCATGGCCACAAGGAACGCCGAAACGACGACAAGCTCCTTCATTCTGTTCCTCCGTCGGCTCTGGCTTCGAGTGTTCCCTGCTCCGTCGGCAGGTCGTATATTATAAATCCGCGCGCAAGCTCCTCCAGTGCAGTCTCGACCGGCTTGTCCGGCTTCGCGCCCTCGATCAGGGGCGGGGAGCCGGCCTTGAGGTGTCTGACGCGCTTGGAGGCCGCCAGGGACAGCAGATACTGGTTCTCGCTGGCGGCGGCCTGTTCCTCGATCTGGAAAAAGCTCCTCATCATACTCCGCACGTTCCTTCTGCACGGCAGGACCGCGCTGGGCGGCCCGGCTGTGCGCTCCGCGTGGATAATGGCTCTATTGGCTGACTGCGTTCTGGGCTTCGTACTCCTGCAGGAACTGCCAGCGGGGCAGGTCGATCAGGTCGACCTCCCTTTCGTCGACACGCTGGGTCCCGAGCTCCGAGACATCCCAGCGGCGTATCACGAGAAGCCGGTCTACATCGGAGGAAAGGGCTCCGTCGGCTCTGCTCGGGAAATTGAGCGGCCTGCGGAAGAACACCTCGACCCTGGAGACCTCGGGGCTGGATGTTGTGTAGCCGACGAACCTGAAGGTCTCGACGACCACGGAGTCGCCCCTGGCGCGGCCGCGCCTGTCGGGGTTCTGATAGAAGACGTAGGTCGTATCGGGCTGGGTCTCGAAGACGTATTCGCCGCCCATGGGGTCGACCAGTTCCGCGGTGCTGATCTCGAGGGCGGAGAGATCGGCGGGGAGCAGCACCCAGGGGTATCTGTTGCCGAGGTATGCCGCCTGCTCCTCGCATACCCTGACCAGGTTGGCCCTGGATGCGTCGATGCGCCTGTTCTCGGCGTACGCGGCGAAGGCGACGCGCCTGAAGGTGGGCGCCCAGTCGGCCTCCATGAACAGCGAGTCGGGGAACTCCTTCTCCACGAGGCCGCCCACGACGCCGCCATGTCTCTCGATGTTGTTGCAGGAGATGGCGAACTGGGAACCCAGAGCGAGCTTGGGATCGTAGTAGTAGGTCGAGTCGCGGAGCTCCTCCTCGACCCAGATGCTCGGGCATACCCCTACGCTGTCGGGAAGGCCGGCGTACTCGAGGAGGGATGCGAGGTCGGGCGCGATGTCGCCGTCGTTGTTGTACATGTAGTCGATCTCAGCGGTGGCGAGCTCCTGGAGGTGTGAGCGGCACAGGTCCCTGGGGATGCGGTGGGACTGCACCCTGTCGTAGATCCTGTAGATGAGCAGGGCGGCAAGAATGACGATGAGCACCCTTACGAGGAACTTGCCTTTCATGTCTGATATCCCTCCACGGAGCGCGGACTCGGCAATTTGTATCCGATGTTGCAGGAATCTATGGGCGCTTCTTTCCGGCTGTCAAGTTGGACTAGATGTCGGAGAAGGCGATGACGGGCACCGGACGGGCGAGTCCGGCAACGACTTCTCCGGGCACGGAGGATATCAGCGGAGACCCCGCCTCGACGGTCAGCGTGGCCGGCGGCTGGCCGGGAGTGAGGACAGCCGTCTCGACGCTGTCCATCTCAGAGATGACGGATGCCGGACCCTGCAGGACCACGGTCTCCGGGGAAACCGAAGTCCACAGGTAGCGCGACGGGACCGGCCCCATCGTGGGCACCCCGACCCGGACTGCCCGTGTTCCGATGCTGTCGACGACTGCGGTCACAAGGCCCGGCTCGAAGCCGGACACCGACAGCTCGGAATAGGGTCTTCCGCTCCAGCGGATGGCAGCGGGGTCGAATTCGAACGAGATCGTGGCGGGAAGCGGGCCTGGCCTGGCCGGGGGCGACAGAAGGCCGATCGACGTGGGAGCACCGAAGATCTGGTCCCAGAGCACCATCCCCCCGCGTCCGGCAAAGCGAACCGTCACGCTGTCGAACTCACCGGGATTGCAGAAAGCCAGGCTGTCAGGCAGGTCCGGGCGCACGACGGCCGTCCGCTGGACGACGTCGAACGTCCGGTTCTCGAGAGCAACGAGCCAGAGGATGACTGCGATGACCACCGGGAGGACGTTTGCCGCGAACCTCCCGGGGGTCGTGGACATCAGCCCTCCTCGCCCGGCTGCCCCGAGGGGTTCTGGAAGCCTATGGAGCCCTGCGGATCCGTATCGTCCAGCTTGCCGTACTTCGACTCGTACACCTTAACCTGTCCCTCGAGGGCCGATATGAGCGACTTGATCCTGTGCGGCGACAGTATGACCCTCGCCTTGAGGCTGGCGGCGGGGACTCCCGGCATCTGCCTGGCGAAGTCGAGCACGAATTCGGCCCGCGAGAAGCTCACGAGCGCGATGTTGCTGTAGACTCCGTCCGCATCCTCGGGTCTGACGTTGATTCGCGGCGGTGTTTTGATCATCTTCACCTCCTGGAGCCATTTCGCGGACCTATGCACCAGGCCGTGCCGACGGTCAAGCCCGCCGGCGCCGGAGGACAGAGTGACCCCCCGGATCGATCCCGAGCCAGTTCTCGATTCCTTTCCCGGCAGGAGGCTGCTGGTGGTCGGCGACCTCATGCTCGACCGCTACCTCGAGGGAACCGTCGACAGGATTTCACCGGAGGCCCCGGTTCCGGTCGTTGCGCTCGACGACTCCCGCGGGAGGACGATACCGGGCGGTGCTGCCAACGTCGCGATGAACATCCGGGCCCTGGGCGCGGATGTCGGTATCGCGGGCGTCGTGGGAGACGACGCCGACGGCCGGGAGCTGCTCGATATCCTGTCGGGCGCAGGGATAGACTGCGGGGCCGTCCTGACCGACGCCTCCAGGCCCACCACCTCCAAGACGCGCATCACCAGCAGGAACCACCAGGTCATGAGGCTCGACAGGGAGGTGTGCACGCCGCTGTACGGGCTCGTGCGGGATGCCCTGCGAAGGCTGACCCTCGACCTGCTTCCCGGATCCGATGCGGTAGTCTTCCAGGACTACGACAAGGGCGTGATCGACGAACAGCTGATAAGGGACGTCGTGGCTTCGGCCCGCGCGCTCGGACGGCCGGTGGCCGTCGACCCCAAGTACAGGAACTTCCTCTCGTACCTGGGATGCACCCTGTTCAAGCCCAACCGCCTCGAGACCTCGCGCATCCTCGGAAGGGACATCCCGGACGTCGGATCGGCCATGCGTGCGGCCGCCGAGCTCGTCGACAGGCTCGACGCGGGCGCGGTCATGGTGACCCTCGGCGAGCAGGGGTCCGTGACCGCCCTCAGGAGCGGAGGCGGGTTCCACAAGCCCACCTTCGCACGCAGGATATTCGACGTCTCCGGGGCCGGCGACGCTGTGATCTCGGTCATGAGCCTGTGCCTCTCCGCCGGGATCGACCTCGAGACGGCGGCGACCATCTCGAATCACGCCGCGGCGGCAGTCTGCGCCAGACCCGGCGTGCATGCCGTCACTCCCGAAGACATAAGGGAGGAGTGCCGCGAGTACTATGCCTGTAACTGACGGGAGCCTCCCGGACCCCGCCTCTGCCGTGGCCCGCTGCAGGCGGGTGAGGAGGGCGGGGCTCTCGCTCGTGTTCACGAACGGCTGTTTCGACGTGCTCCACCCCGGCCACCTCGCCCTTCTCGAACAGGCCCGGGCGCTGGGCGACTTCCTCGTGGTCGGGCTCAACACCGACAGGTCGGTCAGGGCCCTCAAGGGTCCCGGGAGGCCGGCCCTCCCTCTCGAGGGCAGGCTGGCCCTGCTGTCCTCCCTCGAACCGGTCGACCTCGTCATCCCGTTCGACGAGGACACCCCGGAGCGCCTCATCTCCGAAGTCGCCCCCGACGTGCTCGTGAAGGGCGGCGACTATGCCGCATCCGGCGTCGTCGGCGCAGCCTCGGTCGAGGCCCGGGGGGGCAGGGTCGTGATCGTGCCTCTTGTGGAGGGATTCTCGACCACCCGGATCCTCGGCGGAGGCCGGACGACGGGATGACCAGGCTCCGGGGCGCTTCGACCGAAACCCTCGCGGTTCTGGCGGTCGCCCTCTCCGTCAGGCTCGTCCTCCTGCTCGAGATCTCCGGGACCCCTCTCTTCCTCCACCCGCCTGTCGACGCGGCATGGCATCACGAATGGGCATCCCTCGTGGCCTCGGGCGATGTCCTTGCGTTTGCGCCCTACTTCCGCGCCCCGCTCTATCCGTGGCTCCTGGGTGCGTGGTACGCACTGGCGGGATCGTCCGTCCAGGCGGGAGCGCTCCTCTCCCTGGCAGTCTCCGTCGCAGGATGCGTGCTCCTCCACAGGGCCGCCCTGCTGTTCACGGGAAGGCGCGCCGCGCTCGCCGCGGCCCTCTGCTGGTCCCTGTGGGCCCCCGCCGTGTTCCAGTCCTCGACCCTGCTCATAGAGCCCCTCTACATGACGCTGCTCATCGCCTCCCTCCTGCTGCTCCGCGGGGGGCGTCACCACTGGGCGTCTCTCCTGATGGGTCTTGCCGCAATAGCGAGGCCGGGATCCCTGCTGCTGATCCCGACCCTTCTGATGCCCGCAGGCCGCAGGAGGTATCTGAGGCTGCTGCCGGCGCTCGCCCCTGCAGCCCTCGTATGGGGCGTCAACGCATTCGCCGGCGATCCGGGCGTGTTCATCTCCTCCCAGGGCGGCATAAACCTCTATCTCGGCAATGCCGCCGAGGCTGACGGGATGACCGCCTTCGCCCCGAGACCCCCCGACGGCTCGGTGGTCCGGCCCGACAACGTATGGTCGGCCAGCGTGCTCGGTGCCCCGCCCGGCTCCCCGGAGTCCGCCGTGTCACGATACTGGACGACCAGGGCCGTCGGATCGGCCATGGACGATCCGGCCCGCTGGGCGGCCCTCACCGCGCGGAAGGCCCTCCTCCTCCTCTCACCGGTGGAGATACCCGGCAACTACGACCTCTACTACATGCGCGGATCGTCACGGCTGCTGGGTGTGCTGCTGCTGCCGCCGCCCTGGTGCGTTCCGTTCTCGATCCTCCTGCTGCTGCTGCCCCAGGTGCTCGCATCGGGGAAGGCGGACGGGGACGACAGGCTCCTCGCGGCCTGGGCCCTGCTGCTCCTGGCAGGTGTACTGCCGTTCTTCGTGACGGGGAGGTTCAGGCTGCCCGCGATACCGTTCATCCTGCTCCTTTACTCACGGAGGCTGCCCAGGAGGGCTCCCGGGCTGATACCGCTGGCAGCGGGGCTCGCACTCGCAGCCGGGGGGGCGCTTGCATCGGGGGGGCTCGCCGGGAGGTCGGGGGTGAACATGCCCTTCCAGGATGCGCTGGCCCACGCCGAGGAGGGCAGGACGGCCGAGGCCGAGGTCCTGTTCCTGATGTCGCTCGACAGGTCATCCCTCAGGCCCGACCTCAACATGAACAGGGTCGAGGCCATGCACGACCTCGGCCTCCTGGCCGCGCGGAGGGGCGATCTCGATGCGGCGGCGGGATGGTGGAGGGCCGCCCTCGCTCTGGCACCGGGATTCACGCCCTCCCGCGAGGCGCTGGAGGCCATGCCCTAGTCGGCCCCGCCTGCCGCCGGACATATTCTGGATTCGTCGCAGGAGTGGCCGAACAATGCGAAAGGAAGAAGCCATGGCCGACCAGGTGGAGTTCAATGAGGCCAATGTCCGGGCCGAGATCGAGAAGATCCGTCCGTTCCTCCAGAACGACGGCGGCGACATCGAGTTCGCAGCGCTCGAGGGCAACGTGGTCAAAGTCAGGCTCAAGGGGTCCTGCTCGGGTTGCGCCTTCGCTTCCCTGACCCTCCAGTTCAGCGTCGAGAAGACCCTGAAGCAGACTTTCCCGCAGCTCGAAAGGGTGGAGAACGTCCAGGGAGCATAGGGGGCCGGGGGCCAGGAAGGCTGCGGTCGACCTTCTCTGCGGAAGGGAAGCCCGGGGTGTCTCCGGCAGGGACAGGGACTTCGCATTCCTCCTCGAGCGCGGGGCGGTGGCCTGGAGGCTCCGGCTGGATGCGGCCCTTGCGCCGCTCTGCTCGCGGCCGCTCCAGTCCATCCAGATCGAGGTCCTCTCGGCGCTGCGGATAGGAGCGTTCCAGCTCCTCGTCCTGGGCACCCCGGCACACGCCGCGGTGTCGGCCACCGTCGACGCAAGTCCTCCGAGGGCCAGGCCCTTCGTCAACGCAGTCCTGAGAAGGCTCGCCGCCGGGGGCGAGCCCCGCGACCTCCCGCCCTGGATCGCCCAGTCCCATCCCCGGGAACTCTGGGATCGCTGGTCCGCCCGCTACGGCGCAGCTGTGGCCGAGTCCCTGATGCGCTGGGACAACTCGCCTCCCGATCTGGGCTGCTGGTGTCCCTCCCGCGAGGTCGAGGGTGCGCCCGGCCGCTACCTGGAAGGCTACAGGTACTTCGAGAGGTCGGGCAGGCTCGATCCATCCGGCATGGAAGGGATCTACGTCCAGGACGAGGGTGCGGCGGTCGTTGCATCGGGAGCCGCCGGCCTCCCCGGTGAGACCGTGCTCGACATCTGCGCCGCACCGGGCGGCAAGACGGCCCATCTCGCCTCGAAGGGTGGGACGGTCGTCTCCATCGATTCCTCCTTGGAACGCATGGGGCTGTGGAAGGAGAACGCGCGCCGCCTGGGCTGGGAGTCATGCCACCCTGTCGTTGCCGACTGCTCAGCCCTCCCGGTGAACTCCGCCGACAAGGCGGTGGTTGATGCCCCGTGCACCGGAACCGGCGTCCTCAGGAGGAGGACCGACGCGAGATGGGGCTTCAGCGCCGGGCTTCTCGCCAGATGCACGGCCGTGCAGACTGCGCTTCTTGATGCCGCAGCGGAGTGCGTCAGGCCCGGGGGGAGCCTCGTATATTCAGTGTGCAGCCTCGAGCCCGAGGAGTCCACGATGCAGGTCTCCCGGTTCGAGGATACGCATCCAGGCTACAGGCGGGCCGCGTTCCCCGCGCCGGGGGTTCTTGTCAGGGACGGCATGCTGTGCATATTCCCACCCGAACACGGCATCGACGGACATTTCGCAGTCCGCTGGGAGAGGATGAGTTGAAAGACACGGGCAGGTTCCTCGTCCTCCTCCTGTCAGGGGCGGCCATGGCCTTCATAGCCGGAGCCGTCATCGCCCCTCTCGCCTTCAGGACCCCGAGGTTCGTCACTGCGCTCGGCTCTTCTGCCCAGCCGGTCATCGTCCCCCAGGTTACGGGCTTCACCAGGCAGGATGCGCGGCGCGAGATCGAGACAGCCAACCTGGTCCTGGCAGGCGAATGGTCCGAGTACGGGCCCGCCGAAACGGCAGGGCAGGTGATCAGGCAGGATCCGGCCCCGGGGACACAGGTTCCCAGGGGGTCGCCGGTCAATGTCTTCTGGAACGTCGGCCCGCTGTTCAGGCCCTACCATCCCGACCTGCTGGTCGGGCTCACGGCCACCGAGGCCGAGGAGATGATAGCGGACTGGCAGCTCTATACCTCCGGCAGGAGCCGCGCCCCGCACATCACCGTCCCCGAGGGCAGGGTCATCTCTGTCCATCCCCGGTATGCCGACAGCCTCCCGGTCTACATCCCCGTCAGGCTCCTCGTCTCGACCGGGTGGGACGGGATCCCGCTCTTCACGGGCATGGGCATCGCGGAGGCGGAGAGCATCGCCGCCGTCCACGAGCTGACGCTCCTTACCGAAGGCTCCGACCAGGTGGGGGAGAGCGGTATGGACAGCCTCGTGGGCTCCCAGACACCGGCGCCCGGCACTTCCTACATGCCGGGGGATACCGTGCGGGTGCGCATAACGGTCACATCGCCGGCGGCCCAGGGCGCAGGGACCGAGGAACCCGGCCAGCAGGGCTGGGGCCAGTGGTGATGGCGGCATGAAGCGCCTCGTTTCGGCCTCGATCCTGTCCTGCGACCATGGGATGCTCAGCCCCGAGGCAGCCTCCATGGAGGCCGCCGGGGCTGACATGATCCACCTCGACGTCATGGACGGGGTCTTCGTGCCGGAGCTAACCTTCGGTCCCGCCGCCGCGGCCTCGATCTGCCACTCGGTCGGTATCCCCGTCGACGCGCATCTCATGGTGATGCATCCCGACACGCTCATCGACGGCTTCGCCGAGGCCGGGTGCAGGTACGTGACCGTCCATGCCGAGACATGCCCGCACCTCGACAGGACTCTCGCGAGGATCCGCGAGAGGGGATGCCTCTGCGGGGTCGCCCTGAACCCGGCCACCCCTCCGGAGGCGGTGAGATGGGTTCTCCCGGTAGTCGACCTGGTACTGGTGATGACCGTGAATCCGGGCTACGGCGGACAGAGCCACATCGATCACGTACGCCCCAAGATAACCGTTCTGAGGCGCAGTCTCGACGAGCTCGGCCGCGACGACGCCCTCGTCTCGGTCGACGGGGGAGTCGATTCCACGAATGCCGCCCTGCTGCGCAACTGCGGCGCCGACATGCTCGTGGCCGGATCGTTCATCGCCCGGAGCTCCGACCGGGCGGCAGCCATGGAGGCGCTGAGATGAGGAAGGCTTTACTGGCGGCATCCGGACTCCTGGCCCTGCTGGCGGCATCCTGCGGGACCCAGACCCGTTCCGTCGACGAGGGAACCGTCGAGGAGCTCCGGACGCTGTACGAGCAGACGCAGTGCGAGTTCAGGATGGACGACCTTGCCTATGCCGTCTCGGTGCAGTTCCCCTATCTGGTGGAGGACTCGCTTCCCCCCGACGTGATCCCTGCCGGAGTCCCCGACAGCCTCACGGCATGCCCCGTGAGTCTGCTGCCTTATGCGATCCACTTCGAAGCCGACGGCATAACGGTGACATGTCCCTCCGGGCACGGGTCCGTCACCGTCGATTACTAGCACTTGAAGTTGTGTGCAGCCTTGCATATGATTGACTTTCTCCCGGCCTGCGGCCGGTAGGGCGGGCGGATGCTCGAGAGGCTCTCGGAGAGGCTCGGATCCGTGCTCGACCGGCTGCGCGGGCGGGGGGTGGTCTCCCCCGCCGACGTGTCGGAGGCGATGCGCGAGATCAGGCGTGCGCTGCTCGAAGCCGACGTCAGCATCCGCGTCGCACGCGACTTCGTCGAGCGGGCGGGGGCCGAGGCCCTGGGCGAGAAGGTCCTGAAGAGCCTCACGCCGGGCCAGCAGATCGTGAAGGTAGTCCACGACCAGCTCGTGGGGCTCATGACCCACGAGAGGACCGTGCCGGATACCGGCGGCAGGAGGCCGGTCGTGTGGCTCCTGGCCGGGCTGCAGGGTTCCGGCAAGACCACGACCGCGGCGAAGCTCGCGGTCTGGGCGGCGAAGAGGCGCGGGATGCGCCCGCTGCTTTCGGCATGCGACCTGCAGAGGCCCGCTGCCGTCGAACAGCTCGGCATCCTGGCCCGGAAGGCCGGCGCCGGGTTCTTCGGTGAAAGGTCGGCCGGAGGTCCCGCCGACGTGGCCAGGGCCGCGCTGAAGATGGCCGGCAGGGAGATGTACGATCTCCTGATAGTCGACTCCGCTGGAAGGCTGCATGTCGACGACGGGCTCATGGAGGAGCTCTCGGAGATCCGGGGCGCCGTGGAGCCCAGGGAGACGATCCTCGTCCTCGACGGGATGACCGGCCAGGACGCAGTGAACGTCGCGCTCGAGTTCGACGGGCGCATCGGCATCACCGGGGCTGTGCTGTCCAAGATGGACGGAGACTCCCGGGGAGGCGCGGCGCTGTCCTTCGCCTCCGTGACGGGGAGGCCGATCCTCTTCCTGGGAACCGGGGAGGGGCTGGACGATCTCGAGGCCTTCGACCCCGCGCGCATGGCGGGGCGCATACTCGGGATGGGCGACATCCTGGGCCTCGTGGAGAAGGCTTCCGAGGCTTCGGACAGGATCGACGCCGAGAAGCTCGAGAAGAAGCTGCGCCGGGGCGAGTTCACGATGGACGATCTGCTCGCCGAGTTCGGGCGGCTGAGGAAGATGGGCCCGCTCTCGGACATCCTGGGGATGCTTCCGGGGCGCATGGTGCCGAAGGGCGTGACCGTCGACCCGAAGGAACTGGGTCGCAAGGAGGCAGTGATCCTGTCCATGACGCCGGAAGAGCGGCGCAGGCCGGAGCGGATAGACGGCAGCCGGCGCAGGAGGATAGCGAAGGGGAGCGGAGTCTCCGTGCGCGAAGTGAACAGGCTGCTCCAGGACTACAGGGCGATGAAGGAGATGATGAAGAGGATCGGGAAATCGTCGAGGCTCGCAACCCTCCTGAGAGGATAGGCGGCCCCGGTTCCCGGCTACACGGGATGCAACGGAGGTGTTGACTTGGTGAGGATCCGGCTGAGGAAGATGGGTACGAGCAAGCTCTCGTTCTTCAGGATTGTCGCGGCAGACGGCAGGAAGGCCCAGGACGGGAGCTTCCTCGAAGTTCTCGGATACTACGACCCCCTGCGCAGGCCGCATGAGATAAAGGTCGACGAGCAGAAGGTCTTCGACTGGATGAAGCGCGGAGCACAGGTGAGCGAGACGGTGAGGAGTCTGCTCCGCAGGACCGGAACGTGGGAGAGATGGTCCAGGTATCGTGCTGGCGAAGAGGTTGCGCCGGAGATGGTCTTCCTGAGGGGTGACAGGAGGACCGCTGCGGACTCCGGGAGTTCCGACCGGGCCTGACTGACGCCGCAACAACACGACTGGAGGGGTGTCCATGAAGGAGCTCATCGAGATGATCGCCAAGACTCTCGTCGAGAATCCTGATTCCGTTCAGGTCGACGAGAAGACGACCGAGGACATGCTCGTATACGAGCTCAGGGTCTCGGAGAGCGATCTGGGAAGGGTCATCGGTCGAGAGGGCAGGATCGCCAAGGCCATGCGCACGATCATCAGGTCGATCGCCGCGAGGAAGGGTCAGAAGGCGACTCTCGAGATAATGGACTAGCATGACCGGGGTCGTGCGGGCCGGATTCGTGACACGGCCGCGCGGCCTCGACGGCCAAGTGGATCTGAGGCTGTTCCTGGCCGGACGCGCAGTCGTCCTCCCTCCGGGCTTCGAGTCGGAGGTCGGCGGCAGGGCGCTGAGGGTCGTCCGGTCTTCGGTGCGCTCCGTGGACACGATCGCGGCACTGTTCGAGGGCATCGACTCGGTCGAGGCCGCGGAGGAGCTCAGAGGCGGGGATTTCTGCGCCCGGCGCGAGGCCTTCATGGCCGTGCCCGGGCTTCGGCCCATGGGTCTCTTCCTCGGCATGAGGATGGAGTGGCAGGATGGCGGGGGAGTCGTCGAGGGCTTCGACCCCTTTTCGGCCAACCCGCTTCTCGAGGTCGCATGGGAGGGCGGCAGCTTCGAGGTGCCGCTGCTCCTAGTGACCGAGACGGGAACCATCGACTGGGACGGCGGGCGCATGATGCTGAGGCTCCCCGCCGGGCTAGCCTCGGGAGCGCATTGAGGATAGCTGTGGCGACTCTCTTCCCCGAGCTCTTCGAGCCGTTCCTGCGCACGGGTGTAGTGGGCAGGGCGGTCTCTTCGGGGAAGGTCGAGATCGGAACCCTGGACATCAGGCTCCACGGAGTGGACGCCAGGGGATCGGTCGACGACTACCAGTTCGGGGGCGGAGCCGGCATGCTGATGAGGCCGGAGCCCCTGTTCGAGACTCTCGAATCCGTGGCATGGCGCAGGGGTGCCAGAGTGGTCCTGATGGCGCCGGACGGCAGGAGGCTCGACCAGGATCTCGCCCGTGACCTCTCGCAGGCTGAGGGCATCGTGCTGTTCTGCGGCAGGTACGGCGGGGTGGACGCGAGGTTCGTCGACGGGGCCGTCACGGATGAAGTGAGTGTGGGGGATTTCGTCGTCTCGGGCGGGGAGATCCCGGCGATGCTCCTGCTGGAGGCGGTGCTGAGATGGGTCCCCGGGGTGCTCGGGAGGCTCGAATCGGCTGTTTCCGACAGCTTCGCGACCGGCCTGCTCGACTACCCGAGGTATACGCGGCCGGCCGTGTTCAGGGGTGAGACGGTGCCGGAGGATCTGATCTCCGGCGATCATGCCCGGGTCGAGAACTGGAGGTTCGAGAGGGCGCTCGAAAGGACCAGGTCGAGGAGACCGGACCTCCTTGATGGTGTGAGTGTCGAGGACGCGAGGGATAGATTCTTGGGAGCGGTCAGACAGGCCGCCAGGACGAAGGAGCGGGAAGATGGATGAGCTGCTGAGGCTGGTCGAAAGCCGCCGGCCCGCCGAGGGCGTGCAGGATTTCGGTCCAGGCGACAACGTGAAGGTCCACTACCAGGTCGTCGAGGGCGACAAGGTGAGGATCCAGATATTCGAAGGCGTGGTGATCTCGCGCAGGGGCGGCGGCGCCGGCGAGACCTTCATCGTTCGCAAGATCTCGAACGGCGTCGGCGTCGAGAGGATCTTCCCGCTCTGCTCGCCCAGGGTGGCGGCGGTCGAAGTGGTCCGCAAGGGCAAGGTCAGGCGCGCCAAGCTGTTCTTCCTGAGACAGAAGAGGGGCCGTGCCGCGAGGATCAAGGAGAAGCGCGTCTACTAGAGCCCGGGCAAACGAGCTCCTCGGGTTCGATACCCGTGCGGCATCCCTCTGGGGGCGGGTCGCGGGGATCGACGAGGTCGGGAGGGGGCCGCTCGCCGGCCCCCTCGTCGCATGCTGCGTGGTCCTGCCTCCCGGCAGGGACATCCCCGGAGTCTTCGACAGCAAGGCGCTGAGCCCGGCCCGGAGGGCGGCGCTGGAGGAGATGATCCTCTATGCCTGCCTGGGCCGGGGCATGGGCGTCGTCGATCCATCAGAGATAGACTCCGCCGGCATGTCGCGGAGCGTCGCCATGTCGTTCCGGCGGGCCGCCGGGTCCTGCTCCGCCCCGGCGGACGTCTATCTGATCGACGGCCTCGAGGTCCGGGACCTGGCCATCCCGGCAAGGTTCTTCGTGAAGGGCGACTCCCGCAGCCTCTCTATCGCGGCCGCCAGCATCCTCGCCAAGGTGCACAGGGACAGGCTCATGGCCATGGCCGATTCGGAGTGGCCCGGCTACGGTTTCGCCAGGAATTCGGGCTACGGGACGGCGGAGCATCTCGAAGCCCTGCGGAGGCTCGGCCCCTGCCCCGTCCACAGGCGCTCCTTCGCCCCCGTGGCCCGCGCTGCCGGCCTGTTCGGAGGCTGGTGATGGACCAGCTCGCAGCCGAGGCCGAGAGCTCCGTGGCGTCATGGCTCACGGATCGCGGCTGGACTATCCTCGAGCGCAACCTGAGGCTCGGCCCGGGGGAGGTGGATATCGTGGCACTGAAGGAGGGGCTGATGGCCTTCGTCGAGGTCAAGCTGGCATCCTCGGGCAGCGCCACGATGGCCCCGGAGAAGATAGACGCCCGCAAGAAGTCGAAGATCGCAGGCGTGGCTGCAATGTATCTGGCTGTCACCGGGTACGATGGAGACTGCAGGTTCGACGTGGCCATAGTGAGGGGTGCGAGCGGAGCCTTCGAGGTCGACTACCTCGAGAGCGCCTTCGTCTCGCGGACGCTCTTCACAGTCTGATATCACGGCGGGGGGCCGCAGGGCGGGACCCTGCTCTCAGGCCCCCTTCGCGAGGGCCAGCATGGCGGCGCCCAGCGCCCCGGTGATCCTGGGCTCGTCCGGTATGAGGATCTCCGTGCCCAGCTCCTCCACGAGCGCTCTCGCCACGCCGCCGTTCTTCGCGACGCCGCCGGTGAACACCACCCGGGGCAGGAGCTTCGTCCGGCCGGCCATCGAGACGGTCCGCCTCGCGACTGCCCTGAAGACCCCGTTCAGGATGGACGGTATCGGAACTCCGGACTGCAGCAGGCCCACGATCTCGCTCTCGGCGAACACGGCGCACATCGAGGATATCTCCACAGAAGCCCTGTGATCCTTCACGGCGTCGGCCATGCCGTCGAGCGGGACCCCGACGATCTGCCCCGTGAGCTCGATGAAGCGGCCCGTGCCCGCCGCGCACCTGTCGTTCATCACGAAGTCCGTGGTGCGGCCGCTTTCGTCCATCTCGATGAGCTTCGAGTCCTGGCCGCCTATGTCTATCACGGTCCTGGCCGACGGGAAGAGGTAGGAGACCCCGCGTGCGTGGCAGAGGATCTCGGACGCGACCCTGTCCGCGAGCTTGAAGTAGTTCCTGCCGTAACCGGTCGCGAGAGTGCCGGCAAGGTCTGCTCGATCGACTCCGGCAGCCGCGAGCACCCTCCCGAACAGCTCGGCGGCAGCGTCCGCCGGGCGCGACCCGGTGTCCGTCACTGCTGATTCCACGATCTGCGCACCGTCGAAGAGGACCACCTCGATGGACCTCGCGCCTATGTCGACCCCGCAGCCGAGTCTCACGAAAGCTCCAGGAGCGTCTGGATCCTCACGGCCAGCCTCTCGCGGTCGGAATCCGAGTAGTCGGTCTCGACCTTCATGTAGGGGAGGCCGAGCGTGTCGCGGACATGGCGCTCGACCAGGTACGATTCGACGTTGTAGGTATGGCAGGCGTGCCACACCAGGTCCACCACCGCCTGCGGCCTGAACCTGGCCGCAAGCCTGTCGATCAGCTCCAGCCTGCCCCTGTTCGGTGTCATGCATGAGCAGGGGATCTCGAAGTGCTTCCTGGCCACGGCCTCGAACGGATCGCCGTCCTCCGGGGTCAGCCTCTCGGTGGGCTTGACCCCCGAGCATGCCTCCTGGACCACGACGATCCCCCCGCACTCCTCGACCAGTTCGATCACCTTGAGGGTGTCCCTGCCCGTGGGGCATCCCGTCACCATCACCCTCGGGGCGCCAGCGGGAGCCGCCCTGAAGCCTCCGGCGGCCCTCGCCCGGACCTTTTCGGCGAAGCGCCCGAGCATCTCCAGGTGCCTGTCGAAGCCAGAGAGCCTGTATCTCACCAGGGCGAGCTCCCTGCCCGTCACGATCGGAGGGTCGGACTCGCCGAGGGAGAACACGTCGTTGAGGAGGCTCCTCTCGCGGTTCATCCTCCTTATGGCGTCCCTCATCCCCTCGTCGGTGATCTCCACTCCGTACAGATCCTCGAGGAAGCGCGCGAGCTTCCTCACCTCGGAGACCCAGTGGCGAAAGGCATCCTCCTCGCCGCACTTCTGGGTGAGCTCGAGGATGTGCTGCGGCTTCCTGTCGGCTATCAGCTCGTACATCTTCTTCTTGCCGTCGCAGGTGGTCTCGGCCACCACGGCGTCGCACACCGAGAAGAAAGGGCAGCGGCTGGTCAGGATGTATCCGAAGGACGACTTGATCAACGGGCAGAGGTTGGAGGGGAGCACGGTCTCGGCCGGGGCGATCGTCCTCCTGCTGGTGCCGCAGAGGCATACAGGGCTCGCGCCAGCCGCCATTATGACCTCGCGGGGCGTGTATTCGCAGTAGATGCCCACCACGCCCCTGCCCTGCCTCTTGAGGGCGCGCACAGCATCGACCTCGACGGCTATGGAGTCGTCGAAATACTCGAAAGGGTCATCTCCCTCGGCGGAACCCGGCCCGCCCGGGCAGCATCCCGTCGAAACCATGGGCGACCTCCTGGATCTCAGCAGTTCCGTGAAGCTCTCCATCCTGCCCGCAACCTGCTCGCTCAGGCGCCCGGGGGAGTAGGGCACGTCGAAGGCGAGCAGCGGGATGCCCGCCTCCCTCTCTATCACCTCGGCCAGCACCTTCTCCTCGTGGGGGCAGTGGCTGGCCCCGAAGATGCCCGACACTATTACGCCCTCCGCGCCGAACCGCTGCGCCTCCTGAGCGATGCGGGCGGCCCTGGCGTGCGGCGACCCGAGCATCAGGTCGTCCATGCAGTTCTCGGCGACGGAGGCGAATATGTCCTTGTCGCCGGCGAGAGGCAGGTACGAGTGCGAGATCATGTACTCCGACCCCGCCACGCAGGCGCCCAGGTCCTCGAGCTGCGTCACAAGCGACGCGTCGGTCGGGGGGGTCACCCAGTAGACCCTCAGGGGATCCTCCCCGAAGGGGGAGGTGCCCGAGTCCAGGCGCGACCTGACGGTCGAGAGCAGGTCGTCCAGCACGTCGAGGCTCTCGTCGGGTTCGGAGCAGGTATGTATGCCTATGAACTCGGCCAGGAGCATCTCCAGGCCCGGCAGGGGAGGTCTGCGCGCGGAGTAGACTAGGCGTCTCAGCTCGGCGATGCGCCCCCTGAGCCCGTTGAACAGGTCCCTGCTGCGCTCGAGGTCGGCTTCGGAGGCCGGGTGCCCCGTGAGCCGCTCCATCGCACCGGCGATCCCCCTGAGCTGCCCCTCGGCGAAGCGGGCGGCAGAGAGCTGGTAGCGCATGCCGCCGTGGGGCGTCACTCCGTATTCCTCGCCCGGCGACCACGACGTCTCGTCGAACCGCCCTGCCATCTCCCACCAGTGCACGTTTATGCCCAGCCCCTCGATGAGCTGCATCACTGCCGAGAAGTCGTCGCAGCAGGCTCCCACCCCCGCGATGCAGAGGTCGGGCTTCGGGAAGTAATCGAGCGTCACCATCGCGCCCAGGGCCGCCCTAACGTAGCACAGGTCCTCGCCGGCCCCGAGCCGGGCGGCCTCGTCTAGCAGGTGCGGCTCCTCGGAGAAGCAGGGGGCCCACCACAGCTCGTCGGCGTAGAACGTGAGCGCGTCGCGCCAGGCGTATGTGATCACCGGCACCTGGCCCAGGTCCTTCATCGCGGCGACTATCTTCAGGCCGTTCTCCTTCGCCAGGAAGAGGCGGTCCTTCTCGCTGAACAGGAAGGCCCAGAGCCTGAGTGCGGCGGGCGAGTCGTCGAACCGCAGCCTGCGGAGCAGAGTGTCTCCCCTGCAGGAGTACTCGTGCGGGCTGAACAGGTACTCCACACCGCCGGGGATGAGGTTCCTGAGGAATCTGCACCTGTCGCGGTACTCGTCCGGGATCTGCCTTATGCGGGCCTCCCAGTCGTCCGAAGTGATCCTCTCCGGGAGGCTCGTCACGAGAGGCTCTCCAGGAAGGCCTCGATGCGAGTGCCGATCCGCTCCCGGCCTCCCGGCCCGAAGCTGGTATCCAGCACCAGCACGGGAACGGGCATCCTGGCCCTGATCCTCTCGCGCTCGGTGTACCAGAGATCGCAGAACTTGAGGGTCTTGAGGATCATGCCGCGGCAGCCCGCCTCCTCGACCGATTCCGTGAGGTACTCGAAGACATCCCTGTTGGGCCTGCAGCGGGCGCACCTCGAGGACCTGAAGTATTCGCGGGCGAGGCCTGCGGGCGAACAGACACCCGGTTCGCCCGAGGGAAGCGATGTCTGGAGGCCCGAGCAGCCCAGCGGGATCATCACGGCGCCGGCTTCTTCGAGCAGCTCCGCGACCGAGCCGTCGCCGTGGGCCATGGGGCCGCCCGCGACGGCGATCCTGGGCCCGCCAGACCAGGCGCTGCGGCCGGGTGCCAGGGATTCCAGGAACGATTCCAGCCCGCCCGGCAGAGCGATGTTCAGCAGGGAGAAGGCTGCGTGGAGCGCGGTGGGCGGGAGGCTCCCGGCCATCGCGATGGAGCGGAGGGAGGAGGCTGCCCTCCTCCTCTCCGTCTCGTATGCGCGGGCGTCCGGCTCCGAGTAGGCGACATGGCACGAGGCGGCCAGATCTCCGCAGAGCCTCTCCACCTGCTGCGCGAAGTAGTCCTCCGCTTCGGGCGTCCTGGTGGAGGGGAGCTGGATGTGGAGCGCCGGGGTCCCGGTCACCCTGCCCAGCTCCTGGAAGAGCCTCCTGGTCTGGTCGCACGTGTACATGGCTACCCAGACGTCCACCAAGCCGTGTAGCCCCGATCCGGCGGCGGCCGCCCCGGCGAAGGCCTTGACGAGAGGGCAGGAATCCGGCCTCATGAACCGCTCCCCCGCCTCCTCGTTCGAGCTGGTCGCGCCGTGGAGAGCCCTGACCGGGCGCATCCCCAGGCCCGCGCCGACAGCCATCGGGAAGGCGTGGCAAAGGCTCCCCAGGACGCGCCCTCCGCCTGCGCGGAATGACGCTGTCCCGCGGAGTTCCTCGGCTATCCTCGCTTCCAGCAGATCAGCCGGTCCCGCCACCGATCCTCCGGTCCGCCGCGCCTACTTCCTTGCCGCCACGATCCGGCACCTGCCGAACGACCCCGCGTGAGCCTGCTCCGACATGAACGCCATCTCGCCCCCGAGAGCCTTGAACATCTCCATGTCCCACCCGATTATGCGGAGGGCGTCGAAGGTGAGCTGCTCGGTGAGCATGGAGATGTAGAGGTCGACACACTTCGCGAAGTGCGGTGTGCAGTCCTCGGAACTCCTTATCTCGAAACCGGACTTCTGGAGGAGTCCCTCCCAGTACGCCCGCGGGCCGATGAAGGGGAACTTCATGAAGGAGCAGATCCGCTGTGCGGAGGACTCCGTCCATCCCGCCGGACCCTCCACCCAGTCGCTGAACGCAACCCTCCCGCCGGGGCGGAGAACCCTCGCGGCCTCGCGGATCATGGACTCCTTGTCCTCGACGTAGCACCAGGCATCCTCGCCCCATACCACGTCGAAGAAGCCGTCGGGCCAGGGGATGCTCCTGACGTCGCCTAGCTTGTACTCGATGGAATCGGAGAGGCCGTCGGCGGCCGTTGCGGCCCGGGCCTTCGAGAGCATCCCCTCGGTCGCATCGAGCCCGTAGCCCTTCGCACCGTGGAATCTGGCGAGGAACCTCAGGCCCGCGCCGAGGGCGGAGCAGAGGTCGAGGACCTTCTCGCCCCGCGCGATCCCGGCCTTCCCGGCCAGGATCATCGACTGCTGGAAACCGCCGATGTGGATCTGCTCGCCCATGATGAGCTTCCACAGATCGCCCTCGGGGCCGCTGTAGACACCCTGCACGTCGGCCAGAACAGCTTTTGTCCTCTCCATGGGTCCGATCTCCCCCTTCCGCTCCGGGCCGCACGGGTCCGGACGCCAGAGGAGGGCCCGCGGCAGTGCCCTCGGGCCGCCGCGGGAGGCGGTCAGGGGGCCGGCTGCCTCGTATGGAGCCCGACCGGGCTCCGGGCCCGGCCTCAAACCTTCATGCTGTACGGAGCCACCATGACGGCCCTCAAGCTCCATCTTCCGTTCGGATTGTGGAAGGCGCCCGGCCTTCCAGCCGCGAAGATATCCGCCTCCCCCCAGAAGGGCAATAGGTCGGTCCCTTCATCTCCGCTGAAGCGGAGATGAAGGCGTCGCCAGCACATCGATTTCGCAGCGCGAGATCGATGGGTAGCGCTTCAGCAGTTTTCGGAGAAAACTGCGGGTGCGCGTGCCCTGATCCGCCGGGGCGGATCAGGATCGTTTTCAAGATTGCGTCAAAACCCGAGGGGATGTGAGCAGCAGGCTGGATCGCTCTCGCACACTGCAAGGAATGTGCGGGGTCGCTCAGGCACTCTCGCGGCTTGCCATGCACGAAGAGCGCTGGATGGCGGGCAGCAGACGGCTCGAGCGCTCTCGCAGGTTTGCTCCGCAAACCATGCTGTCGCTTCCTTCTCATTTCGCTCAGCGAAATGAGGGGCTTGCACTTCCTGCGGGATCGGAATACACTGGAGATGAAGAAGGAGGTGGATGCAGGCATGCTGGCGCGCACCCGGGGCATGGGCATCTGCGGGATAGACGCCTTCCCCGTCGAGGTCGAGGTGGACATGGCCCGCGGTCTGCCTACGTTCACCCTTGTCGGCCTGCCCGACAGCTCTGTGCGCGAATCGAGGGAGAGGGTGCTGTCCGCCCTGGGAAGCGTGCTCGACAGCCTGCCCGGGAAGAGAACCACGGTGAATCTCGCTCCTGCCGACAGGAGGAAGGAGGGATCTGGCTTCGACCTTGCCATCGCCGTCGGGCTCCTGGCCGCCGCCGGGGCCGTACCCGTCGAGGCTGCAGCCAGATACGTCTTCGTAGGCGAACTCTCGCTCGACGGCGCGCTCAGACCGGTGCGGGGCATGCTCTCGATGGCCTTCGGCGCACGGAGCCTCGAGCACTCGGGCCTGATCGTCCCGGCCGGCTCCGCCCCGGAAGCCGCCCTGGTGGGCGGGCAGGACGTACTGGGCGTCCGCAGCCTGGCCGAAGTGGCCTCTCTCCTTCGAGGTTCCGCCTCGATCGAGCCCACGAAGCCCGATTCCGACTCCATCCTTCGGGGCAGAACCGATGTCGAGCCCGACATGAGCGATGTCAGGGGCCAGGAGCAGGCCAAGAGGGCTCTCGAGGTGGCCGCCGCCGGCGGGCACAACATCCTGATGATAGGGCCGCCGGGCGCCGGCAAGACGATGCTCGCCAGGCGCTTTCCCGGAATACTGCCGCCCCTCGAGTCCGAGGAGGCCCTCGAGACCACCCGGATCCACAGCGTCGCCGGGATCCTGCCGGAGGGCATGCACATCGTCCGCGACAGGCCGTTCCGTTCCCCTCACCACACCGTCTCCGACGCAGGGCTCGTGGGCGGCTGCACAAACCCCCGACCGGGCGAGGCCAGCCTCGCGCACAACGGGGTCCTGTTCCTGGACGAACTCCCCGAGTTCCGCCGCAGCGTCCTGGAGGTGCTCCGCCAGCCCATGGAGGACGGTGTGGTAACCATCTCGCGGGCTTCCTCGTCGGTCACGTTCCCCGCAGGGTTCATGCTTCTCGCCGCGATGAACCCGTGCCCGTGCGGCTTCCTGACTGACCCTCGGAAGGCCTGCACCTGCACCGGCCCTCAGATACAGGCATATCTCCGCAGGATCTCCGGCCCCCTGCTCGACAGGATCGACATCCACATCGAAGTCGCGCCTGTCCGCTACGGTGACCTGTCGGGCCGCACGCCGCCGGGTGAGTCATCGGAGGCGGTGAGGGCCAGGGTGTCCGAGGCCAGGCGCAGGCAGCTCGCGAGGTTCGGAAAGAGCCGGAAGGTCTTCTGCAACGCCAGGATGAGCTCGGCCCAGGTGCGGCGCTTCTGCACGCTCGGCCCTCCGGAGGCCGCCTTCCTGCGCGACGCGGTGGACAGGTTCGGATTCTCCGCCCGGGCCTACGACAGGATCCTCAAGCTCGCACTCACGATCGCCGATCTGGGGGGGGAGGAGAGGATAGGTGCCGCGCACATCGCCGAGGCCGTACAGTACAGGGCGCTCGACCGCGACTTCTGGCAGAATGCCTGACTGCCCGCCATGGCCGGCAGCCCGATTCCCGGCAGGAGGCTTCATCGCCGCGACGCCCCCTGTCCCCGGGAAGGTATGATAGGGACATGGATACCGAACTCTCTGCAGGAATCGCCCAGGCGCTCGGCAGGATCTCCGACGGGATAGGCAGGGCCCTCGCCGAAGCCGGGCGGGAGGGCCCGGTGAGGGTCATGGCGGTGACCAAGACCCATCCCGTCACGGTCGTTTCCGCGGCCATCGCGGCCGGGATCACGCTGATAGGCGAGAACAGGGTCAGCGAAGGCGGCAGGAAGATCGCCTCGCTGGGGCGAGATGCCGCAGAGTTCCATCTCATAGGCCCCCTCCACAGGAGCGAGGCCAGACAGGCCTGCAGGGACTTCCATCACATCGACTCCATCGACAGGGAGGTCGTGCTGGAGGCCGTGGCGGCGCGCAGCCGCAGCTTCGGGGAGAAGGGCCCCGGCATCCTCCTGGAGGTCGACACCACACCGGGGGAGGGGAAGCACGGGTTCCCCCCCGACTGCGATCTGCTCAGCCGCATGGTGGACAGGGCAGTGTCGCTCGATCTGCCGCCGGGCGGGTTCCTCACGGTCGGGCCGCTGGAGGGAGGCGCTTCCGCATCCCGGCGCTCGTTCGCCCTGCTCCGCGAGACGAGGGACAGGGTTGCCGCCTCCACCGGCCTGGATCTGCACGAACTGAGCATGGGCATGAGCGGAGACTGGTACGAAGCCGTGCTGGAGGGCGCCACGACACTGCGCCTCGGGAGGGCGCTCTTCGGCGAGCGGTCCGGATTGACGCGGTAAGGCCCTTCTGTATCTTCAGAAAGGCATATTATGACGCGGCACTCCTCCGGGCCCCGCCCGGAGGGAGGGGAGGTTACATCGTGCGACTCACACCTCTCGACATCAGGAGACAGCGGTTCGCAAAGGCGCTCCGCGGCTATGACACGGCCGAGGTCGAAGCCTTCCTGGAAATGGTCGCGGATGCCTGGACGGAGCTGACCACAGTCGTGGAGGGCTCCGAGAAGGAGCTCATCGCGCTCAGGGCCAGGGCCGCCGACTTCGACAGGATGGAGGGCGCCGTGCGCGAGGTGCTCGTCGCGCAGCAGCAGAGCGCGACAAGGGCGCGGGAGGACGCCGAGAAGGAGGCGGAACTCATCGTGATGGACGCCGAGGTCAAGGCGGCCAACCTCGTCAGCGAAGCCCGCGAGAGGGTGCAGATCCTCTCCGAGACCATCCGTGAGCTCCAGGACAGGAGGCTCGCGATCCTCGCGCAGATGTCCTCGTTCCTCGAAGCCCAGGGCAGGGTGATCGAGATGGAGGAATCCAGGATCAAGGCCGATTCAGTTCCCGAGGGCAGGCTGCTCTCCGGCGAGGAACCGGGCGACGGCCCCATCCTGGAACTCTCAGAGCTCTGAAGCCGTGACCGTTCTGCTCCTGGCCGCCATCTCCGCTCTCGGTGGGCCTGCATTCCGGCATTCCGGAACTGCGTATGCCGCCGTATGGCAGATCCCCGAGCTAAGGCCCGTCCAAGCCCCGTCGGGAGAGACCACGGGCTGGGCGGCCGCAGGCTGCGGCTTCAGCGGTGAGGACTGCGACATCCTGCTGCCGCGCATGAACGTTTTCCTGCCGATTCCTCCGGGTTCCGAGCCCGTCATCAGGGTCGAGGCTCTCGGGACGGCCGCGATGGATGGCCCGGTCCGCAGGGTCCTCCCTTCCGGCGGAGGCGACGAATTCATCGCCGCCGACCCATCCGGGCTTCCCCGGGACTGGGGCGAACTCGAAGGGATATCGAGCTTCAGGGGGTTCAGCCTCGCCAGGGTTTCCCTCTATCCCGTGATCCTCTCGGGAGGTTCGCTCCTGGCGGCTTCCTCCCTGAGGGTCGTCCTGGATCACGGATCAGCCTCCAGGCCGGCGGCGGTCACCGGAGCGGAGGGCGATCTCCTGAGGCTCCTGACAGGCACCGACAGGGCCTGGAGAGGGACGCCCCGGGGCGCGACCCGGGAGAGCCCGTTCATGGGTCTTCCCTGGGCGAGGATCGGCGTCGACACAGCAGGTGTCCACGCCGTCACCGGCGACATGATCCCCCAGGCCTGCGGTTCCTTTTCGTCCACGTTGTCCATGTTCACCGGCAGGGGCAGGATGATGGGGCCGTCGCCCTGGGACAGCACCTATTCGCCCCGCGCCGTTCCCATCCTCGTGAGCGACGGCGGTGACGGTACCTTCGACGAGGCCGACAGCATATACTTCTTTGCCCGCGGGCTCTCGTGGTGGGCCTCCGACGGCGACAGCCTCCCAGACCATTTCATGCACCAGTTCTCCGGCCGCAACGTCTACTGGCTCACGTGGGGAGGAGAACCCGGCGCACGGATGGACATCCTCGACGCCGGACAATCGGGTGCGCCCGTCGTTCAGGGCGATCTCCCCGCCAGGCTCCACTTCGAGACGGACGTCACCCGGAAACCCGATCTCGTCCCCGGCGACTGGGTGTGGGACTCGGCCCTGGGTTCGGGCACCCAGTGGTTCTACCACGAATTCTCGATCCCCGACGCCTCCGACGGCTTCGGGACGGTCAGGCTCAGCCTGTACGCCACCGATCCCGGTGATCACCGCGTCGTGGTGCAGATCAACCAGACCACCATCGCCGATGCAGCCTGGACGGGCGTGGGCGCACTCCCGCTCACGGCCCCGGCCTTCAACCTGCATGACGGCCCCAACACGCTGTCGATCGGAGTGGTGCACAACCCTTCATCCGACGACGTCTTCATGGACTGGTTCGAGGTCTTCCCCCACTCATCCGCTGGATTCCACGGGGAGGGCCAGGTACAGATCCCGATCGAGCGACTGTCTCCGGGCATGCGCCACAGGATCGACTGGGACGGGAGCCTCGACGGTGCCATGCTTTTCGCTACCGGGAGCGACACGACGGCCGCCCTGCTGGAGGGTTGGACGGGTTCTTCCTTCGAGATCGACATCCCGGCGGAATGGACCTCCCGCGAGATCTGGGCCGTGCCCCCCGGCGGCGTGATGACCCCCGCCTCGATCGAGTACGCCGAGCCGGGAAGGCTCCTTGCCTGGCAGGGCGGGGCCGAGAGGCTCTACATCCACCCCGCAGGATATCTCGACGACGTGGAGACCCTCCTCGATCCAGCCGCCTCGAATGCCACGGTTTCGCTCGAGGAGATCTACGACGAGTTCGACGGCGGCGTCAGGGATCCCTACGCCGTGGTGGCCTTCCTGGATTACGTCCTCGACAACTGGGACCCGGTCCCCGTCGACGTCATACTCTGCGGAAGCGGCCACTTCGACCCCAGGAACAGGCTCAGCTCGAGGATCAGCCTCATCGACGCCCTGCATTCCCCCGGCGACTTCTTCCAGGACGACATCTACGCCATGACCGAGGGCGCCGACCTGCCGCAGTTCGCAGTGTCGCGCATCTGCACCTCGGAGCGTTCAGGATTCGCCGCGATCGCGTCCAGGTCGCAATCCTACAGGTCGGGTGAATACGGCGGGACATGGCAGACCCGCGTGATCGGGGCGGCCGACGACGAGCGCTCCAGCAAGAGCTCGTTCGACGAGCCGTACCACACCGATAGCATGGAGTACATCCTGGAGCACAGCCTCCCCGCGGCGTTCAGGCCGGTGAAGCACTACCTCATCTTCTACCCGTTCGACGACCTGTGGAAGAAGCCCGAGGCCCGGGCCGACTTCATCGAGCTCTGGTCGGAAGGCGCCCTTATGGTGAGCTTTCTCGGGCATGGCAGCTTCGACCAGCTTGCCGACGAAGGGCTGTTCTACATGGAGGACGTCGGTCTGCTCGAGAATTCCGACCGCCTGCCCGTCGCCTTCTTCGGCTCATGCAGGGTGGGCCAGTTCCAGGATCCGGCGTGGGACTGCCTGGCCCAGTCGGTGACGACCGCCCCGCTGGGCGGCGCCATAGCGGGCATCGGCGCCACCTTCGACACCGCCGGGACGCTCAACGAGGCGCTTCTCGCCGCCTTCACCGAGGCCGTCCTGTCCGGTGACGGGGCCTCGATGGCCTCCTGCCTGCTTGCCGCCAAGCTCTCGGCCGGGTACTCGGGCCTGAACAACAGGGTCTACGTGATGTTCGGCGACGGCTCGACCCCGCCCGCCCTGCCTGGAGCCATGCCCCGGCCGTACTCCGACACCCTGCGCACCGGTGAGCCGGCTGCCGTCGACGGCGAGTGCCCGGGAACCGGGCCGGTCCTCATCGAAGCCTTCGAGTCTGCACGCATGCAGACGTACTACACCTTCAGGCAGGGCCTCCCGATCGACTACATGGACATGGGGGCCAGGTTCTTCTCCGGATCGGCCGCGGCCGGCCCGGGGTACTCCGCGTCCATGTTCGTCCCGGCTGACGCAGACACCGGCAGCGCGGGCAGGATCACCGCCGTCCTCCTGGCGCCGTCCGCGACGTTCGCCTGCGCACTGTTCCCTCATCCCGTGATCCACGGGAACCCGTCGGCCGCAGACTCGACCGGACCCTCCATCGAACTCTGGATCGACGGGTTCCGAGAGACGGAAACACCGACTGTATCAGGCCCGGTCGCGGTCGAAGCCAGGCTCTCCGACCCCTCCGGCATCGACCTGATCGGCAATCCGGGCAGACAGCTCGTCCTCTACGTGGACGGCTCGCCGGTGGATGTCTCGGGCTCGTTCACATACGATCCCGGCAGCGCCACGGACGGCGGGCTCGAGGTCCTGCTCGGGACCCTTCCTGCCGGGGCGCACTCACTAGAGCTCGCCGCCAGCGACGGCCTCCTCAACCGCAGCAGCGCAGGGATGGATTTCGACGTAGTCGCAAGCGACGGACCCAGCTTCGGCAGCGTGTTCGCCTACCCCTGCCCGGCCACCGACGGCGTCTCCATCAACTGGGACCAGAGCGGGTCCGAGCCCGTCGACCTGGACATCTACACCATCTCGGGCAGGCGCATCCATTCCGAGAGGAACCTGAGGTGCACGCCCGGCTATAATCAGTACTGGTGGGACTGCAATGACAGGGATGGGGACCCGGTGGCCAGCGGGTCCTACATCTTCCGGATCTCAGCCGGCGACGCCGAGGCATGCGGCATTCTGGCGCTGGTCAGATAGGCTTTCGGGAGGGGACATGACGAGATCTCTTTACGCGGTTGTTCTGGCCGGCCTGCTCGCGACCGCATCCGCGACGACCGCCAGCGTCATCTGGCTCAGCATCACGCCCGGCGCCCGGGCCAACGGGATGGGCGAGTCGTTCACGGCCATCTCCGACGACGCCACGGCCAGCTACTGGAACCCGGCAGGCCTCGCGCTCATCGCCCCCGAGACCCAGGAGGTGACGCTCCAGCACTCCAACTGGCTGCCCCAGCTCGCCGACGACATGTACTTCGAGTACCTCGGCTACGCGAGGAACCTCGAAGGGATCGGCGGGGTCGGCGGTAACATCACCTTCATGTCCATGGGCGAGATGCTCGAGACCGAGCAGGGAGTGATCGAACCCATCGGCACGTTCTATTCCTACGGTGTAGCCGCCACCGGAGCCTTCGGCACCGAGGTGGCCCCCGGCACGTCGGTGGGCATCGGGGCCAAGTTCATCTACGACCACCTCTACTACACCGACGAGGGGAAGGGTACATCCTTCGCCGTCGACCTCGGCGTCCACTACCAGATCCCGATGGACCAGATCGGCCTCGGCAGCGCGGGCGACGCCTCCCTGGGCGCCAGCGTGTCGAACATCGGCCCCAACATGAGCTATGCCGGCGAGTCCAAGAACAACCCGCTGCCCCGGACCCTCCGTCTCGGGCTCGCGTACGAGCCCTTCGACACCCAGCTCACCCAGCTCAGCATCGCGGCGGACTACAGCAAGCTCATCGTGAACATGGACGACGGCTTCTCCACCGAGGTGCGCGAGAACAAGTGGGGCGCGGGCGCCGAATACTGGTACTACGACCTCCTCGGGCTGCGCGCCGGCTACACCCACGACACCGAGGGACAGTCGACCATAAGCGGCGCCACCTTCGGAGCCGGCCTGAGGTACGGCGGCCTCCAGTTCGACATGGCCTTCGTGCCCGTGGACGAGAGCCTCGAGGGCTCGGGCAAGTACAACAAGAAGTTCTCTCTGGTGGTGCAGTTCTGAGAGCAGCAGGCGCCATCATAGCCGCCGGCCTCCTTGCGGCTCCCGCGAGGGCCGCGGTTCCGCTCACGACGGGGACCGGCGTGCCCTGGCTCAACGAGAGGCCGTCATCAGGCACGGCCATCTCCGACGGCACACCCGCGGCGCCGCTGTCAGCCTCGGCGGAGATGTCGCTCTGCGTCATCAGGGTGGACTTCGTGGAGGATTTCACTCCGATCACCTCCGGCGACGGCAAGTTCCTCACCGGGCACGACACCGGCTACACCCAGGGTCTTGCGGACGACGTCGCATCCTGGCTCCTGGACGTCTCCTACGGCGGCCTGGAGCTCACCTGCGACGTATACCCGGATCAGGGCGCATACCACATGCCGCACCAGATGTCATGGTACGGCGCCGATTCGGCCTGGGCGGCCGGGTGCTGCCTCCTCCTGCGCGACGCAGTGGAGACCGCCGACCCCGGCATAGACTTCTCGCAGTACCAGTCCGTCATGGTGGTTCACGCGGGTTCGGGCCAGGAGGCGGACATCCTGGGCGACAGCCCGGACGACCTCCACTCGGTCTTCCTCACTCTCGCCGATCTGACCTTCTACCTGCCCGAGGGCGGCTCCGGGTACCAGGGCATCCACACCGACGACGGAATCTTCGTCCAGGAGGGCCTGATCGTCCCGGAGCAGGAGACGCAGGACGGATACGGCCTCGGCGTCCTGGGCACGATGGTGCACGAGTTCATGCACCAGCTCGGTCTCCCCGACCTGTACGACACCCAGTCCGGAGGAGTCGGGGTCGGCGGCTGGGACATCATGGGATACGGCCAGTGGATGAACAGCGGCTTCTGGCCCACCGGACCCGGCGCCTGGTGCAGCGTGAGGCTCGGATGGACCACGGTCGTCGACGCTTCCGGAGGCGGGACATGGGATCTCGAACCCGGGGGCGAAGTCCTGAAGGTGGACCTCTCCGGCAGCGAATACCTCCTCGTCGAGAACCGCCTCCGCGATCCGGACGGCGACGGTCTCTGCGGCGAGCACGAGAGGGACTACGCCCTCCCCGGCTCCGGGATACTCATCTGGCACGTGGATGCCGGGGTGGTGTCGGCGAACACTGCCACGAACACCGTCAACACCGATCCTGAACACAAGGGCGTCGACCTCGAGGAGGCCGACGGCATACAGGACTTCGACTACTCCCTGCCTGACGTCTTCGGCATCATGGGCAGCGAGTACGATCCGTTCTTCTCGGGCGGCTACTCGGACTTCTTCGGTCCCTCGACCGTCCCTTCGAGCGAAACGAGCTGGGGCGGCGCCACCGGCGTCTCCGTCTCGGTCGGATCGGCGCCCGGCGCCTCGATGCAGGTGACCGTCGACCCAGTCGCCATGGCCTATGGCTGGCCGGTGCAGACCGGCCCGCTGGCCGGCGGACCCTGGCGGTGGAACACCGCCGACGGGCCCCTCCTTCTCTTCAGGTCCACGACCGGGCTCCTTTGGAAGGTGGATCCGGAGGCTCCGCAGGAGCCCGTGACGGCCGTGGCTCTGGGTGTGACGGCCCCGCCCGCGATTTCACAGCTCACGGGAGCGCTGGACGATCTCGTCTGGCTCGGTGACGACGGGGAGGTGCATCTCCTGGGCCCCGACGGTTCCGAGAGGCCGGGCTGGCCGGTCGTGGCGCCGGGCGTTCCCGTCCAGTGCGCTATTCTGGCGGATCCCGGGCTGGTGATGGTGGCCACCGACAGGAACGCGATCCATCTGTTCGGGACGGACGGCGATCCCGTCGAGGGCTGGCCCGTATCAGTCTCGGAGTACCCGGAGGGCCTTGCAGCGTATGCCGGCGGCGAAGCCCCCGCGCTTCTCGCCGCGTCCACCGCAGGCGGGAGGGTCCACGCCTGGGATTCAGGCGGCGAAGCGCTCGAAGGCTGGCCCGTGGAGGCCCCGGGAGGCGCTCCAGTCTCCCGCCCGCTGGTCTGCGACATCGACAGGGACGGCACGGTGGAGGTGGCGGTGCTGTGCGGCGCCATGCTTTCGTGCTTCTCGTCCTCCGGGGAGATGGAGCCCGGCTTCCCCGTGCAGACCGGATCGGAGCCCATGGGTGCGCCGTGGCTCTGCGACCCCGATTCCGACGGGATGATCGACATCGCGACAGAGACCGCCTCGGGGATCGAGATCCGCGAGGCTTCCGGCGCCCTCCTCCTGGACTGGCCCGAGATCTACGAGGGCGATCCCTCCGAGGGATGGTCCCGATACGCCTCGGGCTGCGGCGGATCGGGCTTCGTGGCCCACTTCTCGCGGGACGGCCGCCTTTTCGTGCGCGGCGGCTCGGGCGAAGCGCTCCCGGGCTTCCCGAGATCGACGGGTGACGACCCGCTCGGAGCACCGCTCCCGGTGGACTTCGACGGGAACGGCTCGTACGGCGTCGTCGCGTGCGACAAGTCGGGCTGGATAGGCTTCTGGGACGACGCCGTCCAGATCCAGGGCTGGTTCCCCGGGCTCGACTTCAGCGGCGCCGGCTGCTGGCCGGAATCGCTCCTGCCCGCGCTCGCGCCGTCTTCGGGCGGCGTGGCCTCCGGGAGCTTCTTCGTGTATCCCAACCCCGTCAGGGACGGAGACGCGACGATAAGGTTCGAACCCGGCTCCGACTGCCGGTACGGGATAGATGTCTTCAACGTGGCCGGCGAGCTGGTCTCCTCCTTCTCGGGCGAGTGCACGGGCGGGCTGGCGTGCGAGGTGCCCTGGGACACCTCGGACCTCTCGCCGGGGCTCTATTTCGTGTGCCTCGACGCAGGGGGCGAGGAGATGCTCTTCCACGCGGCCGTGACGGGCCGCAGGTAGCGGGGGCGGTATGAACAGGGCTCTTGTGATCTGTGCGCTGGCCGCCTCGCTCTCGTGGTCAGGCGGCGGAAGCGGCGCGGTGGTGCGTTCGCTGGTGCTGCCCGGCTGGGGACAGCGCCACCTGGGGCACGAAGGCCGCGGCAACATCTTCCTCGGCGTCGAGGCCGCCACATGGATCGGCGTCGGCGTGTCCATCCTAGAGGGATCGATCTCCACCGACGACTACGAGAGTCTCGCGCTCAACGAAGCCGGGATCGACGCATCCGGCCTCGACGACGACATGCTCGACGACGTCGCCGACTTCGGCTCGACCCAGGAGTTCGACGACTACATCAGGCGCCTCGCGAGGTACTACTACCCCGGCGATCCCGTGGCGCAGCAGCAGTACTTCGACGAAAACTCGTGGCAGGGCGGCGACACATGGGCGTGGTCGTCGGACGAGGAGCGCGAGAGCTTCGAAGACGCCCTCCGCCAGAGCCGTGAATGGTACCGCCGGGCGGTCTACGCAGGGGCCTTCGCCTTGGTGAACCGGGCCGTCAGCGCCATAGACGCGGCCCTGATCGGAGGCGACGAGCCCGTGCTCTACAGCTCCCTCGACAACCCCGACCCGTACGACTTCTCGTCCGTGCGCATCACCGTGGGAGCGAGGTTCTGATGCACCCGCTCGTTCTCTCGCTCGTCCTTGCATCGCCCGGGCGGATGCTCATCGACGGCACCTTCGCCGATCCGAGGGTCGCGCAGATCGACGCAAGGCACGACCCGTCCTCCGAACCCTCGAATCCCCTCGCCCTGTCTGCGAACGGCCCCGAAGTCGGCGACACGGTGATGTTCTGGGCCCAGGACTACTCCGGAGGCGGCCAGGGCTTCACGTTCTACCTCGTCGAGGCCACCTGCAGGTTCGAAGGCGAGAGGACGTACATCTTCGTCGAGGACGCCTCGTGGGGCGAGCACTACATGATGCAGGACGTCCTCGATCTCGCGAAGGCACTGGAGGACAGCACTCCTGCGTCTCCCGACACGGGCATCATGGCCCGCACCACTTCGGTGATGGGCGACGTGCCGGACGAGATCGACGGCGACCCGAAGGTCTACTTCCTGGTCCTCGACATCCCCGACGGCTTCGATCCCGCCCAGGGCGGGGTCGTCATCGCGGGGTTCTTCAGCCCCTACAACCAGTTCACCGAGGAGGAGGCGTACCTGCAGTACGGGGGGCACTCCAACGAAGTCGAGATGCTCTACATCGACTGCTGGCCCTGCAACGGCGGCGACGCCCTCTACACCGCCTCCCACGAGATAGTGCACCTGATCCAGTGGGGGCTCGAGCCCTTCAGCGGCGAGGAGCTCTGGGTGATCGAGAACCAGGCCCAGACCGGCACCTTCCTCTGCGGCTACCCGGCCGACCAGGTCGGGACGTTCATAGAGCTGGGAGGCGTCACGCCGGCGGGCTGGACCGAGCTCGACGACCCCGTCGAACAGGTGGCGGGCTACGGGGCGGGATACCTCTTCTTCGCCTACCTGTACGAGAGGTTCGGCGGCGACGCATTCGTGCACGGCTCCCTCAGGGCGGCGGCATCGGGCCTTCCCGGCGTCGAGGAGGCGGTCGAGGAGGCTTCCGGAACCCAGGTCGACATGATGCAGGTCCTGCGCGAGTGGGCCCTCGCCTGCTGGATCGACGACCCCGCGATAGGCGACGGGCGCTGGGGCTGGGACTCGTTCAGGGTGTCCGACTACGACACGGCCCAGCCGGGTTCGCGCAGGGGCCTCGACTGGCAGGGGTCCGTGGATGTCCTTCCATATGAGGATCCCCTGCATCCCCTCCCCGCCTTCACACTGGACGCCTACAGCCTCGACTGCGCCTCCTCCGGTGGCAGCTTCAGGGCCTCGGCCTCCGGCATGGGCGAGTTCTCGGCCTGGTTCAGGGGTTCGGCGTCCGACGCCCCCCAGATGCTCGAGGCCGGCAGCTCGCGCGACGTGGCCGTCCCATTCCCCGAAGAGGGCGAGGTGCTCCTTCTCTGCGGTTCGTTCTTCGGGCTGGACCTCTCGGCCTCCGCCGGTGAACTCGGCCTTTCAGGCGGGAACCTCGCGGTCTTCCCCCAGCCCTGCACGGGCACGCTCTACCTAGGGCTCGATTCGAACGGATCCGCTGCGAGCCTCTTCGTCTTCGAACCCTCGGGCCGCCTCGTCGATACCGTCGAATTCGGAACTGTCGGGCCCGGCGAAACCGTGCTTTCCTACCCCGGCGCGGCCGGTCTCTCCACGGGCGTGTACGCGTACAGGTTCGTGCAGGGGGGTGCTGAGGTCTGCGGGAGGTTCGCGGTTGTCCGCTGACCTGCTTCCCGCGATCCTGACAACGGCCCTGACCGCGGCTCCGGCACTGCTCGACCTGCCCCCGGGCACCGTCGACGCCGCACTCGGGCCCGGCGGCACGATAGTCTGCCTGCGCGCCGGCTCCCCCGAAATAGTGCTGATCGACTCCTCCGGATCCGAACGGGCGGATTGGGATCTGGAACGCTCAGTGATGCCGGTTTCCGTGGCGTCGCTGCCCGACGGGTCGTTCCTCGTCTGCGACGCCGCCTCGTCCTCGATCGTCAGGTACACCGACAGGGCCGAACCCGTCGAGAGCATGACGGTCCCCGGAGGCACCTGCGCCATTGCCTCCGACGGCCCGGAGATTTGGTGCTTCTCCCCGGACGCCGGGGAGGTGTCCTCCGTCCCGGGGATGCACTGGATCGCGGATGCAGAGGGCTTCAGACCCGCCGACCTCTCCCTCGACGGGAGGCGGGCCGTGCTGAGCTCCTCCTCGGGCACTCTGCTGATCGAGCCCGGGATCGCCGTGACGCTCCCCGGCGGGCCTTCCTGCCTCGCGGGCGGCAGGGTCTTCCGGCTCGACGGCGATTCGCTGCGCGAGGCCTCAGGCTCCGTTGCGCCCGCATTCGTCCCCGGCGGATTCGACCGGATCGAGGGGCATCCCGACGGCAGGATGCTTCTCTGGAGCTCCGCGGACGCGAAGGCGGTCCTCCTGGAGTGAGCCTCCTCGTGTTCCTCTGCGCAACCCTGGCTGTGGACATCCGCACGAGCGACGGCACGGGCTTCTTCGAGCTGCCCGACAGCGTATGGGCTGATCCTTCCACCTGCCGCGCAGAGTCGGGAGGAGACACCCTCGTGGCCGCCCCGGGGGCCTGGGGCAGCCGCACCGGGCTGATCGTCACCCCGGCGCCGGCGGCAGGGGATACGGTGATCCTCCTGTACGACATCCTCCCTCTTTCGGTCAGATCCACCGCTGCTCTGGACCTGGCCCTGCTCGAGCGCGAGCCCGTTGGCGAGGCGCCGGGCACCGCCTTTGCGGAACCCTACCAGGACACCTCGGGGCTCGTGATATCGGGGGTGAAGCGCCTGGGCTTCTCCGTCGGCCACGGCGGGGGCATGGAGCAGAGCACCAGCCTCTCCATCTCGGGCACGATAGCCGGCGGAATCGAGGTCGAAGGCGTGGTCTCCGACGAGAACCTGCCCCCGGGTGGATCGGAAGCCGTCTCGGAGCTGGACAGGGTGCGGCTGGGGCTGACGGGGACGGGCTGGTCGGCGCAGCTCGGCGACATGGAGTGGGTGCGCGGCACGACCGGCCCGCTCTCATGGCGCCGCGAGGCGGGGGGCTTCCTCGGATCGGCGGGGGATTCGGCCGTGGTCAGGGTCGAGGGCGGCGCCGGGGTCTCGGGCCAGAGCCACAGGAGGGCGGTGTTCACGACCCAGGAGGGGGTCAGTGGTCCCTACGAGTTCTCCGGTGGCACGGAGGTCGTGCCGGGCAGCGACGAGTTGTGGCTGGACGGCACGAGGCTCACCAGGGGCGCCTCCGCAGACTACACGATCGACTGCACCGCCGGGACCGTGACCTTCGACGAATCGCGCCTCGTCAGGCGCGACCAGCGGGTGGAGATCACGTACTACTCGCGCGGCGACGGGTACAGGAAGACTCTCTACACGGCCGGGGCCTCGGTTCCGCTGGGAGGGATCATGCTGGAGGCCTCCTCCTTCTCCGAATCCGACGACAGGGAGCGCCCGCTGGGATTCTCCCTCTCGGAGGAGGCGGTCGGATTGCTGGAGAGCACCGGAGAGTCCGCCGACAGCGCCTGGGTGGACGGAGCCGATTCGGTGGGCACCGGCGAAGGTTCGTACTCCCGCGACAGCCTGGGCAGGTTCGTCTACGAGGGGCCGGGGCTGGGCGACTGGAGGGTGACCTTCTCCAGGCCGCCCGACGACTCTCCCGGCGACTACATCTACGATTCGGCGCTCGGGGGGTTCGAGTGGGCCGGGGAGAGCCTCGGCACGCATCTCCCCAGGCAGTACCTCGAGATCCCCTCCACTCTCCAGGTAGGGGGGATGACCGTCTCGGGCGGTTCGCCCTCCGCGGGCTTCATCGTCGAGACCTCCGTCTCCAGGCGCGTGGGCAACTCCTTCAACCCGTCCGTGACCACCAGAGAGGGCGTCGCCACACGGTCGAGGCTCTTTCTCGAATCCGACGAAGGTCCGGGCCTCTCGATCGCACTGACCGGCGCGAGCCCCGGGTTCCGTCCCGCGGGCATCTGGCTCGGCGACAGCGTCCTCGCGACATGGACCCTTCCCATGGACTACGCCGGCCTCGACGAGATCGCGGAAGCCTCTGCGCATGCCGGTGTCTTCGCCGCCACAGGCGGCATCCTGCTGGCCGACAGCGGCGGCAGGATCGGGAGGGGCTCGGTCTCGGCGAGCCCCGCCTTCGGCGGCCTGATGCTGGATGCCGGCCTGGAGGGCGCCGGGAGGAGCGGGACTCCGTCGCTCGCCGACGGCCGCTACTTCGAGGGCGCCCTCGGGCTCGCCGCAGCCTCGGGCTCCGTCCGTCCCGGCATGGGGGCGGGCCTCCGCGACGAGAGCTGGCCCGACAGCCTGGCCGGCAGGCTCGCGACGGGCTGGACGGAGACCCTCTTCTCCCTGCCGGGCTGGGAGTCGGGCGTCAGGCTGGAACTGGAGAGGGACTGGCGCGACGGTCTGATGGAACTGCCCTTCCGCACTGTCCGCGGCAGGCTCGAAACGGGGAACACGGCAGCGGGGCGGCGGTTCACGGGGTCGTTCGAGCATTCGACGAGCTCGTGGCGGAGCGGCGGCTCCACCCAGGCCGACGCCTTCGAGGCCGACTACTCCGCCTCCGGGGCAGGGGGCTGGTTCCACGCGGTCTATTCCGGGTCCGGCACGCTCTCGACCGAGATGGAGATCCACTACAGGTACGTAGGCGAAGGAGAGGGCTCATACAGCTTCGACGAGGAGACAGGCGAGTACTATCCGGACCCCGACGGCGACTGGGACGTGTACTACACACCGGGCAGCGGGGGGGCGGTCACCGAGGAGGCTTCGCTCGAGGCCGAGTTCCTCACCGGCGGGTCCCTGGGCTACTCCGTCGAGGGTTCCGCCGATCTCGTGTCGCGCGACGCCGGAGGCAGGCTGGAGACTTTCCTGCTGGCCGGCGCCTTCGGCAGCGGGTCGGGAGGCTACTCCCTCGAAATCTCGCCGTCCTGGCGCGGCGCCGCGACAGTCAGGCTGCTGCGGCTGCGGGGCCGGATATCCCTGGATCGCACGGTCTACAGCGGCACTGGCGCCAGTGAGGACAGGGAGGCGCGCATCGAACTCTCGGGCCGGGTGGTTCCGGAGGAGGCGCTGGAGGCAGCCTGGGCCGCGGAATACTGGAGGATCGACGAGGAGCTGTATTCCCCGAGGAGAAGGACAGGCCTGCGCTTCGAGGTCGATCCTTCCTTCGAGGCCGGCTCCGGCTTCAAGCCGGGCATCCTCGCGGCATACGAGAGGCGTGCCGAGGAGTACGCCCCTCTCTCGGCCGCGATGTACGAGGTGGCCCCGCACGTCTCGTGGAGCCTCCGGGGCTGGAGTGCCTACGGCTCGATTTCGGCCGGGTACATCCCTGGCGATGCCGAACTTCCGGTATGGTTCTTCGAGGGCTCCGACACGGGCACTGCATGGTCGATACAGGGGCGCGCCGGGCGCTACTTCGCCGACGGCCTCTCGATCAGCCTCACCTTCTACGGGCGCAGGCCCGCCGGTTCCGAATGGGTGCGCCGCGCGGGGCTCGAGGGGGCGGTGAGCTTCTGATGGCGATCCACGCCCTCGGCGCCGCGGCGCTCCTCTCCCTCACTTCGGGCGCTTCCTTCACCGGCGGCCCTCCCGTCCCGCCATCCGCCATCCTCGAAGGGACGGAGGCGATCTCCGACTCGACCGTCGCGGCGCTGCAGGACCGGATCCTCAGGTGGTACCTCCACCAGGGCTATCCATTCGCCTCGACGGGATGCTACCTCGCGGCTCCCGAAAGCCTCGTGGCCGCGCTCGTGCCAGGGCGGCACGCCTCGCTGGAGGGGTTCAGGATCGAGGGGCTCTCGGGCACCAGGCCCGGCACCCTCACCAGGCTCTTCCGCGGGGATCTCGGCGCCCCCTACGATCCCGGGGACGTGGAGGAGTGGCGCGAGAGGCTCGAGAGGCTCTCGTACGTCGCCTGGGTCGGCGGCTCCGAGCTCATGCTCGGCCCGGGCGGCAACCTCGTGGTCGTGCAGGAGGTCACCGAGGGGCCGATGGGCAGCTTCTCTGCCTCCATGGGCCTGTCCGGCCGCGGTGGAGGCGACGAGTTCGAGGGGGAGGGCGCACTCGACATCACCAATCTGCTCGGCACGGGCCGGGAGCTTTTGCTGTCCATAGAGAAGTCGGGCTGGGGCGGCACCGACGCCGCGATCCGGTATCTGGAGCCCTGGGTGGCCGGCATGCCCCTCTCGGCCTGTCTGGAGGCGTCCCAGGAGGTGCCCGACAGCGCCTGGCTCAACCGCGAGGCCGAGGCATCCACTGTCTGGGAGGTCGACGCCGCGCTGTCGGTCGTCACCGGGGCGGGGAAGTGGTGGGGCTACTCGCCGGAGGCCGACAGGACCTACGGCTACGGCCTCGCCGGGATCGCCTACCGACCGGGGAGCATGACCACCATGGGATGGGAAGGACTGGAACTCGACCTCGAAGGGCGCCTGGGCACGTCGGCCGGGCCCGATTCATCCGGCACCCTTGCGCAGGCTTCGCTCGATTCGAGGGTGGACGTCTTCACGGGCCCGGTGGGATTCGGGGGGGAGGTTCTCGCTGGAGGGATCCTCGAGGGCGAGCCGCTCCATGCCAGGCTCACCCGGCTCGGAGGCCAGGAGACCATCCGCGGGCGCCCCGAGAACGCCTTCAGGGCCGTCAGGTACGCGATCCTGAGGCCCGAGGTCTCGCTCGGCGAGACAGAGACGAGGCTCTACGCATTCTGCGACCTGGCCTGGATCGAGGAGACGGCCCGGAACACCGGTGCGGCCGGGGCGGGCGGCGGCCTCCGCGGCACGGCCGGCAGCTTCAGGGTCGACGCGGCGGTCGGGATCCCGCTCGACGGCGGGCCGGCGAGGTTCTACCTCTCCGCTGTCGCGGAGGTTCTCTGAAGCCCGTTCACTCCCACCGGGGCCGCCGTATTCGGGTGCCTGCACCAATCCATCGTTCCGCTGTCGCGGAGGTTCTCTGACGCCCGATCGCATCAGCAGGTCTACATCGGCCTCCTGTTCTGCTCGAGCAGCTCTATCAGCCGGGCAAGCCTCCTCGCCCTGGTCTCCTCCTTCTTCGCCTCGAGGTAGAAGCCGACGAACTGCCGCCTGGCCGACGCGTGCATCGCCCTGAAGTTCTCCAGTGCCTTCCCGCTCCCGCTGACGAGCTTCTCGAACTCGTCGAAGCGCTCGTCCGGTATGGTCCTGTCCTGAACCGCGTCCCAGGCTCCCTCCTGCTTCGCCCGCTCGATCGCTTCGAATCCTCCCGGGGTCATCCGCTCCTCGGCGATGAGCCTCTCCGCCAGCTTCCTGTTCCTGTCCGACCACCGGCTGCCTCTCCGCCTGGGGGAGAAGTACTTCCGGTAGGTCGACCCGTCGATCCTCCTGATCAGGCCGTCTATCCAGCCGAAGCAGAGCGCCTCCTCGAGGGCTTCGGAGGAGGTGATGGACGGCGACGAGCCGTCCTTCACGAAGACCAGCCATACTCCTCCGCTCGATTCGTTGGAGGAGAGCCACTGCCTGAATTCCAGCCCCGATCTGAACTGCAGGTAGTCAGTCATTCCGGCACCTCGCGATGTGAATGTGAAAGGACCGGGAGGATCCGTGATCCTAGAGGAACCTGATGATGCTCAGTCTGGCGAGGCTGTTCGCCACTCGGTACGAGATCCGGCCGTATGCCGGGCTGTGGTGGGGCGCCCCCGGGGGGAGTTCGTAGCCCGCGAGATCGAGGGTGCGCATGGGTGGCGGCAGGAGTTCGCCCAGGGAGAGGATCTCGTTCCAGAGCACCTCCAGGATCTCCAGGGAACCGTTCTTCGCAGGCTGCCCCAGCACTGCCTCCGCCACTGACTCGGGGTCGGCCTTCATCCGCCTGAGTGCACCGAGATGGAGCCTGCAGGTGCCGGCGCGCGGATCGAGCAGCTGGACCGCGGGTTCGGCCGTGTCGGCTTCGAGGTCGGTTGCCTGCTCCCACTCGTCCATGAAGCAGGCCTGTGAGCGCTCCCGGGGCACCTTCAGCAGGTGGTCGGCCCCCATCACGCTCTGGTATGCCAGCTTGTAGACGTCGCAGGGCTCGAGGACCGGCCTCAGCGACGCCTCCAGTGCGAGGATCCCCGCCAGTTCACCCCTGTCCATGCCGGTAAGATGACCAACCGGAAGTCTTCTGCAAAGACGCCGTGGTTGGGTGCGTGACCCGTCCAGGTTGAGTCGAATCGTATCAGAACCTGACGGGCATCAGGCACGCACCGGCTCATCCATCAGGAACTGAAGCCTATCAGCGCGCAAGTAACGAAGCTGATCTACATCCCTATGACTACCAGGCGCATGCTCGTACCGGTGGTTTTGGCATGCGCATTGCTATCGAATTCAGCGGAAGATCGCGGTTGACCCGGTGCCGTGCCGTCTGAATAGTCACCCGAATCGTTCCTGATCCCCGATCCGGTGGAGTGGGCCGATGGCAGACATCTTCGAAAAGGTCATTCTGAACGAGAGCCCCGACTTCAGGGTGCTCTGCGCCAAGAGCAGGCCGCGCCATCCCCTCTGGAAGCACCTTCTCGACTCGGCAGCAGTCTCCGGTTCCGTCCATCGAGCTTTCCATTTCAAGAGCGTGTACTGCTCAGAAAAGGTACCCGATCTTCACCCATCCGGAAGATGTGTCCTGGAATGACTCACTTCGCACACACGAAGGCGGAGCTGCCTCCCTCGGAATGGCAGCTCCTTGATTACCATCTCTTAGCGGTGGCCAGGCTTTCCGCAGACTGGGCCGCGCTCTTCGGTTCGGAAGACTGGGCCTGGACCGCCGGCTGGCTGCACGACATCGGGAAGGCATCAGGCGCATTCCAACGATATCTGAAGCTATCGACCGATTCAGAAACCGGATCTGGAAGACGCGCATCCTCACTCGTTGATCCAGACTATGACACGACCACGAGTATGGGAAGGGTGAATCACTCGGCGGCCGGGGCAGCCTTCGCAGACGAGGCGATGCCAGGCCATGTGGGAAGAGTGCTTGCCTACCTCTGTGCCGGGCATCATTCCGGGCTTGCGGACTACAATTCCTCGGGAATCGGAAGAGCTTGCCTCAGCGAAAGGCTGAAGGAGGGCAGGAAGCTCCTGTCGTTCATCGACAGCGGGCTCGAGGGTGTGCGTGAATCGATCCGCAGGGATCTGAAGTGCCCTTCCTTCGTGAACGAGAAGAATCTACATCTCTGGATCAGGATGCTGTTCTCATGCCTCGTCGATGCCGACAGGCTGGATACGGAGGCATTCTGCAGCCCTGATTCCGCTGCACGCAGAGGTGGATTCGCCAGCCTGGAAGACCTGAAGCGCGATCTCGATCAGCATCTGGACACGATTGCTTCAGGCGACACCATGGAATCCCAGGTCAACAGAACCCGCAGGCAGGTTCTTTCATGGTGCCGGGAGGCAGCAGAAGCTCCTCAGGGCATGTTCTCCCTGAACGTTCCGACAGGAGGGGGGAAGACCCTGTCCGGTCTGGCGTTCGCGCTCGAACACGCAGTCAGATCTGCGAAGCGAAGGATCATCTACGTCATCCCCTATACCACGATCATCGAGCAGACGGCTTCCGTGCTAAGATCAATTTCGCCCCGCTGGGAGCAAAGCCTCATCGAGCATCACTCCAGTTTCGACCCGAAGCGTAGCACTCCGGAGTTCGATCTGGCAGCGGAGAACTGGGACGTACCGATCGTGCTCACGACCAATGTTCAGTTCTTCGAATCCCTCTACTCAGCCAGACCTGCCGCGTGCCGCAAGCTGCACAACCTTGTCGACAGCGTAGTGATCATGGACGAGGCGCAGCTCATCACCCCGGAAAAACTGACACCCTGCGTATGGGCGATGAACGAACTCGTCAGAAACTACGGTGTGACGATGCTCCTTTCCACCGCTACGCAACCACCTCTTCCGAACCTGACCACCGCCCGGGAGATCGTACCGGATCCTGCATCCCTGCACAGACTGCTCAGGAGAACCTCGATCACCATGCCTTCCTCGATGAACGACACTCCTGTTTCCTGGCCGGTTATAGCCGCCGAACTCGCGGGATACCCCCAAGCCTTGTGCGTAGTCAATTCAAGGCGCGATGCGTACGAGCTCTGGAGCGAACTCCGAGCGGCTCTCCCCGTGGACGAAGAGCCTTTCCATCTCTCGACGCTTCTTTGCGGTGAGCACAGGTCGGAAACAGTATCCGATATCAAGCGTAAGCTAAGTGAAGGAGAGAATGTCCGTGTAGTCAGCACCCAGCTGATAGAAGCCGGAGTGGATCTGGATTTCCCTGTCGTCTACAGAGCCGCAGCTGGTCTTGATTCGATTGCACAGGCGGCGGGCAGGTGCAACCGGGAGGGCAGGCTGGGTCCAGGCGGCGGATTGGTGAAGGTTTTTATCGCGCCTGGCAGGATTCCACTAGGTCTGCTCTCATCAGGCTACAGCTCGATGGTCGAACTGGCCTCGCTCGAAGGCTTCGATCCCGCTGAACCTCATTGGTACACCCGATATTTCGAGCAGCTCTACTCGCGCCTGAACGAAACAGGAGCCCGCTATCTGCATGATCTCCAGAAGGAGGCCGCCTGTATTGCCGTCAACTTCCGATCTGTCGGCGATTCCTTCAGGCTTATCGATGAGGACAGCAGGCCGTTGCTCGTCCATTACGGCAATGGTTCCGAACTGATCGACCAACTCGAGCGTTTCGGCCCGAATCGGGACCTCCTGAGGAAGCTTCAGCGGTATACGGTATCGCTGCAGGGCTGGCTGTTCAAAAAGGAGCAGAGGAACATCAGGGAACTGCTGGATGGTTTCTACTGCTGGAATGGTCCATCCGGACCTCAGATCGATGTCGATCTTTTCAAGGAAACCTTCTCGTCGGAAGAGACGGTTTTCTGACTGGAGGTGGCCCGTGAGGGGATTCTGCCTTGAAGTGTGGGGGCCTTACGCCTGTTTCTCCCGGCCCGAGATGAAGGTCGAACGCGTCAGCTATGACGTGATCACGCCGTCAGCTGCACGAGCCATCTTTGATGCGATCCTGTGGAAGCCGGCAATCTCGTGGAGGATCCACCGCATCGAAGTGCTGAACGAGATCAGGTGGTTCTCGGTGAGGAGGAACGAGGTCGGAAGCGTCGCCTCGCCCCGTTCTAAGGGAATCTTCGTAGAGGACGACAGACAGCAGAGGGCTGGGCTGATTCTGAGAGACGTGAGATATCGGATTTATGCCGACTTCGCGTTCATCTCGCCTGAGAACAGGATGAAACTCAAGAGGCCGCTTCCATACTATCTGGCCGATCCAGAAGAGACAGACCTGCTGCGTGCTGATGAAACCGAAGCAAAGTACGCTGCTATGTTCGAGCGCCGTGCCAGAAAGGGGCAGTGTTTCAACCAGCCCTACCTGGGTTGTCGCGAGTTCTCCGCCGAATTCCGGCTGGTCGACCCGAATGTCGAGCCTGTCGTTCCAATACCGGAGACTCGTGAACTCGGCTGGATGATCTACGACATCGATTTTACGGACCCGGACAATCCGATGCCCCTCTTCTTCAATGCCTCCCTCGAGAAGGGGAGTATTGCTGTCCCGGATCGTGAATCGCCGGAGGTGAGGGGGGCATGATACTTCAGGCCCTGAAGGAGTATTACGACAGAAAGTCGAGCTATCAGGAATCGGAAAGCGAATCAACTGTACTGGATAGGGGAGATCGGATCGCCCCGCCGGGGTTCGAATGGAAGGAAATCCCCTGGGTGATCGTCATTGATCGGAATGGTTTACCATTGACGATAGAAGATACCAGATCTTTGAAGGACGGGAAACCAAGAGCTCGGAAGTTCCTTGTTAGGCATTCTGTGAAACGAACTGTCAACCTGATGCCGAACACACTCTGGGACAGTGTCGACTACGCACTCGGGCTTGAAAGGAAGGGTCCGCCTGATCGGACTGCCAAGCAACACAAGCTTTTCATTGAAGCCATTGAAAAGCTGGAACTCGATGATGATGAAGCTGTGGGAGCAGTTACTAAATTCCTGAAGCGAGACGACAAGCTCTCCATTCTCGAAGAGCTGGATCAAAACTGGGAATCCCTCAAGGGAGATAAAAGTGCAGTGGTTACGTTCCAACTCGCCGGAGACAGCCGTACTGTGAGCGAGAGATCTGAGGTTTTCAAGAAGCTTGGTCTATCAGCACATTCTTCTGAAACAGCAATATGTCTAGTTTCTGGTTCCTATGACACAATCGAGAGAACTCATCCAGCAATAAAGGGGGTTAGGGGATCCCAGCCTACAGGCGGGAACATAGTCTCATTCAATCTGCCAGCCTTCAGATCCTACGGCAAGGAGCAAGGCATGAATGCTCCTGTTGGTATGGCCGCATCAGCTTCATACACGACAGCATTGAACAATCTTCTGGGTAGGGATTCCGAGCAGAAGATGCTCGTAGGTGATACCACCACGGTGTTTTGGTCAAGGAAACCAAGTGATTTCGAGCAAAGATTCGGTTCATTCTTCCAGGAACAATCGAAGGATGATCCTGATCGTATGACAGGCGCGATAAGAGATCTTCTCAAGTCAACTGAGACAGGCGTTCCGAGCGAACAGATAGACAACGAGTTCTACGTGCTCGGCCTCGCGCCAAATGCAGGAAGGATATCCATCAGGTTCTGGTTCCATGGCAGGATTGCCGAGATGGCGGATGCCATCAGGCAACATTTCCTAGACATCCAGATGACCCACGGGCCTAAAGACCCCGAGTTTCTGTCGTTGTTTAGACTGCTTAAATCTTTGGCCGCACAAGACAAAGCGGACAACATCCCGTCTCATCTCTCCGAAAACATCATGCGAGCCATCCTCGAGAGAAGACAGTATCCGAGAGCCTTGTTGCAGGCGGCTCTTGTCCGAATCAGGGCGGAACACCAGGTCAACTATCCCCGGGCTTCAATTGTGAAGGCATGTCTCAACAGGATTTCGCGAACCGATGTCGCTCGTGCTGAAAAGGAGATGCAGATGAGCCTCGACCAATCGAACAGGAATGCCGGATACCTTCTGGGGCGGCTGTTCGCAGCACTCGAGAGGGTTCAGGAGGAAGCGAGCCCGGGCATCAATGCGACCATACGCGACAGGTTCTACGGCGCTGCGTCCAGCACTCCGGTGACCGTGTTCGGAAATCTGATGCGGCAGAAGAACCACCACATCTCGAAGATCGACAGTACTGGCAGGCAGGTGTTCTTCGAAAAGCTCATAGGGCAGATAGTCGAAGGAATCGATGACTTTCCCGCCCATCTGTCCCTGGACGATCAGGGGCGGTTCGCGATCGGATACTATCACCAGAGGCAGGATTTCTACACCAAGAAGGCAGACAAGGTCGAAGAGACGGGGGTACAGAAGTGAGCGATCCGATCAAGAACAGATATGACTTCACACTTGTTTTCGACGTTCAGGACGGCAACCCGAACGGAGATCCCGATGCGGGAAACCTCCCAAGGCTGGATGCAGAAACCGGATGTGGTCTGGTAACAGATGTTTGCCTGAAGCGTAAGGTCAGGAACTTTGTTCAGATGACGAAGAGCGGAGTCGAAGGATTCGATATCTTTGTCAAGGAGAAGGCGGTTCTCAACAATCTGATCGACAGTGCCTATGTGAGACTCGGGATAGAACTGAACGAACCACCTTTCCTGAAGAGCGATGGTGCGAAAAGAAACAAGGCTGGAACAGGCCAGGGTTCCGAAGTCGAGAGGGCCAGAACAGAGATGTGCCGTTCCTACTACGATATCCGTTCATTTGGAGCGGTGATGTCCACAGGATCCAACGCGGGACAGGTACGCGGTCCGGTGCAGATGACCTTCGGTCGATCCGTCGATCCGATTGTTACGTCCGAACACTCCATCACCAGGATGGCGGTGGCCACGGAGGCAGAAGCCGAGAAACAGGGCGGGGACAACCGTACAATGGGCAGGAAGAACACAGTACCCTACGGTTTGTACGTTTCGCACGGTTTCATTTCCGCCAACCTCGCATCCCAGACAGGGTTCTCGCAGGAAGACCTCGACCTGTTCTGGGATGTCCTGAAGATGATGTTCGAGCACGACAGGTCGGCAGCCCGCGGACTGATGGCAACAAGGAAGCTTTTAGTGTTCAGGCATGACTCGGCCCTGGGGAATGCCCCCGCTCACCGACTCTTCGATCTCGTTTCCCTCAGGAAGAAGGATGGATCGAAACCCGCACGTAGCTTCGCCGATTACGAGTGTACCATCGAAGCAGAAAAAGTACCTGCCGGAGTCTCATTATTGGAACTCGTATAGCATTCTCCCCTAGTCGAGGGAGAGAGAGAAGGCTTGGCATAGGGTCTAGTGGGATGACGAGGATCTACTCGGACGACGAGTTGCTCGCACTTTCACTGCTGCAGCACATCGTGTTCTGCGAACGACAGTGTGCTCTTATGTGCAACGAGCAGATCTGGAGCGACAACCAGCTTACCGTATCAGGTGGCCAACTCCATCGAAGAGTACACGGTGAAGCCCCGAGGCGTGAGAAACGGGGCGACATCATCGTAGTCAGGGAGTTGATGCTGTGCTCTCATACCCTTGGTGTCACTGGAAAGGCAGATGTCGTAGAGTTCCATAGAGTTTCTTCAATCGGAGTATCGATAGAGGGATGTGAAGGTCTGTGGCAGCCGTATCCTGTCGAGTACAAACACGGGAAGCCGAAGGTGGACGATTGTGACCGGGTACAGCTCTGCGCGCAGGCGATCTGTCTTGAAGAGATGCTAGAAATATGTGTTCCCGAGGGAGCAATCTTCTACGGCAAGATACAGAAGCGTGAACAGGTACTGCTTTCCGATTGTTTGAAAGAACTGACAATTGCTTCCGCCAGGCGACTACATGAGATGCTGAGAAGCGGCGATAACCCTCCAGCCGCTAGACGAGAAGGGTGTAGTCAGTGTTCGTTGATCGGGCTCTGTATGCCTGAGATCACGAATAATCGATTTGAGGCATCTGAGTACCTGAAGAAGGAATTGCTAGAAGAAGCCGATCGATGACGCATTCATGAAGAAACACCTGAACACGGTCTATGTGACAACTCCCGGAGCATACCTTTCGCTCGAGGGTGAGGCGATCCTGGTCAAGGTCGATGGTGAGGTTAAAGGTCGTCTGCCGATGCATATGCTTGAGAGCGTCGTCTGCTTCGGGCATGTCGGCGTAAGCCCGCCGTTGATGTTCGCGGCATGCGAACGAGGCATCTGCATCGCCTGGTTCACCGATCACGGTCGATTCCAAGCAAGGGTCGGCGGACCCATATCGGGGAACATCCTGCTCCGAAAGGCCCAGTATCGCTCCTCAGAGGATCCATTACGCAAGGCACAGATAGCGCGGTCCTTTGTCATCGGCAAGATTGCCAACTGCAGGTCGATTCTCCAGAGGAACGCCAGGGATCATCCCGAGAAAACGTGTTCTGAATCGAAGGAGGCTGTAAATGCCCTGTCCGGAAGCCTTCGTTGTGCATCCGGGTGTACTGATGTCGATACTCTCCGGGGCATAGAAGGGATGGCTGCAAACTACTATTACGGTGTTTTCGACGGCATGATCCAAGTCGATGATGAGTCAATGCGGTTCAGGAACCGCTCGCGGCGACCTCCTCTGGATCGGGTGAACGCTCTTCTTTCATTCATCTACACAATGCTTGTACACGATTGCGTTTCTGCGTTGGAGGGTGTCGGTCTCGATCCTCAGGCAGGATTTCTCCATGCAGACAGACCTGGCAGACCCTCTCTCGCGCTCGATCTGATGGAGGAGTTCAGATCATTCGTCGCAGACCGCCTTGTTTTAAGCCTCATCAATCGGCGCCAGATAGCATCCAATGGCTTCACGGTGACAGAAACCGGAGCTGTTCTGATGAACGACGATACTAGGAAGACTGTACTTGTAGGTTACCAGGAAAGGAAAAAAGAGGAGTTACGGCATCCGTTTCTGGAAGAGCAGATGACAATAGGGATGCTCCCGCATCTCCAGGCAAGGCTTCTTGCGAGGCATCTCCGTGGAGATCTCGACGTCTATCCGCCATTCTTCGTCAAGTAGGTCGATGTGTTTGTGCTTGTCAGCTATGACGTCAGCACGGTCGATCCAGCAGGAAGAAGGAGACTCAGGCGAGTCTCGAAAGCATGCCTCGATTTCGGACAACGGGTTCAGAACTCCGTGTTCGAGTGCATTGTCGATCCGGCGCAGTGGGCAATTCTGAGGGGTCGCCTTCTCTACGAGATGAAAGAAGATGAGGATAGCCTTCGGTTCTACTTCCTGGGTTCGAATTATCGAAACAAGGTAGAGCATCATGGGATCAAGGATGTACCCGATCTTGAAGGCACTCTCCTTTTCTAGCCGCGAACATGGAGCTACCATGCTTGGCCTAAGCGGTTCGCGGATTTGCTGCTCATTGCAGTAGAATAGATTAGGGACGGTGTTCTTGTCGGCAGGTTTCGATTAGGGTGTTTTCCCATGGTTCGCGGCTCTGATAATGGTTGTTGCTGCCATACGATGAGATAGATTCCTGACAGTCGCGCCCCGCGCGGGCGCGTGGATTGAAACCTCGATGATCGGCATGAGCTGTTGGCCGCCGCGGTCGCGCCCCGCGCGGGCGCGTGGATTGAAACCTAGAGTGCC
>CAZMAT010000009.1:0-38747 GCA_964564435.1 uncultured bacterium
GTTCCGCCGCATATGGGGAGGAGGCTATGGCGGGAGCGAGAAAGTTAAAGGAGTTAAAAGCGTTCTGGGGGTCTCACCTTTCACCTTTTCATCCTTCCCATCCTGTCCATCGTTGCTTCTTCCGGCTTCCTTTCCCCCAACCTTTTCCTCTCTTCTCTCCTCTACCCTTCCTATCCTGTCCATCCTGTCCATCGATGTTTCCTGTTCCCCGCCTGCTGCTGACCCTCACTGCCCTGTAGCTCCACTGCTATCCTGTCCATCCTGTCCATCGATGTTTCCTGTTCCCCGCCTGCTGCTGACCCTCACTGCCCTGTAGCTCCACTGCTATCCTGTCCATCCTGTCCATCGATGTTCTTCGTGCTTCCCTCGCCCCTTGCTCAACCCCGGCGCGCCGCGTAAGGCGGGATTCGTTATCTTCGCGCGACCGGTTCACTCCCAGGGCTTAAGGAAGCAATGGACGAGAAGCGCAAGGCTGCGCTGTTCCTCTCTGCGGGGACAGTGATGTGGGGCTCCACCTTCCTGGTGGCGAAGGCCCTGTTCGCGTCCATGTCCTCCGGCGTGCTGCTCGCAGCGAGGTTCATCGTCGCGGCCGCCGTCCTGGTGCCCTTCGCGGTCGCCTCGGCCAGGCGCGCGCCGTCGGGAGCCCCTCCCCTGTCACGGCTTATCGTTCCCTCGATCCTGCTCGGCCTCTCCCTCCTCGGGGGATACGCATTCCAGCTCGCGGGTCTCCAGCATACCGGGCCGGGCAAGTCCGCATTCATCACCTCGCTCTACGTCGCCATAGCCCCGTTCGTCTCGTGGCCGCTGTGCGGCAGGAGGCCGCGCCTCGTCCACTTCGCCTCCGTGGGAATCGCTCTCGCCGGCGTGTGGCTCCTGGCCGACCCCTCCGGCGGCATCGGGACGGGCGACCTCCTCACGGCCGCGAGCGCGGTGTTCTGGGCCGTCGAGATAGCCCTGATCGACAGGCTGTGGATACCGGGCCGCTCGCTCGAGATCACCATGGGGATGCTCGCGGTCGTCGCCCTCGGTTCCCTCGCGCTGATCCCAGTCATGGGCGGGTTCACGATAGACCCGAACCCCGGTGCGCTCGCGGGCCTGCTGTACCTTTCGGTCTTCGCGACGAGCATGCTGATGTACTGGCAGATCCGCTGGCAGCCGAGCCTCGGCGGCGCCGTCTCCTCGCTCATCTACATCGGCGAGGCGGTCATAGCCGCCGCCGGCGGCGCGATCCTCCTGGGCGAGAGGCTGTCCACGGCGGGATGGATCGGCTGCGCCCTGGTGATCGCCTCCATCCTGCTTGCCTTCAGCCGCGAGCTCTGGGGCGGGGGCGCCTCGTGAGCACCGCACAGGGATACCGCGAGGGGCTGGGAGCCTTCTCGCGCAACGCCAGGCTCTTCATCTGGGGCGGGCTCTTCAACGGCCTCGGGATGTCGGTGTTCAGCCTGCTCTTCAACCTCTACCTCAAGGAGCAGTCGTTCACCGAGACCTCGATCGGACAGATCCTGGCCGCGGGTTCCCTCGGGGCCGCGATCGCCGCCGTGCCGGCCGCCCTGGTGCTCGAGCGCGTGCGGACCAAGCTCGTCCTGGTCTGGTCCACCCTGCTCTCCTGCGCCTGCTACGTCCTCATGGTGCTGGCGGGCGACGTGCCGATGATCCGGCTGATGAGCCTGTCCGCCACGATGTTCGTCACCTTCTACAGGATCGCTTCGTCGCCCTTCCTGATGGCCGAGAGCGGAGAGGGCGAGAGGATCTACGTCTTCAGCGTCAATTCGGCCGTGGGGATGCTGTCGAGCCTCATGGGATTCCTCTTCGGCGGGATGCTCCCCGGGCTCTTCACTGTCACGGGCCTGGCCGGCAGCGCCGCAGCCGCGCAGGAGTACTCGCTCTACTTCGCCGTGGCGGCCAGCCTGCTCGCGATCATCCCCTTCTCGCGCATAGAGGGCGACTCTCCCGCGCCCCGGGCTCCGGGGGGCTTCGTCCACAAGCTGAAGTCGTACGACTGGAACGTGATCCGGCGGCTGATGATCCCGAAGATCTTCGTGGGCCTGGGAGCCGGCCTGGTCATCCCCTTCATGAACCTGTACTTCAGGAACGAGTTCGGGCTCGACCCGCCGAGGATCGGCTTCTACTTCTCGCTGATGCAGGTTGGCCTCTTCCTCGGGATGCTCTCGGCCCCCATCCTGACACGGAAATACGGGATGGTGGGGAGCATCGTGCTGACCGAGCTGCTCTCGGTCCCGTTCATGCTGGTGCTGGCCCTCACGCGGAACCTTGCCCTGGCGGTCTCGGCCTTCGTGATGAGGGGCATGCTGATGAACATGAACCTGCCGATATCGGCCAATTTCGAGATGGAGATCCAGAAGCCGGAGGACAGGCCCTTCACCAATGCGGTATCCGCCATCGCCTGGAACGGATCGATGACCCTGAGCGCGGCCGCAGGCGGCGCGATAATCGACAGGTACTCCTTCGCCTTCTCGTTCTATGTCACCATTGTCTTCTACCTGCTGTCGGCGGGTTCCTACTACCTGCTGCTGGGAAGGCGCGGGAACGGCAGGGGGGGCGCCCCCGCAGAAGCGTGAAACGGCGGGCTTCAGGAGTTCCGGGAGCCGCCGTATAGATAGGTTTCGAGCGCCTGCACCACCGCAGGGTCGAACGAGGAACCCGCCTCGCGCCGGATCGAGGCGAGAGCATCGCTGACGCTCATCGGGTCGCGGTAGTGCCTCTTGGCCGTGAGCGCCTCGAACACGTCCGCGACCGCGATGATCCTTCCCCCCAGCGAAATAGCGTCGCCGGGAAGCCCCGAAGGGTAGCCCGACCCGTCCATCCTCTCGTGGTGCTCGAGGGCGAACCTCGCCACCGATCCCAGGTCCTCCTCGAACTCGATGGCGTTCAATATTCTCCCGGTCTGCTCGACATGGCTCCGCATCACCTCGGTCTCGGCGGGGTCGAGGGGGTCGGGCTTGCGCAGGATGGCGTCGGGCACGCCTATCTTGCCGTAGTCGTGCAGCAGTGCGGCGTACTCTATCTCCCTCACAACCGCCGCCGGCAGGCCCATGGCCCTGGAGATGCCGCCGGCGTACTTCATCACGTTCCCGCTGTGGCCCGCCGTCATGGGATCACGAGCCTCGATCGAGTATGCGAGCGCCTGGATGAGGGATTCGAGCATGCGCCGCCTCTTCTCGTACAGCGAGACGTTCTCGATCGTGACGCCCGCCTCGGCCGCCACGGCCTCGAGGAAGTCGGCATCCTCGGGCGTGAAGATGCCGCCCCGCTTGTTCACGGCCTGGAAGACTCCGGTCACCTCTCCGCGGGTGTCGCGGATCGGCACGGTGAGTGCGTTCCGCGTCGTGAACCCGGTGGAGCGGTCCACCGAGGAGTCGAAGCGCTCGTCGCGCGATACGTCGGAAGTGATCAGGGTCGTGCCCGTGCGGAGGACATGGCCCGCCAGCCCGCGGTCGGCGTCGAGCCAGATCTGCCTGTCGAGTCCTTCGGCAACCACCGACCAGAGTGCGTTCCTGGCCCTGTCGAAGATGAACACGGTGGAGCGCTCGGCGCCTATCGATTCGGATGTCTCCCTCGCCAGGAGGGTGAGGAGCGCGTCGAGGTTCCGCACCCTGTTGATGGCCTTGAGGATCCTGAATATCGAACCGAGTCGCCCTGCATCCCCGTCCATTTCCGCCTCCCGCCCTGCAGCCGGCCTCCATCGATTCTAGCCTTCTGCTGCTCCCGCAGGAAGAGCCGGGGTCCTCGCCATCCGTTGACTTGAACGGAGGCGGAACGATAATGGCGGCAGCATACAACCCGGAGGAATCATGGACCTCGATCGCCGGCTCGCCAGGATCCCGTTCCCTATAAGACTGGTAGCGCTCGCGGCCGTCTGTGCGGTCGTGCTCCTGCCCGTTTCCAGGCTCGGCTTCGTGCAGTCGCTCGAGAACCGTACGCTCGACCTGAGGTTCAAGGCCCACCCCACGCCGCCCGATCCCTCGATCATCATCGTGACGGTCGACGGCGGCTCGCTCGAGCGCCTGCCCTGGCTCGGCTGGCCATGGCCTAGGCAGCTCTACGGCGACTGCCTGGGCGTCCTCCGGCGCTGGGGCGCCAGCGTTGTGGCTTTCGATGTGCTCTACGACCTTCCGTCCCTCTACGGGACGGCCGACGATGAAGCCCTCGGCGACAGCTCGGAGGCCTTCGGAAGCGCTGTCTTCGCCGTTGCCCTGCAGAAGCGCGACGGCAGGCCGATACCCGCGGCTGCGATCATGCCCGTGGAGGGCAGCTGGCCGGGTCTCGACTCGGCATGGACCAGCACCCCCCCGTTCGACCCGATACTCGAAGGGGCCGCGGCCCTCGGCAACGTCTCCGCCGTCCCCGACGCCGACGGGGTGTTCAGGAGGGTGGGAGTCTTCACCGACACCCCCGACGGCCCGGTTCCATCCCTGGCCCTTGCCGCGGCCTGGCTCCATTCCGGCAGGCCGCCCGTCTCGCTCGAGCCGGGCCTTCTCTCGATCGGGAACGCCCGGATACCGCTAGACGAGGAATACCGGATGATCCTGAGGTTCAGGGGGCCCACGGCCACGTTCAGATACGTGCCGATAGCTGATCTGCTCGAGGCGATCCAGGCCGAGTCCTCCGGACAGCCATCCCCCGTCGACCCGGCCATATTCCGCGACGCCATCGTCTTCGTCGGCTACACCGCGCCGGGTCTGTACGACCTCAAGCCCACGCCCTACTCGGCCATCTGTCCAGGTGTCGAGGTGCACGCCAACACTGCGGACAACATCCTCGCCGGAGTCGCGATCCGGAGGGAGGGAACGCCGGTGGCGCTCGCATGCGCGCTTCTGGTGGCCCTGCTGTGCGCCGGGGCCTTCCTCGCGGGCAGGTCGGTGCTGCTCCAGGGGCTGGCCGGCCTTGCGGTGCTCGCGGCTTATTCCGGGGCGGCATTCCTCGCATTCTCGCAGAACATCTGGCTGGAGGCGGTCTATCCCCTCTCGGCGGGCGCGGCGGCCCTCCTGGCCGGCAGCATCCTGTCGTACGGGAACGCCAACAGGCAGCGGAAGGAGATCCGGGCCGCGTTCTCGCAGTACCTTTCACCCACGGTCGTCGAGCAGCTCTCCAGACGCCCCGAGCTGCTGGTCCTCGGGGGCGAACAGAAGGTCATGACGGCATACTTCTCCGATCTGGCGGGCTTCACCTCCTTCTCCGAGAAGCTCTCTCCGTCGGAGCTGGTGCGCCTTCTGAACCGTTATCTGAGCATGATGACCGACACGATCCTCGAGCACGGGGGAACGCTGGACAAGTACATCGGCGACGCGATAGTCGCATTCTGGAACGCCCCCCTGCCGTGCGGGGACCATGCCGCGGCGGCCTGCAGGGCCGTGCTCGCGATGAGGGACTCGCTGGCCGAACTGAACGCGGTGCTGTCGGCGGAGGGCCTGCCCGAGCTGAAGCCCAGGACAGGGCTCAACACCGGCCTGATGACGGTGGGCAACATGGGCTCTTCGCGCAGGTTCGACTACACGATGATGGGCAGCTCGGTCAACCTCGCGTCCAGGCTCGAAGGGGTCAACAAGGCCTACCGCACCCGCATCATGGCCTCGAGGGCCACGGTGGAGGCCGCGGGCGACGGGTTCCTCTTCCGAGAGCTCGATTCCATCCGCGTCGTCGGACAGAAGACCCCCGTGGACATATTCGAGCTGCTTGGCTATCGTGGTCTGGTTCCGGAGGAGACGATGAGGACAGCCGCGCTCTACGCCGAGGCCCTCGAGGTCTACCGGGCATCGGGGTTCGAGCGGGCGGCCGCCATGTTCGATCCACTCGCCGCGGCAGGGGACGGTGCGTCCTCGGTCATGGCGAAGCGTAGCGCCGAGTACGCCGGCAGACCCCCCGCGGAGGGCTGGGGCGGCGTGTTCGACATGACATCCAAGTGAGGAGTGGGGAATGGCTGTTCTGGCGCTGATGCTGGCACTGCTCGCCTCCGACACGGCCCTCTCGGCCGGCGACGAGGCGACCGTGAAGGTGATGAGGCAGTATGTCTTCCCGTCGCCTGCCTTCTATGCCCAGCCCATCGCGGAGCTGGAGCTCGGGCAGGTGCTGACGGTCCTCGAAGTCGGCAACCAGTGGTTCAGGGTCTCGGTCTCGTCATCCCTGAGCGGATGGGTGCACGCCACGGCGCTGACCTCGGCTTCGGCGGGGTCGGGCTCGGTACAGTCGGGCTCCGGTTCCGTCACCCAGGACGAGGTCACGCTCGCCGGCAGGGGCTTCAACTCCGACGTAGAGGCCCAGTACGAGAGCGACAACCCCTCGCTGGAGTTCGATGCGGTCGACAGGATCGAGGCCTTCGAGATAACCGAGGCTTTCATGAACGCCTTCCTGGCCGACGGCGGGCTGGTAGACCCTGCACTGCTGCCCGAAGTCTCCGGAGAGGCGCCCCAGACGCCGCCTGCGGGCGGGACGTCGAGGGGGGGATCGAGATGACGCACCTCCTGCTTGTGCTCGGCCTCGTGGCATGGGGCCTCGACGACATCACCGACATCATCGAGAGCGATGACGCGCAGACCGCCATCGGCGTGGTGGACGCCTTCGCGCAGGCCGGGCGCGGGATATCCGACAGCGAGGAGTACTACATCGGCCGTGCAGTGGCCGCGAACATCCTCGAGACCTACACGCCGGTGGGCGGGTACCCCTTCCATTCCTATCTCAACTCCGTGGGCTCCTGGACGGCCATGAACTCGCCCAAGCCCTGCACATACGGCGGCTGGCACTTCCAGCTCCTCGGCTCGACCGAGATCAACGCCATGGCCTGCCCCGGGGGCACGATCTTCATCACCCGGGGGCTCCTCGACCAGATCCGCGACGAGGACGAGCTCGCGTGCGTCCTGGCCCACGAGATAGCTCACGTCTGCCTCAGCCACGGAATGGGCACTGTGCAGCAGGCCCGCTGGGTGCAGGCCTTCTCTGTCGCCGGGATGGCCGGTGCCGAGAGGTTCGGCTCCCAGGAGGTCCAGGAGGCCGCCGACAGCTACGGCGACGTGACTTCCGACATCACCGAGGCCCTCGTGACCAAGGGCTACTCCCGCGAGGCGGAGTCCTCTGCAGATAGCCTCGCAGCGATCATCGCGGCGAATGCAGGATACGATCCCGCAGGCCTTTCCCGGGTGCTCGGCAGGATGGCGGCAGTCTCCGGGCGCAGCGGTCCGGGCTTCTGGCAGACCCATCCCTCCCCCGAGGACAGGATGGAGGAGCTGGAGGACGTCGAAGGCGGCCAGACCCCCGGATACGAGGCCAGGAAGGCCCGGTTCGAGGAAGCCCTGGCGACCGCGGGTTCGCCTGCGGCCTACTCGGCGTCGGGCTCCCAGTCCTCCTCGACGGGATCATCGGGCAGCGGCTCCAGGGGTGGCTCGAGCGGGGGCTCCTCCGGCGGGTCCTCCGGAGGCAGGTCCAGATAGCGGCGGGGTCGCTCCGGCGCGAGCCCTGCCGCCCATCGGTGCATATCGGGGGCTGCCGTTCCCTGATCGGTGCGGCAGCCCCCGCCTATCCGGCGAAGAGATGGTTCGCGGGCGGCACACTGCGATGAGACAGTTCCTCCTGGGGGTCTTCGTCTCCATCCAGGCCCTGGCAGCCTGCTCCTCCCCGGAGCGCGTCCCCGATCCGGCCCCTGCCGGAGATCCTTCGCGAGCGGCCGGCCCTGGATTCGATACAAGGGTCGCCATCATCACAGACACGCTTGAACACGACAGGACGATGTTCACTCAAGGGCTGTGCTTCTACGACGGGGACATCTATGAATCTTCCGGGGGCTACGGCTCTTCGCGGCTCAGGCGGATCGCCTGGCCCTCGATGGAGATCCTGGACGAGGTCGTTCTGCCCGACAGCCTCTTCGCCGAGGGCATCGCGATAGTCGACGACACCCTCTGCCTGCTGACCTGGCGCGAGGGCACCGCCCTGCGTTTCACTGTCCCCGATCTCGCGACGTGCGGATCGTTCCCGTACGATGGCGAGGGTTGGGGCCTCGCGGCCTCCGAAAGCCTTCTCTACATGAGCGACGGATCGGGGACGATCACTCTCCGCGATCCCTCGACGTTCGGTGAGCTGTATTCGATCGAGGTCAGGGCAGGGAGCTCGGTTGCTCCATTCCTCAACGAGCTGGAGTACCGCGACGGGGTTCTCTACGCCAACCAGTGGGGCCTGGGCACCATACTCGCCATAGACGCAGCCACCGGGAGCGTAGCCTCGGTGATGGACGCCTCGGGGCTCCTCGACCCCTCCGGATGGTCGGGCGCCGACGTTCTCAACGGCATTGCCTTCGACCCGGGCGGCCGGATGATCCTCACCGGGAAGTGCTGGCCCTTCATGTTCGCCGTCGAGCAGGTCACTCCCCCGCGGGACTGATCGTCGACAGCAGCAGAGGGATGAGCCCGGGCACGAACCGCTGGTCGAGCGATGCGTACTCCTCCGTCGAACCCGTGTTCGCACTCTGGAAGAGGTGGTTCGCGCCCTCCAGGACCTCCACCGCCGATCCTGCATTCCCGGCCAGCGCCCCGGCCATCGCCGGCGCGTTCACGTCAGCTTCGACCTGCACGTCCAGCGAGCCGTAGACCGCGAGCACCGGGCACCTGCACGCCGTTGCGTATTCCGCGGGATCGGTCGATATGAACTCGACGAACCAGGGGCTCGTGGCCGCGGCCCTGGTCTGCATCAGCGACGCAGCGACGTAGTTCTCCACATCGCCGACGGCTGCGAGCTCCTCGTCGGTCATGGATTCGACCTGGGTCCTGATCTGCGATTCGAGGATGGAGTCGAGTGCAGCGGCGCCGCTGTCGCCTGCCAGCACGGCATCCATGACGTCCCTCTGCGCGTCGACGAGAAACTGGACCCGCTCCTCGTCCTCCCCTGCCAGCCTCGAGATGTCATCGATCTGCCGGAGCAGGAGGTCGTATCCTGGTACGGCCGGTCCTGCGAGACAGATCACGAAATCGGCCCCCGCCGTGGAGTCGAAGGCGGCGATCAGAGCAACGGTGGAACCCTCGCTGTGCCCGAGGAAGCCTGTCCTGTCAGGGTCCACACCATCCTCGGCCTCCAGGATGCGGAGCATCGCCCTCGCATCGGCGGCCTGGATCCGGTAGGTGTTGTAGAGGGCTGCCACCGGCGAGGCTCCGTAGCCCCTGTCGTCGCACCTCAACACCGCGACACCGTTGCACGACAGGGAGTCGGCTATGGCTCCGAGCACGCCGAATCCGGCAACGAGCTCGTCCCTGCCCTGGACCCCGCTGCCGGATATCAGAACGACACCGGGGAAGGGTCCTTCTCCCGGCGGCATGGTGATGGTGCCCGAGTAGGACCATCCCTCCGACTCGAACTGGACCTCGCGTGAAGTGTAGGGTCTCGCGCCCCCGAAAGCCCGTCTGAGCTGGAAGGTGCCTTCCTGGTCTCCCTGGGTGAAGCGGCCTGAGATCGCATCGCCCGAGATGACGCCCTCGAACTCGGCCATGCCGAGGAAGGACGGCAGGGAGAAGCCGATGCTGTCGCCCTCGAGCCGGACGAGGTCGAGCCCCAGGTCGAATGCGCCCTGGACGGGGATGTCGATGGTGGCCGAGAGCGAATCGGCAGGCCCTTCGATCTCGACCGAGATGTCGAGGTCCTGTCCGGAGATCGATATCAGGCCGTTCCAGAGGCCGGCCGGATCCTGTGCCGCAGGTTCGGGGCCTCCGCAGGAGAGAGCTGCCGCCGACGCGACGAGTAGCAGTCTGCCTTTCAATTCGCCGCCTCCCGGGGATAGAAGACCACGGCGCTCGATACGAGCCTGCCGCCTCCGTAGGCCAGCCTGCCCGAGAAGAACCGCCCGTCCTCCATCCATTTCATGAAGAGATGATCCCCCTCCCAGAGCGGGAGGGCAGTGATCCTCGAATCCTCGATCCACTCCAGCCGGCCTTCCCGGCAGTCACCAGGCTCTCCTTCGGAGGAGGATGCCTCGAACAGGAACACGTACCAGTCCTCGTCGCCCTCGAAGGCGGGGAAGGTCAGGAACCCCCTCAGCACCGGCGATTCCAGGGCCAGCCCCGACTCCTCCATCACCTCGCGGATCACGCACTCCTCGGGGGTCTCCCCCGGCTCCATCTTGCCTCCGAGGCCGTTCCACTTGCCCCGGTGCGGATCGCCCGGGATCCTGTCGCGGAACATCATGAGCGTGCGGCCGTTGCGGCGGATGTAGCAGAGAGTGCCGATCTTCAATCCAGCCACCCTTCGGGAAAGTCCACTGAACATAGTCCGGGCGAGGCTCCGCGGAAAAGGTGACCCGGCGCCCCCGGCCGGCGATATTCGCGCCATGCTGGATTCCATCCGACCGGCTGGCCTGTTCCTGATCCCCGGGGCCCTGCCCGCGGCGGCGGGCATGTCCATCACGCCATGCGACTCCTGCCTCCCCGCCGGGAAGGAATCCGCCATCGCGGACATCCTGAACTCTCAGGAATGGAACGACCTGCGGGCCGCATGGGAGGAGATGACCGCCATCGGGCAGCCCGACTCGTCGGACTGGTACCTCGGCGTGCTGGATGACTCCGAGGGCGCGCGGTTGAGGGCCGGGGCCGAATCATGCTTCGACCGTCTCTCGGAGGCCGATTCCCCGGTCTCCGGCGAGATGGCGGTCGTGCGGAGGCTCTTCATGCTCAGGCTCCGCACCCTGATGTACGGCTCGAGGAGCATGTACACGCGGATGATGGCCCCCGCCGTGCAGATGGAGTCCGAACAGGCCTTCACCTCCTTCGAGAACCGCCTCGACGCTGTGGAGGAGATGAGGTCGCGGGGTCTGATGGGAACGGTCGAAGCTGCGGATGCCGCGAGGGTCGCCCTCGAGATCGGCATCGCCGCGCTGCTCCTCGACACGATGTCCGCTCCGCGCCTCTACATCTGGAGCTACGACGAGCCAGGGACGAGGCCTGCATGGGAACTCGTCCAGATGCGGCTCTCAGAGATAAGGTCCTTCGCGGATACTTCCGCGGCCGGGTTTGATGGCGGCCGGATAGCCTCGGAAGCCGTTTCGTCGGCCGACAGCATCATCGGCATGCTCCCCGGGATAGGCCTGCTGCTCTCCGACCTGATCTGTGCCCGATAGCCCCGGGGCGGACTGGTTCGTCCTCGAGTCGACGCCGCTGTGCAATCTCCGTTGCATCTACTGCTGCAACCCGTGGAACGCGCCCGGCGCAGCGCCTCCTCCGGCCGATCCTGAAACTGCCTTCCGCGCGGCGGGCCGGATAGCTTCGATGTCCTCCGCAAGAGGGGTCACGGTCTCCGGAGGCGAACCCTGCATCAGGGACGACCTGGCCCGGCTGGTCAGGACCATCGCCCGTTCGATCCCCGAGGTGCATCTCGCATCCAACGGAACGCTTCTGGACAGGGAATCGTGCCGCATCCTCTCGGATTCCGGGCTGGCCGCCTTCCAGATCTCCATCCCGGCGGCTACCCCGCACGCGTTCTCCGATCTGTGCGGAGAGGGCTGTGTCGACAGTGTCCTTCGGGGCATTTCAGCCGCGGCCTCCACCGGGCTCCCGGTGTCGGCGGCCCTCCCCCTCTGCTCGCGGAACCTGGCCGAGGCGGGAGACATCCTGAAGCTGGCTTTCGCATCGGGAGCCTCGTCGCTCCAGATCATCCCCCTGGCCCCGGGCGGCAGGGCCTCGGGAGCATGGTCCGAACTCCGCCCTACCCCCGCCATGATCCGCGGCGCGCTCGACGCAGCGATGGAGAAGGCTTCAGCCTGCGGCATCCCGGTCTACACGGGCATCCCTCTGCGCGGATGCGTGATGGGAGGATCGATCCCTGAGGGTCTCGTCAACACGGGATGCACCGGGGCGGGCCCGAAATGGGCGGTGGACCCGTGGGGCATGCTCAGGCCCTGTGAACAGATGCCGATGCTGCTCGGTGACTTCCTCGGGGAGGACTTCGGGTCCATCGCTTCATCCCGGGCGGCTCAGCAATTCAGGGCCCTGCCGGGAGCCTGCCGGGGATGCGGCGAGGCCGCGGCCTGCAGGGGAGGCTGCAGGGCCACCGCACCGGAGGAACTGCCGCGATGGCGCAGGAGTGTCAGGGATTCAGCGACACGCCCACGACGAACTCGGTGAGGGTCTCCTCCACTCTGTTCGCGTCCTCGTGAGGCACGTACAGCCCTTCGAGCCGTCTGTTCCGCCAGTGCAGGGCCGCCTGGACGTCCACGACCCCGATGCGCTGACTCCCGCCCAGCGAGAAGCCCATGCCGGATCCGCACTCCTTCGGGGAGTCGCTGAAGGAAACGCCCGAGAGCAGAGTGGTGGTGGATGTCATGGGGAACTCGATCATCAGCTTCCCCTCGAAGTCGTTCCTCGCCAGGGGTGAGGACAGGTCGGCCTCGAATCCCACCCGCGTGTTCTGGATATGCGGGGCGAGGAACCTGAACCCGCCGCTGAGCACCGGGGCGAGGCAGTCGCCACCGGCGGAGTAGCTCACTCCCAGCGTCGAGATCCCCGAGATCTTCATCAGTCCGGCCCTGATGGCGGGTTCGGACACCTCGATGTCCCGGTTCATCACCGAGTCGATCTGACCGAGGAAGTTGTCGAAACGGTAGTAATCGAGCGAGATGGTGCCGGTCCTCCATCCCGCCGATATTCCGGCGGAGACGCCCAGGGGCAGTTCGTACGAGATGCCCGCCGCGGCATCCCACTGCACCCCGGAAGCATTCAACACTTCCTGGGAGCGGACCTCCCCGGTGTACGGGTCTATGCACATGCGGGCTCCGATATAGGCGGCATCCGCCACGGAGGCCATGCCGGCCCCGAATGTGAACCCGGCTCCTATCGGGATGCTGCCCGCGATGCCGCTCGTGCCCTTCGCCCTGTCGGATCTCAGCATGCGGCTGATCCCGTACACACGAACCTCGAGCCAGTTCAGGCCCCCTCCCGTGACCGACACCGACCAGTCATCGAGGCTCGACAGGCCGGCGGGGTTCAGGAACAGCGCGAATGCATCATGATCATGCGTGGAGACTGCTCCTCCGAGACCCGCAGAATAGGTTCCCGCTCCGGAATGCGGCGTGCCGCCGCGATAGGCGTCGAGATACCCGAAACCCATGGCCCGGGACGGCAGCAGGATCGTGGTTGCCGCGAGGGCAACGCAGAGGGGAAGCCCATGAGACATCCGTCCTCCTTGGGGTGTTTTCCGATATCTAACGCAATGAGGCTCCGGAGGGAATGGGCGGCATGGCCCCGTTTCCGTCCTTGGAGTAGAATCGGCACAGTGGTGCCGACACTCGAACGGAGGGGTGATGTTCCTTTTCATACTCGCGATGATCCTCGTCCTTATCGGGCTCGCTCTGTTCATGGGCGGATCGGGGGGGGAGCGCAAGGGTGACGACAGGGTTATAAGGGCCTACGGGACCGACCGATCGCCGCTCCGCAAGCTGGGCGGGCTGGCCCTTGTCGTGGGTCTGCTCCTGCTCCTGATGTCGTGCTTCGTGATGGTCCCATCCGGGCACGTGGGGGTGGTCACGATCGCAGGGCAGGTCAGGATGAACTCGATACCCGAGGGCCTGCACACCAAGATCCCCTGGTCCGACATCCACCTGATGTCGATCCGCAGGCAGTCCGAATCCATGGCGATGAACGCGTCCACGTCCACCGGCGTCACAGTCGACATCCAGATGAGCCTCGTCTACAGGCTCGACCCGCGTATGGCACCAACCATCTACCAGACTGTAGGGCCGGACTACTACTCGATCCTCATCGAGCCCTTCATCAACAGGACGGCCAAGAACATCCTCGCCATGTACAACCCGGAGGCGCTCTACACCCTCGACAGGGCCGGGGTCAACACGCAGATAGAGGACAGCCTCACGACCATGCTCGCCCCGCTCGGAATCATCGTCGAACAGGCCCCGATCGAGAACATCGACCTGCCCCAGACGCTCCGTGACGCGATAGTGGCCAAGCAGGAGGCCGAGCAGGAGGCCCTCCGGATGGAGTACGTCATACAGGCCCAGGTGCTCGAATCCGAGAGGATGCGGATAGAGGCGCAGGGCATAGCGGACTACCAGAGCATCGTGTCGACCGGCCTGACCGATGATCTGCTTTCCTGGAAGGCGATTGAGGTCACGGGCGAGCTGGCCCAGTCAGACAACAGCGTGTTCGTGATCGTGGGCGACACCGAGAACGGCCTGCCCATGATCTATCAGCCCCCTGCACGCTAGGGCTCCACAGGGCGGTCAGCCAGCGCCGAGAGCCCGGGAGTGACCATCCCCCCGCGCGATGAGGCGGACCGCGCCTTCCCGCGGGAGGGTCGGATCGTGCCGGACGGCATGGTCATCGGGATCGAGGTGGCCGCGGGATCGGTGTCGGATGCCCTCTCCGCGTCAGCCTGCGGCGCCGACCGCATAGAATTCTGCTCGCGTCTCTCGAGTGGAGGGGTCACTCCCTCGGAGTCCGACGTGCGAAGACTGCTGGGGGAGGCCGGCATCCCCGTAGTCGTGCTGGTCAGGCCGCGGCCGGGCGGATTCGTGTACTCCCCCGGCGAGATCGCCACGGCCGTCCGGAGCATCCGCGGCTACGCATCCCTGGGGGTTTCGGGGATAGCGACGGGTGCGCTGGACGGATCCTCGGGGATAGATGAAGGTGCGCTGGCGACACTTGTCGAGGCGGCCGGCGGAGTACCAGTGGTGTTCCACAGGGCTTTCGATCATGTGCCCGACAAGACTGCCGCCCTGGAGACGCTGATCGACCTCGGTGTGTCGAGGGTCCTCACCTCGGGCGGCCCGCCGTCTGCGGTTGACGGGGCGGGTACGATAGCCGCTCTGGTGGAGCAGGCCCGAGAGCGGATCGAAATCCTGCCGGGAGGCGGGATCGGATCGAAGGATGCCGCCGCGCTGGCCGGACTGACGGGATGGATCCACGGGTCCTTCTCGGACCGCCGGGGCGCGTCGGGCGAACCGGCGTTCGACCCTGCGGAGTTCGGGCGGGTGCTGAGCGCCCTGGGGCGCCCGCCTCAGGTGCCCCACAGCGACCTGTAGCGCTCCTCCAGGAACCCGGCCAGCTCGTCCATCCCCTCGCCCGTGAGGGCGCTGACTTCGATCGTCGCGACACCGGGGTTGATGCTCCTGCACTCCATGGCGGCGCGCGCAGTGTCGAACCCCAGGTGGGGTGCGAGATCCTTCTTGGTCAGCAGGAGGAGGTCTATCCTGCTGAACAGGGACGGATATTTCAGCACCTTGTCGTCGCCCTCGGGAAGGGACAGCAGCCCGGCCCTCAGCCTCTCGCCCAGGTCGTAGGAACTCGGACAGATCAGGTTGCCCACGTTCTCGACGACGAGGAAGCGCTCGACGCCCTTCGAGAGCCGGAGCTCCGGCAGGGCGGAGCCGACCGATGCCGCATCGAGGTGACATGCTCCCCCGGTCTCGATCTGCCATGCCTTTACGCCCTTTTCCAGTATCCGCTCGGCATCCCTGCGGGTGCTCACGTCACCTTCTATCACGGCCATCTCCGCGCCGAACCTGCCGGCCAGAGCCTCCAAAAGGGTCGTCTTGCCCGACCCGGGCGAGCTCATCAGGTTGACGCCCAGGATCTCGAGGCCATCGAGCAGGCTCCTGTTGCGGGATGCGATCATGTCGTTCTTCTCGGATACGCTCCTGCTGATTCGCCGGATAGTCATGATCCCGCCTCCATCCTTCCCGGAACCGGCCTGTCGTCGGTTCCGACGAGGGCCGCAGCCACCGCCGCGGCCTGGCCGGCCGACACCGCCCCGTCGCCCATGGGGAGATCCCTGCAGTACAGGACTTCCAGCCCTTCGTCCGAAAGCAGCCTGCGAACGGCGCTGAACAGGTGCGCATTGGCCCAGCAGCCCCCGGCGAGAGCCACGGGCATCCGCCGCCCCCCGAGGGCGATCACGGCCGCTCTTGCCAGAGCCCGTGCGAATCCGTTGTGGAACATAGCCGCCCTGGCCGGGACGGGGATCCGGTCGTCGAGGAGACCCCGGATCGCCCCTGACGGATCGATCACGCAGTCATCGCCCACATCCATGTCGAAGTGGCCCTTCTCCCCCGGATCGACGGCGGACTCGAACAGCCTGGCGGCCTCCGCCTGCATGGATACGCGTGCCGGAGAGACGCCGAGGATGTATGCCGCGGCGTCGAACAGGCGGCCCGCGCTCGAAGTCATGGGAGAGAGGCTCCCGGACCGGATCACCTGATCGAGCTCCGGCCAGTCGTGCCCGAGGCCCGCCGCCGCAAGGTGCGCGGCAGCCATCCTCCTCGGCTCCATCACGGCGGCGCTCCCGCCCGGCATGGGGACATTTCTGAGATGTCCCCTCCGGTAAAAGCCCGATAGACTGCCATCCAGGATCTCACATCCCCATACCGTCCCATTGGCGCCGTACCCGGTTCCGTCGAGGATCAGTCCGAGGGCCCCGTCCCCCGGCCGCATCCCGCACTCGAGCAGCACGGCGCAGAAGTGTGCGAAATGGTGCTGGACGAGGTAGGCGGGCCAGCCCCGCTCGTCTGCCAGTTCCTCTGCCAACACCCTCGATCTGTATCCGGGATGGAGATCGGCTGCGACGACGGCATTTCCTGCTGGGCACAGGCCCAGAAGGTCGGAGAGCCCTTCCCTCCAGGCATCCGCGGACTCCGGGTCTCCCGGATCGCCAGACGGTCCCTCGATACGCACCGAAGAATCCCGCATGAGTGCGAAGGAAGGCGCCTGATCGGCTCCCGCAGCAAGGACGGGGACCGGGGTCGAAAAACCGGCCTCGACTGCCTTCGTCATGACGGACGAGCGAGGATCTCGCTGGCAAGAGATTTCGCCAGCCTGTCTGCAGCTTCTGCCACCTCCGGCGAGAGCCCCTCCCCCAGGAAGGCCGGGGGATCTATGGCGATCCCCCATATCTCCCAGGTCGGGAAGACCTTCACCAGTCCGAGGGGTTCGAGCCTGGCCATCAGCGTGCCGATGTCGGTCTGGTGGAACGAGGGGGCGAACGCCCTCCGCGCGCAGGCTGAACGGATCAGCCTGCCCGGCGGTGATGCCGCCAGTGCGTCGAGGAAGATGATGTGATCGGCCTCGTCCAGGAGATCGGTCACGTCGAGGAGGTCTCCCTCGATGCGGGCCAGACGCACTCCCGGGGGACGCTCGTCCCCCAGGAGCGTTTCGAGCATCTCGAGGGTCCTGATCCCCGCTCCGTCGTCGCCGGCCAGAGTGTTCCCGATGCCCGCGACGGCGAGCCTCGAAGCCCCTGCGGGGATCACTCCTTCCTGATCACCTTGATCTCGTACGCGCAGGTGTCTCCTGGCGAGGTCTTCTCCAGCTTCAGCCTCACACCGGAGAGCTTCGCGATATAGCCCGCCAGGTAGTTGTAGAAGAGCACGCACAGGTCGCCCCCGAGCTCCAGTCCCTCGCGTCTGCAGAGATCCCTGATGAAGCATGTCCCGGCATTGATCTTCAGGCTCTCGGCCCCGTCGTACGCGGCCTTCAGGTCCCACGTCGGCGCGAGCTGCTCCACCACCATCGCGAGCGCTTCCTTGAAGTCGGCCGGCACATGATACCTCGGCAGGTGCGTCGCCAGCGTCCTGCCGGCCATGGTGCCCACCGCGGGCAGGCTGCCGCCCAGGGTCTGCCTGAACACGGAAGCCACCGACAGGAGCCGTATCCCGAGGTCGCCCACGGCCTGCCTGCGTATGCCTGCATCATCGGGGAAGTTGATCGCCCCCGCTCCGTCGGCGGTCTTCTGCGAGAGCTCCACTGCACCCGGATCGTAGTAGTGGTTCTCGGAGTGCGCCGCTCCCTCGTGCACGATCGCCGTAGCGGGGCATATCTCGGAACAGCTCAGGCAGCCGAAGCACTCCTTCGGCTTCTTCACGACCGGCTTGGCCTTCTTCTCGTCGAATTCGAACACCTTCGTCGGACAGACGTCCACGCAAAGCGAGCAGCCGACGCAGGCATCCTCGTCGATCCTTATGTCGATCACACCCGCTCCTCCCCCCTGGTCACGCTGCGGACGAGCCTGCCGTCATGTCTGATCTCGATTTCCAGAGGCATCCTGCCGGCCGCATGAGTCGCGCAAGCCAGGCATGGATCGTAGCACCGGAGGGCGAATTCGACCCCGTTCATCAGCTTCTCGTCGTCCTTCCCGCCGATGAGGTGTTCCGCTATCCCGGTGATCGACTTGTCGATGGCGTCGTAGTTGCCCTGAGTGGCGACTATCAGGTTCGCGGCGGAGATTCTCCCCGCGTCGTCGGCCGTGTAGTCGTGTATCAGGATGCCCCTCGGCGCCTCCACCATGCCGATGTACCTGCCGGGTCCGGGGTGCAGTTCCACGCGTATCGGGCCGTCGCCCAGCTCGCTTCCGGCTATCGTAGCCATCCTCTCGGCTGTATGCACGGACTCCACGAGGCGGGCCTCGAGGTTGTCGAGGGTGGAGTTCCGGGGCCTGCTCCGGAATGCGCCCAGGAGCGCGGTGGCCTTCGGGGTCGAGAAGCCTTCGTTGACCAGCATCCTCGCCAGCGGGCCCACGAAGAGGTTCTTCTCCGGGTTCCCGCCGAGGGTGATCGACTTCATGTAGGAGTCGTCCAGAACGTGTTCGACCAGGTTGTCGGCGTATTCACGGGAGGTGAAGGACCTCTCCTGGCTGCCGTCGCGGTTCCTCACGACGCATGGTGCGTTCCAGTACGCCACCTTCCCGCCGTCGCTGATAGCTGCCGGCAGGAAGTCGAGCGCCGCAGGCCCTCGCAGTTCGTCGAGATCCGCCAGCCTGGCCATGAAGAGGGGGGTCAGCTCCTCGATGATGCCCAGGGCTTCGCCGCCCCATGCCGCTATCGAGGCGAGATCCTCCTTCGAGGGTCTGCTGGCCAGCCCTCCGGGGATGGAGGTCACGGGATGCACCCCCCTGCCGCCGACGATCTCGACGGTCTTCTGGCCGATGCTCCTGAGGCGGAGGACCTTCCTTATGGCTTCCGGCTCGAGCTTGAGGAGGGCGAAAACGTTCCGCTGCTCCGGCTTCGCCCCTATGCCGCCCAGCACGTCCGGCCCCGTGAGCACGAACGTGCTGAGGGCGTGGGAGTGCAGGATGTGGCCCATGTACATCAGCTCGCGCAGCAGTTCGGCATCCCTGGGGATCTTCGCCCCCAGTCCGGACTCGATCGCATTCACGGACGCGATATGGTGCGCGGCGGGGCAGACACCGCAGATCCTGCCCGTGATCAGGGGCATCTTGAAGAGCTCCATGCCCTCGAGGAGCTTCTCGAAACCCCTGATCTCGAGGACCTGCAGATGGCCCTTGACCACGCGGCCCGCGTCGTCCGTATCGAGGACGATGCGTGCATGCCCCTCGATCCTCGTGACCGGATCGACCACTATCTTCTTCATATCTCAGTCTCCCATGTGACGGGTGTCGGTGGTCTCATTTCGCGGCCTCCGCCGCCCACTCCCGCAGCTCGACGGTGGGCTTCCCGTACATCACCGGGGATGACAGCGCATAGGAGTAGAACGTCTTGGCATCGCCCTGGATGTAGTCCCTGATCTCCTGTTCGGGGATGCCCGTCAGCATGGCCATCCTTTTAGCGACCATGCTCCTGATGTCGAGGTGCGGCTCCCGGATGAGTTCCACCGAGGGCCCGGCGCATCCCGCGCAGGCCACGCCCTTGTTGGGACACTGGGCCTTGCACCTGTCGAGCGTGACGCTGCCCAGGCAGACCACACCCTGGCTGAGGAAGCAGGTTTCCGGGTCTTTCGCCGACACCTCGCCCTTCGAGAGCTTCGCTCCTTCGGTCTTCTTCATCCTGCGGCCGCATTCGGAGCAGACCGTCATGGGGCTCAGGGGGATGCTCTCGACCCCGAGCAGGTCGCGTATCGCTATCGCGATGAAGTAGGGGTGAGGCGGACAGCCCGGCAGATACCGGTCGATCTTCACCACCTCGTCGATCGGGATCACGCTCTCTTCGAGCTTCGACGCCCCGCCGGGAACGCTCGATCCCTTAGCGTCCGAGACGTTCCCGCCATAGGCCTTGGCCAGGATGGCGTCGCGGCCGTACAGCCATCCGATCCCGGACGGGCCGCCGTATGCCGCACAGGTCCCGAAGGCAAGCAGCTTCCCGCAGCTCTCGCGCATCTTCTCGAGCGCATGCCTGTCGTGCTCGCTCCTTACGGCACCTTCGACTATCCCCACGTCGGCCTTCGGATAGCCCTTCTCGTCCATGAGCACGGGGACCCTCACGAACTCGACGTCGTCGACCAGGTTGAGCAGCTTCTCGTGGAGATCCACTATAGCGACATGGCAGCCCGAGCAGCCCGAGAGCCACTCCGTAGACACCCTCGCCTTCATTCCTGACCACCCTCCTCCACGATCATCTCCTTGAGACAGCCGTTGGGTCCGGCGTGGAGAATCTCGAGATGCACCGTCCTGCCGGGCATGATCTTCTCCATCGCCCCGGCGAAGACGCCGTGCGCCATGTAGCAGAGGGACTGTTTCTGTTCGTGGGCGTACCTGAAGAGGGCGTTGCGGACCATGCAGGTCCCGAAGGAGAGCCTCATCACCTTCTTGCCGTCGCGGTCCTCTATGGGCGTTGCGGACTCGCCGGCGAAGGGTTCGAAGTGCCAGACGATGCCCCGCTTCGCGAGGGCCTCGCCGAGCAGTGTGACCGCTTCGGTCAGGTCATCGGTCTGTCGTGTGCCTTCGACAGCCTCCCTGCCGAATTTCTTCCCGGCGAGCATGCAGATGGAGAGGCTGCTCTTGCCGAGGTTCAGCTCCGATGCGTGCGCCAGCGCTCCCAGAAGATAGGCGACTCCGTGGAAACGGGAGAGATCTGCATCCGCGACTGCGTGCACAGTATCTCCTTTCTCCCTCGACTCGACCCCATAACTTCATCGTCACGCCTTTAGCGAGAGCATCGCCGACTCCAGGTCGCCCTTCTCGAGGAACTTGAGCGTGACCTGGAGCTTGCCTATGTCGATATCGTTCGCTCCGGACTCCATGAGCTGCCTGATCCTCTCGCCCACGGCCAGGCGTAGGGCTTCGGTCTGCTTTTCCACGGTGTCCGCAGACTCGAGCATCTCCTTGAATCTCTTCGCCGATCTGCGCCCCGAGCGCGGCGGCTCGTGCGCATCGTCCGGGGCGGGCGCCTGCTGCTGCGTCATTGGGGCTTCCGCAGGGGTTCCCGCGGGCGCTGCAGTCCCTTTCGACGGGACCGGCTTCTGCGCGGCAGGTGCAGGCTGCGCACTCCCGGCCGGCCAGGCGGACAGAGGCTGCTCCTCATGCCTCTCCACGGCCGGAGCATGCGGCTTCTCCCTCGACACCGCCATCGGGACGGGGTAATCCTCTTCGGTGTGCCCGGAATCCTCGTCCGCGTCTTCCCGAGCCGCGGGAGTATTAGGTGGCTCCACCGGCCGGGCGGGCTGCGCCCTGGCACTCCTTGCCGCGGACTTCGGAGGGGTATCGCTGGAGCCTGCGGTCTGCGGCCTGCGGGACGAAGCGGCGCTGCTCACCGGTTCGATCACGAAGGGTTCCAGGCCCGATCCGGTGTTCCTGCGGTCGGGCTCCTCCTCCACCTCCACGACGATGTACTCGGTCCTTCCTCCCGGGGCCATGGGCAGATCCTCGTCGAATTCGGGCAGTTCGGTGCCGATCCTCTCGGTCATGAAGCCGAGGAGTGCCCTGGTGGACTCGACTGTCATCGCGCTGCCGGTTCCGAGCACCCTCGCGAGAACCATCCTCGCGGCGGCCTTGAGCTGCCTGACGTTCGTCGTGAAGGTGTCGGCCAGGTAGTCGACCACGTCGTCCGAGAGGTTCATCCCAGTGTACTTGAAGAACTGCTCCAGGATCTCCCGGCGCCCCTTCTTGCTCACGATCTCGAGCTTGATGGTGATCCCGGACATCAGCCTCGACAGGAGCGACGCATCCATCCCGGTGAGCATGGATGGTTCGACGTCGGAAGAGATGACGATGCCGTGGGTCTCCCTCGGCATCCGGTTCATCACGGATATGACGAACTTCTCGAAGCTCCTGTTGCCGCGTGCGAACTGGATGTCGTCGATGAGTATCAGGTCGTGCTGGATCATCCAGTCGCGGAGCTCGCGCTCCCTGCCGGCGCTCAGGGCGTGCTGGAATTCCGTCTCCAGGTCGAGGGTGTTGATGAGAAGGGCCTTCCGCGACGTGGCATTGCGCGTGGCGGCCAGGAGATGGGTCTTGCCCTGCCCTGTGGGGGCATGGATGAACACTGGCGCGATGGCCTTCCAGATCCTCGGGATGAACGCCACGGTGCGGAGGATCTCGCAGGTGTAGTAGTTCTCCTCGGTGGTGATGTAGCTGTCGAAGGTCATGTTGTCGGGATAGTCGAACGCGAGGATGTTCTCGAAGCTCTGGAGCCTTTCCGAATCGGTACCGGACATCCGGGGTACCGAACCCACACCTCCCATGGCGCGGGCGAAACCGTGTATGCGCCTGGACGTGTCCTCCGTGATCAGGCCGGAATCCGTGCATACCCGGAGGAACTCGTCGAAGGGTATCAGGGACGGCACGGGATTCTCCGCCATTCCGCCATCACTCCTTCTTGCGGACGTTGTCCAGAAGGCGGCCGAGGGCGATGCACATCAGGCCGATCTTGGTGTCGGGCTTCACGACGGTCAGGAGAACCAGCTTCTTGTCCACCGACATGAGCCCGAGAGTCCTCGAGCCGTCCTCGATGATCACCCTGTCGGGCGCCCCGCCGGGATACGAGTTCACGAAGGCGGAAACGCTCTTCACTATCACCGGGGCGATCTCGGAGAGGTCGCTGGGCAGGTCGGACCTGGCGATGATCACCCCTGTCGAATCGACGATGCTCGCCCAGACATGGCTGGGTGACGAGGCGACGAAGTCTCGCAGGGGCTGCTCGTAGATATGGCCGTCGGGGTGCTGGAGGGCGTTCTGTTCGGCCTCGGCCTGCGCCTTCTTGATCTCGTCGCGCTCCTTCAGGGCCCACATGATGAGTCTGTGGAGGTCCTTCTTGATGGTCACCTCGGGGGATGTCACGCCGGTCTCGAATGTGAATGTGCCGTCCTTCCAGTCGACCATCTCGACCAGGACCTGCTGGCCCGTCAGATCGCCGAGGGTGGCGTGCACCAGGTTGCCGTCGACGTAGTAGAGGCTCGCCTGATCATTGTCGACCGTGATCGAGAGAAGCCCCGATCTCCTGCTCGAGTTTGGGAACTGGAGCAGGGTGACGAGACCCAGATCGCTCAGTGTGCCTTTGAGAGCCATTCCATTTCCAAACTCATGCGGCGCAGGGGCGCCGTCGCTTCTTTCCGCCTAGAGCTGGAACTTCCTGATGATTTCCATGCTCAGCAGCCGGAGGGTCTGCATTACCCCCCTGCCCTCGCTCGCCACGGCCTCGATCGCAGGGATGCCCGGGGAGAGCCCCAGCTCCCTCTCGATGCTGCCCAGCTCGATCAGGGGTTCCAGGTCGCGCTTGTTGTACTGGAGCACCACCGGGAAGTCGTCGACCGGGATCCGCAGATCGATCATGTTGTCGATCATCATCCTGTAGCTCTGGATGTTCTTCTCGAGATGGCCCATGCGCGAATCGGCTATGAAGGCCACTCCATCGGCGCCTTCGAGGATCAGTCGGCGGCTGGCCTCGTAGTGTATCTGCCCCGGGATGGTGTAGAGATGGAACTTGATCGCGTAGTTCTCGACCCTTCCGAGCGACACGGGGAAGAAATCGAAGAAGAGCGTCCGTTCCTTCTCTGTATCGAGCACGAGCAGTTCGCCCCGGTACTTCTCGGCGAGCTGGGCGTGGATCCAGTGGAGATTGGTGGTCTTGCCGCTCATGCCCGGTCCGAAATAGACGAGCTTGAAGACTATCTGCTGGTTCTCAGAGCTGATGTGCGCCATCGTCCTCTTCGTCTACCCGGAAGATCCTGTCCACCAGGTTGAGCGCGTACTCCTTGAAGCGGGGCAGGTAGATCTCGCCCTCCTCGTCAGGGGCCTTCTCGACCGGCATCTCGAGGATCCTGGAGATGGCCTCGCCTGCCTTCTTGGCCTCTATCCGGACCTTCCCTATCCTGGTGTAGTCCTCGAAGACGATGACCATCATAGACCTCTTCCCCACCAGGGAGATGTGGATGTGCCGCTTGTCGCCCTGCTGGAGGAGGATCGAGAACTGGTTCTCGCCCACGATGGTGGCCACTTCCTTGGTGGCCGCGAACATGCCTGCGACCAGGGCGGCGAGCGCGGTCGTGTTCAGCGACGTCAGCTCGCCGGCCTGGCTCAGACAGACGCCTTCTCTGGAAATGAGCAGGCTTATGAGGGCCCCGGTCGCGCCAACCATCTCCGACAACTCGCGATGTATAGCGCTGCTCTGGCTCGTCTGATCGCTTCTCATCGCTATCCGGACTCCCTTCGAAAGCGCGGATCGTCTGGACCGGCGATTGTCAGGGCCGGGGAGCCGCCTAGCTCAGGCTCTTGACCAGGTCCGTCGTGCGGCGCTTCACCTGGAGGCGCACATTGCCCAGGTTGGCGTCGCTCGATGCGACGACTGCGAGCAGAGCGTCGGTTCCGAGGGCTGAAAGGACGACTATGCCCTTCTCGTACTCCATCATGGCCTGGGCCATCTCGCCGACGCCCAGCTCGCGGCCGACGCTCTCGGCGGAGCCCATCCCCGTGGAGACCATCGCGCCGATGGCATCGGCATCAGCGTTCCCGGTGGAGGCGGCATCGATGACGAAGCCGTCGCGACCTACGCAGACGGCTACATTGATGCCCTGGACGTCGACGAGTTCCTTGAGGATCCGGGAAGTGTCGCTCACTTGTGAAACCTCCTGCATGGGGTGACAAGAATGCCTTCCATCACGATGGAAGGCGCGTTCGGAACATGATGAAAGATAAGGCCCCGCCCGCGCAGACCCAATAGCGCGTGGCAATTCCTGAACGTTCGGAAATTTTCGAACGGGACGACCCCGCCTGTGTCTCGAGCATAAATGCCCTTTCTGTGCAGCTTTTCAGCAGATGCGCGGAAGCTGCTCACCACTCAACACCGGCATCGTCCTCGTAGTTCCCAGCGAACTCCTCAAGGAGACGACGCCCCTCCCCCGCCCGGTCACGGCTCCTATGGATGCAGGCCTGCCTGCGGGGTCGAGGGAGGCCATCAGCCGCACCAGATCAGCAGCCGCGTCACCCGGCACGAACGCGACGAATCTCCCCTCGTTCGCCACGTGCAGAGGATCGAAACCCAGCAGTTCGCACGCCGCGCGCACCTGCCCCTCAACGGGCACCGAAGGCTCCTCTATGACGAAGTCGGTCGCAGAATCTGATGCGATCTCCGAGAGAGCGGCCGCGAGGCCTCCCCTCGTCAGGTCCCTCATGCATCGGACAGGCATGCCGGATTCGAGGATCTTCCGCACCATGCCGTGGATCGGGGCCGAGTCGCTCTCTATGCCAGTCTCCAGGCCGATGCCCTCCCGCGCGCACATGATCGCCATCCCGTGCCTGCCGATGTCTCCGCTGACCACGATGCCGTCGCCAGGCTGAACGTTCGCTGGGCGGACGTCCACTCCGGAAGGCACTGAGCCGATCCCGGCGGTGTTGATGTAGATGCCATCGCAGCCGGCATGTCCGACGACCTTCGTGTCTCCGGTCACCAGCTTCACCCCGCATCTGCGGGCTGCATCCGCCATCGATTCCACCACGCGCCTCAGGCTCTCGAGCGGGAAACCCTCGCCGAGAATCAGGCCTGCACTCAGCCAGAGCGGTATGGCCCCGCACACAGCGAGATCGTTGACCGTGCCGTGGACTGCGAGGGACCCGATGTCTCCGCCCGGGAAGAAGATGGGGTCGATGACATAGCTGTCCGTGGTGAAGGCTATCCGGCCTACGGGCGGATCGAGAACCGCTCCGTCGTGCCTGTCCCCGGGGGCCGGGCCTCCGAAGGCTTCGACGAATCCGTCGACCAGCCTCTTCATGATGGTGCCGCCGCCGCCATGGGCCATGGTGACCACCGCATGGCGCGAGAGCGGCACGGGACACGAGAAACCGCCGGAATGATCCACGGAATCGCGGTCCGTCACCGGCCACCTCCCCTGTATCTGAAGTATGCCGCGCAGGCGCCCTCCGACGAGACCATCGGGGCGCCGAGCGGGCTGCCGGGCGTGCACTCCCGTCCGAATGCCGGACAGCAAGTCGGTTCGAGGACTCCGGTCAGCACCTTCGCGGCCATGCAGACCCCATCCCCGGGATCGGGGAGGTTCTGGACTGCTCCGAACCTCGATGCCGCGTCGAAGCTCCTGAAACCCTCCCTGAAAGCCCATCCGCCCCCGGTTATCACTCCGAGCCCCCTCCAGTCAGCGTCGGCATGCTCGAAGACCTCCCGGGCCATCGCCATGGCTGCGGGGTTCCCCTCCCTGCAGACAACTCTCGCATACTGGTTCTCCACGCGGGCCTCCCCCGCCTCGAGCATGGAGACGCTCATAAGGATGCCCTGCAGGATGTCGACCGGCTCGAATCCCGTGACGACGATGGGCGTGGAGTGGCTGGCCGTCATGGGTTCGTACTCCTCGTACCCGGTGACGGCGCAGACGTGTCCGGCCGCCAGCACGCCGTCCACGGCGCAGTCGGGCATCGAGAGTATCCATTCGAGCGCGGGGGGCACCCTTACATGCGCGTTGAGAACGCTGAAGTTGCGCATCCCCTCCGCGCGCGCCCCGAGAACGGCCGTGGCCGTCACCGGCACGGTTGTCTCGAACCCGACGGCGAAGAAGACGTATTCGCGGGAGGGATCCGCCCGGGCCATCACCAGGGCGTCCATGGGCGAGTAGACGATCCGTACGTCCCCCCCGGCCGACCGGGCCGTCATCAGGTCCGTGGCGGCCCCCGGGACGCGCAGCATGTCGCCGAAGGTGCAGACAACCGCTTCGTGCCTGCAGGCTATGCCCGCGGCCGTGTCGATCCAGCGGGCCGGCGTGACGCAGACAGGGCAGCCGGGTCCGTGGACGAGGGTGATCGTATCGGGGAGGAGCGAGTCGATCCCGTTCTCCAGGATCGAATGGGTCTGCCCCCCGCACACCTCCATGAGCCTCCACGGCTTCGTAGCGATGCGTGCGACTGCGTCTGCCAGGAGGCGGACCGTCGCGGGATCCCTGTATTCCTCGAGGAGTTTCACGGCTGGGTTTCCCCGGGGCAGGCCCGGAGAGCATCGATGAGTTCCATCACCCTTGCGGCCTCGGCCCTGTCGATCCTGTTCAGCGCGAACCCGGCGTGGACTATCACGTAGTCACCGACGACGGCTTCGGGGATGCCTGCGAGGGAGACAACCCGGATGACGCCGTCGAAGCTGACCCTGGCGGTACGGGAAATCTGGTCGTCCCCCGAGATCTCGACGATCTCACCGGGAACTCCCAGACACATGGGCCACCTCCGGTCGGAGTGGAGAACGGCAGCTCGTCCTGGTCGACACCCAAGTATAAGGCTGGTTGCGCCGAAAGAAAGCCCCTCCGGGACCCTTCGGGGTGCACGGCTGTGCACGGGCGGCATGCCGCGTTATAAGTGCCCTGGCCCAGGAGCCTTCCGGAGGGTTCTCTTGCACGAATTGTCGGTAGCTTCCGAAATCCTCGACGTGGTGGAGGAGGCGCTCGGGCACAGGGAGAGCCTCAGTGCGGTCGACCTCGTCCTGGGGCCGCTCTCGGGCGTCTCCGCGGAGGCGCTCGATTTCTGTTTCACCGAGATGGCCTCACAGCGCGGTTTCGGGCGGCCGGTGCTCAGGATCAGGCCGACCGTTGCAGTGGTGAAGTGCGCGGAATGCGGCGCATCGTATGAGGCTCCGGACCTCGCGGCCTGCTGCCCGTCCTGCGGCGGGGTGTTCAAGCAGGTGCTGTCCGGCCGCGAGTGCTCCGTGGAGAGCATAGAGACGGCACAGGACGACCCTAGCTAGTATTCCGCCATTATCTCGCCGCGCCTGAAGCAGCAGCGGGCATGGTCGTTCACCATCCCGGTGGCCTGCATGTGGGCATAGCAGATCGTCGAGCCGACGAATCCGAAGCCACGCGCCCTCAGGTCTGCGCTGAGCGCATCCGATTCGGGGCTCGTCGCCATGTAGTCGCCCGGGCCCCTTATCTCGTGAACGATCGGCCGCCCGCCGGTGAAGCGCCAGATGTAGGAGTCGAACGACCCGAACTCCTCCCGGACCGCCAGGAAGCACCGGGCATTCCCGACTATCGCGTTCATCTTCGCCCTGTTCCGGATCAGGCCCGGGTCCTGGAGCAGTTCCTCGATCCTCTTCGAGTCATAGCCGGCGATCATCACGGGATCGAAACCGTCCAGGGCCGTGCGGTAGTTCTCGCGCTTGCAGAGCACGGTGTACCAGCTCAGGCCGGCCTGCGCGCTCTCGAGGGCCAGGAACTCGAACCACAGCCTGTCGTCGTGGACCGGGACTCCCCACTCTCTGTCGTGGTAATCGACGTAGAGGGGTTTCGCGAGATCGACCCAGGGGCATCTCGTTCTGTCCTGCGGGGTTGTCGCAGCCCGGCCGCAGCCGGCCGCCGCGCCGTTTCCTGCTATTCCAGCACCACCAGCCTGAGCGTGTCGGAGGAGGAGCCGGCGTCGGCTCTCACGATGTAGACCCCCGAAGGCAGGCTGCCCGGCCAGGCCAGCGCATGGTTCCCGGCTCCGAGGCTGCCGTCGACCAGGACGCCTTCCAGCCTTCCGTCGATCCCGAACACTCTCACCGCCACGTTTCCGGGCCGTGCGAGCTCGACCGTGACGGAAGGGTCCGAGGGGCACGGGTTGGACGGGCACGACAGCGACACCGATGCGTCGGGATCGGCCGGATCGATGCCCGTGGAGTCGAGGTAGATGTTCAGGATCAGACCCTCGATGATGTTCATCTGGTAGGGCATGCCGCTGAGCGGGAACTGGTACCAGCCGTTCGTGGAGCCGCCCCAGCCGAAGTTGAGGTGGTAGTAGTCGTCGGTGTTGTAGCCGTCCACGACGATGTTGTGCCCGTACTGCCATGCGGCGTCGACAATCGCGAGATGGGCCGGGAGGGCGTCCATCATGTTCTGGGACAGCTTCTCGAAAAGGCTGTCGGATTCCGCATCGAGCAGTTCGCAGTTCTCGAACCCGAACCTGGTGTATGCGTCGTGGGCCTGCCCCACACCGAAGGTGCCCGAGCCCGAAGCGGAATAGACCTGCTTGCAGGCCGACCCGCACGCGAACACGAGGGCGGCCTTGTCGGAGCTGGTGAGGGGCGTGGACTGCTCGTAGTGGTCGTCGAGGATGTCGAGCATGTCGTTGAGCTCGGACCAGGCCGGGAAGTCGTGTGCAACGCAGTCGTCGTCGATCCAGTAGTCCTCCTGGTAGACGTGGTGGTAGTCGTCCGAGTCGGAGAAACGCGTGGAGTTGGTCGTCTCCAGGTTGTCGACTATCATGCCCATCGCAACGGCGGGGCATCCCGCGACGCTCCTCGAGCCCGCATTCAGGTCCATGGGACAGTAAGCGTTGTACGGGGAGCCCTGGGTCCAGTTCTCCATCAGCCAGCCCCCGGTGGGAGTTGTGCCTGCCGCCGGCCATTGCTCGAGCACCGCCGGGGATCCCGGATCGACGAGACCGGACGTCGCGGCCTCCCATGAGCGGGCGTTAGCCAGGGCCGCATCTTCGGAGATAAGCCCGGCGCAGGCCATCCTGTTCTCGATGTCCGTCGCCAGGAGGTCGGACATGCCGAAAGTCTGCCCCTCGCCCCTGCCAAAATCCGAGGAGTAGGAATAGGCCGGCACGGGAGGCATGGCGTCATCGGCCGAAACCACCACGTAACCTGACGGGGAGAGGTCGAACACAAACGCGAGCATCGTCCCGTCATCGCCCGAAAGCCCGGATACGCCTTCGATCGTGAAGGAGCCGGCCATGCCGTCCCGCTCGAGCCTGTGGTTCGCAGCCAGCCGGGCATCGGCGGGTGTCACCGGGGCGGCGGCGACCGCCATGGCTGCCCCGGCCAGTATCAGCAGCTTCGCGTATCGGATCACGCCTGTCTCCTGCCGTTTCGGTTCATGAATGCTGGGGTTTGGAGTTCCAGAGGGGATGATAGCCGGAAGCCCTCACCGGGTCAAACCGCGGGGCAATCCCCATGCCGCCCGGCTGGCCCGTGCCGGGCATTCCCTCCCGGAACCGGCCATCCAGTCCGATGAAGTCGACATGGACGGACAGGATGGACAGGATGCGGATTATTCGCCGCCATCCCCTCCCGGATCGATCCTCACCGTGCCGTAGATGCCCGGGAAGAGCGTGCCCGACGGGTCGTCGAGAGTAACCGTCAGAGGTAGCAGGCCGGTGACCGGATCTATCGCCGGTGACACGGAGGTCACGATTCCCGCATAGACCTCCCCCGGCAGCACAGTGGTCTCGAATCCGGCGGGATCTCCGATCTCGAAGGATCCGATGTACCTTTCGGGCAGAAGTGCTCGGAGCACGTATCCCCCTCCACCCGTGACCATCACGAGGGGTTCGGGGCCGGCCATCAGGCCCTCGCCTGCCCACACCCGCCCGACCACGCCGTCGAACGGCGCATCGACCGTCGATGCGCTGCGGCCCGAGAGCGCGCCGTACAGATCGGCCCTCGCAGCCTGGAGTGTGGACCGGGATGCAAGCATGGCGGTCTCGGCGCCCTCCATCTGCTCGCTGCTGAGCGCCCCGGCCTCGAAGAGCTCCGAGCAGCGCCTGTACGCTGCTTCCGCATTGGAAGCCTCGACCCTGGCGGCTTCCACTCCGGAGAGCCCGGCGGCGACCGCCCCGTCCACGAGAGCATCGCCGGAGAGGCCCACGAGGATCTGCCCGGCCACGACCGAGTCGCCCTCCTCTACGAAGACGCCGGTCACCCTGCCCGAGCCGAACAGCAGCGCCTCGTCGCAGGCCTCCACGCGCACGCTGGCGGAGACCGTGCCGTGCTCTTCGGGAGCGGCGCCCGAAGGCACCGGAACCGCCGATGAGTTACCGGCCTCCGGGCTCCCGCCTCCGCATGCGCACATCAGGATCAGTGCCGTGCAGATCCCCGTCCTGTCAGGCATCGCCGGCCGCCTTTCCGCGGTTCTTCCGCTCGGCCATGAGCACGTACATCACCGGCAGGATGAGCAGCGTCAGAGGCGTGGCCACCACCATCCCGCCGACCACCGTCCGCGCCATGGGCGACCACAGGCCGGAGCTGCCGGTGGACATCAGCGCCAGGGGCAGCATGGCGAACACCGTGGTGCTCGCCGTCATCAGGATGGGCCTCATCCTCTTCCTGCCCGCGTCGAGCACGGCCTCCACGGGTGAGAGCCCCTGCGAGCGCATCTCCTGGTTGGCGAAGTCGACGAGCACGATCCCGTTGTTCACGACGATGCCCGCGAGCATCAGGATGCCGATCAGCGAGGTGAGGCCCAGGGTCATCCCGGTGAGCACGTGTACCAGGATGACGCCGATCATGGCCATCGGTATCTCGAAGATCAGCAGGAACGGCTCCTTGAGCGACTCGAACTGCACCGCCATCACGAGGAACACGAGGAAGACCGCAACGGCTATGGCAATGGCCATGCTCGAGAAGGACTCCTTCTGGTCGGGGATGTCGCCCAGCAGCTCCCATCTCGCGCCGCCCAGTTCGAGCGTGTCCATCATCGCGTACACGTCGGAGCCCACATCTCCCAGAGCCCTTCCCTCTATCCCGCACGATACGAGCACGCTCCTGCTCCTGTCCCTGTGCCAGATCATGTTGGGCACGAGGTCGGTCGAGAGGGTGCCCCAGCTCTCCAGCGGCGCCCCCGATACGGGGAGGCCCAGGATGCGCTCGCGGCTCGAGATCGCCCGGTCGTCGAATGCGAGATGCACGTCGAGGTCCTCGTCGCCCTCGTAGTACGTGGAGGCGTCGAGGCCCATCACACCCAGCGTCACCTCGGCCGCTATGGCCGCGGGGTTGGCCCCCCTCTGCGACATGACCGCGGGATCGGGCGTGAAGCGCATGAGGTCCACCCACTCGTCGAGGCTCGACTCGTGGTCGATCGTGCCCGGTATGCGCTCGAGTCCGGCTTTCAGGGTCGCGCCCCTCGCGAGCAGATCCTCGAGGTCGCTGCCGTAGATGGCGATCTGTATCGGGTTGCCGGTGCTGAACCCCATGCCGGTGGTCAGCGTGTAGGTCAGGCCAGGCACGGCGTCGAGCACCTCCCTCACGGGCTCCTGATAGTCGTCCACCTGCCTCGTGAGATCCTTCTCCGGGGCGAAGTAGAACACGAGGTCGATCCGGTTGGGGGCGTCTGCCCCGAATGCCGCGGAGATCCCCGCGCTCCTGCCCACGGTCATGCCGGTATGCACGAGGTCGCCTGGCGCGAAGACCCTCTCGATCGAATCGACCATCACCATGGCCAGGCTGTCCGTCACGTCCAGACTCGTACCGGGCGGAGCGGAGGCCGTGATGGTCATCATGCCTTCCTGGACGTCGGGGATGAAGGATGTCGGTATGCGCCCCGCCAGCAGGATCGAGGCCAGGAAGGCGCCGACGGTCGGCAGCAGGGTCAGCCTCCTGTGCGCGAGGCACCACGCGAGCCATCCCGCATACTTCTCCTCCAGCGCCTGGATGAGGTCCTGGACATTCTGGAGGGGCGAGCCCTTCCGGTGCGTCTTGACTATCCTCGTGGACATCCCGGCCAGCAGAGGCACGAAGGTCATGCTGTTGAAGAGGCTTATCATCAGGGCGCACACTATCGTGATCGAGAGGTCCCTGAAGACCTGTCCGGTCAGGCCCTTCACGAAGAGCATGGGGATGAACACCGCCACGGTGGTCAGGGTCGAGGCTGCCACGGCCATGCCCACCTGTGTGGCGCCCCGCTCGGAGCCCTCCCTTACGCCAGCCCCCTCCTTGCGCAGCCTGTGGATGTTCTCGAGCACCACCACGGAGTTGTCCAGGATCATCCCGATCGCGATCGAGAGGCCCGCGAGGGAGATGATGTTGAGGTTCACCCCGAAGGCGTACATGAACGCGAAAGTGGTGATGAAGGACAGCGGCATCGAGATGCTCACGATGCCGGCGTTCGCGGGCGAGCCCAGGAACAGCAGGAGAACGACGGCGGCGAGCACCATCGCCTGTATGCCGGTCTCCAGCAGTGAATTCATGGAGGACTTCACGTAGTCCTCCTGGCTGTAGACGATGCCGGTCTCGAACTGCCCGGCGTAGGACGCCGATATCCTGTCGACTTCGGCTTCCAGGCTCCGGCAGGTGTTCACGGTGTTCGCGTCGGCGCTCTTCCGGAACACGAGCATGATGGTGTTGGCCCCGTCGAGCGAGGAGATGCTCGAAGGGTCCTCGAAGCCGTCCTCGACCAGGGCCACGTCGCCCAGGCGCACCGGCACGCCGCCGTGGGCTCCGACGACGAGTTCGCGGATCTGGTCGAGGCTGTGGAAGCCGCTTCGCACGCTGATGGAGATGTCCAGTCCGCCGGCCTCGAGGTTGCCCCCGGGCTGGTCGGCGTCAACAGCGGACAGCACTCCGTAGATCTGAGCGATGGATATGCCCCGTTCCCATGTCAGGACCGGGTCGACCGTGACATTGATGCTGCGCACCTCGCCGCCCGATATGTCCGCCGAGGCCACCCCGCCCACGCGGCTCAGCACCGGCTGCACCTCGTCCTCCACCAGGCGGCGGAGCCCCGCGCTCGACAGGCTCTGGCTCGAGAAGCTCACTATCATGAGCGGCTTCATGCTGCTCTCGAGGGCGAACACCACGGGATCGGTGGCATTTCCGGGCAGGAGGGTCTGGTTCCTGTCGACAGCCTCCTTCACATCGTCCAGAACCCGGTCGATGTCCGCACCAAGAGACGCATCCACCGTCACGGTGCTCAGGGACGCCCTGCTCTCGGATTCCACGCAGTCCACGTCCTCCACACCGCTGACTGCATCCTCCAGCACCTCGGAGACGAGGATCTCCACCTCCTCGGGCCCGCTGCCGGGCAGGGCGGTGATGATCATCACCTGCCCCAGGTCGGCCTTGGGGAGGTAGTCGAGGCCGAGCTGCGTGATGCCGAATGCCCCTGCACCCAGCATCAGCAGGAACACCATCAGGAAGGTGACCCTGCGGTTTATCGCCAGCGCCGGGAGGCTCATATCCCCGCCTCCGCGAGCCTGCAGCCCTCGTAGACGCGGTTGATCCCGAAGACCACCAGGCTGTCCCCCTCCGAGAGCCCCGACAGGATCTGCCAGTCGAACCCGTCCTGCAGTCCCACTTCAACAGCCCTGAAGCGGCAGACGCCGCCTTCGGACACAGCCGCACGCCAGCCCCCGTCGGGCTGCCTCTCCATGGAGGACTGCGGAACCACCACTGCTCCGGCGACGGTCGAGAGAGCCACGGTCGCGGTGCCGCTCATGCCGGATCTGAGCCTGCCGCCTTCGTTGCCGAACTGCGCCGTGCAGTAAGCCAGGCCCGAAACGGGATCCACCGACGGGGAAACGGCCGTGATCACTCCGTCGAATAGCTCGCCGGGATGGACGGTCGTCTCGAGGAACACGGGAAGGCCCTCGGAGAGGTGGCGCAGCCGGCACGGGGCGAAGCCCAGCGACGCCTCGAGCACCCCTCCGCCGGCGAGTGCGACCAGGTTCCCCGACGCGGGATTGCCGGTCCGTACCCAGACTCGCGTGATGGTACCCGCGAACGGCGCCCTCACCTGTCCCTCGGAAGCCTCGGACACCGCCTGCTGATAACCCGCTCTCGCGAGGCCCAGGGTGGCCTGAGCGGAGGCTTCGGATGCGCGTGCCGCTTCGATCCCGCTCTCGGAGAGCGCTCCGCTTTCGTACAGGTCCTCGGCCCGGGCCAGGCTGCCTGCGGCATACTCCTGTGCGGCACGGGCGGCGGAAATCCTGGCAGCCGCGGTGGAGATGCCTGAGGCGTGCATTCCGTCGGTCTCCATCGTGAGGAGGATGTCTCCCTCCTCGACGGTGTCGCCTTCGGATACGAGGACAGAGGTGACCGAAGCGGGAGTCGAAACGGCGAGGACCGCCTCGTCGGAGCCCTCCAGCCGGCACGGCACTGTCACCGTGCTAGTGATCGAACCGGTTTCGACCACCTGTATGAGAACGGGCACCGGGTCGGGCTCCGGCGCGGGTCCTCGCTCGCATCCGGCTGCGATGACTGACAGCAGTGCCGTCGGGATCAGTTCAGGCCTTCGCATCAGGCTCTATTCCTCTCAGCAGTATGTCGATCGCGACGCCCAGGTAGGCGTCATCGATATCCTCTTCCGGTGTTCCCGTTCCCATCCATCCCGCCAGTGACCATCTCGCGGAGAACCAGTGCATGACGACCGACAGGAAGATGATGGGGATGATCCCGGGGTCGATGTCGGATCTTACGCATCCATCGCGCTGGAGTTCCCTGATCCTTTCCAGGGTCTTCCTCTTTATCTCGTCCTCCGGGTAATCTGGTTCGAACTCCTGTTCGAGGTTGAGCCAGGAGAAGAGCCTGACCATCCTGGGGTTGTTCCTCATGAGTTCGACGAAACCGTTGCGGCCTGTCAGCAGCTCGACGAAGTTGTCGGGATTCCCGTCCGCGATGGTGTCGTAGAACGTCTCCAGTAGCCCGGACTTGTCGTGGTAGTTCCGGATCATCTCCAGCCAGAGGGCCTTCTTGGAGTCGAAATGGTGATAGATCAGGCTCTTGGCGACCCCGGCCTTCTCTGCGATCTCGTTCATGGAGGTGCCTATGAACCCCTTCTCCACGAACAGATCCTCCGCCACCTTCAGTATCTTCTCCCTGCCGGTCATGATCCCACCCCCATGACTGACCGTTCGGTCAGCGGAACATATCTCGGGGCATTTCTTCCTGCAAGCCCGGTTCGGTGAGGGTGGATCGGCAGCCTGGGAATGATCCTCCGCGACCGGGAAAGGGTCGCGGGCTCCGGAGCATCTTGCGTACCATGGGGTGGTCGCTGTCCATGTGAGCGGGGCGGGCGGGTCGATGAAGTATAGCCCTGCGTCATGTCTCCGCGGCGAGAGAAGCGTACAGGGAGGCTACACGCCCCGCTATGACATCCATGGTGAACCGCTGTCCGACGGTCTCCGCCGCGCAGGCCGCCATGCGGGACCCGAGTGCCGGATCGGCGGCAAGTGAGGCCACCCTTGCCGCGGCCTCGTCAGCCGCGTTACGGGGGTCTATCAGGAAGCCGTCCTCCCCTTCGGTGACTATCTCGGGTATGCCGCCCACCCTCGTCGCTATCACAGGCCTGCCGCACGCCATCGCCTCGATGACCGTCAGGCCGAACGGCTCCTGCCAGAGCGAGGGCACGAGGACCACGTCCGAATCGGCAATCCAGCGCCTCACGTCGTCGACGAACCCTGGCAGCCTGACCCTGTCGGCGATGCCGAGCGATGACGCCAGGCCGGAAAGGCGTTCTGAGTCAGGGCCCACACCGAGAATCGAGTATTCGACGTCGATCCCGTACCTGTCCCTGAGTATCGCGACGGCTTCCAGGCCCTGCGCGAATCCCTTCTCGGGCACCAGTCTGCCGAAACTCAACATTTTCAGCCGGTCACCCGGAGCTCCTGCGCGAAGGGGCTCGGGAGGCGTCTCCTCGACTCCGTTGTGGATCGTGACCGTCTTCGACTTGAGGCGGAGATCGGCCGACACAGCAGCATTCCTCACGAATACCGAGTTCGCGATCACCGCGGAAGCAAAACGCCCCGCGAGGAAGAGCAGGGCATTCCTCCCGCCGCGACTCATGTTGCCGCCCTCCTCCTCTGTCAGGAGGGCATCGTGCATGTGGAACACCAGCTTCGCCCGTGATAACAGGGACGGCAGCACGGCGAGAGCCAGCATCGTCATCCCGTTGGCGTGGATGAGATCTATCCTCTCCCGTGCGCAGAGGCGCGTCAGGCGGATAGTGAACGACACGAGGAAGGGTGTCAGCCTGGCCAGGAGGACTGCGGCCGCCAGCGGTCCGCTTTTCCTGTCGACCTTCCGGAGCGAGCCCGGGAACCGGAACATGGTCCGGGCCACACCTTCGTCCAGGAACCTCTCTGCGAATCCCCCCATGTCGTTTACGAACACCAGTGGGGTGACACCCTTCGCCGGATCGCCCGCGAAACGGTTGGCGAGCCGGGCCAGCACCATGTGCCCGCCGCCTATCTCCGATCTGATGAAATCAGCGAAGAGTACCCTCACTGCTCCTCCGCCTCCGGCATCTTCTCAACCCGTGCGAACTGTGCAGCCGCGCTGGAAGATCGCCGAGCCGCACTCACAGGGCAAGCCCGGGCGGGACGGCAGCGGGTCTCGAACCGTTTTCGGCCATCGGACCCGTGCGATGTCGATCACTCGGGAAGCTTTCCCGGGCGGGGATCTGCGCGCGGAAACACGAGCAGACGGGGATGCTCCAGGGATGAGAACCCCGGCGGGGCCGGGGTTCTTCCTATGGTGAGCTATGGTAGACGCTTCCGAACGGTCGCCGGGTTCTAGAAGAGAGTCTTGATCGAGCCCCAGGTGGTCTGGCCGAGCCCGATCTCCCACCAGCCCGTCCTGATGATGTAGTCGCTCGCGGAGGATCCCTGAGGCACCCAGCTCTGCCAGAGCACCAGGTCATTGCTGAAGTAGCTGTGAGTCCCGTTCGAGTTCGGTGTCCCGTCACCGAGGAGGGAGGGCCATCCTCCTGCGGACAGCTCCGTGTTCTCCACCACCCACCACGAAGTGACCTCCAGCTGTCCGGCCGGACCGTAATCGGCGTAGACAGGCGAATACTGGGTTGCCGTCAGGAGAGTCCGGGCGAGCAGCGAGTCGGGCCCGGTCGGGCCGCCATCGTACAGATCCGCATAGAACGAGGAGGTGTCCCAGGGGTAGCCGGCATCATGGAAGAACCAGAACTCGAGATGATCGAGATAGGTCGACTCGTACAAGAAATCGTCCGCATCGAACCAGACGCCTCTGTAGGTGCCGCTCCATGTCATCCAGCAAGCTGTTCCGTCGTCGTAGGAGTATGTCCAGTCGGGGCCCGGCGATGTCGCAACGGGCAGGGGGCTCACGAGCGGGATGTCACCGGCCTGCATCACGAGAAGCAGCAGCTGTGCGATGCAGCCACCGAGTGCCGGCATCATGCACCTCCTTTGTAGTGACTCTTCAATGATTTGCAGGATCGCTGGAGGATTGTCAATGACGGGTTGGCGTGGAGGCAGAGCGCGATAGGGTCACTTGGGAGGGACTTATCCAGCCCCGGATCGGGGCGCCTTGAAGAAAACCCCGGCAGGGCCGGGGTTGGACACAGTGATACCAAGAACCGGGTTGTATGGTCTCTCGCAGGTTTGCTCCGCAAACCATGCTGGCGACTCCTTCATTTCCGCGACTGCGGAAATGAAGAGGCCCGACAGCGGCTTGCCACCCGCTGCAGATCATGTCTGGCAAGCCGCGAAAGGGCCCGAAGTTTCAAGTCCCAGATCAGCATGCCATGAAGAAAACCCCGGCAGGGCCGGGGTTGGACACAGTGATACCAAGAACCGGGTTGTATGGTCTCTCGCAGGTTTGCTCCGCAAACCATGCTGGCGACGCGGCGCAACTCCCTGAGGGAGTTGCTGGGGGACGGGACTTTTCAAGTCCCAGATCAGCATGCCATGAAGAAAACCCCGGCAGGGCCGGGGTTGGACACAGTGATACCAAGAACCGGGTTGTATGGTCTCTCGCAGGTTTGCTCCGCAAACCATGCTGGCGACGCGGCGCAACTCCCTGAGGGAGTTGCTGGGGGACGGGACTTTTCAAGTCCCAGATCAGCATGCCATGAAGAAAACCCCGGCAGGGCCGGGGTTCT
>CAZMAT010000009.1:38847-90494 GCA_964564435.1 uncultured bacterium
TTTCAAGTCCCAGATCAGCATGCCATGAAGAAAACCCCGGCAGGGCCGGGGTTCTTCTTCATGGTACCGGGGACGGGACTTGAACCCGTACAGGCTTTCGCCCACTAGGCCCTCAACCTAGCGTGTCTGCCAATTCCACCACCCCGGCACCCAGAGCAGTTCCTATCCTACCTGCTGATGAGAGCGAGGAAGAACGAAGAGAGCATGAAGACCACGGCGAACACCGTCGTGAGCTTGGACAGCAGAGTCGCCGCCCCGCGGGTGCCGAACGAAGCGGTCAGCGCGCCGCCGCCGCCGAAGGCACCGGAGAGGCCGTCGCCCTTCGACTTCTGCATCAGCACCACGCCGATGAGAAGGATGCAGGCGAGAATGTGGACGAATGAGAGAACGATCGCCATGTGTTCCAATCCTCCCGTACAATGCGCGCTTATATAAGGCCTGGACGATCCCTCGGGCAATAGCGGGCGCAGTGGCGGAAGAGGTTGGGATCGCGGACGCCACTGTGTAGTTTAGTGCAGTCGAGGTGATGAAGGTCCAGGCAGGGGCCGGCCTGGCGAAAAGTGCGCAGGACGGGGTGTGAAGACTCTAGGAGGTCGAGAAGATGCTTTTCCTTCCTGTAGTCGCATCGCTGCTCGTGGGCGCCGCGGGATCCGCGGGCCATTCCACCGTCGAAGGCATCATGCCGGACGGTTCATACGTCGAATCCTCGATTACGGAGTGCTCCCCCGGGGCAACCGCACCTTCGTCCATCCTTCCCGGAGTGCCGGAGGCAGGCGGTGCCAGCGGCGGGTACAGAGCTAGCACCCTCTGGGTGGACCGCGCCCACCAGAACGCCATAGCCGAAGAAACAGCCATCAGCGGCGGGGGTGAAGGCATCTTCACGAGCTGGTACCTCAACAACACGCGCGTGAGCCGGTATGTGACATGCGGCTCGTCCACCCCGCAGTGGACCTACCCTGTCTCCACCGGCGGCGGGAACGTCGACATCGCCTCGGCGGCCGGCCTTGCCTGGTCGGCGACCAACAGCGTGCTGGGGACCCTGGCATGGCTGGGCAGCGGCGGGACGCCAACCCTGATGGCCGACCCCGGATCGCACCAGGACATCTCCGAAGATGGCACGAGGCTCGTTTTCACGGACACCCAGAACAACCTGGTGTGCCTGAACACCGCCACAGGGGCCGTGTTGTGGACGGTTCCGATCACCACCGTGGGAAACGGCATCTACGGGGTGGACATCTCGGCGAACAACTCCAGGGTGCTGGTCAGCGCCTATGACGCATCCACCGGCGCCCAGGTCTACAGCATGTCGAACGGTGCGCAAGTGGGTTCGCCGGTGGGCAACTACGGGCAGACCCGCGGAGTCATCTCGGGCGATGGATCCCGGTTCGTGCTGGGCGACTTCAACGGCAAGGTGAAGATGTACGCCTGGTCGGGATCGGCATGGCAGCTCTCGGCGCAGATCACGTCGGGCGACAGCTGGGTCACGTCGGTCGCCATCAGCGACGACGGCCTGACCGTTGCTGCGGGCACTCTCGGATTCAGCCCCTACAAGGGCAGGGTGCTCTGCATCGGCTGGCCCTCGGGCGGAACCCCGTCCACGCTCTGGCAGTACGGGAGCTACGGTGACGAAGTGGCCTCAGTCGCTGTGTGCGACGACGGGTCGGTGATAGTCGCGGGCTCCTGGGGCCAGTACGGAGGCACCTCGGGCGACGTGTTCACCGCTTTCGACCACGACGGCGGAATCATATTCCACCTCCTCGACGGCATCGACGAGCCGGGGTCGATCTACAGCGTCGACGTCAGTGACGACGGATCGTTCGCCACGGCCAGCGGAAAGGCCGTTCACGCCCGCGAGATGGGCAACGGCGGCGAGGTCTACTCGATCCAGATCATGGCTGCGCAGCAGCACGACGTAGGTGTCGTGGCCGTGCTCTCCCCCGCCGAGAACCAGCAGGTCGGCAACACGGTCACTCCGCAGGTCACGGTGTCCAACCTGGGGCTGTCCCCGGAGACCTTCGGCGTTTCGGCCGTGATCAGGAACGCAGGCGGGACGACGGTCTGGTCCGACAACGCCACGGTCACCGGACTGGGAGCCGGCCTGGAGACCAACGTCTCGTTCGACTCATGGACGATCCCCTCCTACGGGAACTGGACCTTCACGGCCCAGACCCTGCTGGCTGGCGATTCCTACCACGGTAACGACACCCTATCCACCGGCCTGCGGGCATATCACGACGCCGCTGCGATCTCGATCGTGTGCCCGTACGCGGAGAACACCATCGGGATGTCCGCCTCGCCGGTCGTGGCGGTTCAGAACACAGGCACCTACACGGAGAACATGACGGTCTCGATGCAGATACAGATCGGCGGGTCGCAGGTCTACAGCCAGAGCACGACCGTGACCGGAGTGGCTGCGGGCGCGTCGGCACAGGCCGCACTCCCGGCCTGGATCCCTGCGGCCATCGGCTCGGGGCAGGCCACGGCATCGGTATCGGTGACGGACGACTATGTCCCAGGCAACAACAGCACGGTGCAGCCGGTCGAGGTCTCGTACGAGATCATCTACGACGACGGCGAATGGGACTCGTACTACTGGGTCGGCTCCCTGGACGACGACATGTTCGCGACCCGCTTCACACCCACCATCGACACTCCCTTCAGGGCCACCCTCTTCAGGGTCTACGTCAACTCGACCGAGCCGTTCGACTGGGCGGCCCTCTGCCCCGACGACGGCAGCGGCCTGCCGGACGTCGCGAATCCCTACTACACGGTGGAGAACCTCTCGGCGCCCTCTGCCCCTGCCTGGCTGGAAGTGCCCCTGGACGTGTGGATCGACGAACCCGGCGACCTCTGGTTCGTGACGCACTGGCCCGACTCCAAGGCGCTCGGGGTGGGCACGGATCTCGACCTGCCCAGGACGAACCGGAGCTGGTGGCACAACGCCAGTTCGGGTTGGGTGAACGTGACTACGGGCGACTGGTCGTTCCGGCTCACTCTCGAACCGGAGACCGGCATCGGGGGCGGCGCGGAGCCTGGCGTGTTCTCGCTCGGCCTTCCGAGGCCCAACCCATCGCACGGTTCGACCAGCATCACCGTCGAGGTCCCGGCTTCGGGCGGGGTCATGAAGCTCGCGGTCTACGACATGGCAGGCAGGTGCATCGATGTCCTGGCCGAAGGCGAGCTGGCCTCAGGCGCCCATGCGATCCAGTGGGACGGCTGCACCGCCGACGGATCGGCCGCCCCGGCGGGCCTCTACTTCATGAGGCTTGATGCTCCGGGCTGCCGGCAGACAGGGAGAATGATCCTGATCAGGTAGGGTCGACCGAGGCTGAGAACGGCGCGCGGGAACCCAGCCCGCGCGCCGGCGTCAAGCGAACCCGGCGAGAACGGTGCCTTCCAGGAACCCCCGGGTGAAGAACGCGCCGGGGCATTCCGTCACGCAGCCCGGAACCTCGCGGTGGAGCAGCACGCAGTCCTTCCGGATGCCGTGCTCCTCCATCAGACGGGAGAGCAGCTTCGAGAGCGATGCAGCCTGGCGTGGCGACGGCAGCGAACCGGTGAAGTCGCCGACCAGGCAGATGCCGATGCTGTCGGTATTGGAGCCTCGGGCGTGGGCGCCCACCGCCCATGCCGGGCGGCCGGGCTCGACGAGGCCGTCACCTGCCAGTATCCCGTTGCCTATGACGTAGTGGTAGCCGACGTCGGTCCATCCCGACACGACCCTGTGCATGACCCTGAAGTGCCGCATCGAGCCGTCGCAGGTGGCGGAATGGTGCACGACTATCCGGGTGGTGGCAGGGCGCTTCTCGAAGTCCGACTCGGGGGGGCTCGACGAGAGGCGGACACAATCATCCTCGGTGATGCCCGGCGGAACGGGCGCGCCCACGGAGCGCAGCCAGGCAAGCAGGCCCGGCCGGGGCTCCCCCGTCATATCAGCTCTCCTGCTGCTCTCCGCGCTGGCAGCCCAGGGCGGAGGCCCTGGAGAAGGATATGCCGCCGATCCTGGCAACGGCGCGGAAGCGCTGTCCGCCCCTGACGATGGTGCCCCTGAGCATGCCGGTGCCCGTGGTCGGCGAGATGACGTCGATGCCGTTCAGCCGTATCGCGCCGCGCCCGGTGACCGCCTCGAAGTCGGCGTAGAACCCGTCCTCGACTCCGATCTCGATCGAGCCCGAAACGGTGCTGATCATAGCCGGGTCTCCGGCCAGCGCGGCCATCTGCACCCTGATGTCGCCGTTGAGGGTCTCGAGGCATGCGACGGTGGCAGGCCCCGACACGTCTATCTTGCCGTTGCGGGTGTGGAGGTCGAGGGGACCGCCGCCGCCGCTCGTGCGGATGAACCCGTTGCTCGACGAGGCCTCGAGCCTGCATGGGATGTCGGAAACGACGATGTTGCCGTTTATGGTCTCGATCCTCAGGGATTTGATGCCTGCGGGCATCGAGACCTCGATGTCCACCGAGGCCCTGACCCTGCTGAGGCTGTAGCAGGAACGGATGACGAAGGGCGGCCCCTCGTCGATCTCGGCCTCGACATATTTCGTGTGGGGCAGGTCGGGCTCCACGTTCCTGCGGATGAGCACCGTTCCCGACTCCCCGCGGGCTCCCCTGACATGCACCGAACCGTTTGAGTTCCTGACGATGACGGGGGTGTCGGGAGGCACCCTGAAGGCCTTCTCGATCCTCTCCTCGATCATTCCCCGCCCCCTCCGGAACCTGCGGTTACCGTCGCCGGGGCTGATGCTTCCTGGCGCCCGGCCGCGGCCGTGTCGAACGTCACCCTGAAGGTGCTGCCCACGTCGGGCTTGCTCTCGACCTCCACGGTACCGCCGTACATGTATGCGATCTTCTGCACGATAGACAATCCCAGGCCGCTCCCGAGGATGTTCCTGGTCTTCTCGTTCTTGATCCTGACGAATTCGTGGAAGAGCTTGGCCGACTCCTCGGGAGTCATGCCGATGCCCGTGTCCGAGACCGACAGGATGATCCTCGCACCCCTGCGTCGTATGGAGATGCCCACCCTGCCGCCGTCCCGGTTGTACTTCACGGCGTTGGAGACGAGGTTGTTCATCACGATCTCCATCTCCGCCCTGTCGGCGGGGATGGTCACGGAACCTTCGGGTGCGTCGAGCTCCATCGTGATGCCCCGCGCTGAGGCGTCGGGGGTCATGGTCTCGATCGAGGTGCGGGCGGTCTCGGCCAGGTCGACGTCGTGTATCTCGCGCTTGCGCTGCCCCGACTCGAGCCTGGTGAGGTCGAGCAGGTCGAGGATCAGCTTCCGCATGCCGCCCAGCCTCACGATGCACCTGTCCACGGCCCTGTCGCGCGTTGCCGGATCCTGGCAGGCGGTGGGGTCCTTGAGGATGTAGAGGTACCCCTCGATGGCGCCCAGGGGTGCCTTGAGCTCGTGCGCGAGCACGGAGATGAACTGGAAGCGGACCTTCCTGCGCTCCTCCTCGAGCGTCCTGGCCTTGCGCAGGGCGACGAGATGGCCGACGGCCTTGCGGACCGAAGTCTTGAGCTCGGCGGGCGTGAACGGCTTCGAGAGGAAGTCGAACGCACCCTTCTTGGTGGCCGCGATGGCCGTCTCTATCGAGGCATAGGCCGTCATCATCACGGTGAGGACGTCGGCCTTCTGGTCCGAGAGCCAGGACAGCACGTCGAGCCCGGTGATCCCGGGCAGCTTGTGGTCGAGGAGCATCAGGTCGGGCCTGTCGCTCTCGAGCTTGAGCACGGCCTCCTCGCCGGAGGCGGCCTGGATGATGTCGAACGAGACGGCGGAGCCAACCTCCTCTATCATCACAGTGAAGCCCGTAAGCGCCCTGGTGACGGCGAGCCTCATCCCCGGTTCGTCGTCGACCACGAGGACCTTGAGCCTCTCGCTGGTCGCGGCGGCCGCGGAGCCCTGCCCCGGCATCTCAGGCCTTGTCCCTCAGGAGGCGGGCGATTTCGCGTTCGAGCTGCTCGAACCGGATGGGCTTCGCCAGGATGGTGTCGGCCTTGATCCAGTTGCCGTCGTCCTCGGTCTCGTCGAACTCGAGCCCCGTCTCGTGGGTGACGGCCGTGACGAGGATCACCGGGGTGGACGGGTACTTGCGCTTGATGCGGTACGAGAGCACGAATCCGTCGTCCTCGTTCTCCATCATCAGGTCGAGCACGGCGATGTCGGGGGCGATCTCTTCGAGGATCTTCTCCCCTTCCGGCCTGCTCGAGGCCGAGTGGACCTCGTACCCGCGCGACTGGAGGTACATCTTCATCTGCTCGAGGTAGTCGGGATCGTCGTCGACGATCAGGACCCTCCAGGACGGCTGAGACATGTCAGACTCCCCTGCTGAATCTGCGGGCGGCCCCGGCCTATTCCTCCGGGGGCCTCCTCGGCAGAACCACTGTAAACGTCGTACCGGTCGGACCGGCGGCGGGGTCGGCGTTCGATGTCACGCTGATCTGCCCGCGGTGCATCTTGACTATACCATATGTCACGGCCAGGCCCAGGCCGGTTCCCTTGCCGATCTTCTTCGTGGTGAAGAAGGGTTCGAACACCCTGTTGATGTTGGCGGGCGGAATGCCGGTGCCGGTGTCGGAGGCCTCTATCCTGATGTTCTGATCGTCGCCTCTGGTGGTGAACTTCAGCAGGCCGCCGTCCGGCATCGCGGCGATCGAGTTCGTGATGAGGTTCGTCAGGACCTGCGCGATCTGGTCGGGGTCGATCTCGGCTATCGGGTCGTCCGTGGCCGTGTTGAACTCGACCGCTATCTCCGGGGGCAGTGTGACCAGGTTCACGGTGCGCTGGATCAGGTCGGGGACGTCCGTGGGCTGGTGAACCACCTTGTTCTGCCTGGCGAAGTCGAGGAGGCCCGAGACGATCTTGCGGCAGCGGTCGGCCTGCTCTGCGATCATCTTCAGGTCCTCTCCCATGGCCGGATCGTCCTCGCAGCCGTCGAGCAGCATGTGAGCGTACATCAGAACGACGCCGAGGGGGTTGTTCACCTCGTGGGCTATGCCTGCGGCGAGCTGGCCCATGGTGGCCATCTTCTCCGCATGCTCCAGGGCCTCGCGGGCATTGGCCAGCTCCGCGTGGCTGCGGGCCAGGTCGGAGAGGGCGCTCTTGAGCTGTTCGATCGTGTAGGGCAGGCACATCTCGTTCTCGGCCAGGCCGTCGAAGATGGCCACGGCGTGGTCATGGCAGGTCTCGTACCCGCAGGCCCCGCAGTTCAGCTCGTCCTCGGGGCCGTGCTTCCCCAGCTTCTCGAGGATCGGGAGCAGTTCCTCGCGCGAAGGCCTCTTCATCCTCATGTCGCGGGCCTCGAAGGTCCTTGACAGGTCGAGGTCCTTGAAGCGGTCCATGAAGACGAACCAGCGGTTGAAGTTCAGTTCCGCGAGCCTGCTCCGGACATAGGCGCTCACGTTCGAGCGCCTCCTGAAGCGCTGGTCGGAAGTGGACATGCCGGGGCCCATGATGCAGCCGTTGCAGCACAGGATCTCGAGCAGGCGTACATCCATGCCGCCCGACTCCATCTCCTTCAGGGCGTCGACGAAGGACTGCCTGCCGCTTGCGGTGACGACCTCGCCTGCTGCGAGGTCCTCCTTGATGTCGGCGGCCTGCAGCATCCCGCGGGTGACCGGGAAGAGTGCACCGAGCCCGGCGTGGGGGGGGTCGAAGTCGATCGGTTCAACCTTTCCGGGGTCGATCCCGCGATCGTCCAGGAGCGCCCGGAGCTCGGCGAACGTCAGCACGGCGTCGACCTCGTCCTCGACACTCGGAGCGTCGGTCTCGGTCTTCTTGGCGATGCACGGCCCGAAGAACACTACGCGCAGATCGTCGCCGTGCAGCTTGCGGAGGGCCCTCGAGGTGGCCACCATGGGCGACACTATCGGGGCCAGGTGCCTGACCAGATCGGGGTGGTACATCTCGACGTAGTTGATCAGCGCCGGGCAGTTCGTGCCTATGTAGTGGCCGTCGGGATCGGATTCGAGCAGCTTGCGGTACCGCTCCGCCACGAGGTCCGCCCCGAAGGCCACTTCGTTGACGTATGTGAACCCCAGGGCCTTGATCATGCCGAGGAACACCTTGTAGTCGTACTCGGCGAACTCCGCCGGGAAGCTCGGGGCGATGATCGCGCTGACCTCGGCCCCGGAGGCCATGGTCTCGCTGAACAGCCCCATCGAGCTCCTGACGGTCTTGGCCTTCATGTTGCAGATCTTGACGCAGTTGCCGCAGCCCACGCACCTCTCGGGCAATACCTCGGCCTTGCCGATGTGGATCTTGATCGCCTTGGCCGGGCATTCCCTGACACAGGTATAGCAGGCCTTGCACTTCTCCTGGTCGGTCGTGACGAGCGGTTTTCCCGCGTTCCTGGGCATTCCGGCCTCCTAGAGGAGAACGTCCCTCTCGGTGTAGCTGGTGTGCAGGAGTTCGTGCGAGAGATGGCCTCCCGGCTCGCCGAGGAACTCGCTGTAGATCCTCTTGATCGACGGGTTGGAGTGGGACGTGCGGAGCTGCGCGTCCCTGTCTATCCCGTAGAGCGCCTGCATGCGCGCCTTCAGGACTTCCGGATCGGCGTTCAGGGGCTGCCCGCCTCCGGCGATGCAGCCTCCGGGGCAGGTCATTATCTCGATGAAGTGGAGGTCGGACCTGCCGGCCCTTATCTGGTCGAGGATCCTCCTGGCGTTCGCGGTGCCGCTCGCGACGGCGACGTGCACCTCGGTGCCGCCGATGTCCACCGAGGCCTCCTTCACGCCCTCGAGGCCGCGGATCGCTGTGATCTTCTGGATCTCCAGCTCCCTGCCGGTCAGCATGAAGTGGGCCGTGCGGATCGCCGCCTCCATCACGCCTCCGGTGGCGCCGAAGAGCTTGCCGGCCGAACTGCGCTCGCCGAACGGGGTGTCCGCAGGCTCGCCGGGCAGCGAGGCCAGGTCCATGCCGAAGGTGCGGATGGCCTGGGCCAGTTCGCGCGTGGTGAGGACGGCGTCGATGTCGGGGATGCCGTCACGGAGCATCTCGGGCCGTCCCGCCTCGAACTTCTTGGCGGTGCAGGGCATTATCGAGACGCTGTAGACGTTCCCGGGGTCGAGCTTTTCGCGGTCGGCCCAGTAGCTCTTGATGATCGCGCCGAGCATCTGCTGGGGGCTCTTGCATGTCGAGAGATTGCCCAGGAACTCTGGGTAGAACTGCTCGACGAACTTGATCCATCCCGGGGAACAGCTCGTCATCATGGGCAGCTTGCCGCCGGTCCTGATCCTGTGGACCAGCTCGGCGGCCTCCTCCATTATCGTGAGGTCCGCGCTGAAGGAGGTGTCGAAGACCCTGTCGAACCCCATCCTGCGCAGGGCGGCGGTCATCATGTCGGCCGCGTCGATCCCGGGCTTCATGCCGAACTCCTCGGCGATAGTCACCGAGATGCTCGGGGCGTGCTGCACGACGACCGTCTTCGTCGGGTCGTTGATCGCGTCCATGACCTTGCTGATGCTCGATCTCTCCGTGAGGGCGCCCGTGGGGCAGACCTTGATGCACTGGCCGCAGTTGATGCAGCTCGACACGTTGAGCCCCTCGTCGAAGGCGGTGCCGATGTGCGCCCTGCTGCCCCTGCCGATGAAGTCGATCGCCGAGACGCCCTGGATCTCCTCGCAGACCCTCACGCACTTGCCGCACAGGATGCACTTGTCCGGGTCGCGGACTATCGCGGGGCTCGAGAGGTCCAGCTTCCAGTCGTTCCTGGAACCCGCGTAGCGCCTCTGCCTGACTCCCAGCTCGAGGGCGTAGCCCTGCAGTTCGCAGGACCCGTTCCTCGCGCAGTAGAGGCAATCGTCGGGATGGTTGGCAAGGAGGAGCTCGACGATTGTCTTTCGCGCTGCTATGGCGTCGGGGGAATGGGTGAGGATCCTCATCCCGGGCGCCACCGGGAACGAACAGGAGGGCACGAGCCTCCCGTCGCCCTCGAGTTCGACCACGCACATCCTGCACGCGCCCGAAGGCGGGAGCCCGTCGATGTAGCAAAGCGTGGGTATGGATATCCCCGCACGGCGTACGGCCGTGAGAATGGTCTCGCCGGGCTCCGCCTGGACCGCCCTGCCGTTGACTTTGATCTCTATCATGGTAAAACCCCTGCCTTACTCGGCGGAGACGGCCCCGACGGGGCACACTTCCCTGCAGCCGCCGCAGCCTATGCATCTCTCGGGAACTATGTGGTGGGGGCTCTTCCTGGTTCCGAGGATCGCGCCGGACGGGCAGGCCTTGGCGCACAGGCCGCATCCCACACACTTCTCCGGGTCTATCGAGAACACGAGCAGGCTCTTGCACTGGCCCGCCGGACACTTCCTGTCGTAGACATGGGCCTCGTACTCGTCCCTGAACCAGCGGATGGTGCTGAGCACGGGATTGGGGGCGGTCTGCCCCAGGCCGCAGAGGCTCGTCTTCCTGATGATCGATCCGAGCTGCTCGAGGTAGACCACGCCCTTGAAGCGCTCGAGGGCCTGACGGTTCTTCTCGTCCCTCCGGCCCGTGGTTATGGCGTCGAGGATCTCGAGCATCCTCCTGGTGCCCTCGCGGCAGGGGATGCACTTGCCGCAGCTCTCGCGCTGGATGAAGTCCATGAAGAACCGGGCCACGTCGACCATGCAGTTGTCCTCGTCCATCACGACAAGGCCGCCGGAGCCCATCATCGCGCCGAACTTCTTCAGCGACTCGTAGTCGACCTCGAGGTCGAGATGCAGGGCCGGGATGCAGCCGCCCGAAGGCCCGCCGATCTGCACGGCCTTGAAGGCCTTCCCGTCGGGGATGCCGCCGCCGATCTGCATCACGATCTTCTCGAGGGGAGTTCCCATCGCGACCTCGACCAGACCGGTCCTGACTACCTTGCCGGAGAGCGCGAAGACCTTGGTGCCCTTGCTGCCCTGGGTGCCCAGGGAGGAGAACCACTCGGCGCCGTTCCACATGATGTCCGGCACGTTGGCCAGAGTCTCGACGTTGTTGATCGCCGAAGGCTTGCCGAACAGGCCGGATACCGCGGGATAGGGCGGCCTCGGCCTGGGCATGCCGCGCCGGCCCTCGATGCTGTTCATCAGGGCCGTCTCCTCGCCGCAGACGAAGGCGCCGGCTCCCATCTTGATCTTGATCTCGAGATCGGTGCCGCTGTCGAGGATGTTCCTGCCGATCAGGCCGCGCTCGCGGGCCTGCCTTATGGCCTCCCTCAGGCGTTCGATGGCCAGGGGATATTCCGCCCTGATGTAGAAGTAGGCCTGCGTGGCGCCTATCGCATATGCGGCTATGGCGATGCCCTCTATCACCCTGTGGGGGTCTCCCTCGATGACGGCCCTGTCCATGAAGGCCCCGGGATCACCCTCGTCGGCGTTGCAGATCATGTACTTCTGGTCTGCAGGGGACTCGAGGGCGAGGCGCCACTTGCGGCCCGTGGGGAACCCACCGCCCCCGCGCCCGCGCAGCCCGCTCCTCTCCATCTGCTCGCACACCTCTGACGGTGTCATGCTCCGGAGCATCCGGGCGTAGGCCCTGTAGCCCCCGTGCGCTAGGTACTCGTCGAGGCTCGACGGGTCGATCAGGCCGCAGTTGCGCAGCACCCAGCGGGTCTGCCCGGCGAAGAAGGGATGCTCGGAAAGGAGTCCCGCTCCGCTCCAGGGAGTCTTCGAGGCCGGCTCGTACTGGCCGATCAGGTTGCCGGCCGGCACTTCGCCGGCGAATACGGCGTCGAGTATCGCGGGGGCGTTCTCGCCCGTCACCTGCGAGAAGGAGATCCTGGGCCTGCCGGGGAGCTGCACGTCCATGATGGGTTCGAGATAGCAGGCTCCCACGCAGCCGACTTCGACGACGGAGACGGGTTCGCTCCTCCCGGCTATCCATGCCCTCACGGCCTCGATGGTCCGGCCGGCGCCGGCTCCCAGCCCGCAGGTGCCGGTACCCACGAAGACGACCGGCTTCTCTACATCACCGCGGAGGAATTCTGCCGCCGCGGCGGCCCTCCTGTCAGAGCAGCCGGCGTTCTCGTGGCAGAGCGGTCCGCTCATGATGCACTCCACGACCTCCGGGCAGGTCCTGCCGGAGGAATGCCAGCAGCCGTCACAGCATTTCTGATCCAAAAGCCCCGGCATGTCAGGCCTCCCTGGTTTCTGCCGTCTGCCTGCAGTCACGGATCAGCCTCGCGGCGTCGTCGGGGGAAACCCTCCCGTGTACTTCGCCGTTGATGCTGATCACCGGCGCCAGAGCACAGGCCCCCATGCAGGCGACGATCTCGAGGCTGAAGAGGCCGTCGCGCGTGGTCCTGCCGGATTCGATGCCCAGCTCGCGCTTTGTCCTCTCCAGCACCTTCAGCGAACCCTTCACGTGGCAGGCCGTACCGCGGCAGATCTGCACGTGGAAGCGGCCGACCGGCTCGAACCTGAACTGGTTGTAGAAGGTCGCCACTCCGAAGATCTTGCTGACAGGAAGCCTCAGCTTCCGCCCTATCAGCACCACAGCCTCCCTGGGCAGGTAGCCAAGCTCGTGCTGGGCATCCTGGAGGATCGGGATGAGTGAATCCCTGCCCGTTCCCGGGTGCTCCGACACAATCCGGTCGATCGTCGATCCGAGATCCTGAGTCATTTCCGCTCCAGCGCGGCTCTCCTGGCGAAGAAGGCCACTGTTTCAAGGGACATCGTCATATCCCTCTCCTCGAGGAACACCCCTTCAGGAACCCTCAGGGGCACCGGTGCATAGTTGAGAATACCGTGGATGCCGGAGGCGACCAGCAGGTCCGTCGTCTCCTGGGCACGCGCGGCAGGCACTGCCAGTATGGCGGTAGCTATGGACTCGCGCCTGAGCACCGCCGTCAGTTCGGACATCGGATGGCATCTGCAGCCGTTGATCACCCTCCCCGTCTTCTGAGGATCGGTGTCGAACGACGCGGTGATCCTCAGGTTCGGCCGCCTGCCCGAGAAGTAGGAGAGGATGGCCCTGCCTAGGTTGCCTACTCCGACCAGGGCCACTCTCTGGACTTCGGGATGGTCGAGGACCTTGGAGATGCCGTCGATCAGATCCCTTGTCCTGTAGCCCTTCCCGGGGCTCCCGGAACAACCCGTCGACATGAGGTCGCGCCTCACCTGTGCCGGAGTGACGCATGCGAGCACGGCCAGCTCGTGGGAGAAGACGTGCTCCCTCCCGCCGGGGATGGATGACTCCAGCAGGCGCCTGTAGAGACTCAGCCGCCCGACCGTCTTGCTCGCGATCGTGACACCATTCATCATTTGCGAGTTTCTTTCAGTGCGCTTTGTGAACTTCGTCACAGCTATGCTATGCAAACCGCATTCCGTTGTCAACCCGCCTCTGTCCGATATCCCTGATCATGGAGCCCTGGTGGCGTCGACGAGCCTCGGAGGTCCGCCTCCATCCAGTTCGAGAACGGGCACGGAACCGCATGTGTCAGGGGTCAGGCAGAGAGAGGCATCCCCGGGCGGCATGGACTTTTCGACCGATTCCAGGAAGCGGAGGGCGGCGCCGGATGCCGAAATGCGGGAAAGCCAGGACCCCGGATCGGTGATCCGGCCGCCCCGTGCCAGGGTCGATTCGAAGAACGATGCGAATTCCTCGTCCTCCGGGGCAGGGGTCGAACCCGAGTCTCCCATGGCGAGAAGGGTCACCAGGCGCGCCCCGCTGGAGAGGACGAACCCGGCGGCGGCTCCGGCATTCGCGAAGCAGGCCATGATCACCGCGTCACAGCGTGACGAGACGCGCAGGACTCCGCGTGATCCCGCCGAGGTAGCATGGATGACGGTGCGTCCCCTCAGGTCCATTTCCATGAGCAGTGTCGGCGAGTTGCCCGTGTCGAACCCGGGGAGCATGACGCCCCCGCGCTCACCCGCCAGGATCCAGGAGGGGTTCGCGGCCTTGAGCGCCCGCGCCTCCTCCACAGACCCGGCGGGGACGATCGAGTGGGCGCCCTTCTCCAGGGCCAGGCACGCGAAGGTGCCTGCCCTGAAAACGTCTATGACGACACAGAGGCCTCCGGCCCGATCAGCGCCATCCAGGAGGGACAGGCGCCTCACGGCCGGAGCCCCGGGGCGCCTCATCGCTGGCTTAGTATCGACAGCACCTCGTCTATGTCGGGGAGCTCGGGGATCTCGTATATGCGGGACCAGATCAGGCTGCCGTTCTCGTCGAGCAGGAGGTTGGCCCTCTCGGAGAAACCCTCCTTCCCGCGCAGGAGCCCCAGCTTGCCGGCGACTCCGCCGTGCGGCCAGAAATCGGACAGGATCCGGAGGTTGTTGAGGCCCATGTCCCTGGCCCAGGCGTGCTTGGCCGGCCATGCATCGACGCTCATCCCCACGGGGATGGTGTTCAGGGATTCGAACCTGTAGTACGCATCCTCGAGGGACTGCATCTGCCTCGTGCACACGGGGGTGAAGGCCAGGGGGTGGAAGGACAGGAGCACCTTCCTGCCCACCAGCTCCGAGAGTGAGAACTCGACGTTGTGCTGGTCCCTGAGCACGAAATCCATCACGGTGTCGCCCTCGGATAGCAGCATGAACCGACCTCCCGCCTACTGCGCGGCCAGGGCCGCTTCTATCTGGCTCCTGAGGGTCTGCTCGCCCGCGGGATCGTATCCGCGCGAGGAGTAGACCACGCTGCCGTCCATCCCTATCACGTAGAACGTGGGGATCCCGGTGACCAGATAGGCCTCGGCCACCTCGTCGCCGCCGATCACTATCGGATAGGTGTACCCGTTCTCGGCCATGAAAGCCGCCGGATCGCCGTCCTCCCATACGTTCACGCCGATTATCCTCACCGGCCTGCCCTCGAATTCCTCGTAGAGGGCCTGGATGCCGGGCATCGCACTCGCACAGGGTCCGCACCAGGTCGCCCAGAAATCCAGGACCACGACGTTGCCGGCGAGATCGGAGAGCGTCACCTGCTCGCCGTCAGGGGTCTCGAGAGTCCAGTCGGGAGCCTGGGATCCGTTGCCGAGGACGCTGCTGTAATCCTCGGTCTGTATGCCGTCCGGGATGTCGGCGAGCCTGTAGGCCTCCGGACCCGGCACCGGATCGAGGATGGCCAGGTCGGCGATCTCGAGGATCTGTGCGCCTGTCATGTCCTCTTCGGAGGCGAAGCGCTCGACCCTCCTCGGGAGATGGTCATCCCTTCCCAGGAACCAGCGCGCGCTCTCGATGCCGTCCTGGTAGACGACGAAGATCACGTCGCAGGGAACGCCGCCGACCGAGTCGACCCGCTCCCATGCGATGCTGTCGGCCTCGATCTCGGAGCTGAAGGGCTCATCCACCACGAACTCGATCATCAGGCCGTAGAAGGCGAATTCCAGGAGATCCGAGGCGCCGGCCTCCAGGGAGCCCCGGGAGAGGAGCAGGGCCGATCTGTCGAGCACCCAGGCGCTGTCGCCATCGGAAGCTATCGTCAGGGAGGGCAGGATGTCGCCTGTATCGAGGGTGTCGGCGTCGAATTCGACCCTGAGGAGCGGGAAATCGCCTTCGGCGGTCCTGCCGGCCCTGACCGTGCCCGTGAAGGGCGGGATCATCTCCTCCAGGTCGCCCGAGCCGGAGAGAGCGAAATCGTATTCGACGGCCATCACGCTCGAGGCGGCCGAATCGGCGGCCCTCATCAGGGCTACGGGATCGGGCGTTGCCGGAGCGGGTGCCGGTCCGCATGCGATCAGCATGACGACGAATGCAGCGAGTGCCAGTACGGGGACGGTTCTCATGGCGGGCCTTCCTGGTGGGTCGATAAAAAAAGGGGTGCGGCCGGCGGCAGCCGGCCGCACCCGCTGGATCCTATCTCAGGACTGTGAACACAGCCGTGTCGGACGAGCCGCCGGACGAGGCCTCCAGGACGAAGACGCCGGCGGGCAGAGCCGAGACGTCGATGGAGAACGACGTGCCTTCGCCTTCGAGGCCGCCGCGCAGAGCCACCCTGCCCGAGATGTCGTACACGGAGTAGGACGGCCCGGCGAGGCTGCTCGATACTCCGAAGGTTACGAGACCGGTCGAGGGGTTGGGGCCCACGCCCGTGATGACGAAGGAGCCGGGTACCGCTCCCGATCCTTCATCCTCGATGCCGTAGCCGCCCAGGGGCTCGGCAAAGTAGGCCGCGGCTGCGATGGCTCCCCTGGCACAGTCGGTTCCGAACGGGAAGTAGGACATGTAGTTGGCGAGGACGTCGCTGGTCTGGTGGTAGTAGGGGTTGTCGTTGAACGCGTTCTCGATGCCGAGGATCGCAGGATAGCCCTGGTTCCAGAACGACGCATGGTCGCTGTAGGTGGTGCCGGGGCTGTACTCGGTGATGACGTCGAGGGCGGGCACGTACGTGTCGCAGATGGCGTCGAAGGCAAGCGCGAGGCCGTTGGACGAGGTGTTGTACGGCACCCACATCGAGGCGTCGCCCGAGGGCCCGTACAGGATCATGTCGAAGTTCAGGACTGCGATGATGTCATCGCCCGCAGCTGCGCACTGGTCGGCGTAGTAGGCGCTTCCGTAGAGTCCCTGCTCCTCGCCGCCGAAGCATACGAACCTTACGGTGTTGGCGAAGTAGAAGCCGGACATCGCCCTGGCCGCCTCGACCACCGCGGCCGAACCGCTGGCGTTGTCGTCGGCCCCCGGCGCGTTGGTGGTCGACTGCGGCGAGGTCGAGTCGAGATGCCCGCAGATGATCACTATCTTGGTCGAATCCTCGATGCCCTGGATCTCGCCGATCACGTTCTCGCAGTCGTAGGAGCCCATGTCGAAATACTGCAGCTCGGCCGGGATTCCGTAGTCGCCGAACCGGTCCTGGACGTACAGGGCGGCGGTGTCGTAGCCGTCGGTGCTGGAATACCGGGTGAGGCAGTCCTGCATGTCCTGGATGGTGGTCTGGAAGCTGGTCTCGTCGACGATCGACACTATGTCGGCCACGAAGCCGTCCATCCCCCCGTCTCGGGCGGGCATGTACAGCTCCACGGGCGCCTGGAGCACCGTTTCACGCAGCGGCTGCACGAGCCTTATCCCCGGCAGGGCGGGCAGGGATGCGGGGGAGGTGGAGAGTTCCACGACCGTCACATCGCCGTTCTGATAGAGAGGTGTCCCGATGCCGACGGCGGAGACGGCCCCCCGCGGCGAAGCGGCATGGACGACCGCGTAGTCGCCGGGATCGCGGAAGGATGGATCGAGCAGGGTCGCGAACCTGAGCCCCGCGGCATCTTCCGGGGCACCCGAGCAGAGCGCCCAGCCGTCGGCGACGAAATAGAAGTCGAAGTCCGAGGTCCACTCCTGGGCGTACAGGTCTCTCGTTCCGGTTTCCATGACGTAGAGGGCGTCCGCCGATGCGACGGCGGAGGCGGCGAGCAGGGCCAACAACAGTCTGGGCATGCATCGACTCCTGTCTATCGGGATGTTGAATGCCGACGGTGACACTACGATAATTCCCCGGAGCCTCCATCACAAGAAACTACTCCCTGCGCCCGCGTACGGTTCCCGGACTGGCTGACGCCCCTTCCGAGCCGATATCTTCGGCAATCCTGGAGGAAGGAGGCTTCGGTGAGCAGATTCCGGCTGGTTCCGGTCGCCCTGGTCGTTCTCGCTGCAGCGTGCGGCCAAAGATCCGAGCTCCGCGTCACCAACAACCTTGGCTCCTATGACATCACAGCGGTCTACGCCTTTCCCGACTCGTCGCTGAAGAGGGGCCAGAACCTCCTCGAGGGCAGGATCCAGCCCGGCGAGGTCGTGACTTTCGAGATGGCCCGCGGGACGTACGACGTCATCGTCGTCGACGAGGACGACGACTCGTACGATTATCCCGGCCTGCCGCTGGACGAGAACGGGCACGACCTGCTGGTCAAGCTCGAGGACTTCAATATGGGCCATGTCCACTCGGGCGACGGGACCCTCCCGATCACCATCGAGAACGGCCTCGGCTCGATCACGATCTACTTCGCCTACGCCTCGCTGACCACTTCGGGATGGGGCGAGGACATGCTTCGCACCACCGTGCTCGTGCCGGGCGAGGAACTGACGATCTGGGTGATGCCCGGGAACTGGAACGTCAGGCTCGAGGACGAGTACGGCGAGGCCTACGTACTGACCGGCATCGAACTGGGCGGCGGCACCGACGGCTATTCGCACGTTCTGACGATGGCGGACAGGGAGATCTGAGGCGGCGAACAGCGGCCGGAGGGAGGGCCGGGATGCATCTGTCCAGCTTCTTCGTGGAGGGGATCGCTCACCGCTCGTACCTCCTGGGCGGTGACAGGAGCTGCGCCGTCGTCGATCCTTCACGTGACGTCGGCATCTACACCGAAGCCGCGGCAAAGCTCGGTTTCCGGATCACGCACATCCTCGAGACGCATCTCCACGCCGACTTCATCTCGGGCCACATCGACCTCGCCCAGGCCACCGGGGCCAGGATCGTCGCTCCGGCCGCCGCCCGCTGCGGATTCGACCACATCCCTGCAGCCGAGGGCGACACGGTCCAGCTCGACCGGCTCAGGATCTCGGTGATCGAGACTCCGGGCCACACTCCGGAGCACCTGTCCTACGTCGTGACCGACCTGTCCAGGGGCGGGGAGCCGGCAGCGGTCTTCACGGGCGACACCCTCTTCGCAGGCGACACCGGGCGTCCCGACATCTTCCCCGACAGGGCGGAGGAGCTGGCCGCGAAGCTCCACGACAGCATCCGGAGGCTCATGGAGCTCCCGGATGGATGCATCGTTTTCGCGGCGCATGGCGCGGGCTCGCTCTGCGGCAGGTCGATAGGCTCGATGCCGATGACGACGATCGGCTACGAGAGGGCATCCAATCCCCTGCTCTCCATGGATGCCGGAGCCTTCGCCTCCGAGCTGGCCGGAGCCGGCCAGCCGGTTCCGGATCACTTCCTCAGGTGCGGTCAGGTGAACGCCGCAGGCCCCGCCCTCCTGTCCGACCTGCCCCCCGCCCCGCCGCTCGGGCCCGATGACTTCGCCTCCAGGATCGAGGCCGGGGCCATCGTGGTCGACACCAGGAGCTACGACGCGTTCGGAGGGATGCACGTACCGGGCTCCCTCTCCATAGACCTCGACGGCAACTTCTCCGTTATGGCGGGATGGGTCGTGCCTCCATCGAGGAACATCCTCCTGGTGACCCAGCCCGGCCGCGTGGATGAGGCCCTGGCCTGTCTGAGGAGGGTCGGGCTCGATGCCGTGGCAGGCACCCTTGCCGGAGGGATGTTCGCCTGGGCCCGCTCGGGCAAGCCCGTCAGCAGGGTCTACCAGGTCTCCCCCGGGGAACTCGGCGCCATCCTCGACGGCGGCGACGGCTGGAAGCTCGTGGATGTCCGATCTCCCGCGGAGTACTCGGCCTTCCACCTGAAGGAGGCTGTCAACATCCCCGTGGCCGACCTCAGGACGAGGGTCCGCGAACTCGTCCCCACCACGCCGACTCTCGTCATGTGCGGCTCGGGCCGCCGTTCGATCCTCGGGGCCAGCATACTCCTTCGCGGCGGTCTCAAGACCGTGTTCAACCTCGCGGGCGGGCTGCCGGCGGCTGTCAGGAGTCTGAAGAGGCTCGACGGCGTGATCGAAGGGGATCCCAGGAACCTCGTTTCGGGGTGAAACACCGGAACCGAAGCGGATACTGGTTCTCCCGGCCGCGATTGTCCCGGACAGGTGCGGGTCTATATTCCGATTTCGTGTCTGCTTGCTCGGTGCGTTCAACCGGAGGGGCGTAGATGCTGATCAACTACATCGCGATAGGGCTATATACCGCCGTGATCGTCGTCATCGGCATCATGGGCATGAGGAAGACCAGGTCGTTCGACGACTTCCTCCTGGGCGGTGGCAAGGTGGGCCCCTGGATGACAGCATTGTCATACGGCACGGCCTACTTCTCCGCGGTCCTCTTCATCGGATTCGCCGGCAAGATAGGCTGGAACTTCGGACTCTCGGCCCTCTGGGTGACCGTCGGCAACACCCTGGTCGGCACGCTGCTCGTCTGGCTCCTTCTCGGCAACCGCATAAAGGAGACCACCACCGCCCTGGGCGTCCGGACGATGCCGGAATACCTGGAGGCCAGGTACGGCAGCCCGTTCTTCAAGGGCTACACCGCTCTTGCGATCTTCGTCTTCATGATACCCTACACCGCAGCCGTGTTCATGGGCCTGAGCTACCTGTTCGAGGTGGCGTTCCACCTGCCCTACGTCTACGTGCTGCTCTTCATGGGCGTGTTCACGGCGCTCTACATGGTTATGGGCGGCTACAGGTCCATGGCCATGATGGACGTGATCTTCGGGCTCATCATGACAGTGGGCGTGGTCGTGCTGGTCTGGTTCTCCATCTCCTACGGCGGAGGGCTGGACAGGATCGTCGAGAATCTTCGCGGGATCGACCCCGGCCTGGCATCGCCCGTCGGGCCTCCGGGAGCCGTGCCGCTGTTCTCCCTGGTCTTCCTCACGAGCGTGGCTCCTTTCGCCATGCCCCAGCTCCTCATCAAGTTCTACGCCGTGAAGGACAGGGCCACGATCAGGGTGGGCACAATCGCCTCGACCGTCTTCGCCCTGCTGATAGCCGGAACCGCGTACTTCACGGGCTCGCTCACCAGAGTCATCCTGAACCCTGCCACGGCGCCGGGGGCCTTCAGCCCCGAGGGCGCCCCCATGTACGACTCGCTCATGCCCGAGATGCTGGTGCGCGTGGTGCCTCCGGGTTTCGTCGTGTTCCTGCTGCTGCTGATCCTGGCCGCCTCGATGTCGACGCTGGCCTCGCTCGTGCTTATCTCGAGCTCCAGCGTCACCAAGGACTTCTACCACGGATTCGTGAACAGGAATGCATCCGACCGCCGCCTCACGACCCTGAGCAGGATCTCGAGCGCCTTCTTCATCGCTCTTTCGATGATCCTCGCCCTGAGACAGCCCGCGGTCATCGTAACGATCCTGTCCGTGTCATGGGGGGCCACCGCATCGGTGTTCCTCGGCCCGTTCCTGTGGGGCATCCTGGGCAGGAGGATCGGGAAGCCCGAGGCTCTCGCCTCCTCGATCCTGGGCCTTGCGACATGCATGACGCTGTTCTTCGTCTGGGGGATACCGAAGGCGCCGCAGGCGGCCTCGGTGGGCATGATAGTCTCGCTGCTCGTGCCTGCAGTCTGCCTCTTCAGGAGGCGCCAGGCGGCCTAGGGCGAGTCGAGGGAGATCTCCGAAGGCCGGGCGCGCGCCCGGCCTTCGCCGCATCCTACTCCAGCACGGTGAAGCGCACGGTGCTGCCGACTCCTTCGGATCTCCCGACCGCCAGGTAGACGCCCGGGGGAAGCTCCCCGGGCTGGATGGCGTGATAACCCGCCTGGCACTCGATCGGCCCGGTCTGGAACACCACCCGCCCCGCCAGGTCGTACACCGAGAGGTCCACGGCCGCCGCTGAAGGGACGCCGAAGGTGATCGACAGGGCTCCCCTGGCGGGATTGGGAGACACCGGAAGGACTGCGAAGGATGCTGGCGGTTCCTCGCCATGCACGCCCAGCGAATTCCAGGTGATCGTCACGTCTTCGAGAACTGGTGCGACAACCATGCTGCTGGTCGACAGGATAACGCGGTACTGCAGGTAACTGCTGCTGTCTGACAGTATCCCTCCGAGTCCGCACGGTTCTTCGACGAGCCCCGACCATGCGCCCATCTCCGCCGGGTTGTCGGAAGCGCGGACCTGGAAGGTGACATGAGTGCCCATGGGAGTGTCCGCCGTCCAGGATATTGAAGCCCAGTCAGGATCGCAGCCGAGGTAGAGGATGCTGGACTCGAGCGTAGCCGGCGCGGCCGCGTACTCACCCAGGTCGTAGCACACGAAACCGTCTGCGCCGAAGGAAGTCACAGCGACTTCGTCCTGCACGCCGTCCTGGTCTATGTCGAGGTATTGCCCGCAGTAGGGATACTCCAGGTCGGCGGAGATGACATGCTTCATCCACGCTGTTCCCTCTCCGTCGAGATTCCTCCACAACCCGACATAGCATCCCAGCCCTGAGCTGATCCTGTTTCCGACGACATCCAGATCTCCATCGGCATCCAGATCGACGAGATCGACATGGTAACCTCCCATGCCGGGCTCCACAGTGTGGCATTGCCAGGAAGTCCCGCTCGCATCGAGGTTCTCGCACCATCCTATCATCGAGTTGCCGATCGTGGACGACACCAGCAGGTCAGGGTCGTCATCACCGTCTATGTCACCGGACTGTATGTATGCCGGGCATCCGAAGTACCCCGAACTCGGGATGATGTGATTCTCCCATTCCTCCCCGGTGCCATGGGTATTGCGGAACCACTCGACGTGCGCATCCCAGATGAGGGTCAGGGCGATGTCGTTATATCCGTCCGAATCGATGTCCGTTATGCAGACGCCGAACGGGCCGTGCTCGCCGAAGTCGTATATGAGGTGTGGAGTCCATGCCGCTCCTCCTCCGTTGTCGTTTTCGCACCAATACAGGTCTCCGCCGTTTTCCTGGTGACATGCGATATCGATATCTCCGTCGCCATCGATATCTCCCGTATCCGATTGGCTCGCCGCTGCAACCGGGATGGTCAATCCAGGCCACGATGAGCCCTGGGAGAAGTTCCTGTAAAGCCTCAGGGCGCCTCCCCAGTAGTCGCTCACTACGAGATCCGGGTCACCGTCACCGTCCAGGTCGTCGGAAACGACACACCCTACATCGAAGCCGGCCGGGACGGACGATATGAAATGCTCGCTCCACCCGGGCTCAAGCAGACCAGGGTTCTCGTACCAGAAGAACCCTGATTCCGATATCCTCACGAGATCGTCGTCGCCATCACCGTCGATGTCTGCAGCGCAGATACCGCGTGCGGGTGCAGCGGAGCCGTCATCGATCCGGTACATCCCGCAATTAAGCGATATCGATCCCGGCACGTTGACCCAGTCGATCCCGTCGCTGGCCGAAAACCCGCCCGTCCAGGAACCCGTCGGACCGGCAAACCCCGCTCCCCCCGACCAGTCGGTCTGTGTAGCGAAGTCGGCAGAGACGACAACTGGGACCATGAACGCCAGCATCACTGCTCTCATGGCTCACCCCAATCTGAAAACCCCGGGCAGTCCGGATCTGCGCCCAGCCCCCGTCTACTCCAGCACGGTGAAGCGCACGGCCTCGGAGCTGCCGCAGGCCCGCACGACGGCGTGGTATACACCCGGAACGAGATCGACGAACGTCACTGAGTGCCAGCCCGGAGCGTACCCCGATCCTGTTTCGGAAGCTACAATCCTCCCTGCCAGGTCGAGGATGGCCACGTCCGCCCTGCCTCCCTCCGGGAGCCCGAACTCGACCGACATCGTCCCTGATGAAGGATTCGGAGACACCGCCCTGAGTTCGAGCCCTGCGGGAGGCGCCTCTCCGGAAACCCCGAGGCTGTTCCACGATATCGTGACGTCATAGAGGACGGGGACGACGCCGGAGACCGTCCTGGAGAGTATTGCCCTGTACTGCACGTAGCTGTCGCAGTCCTCGAGAATGCCGGTGAGGCTGCCCGGGGTCGCGATCGGACCGGACCACTCCCCCATGTCTGTGAAATCGTCGGAGGATCTCACCTGGAAGGAGATGGACGTGCCGGATGGGGTGTTGGCCGTCCAGGTGATGCCTGTCCAGTCCGGATCGCAGCCGATATAGAGGATGCTGGACTCGAGCCAGGCCTCGGCGGGGCAGCCGAGCAGTCGGAACCACTTCAGCGAGCCCTCGTACAGATCGCTGACGAGCGCATCCTCGATGCCGTCCGAGTCCATGTCTCCCGCGCTCACGAATGCCACGCCAGTCGGCTGGACTTTGAAGGCATGCCAGGAGGAGCCGTCGTTCCGCATTATTACGCTGCCTTCTTCGAGCGACATCTGGCGGGAACCGCCGACCGCATCGCCGTCTCCGTCTCCGTCGAAGTCTGCGGCGGCGATCGATGAAGGCATGTCCAGAAGTCCATAGATCAGGTGATTCAGCCAGGAAGCTCCCTGGCCGTCAAGGTTCTCGAACCAGAGCATGTCGTCGGCAAGGATGTAGTGTGAGACGAGATCCATGTCGCCGTCGCCGTCTACATCAAGGATCTCGACCCTCTCCGGGTCGATATCGTCAGATACCGTAGTCATGTCCCATGTTCCGGAGTCGTCGTTATCGTACCAGGACAGGCTCCCATATGTAGCGCTCGCAAAGTCGGAATCGCCGTCCCCATCGATGTCCCCGAACGAACCGCCGAGGCAGCCCGCCGTGATCAGCGTATCCAGACCCCAGTCCAGCCCCGACCCGTCGAGATTGAGAGCGATGAAGACCGGACCGGCCGAGCTGCCGAAGAGGACGACGTCCTGATCGCCGTCCGGTTCGATGTCGACCGTTGCGAACCTGGACATGGAGGGGACTGAGTCGGGAAAATCGTGTTCCGACCATGAACCGCCCTGTCCGTCCTCGTTCTCCAGCCAGAAGAAGTAGTAGGTGGAACCCTCGCCGCCGGTGTAGAGGATGTCCTGGTCACCGTCGCCGTCCAGGTCGGAGCAGATCAGGTCATCAGACATCGAATGAGGAGAGAGATAGTGACTCTCCCATACCGTGCCCGAGCCGTCGTTCTCGAACCAGTAGAGATGATCGTTGTAGATGTCACCCAGGCCGTGTATGAGATCGTTGTCGCCGTCGCCGTCCAGATCGCATACAACGGCCGCGCCGAACCCTGCGTTGCTCGGGATGACGGCATGCTCCGTCAGCTGGCGAAGGCTGGCGTATCCTGACTGATACAGGCATTCCGGCGAACAGGCCGAGAAGGTGTCATCCCATGTACCCACCGGCCCCGGTTCACCCGGGCCTCCGTTCCATGACGTCTGGGTTGCCGAATCGGCGAATGCCGGTACAGCCAGGAACAGAAGCGGGATGCAGATGGTTGATGCTGTTCTCATGGCGACCCCCTGCCTTGAGAGCTTCATGCAAACCGACCAATGATCGATGATAGGACACCTATTCACCTGAAGCAAGGCAAGCTAAAAAGCTGGCACCATGAAGAACAGCGATCGATATTCCCGACGGGGTGAGCAATGGATCTGTTGATTCCGGTTGTCATGCTCGCGCAGTCCGTCACCATGGACGTCTATCCGGCACAGTGGGCGGGATGGGTTCCCGACGAGCTCCTCTCCTCCGGCGACGAGATCACGCAGGACGTATCCCTCCCCGGGCTCCCGGCCCTCGTCGCGCAGACGGGCGTCCCGCTGCTGCGCTGGGGCGGCATCGCGGCCGAGTACTGGGACTGGGAGGGCTTCGACTACGAGGGCGCCTCATACGTCGACTACTTCGGGTCGGGCATCGTCGTCGTCCCATCACCGTGCAGCATTGACGACATCCTGCAGTTCACGGAGGAGGCCGGCGCCGAGCCCGTGCTGACCGTCAACCACCAGATCGACGACCCCGCCAAGGCTGCAAGGCTCGTCGAATACTGCAACGGAGGAACCGGGACCCCGATGGGTGCGCTGCGCGCGCAGCGCGGCCACCCGGAGCCCTATGACGTGACGCTCTGGTGCATCGGGAACGAGCCGGACATAGCCGGTGGCACTTATCCGACACCGTTCGGCACGATGACCTTCTACAGGCACTTCGGGATCCCGTTCGAGAGCTGGGGCTGGACCGATTCGGTGTTCTGCACGCCCGGCCAGTTCTCCGATCTCGTCGGCGAGTACGCCGGCGCGATGAGGGCCGCCTCGCCCATCCCCATCGAGATCGGGGGCCTCTCCCTCTCGGGTGATCTGTCGTGGATCGGGCCGGTCATGGGGCCGAATGCATCATCCGTCGACTGGATGGACGCCCACTACTACCCCGTCTGGGTCTGGGAGTCCGACAGCACGATGTACCATGACCTGCTCTGGAGCCCCGACAGCTCGTCGATCCCGCTCGAGGCCCGCTACGCGCAGATCAGGGCCGCCCTCGACGCAGTGCCGGGATGCGCAGGCACCCCCCTGTGGATCATGGAGTACAACGTCGCGGTGATGACGGATGACGCTGCGTGGTGGAACTACCTCGACGGCCTGGTGGTGGCCGACTGCATCGGCCACCTCGCCCGCGCGGGCGCCCCGGCCGCTGCCGTCTACTCCATAGCCGAGGGCTCGGAAGGCGAGTTCCCTCTTTTCGGGCAGATAAGGACGGACACCCTCTCGGCCAGGATGGGCGCCCATGTGCTGAGGCTCTACTCCGAGCGCTTCGGGGGGACCCTGGTCGAAACCGACTGCGCGGCTGCGATGGGGTACGGGCTAGAGGCCTGGAGCAGCCTGACGGGAGACGGCTCGGTGTCGATCATGGCCGTTAACCGCGACCTTAACGAGCCCGTGGAAGCCTCGGTCGAGATCAATGGATGGGTCCCCGGGGCCTCGTTCGAGGCTTGGTCCATCACCTGCGACGCGCCGCTCGAGGCTCCCTGGAACGGCACCACCGGCATCCAGTACCAGGGCTCCTTCCCCTGCGGCGCATCGGGCATGGGCTGGACGTTCCAGCCGGCATCCGTGACCTGCATCGTCGTCCATCCTGAGACTTCCGTGGAGGACGGGCCGGATGCCGGGGCCATGCTGCGCGTGCTTCCCAACCCCTCGTGCGGTTCGGTGGATCTCGCATTCGCCGTCGAAGCGCCCGGCACTCCCCTCGTCGACATATACGACAGCTGCGGCAGGCTCTTGACCAGGCTCCAGGGGCAGCCCGTCGACAGCGGTGCATGCGTGGTGTCGTGGGACGGCCTTCAGGCCGACGGCAGCCGGTGCCCGGCAGGAGCCTACAGGGCAGTTGCGAACCTGCCGGGCGGCAGGATCGTCACCGGGGAGTTCGTGCTGCTCGACTGACCGGTATTGCCATGCGAAGAGGCCCTCCGGCCGCGCCGGAGGGCCTCTTCACGACGAACTACTGCTTCAGTTGATGCCGGGAACCGCTGCTACGAAGTCGTCGATCTCGGCGCGGACTGCGTCGACCTCGCCCCTGACTTCGTCCATCGTGGCCGTGATGGACTCGCGGACCTCGACGATCCTGTCGCGGGCGGTGACGGCCTCGGCGCGGTAGACCTCGAGCTCCTCGAGGATCGAGGCGACCTCGGGATCGAGGTCGTTGAGCTCGCGCAGCTTCGCTGCGGCCTCGTCTATCGCCGCCAGCTCGGGCAGCAGCGTCTCGAGGTCGGCGACCGAGACGCCGATGCCGTCGAGCTCGGTAGCCATCTCCTCGAGCAGAGCCACCCCTGGCACGTCGATCTCGGGCATTTCGGGGACGTCAGGAACCTCGGGCACCTCGGGTGTTCCGGGGACGCCGAAGGAAATCATCGCGGACACGAGCAGTGCGAAAGACAACACGGACCTCCCTCCATGGATTACGGATGCAATTCATCTCGCCGGAGGGAGGGCAAGTCAAGTGTCTAGTCGATGATCACGAAGCGCCGGGACGCCCTGAAATCCCCCGTCACCATCACGACCGAGTAGACTCCCGGAGGAAGATCCCCGATCCCGACGGTGCTGCCGCCCCGCGCGTACTCCCGCGGCCCGTGAGAGGTCACAAGCCTCCCCGAGGAGTCGAACACGTCGAACTCCACCGTTCCAGTGGCGGGGAGTTCGAAGGACAGGAATGCACGGCCGTGCGCGGGATTGGGCGAAACAGGGTCGAAGGCGATGCCAGCCTGCTCCTCCTGACCTATACCAAGGGGATTCCAGGTCACCTGGACGTCGAAGAGGACGGGAGTGACCTGTGGCAGGGAGTTTGACGTCATCACGATCCTGTACTGGAAATACCTCGTTCCCTGGGGCACTACGCCGACCAGGGAGGACGGACTCCAGAGCGTATCGGACCAGGTTTCAGGAGAATAGGGTTCGTCCGTCGCCCTTACCTGGAATCCGATGCTGGTTCCCGCGGGCTTGTCTCCCGTCCATGAGATGGAAACCCAGTTATTACCGGGCCATCCGGCGTCCAGGATGGACGACGTCAGGCTTCCGCTCGAAGAGCGTCCCGTCATGTCCCAGATCACCGAGTTCTCCGAGCCGGCTGCCATGAGGTCATCGCGCCCATCCGAGGTGAAGTCGGCAGCCAGGGTGGTCCGGGCCTCCGTCATGTCCGTCACTAGCCATGCGGGCTCCCATGTCGTCCCTGCACCACTCAGGTTCCTCCACCAGACGACATCGTTCGTCGGGGCGATGGAGGCTCCAGCCACATCGCAGTCACCGTCCCCGTCGAGATCGGACAGGGTGACCGAGTGGGCGTAGTTGAACCCGGTGCATATCGTGTGTTCGTACCAGGATTCCCCCGAACCGTCTGCATTGGCCCACCAGGTGATGAGTCCATTGTAAAAGTTGAAGGAGGTGCTCGCCAGGTCGATGTCACCGTCCCCGTCTACATCTCCGGCTGTGATGCTCCTGGGATCGATATACGTCGCATCAACGACATGCTCGCTCCACGAGGTGCCCGAACCGTTGCTGTTCTCCCACCAGTGGATCTCTCCGTTCTCGTACGTGTAGGAGCGCCGGGTGGCCGCGATGTCGAGATCCCCGTCGCCGTCGATGTCGGCGAGAACTGAAGCCCATGCCCCATCGAAATCCGGGTCGACGGTATACCTCGACCATTCCATGCCCTGGCCGGTGTTCTGCCAATAGACAACGTCATCGGAGAGCCCGATGCATGTCTGGATATCGATATCACCGTCGCCGTCGACATCTCCAGCGTCGAGCGTCCTGATGCTGGATCCGGTGTTCGCCAGTCCATGAATGGTCCATGCCGACCCGCCCGATGAATTCTCGTACCAGTAGCTGTTGCCGGTCTCTGAGGCTGCCGCGACGTCGCAGTCACCGTCGGAATCGAAATCGCCGACCGTGAGGCCCTCCGGTTCGATGCACCCGGCTATCATATGCTCCGTCCAGCCGGTACCCCCGGACAGATTCTCCCACCATACCACCGCGTTGATCCAGTTGCAGGAGGCTGCCGCATCAAGGTCTCCGTCTCCGTCGAAATCGGCAGCCCCAATCTGGCAGCAGCCCGATCCGATGTCGTACTGTCTCCCGTGGCCGAGGAGAAGAGAACCTGGCGACCCCCACCAGTCGGCGGCGATCTCTTCTTTGAAGGAATCGTACCATCCCCCGACAGGTCCGGGGGTGCCCGGGCCGCCCGACCAGCCGGTCTGGGAAGCCGAACCGGAGAAGGAGAGAGTGGAGGAAAGAAGAAGAGGAATGGGGGAAAGCCTGCCCATCGCGATCCCTCCAGTCTGTCTGCACAAGAATACAATTGCGGGGATGCGATGACGGGTCAAGGACACGTAGACACGCAGACAAAGCGGCGGGACGGCACGGGCCGCCCCGCCGGGGGATCACAACCGGGTTCCTGGTCTAGAAGGCCGACTTCACCTCTGCCCAGGTGGTCCTGTCCAGGCTGAGCGCGTCGTCATAGTAGGTGCGGAAGGTGTAGTCATAGCTTGCGAACTGCCCGTATCCGTCGTTCGCGTAGACGCAGCCGAAGGGATACGGATTCGCGGTGTCGCCATAGACGCCGAGGCTCGTGTTCCCTGTGAAGACGAGGAAGTAGGTGGTTCCCGGAGTCAAGGGAACGCCCGCCCAGAAGACGTCGACCCAGCTGCCGGCGGTGCCCGTGGCGCTGGCTTCGGCAAGCATCGTGCCGCCCGCGTTGGGAAGGTTGGTCCAGACCTGGAGGGTCACGTTGTCACTGGTGCCGACGCCCGAGTACAGCATTATGCCGGCCCCGGAGATGTTGTCGTGGGTCTGCTGGAATGACTGGGCCAGGCAGGTCTGGCTGAAGGCGGCCATGTAGCAGCCCGGGTTCGGCTGGTTCTGGTCGATCTGGTCGGCGAAGGGCTGGACGAGCGGCTGGGTGCTGACGAAGGAGCCTGCCGCGGAAACGGAGACCATGTCGGCCAGGCCGTGGACGAAGCCTGCCACTGTGGCCGGGACTGCGTCGGCTGCTACAGAGGAGAGGGGCAGAAAAGCGAGCAGGGCCAGAGAGAGCAGAAGACCGCGAAGGAACATGGTCGACCTCCGAGGAATGTAATGACAGTCGATCCTCCATGACGGGCGGAAACGCTCGCGAGGAGGACCGACCGCGGTTTCGGGATGATATGTGTATCGATAGCGCGAGTCAAAGGGCGCCGGAACCAGGCTCCGGCGCCCTGCAGCCAGCTTAGCAGCAGCCTAGAGAGTCGTCTTGATGGACCCCCATGTGTCGCTCTGGAGCCCGAGCTCGAAGTCGATCTCGAGCTTGAAGAGGTTCCCGTTCTGCGGATAGACCCAGAGGTATTCCCCGTCGAAGTCGATCCCGCCGTTGGGACCATCTGCATCCTCGGTGAATATGCACGACCACACCGGAGTCATGTCGGGGCTCCCGTCGGCGTTCAACTGGAAGATGAAGATGTTGTCGACGCCCGGATTCTGCGTGCAGACGAAGAGATAGTCGCCATAGACCGACATGCCGGATACCGTGGCGAACGAGGCCGTTGTCCATGTGACGGAGGTTTCGACGCCGGTGTATGGCGCCCAGGCGATCTGGTCGGTGAAGAAGTCGGAGGCATAGATGTTGCCGTGTCCGGCGTCGACTCCACACACATGCCCCCAGGCGGCTGGTCCCGAGAGGTTGAGCTTGTGCCATGCCGTGGGCTGCGTGTCAGAAGCGTCGTATACGGCGATCATGGAAGAGGCCCAGTGTCCGAAGAAGAACTGGCTGGGGGTGGAGGTGTACTCGCAGTAGCCCTGATCGTCGGGATCGACGCCGCTGGAGATGGCCCAGGTCGTGCCTGTGGCTCCGCCTGTGGCCATGTCGAACTCGTTGTTCAGCAGTGTGCTGTAGTTGGCGATCCAGATGCTGTTTTCGACGTCGCTCTGTATGGCAAGGCCATAGCTGCTGGACAGGCCCGGCGAGTAGGTCCCGACGACCGTGTAGGTCCCACGGACCCCGGCCGGCTCATTGTATCCGGGCACGCCGGTCCTGTCGGCGAATGACAGGGCGGCAGCGAACAGGAGCACAAGCACGAACCTCACGATGACCCCCTTCATTAGCGGAAACCTTCCATAGAATCGGGCGGTCCGCCATCGGCGTCAACTGTGCGGGCAAGGATCCATCAGTCGTCAGACGGGTTCGGACCCTCGGGTCGCAGCCGGGGCTGCGTTTACAGGGCGTCGAACCAGCCCCTGGTCCTGAGGCAGATACGCACGAGCATCAGCATGACGGGCACCTCGATGAGCACTCCGACCACCGTGGCGAGGGCCGCGCCGGACGACAGGCCGAAGAGCATCGTCGCGGTGGCTATGGCGACCTCGAAATGGTTCGAGGCTCCGATCATCGCCGCGGGCGCGGCATCCCCGTACCGCAGCTTCAGCAGCCTCGCCAGCCGGTAGCCGATCCAGAAGATCAGGTTCGTCTGGATAAAGAGTGGGATGGCTATCCACAGGATCGTCAGCGGATTTGCCAGGATAGTCGCGCCCTTGAAGCTGAAGAGCAGGACGAGGGTGGCGATGTCACAGCGCCTTCCGGAGAAGATAGATGCCGGCAAGGATCACCAGCGCGCCGGCGATGCGCCGCAGCACCGTCAGCCTGCCCGACTTCTCGTTCCACTTCAGCAGCTTGCAGACGGTTCCCGAGAAGGTTCCGGCAAGGAGTATGACTCCGCAGTGGCCTGCTGCGAAGGCTCCCATCATCCCCGCGGCGAATGCGGGCCGGGATGCCTGAGCCGCAAGGACAACCCCCAGCAGCGGAGCGATGAAGGCGAAGGTGCAGGGTCCCGCAGCCGCGCCGAAGACGAGGCCGTACAGGACGGCACCGGCGGGTCCGGATCGCGACCTGCCGGGCTTCGATGCGGCAGGGGCCGGGATGGTGAAGACCTCCATGAGGTTGAGGCCGAACAGGACCATCAGCACCGACAGGATGATCCCGCCGGTTCGGCCGGTGTCTCCGGCTATCCTGCCGGCGCCCAGGGTGACGGCCCCAAGTGCGGCAACCGCGAGGAAGACTCCTCCGGCGAATGCCGCCGAGATCCTGAAGGCCTTCTTCGTCGACGCCCCCGGATCCTTCGAGATGTAGCCCACCAGGAGCGGGATGCTCGCGAGGTGGCAGGGGCTCAGGACGATGCTCAGGACGCCCCAGAGAAGTGCCGCGGCGAGCCCGATGACCGGTGCCGAGCTCTCGACGGCCCTCCCCAGGCCTGTCAGGAACTCATTCAACGGGCTCCTCCGGGATCACGTCATATCCCAGTTCGGCCCACTTCGCGACCATGTCCTCGGCGGACACCACGCCCTCGTGCCGCCACAGCTCCTCGCCGGTTTCGGAGATGAAGACCTGGGTGGGGATCACCCGGATCCCGTACACCTGCGCCGCCGCGGCATTCTCGTTTATGTCGATGAACTCGATCTCTATCGTGCCCTGGGTCATCTCACCGAGCCTGTCGAGTTCGGTCATCATGGTCTGGCACGGGATGCACATCTGCGACCCGAGGTCGATCACCCTCGGAAGGGGTGTCGTGACCGATTCCGGCGTCGTTTCCGGACCCTTGTCGTCTTCACGGGTCAGCACGGCCGCCGTCGCCAGGCCGGCTGCCGCGGTCAGGATCGCAATTCTGCCGATCGTCTTCACTTCAACCAGCCTTCATGTTGTCTTCTATCTTCTTCCGGCGAGCATCGACACGAGCTCGTCGACCCCCGGCACCCTGCCCGTCACCAGCACCTCGCCGTCGACGGCCAGCGCGGGGGTCATCATCACGCCGAAGGCCATGATCTCCTTCAGGTCCTTCACCTTCTCGACCGATGCATCTGAAATCCCTGCGCGCGCTACGGCCTCGCGCACATGCTCCTCGAGCTTCATGCACTTCGGGCACCCCGTTCCCAGCACCTGGATCTTCATGACATGCCTCCCGTCAGCCCGCGATCGAGCCGTAGATCAGGCCGGTGACCGTCGAGAGCACGACCACCAGCGCAACAAAGACCATCGTCTTCCCGAGGCCCATGATGCTCCTGAGCACGAGCATGCTCGGCAGCGAGAGCGCGGGGCCGGCGAGGAGCAGTGCGAGTGCCGGGCCGCTTCCCATCCCCGATCCCATGAGCCCCTGGAGTATCGGAACCTCCGTCAGCGTGGCGAAGTACATCAGCACCCCCGAAGCCGAGGCGAACAGATTGGCCTGGAACGAGTTCCCCCCCACGAGACCGGCGATCCAGGATGAGGGGATCATGGCTTCGTGGCCGGGACGCCCGAGCAGGAACCCCGCGACCAGCACGCCTCCCAGGAGGAGGGGGATTATCTGCCGCGCGAACCCGAGAGTGGCTTCGAACCACTCGCGGAGCTGCGGCCCGCCTGTGGCGGAGATGAAGCCCACCGCGATCACCCCTGCGGTGAAGGCATAGACGGGCTTCCCGGGCAGCAGCACAGCAAGGACCGCCACGGGGGTGCCCCAGAGCACGATCTTCCTCCAGCCCGCTCCGAAGTCGACCGCGAGTATCACTGCGAGGAGCAGAGCGGATGCCGAGGCTATCCACCACTTTATCCGCGCCACGGCCGCCCAGAGAGGAGCCGCCCCTTCGGGGCTCCCCCAGTTGGCGAACACGAGTATCCCCACCATCGAGGCGAAGAAGAGCACGGTCCTCCAGAGAGGCCTCGCGGGAGCCTGATGGTCTCCCGCCATGCCGGTCCTCGAGATCTCGGACTTCGACTTCCTGAAGAACAGGCTCATCAGGAGCCCGATCACGATGCTGAAGACCACGGCTCCCACGGCCCGTGCCACCCCGATCTCGACCCCGAGGACCCTCGCCGTCATCACGATGGCCAGGATGTTGATGGCCGGCCCGCTGTAGAGGAATGCGGCGGCAGGGCCAAGCCCCGCCCCCATGGTGTAGATGCCCGCAAAGATCGGGAGCACCGTGCAGGAGCAGACTGCGAGGATGGTGCCCGACACCGAGGCGACGCCGTAGGCCGCAAGCCTGTTCGCGCCCGGACCGAGGTATCTCATTACGGAGTCCCTGTTCAGGAAGACTCCGATCGCCCCGGCTATGAAAAGGGCCGGAACGAGGCAGAGAAGTATGTGGAGCCTGGCGTACTCGTTGAGCATGGCGAAAGCCTCGATGAGAGACGCGTCGAACCGGGCCGATCCGACGGGAAGGAACCATGCTGCCAGCACGAGGGCGGCCAGTGCGAGTATGGTCTTCAGTTCCCGGCTCATCGCCCTGCCTCCCGGCCGCAATGTGTGGCCTCGCACGCCCCTCCCCCGAGAACCCTCTCGAGGCAGCCGAAGAAATCGAGCACGCAGGGCGCGGCCAGGGTGTGGAATACCCGGGTGCCCTCCCTGCGGTCTCGGACGAGCCCGGCGTTCCGCAGCTTCTCGAGGTGCCTCGACACCGTGGAGATGTCGAGCCCCACGGCTTCCGACAGATCGCCTACGGTCCTGCCTCCGCCCGCCAGGATGTCGATCATGTGGAGCCGCGCAGGGTTCGCGAGCGCGGAGAGTATGGAAGCCCTCCGCCTGTACGCGTCGTTCCCCTCTGTCACTTCATCCGTCCCTTCTTGCTTTGTTGGGCAAATATACATATAAGCACTGCCAAGTCCAGTGGTCGATCCGGATCCATGACATCTAGAGCCCGATTCGCCGCAACGGCATCGCCGGATTCGACTGTGCCGCCTTTGCACCGGACCGGGGTTCTCGTATGCTAATGCTGTTGTGGTGTCACTTCTGGAGGGAGCCGCCATGAGACATGCTGCTCTGTTGACTGTGACGGCAGCCTCGATAGCCTTCGGCGCGGGCAGCGTTCTGCTCGACCAACCGCTCTACGTCCCGGGTGCCGATGCTGAGCAAGAGCTCTCGTACGACGACAATACGGCCTACTGGCTGTCCTGGTCCGGGCTCTACAGGGGAGTGTGGTTCCATCCCGAAGACTTCGGATTTTCGGGCTGGGTCGCCACACACTCGGAACTCTGGTTCTACCACCATTCATCCTATCCCTGGGACACCTCGAGCTTCTACAGCCTGCTCTACGACGGGGGGTCCTCCGGCCCGGCCATGCTGTTCGACCAGACTTCGGTGACGGCCCTGCATTATGCGCCCTGCATGGTCACCCTGACTCCTTCGGTCTACTTCAACGACGACTTCTGGGTGCTCATGAGCTCCGAGATGTCCAGCGGCGGCTGGCCGTCGATCCTCGAAGACTATTCGGCAGGCGCGACGGACCACAGCTTCCAGAGCGACGACTTCTCGGCCTGGGAACCGAGCCCCCACGGAGACTACTTCATCCGTTCAGTCTGGTATAACGGGCTAGGCTCGGAAACCTGGGGGGCTATCAAGACCCTCTTCTAGAATCGGGAGACAGCCGACGTCCGCTGCAGGTTCTGCGCAGCGCAGCCCGCACGGTCAGCTCTTCTTCGACCTGAGCTTGCAGCCGCACTGCCCGTGCAGTTCGTAGTCCGGGTCCTTCCTCACCGGCAGGCCGTCGCGCTCCCAGTCGACCATGCCGCCCGTGAGGCTCGCCACAGGCCCCAGGCCGTCGGATGTCAGCATCTCCGCAGCCGCCCGGGAATGCAGCCCCACCGAATCGGCGACTATGATCAGCCTTCCCCGGGGCAGCTCCCCTGCCCTCCCGGCTATCTCGCCCCTCGGGATGCAGATCACCTCGGGCACGTCGAAGACCCTGTAGCTGACCTCGTGCCCGGGCCTCATGTCCACTATCAGGGCGCTGGAACGGGACGCCGCTTCGTAAGCCTCCCGGGGCGACATCGCAGCAACAGCCATGATCCCTCCCCTCCCGTCCGTTTCGTACGGCCATCGGTGTGTCTGCGGAAGGATATGGCGATTCCATAGCGCAGCGAGTACCCCTTCCGCCCCGGACGACGGCATCCCGTCCGCACACGGTTCGCAGCCTGCACAAAGGGAGGGGAACGGGCGCTTGACATAGCGCGCCATGCTTGAAATCGTCAGGATATCGTTCGGTTTCGGAGGGATGATGGATATGTCTGCATGTCCGGAGGATGCCGTTCACGTATTCGGAGACGGAGGCGGTCCTGAGCCGGACGCCGACCAGGACAGCGTCCGGGATGCAATAGTCAGGGCGTTCTCGGGCGTCGGCCTGGGAGGCGGAGTCGGCCTGCGGGAAGCCCAGGCCATGGACGGGTACGACGACGAGGCAACCCGCGCCGCATGCCGCCGGGATGACGAGAGGGACGACTGGAGGCTCATCCGACCGGCCGATCTCAACAGGTGCAACAGCAGCCTCAGCTTCTTCGATGCGGAAGGCATGAGATTCCATCTCCCGGCCTTCCTGGTGGCCGACCTCGACGGAGTCTACGAGTTCGGCATGGCCTTCCACCTGACCCATCTCGACTCCCACGGGATCGGGCAGTACTCGCTTCTCTCCCCCGAACAGAGGGCTGCCGTGCGCAGATATCTCCAGTACATCTCCACCGAGGACGAGTACGCCTTCGAACGGCCCGCCATCCTCAGAGCCCTCGTCGAATACTGGACCTGACGGGACGCATCCGCTCCGCTCGCATGCCCATGAGCCGCTTCACCGTATCGAGCCCGCCCGATAAGGCTGCCCCGGTCTGAAGACCCGGTTTGCCGACCGGCTTGGACAACTGCGTCCGTGATTGTATTGTCGGGCGACGGGACCGGCCGATGCCCCGGCAGGTCCCGACCGGCTCGCGCCGGACGGTTCAACCCCGGAAGGAACGTGGATGGACGATCTGATCTACCTCGACAACTCCGCGACGTCGTTCCCGAAGCCGCAGGTCGTGTACGACTTCATGAAGGAGTTCTACCAGTCGCACGGGGTCAGCCCCGGCCGTTCGGGTTTCGACAAGGCGATCGAGGCCGAGAACATCGTACATGGCACGAGGAAACTGCTCACGGGTCTCTTCAACGGCACCGACCCCAACCGCCTCACGTTCTCCTACAACGCCACCGAAGCCCTGAACAGAATCATCATGGGCATGCTCTCGAAAGGCGACCACGTCATCTCCACCAACCTCGAGCACAACTCGGTGCTGCGTCCGCTGAACCACCTCGAACGCGACGGCGGCGTGGAGGTCACCTGGATCCCGTTCGACTCGAAGGGCTACGTCGATCCCGACGATATCGAGAAGGCCTTCAGGAAGAACACCAGGCTCGTAGTCGTGAACCACTCCTCCAACATCATCGGCACCGTGCAGCCCGTGGGCGAGATAGGCCGCCGCTGCAGGAAGGCCGGCATCTTCTTCGCGGTCGACGCCAGCCAGAGCGCGGGCGCCGTCCCGATCGACGTCCAGGCCATGTGCATCGACCTCCTGGCCTTCACGGGCCACAAGTGCCTGATGGGTCCCACCGGCATCGGCGGCGCCTACGTCGGCGAGAATGTTCCGATCCGGTGTACCATCTTCGGGGGCACTGGCGTCAGGTCGCTCAACCCCTTCCATCTCGACGAGTTCCCCTACCGCATGGAGGCCGGAACGCTCAACACCGTTGGAGTAGCCGGGCTGAACGCGGGCGTGAAGTGGGTGCTCGAACAGGGCATGGACAAGGTCCACGCCCACGAGATCGCCCTCTGGGACAAGCTCCGCAGGGGCGTCCAGGCCGTCGACGGCGTCACCACCTACTGCGCCGACGACACGGACAACCAGAATCCGGTGCTCAGCCTCAACATCAGGGGCTTCGAAGCCGGCGATGTGGGTACGATGCTCGACGTCGACCACGGAATAGCAACGCGGACCGGGCTCCAGTGCGCCCCCCAGGTCCACGTCCAGCTGGGGACGGACAAGATCCACGGAACCGTACGCTTCAGTGTGGGTCCTTTCAACACCGAGGACGAGATCGACAAGGCGATCGAGGCGGTGCGCGAGATAGCCTCGATCAAGAGGTAGAGATCCAGGCATCGGTACCACAACAAGGGGATACCTTCATGGAGACAATTGTAGTCAAGGAATTGGAGCTGCATATCGACGGCGACGGGTTCCTGCAGGACCCCCAGCTCTGGAGCGAAGCCGTGGCGGTCGAGTTCGCGAAAATGGACGGCACGGGCGAACTCACGCCGAAGCACTGGGAGGTCATCAACTACATCAGGGGATTCTGGAAGGAATCGGACATGGCCCCGACGGTGCGCGGCCTCTGCAAGCAGAGCGGTCTCAAGCTGCAGGAGCTCTACGGCCTGTTCCCCAAGGGTCCCGCGAGGGGCGCCTGCAGGATTGCCGGGCTGCCCAAGCCCGACGGCTGCGTCTAGTCAGTAGAATCTGCGAACGACAGGGGCGTTGGGTCCGCTAGCGGACCGCGCCCCTGATCCTTTCAACGATGCCTTCGCGGGGAACGGTCGAGATCGAGGCAACCTCGGCCGGATCGAACCCCATGCACACCGCCAGGAGCTGGTTGTAGTCGAATACGGGCAGCGGGACGTAGCCCGGGTCCTTCTTCGCCAGCTCGGCCTGCATGCGGTCCATGTGCTCCAGGCAGGTGATGCACGAGACCACGATCAGGTCGGCGTCCGTCTCTGCCCTGAGCGCCCTGAGCTTGCGGAATGCGTACTCCGACGCGCCCGCGAAGCTGCCCTTCACGAATCCCCCCGCCCCGCCGCAGCACTGCAGTTCGCGGCTGTATGGGCGCACCTCCGCGCCCAGCGCCTCCACGAGACCGCGGAGCATGCGGGGCCGCCCGGAGGACTCCTCGAATCCCACGATCTCGCTCGGGTAGAGTGTATGGCAGGGGTACTGCACAACGGCGGACACCCCGCCGAGGGGGAACTCCAGGGACCCGCGGATCCTCTCCGAACCGATGTCGTTGAAGAGTACGTCGGTGATGTGCCTCACCTCCGCTGTCCCGCGGAACTCCCTGCCGCCCTTCCCGCGGAGGAGCTCCTGCACCTTCCCCCTGAGGACATCGTCGCCGTGGAGCCTCTCGAGCGCCATGCGAAGCGAGCTGTAACACGAGCCGCACTCGGTAACCATCGGCACGCCCAGCTCCTCGGCGATCGAGAAGTTCCAGGCGCTCACGGCCAGCGAAGCGGTTTCGTCTGCGGAAGGGAACGACCCGAAAGCCGGGCAGCATACGCTCCCCTCCAGATCCGCCATGTCCGCGCCCAGGCGCGGCATGGTGAGCCTTATCGCACGCTCGACGTCCGGCCTCACGGCCGGCACGTTGCACCCGAGGAAGAGGCCGTACTTCATCCCCTCAGCCCCTGAACATGAATTCGTTGTTCTTCACCAGGTCGGTCTCCCGCAGCATCTCGCGGAACTGCTCGAGCATCTCGGGGAACCTCGCGATGGTGGGCGGCACCTCGTCCAGGCCCACTGCGCGCCTCTTCTCGCGCACCCTGTCCACCGGCTGGGTGTGCCCGGTCTCGAAGATCTCGGCCACCGAAGCAGGGATGAACGACTCGTCGTTCCTGGCCTGCCAGCGCCTCACCGCGAGGCACACCTCGAAAGGCTTCACGCCCATCGGGCACATCTCCTCGCACGCCGAGCAGGTCACGCACAGCCAGGGGGTCTCGTCCTCGAGCAGGCTCTCCGAGAGGCCCAGCAGCACCTTCCTCACCAGGTCGCGCACGAAGAGAGGAGGGCTGGCCTCGGCGGCCGGGCATCCCGCCACGCAGGTGCTGCAGGTGAAGCAGTGCCTGATGTCGCCGCAGCTGTCCACGACCTCGCGCCAGAGCCCGGCGTCCACCTTCGAGAGGTCTATCATCTGAACTCCCCCGGCAGCTCGCGCAGCCGTGCGAGGCTGTAAACGGGGCCGTCGGTGCACACGTACGATCCGCCGATGCCGCACCGGCCGCACTTGCCTATGCCGCACTTCATCTTCATCTCGAGCGACAGGAATATGTCCGAAGGGTCCAGCCCGAGACCCGCCAGCACCGGCAGCGTGTACCGGATCATAGCCGGAGGCCCGCAGACCAGCGCCGAAGTCCTGGAAGGATCCACCTGCAGATCCTTCACGTGCGATGGCACGTTGCCCGTGAGGCCCGACCAGCCGCCTTCGGCCCTGTCCACCGTCACCACGAGGCGCATGTCATCGCGTTCCGCCCAGTCGCACAGGTCGTCTCGGTAGAGCAGGAGCCCGGGGTTCCTCGCGCCGTACACCACGGTGATTTCGCCGAAGCCGCCGCGGTTCCCGGGGTGCAGGGCGTAGTTCGTGAATGCCCTGAGGGTCGAGAAGCCGAATCCGCCGCCTATCACGAGAAGGTCGCAACCCTTCAGGGCATCTACCGGGTAGCCGTTGCCCAGCGGACCCCTCAGGCCAACGCTCTCGCCGGGATCGAGGTAGTGCAGCTCGGTCGTGACAGTACCCACGCGGGCTATGGTGAAATCGAGCCTGTCTGGCGTCGTAGGCGACGAGGCGATCCCGAACGGGGCCTCCCCCACTCCCAGGATTGAGAGCTCCGCGAACTGCCCCGGCACGAACCCGAACGGTGCCGTGCCATCGGGGAACGACAGCGAAATGGTGCGGATCGAGCCGTCGTCCGTCTCCGTGACGCTCTTCTCCACCCTCATCGGGACGGGCGCGTAGGGGTTGCTCACTTCCCTCCTCCGAATGCGTCGAGGAGGAGCCTGATGTCGAGGTTCACCGGACAGGCCTCTACGCACCTGCCGCAGCCCGTGCAACCCGGCATGCCGTAGCTCTCGATGCAGTAGCTGAACTTGTGCATGAGGCGGTGCCTGTACCTGTCGGCTCCCGTGGGCCGGGGATCGTGGCCGGAGGCCTGCCTCGTGAAGGTCGTGAACTGGCACGAGTCCCAGATGCGGCTGCGCACGACCCGGCCGTCCTCCTCGCCATCGACGATGTCGAAGCAGTGGCACGACGGGCATAGGAACGTGCAGGCGCCGCAGCCCAGGCACTTGGCGGTCAGAGCCTCCCAACTCGGGTCGTCGAACGCCTCCTCGAGGCGCTCGCGCAGCGCGGCCAGGTCGCGGGGCTCCCCGGCATGCGGCGCGATCCCGACGGAATCGGTGTTTGCCTTCCCCTCGCCGCTTGCGCTTCGCCCCTCGCCACTCGCCCCTTCCCGACCTACATCCTCCCCATCCTGTCCATCGATGTTTCTTCCTGTGTCCCTCGCTCCATGTTCCTCACCACTCGCCCCCAGCCCGAGTGCATCCGCGAGCCTTCCCCCCTCGACGCTCGCCACCCGCACCGTCCACCCATCCCCCGACGGCTCCAGGAGGATGTCGGAACCCTCGGTAGATAGCGGCCCGCCGCCCGTGGAGGTGCAGAAGCAGGTCGCGCGGGGTTCTCTGCAGCCTAAAGAGACGATCGTGAGCGCCTTCCTGCGGGCGGCGTAGTAGGGGTCGATCCTGTCGCCCCCGGCGTAGACCCGGTCGAGGAACGAGATGGCGCGGGCGTCGCAGGGCCTGGCTCCGAACAGTACGGTCGGTCCGGGGGCCGGGACGCGCTCCTCCGCCCTTCCGCCCGGTTCCATCGAAAGAAGGGTCTCGGTCATCGGGGTGAGTACCTGCCGGGGCGGCCTGACGACGCCGGGATGATCGAGCAAAGCATCGGAAGCCGATCCGATACGGCCGAACGCAGCGCCGTCGCACTCCGCAACGGGGGCGTACACCGTCATGTCCGGCATGGCCAGCAGGCTTTCCAGCAGGCGTGCGAGGGCTTCGCGGCCGGGAATCGTTTCGGTCATTCCTGCTTCCGCCCGTGATCGAGTATGAAGTCCTGCGGATCTTCCATCGAGTAGGCCGCGAGTGGCTGCGGCGCAACCTCGTCCATGCCGGCCCTGCTGCCGAAGAGCTCCAGCACATCAGAAGCCAGTCTGCGGTTGAGGATCGAGAGGTCGACGCCCGTGGGGCAGGCCCGAGCACAGGCCCCGCACTCCACGCAGCGCCCGGCGAGGTGCATGGCACGCATGACATGGAATGCCATGACGTCATCGGGGTGAGCACCCCTCCCCACCCACTGCGGCTGCGTTGCGTCGGCGAAGCACGAGGCGCACGTGCAGAGCGGGCACGCGCTCCGGCAGGCGTAGCAGCGGATGCACTTCGCCATCTCCGCCTCCACACGGGCGCGCCTCTCCTGCGAAGACAGGGATGCGAAGGCCTCGACGTCGGGAAAGCCCGGATCGCTCTCCACAACCGGCTCCCCCACGGGGATGTCGCAGATCACCGGGTTCCGCGCGGCACAGAGCCGGCAGCTCCGGTGAAGAACCTCGTCCAGGGGTATCGCTACGGGCTCCGGGCCGCCGTGGACCACGAGCATGCCGTCGGTTTCCTCGACAGAAGAAACGCGGACCCCCGGGCAGCGCCTCGCGATCGCCCGCGGGTCGGCCATTCCGTGGCACGGCACGCCGATCACGACAACGTCCTCGCGCTTCAGGCGCTTTTCCTTGATAAGCTCCACCATCGCCCGGGTGTCGCAACCCTTCGCCACGATCGCGGCCTTCCGCCCCGGCTCGAGGTACTTCGCGAGGTTGTTGGCACAGAATGCGCCCCAGATCAGGCGCCCGGCATCCGAAGGATCGGTGATGAAGCATGGCGTGGCGCGCATGGGGATCGAGCCCTGTTCGAAGCCGATCACGACCTCGACCGAGCCTTCCGAGAGCAGCCTTGCGGCAGCCCCGGCGATCCGCGCGGCCATATCGGCGCCGCTCACCGGTCGCCTCCTGCGCGAAGGCGGGCAGGGCCCAGCTCGCGCACCCGCTGCGTGACTGTTTCGATCACCTCGGCGAACCTCCCGCCCTCCGACGCCGACACCCAGGTGAAGTGGAGCCTGCCCTCCTCGATGCCCAGATGCCCGAGCAGGCGCGCCAGCAATGCAAACTTGCGCCTGGCGCCGAGGTTCCCCGAGATGTAGTGGCAGTCGCCGGGATGGCAGCCCGAAACGAGAACCCCGTCGGCTCCCCTGCGGAAGGCCGAAAGTATGAAGAAGGGGTTGATCCGGCCCGCACACGGCACGCGGATCACGCGCACCGAGGCGGGGTACTGCATCCTGCCAACGCCGGCCGAGTCGGCCCCGGCGTAGCTGCACCAGTTGCAGAGGAACGCCACGATCCTGGGCTCCCAGCCTGCGTTTCCGCCCGTTGCCGTCACGGCACCCTCCGGGTTCCCGAGCCTATCATCGCGTGGATCTCCCGGTCCGTGAAGCCGAGGATGTCGGCAGCCCCGCACCTGCACGAGGATGCGCACAGCCCGCAGCCCTTGCACAGGGCTCCGTTCACCACGGCCTTCCCCTCCGCCTCGTCGATCTCGATGGCGCGGAACGGGCAGAGTGCCGCGCAGGTGCCGCATCCCGCGCACCTGTCGGCGTTGATGACGCACACCGTTCCCCCGGCCTCGATCGAATCCTGGGAGAGCACCAGCGCGGCCCTGGAAGCTGCCGCACGCGCCTGGGCGATGCTTTCGCCTATCGTCTTCGGGCCGTGGGCCAGGCCGCACACGAACACGCCCTCGGTGGCGAAATCCACCGGGCGCAGCTTCACATGAGCCTCCATGAAGAAGCCGTCCTCGTCGAGCGGCACCTTGAAGAGCCCCGCGAGTGAGGCGGCATCCTCCGAGGGTGTGATTGCCGCTGCGAGACCCACGACATCAGCGTCTATCGTCACTGTCTCGCCCAGCACCAGATCCTCCGCCGTGATCCTGACCAGCTTCTCCCTGCCTTCGTCAACGATCGAAACCGAAGGCCGGCTGTCCTCGTCGTGCCTGAGGAACCTCACGCCGCGCTCGCGCGCCTCGGTGTACTTCGCCTCGCGCATCCCGTAGGTGCGGATGTCGCGGTAGAGCACGTACACGTTGATCGAGGGATCGATGTCGAGGAGTTCGAGCGAGAGCTTCACCGACTCGCTGCAGCATGTGCGGCTGCAGTAGCGCCTCTTCTCGTCGCGCGACCCTGCGCAGTGGATCAGAACCACGTTCCTTGCCGAAGAGACGAGCTGGCCGCGCCTGCCTATCTCCTCCTCCAGCTCCCTCAGGGTCATCACGCGCGGGTCTTCCCCGTAGCCGAAGCCGTCTGCAACCATCGTACCGCCGCCGGATGCGATCACGGCCGCGCCGTGTGCCACCTCGGCCTCGGAGCCGTCCTCGTGACGGATCGTAGACCTGAAGCTGCCAACGAATCCGCTCACATCCGCCACGCGCGACTTCATGTGTACTGTTATGAGCGGATCTCCGATCACCCGCCCCTCGAGGTCGGCAAGGAATGCGCCGACATCGGAACCGTCGAGCGTTGTGCGCATCGCGCGGGCATTGCCGCCCAGCCCGTCCGAGCTCTCCACCAGATGCACCCCGAAGCCCATACCGGAGAGCATCGTGGCGCAGGTCATCCCCGCAACGCCTCCTCCGATCACCAGAGCATTCCTGTCGACGGGCAGCTCGGTGTGCGACAGCGGTTCGAGCAGCCTGGCCTTCGCCACTGCCATCCCCACGAGGTCGACTGCCTTCTCGGTGGCCTTCTCCGGCTCGCCCTGGTGCACCCACGCGCACTGGTCGCGGATGTTGGCCATCTCGAACAGGTGCGGGTTGAGCCCTGCCTCCCTCAGCGTCTCCTGGAAGAGCGGCTCGTGCGTCCTGGGCGTGCAGGCGGCCACAACAACCCGGTTGAGCCCGTTCGCGCGGATGCTCTCTCGAATCTTTCGCTGGGTGTCCTGCGAGCAGGTGAACATGGCGTCCTCGGCCACCACCACGTTGGGCAGCCCGCGGGCCGACTCCCTCACCGCCGCCACGTCCACCACGCTGCCGATGTTGATGCCGCAACTGCACACCCATACGCCTATGCGCGGCCTGACACCCTTTGAGGGGATCTCGGCCGGATACTCCTTTTCCGAAGCGAGCGTGTTCCGCGAGGCCGAGAGCAGGGCTGAGGCTTCTGCCGCGGCGGCGCTCGCGCCCGTGACGGTCTCGGGGATGTCCTTCGGGCCGGTGAAGGCTCCCGCGGCGAACACCCCGGGCACGGAAGTGGCCGAGGGCGAGAAGGTGCCGGTTTCGCAGAAGCCGTTGCAGTCGAGGGATATTCCGAGCCTTGCGGCCATCTCGCGGTTCGCGTCGCTCTGCACCATGCCCACGGACAGGACCACGAGGTCGAAGACCTCCTCGCGTATCCGCCCGTTCTCGGGATATCGCAGGATGAGCCCGCCCTCGGCATCCTGGAGGATGCGCCCCGTCTCGGAGCGCACGAACCGCACGCCGTGCTCGTTCCTTGCGCGCTCGTAGTACCGCTCGAAGCCCTTGCCGTGGGTGCGGGCGTCTATGAGGAAGATCGTCGTGCCCAGGTCGCCCGAGGCGTGCTCGCGTGCGACCACGGCCTCCTTGATCGCGTACGTGCAGCACACCGCCGAGCAGTAGCCGTTGTCCACCCTGTGGATGTCGCGAGATCCCACGCACTGGATCCATGCGATGTTCCGCGGCTCGCGGCCGTCGGATGGTCTGATGAGTTTCCCGCGCGTCGGCCCCGATGCGCTCAGGATCCTCTCGAATGCGATGCTCGTGATTACGTTGGGGAACGCCCCGTACCCGAACGCCGGAAGCCTCCCGGCGTCGAAGGGCTCGAAGCCCGGGCATGCCACAACAGCACCCACCGAGAGTTCGAGCGTGAGGGGCTTCTCGTCGAGGTCGATCGCCCCTGCGGAGCACTTCCTGGCGCACAGCCCGCAGCGCTTGCAGATGGCCGGGTCGATCTGGAAGGCGGGCGGATAGGCCTGCTCATAGAGCCTGTAGATCGCCTTCCTCTCCCCCATGCCGGAGTTGAAGGCATCGGGGGTCTTCACCGGGCAGATCTTCGCGCACTCGCCGCAACCCGTGCACTTCTCGACCGAGACGAACCGCGGGTTCTGGAGAACAGTGGCCTTGAATGCCCCCGGCTCCCCCGACAGGGAAAGAAGCTCGGCGTTCGTGATGATCTCGATGTTGAGATGCCGCCCGCATTCCACGAGCTTGGGCGACAGGATGCACATCGAGCAGTCATTGGTGGGGAACGTCTTGTCCAGGCCGGCCATCGTGCCGCCGATGGCGCCCTTCCGCTCGACCAGGTAGACCTTGTAGCCGGAGTTGGCCAGGTCCAGCGCGGCCTGGATCCCCCCGACCCCTCCGCCGAGTACGAGCACCGCTCCGGTGGTATCTCTCGATGTCATCGGCGCCCGTCTCTCCTCAGCTATTGTGTGGTGGTCTACTCAACGTCCCGAATCTTGGAAGATAGCTATTTCGTCAGGGATCGACCCGGTCATTGATCGGGTAGCTCAACAATTAGGTTCAATCAGCTATGCCTGTAATGGCTAGCAGACCCATGCCCTAGCATGTAGATAACTACTTGACTACTCGCGGGCGCCCAGCGCGATACTGACGGAATGGGCACTTGCGAAATTGTATGAAGCGAGAGATAAGAGGTAGTAATGCAGCAGAAATAAGTACCCCAAAATCGTGCAGCGAACTCTCTAGCTGAGTGAGTTCAGTGTCATTTGCCAGCGTTCTTAGGAAACCGTATGCCGCAGCGTCAGCGAAATAGTAGCGAGTCTCGCCCATGTTTCTTCCCCGTGAGATATAGGCGTAATCATCACTTCTTTCATCACCACAGAAGTGACGTGTAAATCCTCTTTGTATCGCTTTCGAGTCATAGTGAAAAGATACCTTGTGTCGAATCATCAGGATAATTGATGTGAACCTCGGATCGACATCAATCCCATTTGCTATATTCACTAACGCTTCCCATGCTTCTCGTGCTTCTCTAGATAAGCGTTCAACGATCTGAATCATAGATTGATCAGCAATAGTCGTCTTTGCTTTACATAGAAGCTTCAGTAACTCATGAAGCAAACCGAGACGAACTCGAAACAAATGATACGCTAATCCAGAGTACTCGCCATTCTGTTTATTAACAGAGAACTCTCCTTGAGGTCGTTCGCTTTCAAGCAGAAGTGTAGCATGGGTTACATCTCGGATATCATTGTAGAAAACAGCCAACGACAACACAAGGTCACATACGGATTGCGGTACATCTGGTCCACCCAAGAACGCACGCGGATCGAATGACTCAATATTAGCAAGTATGTTCGTATCGACAGTCATTCTAATTGCTTCTCCAAAATCAGAAGCTCATTTTGTCTCACTCCCCACGCAATGACTCGGGCAATGCTATCCCAGCACTTCTTCTTGAGGAAACGAAAGACTCGCTGATGGTGGCTCCCCAAGCTTGAATTCCAGCCTTTTCACCACGGTTGAGTGAAGATCTCGTACTGAAATAGTTCCGCGAGCAGGCACTTCCCTCCGCAGTAGACTCGAAGCTCACCCAGTTCACCGTTTTCGCTGACTATTCGTACATCTACGATATAAGAGTAGCCTTCGTTGTCAAACTGGTAGTGGTGATTGCCACAGGATCCATCCTGATGAACGAATCCATCGATGAGGACGATGTTCGGCTCCATCCCCTGGTTCTCATCCGAATCCCAAGCTGCATATCTGTAGCGACCATGCCCCAGATCGTCTATCCGTACGATGTAGTTTTCGGTTGCCCATTGCAGGATCGGGATGTGAATATAACACAATCCATCAAAGAGATCCTGACCGGTAGCTGGGCAGACGCCAGCAATACAAGTGGGGCTGCTCAGACAGATGAGAATCAATGGGACAAGGAGACTAGCATCCTTCTTTTTCACGTATGCTCCTCTCTAGATGAAAAGTCATTTCCCTTTTTCAGGGAGTGACTTGTTCAGCTTCGACGGATACACTCTTTGGCGTGAAAAGGCTGTATCCATTGTTGAGCACAAAGTAGTACGTTCCATCTGTTTGAATGCTTGCTTGAAAGTCGGTTCCCTGGGACCTGCTGAACTTCACCAATGCACCGCCAGGGAAGACTTCTGTCGGATTTCTTGACCAGGTGGTGTAATCTGCTTCACTCATTACAGCAAAACCGATATCATTCAGTTCAACTTGAAAATGCCCCTGCAGTATCCATCCAGCGTTAAGTTGAACGGGGCAATACTGGTATTGTGATGCTTCAATTCTCCCTGACCAGCTCCATACTGGTTCAGTGCTCGGAGTGATAATCAGCGTTTTCGAAGCTGTATCAAGCGCTCCAAGACTATCTGTCACAGACACACTTGCTGTTATCGTGCCGGAGTACTCTGGAAGCTGGAGGTCAGCCGAACTCTTTCCGTTTTCGAGCAGATATCCGTCATCGCTTGTCCAACTGTAGTTAAGGCTTCCGCCATCCGGGTCTACCGCGCTACATCTGAGCGTGATGGTTTCTCCTGCTTCAAGCGCGCCAAGATATGTAACGGAGTCAATCACTGGAGGTGAGTTCTGCTTTCCACAAGAAACGCAGATGAAGATCAAGAGAGGTAGTATTGACGCACCGAAAGGCAACTGATTGCGTCTCACTGGAACCTCCTTAATGCTACAGGCGATATCGACTCTCTCCCTCTCCCCAGATACATGCAAGTACGGCATGGAGCTTCTTCTCGAAACACTCAATAGACTCTCGATTGGCAGCGATTGGTGCCTGCTCGGCCCCGATCTCAGCGACAATATCATGCTGCATGGCGAGAGCAGGGAGTGGCGTGCATCGAGGCGAGTAAAGACGACTGTCGGGTCAGGAACTGGAGAGGGCTTTCTCGAGGTCGGCATGTTCGAAGGCCGAGGCCATCCGATCCATTTTGCTCTCTGGATACCCAGTGCCGAAGCAGCAGTTCTCCATTCCGCAACCGAGACTCCGACTTCGTGGGCGATTGAAACCGCATCCGTCGTGGACAGACCGAAGTACCCGGCGACTGAATAGGCCAGATCGAGCGAAGCCGACCGCTCATCGAAGTCGATCGAGGTCGATAGAATGCGAGGGCGGATTTTAAATGGCGTCGGATTCAGGTCGAAAGCAGAGTAGCTGGCGCCGGAAGTCAGAAGCGGTCCGGGCTCACCTCACGCGGTGCCCGACGCCGCCCGTGGTTCCGCCCGAGCCTCCGGTGGTGCCGCCAGAGGAGCCGCCTGAGGTGCCTGGATCGCCCACCCGGTGGCCCTGGCCGCCGGTAGCGCCATCGCCTCCCGTGCCTTCGCCTCCGCCGACCCTGGTGCCCCGGCCGGCCGCCGGGCCCGCCACCGCGTCCGCGAGGGCGCTGCGGAATCCCTGGATGTCGGCCGCGTATAGAACCATGTCGTCGAGGTTCGTCACCTCGCCGGTGCGGCTCAGGTCGATGGCGAACCCTATCCCTTCGATGGTCTCGTCGCTGGTGCCCCAGGTGTTCACGCCGATGCAGTAGTAGAGGCCGTCGCGCTCTACCATGAGAGGACCGCCGCTGTTGCCGTGGTTGAGGGCCGCATCGAGCTGGATCACCGGGATCCCTTCCAGATCGCGGAAGGCGCTGATGCGCCCGAAGGTGACGGTGCCCTGGTAGTAGGTGTAGTCGTCGGCTGGCGAACCCGAAGCGGCGACCTCGTCGCCGACGCCGAGATCGTCACCTTCATAGATGGGGACTATGGTGTAGTCGCGCCCCGCGGTCAGCCCCGCCGAAGGCACCACGAGCACGGCCAGGTCGACACCCCTGAAGAACCCGCAGTAGCTCACCGGCGCCATCTTGCCCGACTGGAACTCGATCAGCAGCCCGTACTCGGACAGGCCGCCCGCGCTCCCCCCGCCTGAAGCCAGGTCGTCGATCCCGAGGCAGTGGCGGTTCGTCACCATCACCAGGGAATCGCCGAGCACGCCGACCACGAAGGCCGTCCCCATCCAGCCCTGCGTTTCCGACGACCTTCCGGCGGTCTCGTAGACGCCCAGGATGGTGGCCGAGCAGCCCGAGAGCTGGTCGATGGTGAGCCCGGGCTCCTGTTCATCCTCAACCCGCGTGTCCGCGGTGAGATTCTCGGTCGACCGCCCGTCGAAAAGCCGCGGATCGGGCTCGGTTGACCTGGGCGGCCCGGCGAAGGCCGCGGACGCAGCCAGGAGCAGAGCCGCGATCATCGGTGACATGCGAAGGAGTGTTCGGTTCGGCATCGACATCCTCCCGTCAGGGCGTTCCGTTGCGTTCCATCGCCGATACGATGTACCCCGCGCACGGGCGGGACAAGGCCGAGGGATTCCATACCCCCGCCTTCATATCCGCGTTTCCGTGCTGACTGCCGCAGGATCGTCCCCGTGGTTATCTTCGTCGAGGCCTGTCAGAGAGGAGCACTGATCATGGAAGGGATCGGGATCGTCTCCGCGGTTCTACTCGCGATACTCTCGCAGCAGCCATCCTCCAGGGGCTCCCGCGAAGTGTTCTTCACCACGGCTGTCGGCGGCCCGGGGATGACTGTCCGCACCACCGACGCCGAGATCCTTCCCGACGGCTCGATTGCTCTGGCTGTCTCGGCCGCCGCGGGCGACTTCTGGTTCGGGTATCCCTGGATCCTTGTTCTGAATGGCTCTGGTGACGTAACGTGGATCGACGCCTGCGGCGAGGCAGGGATCCCCGGGGTATCGCGCGAGCTCGAATCGGGCGGATGGCTCGAGCCGCTGGCCGACGGTTCGCTTCTGCTTGCCGCCTACGCCGAGCCCAGAGCCACCGGAGTCGATGCCGAGGTTGCCGTGCTGCACATCACGCCGGGCGTCGGCACGGAGACAGCTGCCGTGATCGGTGCGGACGACGACAGGGCGTACTGGCCCATCGGCATGGAAGCACTGCCGGACGGCTCCTTCGCGGTGATCGGCCGAACCTGCAGCATGGAGGACTTGCCCTTCGAATTCGCGTGCGACGCCGCCGGGAACAGCGCCATACGGTTCGATCTTTCAGAGGGCAACTATTACTTCGTCCAGGCCTTCGACCTCGCGCCCGAAGGCACGGTGCTGGCCTGCACGGACTCATACGAGGAATGGCTCGTCTCGAGGAACGCCTCGGGAGATACGCTGTGCATCGCTGATCGCGGCCCCGAAGGTTCAGAATCGTACATATCGATCCTGAGATGCTCAGGGGACAGGATCCTGCTAGCGGGCGCCCTGTACGGCTCCCCCTGGGTGGCCTGCCTCGACCGCGATTTCAACACGACCTGGGAGACGACCCTGCCGCAGTTCCTGTCCGGAGTGGCCGACATGGCCGAAGACCCCGACGGGAGCCTCACGATATGCGGTTTCTACGCCGAGCTGGAAGGCGAGGGAGGCGACGGGAATACGGTTCTGCCCGCCGTCTGCAGGCTCGACGCCTCGGGAGCGGTCGAGTGGGCCAGGCTGTACGAGGGCGTTCAGGATCTATGGATCTGCTCGGTCGATGCCGCGCCCGACGGGACGGTGATCCTATCGGGCAGCGCGAGGGTTCCCGACGCCGACTCGTCGCTCGCCTGCGCCTGGGTGGCGAGGGTTGGCCAGGATGGGCGGTTCCCCGGCGCGGGCCATGGCGAGGGTGACACGGTGCATCTGCCCGCTACGGATGCGCAGTTCGTGATGAAACCGCCCCTCGGCATGATCGCAGCCTGCGGAGTGTTCGGCTCCGAGAGCGACGCCGCAGCCCGTGCCGAAGGGTTGTCAGAACTGGCCGGCAGCTCGGAGTACGGCTGGGAGTACCCGACAGGTGTCACCTGGATTCCCGACTGGGCATCCCTGTCCGGCGCCGAGGCCTGGCTGGCCTACGTGGGTCCTCTCTGGACGAACGACGAGGGGATCGACGACATGATGGAGCGAATCGCGACGCTGTGCCCCGACGCCTACCTGGTCTGGGCGGGCAACTGCCGCTCGCGCGTCACCTATTCAGCCTCGGAGGTATCGCAGCCGGTCCTGCCCCCCGACTGGGACTGACCGGCCGATTCCTGGTTTCAGATCCTTCATTTCCGCGTCTGCGGAAATGAAGGCGTCGCCAGCATGTTTGCGGAGGAGGCTTTCG
>CAZMAT010000010.1:0-36723 GCA_964564435.1 uncultured bacterium
ACCCTGAACCTCCCCGAGGAGGTTCGCAGGGGCTATGCCGAGAGGATCCCCCTGGGGAGGATGGGCAGGCCCGAGGATGTGGCCGAGCTGGCGGCGTTCCTGCTGGGCGACGCATCCTGCTATCTGAACGGAACAGTGATACCGGTGGACGGCGGATTGTCAACCTGAGAGGAGAGACACATGTCCCTCGAGAATCGTGTCACGGAGATCATCGTAAACAAGCTGGGCGTCAGGTCCGAGGAGGTCACCCCCGAGGCCAGCTTCCAGACGGACCTCGGCGCCGACTCCCTCGACCTCGTCGAGCTGATGATGGATTTCGAGGACTCCTTCAAGCTCAAGATTTCCGACGAGGACTCCTCGTCCCTCAAGAGCGTCGGCGACGTGATAAAGTACCTCAAGGCCCACGGGGTAGAGGAATAGCGGCCCCGCCGCTCCGGCCGTCACTTACTGCACAAGGACGGGTGAAGTGAAGAGGCGGGTTGTCATCACCGGCATGGGAGCGATCAGCCCCGTCGGGCTCGATGTCGCGGAGTGCTGGTCGAACACGGTTGCCGGCAGAAGCGGCATAGGGGCCATCACACTGCTCGATCCGGCCCCCTACACCACCCGCATCGCGGGAGAGGTGCACGGATACGAGGCCGAGAAGTTCCTCGACCGCAAGCTGGCGGCGCGTTCCGACAGGTACACGCAGTTCGCCATCGTTGCGGCCAACGAGGCCTTCGCCTCAGCCGGGCTCGGCGGAGGGGCGATCGATCCGAACAGGCTGGGTGTGATCATCGGTACGGGCATCGGGGGTCTCGGAACCCTCGAAACCGAGCACAGCAAGGCCCTCGAGAAGGGCGTCGACCGGATAAGCCCCTTCTTCTGCCCCATGATGATAGGCAACATGGCCAGCGGGCGCGTCGCCATCGAGCTGAACGCGAAGGGCATCAACTATGCCACCGTGACTGCGTGCGCCACGAGCGGGCACGCCATAGCGGCCGCCATGGACGCCATCAGACTGGGCAGGGCCGACGCGATACTGGCCGGAGGGGCCGAAGCCCCCATCACCATGATGGGGCTCGGGGGATTCTGCTCACTCAAGGCGCTGTCCACGAGGAACGACGACCCCCTCACCGCCTCCAGGCCCTTCGACAGGGACCGCGACGGGTTCGTCATGTCCGAGGGCGCCTCGGTCGTCGTGCTCGAGGACTACGAGTTCGCCGTGAAGCGAGGCGCGCCGATCCTGGCCGAGATGCTGGGAGCGGGGATGACCTGCGACGCCTTCCACATAACGGCACCCGCCGAAGGCGGCGAGGGGTCGGCCAGGGCCATGATCCTGGCGATGGAGGACGCGGGCATCACGCCTGCGGACGTCGACTACATCAACGCGCACGGTACTTCGACCGAGCTCAACGACGCCGGCGAGACGATGGCCATCAAGGCCGCCCTCGGGGAGGACCACGCCCGCAGGGTGATGATCTCCTCGACCAAGTCGGTCACCGGCCACATGCTGGGCGCCGCGGGCGCGATAGAGCTGATCTTCTGCGTCCTGGCCATGCGTGACGGGGTCGTGCCTCCGACGGCGACCCTCGAGAACCCCGATCCGGCCTGCGACCTGGACTACGTGCCGGGCGAGGCGCGCAAGGCCCGGGTTGACCATGCCCTGAGCAACTCCTTCGGCTTCGGCGGGCACAACGTCACCCTGGCGGTCGGCCGCATATAGTGCAGACATCGTCCATGGACGCCTCCACCGCCGTCAGGGCGGCGGAGGCGTCGATCGGATACAGCTTCGGGAACCGCGCGCTGATCCGGAGGGCCCTGACGCACCGCTCCACGGGTGGTGAGGATTACGAGCTCCTCGAGTTCCTCGGCGACGCGGTGCTCGAGCTGCTTGCGCGCGAGCTGCTCCTCGAGGAGCATCCCCTCGAGGACGAGGGCCGGCTGACCCGCAGGAAGCGGTCGCTGGTATCCTCGAGGGCGCTGGCGTCGGCGGGGCGCAGGCTCGGGCTCGACGGAGCCGTGGTGGCGGGCGGAGGGATGCCCCGCCCCTCCGGCTCGGTGATATCGGACGTCGTGGAGTCCGTCTGCGGGGCGGTCTATCTCGACGCCGGCCTGGACACTGCACGGGCCGTCATCAGGAAGGCCATATTGGTCCCGTTGCTCGAGGGCGGGTCGGACCCCGGGGCCGACCCGAGGAGCGGTCTCCAGGAGATGTGCCAGGCCCGCGGCATGGAGCCGCCCGTCTACAGGGTCGTACGAAGCGGCGGGCCAGATCACGACCCGGTGTTCGAGGCGCGGGTCTCCCTCGCGGGACGCGAGGCCGGCTCGGGCAGTGGAGCGACCAAGAGGCAGGCGCAGTCGGCCGCGGCCAGGGATGCGCTCGGCCGTTTCAGAGGAGGGCATGATGGACTACTTTCTGTCGGAGGACATCAGGGCGATACGGGAGCTCTGTGCGGAGATAGCGGCGAAGCACATCAGGCCCGTCAGGGAGGAGCTCGACAGGGAGAACCGCTTCCCTCACGAGATCATGAAGGTGCTGGCTGACAGCGACCTCTTCAGGATCTACATCCCGACGGAGTACGAGGGCCTGGGCCTGGGCTCGCTCTCCCTCTGCGTCGCGGCCGAGGAGCTGAGCAGGGCCTGCGCGGGCATCGCGACGACGTACGCAGCCAACGCCCTGGGAGCCATGCCCATCCTCCTGAGCGGCAGCGAAGAGCAGAAGAAGCGCTTCCTGCCCAGGCTCGCATCGGGGTCCAGCCTCGCGGCCTTCGGCCTCACGGAGCCCGATGCCGGCAGCGATGCCGGCGGCCTCCGGACCCGGGCGATCCGCGACGGCGACTCGTACGTACTCAACGGCACCAAGCAGTGGATCACCAACGGCGGGGAGGCGAAGGTCTACACCATCATCGCCCTCACCGATCCCGACCGCGGGGCCCGCGGCGCTTCGGCCTTCATCGTCGAGGACGGCACGCCGGGCTTCAGCTACGGCAAGAAGGAGGACAAGATGGGCATCCGCGCCTCGGCGACCAGAGAACTGGTCTTCGAGGACTGCAGGGTCCCCGCCGAGAACCTCATCGGGCGTGAGGGCACCGGCTTCATGGTCGCCATGAAGACCCTCGACAACTCGAGGCCGGGCGTGGCCGCGCAGGCCGTGGGCATCGCCCAGGGCGCCCTCGACGAGGCCCTCGTCTACGCCTCCCAGAGAAAGCAGTTCGGGCAGCGCATCGACTCATTCCAGGGCATCCAGTTCATGCTCGCCGACATGGCCACGCAGGTGGAGGCCGCCAGGGCGCTCACCTACTCGGTTGCACGTATGATCGACGGCGGCGTGAAGAAGTTCGAGAAGGAGGCCGCGATGGCGAAGGTGTTCGCCAGCGACGTCGCAATGAAGGTGACGACCGACGCGGTGCAGATCTTCGGCGGGTACGGCTACATGAAGGAGTACCCTGTCGAGAAGATGATGAGGGACGCCAAGATCACGCAGATATACGAAGGCACCAACCAGATACAGCGCAATGTCATAGCCTCCGCTCTCATAAGGGAGACGGCCTCCAGGGAGAAGTGACCGATGCGGATCGTAGTCGCGATGAAGCAGGTTCCCGACACCGCCGAGGTGAGGATCGACCCCGAGCGGAACACACTGGTGCGCGACGGCGTGCCTTCCATCATGAATCCCTTCGACGCCTACGCGCTCGAGGAGGGGCTGCGCTGGAAGGACGCCCTGGGCGGAGAGGTGATAGCCCTCACGATGGGCCCCCCGCAGGCCGAGGCCATCCTCCGCGAAGCCGTCTCGATGGGCGCCGATCAGGCCGTACTGCTGTCCGACAGGGCCTTCGCCGGCGCCGACACCTGGGCCACCTCGCACACCCTGGCGGCGGCCGTGGCGAAGCTCGCCCCGGTCGACCTCGTCCTGACCGGCAAGCAGGCCATCGACGGCGACACGGCCCAGACGGGCCCCGGCATGGCCGCCACGCTCGACTGGCCCCAGCTCACCTTCGTGGGCCGCGTGCTCGGCATCGAGGGCGGCAGGATCAGGGTCGAGCGCTACGTCGAAGGCGGCGTCGAGACGCTCGATTCCTCCCTCCCGGCGGTGGTGACCGTCCTCAAGGACGCCAACACCCCCAGGATGCCGTCCCTCAGGGGCAAGATGAAGGCCCGCAGCCTTCAGGTGACGGTCTGGACGGCCGCCGACCTGGGGCTTCCCCAGTCCGAGACCGGCCTCGAAGGCTCGCCGACGAGGGTCGTGCGCATAGCCACCCCCGAGTCGAGGAGCGGAGGGGAGATACACCGCGGATCGCCGGAGGAGCTGGCCGTGATCCTCGCGGACATCCTCCTGGGAGAGGGGGGCGGGGAATGAGCGCCAGGCTGGAGATCAGGACCGACGTATGCACAGGCTGCGGCCTGTGCACCTCCGCATGCCCGTTCGGCGCCCTGTCGCTCGTGGACGGCACCGCGTCCGTCTCGGACGCCTGCACTCTATGCGGCGCCTGCGAGTCCTCCTGCCCGTTCGGGGCGATCCTGATGCGCAGGACCGAAACCGTCGCGGAGGGCATCTCCGGGTATTCGGGAACCATGGTGATCGCCGAATCGCGCGAAGGCGCGATCGACCACAGCACGCTCGAGCTTCTGGGCGCCGCCCGGGCGATCGCCGAGGCCGAGGGCGGCCCGGTGAGCGCGCTGCTCGTCACCTCCGGGGCCGGTGACGGTCCGAAGGTCCTCGCCGAGCACGGCGCCGACATGGTCTTGGTGGTGGAGGACCCCGCCCTGGGCCACTACCTGACCGAGCCCAGGGCCGCGATCACGCGCAGGGTCATCACCGAGAGGAAGCCCGCGATAGTGCTCGCCGCGGCCACCACCACCGGGCGCGACCTGATGCCCAGGGTGGCGAAGCTCCTGAACACCGGCCTCACCGCCGACTGCACCTCGCTCTCGTTCGATCCGGCGAAGAACTGCCTCCTCCAGACGAGGCCTGCATTCGGTGGCAACATCATGGCCACGATCGTCTGCGAGGGCACGCGCCCCCAGATGGCCACGGTCAGGCCCAGGGTGATGAAGGCTCTCGAGCCCGACCCTTCGAGGGCCGCCGAGATCGTGAGGATCGCCCCCGAGCCAGGGGAACTCGTGTCGAGGGTGAGGCTCGAGGGCTTCAGGGTCCTCGACGAGGGTATCGCCGACATAGCCGAGGCGAGCGTCATCGTGTCCGGCGGCAGGGGCATGAAGACCCCCGAGAACTTCTCGCTCCTCTCGGAGATCGCCGGGCTGCTGGGCGGAAGCGTCGGTGCCAGCAGGGCCGCTGTGGACTCGGGCTGGATCCCGTATCCGCACCAGGTGGGACAGACCGGCAAGACGGTGCAGCCGCGCACCTATCTCGCATGCGGCATCTCGGGCGCCGTGCAGCACAGGGTCGGGATGCAGTCGTCCGACACCATCATCGCAGTCAACAGGGACGAGACGGCCCCGATCTTCCAGTTCTGCAGCGAGGGCTTCGTGGGCGACCTGTTCGAGATCCTCCCGGCCCTGGCGAAGGAGATACGCCGCCGCAGGGGGTCCGCCTGACGGCCCGTGTCCTGACCGGAGTCCTGCACGTGCACACCAGGCACTCCGACGGGACGGGGAGCGTCGAGGACGTGATCGAGGCCGCGGCCCGCTGCGGCCTCGACTTCGTGGGCATCAACGACCACAGGACCCTCGCGGCCAGGGATGCGGGATGGCTCGGCATGCACCGGGGAGTGTTCGTCCTGCCCGGGGCCGAGCTCGAGGATGCGCACCAGAACTGCCACATCCTCGCCTACGGCATCGACGGGATCCCCGCGACGAAGGACACCCGGGAACAGCTCGCGGCCATACGCGAGGCCGGAGGGCTCTCCCTGGCCGCCCACCCCTTCGAGAGGGGCGGCCATCTGCCGGGAACGCGCAGCTACGGCTGGACGAGGCCCGTCGATGGCGTCGACGGCGTCGAGGTGTGGAACTACATGTCCATGTGGAAGGCGGGGCTCTCGCCCTGGAACTTCCGCGACAGGGTGGCGAGGCCCGACGGGATGTCGAGGAGCCCCCTGCGCGAATCCATCCTCACGTGGTTCTCGTCGGGCGGCTGCGCCACCGGCGGGCCCGACGCGCATGCCCTCCACGTCGGCGTCGGGCGCTTCCGCGTCTGCGTCTTCCCGTACGAGATGCTCTTCTCCAGGTTGAGGATGCATCTGGTGGTTGACTCCGGGGAGGATCGGCGGGATGTTCCGGACGAGAGGGGCATGCTCGACTCGATCCGGGCCGGCAGATGTTTCATGAGCAACGCCTTGCTCGGAGATGCCCGCGGGTTCTCGGCGCTGCTCGATGCGGGGGTGCTCTCGATCCGGGTGCCGGGGTGTTCCGAGGTCGTCGTCGGATCGCGCACTGGCGAGGTGGCCAGGGTTTCCGTCGACGGCCCGGCGGGCTTCGAGACCGCCGTTCCCGCCGGCGTTCCACTCTACGTAGAGGTTCTCAGGGAGGAGGGGACATGGATATGGTGCGGGCTGCCCTGCTCCTCGCGCTGACGGCCCTCCCCGCGTTCGCCTCGCCTGTCGACACTGCCGACGATTTCCTCAGATCTGTCGAGTGGCGCGACGGCGACGCCCTTCTCGGAACGCTCAGCGAAAGCCTGCGGGCGACGCTCGAGGCAAGGTGGGCCGATTTCGGCGCGGTGGCGCAGGTGCGTCCGGAGCTTGCCTCCGCCGTTCTCTCGCGCACTCTTCCCTACCTCTCCCCGTCGGACCTGCCCGGCATGAGCCTCGCCGAGTTCCTCTCGCAGCTCATGCCCGTGCTCGATCTCACCGGCTACGAGGCCGCCATGGTCGAGCGCATGGACCTCGAGATGACCGGACGCGAGGCGGACGTGACGGTACACTGGCCCGACGGCCGCAGGGTGTCGTTCTCGATGATATGGGAGGAGAGCGCCTGGAGGATCGCCGGATCCGACATCCTCGACTCCATACTCGACGAGGTGTTCTAGCCGCCGTGGGGCGGTGTCCCGCGGCGGGCCGGCACGGGGCCGGAAGCGGGATTAACGGTTCGTGCCCGATCGTTGATATGTTCGACTTTCGCTGCTGCCGCCCCCGGCGGCCGGATGGATACCCAGGCGGTATCCGCATCCCCTGAGTGGGGTTAGTAGGAGGTTACAGATGAGAAGGTTCCTGTCGGCAGTTTCGCTGCTCACGCTCCTTGTCGCCTGCGGCGGCGCCAGCCCCGAGGCCACGGTCACCGGCTTCTTCGACGCGATGAAGGCCGGCGACGGCGCCAAGGCCGTCACCTACCTCTCCCAGGCCTCGATCGACGAGATCGGCGCCGGCCTCGAGGACATCAAGGCCGACACCACCGGCATGGCCGCCGCGATGCTGCCCATGATGGGCATCAACGTCACCCCCGAGCAGCTCCAGTCCATGAGTGCCGAGGAGTTCGTGGCCGCCCTGTTCTCCTCGCAGATGGTCAAGGACATGTTCGGCACCGCCACGGTCACCATCGTCAGCTCCGAGGTCACCGGTGACAACGCCGTCGTGAAGGTCAGCACCGTCATGAACGGTGAGACCACCGAGGAAGAGCTCGAGCTCATCCGCGAGGGCGGCGCCTGGAAGCTGAACATGGAAGGCTTTGGGATGTAGACTGCGCCTGTGACGGCCCCGGCCGGGGCCGTTCACGGCTGGGGGCCCCGCTCGCGGGGCCCCTTTCCTTTTCCTGCCCGGATGGTGTCAGAGGAAAAAACGTAAAGTACGCAAAATCGTGTTATCGAAGCCGTCTGAAATTGCAGCATGCTTGTCGCGCTATTGTCGCAACAAGAAGTATGGCAATGGAAAGCGCAGAATAATGGTTGAATCTACAGTATGTGTATCGCATGGTTCTGCCAAAGAGCTGCGTACTTTACGTTTTTTCCTCTGACACCGCCCTCGGGGGGTCAGACGGGGTCTTCGCGGTCGAGTTCGGGGGTCTCCCAGTCCTCCCGCAGGAGGGCCAGGACGGCGGAGTATGGCACCACGAAGTACTTCTTGCCCTCGAGCGTGAGTTCGAAGGCCGAGCTCCTCACGTACATCGCGAAATCGCCCTTGCGGGCCTGCAGCGGTATGTACTGCGGCTTGATGGCCTGTGGCTGCTTCCACGGCTCCTCGTCGGAACCGGGTGTGGCCGAGACCGGGTAGCCCGGGCCCACCGCCTCCACCCAGCCTCCGGACACCTTCTTCCCCTCGACGGCGGAATCCGGCAGGTAGAGGCCCGTGTGCGTGCGCTCGCCGGCGCTCATGGGCGAGACGAGCAGCCTGTCGCCCAGCACCAGGAGATGCTTCTTGCCGATGATGACGGAGTCTTCCATGTGTTCCGCCGCCTCCCTGGATAATCTAACAACGTCGTCATCCGCTGTCGCGCACCTGCGAGGTATTGCGGACGAAGGCAGGGTTTCGTATTTAGATGATCTCCTGTCGGGTCGGACAGGGAACGGAGGGAAAGTGATGGTTCTCGCCCTGATCCTCGCAGCGGCGGCTACTGCCGCGCCTGATGGCATCGCCCTCGATCATCCCGTCTACATCCCCAGCGCTGACTATGTGATCGACTACGACGACGGCACGGCCAACTGGCTGACCTGGACCATGACATACCATGGAGTCTGGTTCCATCCCTCGGATTTCGGCTACTCCAGCTGGGATCCCGACGCCAGCGAGATTTGGTTCTATCACCATTCCTACTATCCCTGGGACACCGCCTCGTTCTACTGCGAGCTCTGCACCGGCGGGGCATCGGGTCCCGAGATGGCCCTCGACCAGGAGTCGCTCACGGCTGTCCACTACGCCGCATGCTACGCATACCACGACATCGGGGTTCCCCTGACCGACTTCTGGGTCGTGGTGAACACCAGCATGTCGAGCGGCGGCTGGCCGTCGATCCTCGGCGACCCCGACCCGTCGTCGCCCGCCCACAGCTTCCAGAGCGACGACTTCGCGACCTGGGATGCCTGGGATCTCGGCGACTTCTTCATCAGGTCCCACTATTTCTACGGTCTGGAATCCGAGACCTGGGGAGCGATCAAGGCGCTGTACCCGGAGTAGCCTGCAGCGATCCATGACGATGGGACGACTCCGGTCACGAACCGGTGATCTCCGGGACGTCACTGCGATGATCAGGAAGGGGGTTCCCCGATGAAAGCCCGTGCATTCTTCGGTTCCCTCCTGCTCGGACTGCCCTGCCTCGCTAGCGCAGATACGACTACGGGATGGTTCGGAGCCGGCGATCTCCCACCCATCTACTACGGTCTGTCCCATTCCTCGATCGCGTGCGCAGAACCCGGACCGGGTCTGCGATACGTCCACACATGGAGTTCGGGTACGGTGGCATATGGATCCGGCTGGTCCGTGCAGGCCTTTCCCGAATTCTGGCCATATGTGGTACAGTCCCAGGACCCCGGCATCTACTCCGACCACCTCGAGCTGATCAGCTACGCCGTGGACAAGGTCATGATGATCGGCATCGACAACAGCTACGCGTCGGGACCTGCTCTCGTGTTCCAGATCAGGGCCGCGAACGGCTGGCTGCTGGAACCCACCACGTTCGTCGACTGGATGCCGGCCTCGAGCACGATACGCGCCGCGTGCGACGGCAACTGCGTGATACACGTCGTCCGACAGGATACGGACGGTCTCGAGTACCTGGCGTTCGACCCGGCCACCGCCTCCGTCCTGTGGACGGACTCGATCGCGACCACGGGCGGCTCCACACCGGCCATCGCCGTGGGCGACAGGGTCCATGTCATCTTCAACGGTTCCGACGGCCTCACGGACTATGTCCAGTACGACCTCGAAGGGAACAGGACCCTGGGGCCTTCGGATGTGATCGACCCTTCCTCCCAGAACTGCAGACTCCTCTCTCTCACCCTCCACCCTGCCGGCGATCCGATGGCCTTCCTGGTCACAGGAAACGGATTCGTCGTGTGCAGGATCGATCAGGGAACCGGCCAGAAGGTCTTCGGCCCCCTGCAGGTGGATGCGGGGTTCCAGCCAGCCCACTCCGCCACGGAGATCATGTCCTGCCGCAACGGGGCACCCGGCTTCTTCTACCTCCTCTGGACCACCGACGGGGATTACGTCTACTTCAGCGTGATGGACAGCGACGGCAACCTGGTGTACACGCCGCCGTACGCGTACTTCAACGGGTTCCAGAGCCATCTGCTGACGAGGGCATGCACGTCGTCGGACGGGTGGGTCTTCGCGACCGACTTCTACGACGAGTACATCCCGACTCCGTGGCCGCACACCGACTACTATCCCGAGATCTGGTTCTTCACGCCGGGTCTCGGCGTCGAGGGAGATGACCCCGGCCCAGTCCAGTACTCCATCCGGTCCTCCTCGAACCCGTTCTCCCAGTCGACCTCCCTCGAGCTCTCCGGGCCCGGGGGCCCTGTCGAACTCTCCGTGTTCGACATGTCCGGGAGGCGTGTGCGCACGATGCCGTGCGACGTGCCGGGAGAGGCGGAGTGGGACGGCCGCGACGGCCGGGGGATGGAATGCCCCGCCGGCGTCTACACCGTTGTGGCGGAGTCACCCGGTCACCTGACGGAGTGCAGCCTGGTCAAGCTCTGATCCCTGCCTGCCAGAGTGCTGAAGCCGACCGACAACCCGCCTGCTGCCCTTTTCTGAGAGGGTTCTCCTCCCCGGGAACTGCTTCTGGAGGCTGGCTGGATCTCAGAATATGCCGGACGTGGTCCATTGACAGCTTCTTTATCGAGACCCACTCTTTGTAGCCTGGCGGGCGCCTCGCGCCTTCCTGGCCGGTCATCATGCAAAGGGAGACATCATGGGTCTGGACACGACACACAACTGCTGGCATGGCTCCTGTACCGCCTTCGGGAAGTGGCGGGAAGAGATATGCAGACTCTCCGGGCATGGCGAGATCTACGATCACATCGGATTCGGCGGGACGATCCCGTGGCCCAAGGGTGGGGACGCGCTGGTGGAGCTCCTGGACCACTCCGACTGTGAGGGCCTCATCGAGGCCAGATACTGCGGGGCGATCGCCCTCCGCCTCGAAGAGCTGCTCCCCAGGCTCAAGGAGTTGGTGGCGTCCGACGACAGGCGGTGGATGATCGAGGCGACCGAGCGGTGGATCGAAGGACTTCGCGACGCCGCCGATCACCAGGAGGACGTGTTCTTCCAGTGACCTGCCCCCCGAGAACAGGTCCGGGTGTGATGACAGTGTGGATCTGGACGGGGGGAAGCCGCTGTCGAGCCAGGTCATTTCCGCGTCCGCAGAGTGGTTAATAGCCCTTCGGGCGGCGTTTGATGAAGTTCATCCGGGCTCTCTCGCGGCTTGCCCATCGAGAAAACCGGGATGGTGGCAAGCCGCTGTCGAGCCAGCTTATTCCAGCGAACGCTGGAATAAGCGTGGCGGAGGACCGGGGATTCGAACCCCGATGGGCATAGCCCGGCGAATTTCAAGTCCGCTGCCTTACCGTTAGACTAGTCCTCCACCGCGTGCGAATGTAGCTTATGCCCCGGAAGCGGTCAAACGCCGCGGTGGCCCTTGGATTCCGGAGGTGACGGCCATGCTGGAATGCGAGGTGAAGTTCGGGTTCGACAGCCCCGAGGAGGCGGAGAAGCTCCTGGAGTCGAGGAAGGTGCACCTCTCGGCCCCGGCGAGGGAAGAGAACGCCATCCTCGACAACAGGGACAGGTCGCTGGCCCTGGGGAGGATCCTTTTCCGGATACGCTCGACCGGCGGCAAGACCATCATGACGGTGAAGACCCCGGTGGAGAGCGGCCGGATGAAGATCCGTAAAGAGATAGAGACAATCGTGGCATGCCCCCCGGGCGACCTCGAGAAGATGTTCGAGCCCCTGGGCTTCAGGGTCGTGAGGCGATACTCGAAGACAAGACGGACGGGGAAGCTGGGGGACGCCACGCTGTGCCTCGATGTGCTCCATTTCGGAACGTTCCTGGAGATCGAGGCCCCGTCTCCCGGCTCCCTCGAGAAGGCCGTGAAGTCCCTGGGGCTGGAGATGTCCGACGGGATGAGGGAGACCTACATAGAGCTGGAGGACCGTGCGGCCCTCCACGGCTGACGCTCCCGGCAGACTGTGGATGATCGCGGGGGCCGCCGCCCTGGCCGCTCTGCTGCTCTCGCTCGCCCTTCCGCACTCGTTCTGGATCATGGACGAGGCCTTCAACTTCCTCGTGGCAGAAGGCGTCTGCCGCGACCCGCTGGACCTGCCGCCGGCGGTAGCCTACCCGGGTTCCGAACTGCTCGGCGCGCGGGCAGAGTCGCTCAGGCCGCTGCCTCATCACTACGGATGGTTCTCGGGCGGGGAACTCCACGCGCAGTACTCCCCGGCGCTGGGGCTCCTGGCCCTGCCGTTCCGGGCGCTCGCGGGCACTGCGGGCTACCGGCTGCTCTCGGCCGCGGGCCTCGGCGCGCTGGTGCTGCTGGCAGGTGGGCTACTGCGGCGAAGAGGGTTCGGCGGAAGCGCCGCGGCCGCCCTGATCCTCGCGGGCACGCCGTTCCTCTTCTACAGCCAGACCTTCTGGGGGCACCTGCCCGCGCTGGCCCTCTGCGCCGGGGCATGGGCGCTGCACAGGCGGGGCTCCGTGGCGCTCTGCGCCCTGCTCATGCTCGCGGCCTGCCTCCTGCGCGAGGAATGCCTCCTTCTCGTGCCGCTCCTGGCCCTTCCCGGACATGGCAGGAGAGTCGTCGCGAGGCTCGCCGCCCCGACCGCGGTTGCGCTGGGCTTCCTGGCCATGCAGAAGCTGCTGACCGGGAGCTGGCTTGGCGCCCACTTCTCCGCCAGCGGTGCCGAGGTGGCGCTCTACGGCTTCGCGGACGCCGGGCTCATCGAGCGGAAGCTCTTCGTGCTGCGAGCATCGCTTCTTTCCTGCCTGCCGTCGGCCGGGATGGCCGTTTCATCGATCGCAGGCCTCGCGCTCTGGGCGCTCTGGGCCCTTTCTCGCGGTGACTCGCGCAGGAGCCTCGTCCTGACATGGACCGGGGCCGCCCTCTCGGCCGCTTTCTCGCTCATCCCGCTCCTGTCGGGGGCCGGGCTCTTTTCATTGCTGGAACTCAAGCACCCGCTCGTCACCTTCCCCGCGCTGTGGGCCGCCCGCAGGCCACACAAGGGCTGGATCGCCCCCGCCGCAGTGCTCCTCGCGACACTTCTCTACATGGACCCCATGCACGCCCTCGACGTGGCCTGGGGGATGAGGCTGCTGTTCCCCGCGCTGCTGATGCTGGTTCTGGTGTCGGCCGGCCCCGGGCCGGGCGCGCGGGCGGCGATCGCTTCGGGGATCGCGATAACGGCCGTGTCGCTCGCCTTCCTCGCCGTGAAGCGCGACAGGTCGGCCGATCTTCTGGAGGAGGCCTCCGCGCACGGCGGGGCCGTTATCACGACTTCCTGGGAGCTGCCGGGGGAGTTCGCGCTGCTCCAGAATGAGGGCATCCCCGTTGTGTTCGCCGACAGCACGGCCGAGTACGCCTTCGCCCTGGGCGCCCTTGCTCCGCTCGACCCCGTCGTGGTCTGCCCATCGGACGGCGCGGGGATGGCCATCGAGGTGGCCGGGATGGCCGGAGTTACCCTCTCGCCCGTGGCTGCCGTGAAGTTCGACCCCCTGCTCGAGGCCGTGGTGCTCGGGACGGAGGAGCCTTCCGATGCGCATACCGGACCGTGAGGCCTTCCTCCGAAGGCTGTACCTCTCCTGCATGGCCTGCTGCGCGATCGGGATCCCCCTGGTGCTGGCCGGGCCCGGCCCTTCGAGGCTGATCGTCCTTGTCTGGGGGATCGGCGCGCTGGAGTACGCGATCTGGGCCAGGCGGGCGATCAGGAGGCGCAGGGCCGCCGAAGCCGGCCTCGACCCGGAGACCGATTCCGAGATGCGCCGAGTCTGCCCGATGTACGCCTCGCTGCCGCCCGACGAGGCCTACCGTTTCAGGAGCCTGGCCGCGGTGTTCCTTGCCGAGCACCCGGTGACCGGTGTTTCTGGCGTCGGGATCACGCCCTGGATCAAAGCCGTCGTGGCCTCGTCGGCGGTCATGCTCGTCTACGGCAGGCGCGACTGGGACTACGAGGGCCTGGGTGAGGTGCTGGTGTATCCCGCGAGCTTCGCCGACGACGGCTCGTTCGACCTGGCACCCGGGGGCGGCAGGAGGAGCGTGCTGGGCATGGCGCACGGCCTCGGCACCGTGATCCTCTCCCTGCCGCATCTTCAGTCGGGCCCGGGGACGGCCCTGGCAGTGCACGAATTCGCCCACGTGCTCGACGGGGTGCGCGACGCCGACGGGATTCCGGCAGGGCTCGGCAGGGACGAGCGGAGGCGCTGGAGGGCCGTTCTCTCGGATGCGATGGCCGGGGGGCTGCCCAACGGCCGGCGCGCCGCGGGCGATCCGCCGCCTTCGGCCGTCGAGTTCCTGGCCGAGGCCGCAGAGCTCTTCTTCTGCAGCCCGCAATCCCTTCCGGAGCTTCGCCCGGCCCTCTACGAAGGGATGAGGGAGGTCTTCAGGCTGGACCCGGCTTCTTTCCCGACGAGCCCGGGACGTGCAGCGGAACCCCCTGCGCGCACAGCGGACACGACGCCGCGTCCCAGCTTTCGGCGGCCACGGAGAGAAGCGCCTTCCAGGGCATTCCGGGATCGAGCGTCCTGCCGGTACGGTCCACGAGGAGGCCGGTCCTGACGACCCGCGCGCCCCTCTCCTCGAGGGCTTCGCGCGACTCCCGGATGCTGCCCCCCGTGGTGGCCACGTCCTCGATCAGCAGCACCCTCGTCCCGGACCCCACGTTCGTGAAGCCCGGACGGATCGTCATGCGCCCGTCGGAATCCCGCTGGAGGAAGGCGAAGGGCTTCCCCATGTGCAGCGCGGTGCTGAACCCGAAGACGATCGCCCCGAAGGCGGGGGAGCAGACCACGTCGATCTCTCCGGCGTCGTCCGCGAATTCATCGGCCATCATGCGGCCGAGCTCGTCCACGAACTCCGGCCTCTGGGCCATCCTGATCTTCTCGAAATAGACCCTGCCATGCCTGCCCGAGGTGTACCTGAAGTGGCCATCCAGCAGCGCGTCACACTCCACGAGCATCTCCCTGATCCTGCCGGTTCCAGCGCCCACGCTCACCTCCACGACGGGAGCACGGCGACGTCCGCCCCCCGCCCGAACACGGCCTCGACCGACGCCCCCGTCGGGGCGAAAACGAACGTAGATGACGACTCCATAGCCTTTTCCAGCATATCGGGGTACTCCCGGGCGAGCCTGTCGGGCTCCACCGACGCGAGCGAGCGGCGGAGCGCCTCGAGATCGGCCCTGCGCACCCCGGAGAGATGTCGCGCAAGGGCGGCGCTGCACCTGACCCTGGGGCCCATGGGCTGCTCGAGCCCTGCGAAGGCCGACAGCACCGCCAGCCTGACGTCCTCGGCCGAAGGGGGCGAAGCCCGGAGGAGGCCGGGCGCCCCGGCGAAGAACGCACGGGCCCTTGCCGGATCCGGGTCCCTGTTGCTCATCAGGTAGGCCAGCCCCGACATCGGGTCGTGCCAGGCCGACACCTCGTAGGCCCCGCCTGCGACCCGCAGCCGCCTGTACGCCGGCCCGTCGGCGAAAGCCGCGGTGCCCGCCGTGAACATGGCAGCGTCAGTATCTCCCAGCCCCGGCGCCGGCATCGCGACGCACACCGTCGAGAGATCCGACCTGAGCCTCATCATGGCGGCATGGGGCAGGCTCGGGCCGGAAGCTGCAGTCATCGCGCCGTCAACTCCTGAAGCCGAAGGGGAGACGGCTGGGGCCCCTCCGGCGCCCGGGGCGCCTCCGGCGCCGGGTACACCTGCGGGAAGCGAATCGATGAACGCGGCGAGTGCATCTTCGAACCTCGCTGATTCGGCTCCGGGGGAGCAGGACACGGCCGAGAGCCTGCTGCGGGTGAAGATCCGCGAGTACAGCTCCGAAAGCCTGCCGGAGAGGCCCTTCATGCTCCTCCGCGAGAGCCTGTCGATGAAGCGCCACTGGGGCAGCCCCTCCCAGGTGTTCCTGCGGGCGCAGGAGCGCGACAGGAGAGCCGCGGCAGAGAGCCTCGCGTACCAGTCGCCCGAGGAGATCAGGGCCGAGAGCCCTTCGCCGCGCTGCTCCTCCACCAGCTCCCATAGTCTGCCGTGCGCGTCGAGCCCCGGCTCGACCAGGGCGGAACGCAGCACATCGAGGGCAGCCCCGGGCCTCTCGGGGAAGAACCCGGCCAGGATCGAGACGACGGGCGAGGGCTCCCGGGTGGTTACATCCTCGTACGCTGCCGGCCTGGGGTCGATCCCCCCCGTGTTCCGCGCGATGCGCACCGACATGGCGGCATGGCCCAGGCCGCCGGCCCCGAGGCCGGTGAGGCAGCAGAGGAGAAGCGGCAGGACGGTGTCGTCGCCCTCCGACAGGTCGCCTATGTCGAACGCCAGCTCCATCCACGCGGTGCTCCCGCGGCCGTCGACCAGGAGCAGGTCGGTGTCGCGGACCCTCTTCGAGAGAGGCTCCGGTTCCCTTTCGGAGAGCGGCAGCTCGCCCGCGGGGAGCCTGGGGATGGAGCGCAGTGCTTCGGGGCTGTCCTCCTGGGCCGAGAACTCGTCGAGCTCGCGGGCCTCGGTGGAGATGATGCCGTGGGTGACGGAGTCGAGCCTGACCACCCTCTCGCGCCGCGAGGCCCTCCCGACCGGATCGACCAGGAGCTGGAGCCTGTGGGGGTTGTCGACCAGCCAGACCTTTGCCGCGTGCCCGAGCTTCCCGCGCAGACCGCCTCCGGAGGCGAGCCGCGCGAGCACCTCGGCGTGGTCGAGCCAGCCCTCGGGGGGCAGGCCGTAGGCCCACGCCCTCGTCGCCCTCGTGAAGAGCGCCAGGGGGAAGTCCTCCACCCTGTCGCGGTAGGCGAAGAGCAGGGAGTTCACCGCCGCGTCGAGCACGTCGGGATCGGGGCCCGAGTCCGCGAACCTCGCGAGCTCCCCGAGGATCACCCTGCGGATCCGGTCGGCCTTCCAGTCGGAGGTGTCCCTGAGCCCGGCGGTCAGCACCATCTCGCGCATCTCGAGCTCGAGGCCGGTCTCGGCCGATATGTCCGCCCCCAGCCCGCAGTCGAGCAGCACCCTGTAGAGGCTTCCGGCATCTGAGAGGAGAACGTCCTCGAGGATCTGGGCCAGGGCGGCCTGCCCGGCGTCACCCGACTCGCCCAGCAGCCAGGAGAGGCTCACCGAGGACCCTCCCGGCTCCCTGGGGGTGACGAGCCTGACGCGCCTGGGCCTTTTCCATCTCGGCTGAAGGGGGATCTCGGGGGGGTCAGCGGAACCGGGTGCCGCGGATGGCAGGGCGTGGCGGATGAACTCCGCGATCTCCCTGGTCTCCATCGGCGAGCAGACGAAGACGAGGGCGTTCGAGGGCGTGTAGTGGCGCGAGTGGTAGTCCCTGACCTCCTCCCATGTGGTGCCGCCCATCGCGGAAGGGTCGCCGCCGGAGTCGTTCCGGTACGGGGTGTCGGGCAGAAGCTCGGACTGGATCTTCAGGTACGCCAGTTCGCCCGGGTCTGCGTAGGAGCCGCGCATCTCGCTGTAGATGACACCCGAAGGGTGCCCCAGCAGCGACCTGCCCCTGCGGTCGGGGCGCAGGTGGAACGACTCGAGCAGCATCCGCCTGCGGTCGAGTATCGGCCTGAAGACGAGGTCGAGATAGACGCTGGCGAGGTTCCTGAACTCGCCCGGATGCGTGGAGCCGGTGAAGTAGACGGTCCTGTCGGGGTAGGTGACCGCGTTCAGGTGCGTGTGCAGCGACCCCCGCCAGAGTTCGTTGAAGGCGTCGCGCACGGGATACGATTCCGATCCGTTGAGGACGCAGTGCTCGAGGATGTGGGGGATGCCCGAGGAATCGCGCGGGGGCGTCAGGAGCGATATCCCCAGGAAGTGATCGGAGGCATCCGTGGAGACATGCATGATCCCGGCCCCGGAAACGGTGTCGCGCAGGAGGATCCAGGGGATGCCCCAGGAACGGAGCACGCCCGACGACCTCGCCTCGAAGCCCGGAGGCAGCCCGGGAACAGGAATGACGGACACGGCACCTCCACGTTTCTCCGCCCCCCGGGCGAACAGTCTAAAATACTCGCCCGGCCGTCTCCGGTCAGTCCTTGACAGCAAACGGGCTGTGGGTTCTAGTTCCTGCGGGGAAATCGCCGTATCCATGCAAACCCGCGGAGGGTTCCTTGCAGGACGTGATGTATCTCGACGACCTCGAGCAGGTCAAGGCGCTGGCGTTGCCGATACGTGTCGAGATCATGCGGGTGATGAACGGCAATCCCATGACCACCACGCAGATAGCCCAGAGGATGCGCGAGCGTCCCGGCAAGCTCTACTACCACATGATGGAGATGGAGAGAGCAGGGCTCATCGAGCTGACCGAGACCCGGATGAAGGGCAACCTGGTCGAGAAATACTACGTTCCGGCAGCCAGGTTCTTCCGCATCAACCCGCTGATCTTCCAGAACGGCGACTCCGGCCGAGAGGCCTTCCTGGGGTCGATCTCGTCGCAGTTCGACTCCACCTACAAGGACATCCAGAGGCACCTCGAGGACGGCACGCTCGACAATGACCTCATCGACAAGTCCCTCACCAGCATCATCGAGGGCAAGCTCTCCGAGGAGCAGGCCACCGCCCTGAGCGTCGAGCTGCGCGACCTGGTGATGCGGCACGGCACCACCGGCGACGGGGGGGACGTCACGATGCACTTCATGACCGTCTTCTACCTCACCAGGAACACCGGGGAGGAAACAGGCAGGGAGCCGTGACCGGCCTTCTGCTCGCAGCGCTGCTCTCCGGATTCGGCCCTCCGGGCGCCGATACGCCGGAAGATCTGCCCAGGATGCCCTCCCAGCACGCCATCGACAGTGCCGACAGGCCCGATCCCGCCTGCCCGATCCGGGTCGACGGGGTCGACGGCGGGCGCGAGATGTACGGGACGGTCTTCGGCTTCCTGCCCTACTGGGCCGGGTACGCATATCTCAGGTACGACCTGATCTCGGTGCTGGCATGCTTCTCGATAGAGATGGGGCCGGCAGGCACGATAACGTCATGGCACGGGTTCCCTTCCGCGTTCGACGAGCCCGTGGACGGGGTGCACGCCGCCGGGGGCATCGCGGTCGTGACGGTAACGAACTTCTCGGGCTCGGGGATCCACTCGATCCTCACCACGGGGAGGGACGCAGCCCTGGCCACCCTCACGGGCGTGCTCGACTCGAACCCCGGCATGGACGGCATCTGCCTCGACTTCGAGGGGGTCCTCTCCTCGGACAGGGATGAGCTGACGGACTTCGTCCATGATCTGAGAACGGCGATGGACGAGGGCCACCCCGGCAGCCACCTGTCGATCTGCACCCCGGCGGTGGACTGGTCGGGCGCCTTCGACTACGACCAGCTGGCCCTGGCGTGCGACGCTCTCTTCATGATGTGCTACCCGTTCCACGGCTCCTGGTCGGACGAGGCCGGGCCGTGCTGCCCGCTCACGGGATGGGGGGCGGGGCCCGAGTCGCCTGCGAACATGGCCTGGAGCCTGGGCGACTACGTGATCTTTGCTCCCGAGGTGCACGAGAAGCTGGTCGTGGGCCTGCCGTACTACGGGTTCGAGTGGGAGACGGAGGACGGAGAACCCCACTCCCAGGCTGTCGGGTCCTGCGCGACGCTGGTCTACTCGGCACTCGCATCGCGGGCCGAGACTTACGGCAGGCTGTGGGACGCCGAATCCCTGACGCCGTGGTACCGCTACCAGGACGGCGGGTGGAACCAGGGCTGGTTCGACGATCCAGGATCGCTCGCGCTGAAGTACAATCTTATGATCGGTTCGGGGTTCCAGGGGGCCGGGATCTGGGCGCTGGGCTACGACGGTTCGCGGACCGAGCTGTGGGACTGCATCGAGACCTGGTTCGCAGCCCCCCCGCAGGGCGACGGGATGACCGACAACCTGGAGGGGTCGTTCACTCTCCACGGGCCTTCGTCGACATGGCACTACAGCGGGACTGGCATGCTCTACTCGCACTTCTACACCTACTCGACCGCTTCGGGGGCGGACGTGAACTGGGCCGGATGGCTCTTCGAGGCCGCCGATTCCAGCTCGGGCGTGTTTCTCGAGGCCTGGATACCGGATGGATCGGATGCTTCGGTGGTCTACCGGGTCGTGCACGGGGGCGCGACAGATTCGGTGGAGGTCGACCAGGAGGCTCTGCAGGGGAGCTGGGCGCCTCTCGGGGGGCCGTACCCCCTGTCCGAGGGGCTGTCGGTAGTACTGGGCGACAGGACCGGAACGCAGGGGGACAGGATCGGTTTCGACGCGATCAGGTACACGGCCTCGGGAGGGACCGGCCCCGGGAGCCCGCCGCCTGCCATGCTCTCGATATCCGGCGGCAACCCGGCACCGTCATTCGAGATAGGATGCCCGGCACTGGAAGGGCGGGCGACCGTTCTGGTCTACGACTGCTCGGGCCGCGTGATGTTCCGGCGAGAGCTGGAGCCGGGGGCCGCCACGGTGACCGGGTGGCCGGTGGACCCCACCCCGGCCGGCATCTACACCGCGGTGCTCAGCACCTGCGGTATCCTGCAGCCCGCTCCGCTGCGATTGGTTCTTCTGTAACTGCAAGCGGCATCGGCTGACGGTGTCAGAGGAAAAAATGTAAAGTATGCAAAAAACGCTTATCGCACTATTGTGAAGATGCTGAGAATTGTGATACTCATTGGTTCAGATGATTAAATCTCATTCCCTAGGAATAGATTGTCCCTAATAGCCACTCTTGAAACAATACCATAATAGGGCGGAATGGGTGCTTACTTTACATTTTTTCCTCTGACACCGGACGACCGGACGAACGGCTGCCGGAAACCGGATACCGGACACCGGACGGTGACACCGGACGGGCGGGGTCGGGGGCTACTGGGTCTGGGAGAAGGTGAACGGGTACTGGACCGTGAGCGGGTCCTCGTCCTCGTCGACGGCGCCGAACCGCCACGTTTCGATCGTGCGGGCCAGCTCGAGCTCGAACGCGGGATTGTACGTGTTGGAGCCGATGATGTTGACGCTCGACACCCTTCCGCTGGGCTCTATGACCATCTCGATCAGCACCGTGCCCATCAGCATCGGGTCGCTGCGCAGGTGCTTGTTGTAGATGAACGAGACCGCGCCCCTCTTCTCGGTGAGGACCTCCATGATCTCGTCGCCGGTCCTGGAGCTGCCCGGGGCCTCGCCGGCAGACATCGCCCCGGTGCCCGAGAGGCCGGCGCCGGAGAAGACCATCGTGGAGACGGGGTCGGCGGATGACTGCGCCTGGGCGTCGGTGCCGGACACGAGCTGGATGTCGTCGAACCTCTCGGCTCCGGCTATCCCGGTGGAGGCCCTCTGGCTGCTGAGCGCCCCCGAGCCAGCCAGGGCGGCCATGTCGAACCCGCCGCCGGAGGTGAGGATGTTCACGAGGTCGGCGGTGGTGGCCGGGGCAGCCCCCTGTGTCGAGGGGCCGGTGCCTCCGGAGCCCAGGATCGCCGCGAGGTCGACCTGGGCCGCGACGGTGGAGTCGGGTGCCAGCCCGGCGATGCTCTCGAAGGCCGGAGTGAGGGAGAAGGACATCGGGTGGGACTGCCCCGCCTGCGCCAGGAGGGTTCGCGTAGCATCGGCGAAGCCGCTGGAGTAGACCGAGACCTCGTACTCCTCGCCTGCCAGGAGGCCGTCGAGCGTGATGGGCGTAACGCCCATCAGCTCGCCGTCGAGCGTGACGAGGGCCCCGTCGGGGAAGCTGGTGATCTCGGCCTGGGCCATGTTGCCGTCGCGCACGGTGCCCAGCAGGGCCCGCAGCCTGGGGTTGGCCCGGGGGGAGAGGTCGTAGTGGACGTCGAGCTTCAGGAGTTCGAGGTATGCCATGCCGGCGTCGTCGGAGCGCCCCATGGCGAAGTAGGCGGACCCCAGCCTGTCCCATGCCCGCAGGCGCTCGTCGAAGGACAGGTCGGGCGCGGCCACGATCTCCTCGAGTGCGTCTATCGCGCCGGGTATGTCGCCGTTCTCGTAGAGGGCTATCGCCTCGTCGACGGAGGCGCCTACGAGGGACATGGCGAGGAGGAGTCCGGTTGTGATCATGCTCTTTATTCCCTCATTAGCATGTTCAAGTGCGGCGGCCCCGTCAACTCGCGGCGCATCCTTGACAGGAACGCCCTGCCGGGCGATTATGTTCAATCCAGTGAGGTGGCTCACAGGACCGGAGCAGCGCAGAGAGGGAGGCATATGTCCCCGTCGAAGAGTGCAGTGTTCGCAGTGCTCGTTGCCGTTCTGACCGTTTTTGCCGCCGGCTGCTGGAACCCGTTCGGTCCACCAGAAGGTGACGATCCCATCGAGAGCCAGTACTACGAGTACTGCGACAGCGCCTACAAGGTTATCGCCAACCTCAGGCACGCATACATCACACGAGACATCGAGCTCTACAGCTCCTGCTTCCGCGACGACTTCGAGTTCCACCTCCTGTATGTGGACTGGGGCGACTACGACGGAGACGGCTTCGAGGACCAGTACTGGGGTCTCGACCTCGAAGAGGCCTTCACCCATAACGTGTTCGAGAACTCCGAGGACATCGAGCTGACCTTCACCGGCGACACCGAGATGGAGTGGTCGGGGGCCCTGCCGGGTTCTGGATACCTCGAGCTCCCCAGGGGCTTCGACCTGAACGTCTACACAGACGTCAGCCAGGGCTCGGGCTTCCACGCCCAGGGCACTGCGCGCTTCGTCTGCAGACCGGACTCCACCGGCGAGTACTACATCTACCGCTGGTTCGACGAGTCCGTCTTCTAGCAGCCCTCCGGCTTGACGTCGCTCATCCTGGCGGCGCTCTGCGCGCTGCCTGCCGACGGGCCGGGGGCATGGTGGGTATTCTTCTCCGACAGGGGCCCCGGAGTGGACGCCAGGGTCGAGGACTTCGCCGACTCGCTCGCGCCGGCCTGCCTCTCACGGAGAGTCGCCGCCGGGATCGAGGGGGGAGCCGACGAGCATGACCTCAAGCCCTGGGAGGGCTATTCCGCGGCCGTCGAGGAGATGCTCGGCCCCGGCAGGATCCGCACCGCATCTAGATTCCTGAACGCCGTCAGCGTGGAGGCCTCCGAATCGGAGGCCATCGCGCTCGAAACCCTTCCCTTCGTCTCGGGTGTGAGGCCCGTGTCGTCCGCCCGGATCGAGCCCCTGGAGGGCGCAACTCCCGCCAACGACCTCTCCTCCGGCCAGCTCGCCCAGGTCGGAGTGGACGTGCTCTCGGAGAGGGGGCTGTCGGGCGGCGGCATCACCGTCGGCATCCTCGACACCGGGTTCAACCTTGCCCACGCCGCCTTCGACGGCACCGACATCGCCGGCTGCTGGGACTTCATCGGCGAGGACCCCGAAGTGGGATGGGAGCCGGGAGACCCGGCGGGGCAGGCCGCCCACGGCACGGCCGTCCTGTCCGTGCTCGGCGGGTTCCAGGAGGGTGAGTATTCAGGGGCCGCGCCCGGCGCGACCTTCCTGCTGGCCAAGACCGAGGACACCTCCGGCGAGTACCCCGGCGAGGAGGACTTCTGGATAGAGGGCCTGGAGTGGCTGGACCTCGAGGGTGCCGATCTCGTCAGCTCCTCCCTCGGCTACATTCAGTGGTACACGTACGAGGACATGGACGGGAACACCGCGCTGACCACCATCGCCGCCGACCTCGCGGCCTCGAGGGGTATGCCCGTGGTGTGCGCGATAGGCAACTACGGCCCCGGCTATGGTTCCCTCATCGCCCCCTCCGACGGCGACTCCGTTTTCGCGGTGGGCGGCGTGGACGCGAGGGGCGACCCCGCTCCGTTCACCTCGGAGGGCCCCACATTCGACGGGCGCATCAAGCCCGAGGTCTGCGCGAGGGCCGTGTACGTGATCGTGGCGATGGACTCGGAAACCGGCTACATGGGCGGTAACGGCACGTCCTTCGCCGCTCCGATGGTCTCCGGGGCCGTTGCCCTCCTGCTGGAAGCCCACCCGGAATGGACCGTCTTCGACGCCCTCGAAGCGGTGAAGGCCACCGCCCGCGACGCAGCCTACCCCGGCCCGGTGCTTGGCTGGGGCGTCATGGACGCGGTTGCCGCCTGCGCTTACCGCTCCGTCACCGGCTGTGTCAGGAACAGCTCGACCGGGGACCCGATCCCGGGCTACCCCCTGCTCCTGTCCATCGGCGGGGAGCAGTACGCTCTGGAATCGGGCGTTTCCGGCTGGTTCGCGTTCTGCCCCGGCACCACCGGCGACTTCACCCTGGAGGGGGCCGGCTACGGATGTCCCCTGCCCGTGAGCGGCACTCTCGGGGAGGCCGGAGTCGAGGTCACGATCTATGTCGACGCCGGGTCCTCGGTGGCCCCTCCATCGGCGTATCCCGTGCCATCCGACGAGGGAGTCTGGATCGGATTCGACCTCGCCGGGCAGGCCCCCGTCTCGGTCACCGTCCTGGACGTATGCGGATCGGTGGTGGCCTGCATCGACAGGGGCGTCCTGCCCGCCGGCTCCTACAGGGCCCCGCTGAACGGCGAGGCGGTCTGGTGGGACGGCTGCTCGGACGACGGCGAACCCGCCGCCAGCGGAACATACCTGGCCCTGCTGGACGCGGGCGGCCGGGTCACGATCCTGAAGCTCGCCATCCTGAGGTGATCCCTTCCCGGGGGAGCCCGGGATCGCCGGAACGACAAGGACCACGGCCCGCGCGGTCCCGGAGGTGAGGATGTCCCGGAACTCTGTCATCAGACTGGCTGCATTCGTCGTTTTCCTCGCCGCGCTAAGGCTCGCCGGCCTGATCACATTCGACCTGCCATGGGGAGACACCGGCTTCCAGGTGACCGGGGCCACCACGCTCCTCTACCTTGCATGGTCGCTCGCAGGGCCCCGCGAAGCCCCGCCGGCCGGCGGAGCGGGCGGAACGGCCGGCATGGCCAGGTATGCCGTCCTGCTCGTGAGCGCCGTGGACGGGCTCCTTCTCGACCTCACCCCCATCCCCGGCCCCGGCTGGATCCGCTGGGCGGGCCCCGCCTCCTTCGCCGCGGGCGCGGCCCTCGGCATGGCGCGCAGGGAAGGCTCCTCCAGGGCCGCCGAGGCGCTGAGGCTGTGCGGTCTGGCCACAGGATTCGGGAGCATCGCCGGCGTCGTGACGGCCGTGATCGCCCTGGCGGCAGGTGGCCGCGCCGCGGGAGGCACGGCCGCCGCCCCGGACGGCGGCGATCCGGCGGAAGGCCCCGGGGGATCCGGCGCATGAAGGTTCTTCTCCAGCGGGTACAGCGCGCATCGGTGACCACAGGTGGAAGTACCGCCGGCTCCATCGACGGGGGGCTGCTCGCCCTGGTGGGGATCGGCCGGAACGACACGGCGGACGACCTGGAGTGGATGGCCTCGAAGCTGGTCAACCTGCGGATCTTCCCCGACCCGTCCGGCGCCATGAACCTCTCCCTGCTCGACACCGGGGGCGCGATACTGGCCGTGAGCCAGTTCACCCTCCATGCCGACTGCTCGCGCGGGCGCCGCCCGAGCTTCATAGGCGCCGGCGACCCCCGCACGGCGTCCGCCCTGTTCGACCTGTTCGTCGAGCGCCTGAGGGCTCTCGGCCCCAGGGTCGAGACGGGCGTCTTCGGAGCGATGATGGAGGTGTCCCTCGTGAACGACGGCCCTGTGACCCTGATGCTCGACTCGCCCTCGGAGCGGCGCGGGGATGCCTGACCGGAGCTTCTGGTACGGGTTCGAGGACCCGCTGGTGCTCGCCAGCAGGTCGCCCAGGCGGAGCCAGATCCTTTCTCTCGCGGGCATCCCGTTCGAGGTCGCTCCCTCCGGCTTCGAGGAGGACAACGATTCCGGCGAGCCCGCCGAACTCGTCCTGCGGCATTCCCTGTCGAAGGCCTCGTACGTGGCGGAGCGGCTGCCGGGAAGGATCGTGCTGGGCGCCGACACCATCGTCTACACTGGCGGGCGGGTGCTGGGGAAGCCTGCGGACAGGGCCGGGGCGCGCTCGATGCTCGGAACCCTGTCGGGAGGGTGGCACGAGGTGTACGGCGGGGTGGCCCTGCTGGGCGGGGCTTCGCCGGTCTCCTTCCACGAGGTGTCGAGGGTGCGGTTCAGGAGCCTTTCCGGAGCCGAGATCGAGGCCTATCTCGACACCGGCGAGCCCTTCGACAAGGCCGGGGCCTACGGCATACAGGGATACGGCAGCGTACTCGTCGACAGGATCGAGGGCTGCTTCTTCAACGTCATGGGCCTGCCGCTGGCACGCACCGTGGAGGCGCTGAGGGCGCTCGGGGCGGGCCGGTGAGGCGGGCCGTCTACACTTTCGCAGGGGTGCTGCGGCAGAGGGGGCCGCTGTGGCCCGCCGGGCTCGCGCTCCGGGCCGCCCGTTGCATGCTCGGGGGCATCCCCAGGGGGCTGGTCGTGGAACCCTGCGAGGCATGCACGGGAGGATGCCGGGGGTGCGTCACGCCGCCTCGTCCGGCGATTCTCGAGCCGAAGACCCTCGAAGCCTGGATCGCAGCCAGGAAGGCCCCTCCCGCCACCATCCACTTCGCCGGCAGGCATTCCGATCCGCTGGCCTCGCCGCTTCTCGCCGAACTGGTCGCGGTCGCCCGGGCGCACGCCTCGATGGTCTCGGTGAGCACCATCGGTCTCGACATGGACGGCGCGACCGCACGGCTCCCGGTGGACCGCTGGATCGTCTCCCTGCCCGCGGCCACCAGGGAGACCTGGAGGGCGGTGAAGGGAACCGACCGCTTCGAGGAGGCGGTCGAGGCAGTGCGGGTGATCTCCGGGTCGCGCTCCGGGGTCGTGATCGAGGTGGTTCTGACCAAGTGGGCAGGCTCGGCCGGGGACGGGCCGGCCTTCGCTGAGCTCGCCGCGCGCGAGGGCTGGCGGAACACGACCATCGTACACACGCTGCACGATCCTTCGGGCAGCGCATACTCCGATCCGGCAGTGCTCGCCCTCGGAGAACCGGACTGCCCCTACAGGCTCGACACCTCCGGGATGGTGGTGCTCACCCGCCCCCGAGCTGGATGCCCCCAGGCGGGCTATCTCTGCATCGACGCCCGGGGGACTCTCAGGCCCTGCCCGTTCTCGGGCGCCGACGTACCACTGATCGCCGAGCCTTCCCGCGGAGCATGGCGCGAGGCCCGGGGCTGGAGGGCGGCGAAATCCTCACGCAGCTTCCCGAACTGCAGGATCTGCCCCTGACCGGAGCCCCCCGGTTTTCGTTGACAAGGCCGATGTGCAGGCCTATTCTATCTGCCGCCGTAACGCCTGCGGAGAGATGTCCGAGCTGGTCTATGGAGCACGATTGGAAATCGTGTAGGGTGTGTAAACGCCCTCGAGGGTTCGAATCCCTCTCTCTCCGCCACTTTTCCGCGGGCGGCACCCGGCGGCGGCCCGCCTTCTGCGTTGTCGAGCGTACCGTCCATCCCGGGAGGTTATCCTGTGGCTGACGCCTTCACGAGCGACACCTACAACGCACTCTGCCGGGAGGCCGAGGACTATCTCGGCAGAGGGCTCACGGAGCAGGCCAGGGAGCTGCTGCTAAAGGCCGTATCCCTGATCGGCACGAGAGCCAGGGCCCGCAGCCTGCTGGCCGACGCCTGCATGGCTCTGGGGCTCTGGTCCGAGGCGCGCGAGCAGCTCGAGCAGCTCATCACGCTCGAACTGGGCAGCGTCCAGCACCACTACCGCCTGGGGCAGGTCCTGGAGGAGCTGAAGGAGAACGAGAACGCCCTCGACAACTACCGGGTCGTCCTCGATCTCGAGCGCGACCACCGCGGGGCTTCCGTAGCCGTCACCAGGATCACGGGTCATGCCGATCCCGCCGCGCAGGGCCAGCCCGGCACCGCGCAGGCCCCGGCAGAGACCCCTGCCGCCCAGGCTCCCGCCAGGCCGTCCCCCCCGGGCAGCTTCCAGGTGTTCCCCGACCAGGCGGGCGCCGAAGACGAGTTCGCCACCGCGGGCGACGTCGAGAACCTCCTGAGGGACATAGGCGTGGTGGAGTCCCAGGACCCCCTGTCGGGCGTGTCCGAACTCCTGTCGAGCGTGGGGATCAGCCTCGATCCGCCCGCTCCCGAAGAGAAGCCGCAGGTGGAGGTCCAGGACGTGGGCAGCTTCATCGGGAGCGCCCCGCCCGCGTCAGCATCGGATGAAGGTGCGTTCTCGCTGGAATCCGTCTTCGGCCCTTCGACGGAACCCCCGGCACAAGCCGTGCCGCCGGCCGCGGAGGCCGCTCCCCGGCCCGCCCCGGCCCCCGAGCAGGCCCCCACTCCCGAACCATTCGATTTCACCAGCATTTTCCGGACCGCCGAGGTCCCGGCCTCTCCCGGCCCCGTGCAGGCCGCCGCGGAGACCCCGACGGATCCTCTCCTGCAGTCGATATTCGGCACCGGCCCACTGTCCCCGCAGATGTCCGCGCAAACGACGATGCCGGCAGCGGCACCGGAACCGGAACCGGAACCCGGATCTGCCCCCGAGCCGGCACCCGTCGCCGAACCGGCCGGCGCAGCCGGGCCTGCGGCAATCCCCGAACCCGCGGCAGTCACCGAACCCGCGGCAGTCACCGAACCCGCGGCCATGCCCGGACCGGCTCCCGTGCCCGAATCCATGGCAGTTGCGGAACCCGCCGCCGTCATGGAACCCGATGCTCCAGCCGCCGCGCCGGACATGCCTGCGCCGGAGATCCCAGCCGTTCTTCCCGAAGCCGGGATGGCGGCAGCTGCGGACGACACCCTTCCGGTCCTCGAATCGATCTTCTCGTTCTCGACCGGCGAAGCCCCGCCTTCCGCAGCCCCTGCCGCGGCAGCCGGGGAGGCGCCCGAGGTGGAGGAGATGCCGCCTGCTGCAGCCGGACCAGCCGCAGCAGAACCGGTTCCCGCAGAACCCGCCGCATCGGAGGCACCTCCGGCGGCAGCCGGGCCCGTGGCCTCCGCCGAACAGGCAGTCCCGGCAACCTCCCTGCCGCAGCAGGCGTTCGAGCCCGTGCAGGCCGGCGACGTCTCGCTCGAAGTGGTCTTCGGCGAAACCGGTGCAGGCGGAGCGGAGCCGGCTCCCGTGCCGTCTCCCGAACCGCCTCCAGAACCGGCCCCCGAACCTGTACCAGAACCGGCACTCGAGCCGGCCCAGGAGCCGGTTCCCGAACCCGTTCCCGCTCCGGCGGATGCGGTGGCAGAGGAGCCCTCGATCGAAGCCACGGCCGAGACCGCCCCCGGCCTCGTTCCCGCCCTGTTCGAGATCCATGCCGCCGGCCCCGACGAGCTGACCCGCGTAGACCTCATCGAGGGCAGCCTGGAAGTGAAGCTGGCGTACATCACGGGGATGGACTCCTCCATATCCGTGATCGCCGATGGCGGGAGGAGGCTCCTCACCGGCACCGGCACCATCGTGCTGGGCCAGGCCCAGCGCACGCCGGTGATCCTCGACATCGCCCCGGGAGACCTCGTCAGGAGCGACAGGCTGGTCCTCCACGACGCCGGGATGGTGTTCTCGGATGCGCCCTCCGGCATCCTGCCATCCATGGTCAGGGTCGGAGGGGAGGGGGGATGGGCCCTCGCCTTCACAGGCGGCAGGTCGGCCGTTCTGGAGCCCGGGGACCGGGGCCTCTCGGTGCGCGCGGCATGCATCGTGCAGATGCAGCAGGGGATCACCGCCGAGGCCGATCCCGACAGCCACGGCTTCGTCAGGCTCTCGGGCGGCGGAACCGTCCTGGTCTCGACATGACACTTGCATCGGGGCCCGTGATTTCGCAGAATTGCTGCTCACGTCTGGCGGGGATGTAGCTCAGTTGGTAGAGCGCTGCTTTCGCAAGGCAGAGGCCGGCGGTTCGAATCCGCTCATCTCCACCAGATCTCCACTGACATGACGCAGACTCAGAGGGTGCTGGAAACCGCCTGGCTCGCCGTCAACGGGCGCGTCAGGAGCGAATCCCTGTCGGCATGCGACGGCTTCAGGGGCGAGTACCCCTTCGCCTCCGTGATCACCGTCGCAGAGGGCACGGCCGGCGACGCCCGCTCGGCCGGGATAGCCGTCTCGGTGATCAGGGACGTCTTCGCCGAGGGCGTGGCCTTCCGGGTCGGCGAGGCACTCGTGGAGGCATTCCACGAGGCGGGCGAGAGGATCAGGTCCGAGGAGCTGCGCGGATGCTCCGTGACATCGGCCGCCTTCATCGGCCGGGAGGTCTGGATCGCGCATGCCGGGGCCTCGAGGGCCTTCCTGGCCGAGGCCGCCACAGCCTCCGCCCTCACCGACGAGCAAACGCTGGCGAGCGAGATGAAGCTGGACCCCAGGGATGCCGGCTACAGGCTGCGTTCGAGGGACCTGACGCGCTTCCTCGGGCAGCAGGACCTGAAGCCCCAGACCCTCCGCCTCGAACTCACGCCGTCGCAGAGGATCGTGCTCCTGACGCCGGGGATCTGGCACCACGCCGCCCCCGCGAGGATAGCCGCATGTGCGGCGGGCAGGACCGATCCGTGCCAGGCGGCCGAAGCGATCGTCAGGGAGTCCAGGGTGCGCTTCAGGAGGTCCGGGGGGGCGGCGGCGGTCGCCGGGGAGCCGGCAGGGAGGATCGCCGGGCGGAAGCGCCGGTGGTTCGCCGTGCCGGCTATCATCCTGCTGTGCGCGGCAGCCTTCTTCGTCATCAGGGGAGCCTCCTGCCGGGGCGGACCGGAGAGCGGCACCACGGCCGGCCCGGGCGTGTCCGACTCAGCGGCCGTGCCGTGGGTGATGCCCATCCAGGCTCTCCCGGAGGAGGAGAAGCCCGCCGAGGGCCCCGCCCTGCCCGTGAGGGGCGTGGTCTTCGGCGAGATCGCCGGGCTTCCCGGGCCCGACACCCTCGACGCATTCGTGACTCCCCCGCCCGACTCGGTCTACGAGAACATCCCGCGGGGGGTCTACTACGTGGCGGGCGACAGCCTGATGGCCCCGTTCGCCAGGGAGACGGCCGCCAGGCTGGGGCTGGGCGATCCCGTGGGGCTCGACAGGATCCTGGTCATCCGCGAGTACGACGTGCCGTCCTTCAAGGCATGGCTCCCGGGAGTCGATGCCGGCGACGCATCCCGCACCGCGGTCGTGGTCGAGACCCAGTCGAGCGTGGCGGGCGGCGCGCCCTGGATCCGCAACTACGCCGTCTACGCCAACGGCAACCGCTCGAGGCAGGGCGAACCGAGCGTCTACACGGGCCTGGGCCTCGAAGGGATGACCGCCGGGCTCGACCCCGGCTGCTACAGCATCCTGATCGCCCCCTGAAGAGCCCGGAATCCCTCCGCAACCGCAGCGCGCCATCCCGCCCGGGTCGCTGGACGGGTAGGGGTGCGTCCTTATAATTGAAGCGGCCGGCCACGCCGTGCGGGCCTCCGGAGGACCGCGCGACGGCAGCCCGTGAACCCCGTCAGGACCGGAAGGTAGCAGCGGTAATCGGATACTGCCGGGCGACGCGCAACCCGCCGTGACGGTGCGGCAGGCGTTGCCGGCCACCGACCCATCGCACCCGGGAGGGCCGTGAGTTATCTAGTCTTCGCGAGGAAATGGAGGCCGCAGGGCTTCGAGGAGGTCCTCGCACAGGACCATATCACCGTCACGCTCAGGAACGCCATCGAGAGCGGGCGGATCGGCCATGCGTACCTCTTCGCCGGGCCGAGGGGCGTCGGCAAGACCACCACCGCCAGGATACTCGCGAAGGCCCTCAACTGCGAGAAGGGCCCCACTCCCGACCCCTGCCGCGTATGCTCCAGCTGCATGCGGATCACCGCCGGATCCGATCTCGACGTTCTCGAGATCGACGGCGCGAGCAACCGCGGCATAGACGAGATCCGTGACCTGCGCGAGAAGGCCAGGTACTCCTCCGCCGGAGGCGGCTGGAAGATCTACATCATCGACGAAGTGCACATGCTCACCCGCGAGGCCTTCAACGCCCTCCTCAAGATCCTGGAGGAGCCGCCTCCCAGGGTGCTGTTCGTGTTCGCCACCACCGAGCCCCGGAAGGTGCCCGCCACCATAGTCAGCCGCTGCCAGCGCTTCGACTTCAGGCGCATCCCGGCGGCGCAGATGGCCGAATACCTGGCGAGGGAGGCCGCGGGCGAGGGCATCGAGGCCGAGCCGGAGGCGCTGGCGATGGTGACCAGGGCCAGCGGCGGCAGCCTGAGGGACGCCCTCTCGATAATGGACCAGCTCGTGAGCTTCACCGGGGGCAGGATAACCAGGGAGGGAGCCGCCTCCCTCCTGCGCGTCGTACAGGACGGCATACTCGAAGGCATAGTGGGGGCCGCGCTGGCGGGGAACCCGGGCGAGGCCCTGAACCGCGTGTCGGAAGCCTTCGCGATGGGCTACAGCGTCGAGGAGCTGAACGAATCGCTCGTCGAGTTCCTCCGGAACCTGCTCCTGGCGGCGTCCGGGGGCGAGGCCGGCCTGTCCGACCTCTCAGAGGCGGAGGCCGGGGTGTTCCGGAGCCTTGCCTCGGCCACCTGCGACACCGCCGTGCTCGACATGCTGCGTATCGTCACCTCGGCCGCGGCCGAGGCCAGGCAGTCCAGCCAGCCCAGGATCCTGCTCGAGAGCGCGATCGTGGCCGCATCGCGGCTTTCGTGGGCAGTCTCCCTCGAGAGCCTCCCCCGGGTGACGCCGGCTGCCCCGGCGGAGCCTCGGGCCGTGCGCCCCGACGCCCCGCCCCCAAAATCGGCGCCATCCTCCCCGAGGGACAGGGTCGAAGCCGCCCCCGCCCCCGGCGCTCCCGGCGGGGGGAGCAGGCGATCCGACGAGATAAGGCAGAGCAAGGAGGAGCCCGGGTACTCCGCCGGTCCGGGACCGGACGCTCCCGCAGGGGGCGACGCCCCCCCGGGCGAAACGGCGCCCGCCCCGGGCGGAGAGGCTCCGGGCGACTCCGCGATCACCCAGAGCCTCCTCGATCTCTTCGACGCAGTGAGCCATGACAGGACGACCGACAGGAGGTCCCGTTGAACCGCCAGATGAAGGATCTCATGGCCCAGGCCCAGAAGATGCAGGCCAACCTCACGAAGATGCAGGACGAGCTGGCCCTTGCCCGGATCGAGGGCGGTTCGGGCCCCGTCAGGGCCGTGGTTAACGGTCAGGGCGAGCTGCAGGACCTGAAGATATCCCCCGAGGCGCTGGAGGGCTCCGACGCATCCCTCCTCGAGGACCTGGTCATGGCGGCGGTGCGCGATGCGGTCGCCAAGAGCCGCGAGTATTCCGCCTCCAGGATGGAGTCCCTGGGCCTCCCCCGCATGGGCGGGCTCATGTGAGCTCCGACTGGTTCGACTCACTCGTGAACGAGCTGTCGCGGCTCCCGGGGATCGGGAGGCGCACGGCGGCAAGGCTCGCCTTCGCGCTCGTGGACGACAGGGAGCTCTCCAGGAGCCTCTCCGACGTCCTGAAGCGCACCTTCGAGATGATCCACGAGTGCCCGGTCTGCCGGAATCTCACGGATTCGGAGATGTGCCATGTCTGCCTCGACAGGTCGCGCGGCAACTCCCTCTGCGTGGTCGAGAACGTGGCCGATCTCAAGTCCATCGACGAGGCCGGCCTCTTCCGCGGGCGGTTCTTCGTGCTGCACGGGCTCCTCTCGCCGCTCGACGGCATCGGACCCACCCAGCTCGGATTCGACAGGCTCGTGGCCCTGGTCCGCGAAACCGGAGCCCCCGAGGTCATCCTCGCCCTCGACGCCACCGCCGACGGCGAGGCCACCTGCTCGTGGCTCGGCCGGGCCCTCGAACCGACGGGCACGCGGGTCACGAGGCTCGCCAGGGGCCTTCCATCCGGGGCCTCCGTGGAGATGATAGACTCGGGGACCCTCGTACAGGCTTTCGAGGGCCGGCAGAAGATCTGACCAGGACCGGATGATCCTCAACTGGCCCAACAGGCTGACCGTCGCCAGGATGGCGCTCGGCCCCGTCGCCACGGCTCTGTTGCTCGACGAGCGGCCGGGGTTCAGGGCGGCGGCGCTGGCCACCTTCGCGGCTGCGGCGCTCACCGACGTACTCGACGGCTATCTCGCCCGCAGGTACGGGTGGATCACCAACCTCGGGCGGTTCCTCGATCCGCTGGCCGACAAGCTGCTGGTCTCGCTGGCCCTCATCGGCCTGGTGCAGGTGGGGCTGGTCCCGGTATGGGCCGCATGGGTGATCATAGGGCGCGAGCTGCTCGTCACCGGGCTCAGGACCATCGCGGCCTACGCGGGGGTCATCATCATGCCCTCGCGGATGGGCAAGCTCAAGACTGTCTTCGAGATGTCGGCCGTGTTCCTCTATCTGGCGCTCGCGGTGCCCTGGCCCCGGCCGGGCGTCCTGCCCGAAGGGCTGCACGAAGCCGCGGCCAGTTCCGTGCTGGTAGCCGCCACCGCCCTCGCCGTGTTCTCGGGCCTCGACTACATCTGGCGCAACAGGTCGATACTGAAGAGACTGCTGTGGTGAGCCGCGCAGTGATCCGCATCGGGGCTGCGATAGGCACCACGCTGGGCACCGGTTTCTCCCCGGTCGCCCCGGGGACAGTCGGCAGCCTGGTCGCCTTCGGCCTCTGGCTCCTGTTCGGGGCGGACTCGACGGGGACGGCCCTCGTCGTGCTGGCCGCGCTGATCCCGCTGTCCCTCGCCGGGGCCGCGGCGGGCGAGGCTCTGTGGGGGCGCGACCCGGGCCGCGTGAACATCGACGAGGTCCTGGGGACCTGGATCGCGTGCATGCCTGCGGGCGGCAGCGTTGTGCTGGCCGCGGCCGGGCTCGTGCTGTTCAGGGTGTTCGACATACTCAAACCCTGGCCGGTGCGCTTCTTCGACAGGATGGAAGGGCCGGCGGGAGTGGTGCTGGACGACGCCTGCGCCGGCCTGATGGCCGCGGCGCTCGTGTTCCTCGGAGGGTGTCTTGGAATTCGCTGACGCTGCGATTCTCCTGGTGGGCGACGAAGTCCTCTCGGGCAGGGTGCACGACGCCAACATCCCCACGGTAGCGAGGGAGCTCTCGGCCAGGGGGATACCGGTGTCGCGGGCCGGCGTGGCGCCCGACGATCCGGCCGGTATAGCGGCCGTGCTCGCCTCGCTCCGGTCGGATCGCCGGCTGATCGTGACCACCGGAGGCCTCGGGCCCACCGAGGACGATCTCACGCCCCGCGCCGTGGCAGCCGCCCTCGGCATCGGCTTCCGCGAGGACCCCGAGGCGCTGGGGATGGTCATCGGGAAGTATTCCGCCCGGGGGGTCGAGTGCCCCCGGTCCGCTCGCGCGCAGGCATGGCTCCCCGAAGGCGCCCGCCCGGTGGACAACCCCGCGGGGATCGCCCCCGGAATAGTGCTCCCGCTCGCCTTGTCGGGCGAGTGCATCGTGATGCTGCCGGGCGTCCCCAGGGAGGTGGAGGCGCTGGCGGGTCCGTGCCTCGACGCCGCCGGGGCATCGGGCCCAGGCCTGGCCGAGGTCTTCTGCCTGAAGATCTGGGGCATCCCGGAGAATGCGCTGATGGATCTCATCAAGTCGGAGAACCTCGACGGGGGTGCATCCCTGGCGTTCCTGCCCAGCCCGGGGCAGGTCGAGCTCTCGTTCCGGGGGCCCGGGGCCTCCGCGGGTTTCGAGGCGGTCAGGTCGAGGCTGGGTGCGGCGGTTTTCGCCGAACAGAGGGGCCCCCTGATCCAGCAGGTGCTGGGCGGAGCCCTCGCCGCGCGAGGTTTCACCCTCGCCACCGCGGAATCCTGCACGGGAGGCCTCCTCGGCGGCAGGATCACGTCCGTTCCGGGATCGTCGGAGTGGTACCTCGGGGGGGTTGTCAGCTACTCGAACGACCTGAAAAGGCTGGCGCTCGGAGTGCGGTCCTCGACGCTCGGGGCGTTCGGGGCGGTCAGCGCCGAAACCGCTTTGGAGATGGCCGAGGGAGCGGCCAGGCTGGCCGGCTCGGACGCGGCCCTGGCCGTGACCGGGATAGCGGGGCCCGGAGGGGGTTCGCCGGAGAAGCCCGTGGGCACCGTCTGGATAGCGGCGATCGCAGGCGGCAGGCGCGAGGTGCGGGCATTCAGGTTCGGGAGCACGAGGGCCACCGTTCGCGATGCCGCATGCACCTGCGCCATGGGGCTCCTTCTCGGGCTGCTGGCGGAGGACGCTGATTGAGGCTCTTCCTGGCCCTCCCGCTGCCCGGCACGGTCAGGAGGCCTCTGGCGGACTACATCGAGGCCCACAGGGCCAGGTTCCCGGGGCTCAGGTGGGTCGATCCAGGGCAGGCTCACGTCACGCTCAGGTTCCTGGGCGGCGTCGATCCGGAGCCGGCGCTCGAATCCCTGCGCACGGCATTCCCGGAGCCTGTCGGGGACAGGACATTCGTGCTGTCCACTTGCGGGGCGTTCGGAAATGGTAGGAAACTCCCTGGTGTGTACTGGCTGGGCGGCGGGTTCCCGGGCTGGGTCCGTGCTCTGGCGGGGCGGTTCGCCACCCTTCCCGACGACGCCGGCCGCACGGGGCGTGCGGCAGGGTTCGTCCCCCACGTTTCCGTCGCCCGCAGGGGCGGTTACGACGGGCCTGTGGAACTGGCGGCGCCCGGCCCCTGGGAGGGTATCTTCGAGGAGGTCGTCCTCTACGACAGCGAGCTGACCCGGTCGGGTCCGGTATATCGAAGAGTCGGGGGCATCCAGCTTCCGGGCGCGTGATATGAAATCCACCGCCCGGTGGTGACAGCTCGGGAGCGTTGTCAGTCAACCGGGCGAGTGATATGAAATCCACCGCCCGGTGGTGACAGCTCGGGAGCGTTGTCAGTCAACC
>CAZMAT010000010.1:36823-90421 GCA_964564435.1 uncultured bacterium
GGGCGAGTGAAAGGCGGGACACATGGCAAGGGAGAATCCGGCTGAAGAGAAGCAGAAGGCGCTGCAGGCGGCCTTCATGCAGATCCAGAAGCAGTTCGGGCAGGGCTCGATCATGCGCCTGGGGGAGAACGAGATAGTCCAGGTGGACACCATCCCGACCGGCTCCCTGGCCCTCGATGCGGCCCTGGGGATCGGCGGCATCCCCAAGGGAAGGATCACCGAGATCTACGGGGCGGAGTCCTCGGGCAAGACCACCCTGGCGATGCACATACTCGCGAACGCACAGAGGATGGGCGGCGAGGCGGCCTTCATCGACGCCGAGCACGCGCTCGACCCGATCTATGCCGGCAGGATCGGCCTGAACGTCGACAAGCTGCTTGTTTCACAGCCGTCGAGCGGCGAACAGGCGCTAGAGATAACCGAGATGCTGGTGCGCAGCAACGCGGTGGACGCTATCTGCATCGACTCCGTGGCCGCCCTGGTCCCCAAGGCGGAGCTCGAGGGCGAGATGGGCGACTCCCATGTCGGCCTTCAGGCCAGGCTGATGTCGCAGGCCCTCCGCAAGCTCACCGGGGCCGTCTCCAGGTCCAACTGCGCCGTGATCTTCATCAACCAGATCAGGATGCAGATAGGCGTGATGTTCGGGAACCCCGAGACCACCACCGGCGGAAGGGCCCTGAAGTTCTACTCGAGCGTCAGGATCGACATCCGGCGGATCGCCTCCCTCAAGGAGGGCGACGAAGTCCACGGCAGCCGCACCAAGGCGAAGGTAGTCAAGAACAAGCTGGCGCCCCCGTTCAAGCAGTGCGAGTTCGACATCATCCACGGCCTGGGGATATCGCTCGAGGGCGAGCTCGTGGATCTCGGGCTCGAGAAGAACCTGCTGCAGCGGCGCGGGACCTGGTATTCCTACGGTGACCTGCAGATAGGACAGGGGCGCGAGAACAGCCGCAAGTTCCTGGAAGAGAACCGCGAAGTGGCGTCGAAGCTCGAGAACGAGCTGCGGAAGCTGTACGAGCTCCCGCTGCGCGGCGATGCTGCTCCGGTGAAGGCGCCCGCCGCCGCGCCCGCACCCGGCAAGGCGGCGGCTCCTGAGAGTTGATGCGGTAGAGCCCCTGCGCAGGGGCTGGGTAAGGGCCTCGGCGGGTGGCCGCGTGGTGGCGCTGCCTTCGCGCGAATGCGGAGAGCTCGGCGTGGAGCCCGGCGCGGAGGTGGACTGGGAAGGCCTGGTCGCCGAAGCCGCCAGGCTCCAGGCCGGTCCGGCCGGCGATGATGCCGCCAGGTATCTCTCGACTTCCGAGAGGACGGCGAAGAGCCTCGCATCCTACCTCGCCAGGAGGGGGTACCTGCCGCAGGTGGCTTCGTCGGTCGTTTCGCGCTTCGTCGAGAACCGCTGGGTCGACGACGAGAGGTTCGCCAGGCTGTTCGCCGAATCCAGGCCCGATCTCGGCCGGGCCGGCCTCGGGCGCGAGCTCGTGAAGCGGGGCGTTCCGGCCGCGGTCGCGGCCGGCGTGTCCGGCGAGCGCTCCGACAGGGAGTCCGCCGGGGGGCTGATTCCCCTGCTGAGGCGCCGCTACGGCGGCCTCCCGAAGGAGGCTGCGCTCCGCAGGGCCCTGGGCTTTCTCGCCAGGCGCGGCTTCTCGGGCGCCGAAGCCTGGAGGGCCGCGAGAGAGGCGCTCGGGGGGGGTGACCCCGATGAGGGATCCTGAGCCCCTGGCGTTCTGGACCAACCTGGGAGCCAGACTCCTGTGCATGGATGCCCCCGAGGAGCCCGGCACCCCTCCCTGGTCGGAGGCATGGGCCGATCCTCCCGTGCTCCCGGCTTCCGATGCAGCCCGTGTCCTTGCCGGAAACCCCCTGCGCCCCCGGAAGGTGTGGGCCGGGACATGGGAGGCCCTCGCCCCGCTGGGCTTCTCACGGGCCCTCAGGCTGCACCCGTGGCCGGGCATCGAACTCTTCCTCCCCTTCCACAGGGGCCAGACCGCAGTGCTCCCGCAGGGCTTCTCCGGCAGGGTGCCCGCGGTGGAGAGGGCCCTGTCCGTGGCCGGGCGGGGGGCCGCGGCATGGAAGTGCGGCTACAGGCTGGTCGTCGTGGTCGGGTCGTGCGACGAACCCGTCACCGGGATACTGGGCAGGGCCGGGCTGTCCTGCGCTACGCCCGACCGGCTGCAGGAGCTTCTATGAGGAACCCGTTGTCCGGTTGCCGCATGCCTGATACCGGAAACCGGATGCCGTATACCGGCTCCCTGCTCCCGCCGGTTATCTTACGGGCGTGATCCCGGGCGCCTGTCGTGATGGAGGTGGCGGAATGGGGCGCAGCAACGCAGGTCCGGACCCGATGACCCGCGAAGAGATGCTCGAGAATGCCGGAAGGGTCACGCGCGAGGACATGGAACTCGTCCTCGACAACGCCGAGGAGATAGAGAGGAAGTCGTCCAGGGGGCCCCTGGCGGCCGTCCTGGGCGACGTCAGGATGCTCGTCTCCCTGGTGCGCGACTTCATCTCGGGCAGGTACCGCACCATCCCCCGGTGGATCGCGGGCGCTGCCGCGGTGGCGCTGCTCTACGTCCTCAACCCGTTCGACGCGGTCCCCGACGTGATCCCCTTTCTCGGGTACGTCGACGACGCCTTCGTGATCGGGCTGTGCCTGAGCATGGTGCGGAAGGACCTCAGGAAGTACGCGGCCTGGAAGGAGTCGCCCGGGAGGGCCTAGGCCCGAGGTTGCGGTTGCCGGGAAAGCCTTGCATATTGTCAGCCGATTTTCCATCCGGCTCTGCCGGGTTCCTTTACACGCTTCGAACGAAGCCTCAGTGGAGGTATATCCCGTGAAAACCTACTCCGCCAGAGAGGGCGAGGTAGAGCGGCGCTGGTTCGTGGTCGACGCCGAGGGTCAGACTCTCGGCCGCCTGGCCTCCCATCTCGCCGTCGTCCTCCAGGGCAAGAACAAGCCCGTCTACACCCGCCACATCGACACGGGCGACTTCGTGGTCGTCATCAACGCCGACAAGATGAACTACACCGGCACCAAGGTCGAGCAGAAGGTCTACTACAGGCACACCCGCTACCCGGGCGGACAGAAGGCCACCACCCTCAAGGTCATGGCCGAGAAGCATCCCGACCGGGTGCTGAGGCTCGCAGTGTGGGGCATGCTGCCCAAGAACATCCTGGGCAGGGCGATGCTCAGGAAGCTCAAGATCTACTCCGGGCCCGTGCACCCGCACGCCGCCCAGAAGCCCGAGCCGCTGGACGCCCGGGCATGACGAGCGGAGGAGGTGAAATGCAGGAGCAGTACATAGGTGTGGGCAGGCGGAAGACGGCTACCGCCAGGTGCTACCTCAGACCCGGACGCGGGCTCGTCGTGATAAACCACAGGGAGCCGGCCGAGTTCTTCTGCGATCTCTGGCAGCTCGAGCACGCGCTCGAGCCCCTGGATATAGTGAAGGGCCGCGAATCCTTCGACCTCGTGATCAACGTGGCCGGAGGCGGCCTCACGGGGCAGGCGGGGGCGATAAGGCTCGGCATAGCCAGGGCCTTCGTCTCCATGAACCCGGAATTCAGGCATTCCCTGAAGTCACAGGGCATGCTCAGCCGCGATCCCAGAGAGGTGGAGCGCAAGAAGTACGGGCAGAAGAAGGCCCGCAAGCGCTTCCAGTTCTCCAAGCGTTAACCCGGCGGTGGCCGTCGGGGCCGGCTGACGCAGGCCCCGGCGGCGGCCTACCGGAGATCACACACGGCGGGATAAGCCGGGCCATGGTGTCCGTACCTCCGGACGGCCGCGGCATGCCGCCGGCGGAACAACCGAAAGGACTCTGCAGGTGAAGATCCCCAGCACGCCCGACATGCTCGAGGCCGGAGTGCACTTCGGCCACCAGGTCAAGAGGTGGAACCCCGCCATGAAGCCGTTCATCTTCATGGCCCGCGGCGGGATCCACATCATCGACCTCGAGAAGACCCGCTCCACCCTCGAAGAGGCTGTCAACCTCGTCACCCGCACCATCTCCTCCGGCAAGAGCGTCCTGTTCGTGGCCACCAAGAAGCAGGGCCGCGAGTGCGTCAGGGAGCACGCCGAGAGGTGCGGGCAGCACAGCATGACCGAGCGCTGGCTCGGCGGCACCCTCACCAACTTCGCCACCGTGCGCAAGAGCGTGCTCAGGCTCGAGGAGCTCGAAGCCTTCGAGAAGGACGGCTCGGCAGCCAGGTTCACCAAGCGCGAGCTGCTGCAGAAGTCCCGCGAACAGGAGAAGCTGGCCAAGTACCTCAGCGGCATAAGGTCGATGAGGGACCTCCCCGGCGCGGTGATAGTCGTCGACATCAAGAAGGAGCACATAGCCGTCCTCGAATCGAAGCGGCTGGGCATCCCCTGCATCGGGCTCGTCGACACCAACTGCAACCCGCACGAAGTCGACTATCCCATCCCTGCCAACGACGACGCGATCAAGTCGATATCCCTCCTCGTGGGCACCCTGGCGGATGCATGCCTGCTGGGCAACGAGGGCAGGGATCCGGTCCGGGCGGAGGGCAGGCCGGCCGAGGCCGAAGGAAAGGAAGAGACCGAATGAACATAGATGCCAGCATGGTCAAGGAGCTGAGGCAGATCAGCGGCGGCGGAGTCCTGGACTGCAAGAAGGCCCTCGAGGAAACCGGCGGCAACATGGACGAGGCCCTGAAGCTGCTGCGCGAGCGCGGCCTCAAGGTCGCGGCCAAGAAGGCCGAGAGGGAGACGCACGAGGGCACGGTGTCGGCATATCTCCACAACGGCGGGCGCATAGGCGTTCTCGTCGAGGTGAACTGCGAGACCGACTTCGTCGCCAGGACCGCCGAGTTCCAGACCTTCTGCAGGCAGGTCGCGATGCAGATCGCGGCATTCGAGCCAGTGGCCGTCAGCCGGGAGGACATCCCCCCCGAGACGGTCGAGGGCGAGAAGGAGATCTACAGGGCCCAGCTCCGGGAGACGGGCAAGCCCGAGGCGATCATCGAGAAGATCGTCGAGGGAAGGCTCGAGAAGTATTTCGAGGAGGCCTGCCTCCTCGACCAGGAGTGGATACACGATGCAGCCGCCGGCAAGGTGGCCGACGTGAGGAAGGCCCTGGTCGCGAAGATCGGGGAGAACGTCGTAATCAGACGCTTCGCCCGCTTCCAGATAGGTTCCTGACATGGCGGGGGACCCTCCGTCCGGGAGGATCCTTCTCAAGCTGAGCGGTGAGCTGCTCGCCGGCGGCCGGGGATCCGGCCTCGATCCAGCAGCCCTGGCTGCGTACGCGAACGAGCTGGTGAAGGTGGCCGGCGAGGGCTGGCGCCTCGGAGTCGTGATCGGCGGCGGCAACGTCATCAGAGGCGCCGCCGCCGCCTCCATCTCCCGCAACAGGGCCGACTCGATGGGGATGCTGGCCACCGTCATCAACGCCATCGCCCTGCAGGACGCGGTCGAGAAGGCCGGCGGACTCGCGTCGGTGCTCACGGCCTTCGCTGTGCAGGGCCTCGCCACCTACTCTCACGACGAGGCATCCCGCGTCCTCGATTCGGGGGCCATCGCGATCTACGCGGGCGGCACCGGCAACCCGTACCTGTCGACCGACACGGCCGCGGCGCTCAGGGCCGTCCAGACCGGGTGCAGCCTGCTCCTCAAGGGAACAAAGGTCGACGGCGTGTACGACATGGATCCGAAGCTCCATCCCGGGGCCAGGCGCTTCGCGCGGCTCTCCTGGGACGAGGTCCTGTCGAGGGGGCTCGGCGTGATGGATGCGGCGGCCGTGGCGGTCTGCAGGGACAACTCGCTGCCGTTCCTCGTCTTCGACTCAACGGATCCCGCCGGGGTCTCAAGGGCCCTGCGGGACGGTTCCACGGGCACGCTCGTAGGAGAGGGGTCGCTGGAATGTCAGGACTGAACGACGAGATCCGCCAGAAGATGGAGAAGACGGTCACCAGCACGTCCCGTGAGATGACCGGCATCAGGACGGGCAAGGCCAGCCCCGCGCTCCTCGACAACATCAGGGTGGAATGCTGGGGGTCGGCCATGCCTCTCAGGCAGGTCGCGGGCATATCCGCCCCTGAGCCGCGGATGCTGGTGATCCAGCCCTGGGACCAGTCCACCGCGGCCGCCATCGTGAAGGCCGTGGAGTCCAGCGAGCTGGGCCTCAGGGCCGCTATCGACGGTCAGGTGATCCGAATCCCGATCCCCAAGCTCTCCGAGGAGAGGCGGAAGGACCTGCTGAAGATGGTCCGCCGGATGGCCGAGGAGGGCAGGACCGCGGTCAGGAACCTCAGGAGGGACGGGAACGACGCCGTCCACAAGGCTCGGAAGAACGGCGAGGTCTCCGAGGACGAGGAGAAGAAGCTGCTCGAAGAGGTCCAGAAGGTGGCCGACGGCTCCGTCTCCGAGATCGACCGCATCCTGAAGGCGAAGGAAGAGGAGATCACGGAGGTCTAGGTTGAACCCTCCGGTCCACATAGCTATCGTGATGGACGGCAACGGGCGGTGGGCCCGGAGCCGGGGGCTCGCCAGGACCGAGGGGCACAGGGCCGCCGAGACCTCGATACACCAGGCCGTGGAATGGTGCGGCGAGAACGGGGTCGGACACCTCACGCTCTTCGCCTTCTCCACCGAGAACTGGAGCCGCCCGAGGGCCGAGGTCTCTCTCATCATGAGCCTCCTGCGCTCGTTCATCAGGCGCAACCTCGAGGAGCTCGAACGCAAGGACGTCAGGATAAGGGCCATGGGCAGGCTTGAAGGCCTGCCGGCAGGGCCGCGCAACGACCTCCTCTCCGCCATCCGGCGCACCGAGGGCAACGGGGGTCTGCAGCTCATCCTCGCGCTCAACTACGGAGGCCGGGCGGAACTCGCCGACGCCGCCCGCAGGATTGCCGCCGAGGTCGCCTCGGGCGCCCTCGATCCGTCGGCCGTCGACGAGGAGGCGATCTCGCGGAGGCTCTACCTGCCCGACGTGCCCGACCCCGATCTCGTCATCAGGACCAGCGGCGAGCAGAGGATCTCCAACTTCCTGCTCTGGCAGAGCGCGTACTCCGAGTTCCACTTTCCGGAGGTGCTGTGGCCCGACTTCAGGAAGGAGCACCTCGACGAGGCCCTGAGAGTCTATTCGGCGCGGCAGAGACGCTTCGGCGGGCTCGCGTGACCGCCCGGTTCCCCGCCCTCGCGAGGCGCTCGGCCGGAGCCCTCGCCGCCCTGGCGGCCGTGCTCCTGGCCATCCTGCCCGACTGGCCCGGATCCGCCCCCACCATAGTGCTGTGCGCCCTGGCCGCCGCGGGCGCCGGTTTCGAGATATCGAGGCTCGCATCCCCCTCCGCCGGGGCTGCCGTGCGCATCGCGCAGGCCGTCTCCACCGCCGCAGCGGTTGTCTGCTTCTCCATCCTCCCGCGGTTCGGGGCCTTCGCCCTGCCGCTGCCCGGCCTGATCCTCGCGATTCCGATGATGAGGAGCGGCAGCCCCGGCGGATCGATCCCCGGGGTGGCCGGAGCCGGCTGGATGTCGATGCTGTGGGCTCTGGGCCTCGGGTCGATCGCAAGGCTGCGGGCGGGCTCCGAAGGGCCCTGGCTCGCCCTTCTGCCCCTCGTTTCGTGCTGGGCCGGCGACACGGCCGCGTATTTCGCGGGCTGCGCCTTCGGCAGGCACAGGCTGGCGCCCGGCATAAGCCCGGGCAAGACCGTCGAGGGCCTCGCGGCGGGCCTCGCCGGGTCGACGGCAGCCGCAGTATCGCTGGGCCTTGCCGGAGGCATGCCGCTCGGCACCGCGACCCTGGCCGCGGCGGGGCTCTCGTGCGGCCTCGCCGGAGCATTCGGCGACCTTCTGGAATCTGCTTTCAAGAGGGACGCCGGCGTGAAGGACTCGGGGGCGTTCCTGCCCGGGCACGGGGGAATCCTCGACAGGACGGACAGCATCGCCACGGCCGCGCCGGTTGCGCTGCTATTCGCGATGGCGGCGGGGGCCGTCTCGTGAGGAAGGTGGCGATCCTCGGGTCCACCGGGTCCATCGGGACGCAGGCGCTCGAAGTGGTGCGCGCAAACCCCGGCCTGCTCTCCGTCCACTCCCTGGTCTGCGGGTCAGGCACCGAGCTCCTCGCCCGTCAGTCGGCCGAGTTCCCCTCCGCATTCCAGGCCGCGATACGCCACGAGAGCGCACCCGACGAGGAGGGCATCCTCGAACGCGCGCTCGACGGCTGCGACATCGTGCTGAACGCCATCACGGGGTTCGCGGGGCTCCGCGCCAGCCTCATGGCCGCCTCGCGCGGGCTCCCGCTGGCCCTTGCCAACAAGGAGAGCCTCGTCACAGGAGGATGCCTGCTCGAGGGACATGTCGCGAAGGGGCTGGTGGAGCCCGTCGACAGCGAGCACAGCACCATCGCGAGATGCCTGGCGGGAGAGGCCGTCAGACCTCTTGGAATCACGCTGACCGCGAGCGGAGGGGCCCTCCGCGACGCGTCTCCGGAGGCCGCCGAATGCGCCGGCCCCGCAGAGGTGCTCGCACATCCGACATGGAGGATGGGGCCCAGGATCACGGTGGATTCAGCGACGCTGGTGAACAAGGCGTTCGAGGTCCTGGAGGCCGAGTGGCTCTTCCCCGGCATCCCCGTCGACGCAGTGCTCCATCCCCAGAGCATCGCGCATTCGCTCGTGAGGCTCGCGGACGGCTCCTGGAAGGCGCTCATGGGCACCCCGGACATGCGCCTGCCGGTGCAGCACGCGCTCCTCGGCGGAGACGCCCCCGGGCTCGTGGCTGACGACTCGCCCGCGGACTGGCCCGCCCTCGGTTTCGGGGAGATAGACCCCGTGAGATACCCCGCCTTCGCGCTGGTGAAGGGGGCCGGCAGGCTCGGGGGCACGGCACCCGCCGCCGCGAACGCCGCCGACGAGGAGGCCGTGGCGGCCTTCCTCGCGGGAAGGATACGCTTCGGCGGGATCGCCCGCGTTATCGAGCACGCTCTGGAGCGCACGGCTCCCCGGGCGGTGTGCTCATATCAGGATCTGGTCGACGCTGACGAGGAGGCCAGGGCCGTGGCCCGGGCCTTCCTGGAGGGCCCATGCTGACGGTGCTGGCGGCCATTGCCGGATTCGGTGCTATCATCTTCTTCCACGAGCTCGGGCACTTCGTCGCGGCCAGGCTCTCGGGCCTGCCGGTCGAGCGGTTCTCGATGGGCTTCCCCCCGCACATAGTGAAGATCAGGGGACGGAAGACCGAGTACTGCATCGGCGCGATCCCGCTCGGGGGCTACGTGAAGGTGGACCTCGGGACATCCGGCGAGACGGCTCCCGACAGCCCCTGGTTCCTCCGGCTGCTCACGGCGGCCTGCGGCCCGCTCTTCAACCTCCTGCTCGCGATCGTCCTCTTCTTCCTCGTCCTGGCAGTCGTGGGGCAGCAGGTCTCGGTCTTCTCGAACGTCGTCGGGGAGGGCGGGAACCTCCTCGGCCTGGCGCCGGGGGACACCGTGCTGGCCGTGAACGGCGTCCCTACCGCCGACTACGCAGCCGTTGCCGCCGCCATGTCCGGCGACCTTTCGGGCGAGATCACGGTCGGGACGGACTCGGGCAGGGTCACGGCCGCATACGGCCTCGACGGGGTGGAGGAGACGCCGGGTTTCGTCCCCATGCTCCCCCCGGTGGTGGGGGAGAGCCTCATCGGCATGCCGGCCTACGAAGCCGGCATCAGGGCGGGCGACAGCGTGCTGACCGTCGACGGCAGCACGGTCGGCTCGTGGTCGGACCTGCTGGGGATGGTCGAAGGCTCCCGCGGCCGTGAGATGACCATCCGGTACATGCGGGACGGATCGGTCTACACCGCCAGCCTTCGCCCGGTGGAGATCGAGGGGATGGTCAGGATCGGCGTCGTGGCCAGCACCCCGGTCACGAATCTCAGGTATCCCGTGCCGGCCGCCCTGCTCTACTCGGTGAAGTCGGCCACCGGCGGGGCCGTGATGATCTTCAGGTCGCTGGCCACCGTCTTCTCGCGCCCCAGGGAGCTGGTCGAGATGTCGGGAGGGCCGATCTTCGTGGCCGAGACCCTCGACCAGGAAGCCGGAAAGGGGCTGGGCAGGCTCCTGGAGGCCGTGGCGGGCATCTCGCTGGCCGTCATGTGCTTCAACCTCCTTCCGATCCCGATCCTCGACGGGGGGCAGATGCTGCTGCTCCTCTACGAGGGGATAAAGAGGAGGAGGCTCTCGGGGCGGGCGATCCAGGTAATGCAGCAGGTGGGTGTTCTCTTCATACTGGCTCTGTTCGTGCTTATAATGTGGCGCGACGTCGCCCGGCTGTTCCTCAGGGTGAACCAGCCCGGTTCGTGAGCGAGTCGGGGGACTGGGTCACGGGCAAGCTGTCGGCAATGCATCCCGGGTCCGGGGGCGTCACCGACGAGATCGAATCCTTGAGGCAGCCGTAGAAATAGAGATAGTAGTCCGGATTCGCGTCGCACAGGGCTATCAGTTCGGAGATGCCGGCCGTGTCGGGCGCAGGCGCGCAGACTCCGGGCAGCACCATCGAGGGGGCCAGCCTTGATGCCCAGTTCTCCAGGTACTTCCTGTCCTCCCCCGGGATGGCGTTCGAGTCCTGCTTCGAGCATGCTGAAGCCGCCAGCGCCGCCGAGAGGACGGCGGCCAGCGCGAACCCGGGTGCTGCAGAGCGGATCGGGGCGTCGGTCGTCATATTCCCTTTCCGGGACCTTTTCCTTTGGGCGTCAGTATAGTTACGTCGAAGGGTCCGGTACAGCCAGGGGAGGCGATGAATGAAAGTCTGCGCCACGGCTCTGCTCGTCGCCTGCTCGGTCGCGTCCGCCACCTCCTACGGGAGGAGCAAGATCCAGATCGAGGGGTACGAATGGTGGACGATCTCCTCCCCCCGGGTCGACCTCTACTACCCCATGGGTTGCGAAGCCCTGGCCGAGAGCGTGCTCGCCATCTCGTCCGCAGAGCTGGACGAGCTCTCGGCCGAGTTCGGGTTCCTGCCCGAGCATCCCGTCCCCGTGGTCGCATACCCGTCCCCCGGATCCTTCCGCCAGACCCCGATCATCGATTCCGAGATAGACGAGGCCGTGGGCGGCTTCACCGAGTACTTCAAGGGCAGGGTGGTGGTGCCCTTCACCGGTTCGTGGACGGAGTTCAGGCATGTCCTGACCCACGAGATGAACCACGCCTACGTCTTCGACATGCTCTACAGGCGCAGCCTGCAGGACATCATAATGAGCACGACCCCGCTCTGGACCATCGAGGGCCTGGCCGAGTACACCTCGGCCGGCTGGGACCCCGCCTCCGAGGCCGAGTTCCGCGACATGATCATCACGGGGCAGATCGTCTCGATAGAGGAGCTGTCGAACCGCAGCGACTATCTCGTCTACCGCGAGGGCCAGGCCATCTACCGCTTCATGGTCGAGAGGTACGGACTCGACCGGTTCCACGAGTTCGTCCGGAACATCGCCGACAGGGGCGGGCTCCCGGATGCCGTGGAGGAGGCGTTCGACATGAGCCTGGACCAGTTCGACGCGAGGTTCCAGGAATGGGCCAGGGAGACCTACTGGGCCCAGCTCGCGACGCGCGAGAACCCGTCCGACCTCGGAAGGGTCATCGAGGACGGAGACCACGGCAACCTCACCCAGGCTGTGACCGTCATCTCCCGCGACGGCTCGATGGTGGCCGGCGTAGAGGGCTACAGGGGCGGCTACTCGGTGGTGGTAAGGTCGGCCGTGACGGGCGAGGTGATAAGGCGGTGCGTGTCCTCCGGCGGGCTCTCGAACACCGGCATCTCGCCGGCCTACAGGGTTTGCGCGTTCTCGCCGGGCGGCGACTCCCTCGCGATCGCCGTCCACGGCGTCAGTTCCGACATGCTCCTGATCTCCACCCCCGAAGGCACGGAAGAGCTTCCCTTCAGGATGGACCTGATCCGCGACCCGGTCTGGTCACCCGACGGCAGGGCCATAGCCTTCTGCGGCATGGACGGATCGGCGGCGGCCACTGACGTCTTCGTCTGGGACGGGGGCGTTCCGCGGCGCCTGACCGACACGCCCGACGGCGAGCGCGACATCTCCTGGTCCGGATCGACCATCCTGGCAGCGTCGGAGGAGCCCGCCAGCGGATCCTGGGCCGTCCTCCGCATCGATCCGGGCGCCGACGGCGCCGGACCCTCCTTCGAGGTCGTCCACAGGGAGACCAGCGAGATAAGGTATCCATCCGACACTCCGCAAGGCATCGCCTTCCTCGGGAACCCTGGCGGCCTCCCCGACCTCTTCCTGCGCGATTCGACCGGGGCGGTGAGGCGCCTCTCCAACCTCTACACATCCATCGACTCGCCCTCATGGGCCGATTCCGGCAGGGTGCTCTCGTTCACCTCCGTGAGCTGGCCGGGCTATGGGGTCTATCTGGCCTACGGGGTCCTGGACAGGATCGCCTCGGGGCCGGCTCCCGCCGAGCCGCGGGACGGCGCATCGAACCGCGTGGGCGCCATGCAGGCCCTGGTGGAGGGAGCCCCTGCCCAGGCGCCCCCGGTGGAGGCCGTACCCGCGCAACCCGTAAGGATCGCGCCCTACACCCCCACTCTCTCGACCGACTACGTCAGCGCCCTGGCCGGCTACGACTCCTACTCCGGCTTCGAGGGCTACACGACGTTCGTGTTCAGCGACGTGCTGGCGCACCACCAGGTTGTGCTCAACGGCAACTTCAACGGGCCGGTCGAGGATGCCGACGCGGCGGTCTACTACACCTACATGCCCGACAGGGCCGACTACGGCGGATACGTCTTCCGCGAGTCGACCCAGTACCTCTTCAGGTTCCCCGACGACCATCTCGAGCAGGTCCGCGACGTGGACACCGGAGGGGGGGTGGTGGCCAGGTACCCGTTCACGATGGCCGTGAACGCCTTGGGCGGGGTCGACTTCAGGCACATCACCAGGGACGGGGTATGGAACTCCGACGCCGACTACGCATCCGACATCCTGTCGTTCTACGCCAGGTTCGTGGTGGACACCGCGCTGTGGGACCACGTGGGCCCCAGGCTGGGTGAAAGGCTCTCCGTCGGCGTCGAGACCGCCCCCGGCTGGGACGGCATGGTGCAGTACACCACGGTTTCCACCGACCTGCGGAAGTACGTATGGATGAGTTCGCGGAGCTCCCTCGCGCTCAGGGTCGCAGGGGCGTCGAGCTGGGGTTCCGAGCCCCAGAGGTTCCTCGTGGGCGGCGCCGTGCCCCACAGGGTGATGACTGGCGAGACGGAGGAGTTCGAGGACATCCTTGGGTTCTACACGAACTACGGCGACATGCTCAGGGGTCTCGACTACACCGAGCTCTCCGGCAGGAACTACGTCTCGACCTCGGTCGAGCTGAGGGTGCCCTTCGTGAGGACGCTCTCGATCGACGCGCCTCTCCCGATGACTTTCTCGAGCATCAGGGGCGTCATCTTCGCCGATGCGGGAACGGCCTTCGACGAGCCGTCCTCCTTCGTGGGTGTCGAAACCGACGACGGGTTCAGGCTGGAGGACATCGGGATGGGCTTCGGCTTCGGTTTCAGGGCGAATCTGGGCATATTCCTGCTGAGGGAGGACACGGCCTGGGCCACCGACCTCTCGGGCGTCTCGGAGAAGCCCGTGCACTACGTCTCGCTGGGGGCCTCGTTCTGACGGCCCGTAAGCGCCGGAACCGCACCCGTCCGGTCAGGTAGTACCGGCGGGCGGGCCCGGCAACCGGCCCTGGAGGTGCTTGGAGACTTGACTGCCTTCATCCTTCTCGTTCTCTCGGCGGCATGGGTGTGCCCATCGTGCGGAGGCGGAGTCGACGAAGCCTTCTGCCCTCGGTGCCTGATACCCGAGCCTCCATCCGGGATGGCCTTCGTGCCGGGCGACACCATCACCGTCGACGGGGTCCCGTGCACCGTTCCGTCCTTCTATGTCGACTCGGCGGCCGTTTCCTACGAAGACATCCTGCCCTGGCTCAACGGGGCCTTCGAGGACGGGGAGGGGCTCGCGGCCCTCGTCACCGGTCAGTATGACGCGGACTTCCAGTTCCTCAGGTACACCCCGTTCACGGGCGACGCCTCCGGCTCGGGGCTCGCAGTGCCCCCGGCCTGCATGGGCCTGCCGGCGGCCTCGGTGACCCTGGAGGGCGCCAGGAGCTACCTGGCGTCGGAGGGCAGGAGGCTTCCTTCCGCGGCCGAGCTCGCCCTCGCCGCCAGGAACGGCCTGGTTGCCGAAGTGGACGTGTTCTCAGTGATGAGCACGTATGCCGACATGATGGAACAGTCGATGGGTTCGATGCTCGGAAGGCTGTCGACGCAGGCCATGTTCGCCGGATACAGCACCGCCTCCGAGCGCGTGATGTGGGAGTGGACCGGCTCGCTCCCGGGTTCTCCGGCGGACGTGGCGCGTGACGCCGACGCCCCATGCGCGACGCTTTACCGCCCGGGCGGCACCGGGGTCGCCGATGCCGGCAGCGGTTACTTCAACGTGGCCTTCAGGGGAGTGGTGCCACTGCCCCTGGCGGCATCCAGATGAGAGAGGACGGTCGACCCGTGGACAGAAGGCTTCTGATCGCTCTGGCCTCCGCGACCCTGCTCGCCGTGTCCGGCTGCGGGCGGACGGTCACCAGGACCGATCCGGAGACAGTCACCGATCTGAGCGGCTGGTGGAACGACACCGACGCGAGGATGGTGGCTGACTCGATGATCGAGATCTGCATGGCTGGCTCCTGGCTCACCGACTTCAACGGCGACCAGCGCGGCGACAGGCCGGTGATCGTCGTCGGCAGCGTGCTCAACCGCACCACCGAGCACATCTCCACCGACGTGTTCATGAACGAGATAGAGAGGGCGTTCATCGAATCCGGCCGCGTGGACGTGGTCGCCGCCAGGACGGAGCGCGGCGAGATCCGCGGCGAGCGCGAGGACCAGCAGCGCTTCGGCTCCCCCGAGACGGCGGCCGAGTTCGGTCGCGAGCTGGGGGCCGACTACATAATGATGGGCACGCTCGACTCGATCATCGACGAGAGCGGGGACACCCGGGCGGTGTACTACACGATCTCCCTCGACCTGACCGACGTCGAGACCATCCGCAAGGCCTGGATGGGCAACCTGGAGATCAAGAAGATAGTGGAGTGGTGAGAGCCTGATGAAGGCCCTCGCAGCGCTGCTCCTCCTCCTGCCCCTGGGCTGCGCCGTGGACTACACGGAATCCATGAGGCCGGTCAGGTCGAGGCTCGCTTCCGACATGCCCGGAGAGGCGCTCAGGTCGTTCGACGAGCAGTTCCCCGACAGCACCGGGGGTGACAGGCTCCTCTTCCTGATGGAGAAGGGGAACCTGCTCAGGCTGGCCGGAAGGCCCTCGGAGGCCATCCCGCTGCTGCTCGAGGCCGACAGGCTCTCTGACATGCTGGTGGGTACCGACCTGGCCGAGGAGGCCGGCGCGCTCCTCACCAGCGACCTGACCAGGGCCTACAGGGGGGCAGACTACGAGAGGGTCTTCATAAACTACTGCCTGGCGTCGTGCTATACGATGCTGGGTCAGCCCTCGGAGGCCCTGGTCGAGTGCAGGCGCGTCGGGTACAAGCTGGGCGTCCTCCGCGAGCGGTACGAGGAGGCCTCGCGCTACAGGGACGACGCGTTCGTCAGGTATCTCATGGGAGCCCTCTACGAGAGCACCGGTGATCTCGACGACGCCCTGGTTGCCTACCGGAACAGCCTCGAGATCTACGAGTCCGACTACGAAGGGCTCTACGGGCTCGGAGCGCCGGACCGCGTCAAGGCCGACATCCTGCGGATCTCGGCCTCCCTCCCGGGTCTCTCCGACCTGCATGACGGATTCGCGCAGAGCTGGCCGGGCATCGCCTGGCACGGCGGGGCGGACAGCCTGAACGGCGAGTACGTCGTGATCGTCGAGGAGTCGATGATACCCTGCCGGCAGTCCAGCACCATCCAGTCATGGAGCGAGGACAGGCTCGTGAGGATAGCCGTCCCCTCCATCCGCTACTACAGGTACGACTCGCCCAGGCTCGTCGTGCGGTCGGGAGGGCTCTCCGAGGAGGGCTTCCTCGCCGAGGACCTCTCCGCCATCGCCTCCAGGAACCTGGAGGACCTGGCGGCCAGGGACCTCGCGCGCGCGGTGGCCCGGGCCATCGTGAAGACAGCCGTCGCGGAGGGGGCCGAAGAGGCCGTCGAAGAATTGACAGGCGACGAGGACAGCCTCCTGGCCGAAGGAGCCGGGTTCATCGCGAGCCTCCTCGGAGCGGCGACCGAACAGGCCGACCTCCGGGCGTGGCTGACGCTCCCGGCTCGCATACACGTCGCGAGGATGACGCTGCCCGCCGGACGCAGGGACCTCTCGGTCGAACTAGGCGGAGTGCGGGTCTGGAGCGGCACCTTGGACGTCGCGGCAGGAGGCGTCGACTTTCTGTTCACGAGGTCCGCGGGATGGAAATGACGCCCGCCTGCCTGGCGGGCATGATCGACCACACGCTGCTTTCGCCCGGGGCAACCTCGGCCGGCATATCCGCGCTCTGCGCCGAAGCGGTCGAGTACCGCTTCCATACCGTCTGCGTGAACCCCTCCAGAGTCGCGCTGGCTTCATCCCTGCTCAGGGGCACCGGGGTGCTCGTCTGCTCCGTGGTCGGCTTCCCGCTCGGAGCCTGCCGGTCGAAGCCTCACGAGACATACCTAGCCGTCTCGGACGGAGCGGGCGAGATAGACATGGTGCTGGACATCGGCGCCCTGAAGGACGGTGACACCTCCGCGGCCGAGGCGGACGTCGCGCGCGTGGTCGAGGCCGCATCGGGCATCCCCGTCAAGGTGATCATCGAGACCTGCCTGCTGACGGATCCTGAGAAGCTCGCGGCGTGCTCGGTCTGCGAGGCCGGAGGAGCCGCGTTCGTGAAGACCTCGACAGGCTTCTCGAGCGGAGGCGCCACTGTCGCCGACGTGAGGCTGATCAGGCATGCTGTGGGGAACAGGCTGCGCGTGAAGGCCTCGGGCGGAATAGCCGACCTGGATGCCGCGCTCGCAATGATAGAGGCCGGAGCCGACAGGCTGGGTCTCAGCCGCAGCGTCCGGATAATGGATGAGATGAGGTTGCGGGCGGCTGGTGGGGTCGTCCAGCCGCCCGCCGAGGGTTCTGGTTCCGATTCCTGCTCCGCTGAGACGGCCCTGGAGGGGTCAGACCGGCATCCGCGTGAAAAGGAATAACGCCGGAACCAGCAGGCAACCGAGGAACAGTATGATCCAGCTCACGAGGCCGGGCCTTATGGCCTCGGCTCCCCTGAATCCGGATCTCCTGTTGGAAGTGTTCATGCCACATAGGGAAGCAACTTACTTGCCAGCCGGAGCCCCGACATGCACAGAACCGGACTGAACCCCGAACAGGCTGAAGCCGTCGGCTATCTCGGAGGGCACCTGCTCGTGCTCGCCGGCGCCGGAAGCGGCAAGACACGCGTCCTGACGTGCAGGATCGCCCATCTCCTCGATGCCCGGGTTGTCGAGCCCAGGAGGATACTGGCCGTCACCTTCACCAACAAGGCCGCAGGGGAGATGACCGAGCGCGTTGCGAAGCTCTCCCCGTCGGATGCGCCGAAGGTCAGGATGGGCACCTTCCACTCCGTCTGCGCATGGATCCTCAGGCGCGAGGCTACGGCCGGGGGATGGCCCGAGAACTTCTCGATCTACGACTCCGACGATCAGAAGTCGCTGCTGCGCAGCCTGCTGAAGGGTTCCCCGGTGGAGGCCAGGGTGACCCCGGGGTCGGCTCAGTCGTGGATATCGAAGTGGAAGAACTCGATGACCACTCCCACCACGGCGGTCGAGGAGGCAGGGAACGACCTGGAGCGCGAGATCGCGCTCATCTACACCGCCTATGACGGGGCGCTCCGGAGGAACGGAGCGTTCGACTTCGACGACTTGTTGACGGTAGTTCTCGGATTCATCCGTCAAGATGCCGACGCGGGCAGGCGGTACTCGGGCATGTTCGGGCACATCCTCGTCGACGAGTACCAGGACACCAACCTGGTGCAGCGGGAGATACTGCGGAGCCTGGGCGGTCCCGGGAGCATGGTCTGCGCGGTGGGCGACGACGATCAGGCCATCTACGGGTGGAGGGGTGCGAGGGTCTCGAACATCCTGGACTTCCCCGACGACTTCCCCGGCACGAGGATCATCAGGCTGGAGAGGAACTACAGGTCCACCCCCGCCATACTCAGGGCCGCCTCGTCCCTCGTGTCCTTCAACAGGGGGAGGCACGGCAAGGTTCTCTGGACCGAGCGCCCCGAGGGCGAGCGGGTCACCGTCGCGAGCCTGCGCAACCCCGAGGACGAGGCCGCCTGGATACTGCGCGAGGTTTCGGATCTCGGAGCGAGGGGAGTCAGGCCGGGCGACATCGCGGTGCTCTACAGGACCAACGCGCAGTCGAGGGCCTTCGAGAGCGCGGCGCTGCTCTCGGGCATACCGTACCAGGTCGTCGGCTCCCTCAGGTTCTACGAACGCGAGGAGATCAAGGACATCGTGGCCTGGCTGCGGGTGCTCGCCAATCCGGGCGACGCCGTGAGCCTGTCGAGGGTGATCAACAAGCCCGCCCGGGGGATAGGCGACAGGAGCAGGGACCTGTTCTTCACCCAGCTCTCCTCCTCGGGCGGCCTCCCGCACGAACTGATGAAGCGCGCCGACAGGATCGCAGGGCTCCCCAGGGCCGCCGCGGCGTCCCTCTCGAACCTCGGCTCCTTCCTCGCAGGCGCCTCCTCCCTCGTCTCGGACGGTGCCCCTGCCTCGGAAGTCGTCGACGCGGTGGCCGCGGGGTCCGGCATGCTGGAGGCCCTCGACCCGTCGAGCGTCGAAGGCTCGTCGAGGCTCGAGAACATCAACGAGTTCAGACGCTCCGCCGCCGAGTACGATTCGCTCAATCCCGGCGCCGGGCTGCCCGGCTTCCTCACATCCATCAGCCTCATGACGACCTCCGATTCCTACGACAGCGGCTCGGACAGGCTCTCCCTGATGACCCTGCACTGCGCCAAGGGGCTCGAGTTCGGCACCGTCTTCGTCGCCGGCGTCGAGGAGGGGCTCCTGCCGTTCATCAGGGCAGGGCGGTTCGGGCCGGACGATCTGGAGGAGGAGAGGCGGCTGCTGTACGTCGGAATGACCAGGGCCATGGAGAGGCTGTGCCTGACGTGGGCCCAGCACAGGGCCAGGCCCGGCGTGAGCGCGGGCGGGCCCTCCAGGTTCCTCGGCGAACTCTCGCTCGAAGGATCGCAGGATTCGGGGACGGGCGGCGGACGGGACGGCGCCGGGGCGCCCGCAGCCTTCGCGGAGGTGCAGACTGCGCCCGCGATCGTCACCTACGCGAAGGGGAACGTGATCCACCACCCCAGATACGGCCTCGGCCTCGTGGTGAAGGCCGCCAGGCGCGGGGGGGAGTGGCAGCTCACGGTGGACTTCGGCATGGACGAACCCAAGGTGCTCCTCACGGGTTATGTTCCCATCACGATAGTGAGGGAGAAGGGCGGTTTCCCGGGTGGAGATTCCTGATCTTCCGGACCTCGCTGCCCGGATCAGGCTCGACGTGCTCGAGATGATCCACGCGGCGGGGTCCGGTCATCCCGGCGGGTCGCTCTCGGCCGTGGAGATACTCGTCCACCTCTTCTTCCGCGAGATGGAGGCCGGGGCCGGCCGCGACCGGTTCATCCTCTCGAAGGGCCATGCCGCGCCCGCGCTCTACGCCGTGATGGCCGCCCGGGGGATGCTTCCCCGGAGCGAGCTCTCCTCTCTCAGGCGCCTCGGCTCCAGGCTGCAGGGCCATCCCGACATGCACAGGCTCCCGGGGCTGGACTCCTCCACGGGGAGCCTCGGGCAGGGCTTCGCCGCGGCCGTTGGGCTCGCGCGCGGCCTGCGCCTCTCGGGCTCCTCCGCAAGGGTGTACTGCCTGCTCGGCGACGGCGAGCTGCAGGAGGGCGTCGTCTGGGAGGCCGCAGCGGGGGCGGCGCACGCCGGGCTGGGGAATATCGTGGCAATCGTCGACTGCAACGGAGTCCAGCTCGACGGCCCGGTCGACTCGATAAAGCGGCAGAAGCCAGCATCGGAGAGATGGCTGGCCTGGGGCTGGCATGTCGTCGACCTCGACGGCCACTCGTTCGAATCGCTGGAGGAAGCGTTCCTCGAGGCCAGGGCGGTCTCCATGCCCGTCGCGCTGTGCGCGAGGACGGTCAAGGGCAGGGGAGTGTCGTTCATGGAGGGGAGCTGCGCTTGGCACGGCAGGTGCCCTGACGCATCCGAGCTCGAGAGGGCCCGGAGGGAGATCGGAGCGAACCCGTGAAGATGAAACCGACGCGGGAGGGCTGGATCGAGGGTCTCCTTGACGCCGCAGGCAGGGACGAGCGGATAGTCCTCCTCGACGCCGACGTGTCGAGGTCCATCGGCGGCGAGAGGTTCGCCGACCGCTTCCCGGCCCGGCACTTCAACGTGGGCGTCAGCGAGCAGGAGATGATCTCCGAGGCGGCGGGCCTGGCACTGGCCGGTTTCGTGCCCTTTGTGCAGAGCTACGCCGTGTTCTGCGCAGGCCGCGCCTGGGAGCAGATCCGCACGAGCGTATGCCACATGGGCCTCGGCGTGAAGATCGGGGGAGCCCATGCCGGCCTGAGCGCCGGCCCCGACGGGGCCACCCACCAGGCCCTCGAGGACGTGGAGATCATGCGCGTCCTTCCCGGAATGACGGTCCTGGTCCCCGCAGACTCGAACCAGACCAGGGCTGCCGCCATCACGGCCGCGGAGACGGAGGGGCCCTTCTACGTGAGGTTCGGCAGGAATCCCGTTCCCGAGATCTGCCCGCAGGGATGCAGGGTTGTGCCCGGCGGGGCCGATGTCCTCAGGGATGGCTCAGACGTCCTGCTGCTGGCGGCCGGAGCCATGGTCGGAGTCTGCCTCGACGCAGCCTCGATGCTCCAGTCTTCTGGGCTCGCGGCGGCGGTCGTCAACGCCTACTCGATCAAGCCGCTGGCGGAGGACCTGATAGTCGAACAGGCCTCCCGCTGCGGGTGCGCCGTGGCCGCCATGGACCACCAGGAGGCGGGCGGGCTCTTCGGTGCCGTGGCGGAACTCCTCGCCCGGCGATGCCCGGTTCCGGTCGAACCCGTCGGCGTGCCGGACAGCTTCGGCGAGAGCGGATCGCCGGAGGAGGTATTCGCCCGCTTCGGCCTCACGGCGGAGGGTGTCGCAGCAGCTGCCGTCAGGGCGGTTTCGAGGGCGTCTCGTTGACTTTCGCGGCGCCCGTGGATAGGTTGATGCGCATTTGCAGTCCGTGGAACCAGCCAGGAGGATTGAAATGGCCAGGATTCTCGTCTGTGACCCCATCTCCCCGGATGCCGTAGCCGAAATAAGGGCTGCGGGTCACGAAGTGGTGGAGAAGCCGGGCATGACGCCCGACGAGCTCGTCGCGACCATCCCGGGTTTCGACGCGATGGTCGTCCGCAGCGCGACGAAGGTGACCAGGCCCGTGCTCGAGAAGGCCGCCGGTTCGCTCAAGCTCGTTGTCAGGGGCGGCGTGGGCATGGACAACATCGATGCGGAGGCCGCGAAGGAGTTCGGGGTCAAGGTCATGAACACCCCGGGCGCCAGCTCCGTGGCCGTCGCAGAGCTCGCCATGGCCCAGATGCTCGCATGCTGCAGGTTCATCTCCCGCGCCGACCGCACCTGCAAGGACGGCAAGTGGGAGAAGAAGGCCTTCAGCAAGGGCATCGAGCTCTGGCACTCGACCCTCGGCCTCGTCGGCTTCGGCAGGATTGCCCGCGAAGTGGCGAAGAGGGCTCTGGCATTCGAGATGAAGGTCATATTCTACGATCCCTTCGTGAACGACGCGGGTGGAATGGACGCCAGGAAGGTCGACCTCGACACGCTCTGCCGCGAGGCCGACTTCATCAGTCTGCACATCCCCATGTCCCCCGAGACCAGGCACATCATCTCGAAGAAGCAGTTCGACATGATGAAGGAGGGTGTCGTGCTGGTAAACTGCGCCAGGGGCGGCACCGTGGACGAGGTCGCGCTCGGCGAGGCTCTCAAATCCGGGAAGGTCTTCGCGGCCGGCACGGACGTTTTCGAGAAGGAGCCCCCCGAGGACCTCTCGCTCGTCTCCTGCGAGAACCTGATCGCCACCCCGCACATAGGCGCCGGCACGGCGGGCGCCACGACGCGCGTCGGCGGCGAGGTCTCGAAGATACTGGTCGAGTACTTCAAGTAGTCCGCAACAGTCCCACCGAAAGGCGTCTATGCTGAAACACCTCGAGCTGCTGCTCCTGGTGGCGGCGCTGCCCTTCGGTACCGCCACGGCCCAGACTGCCTCGCCCGGGGATCCCGGTGAGGCCGCCGCGGCGGTCACCGCTGACAGTCTTGCCGCCATCCCGACCGTGGAGCCTGAGGTCGCGGCCCCTCCGGAGGTCGGACCCGCGACGGTGCTGACGATCCAGGACTTCCCCAACGACGCGGGCGATCACCTGATCCTCTCCTTCTGCGAATCGCCGAACCCCGAGTGCGTCCTGGCATACCTCGTCATGCGCAGGACGCCCGGAGCCCCCGACAGCCTCGGCGGGCAGTGGGCGGCCGTCGAGAACGTCCCCGCCGGCGACCCGACCGAAGTGGTCGACGGCTACGACCCCGACTTCCTCGTGGTTCCGGGCACGCAGTACGAGTACCGCGTCGACGTCCTCACGATCGACGGCAGGCAGATCGAGGGCCCGGCGGTGACGCCGGACTTCACGCCCCGCGGCGAGGCGTTCCACACCGGGAAGCTAAAGGTCCTCGCGGGCTGCATCATCTTCATCGGCCTCATCTTCTACTACTTCAAGAAGGCGCAGAGGGGCCACGAGCTGTACCTCAGGCCGATCCCCGGCATCGACGCCATAGACGAGGCGATAGGCCGCGCCACCGAGATGGGCAAGCCCATCCTCTACGTCCCAGGCCTCTCGTCGATCGAGGACGTCGCGACGATAGCGAGCCTGACGATCCTCAACCGGGTCGCGAAGAAGGTCGCCGAGTACCAGACCCCGCTCAGGGTGCCCAACCGGGACCCGATCGTCTACACCGTGGCCGAGGAGACCGTGAAGCAGGCCTACATGGAGGCCGGCAGGCCGGATTCCTATGAGAGCAATTCGGTGTACTTCGTCACCGACAGCCAGTTCGCGTACGTCGCGGCGGTGAACGGCCAGATGATGCGCGAGAAGCCCGCGACCAACTTCTACCTAGGCATGTTCTGGGCCGAGTCTCTGCTGCTGGCCGAGACCGGCTCGCTATCGGGCGCCATCCAGATCGCGGGCACCGACGCGATCACACAGCTCCCGTTCTTCATCACGACGTGCGACTACACGCTGATCGGCGAGGAGCTCTACGCAGCCAGCGCCTATCTCGGGCGCGAACCCAAGCAGGTCGGCGCCGTGAAGGGCCAGGATGCCTGCAAGGGCATAGTCATGGCCTTCGTGACGATCGGGATAGTGCTGTCCATTGTCGACATCTTCACGGGCGGAGCGGCCGACCCGTCGAAGTCCCTGCTCCTGAAGCTGCAGGGGCTCGTCGACGTAACGAGCCTCGAGTAGAGCGGAGGGAGGTGCAGACATGAAGAGAAACGTTCCCCTGATGATCGCCATGATCGGCGGTCTCCTGATGATGATCCAGTATTTCATACCCCACCAGGCTTCACAGGATGTGTTCAACTACTACACCGAGTGGGCACCTCTCGTGGGTTCCTTCGCCCTCATCCTGGGCGTGGGCAGCATCACCAGGGTCCATGTCCACAAGATCAGGGTCAATGCTCCCAACTGGCCTTTCAGTCTTGCGGTCCTGCTGCCTCTGTACCTGATGCCTTTCTTCGGGCTTATCCTTCCTGCCGTTGTCGGTGGCGGAACTGAAAGCCCGGGGGTCTTCGACTTCATGTATTCCAGGGTGCAGATCCCCATACAGGCCACCATGTTCAGCATGCTGGCCTTCTACATCGCGAGCGCGGCATTCCGGGCCTTCAGGGCCAAGAGCGCCCTCGCAACGGTTCTGCTGGTGACGGCGATCATAGTCATGCTGGCGCAGGTTCCGATAGGCGACCTGCTCGGCCGCTGGCTCCCGGATACCGGTCTCTGGATCCTGAGGTTCCCGAACCTCGCCGCCAAGAGGGCCATCGAGCTGGGCGTGGGATTCGGCATGCTCGCCACATGTCTCAAGATCATCTTCGGCGTCGAGCGCGGCTGGCTCGGCGGGGCCGGGGAGTAGGTGAGCGGCATGACGAACCGATGGGAAAAGATGCTCAACATCGACAGGAGATGGCTCTATCTCCTGATCGCGATCGTGGTGATAGCACCGTTCTTCATCCGGATGGGCCTTCCCGTCGTCCCCACCCAGGAGGTCCGCAGCGTCTACGACCTCGTGGACAGCCTGGGGCCCGACGACGCGATCTTCATAGGCTGGGACTTCGACCCGGGCACCGAGGCCGAGAACATGCCCATGGGCGTCGCAGTCCTGAGGCATGCCTTCGCCAGACATGTCCCTGTCTTCATCACCGCAGTATCACCTCTGGGACAGGGTCTTGCCGAGCAGGGGATCGCCAGCGTCTTCGACACGCGGGTCCCGGGGAACTACGTCTATGTCCCCTGGGCGGAGTGGGAGTCGGTGAGAACGGCCGGGTACGTCGGGCGCGACAGCCTCGAATCGGCCTGGGTCGCCGCCGGCAACTCGCTGCCGGAGGGGGCGAGGGGCTGGGTGTTCGAGGGCGTGGACTTCGCTCACCTGGGCTACCTGCCGTACTTCTCGCTTGTGATCCTCGGCATGGGATCCTCGATTGCTAACCAGTACCCCACCGACGCCTACGGCAACAACCTGCACGAGATGCCCATGCTGCAGGCCCACAAGAACCTGCGTGAAGTAGACCTGGCCGTCACCCTCGCCGGCTCCTCCGCCTGCATGTGGTGGGTCATCTACGGAACATCCCGCGTCGGGCTGCCGGTGGCATTCGGGGTCACGGCCGTCATGGCGACCGACTACTTCCCGTACATCCAGTCCGGCCAGATCGTCGGGATGATGGGCGGTCTGCGCGGGGCGGCCGAGTACGAGGTGCTGGAGACCGAGGGAGGATACACCGAAACCACGGGCAAGGCGTACCGGGGCATGGACGTCCAGTCCCTGGCCCACATCCTCATCATCATCCTCGTGATACTCGGCAACATCGCGTACTTCGCGGGCGGCTTCCACAAGAAGACCGCGCTCAAGAGCAGGAGGTAGCGGAGATGTACGAGACCATAGGGCTCTGGGTCGCGGCCATCTTCACGCTGGCCGTGTTCTCCTTCCTCTACAAGGAGAACCCCCTGTACAGGCTCGCAGAGCATCTCGTCGTGGGCACGTCGCTGGGATACTCGATCGTCCTGACATACCAGCGGGTGATCTACCCCAGGCTCGTCGAACCAGTCTCGCATGGCGAGAACCTGATAATGATCATCCCGGCCATACTGGGCCTCCTCTACATCACCAGGTTCTTCCCGAAGGTCGCCTGGCTGTCGCGCTATCCCATGGCCTTCCTGCTCGGAACCAGCATGGGCGTGGCGTTCCCATACGACATGCAGACCTTCATCCTCAGGCAGATCCAGTCCACGATGATCCCTCTCTACACCCCCGGCGCCCCCTGGTTCGACACCCTGGGCGCGATCGTGATCGTCTTCGGGACCCTGGCCGGACTCATCTACTTCTTCTTCTCGAAGCCCCACAAGGGGCCGTTCTTCGGCTTCGGGTCGAAGGTGGGGATCTGGCTCATCATGATAGGGTTCGGGGCTACCTTCGGTTTCACCGTGATGGGCCGCATCAGCCTGCTGATCGGCCGGGTGCAGTTCCTGCTGGGCGACTGGCTGGGGCTCTTGAACTGAAACAACGGACCCGCCCCGGCGGATCAGCCGCCGGGGCCGGGTCCGATCCAGGGCGGAGGCAGATGAACAGGGCACTCCAGATGGTCCTCGCCGAGCTGCCCGTCACCGACGGGCTCACCTGCACCGAGGACCTCCGCTTCTTCTACGAGGGCAGCCCCATCGCCGAGTGCGAGGCGGTGGGCGACACGCTCATACTCGACATACACTGCCACGAGCTGGACGTGCCGATCCTCATCGACGAGTTCGAGTTCTGCCGTCCCGCGAAGGCCAGGGGGCCGGAGTGGGTGCGGATCGTCCTCATGATCTCACCCGGGCGCGAGGAGCTGTCGGCCGTGAAGGAAGCCTTCATGTCGGCCATCGACAGGGTAGCGCCCGGTTTCGACGCTCCTCTCGACAATCCATTCACGAAGGGGGCCAAGGACATGGACAAGTACGTATGCGTCGTTTGCGGCTGGGTCTATGACCCCGAACTGGGCGACCCCGACGGCGGCATCCCCGCCGGAACGGCGTATGCCGACCTCCCTGACGACTGGGTCTGCCCGGTCTGTGGTGCTCCGAAGACCGAGTTCGAGAAGGAGTAGCCATGAAGAAGACCGTGGTGCTCATAATGGTCTCCAGCCGCAAGGAATCCGCGGCGAAGGTGCAGCAGATCCTCACGGGCTGGGGCTGCATGATCAAGACGCGCCTCGGCATCCACGAGGGAGTGCTCGACAACTGCACCGAGAACGGGCTCATAATCCTCGAGATCGTGGGCGAGGAGGAGAAGAAGGCCGAGATGGAGCGCAAGCTCAACGTCATCCCCGGCGTCGTCGCGAAGCGGGTGGACCTCGAGCTTGCCTGACCCGTCCCCGGCCGGTTCCCTCTCTCTTTCGGAATCGCTCGAAGGGCTCTACGGACGCTTCAACACCAGGGCGTTCGTAGAGCCCGATCCTCTCCAGTTCCTCTACAGGTACGACGATCCCGCCGACCGCGAGATCGCGGCCCTGGCAGCGTCATCCCTGGCCTACGGGCGCGTCGAGCAGATCGTCAGGAACGTGTCGAGGCTGCTGGACGCGATGGGGCCTTCGCCATCGGACTTCCTCGCGAGCTGCCGGTCTCCCGGCGATGCCTCGGGAGCCTGCTCCTTCAGGCACAGGTTCACCCCCGGCGAGGAGATGTCCGCGGTCCTGTTCGCGGCATCCCGGATCCAGGCACATGCGGGTTCTCTCCAGGAGACCTTCCGCGGTGCGGCCGGCGCGCATGAGGCCGGCGTGATGCTCGTGGAGGCCATTCTCCGCGAGGCGGGTCTCGCGAGATCGAGCATGCTGCCTCATCCCGGGCTCGGGAGCGCCTGCAAGAGGCTCAACCTGATGTTCCGCTGGATGGTGAGGTGCGACGACGTGGACCCGGGGGGATGGGATGCGCTCGGGCCGTCGCAGCTTCTGGTGCCCCTGGACGTGCACATGCACAGGGCGGGCCTCCTGCTGGGCATGACCGCAAGGAGTCAGGCGGACGCGAGGACCGTTTCGGAGGTCACCGAAGGCTTCCGGCGCATCAGGCCGGACGATCCGGCCAGGTACGACTTCGCTCTCACGCGCTTCGGCATCAGGCGCGAGCTGACCAGGGACGACCTGCTGAGGGAGCTTTCCCTGCCGCAGCCCGCCGCACGCTGACACACGCGTCCGGCTCCGCGGTTCCGGCGGCTGTCCGCCCGGTTATCCACATGTGGCTTTCGATCCAGTCTGATCGAGAGTGCCTGCCATGTCTCCACTGCGTTCCTGCGCCTGATGAAGGTTCCCTCTTCCAGCCCGTGCGGGTTGTCACATCGGCCCGCGTTTTGTAGATTGGCAGCCTTGTCCCGGTGCCGAGGTAGCTCAGTTGGTAGAGCAACGGACTGAAAATCCGTGCGTCGGCGGTCCGATTCCGCCCCTCGGCACCACCCCCCCAGTCCGGTGTCAGAGGAAAAAATGTAAAGTAATCAGGGTATCTGCCTGATCACTGGACATGCATCCAGACCATAGACGGCGTGGCGCCACTATTATATTGGCATTATTGCTGATATGAAAACGCTTGCAGCACATCTACTGCAGGAAATCAATGCTCGTAAGCACTGATTCTGATTACTTTACATTTTTTCCTCTGACACGGACCGGGAAGGGGGAGGGGGGGAGGAGGCGGCCGATGACGGAAGCGCGGGTGTCGCCGCATTCCCTGAGACGGGCGACGGCACCTTCGGCCTGGCCCGGGGCCACCGCCGCCAGCAGGCCGCCCGAGGTCTGCGAATCCATCAGCACCGCAAGCATCCGCGGATCGACGTCCAAGGGTATCTCTACATTCGCTCTGTCGTAGTCCCAGTTCCTGCCCGAGCCCCCGGGGAGATACCTGTCGGCGAGCTCCATCGCGCCGTCCAGCACCGGGACGAGATCCGGGTCGACCTCGATCGTGACGCCCGAAGTCCCGGCCATCGCTACGGAGTGCCCGAGAAGGCCGAACCCCGTCACGTCGGTGAGAGCGCTTACGTCGAAGGCCGCCAGCACCTCCGAGGCGTACCGGTTGAGCCTCTCCATGAACGACACGGCCTCGTCGAGGGCGGAGTCCTCCACAAGCCCCTCCTTCAGGGCCGTGCAGAGTATCCCGGTGCCCAGAGGCTTCGAGAGGATCAGGGCGTCGCCGGCCCGCGCCCGCGAGTTGCGTATCGCCCTCGCAGGATGGATCACGCCGGTGACGCTCATGCCGAACATCACTTCCTTCTGGTCGACGCTGTGGCCCCCCACGAGCGCCACGCCCGCCTCGACCATCTTCTCGGCCGCGCCCGCAAGCAGCTCCCGCACGACTTCGGGGGGCAGCTTCGACGCGGGGAATCCGAGGATGTTCATGGCCGTCAGCGGCCGGCCGCCCATCGCCCAGATGTCAGACAGGCAGTTGGCGGCAACTATCCTGCCGCTCGCCCTGGCCGAGTTGACCGCGGGAGAGAAGAAATCGACGGTCTGGACGAGCGCGGTGTCGTCGGAGATCCTGAAGATCCCGGCGTCGTCCATCGTCTCCATTCCCACGATCAGGTCAGGAGTCTCGAATTTCGGGATGCCCGACAGGAGCCCGGACAACCTGTCCGGGGGCAGCTTGCCGGCTCAACCCGCGCAGGGCGAGAAGTCCAGCAGCTTCACGGAATCGGCCACTGCCCGGACATTCCTGTCGGCGAGGCTCGGCACTCCGAGCTTCTGGCATGCGGTAGGCTTGCCCGTCCCGGAATGCGCCGCCATGCACGAGGCGCAGTCGCCGTGATTGGAACAGCTCACGGTGCACGGGCAGCCGTCAGTACTCTTCTCTACCATCGATCCATCACCTCCCTCCGTGTCCGTGTGTCCGCCGGAAGACCGCCGGGAGGACACTGAAGTGCGATTATCGGGGATCGGCCCCCGCGGCGCCATCTCCGCGCGCGCCCGGCAGGGGTGTCTCCCTCGTGCCGGCAGACGGGTCGCCCGACAGGACCTTGCTCATGACGTGGATGTCCTGCCTGACCCGCCAGCCCAGCCTCTCGTAGAAGGCGACGGCGGGGTTGTCGCGGTAGATGAAGAGGTGGACCTTCTCTATCCCTTCATCGAAGAGGGCCCGCTCGACCCTCTCCATCAGGAGCCTGCCCCCGCCCGCCCCCTGGAGACGCGACGAGACGGCGAGATGGTAGACGTACCCCCGCCGGGTGTCGTGGCCCGCCATGACCGAGCCCGCGACCCCGGTGCCGTCTAGGAGCACGAAGCAGAGCCGCCCGTTGGCGCCGAGGAACCTCTCGAAACCCGCGCGTGAATCCGCCGCGGTCATGGCATTGCCCGGGAAGCCCGACCAGAGGGCCGCCAGGGCGTCGTAATCGCCTGCCTCCATGAGCCTGACATCCATGTCAGGAGCCCCCGGGCCGCCTGACGCGGTCCCTCGTGCCGGCCTCGGCGTAGACCGCGGCAGCCGCCAGGAGCACCGAGGAGGCGACGTACATGTCGGGGTGGACCGAGGCGGTCCCCATCCCGAGGATCCGCGGGAGGTGCCCCGGCGAGGCCAGCAGGGCCACGAAGGCACCGGGGGCCGGGATCACCGAGAGCGCCGCCAGCATGACCAGGATCGATGAAGGAAGGCTGGCGGAACGGCGGCCCAGCCCCGTCGAGATGCACGACACCTGGAGCGAGGCCAGGGGAGGCATGGCCCAGGCCTGCCAGGGCAGGGAGCCCCCCGGCAGCAGCGCCAGGGCGGAATACCCCGCGACCGAACCGAGGACGACCCCCAGCGCCGTCTCCGAGAGGGCCAGGCCGCTGCGGCCGAAGGGCGTCCTCTCCAGGAGCCTCGCGAGGTCGGCCCTGCTCTTCGACGATCGCCATCCCAGGCAGCAGAATGCCGCCACCGAGGCCGGCAGGGCGCCCAGGGCCGACCCAGGGAAGCCGGACGTGCCGGAGCCGTGGACGCCCATCAGGACGGGGAAGGCAGCCAGCGCGAACCATGAGCCGGCCGATGCGGAAGCTCTGCGCAGCATCTCGCGCCAGACGAACACGGGTGGGATCACTCGCCGTGATCCTCGTCGAAGAGGGTGCGCACCCTGCCGGGATCGGTCATGTCTATGAGGTCCGAGACGCTAGGAGGCCTTATCTCCAGACCCGAGACCGTCCTGGCGTTGGCCCTCGCGAGCGTCAGGAGCCAGGTGACGGCAGAGAGCGGAGTCCTGTGACGGAGCCTGTAGCCGGTCTCCGTGCCCTGCAGGACCTCCATCCCGGGCATCTCCTCGATCAGGCGCCTGGGGAGCGCCGGGCAGAACTCGACCCTTATCTCGCTCGCGCCGGAGGCCGCCTCGACGAGCTCGGTCCTGACAAGGGTCCTCACCAGGTCGGTCGACGTGCAGAGCGCCACCCTGTCGGTACAGGGGGGCAGCTCGGCCAGCCCCCTTCCCGTCACCACGATCGCCTTGCCGGCTTCCTTCATGGCGTCCAGATGCGTGTAGAAGGCCTCTGGAACACGCGGTTCGATTATGAGGACCGACGGATTGTGCATGAGCGCCAGGGCAAAGGCAGTGGCGAAAGCCGCATCGGGGGGGAGATCCTCCAGCCTGCTGCCGGAGAGGGATGCCAGGCCGCACCACTCCATCATCTCGCGCACGGCACCCGAAGCCCTGCCGGGCCCGATCCCTCCCGCGGAGGCCGCAAGGCCGAGGAGGCCCCCCGGCGTCATGCCCGCCGGGCCGGCCGGAGGGCAGCCGACGAAACCCACGATCTTCCGGGCGGCCTTGTCGGTCACCGGGATGCTGCGCCTGCCGGCCGTTATCCTGCCGCACCAGGGCTTCTCGAGGCCCGCGAGCATGCCCGCGAGCCTCGAAGGGAAGGCCCTTTCGTCGGCTATCAGGGCGAGGACGGACCCTCCCATCACGGCGATCGAGCTGTCAGACACGGATTCCCGGAGCGGCAGGAGATCGCCGGCTTCGAGGAGTATCCCGGGCCCGGTTGAGGTCACCTGCGCATGCTCTCCTGGAGGGACCTGTCCGCCTTCTCCAGGGCCCTGACCACCGCAAGGCCGTTCCTGCCGTCGGAAACGGGCTTCGCGCCGGAGGCGATGCACCCGAGGAACTCCTCGATCTCGGCCGCCAGGGGTTCGGTCGTGCCGACCTTGGGCGAGACTATGTCTCCGGAGCGGTACGTGAGCTGGTACTCGCCGAACGAGGAAGGCTCGATGATGTCGACCCGCTTGTCGTAGATCTTGATCTTCTCGTCGGGCTCGGTGTCGTCGTAGACGAGCATCTTGCGGCTCCCCACAACGACCGTCCTGCGCAGCTTGGAGGGGGAGAGCCAGGATACCTGGACGTTGGCTATGACGTTGCTGGGGAAGTGCAGGTTGATGAATGCGACGTCGGGTATGCCCGAGAGCACGTACTCGTTGCCGTATGCCTCTATCCTGTCGGGCTCCTCGCCGAGCCAGAAGAAGAGCATCGAGAAGTCGTGCGGCGCGAGGTCCCAGATGACCGATACGTCCTTCTGGTGCAGCCCGAGGTTCACCCGCGTGGCGGTGATGAAGTAGATGTCGCCGAGCTCGCCCGACTTCACTATCTCCCTGGTCTTCAGGACGGGTGGCGAGAAGAGGAAGGTGTGCCCGACCATGGTGACCAGGCCGCGCTCCTCGCCCAGCTCCACGAGGTGCCTCGCTTCGGCCTCGCTCGATGCGAACGGCTTCTCGACGAACACGTGCTTCCCGGATTCCAGGACGCGCCTCGCCAGCGGATAGTGCGACATGACGTCGGTGGCGATCACCACGCCGTCGATGGAGGGATCCGCGATGACTTCGTCGAGGCTCGCACGGGTCTGCGCCCCGGGGAACCTCTCGGCGTGCATCGCCAGCCTGGCGGGATCGGAGTCGCAGAGGACGAGCCCGGTGCACTTCCGGTTCGTGAAGAGGTTCCTCGCGAGATTGGGGCCCCAGTATCCGAGGCCAATGACGGCAATCTTCGACATCGCGCCTCCATGTTGTTTCGGGTAGCTTACACTAGCCAAAGGGCCCGCTCCGGTAAAGAACCGGGCCATTATGGCGCGCACGCGCACCCTGCCGCCCCGGCCGCCGGGCCGGGGTCTCTCCTGTGACGGCAAAAGCCCGTGCCGCAGCATGATGCGGCGAGAGGGCACCGCCGTGCCGCTGGCCTGCATGTTGCTTTGTCGAAAGCGGACAAGACCTGGAGGTATGGTGGCATGAAACTGGACAAGTACACGATAAAGGCGAGGGAGGCCGTGCAGGATGCAGCGGGGCTCGCCTCGGGGAATTCCGAGGTGACCTGCCTCCACCTGGCGTCCGCGCTCCTGGCCGATCCCGACGGTACCGTCGGCGCCGTCCTCACGAGGATGGGCGCCGATCCGCGGGCGGTCCGCGCTGCGGTGGACGAAGCGCTCTCGAGGCTTCCGAGGATCGAGGGAGGCAGCGGCCCTGCGCTCTCGAGGCCGCTGGACGGCGCACTGAAATCGGCCGAGCGCGCCGCGGCCAGGCTGAAGGACGAGTACACGGCCTTGGAGCACCTGTTCATGGGCCTCCTCGATTCCGGGGACGAGCAGTTCTCTTCCATCATGAGGTCGTACGGCATCACGACGGACGACTTCCTGAGGGCCCTCGCGGAGGTCAGGGGCTCGAGCAGGGCCGGCACCGAGAACGCCGAGGAGCATTACGAGGCCCTGGAGAAGTACACGAGGGACCTGACGCGCCTGGCCGGGCAGCAGAAGCTCGATCCGGTCATCGGCCGCGACGAGGAGATCAGGCGGGTGATGCAGGTGCTCGGCCGGAGGCGCAAGAACAACCCCGTCCTCCTCGGCGAGCCGGGCGTCGGCAAGACCGCCGTCGTGGAGGGCCTGGCCAGCCGGATAGCATCCGGCGACACCCCGGAGAACCTCAGGGACAGGCGGGTGCTGGCCCTGGACATGGGCGCCCTCGTGGCCGGCACCAAGTACCGGGGGGAGTTCGAGGAGAGGCTCAAGTCCGTGCTCTCGGAGATCACCTCCTCGGACGGCAGGATCATCCTGTTCATCGACGAGCTGCACACCCTGGTGGGCGCCGGCGCGGCCGAGGGAGCCGTGGACGCCGCCAACATGCTCAAGCCGGCGCTGGCCAGGGGCGAGCTCCACTGCATCGGCGCCACGACGCTGGACGAGTACAGGAGGCACATCGAGAAGGACGCCGCACTCGAGCGAAGGTTCCAGCCCGTCATGGTCGAGCCGCCCTCCGTACCCGACACGGTCAGCATCCTCAGGGGCCTGCGGGAGAGATACGAGGTGCACCACGGCATAAGGATCCAGGACGCGGCGCTGATAGCCGCGGCAACCCTCTCGGACCGCTACATCACGGGTCGGTTCCTGCCGGACAAGGCCATAGATCTCGTCGACGAGGCCGCGAGCAGGCTCAGGATCGAGATCGACAGCATGCCTGTGGAGGTGGACGAGACCCGCAGGCGCATGACCCAGCTCGAGATCGAGAAGGCCGGCCTGGAGAGGGAGCGCGACGACGCATCCAGGGCCAGGCTGTCGGGGATAGGCAGCGAACTCGCCTCGCTCGGCGAGAGGCTGACCGCCCTCGAGTCCCGCTGGAGGAGCGAGAAGGACCTGATCGAACAGCTCAGGGCCGCCGCGAGGGAGACCGAGGAGCTGAGGAAGGCGGAAGCTCTCGCCCAGCGCGAGGGCGACCTCGGCAGGGTGGCGGAGATACGGTACGGGAATCTGAGGGAGATCGAGGAGAGGGCTTCCGCGCTCAGGGCGCGCCTGGCGGCCGTGCAGCAGTCGGGCGCCATGCTGACAGAGGAGATCACCCCCGAGCGGATAGCCGAAGTGGTCGCGAGCTGGACGGGGATCCCCGTGTCACGGATGCTCGAGAGCGAGAAGGACAGGCTCCTGCGCATGGAGGAGGCCCTCGGCGAGAGGGTGGTGGGGCAGGACGAGGCCGTGTCCGCGGTGTCGGAGGCCGTGCGCAGGGCCAGGGCCGGGGTACAGGACCCCGACAGACCGCTGGGCAGCTTCGTCTTCATGGGCCCGACCGGGGTCGGGAAGACCGAGCTCGCGCGGGCTCTCTCGATGTTCCTGTTCGACTCCGAGGCGGCGATGATCCGGCTGGACATGAGCGAGTTCATGGAGAAGCACTCCGTCTCCAGGATGATCGGGGCGCCCCCGGGATACGTCGGATACGAGGAGGGAGGGTACCTGACGGAGGCCGTCAGGCGCAGGCCCTACTCGGTGGTGCTGCTGGACGAGATCGAGAAGGCCCATCCGGATGTCTTCAACGTACTGCTGCAGATCCTCGACGACGGGAGGCTCACCGACGGGCAGGGCAGGACCGTCGATTTCAGGAACTGCCTCCTGGTCATGACGAGCAACCTCGGGAGCGACTGGATCGCCGCCTCGGCCGGCACGATGCCCCCGCCGGAGATGGTCCGGCGGGCAAGACAGAACCTCGAGGCGCACTTCAGACCCGAGTTCCTGAACAGGATAGACGAGGTGATAGTCTTCAGGCCCCTTTCCGAGGAGGACCTTGGCAGGATCGTGGGGATCCAGCTCGGCAGGCTCAACAGGCTGCTCCAGGGCGCGGGCGTGGAGGTCCATGCGGATGTCCAGGCCCTTCACCTGCTGGCGGAGAGGGGATTCGATCCCGTGTACGGGGCCAGACCCCTGAAGCGCGTGATCCAGAGGTCCGTCCAGAACGTGCTTGCGAGGATGCTCCTGGAGGGTGCCGTGCACGCGGGGCAGGTGGTGGACATCACAGCAGAGGACGGTAACCTCGCCTTCCATCCCCGCGGCGCTGAAGTGGAGTGACCGGCGGACGCGGCGCGGTCCAGTGTTAACTCGGGATGCCGTAATGCAAGCATATGTAGCCCAATGTTCAGCATGCGCGGCGTTCCGAGTTAACACCATCCAGTAAACACCGTGTGGCCCGGGCCGGGCATGCGGCATGCCGCACTGGTGAACCTGCGGGGCAAGCCGCTATAATGAAAACGGGACGGGCCGGAACTCTCCACGGGAGGCAGGCATGGTTGGGGATATCGATCCCGAAGGAGGAGGAGGAGGAGGAGCAGGACAGCGGGAGCCCGACCGGCTCCAGGGCTGGATTGCTCTGCTGCTGGGCGCGCTTCTCTGCGCGGTGTTCGTCACCACCACCGACAGCATACATCATCCCCTCATCCTGGCCGGCGCGGTGGTCTTCCTCCTGTTCCCCTGGATGCGCGACCGCAGGGTTTCACGCACAGTCCAGACCATGCTGGGCCTGGTGGCCGTGTGGTTCCTCTTCACCATCCGTGACATCCTCACGCCGCTGCTCGTGGCGGCCGGCCTCGCCTACGTGTGCTCTCCACTCTTCCTCTGGCTCCGCGGCGAGAGGGGCCGCTTCAGGCCCTTCAGGTTCAACGCGACAGTGGCCAGTCTCGTGGTCACCGTCCTGCTGTTCGGCTTCCTGGGAGTCGTGGGGGCCCAGACCGGCACCCTGGTGGTGAGCCAGGCCACCGAGCTGTCGAGGATCATCGACGAGTCCGTCGTCAGCGTGCAGCGCCTGTTCCCGCCCACCTGGAGCGAGTCGCCCCTCCTGAGCAGCCTGTCCGACGGGATAGTCCAGATGGTCGGCGAATTCGGCGCATGGCTGCCGGGCCTCGCGGGCGAGGTGGCGGGCGGCATGGGTTACGCCCTCAAGGGCATGCTGGGCCTGCTGATGGTGCTGGTGTTCTTCTTCTACGTCCTGCGCGACTCGGGCGAGCTGATGCGAGGAGTAGTCAAGCGCTACCTGCCCGATTCGATGCATTCCTTCGTCGACAGCAGGATACAGAGGGTGCTGCGGATACTGGGCAACTTCGTCGAGGGGTTCTTCCTCACCAGCTCGGTCGTCTTCATCCTCACACTGACCCTCCTCCTCGTGGCGGAGGTGAGGATGGCGTTCCTCCTCGCGCTCTTCGCGGCCCTCCTCAACATCATCCCCGTCATCGGCTTCTGGGTCAGCACGGCCCTGATACTCGTCATCGCCCTGGCATCGGGGATGTCGACGGGCGACGTGCTCGTGATAGGGGCCGGCCTCGCCGTCATCAATGTCTTCGAGGGAAACTTCCTGCAACCCAAGATAATAGGCCGCAAGGTGGGGCTCCATCCCGTGGTGGCCATCCTGAGCGTGGCCATCTTCGGTGCGATACTCGGGTTCTTCGGCTATCTGCTGGGAATTCCCCTCGCGGCCGTCATCACCAGCGAATGGGAGGACTACCTCGCGAGGAGGAGGGCCGAGGCCGCAACGAAATCCTAGCCTCTCCGGTCAGGGGTTCCCGTATCTCTCCTCGAGCCATGGGTCGCCCCTGGGATGGTACCCCCGGCTCTCCCAGTATCCAGGCAGATCCTCCGGCATGAATTCGAGACCCGTCACCCATTTCGCCGCCTTGTAGGCGTAGAGCTGCGGGACTATCAGCCTCACCGGGAAGCCGTGCTCCGGCTCCAGAGCCTCCCCGTCGAGCTCGAAGGCCAGCATGACGCCATCCCTGCCGAACTCCGCCAGAGGTACGTTGGTGGTGTAGCCGTCAGCGCAGTGCACCATGACCGAAACGGCCTCCGGCAGGGGACGGGCCAGTTCGAGGATCGCCCTCGAGGGGATCCCCGTCCATACGTCGCCCCGCCTCGACCATCCCGTGACGCAGTGGAAGTCGAGGGTGTCGGAAACGGCACCGAGCGCGAGGAACCCGTTCCAGTCGAGCACGGTGTCGACTTCCGCGAGGCCCCGTATCTCGAGCCTCCATTCCTCGCGCGACAGCGAGACGTCACCCGCGAAGGAGTAGACCGGGAAGCGCTCCGTCCAGACCTGGCCGGGCGGGAGGGCCGGACGGCCCTCCCCCTCCCCGCCGCAGGAAGCGCCCGGGAGCATCATCGACAGCGCGGAGAGGACGGCACAGGCAGTCCTCACTCGGATGCGGGCTGCCCGGAAGCAGCTTCGTCCTCGGCCTCGCGGACGGGGTCGCCGTCCGCGACCCTGAGCTGGCCTTCGACGATGACCCTGTCGCCCGGGTTCAGACCCTCGACTATCTCCACCAGGCCGTCATTCATTATGCCGGTCGCCACCGGGACCATGCGGGCGACCCCGTCGACCTCGAGGGCGACTTCGTAGCCGTCCGCGAGGCGCCTCAGCGCGACGTCGGGGAGGACCATGGCGTTCTCGGACGTCCTGACCGCGATGGCTACCCTGCCGCCCATGCCGGGATACAGGCGCCCGTCGGGATTGCCGAAGGCGACCTCCACCGGGACCAGCCCGGAAACCGGATCGACCGATCGCGCGGTGGCCGTCACGATGCCGGGGAAGCTCTCTTCTCCGTAGGCTATGACGCTGACGCGCGCGGTCTGGCCGGGTTCGAGCATCGCGAGGAACCGCTCGGGCACGAGCACCTCGGCTCTCAGGTTCTCGGCGTTCGATATGGAAACCGCCGGCCCGCCGCCGGCCATGTTGCCCTCCCTGACCCAGATCCTGCCTATCCTTCCGTCGAACGGAGCCACTATGAGGGAATTTTCCGCCGCACTGTAGGCCTGGCTGGCTCCCGCCACCGCCTGCTGCCTCGCGGCTTCGGCGGAGGCGTACATCGTCTCGGCCGTCTCCAGCTCCTGGACGCTCACCGCCCCTGCCTCGTAGAGCGAGCGCATCCTCTCGAGGGCCCTTGCGGCATTCTGTTCGGCCGACCTGGCGGCAGCCACTCCGGCGCTGGCCGCGGAGGAACCGGCGAGGAACTGCGCGTCGGACGAGAGCCTCACGAGGGGAGTTCCCGCCGTGACGCTGTCGCCTTCGCTGACGAGCACCTCCTCGACGCGGCCCCCGGCCCCGGGGTACACGAGTGCTTCGTCGAGGCCCTCGAGCCTGGTGGAAGCCACAACCTCCTCGGAGATGGGGGAGGGTGCCATCGTGACCACCCTCACCACCACGGCCTCTCCCGGCCCCGTGCCTTCTCCCGGGCCGCAGGCAGCCGTAGACAGCACCGCTGCAGCTATGATCACTCCGGTATGCTTCATGGTTTCTCCCGACGAGTGTATTCCGACTCGATCTCTAGAATTCCAGCGTGCCGGTCGCCCTGGCGAGCGCCGCCTCGGCGACCCTGAGCCCGTAGAGAGCGTTTGCCTGGTTGGTCCTCGCTGCCGTCAGGGCGAGGAAGGCCTGATCCATCTCGAGCCTCGTGATCACACCTGCCTCGTAGGATACGCTGGCTATCCCGGCGCCCTCCTCGGCCGAGGCCACCGTAGCCGTCGTGGCCGAAACCGACTCCCTCGCGAGCATCAGGTTGTTCCATGCCTGGACCAGGCCCAGTTCGCTGTAGTCCTCGATGGAGCCGGCCCCCGCATCGGCCGAGAGCCTGCCGGCCCTCGCCGCCTGGTAGGAGGAGACGTCGGTGAGCTGGTCGAATATGGGAACTTCGATCGCGAGCGTGGTGGACCATGCCCGGTCGTAGTCGCCGGCGTCGAATCTCCAGTCCTCCCGCGCGGCCTGCCAGGCATACTCGGTCTGCAGGATCACCGTGGGCGCGAAGGCGCCGCGCGCCAGACCCACCGAGGCGTCACCCGCCCGCCTCATCGCATCGGCCGTGCGCAGCTCCGGGCTGTTGTCGCGCATCAGCGCCTCCGCCTCCTCGAGGGACGACGGGAGATCGAGGGGGAGAGGGTCGGAGAGGCTGCCTTCCGCCTGCACCTCGGACGTACTCGTCATGCCAACGGCCACGGAGAAGGCCGCACGGGCGTCGATCACCGCGCTCGAGGCAGCCAGGGCCTCGGGCTTCCTGTTCTCGTATGCGACGCTGCTCTGGAGCAGTTCGAACCTCGATATCGTGCCGGCCTCGTATCTGCGGCTGGCGATCCCGTAGCCCGCCTCCGCTATCGAAAGGGCTTCGGAGGCCACCCTCTCGAGCTCGACGGCGAGGAGGACGCCGTGGAACGACCGCACGACTTCGAGGACGGCATCCTGTTCGGCGGCGTCGAGGGATGCTCCGGCGAGGTCCTCCGACGCCCCGGCCAGGCTCGAGCCGGCCATCCCGCGGGCGGTGAAGAGCGGGACGGCGGCCGTGATCCCGACCTGGGAAGCGTACTCGGCGCCTGTCGGGAACGAGCCCACCCCGGGGATCTCCATCACCGAGACGTCATGGTTCCGCACGAAGGCGGCCCCGAAGGAGACGGAGGGCAGGAACCACAGGTCCGCGCTGCGCCTCTGCCACTCGGCCGACGACAGGTCCGACCTGGCCGCGGCGACGTCGTTCCTGTTCTCGATGGCGTTCCTCACGGCCTCGTCGAGGGTCATGGAGAAGGCCGGCACGGTACACAGGGCTAGGAGCAATGCTGTTCTGTTCATAGGATCTCCCGGGCTATCTCCCGATGCCCCGCATCAGGATACCGACCATCTCGCCGGCTGACGGAGCGGTCGCCGTTCCGGCCGACGGATCTTTGAGGGTCATGTGCAGGATGGACGTGAACGTCCTGCACAGGATCTGGACGGGTACTTCCTTCCGGAACTCGCCCCTCTCCACTCCGCGCATCATCAGATCGGACATCAGTTCCTCGACTCTGGCGAACCTGCCCAGCATCGAGGGGAAGAGCGCCTTCACACCGGAATCGGCATGGCAAGCCAGATGGGCCCTGGCGAAGTCGGGATTGTCCCTGTGGGCCTGGATCATCGCCGCCGCGATCCTCTCCAGGGAGGCGCTCACCGGTCCCTCGGACAGGAGCTCCCGCTCGAGGAAGCCCTCTATCAGGGAGTTCACGTGATCGACTATGGCAAGGAGCAGGCCCTCCTTGTTCCGGAAGTAGTAGTAGATGGTGGGCTTGGTGAAGCCGCTGGCCTCGGCCACGTCCTTCATCGACAGGTCCGAGTAGCCCTTCTCGCCCAGTACCCTTATGGCCGCCCTGAGGATCCCTTCCTTGGTCCCCACGGCATCGTTCCGTTCCGTCATCGTTCCTCCCGTTCCTCATCGAGGATCGGGCGATTATACCTAACGGTAGGTAAGGGTCAATCCCTGTCTCCGGCTTGTTGACTTGGAGGCGGCCCTGACCCATTTTTTTACGACCAGGATTCGGAAAACGCAGGGTCTCAAAGACTGTCAAGGAGGTTGCCGTGGACGGTCCGAAGAAGTACCCCTTCTGCGAGATCGACCAGGAGGAGTGCAAGGGTTGCGGGCTGTGCGTGAACGCCTGCCCAGCGAAGGTCCTCGAGTTGTCGACCCATCTGAACTCGAAGGGGTATCATCCGTCGGGATACAAGGGATCCGGCTGCATCGGCTGCGGGAGCTGCTTCTACTCCTGCCCGGAGCCCGGGGCCATCACAGTCTATCTCAAGGACTACGTCCCGGAGGGGGTGTGACATGGCCAGGAAGCTGATGAAGGGCAACTACGCAGCCGTCTACGGCGCGGCCCTGGCGGGGTGCGAGGCCTATTACGGATACCCCATCACCCCCGCGAGCGAGATCGCGGAAGCTGCCGCCGAACTCTTCCCGAAGCTAGGCAGGACCTTCCTCCAGGCCGAGTGCGAGACTGCCTCGATCAACATGGTCTACGGCGCCGCCGGCTGCGGCAAGCGGGTGATGACCGCGAGCTCGGGCCCCGGGATCAGCCTGAAGCAGGAGGGGCTCTCCTACTGCGCCGGCTCGGCCCTCCCGTGCGTCGTGGTCGACGTGATGAGGGGAGGCCCCGGCCTCGGCAACATCGGACCCGAGCAGTCCGACTACAACCAGGTCGTCAAGGGCGGCGGGCACGGCAACTACAGGGTGATCGTGCTGGCCCCCAACTCCTGCCAGGAGATGTGCGACCTCACGATGCTGGCGTTCGAGCTGGCCGACAAGTACCGCAATCCCGCCTTCGTCCTCACGGACGGCGTGATAGGCCAGATGATGGAATCCGTCGAGATCCCCGAGCCGGTCTCCAAGCTGCCCGACAAGTCTTCCTGGGCGGTGAAGGGTGACGCCGGCACGAGGCACCTCATCAACTCCATCTATCTCGCGCACGACGAACTCGAGGCCTGGAACAACCATCTCCTCGAGAAGTACCGGACCATCGAGCGCGACGAGGTGAGGTTCGAGGAGTACCGCATGGAGGACGCCGAGTACGCCGTGATCGGGTACGGCTGCATCAGCAGGGTCCTCAGGACGGTGGTCGACGAGGCGAGGGAGAAGGGCGTCAGGATCGGCCTGTTCAGACCGATCACCCTCTTCCCGTTCCCGAAGGCCGCCATAGCCGGCCTCCCGTGCAGGGGGGTGCGGAAGGTGCTTACAGTCGAGCTCTCCACCGGCCAGATGGTCGACGACGTGGATCTCGCCCTCGGCGGGAAGCTGAAGTCCGACTTCTACTACAGGGTCGGCGGGAATGTGCCATCTGCCACCGAGATACTCGGCAGGATCTCGGAGATGTACGGGGTGGGGATATGAAAGGCGCCGTTCTGCGCAAGCCCGGCGGCTTCATGGATGTGTACGAGCACAAGCCGGGAGCCGAGAAGGACAGGACGCACTACTGCCCGGGATGCGGGCACGGGATACTCCACAAGCTGATCGCCGAGGCGCTGGAGGACTTCGAGATCACCGAGAGGACGGTCCTCATCAGCCCCGTCGGCTGCAGCGTCTTCGCATACTACTACTTCAACACCGGCAACCTGCAGGTGCCGCACGGCCGCGCGCCAGCGGTGGCAACCGCCGCCTCCAGGGCCAATCCCGAAAGCGTCGTGATCAGCTACCAGGGCGACGGCGACCTCGCGGCGATCGGCGGGAACCACATCATGCAGGCCGCCAACAGGGGCGAGAACATCACCGTGTTCTTCGTGAACAACGCCATCTACGGCATGACGGGCGGTCAGATGGCCCCCACGACGCTCGAGGGGATGAAGACCACCACGACGCCGTACGGCAGGAACCCCGCCACCGACGGCTATCCCATGAAGGTCGCAGAGCTCCTGAACGCGCTCTACGCACCTGTCTTCATCGCCAGGACGTCGCTGCACGACGTCGCCAACATCAGGAAGACGAGGGCGGCCGTCCGGAAGGCCCTCCAGTACAACATGGACAAGAAGGGCTTCTCGCTGGTGGAAGTGCTGAGCATGTGCCCCAGCAACTGGAAGATGGGCGCAGTCGAGAGCCAGAACTGGATCAAGGAGAAGATGCTCGACGTCTACCCGCTCGGGACCCTCAGGGACAGGGGGGCCGAAGCCGAACCCAGGAAGAGGCCCGTTCCGACCCTCGACCCCGACAGCGTGCGCAAGGCCATGGGCATGGACAGGGGAGCCGGGAAGGTCTTCGCAAGACCCGAGGCAGCCCCCGGGGTGTCGAACCCCTCGGTCCGCATCGCCGGCTTCGGCGGGCAGGGCGTGCTGTCGACAGGCGTGGTGCTGGCCAACCTCGGCCTCGAATACGGCTACAACGTCTCCTGGCTGCCGTCCTACGGGCCCGAGATGCGCGGCGGGACCGCCAACTGCTCGGTGAAGATCCAGGACACGACCATCGGCGACACCGAGGCCACGAAGCCCGACGTTCTGATCGCGCTGAACAGGCCGAGCCTCGAGAAGTTCGAGGGCATCGTGAAGCCCGGCGGCATCCTGATCTACAACAGCACGCTGATCGAGGTCCAGCCGACCCGCGGGGATGTCCGCGTGCTCGCGGTGCCGATCACCGGCCTGGCAGACGAGCTGGGGAACACCAAGGTGCAGAGCATGGTCGCCGTGGGCGCCTTCGCGGCGGCCACGGGGCTGTATGCCATCGAGGACATAGTCGCGCTCATGCCGTCGCTTTTCTCGGGCGAAGCCATCGTGAGGCTCAACGAGAAGGCTGTCAGGGCGGGCCATGACTTCGTGAAGGGTATCAGGAGCTGACACTGGCAGGGCGCGCGGTCCCACGGCCGCGCGCCCGGGCCATGGCCGCCCGCGGGCGGATGGAGGTTTCCGTATGAGGGCGCGGAGTCTTCTGGCGCTGGTGCTGGCACTGTCCGTCCATGCCGTCTCCGCCTTCGGCTACGAGGACGCCATCGGCCAGGGGACGATCATCCCCGGCATCAGCGCCCGGAATCTCCTGATGGGCGGTGCGATCGCCATCGGATACGGTGATCCCACGTCCGTCCTGCTCAATCCGGCGAACCTCGGAAGGGTGGCCTCTGCGGGGATCGAGTTCAACATCGGCCCCGGCATCGCCACCGAGAACATCATCGACAGCCTGGGACGCTACACGCGAAGCTACATAGGCCTGGGTCCGACCTCCGTCGCCGCCAGGATGCCCGCCGGCCGCTCCATGACCCTGGGTGCAGGAATCGCCAGGGTCAGCGACTTCAGCTACGACGGCCTGCACTACCTCGCCGAGGACCCCCTGATCCCCGGCTACATCACCGGCGAGCAGCGGTTCAACTCCTCGGGAGGCCTGTGGGAGGCGGTCGCCGGGTGTTCCTACAGGGTCGCGAGATGGCTCACCCTCGGTGTCTCCGCGGGCCCCAGGTTCGGATCGGCCGACTTCGAGTACGAGTTCGTCGACAGGGTGGGGGATGAGGATTCGACCTACTCCTGGGATATGGAAGAGAACGCACTGTGCGTGCATGCCGGCGCCACTCTGCCCATAGGCCTCAACACCGTGTCGGCCTCGTGGATATCGGGTTCGGACGACTACCCGTCGCGCATAGCGGCCGGTGCGATCCTCCATTCCGGGGGCACGGCCGAGGGGTTCTCGATCGGGCTGGAGGGAGAGGTCCGCTCACCCGGCGATTCCTCGTCTGTGGCAGGGCGGCTGTCGGCCAGGTTCTCGCCGAACCCGGGCTTCATCTTCGGTCTGGGGATGTCGTTCCTGGACGACGGGGGCGAATCCGGTTCGAGCACCGCCGGGTTCAACCTGGGAGTATCCGTCTCGCTGGGCAAGGCGGTGCTGAATGGCAGCTTCGCTTTCGTGAACTCCAAGAGAAGCGATGTGGCCTTCGGATTCGAGGGATTCGACGAGGTCGAGGACCGGTTGGGCTATTTCGGGCTCGGGCTCGACTGGACCCTCTGAGGCCCCGCGGCAGAGGGGCTCAGCCGTCCAGCGCCTCCCCGTCGAAGAAGAGGGCTATCTCCCTCGCGGCGCTCGCGGCCGAATCGGATGCATGGATGATGTTCCGCCGGGTCGTGGTGGAGTAGTCGCCGCGGATCGTCCCGGGCAGCGCACATGACGGATCCTTGTCGCCCACCATCATCCTGGCCAGCGCCACGGCGTCATCGGCCGCGAGCACCATCAGGACGGACGGCCCGCTCGTGATGAAGGAGACCAGGTTCTCGAAGAATGGCTTGCCTTCGTGTTCGGCATAGAGGGCGCGCGCATCCGGCCCGCTCACCACTGCGGTCCTCATGGACGAGATGGCGAATCCCCTCCGTTCGAAGCGCGAGATGATCTCACCGGCCAGCCCCCTGAGGAGGGCGTTCGGCTTGAGGATTACGAGCGTGCGTTCCAACTCTGTGAACCTCCCGGTCTTTCACGCCTTCTCGAAGATCGCAGGGGGTGCGCCCCGGTGCAACCCGAGGGACTGCGGCCCGGGTTTCGTGCCATCGGGGCCGGGGGCGGGGCGCGGCCGTGAACGGTGACAGGTTCTCCGAAACCGCGACCAGGTCCTGGGCGAGGTTCGTCTGGAGCCAGGCGACCGGCATCTCCCAGGCTTCCGGCGACTGCGAGAGGCTGCTCGGGATCCAGGCCAGGGCCCTCGTGGAGAGCCCCGATCCGGTGCGCCTGCTGCCTCCGGGGCTCTCGGCCGCGCTCGAATCCGCGATCCCCGAGACCCCGACCCTGGCCGGCCTCGGGAGCCTGCTGTTCACCCTGGATCCTTCGCCCGGCGGGACGGTGGTCACGGTGTTCGAACCCGTGGAGGCCCGCACCCGGGGCGGCTCGATCCTGGAGGACATCGGCACCGGGGTGATCGGGGTGGATGCTTCGGGCATCATCAGGCTCTGGAACAACGCGATGACATCCATCATCCCGGTCAAGTCCGAGGCGGCTCTCGGCAGACCCATCGAATCCCTCGTCCCTGCGCCCCTCCTCTTCGCGTGGAACGGTGTGATGAACGCCGTGGCCGACGGCCGCATCATCCGGGCGGAACTCAGGCCCGGGGTGCAGCGGAGGGTCGAGGCCGTGTTCTCTCCCGGGGGGCCGGGGATGATAGGCGTCTTCCTCGACACTTCCGACGGCTTCGAGGCCGAGCGCCGCCTCAGGTCGGCCAGGAGGATGAACCAGACCTACTTCCAGAGCATATCCTCGGGCCTGGTGATGCTCGGTTCCGACCTGCGCATCCTCGTCTCGAACCGGGCGTTCGGGCGGATCTTCGGAGTGAGGGAGGGCCTTCCAGGGATGCCCGTGTACGAGGTCCTGCCCCCCGAGAGCTTCGCCTCCCTGGACCAGGCGGTGAGGAGGATCCAGTCCGGGGAGCTCGAGGTCCCCTCCTCCTCCGTCGTCTTCTGCATGCCCGGCGGGGAGAGGAAGGTGGTCTCGCAGACATTCCGTCCCGTCCGCTCCGAGGACGACGAGAATCTCCACATAGTCGGCATCTTCGAGGATATCTCGGACAGGTTCGCGCTCGCGGAGACAGTCGAGAGGAACGCCGGGAAGACCGGCAGGATGCTCGAGCTGGTCGACGGGCTGGGGCATGCCGAACCGTCGGCGATACCGGATCTCGTTGTGTCCTCGATGGTCGAGATCGCGGGCGCCCTTGCGGCCGCGCTTTTCAGGCCGGACAGGCACGGCGCCGGGCGCCTTGCCGCTTCTTTCGGTGACTGGTCATTCGTGCTCCCCGACGACTTCCTGGAACTGAGGATCCCCAGGTCCGCCTGGGGCGGCAGCCAGGGGCTCTGCCTCAGGGCCGACGAGATCAGGCAGGGAGTAGAGGCCGACCTGTGCCTGGATGTGATCCCGATCGGGTCAGGACAGCTCGAGAGAGGCTTCCTGGTGCTCCTCTTCGACTCCCAGGAGGCCGCGCAGACCTTCCTGGCGGAGGCCGCGATCCCGGCCTTCCTGATCGGCTCTTCTCTGGACGCCGGGGTGCGTGCGGCAAGGACCGCGCAGATCGAGACCCTCCTGGACAAGGAGAGGAGGTTCTCGTCCGACCTCCTCGGGGGCATCGGCATCCCTGCCGCCGTCTTCGGAGAGGACTGGCGGGTCCTGATGTGGAACAGGGAGATGTCGGACATCACCGGCCTCGACGCTGAATCCGCCAGGAAGAGGCCGGGGGCCGTCATCGAGCTGCTCTTCGGCCCCATGGGGGGGATAGCCGAGGCCAGGAAGCTTGCCTCCGCTCCATACTCACCGCCCGTCACATGGGCCGTGCGCCACCCCGACGGGACCGTGACCGAGTGCTCCTGGCGCATCTGCAGATCCGAACTCGCCGAGAAGGACTCGACCGAGAGCGTGAGCATCCTTTCCGGGGTCAGGCTCGGGGGACAGCAGGAGGAGCGGCTCGAGGGCAGGAGGCACGAGGATGCGATGCTGCTGGCCGGAGCCGTGTCCAGGCTCTCCTATGCCGCCAGCCCCAGGCAGTTCGCCTCCGCCCTGGCCGACTTCGCCGCTGCGGTGACCGGCGCGTCGGGAGCCACCGCGGTGCTGCCGATGCACGAGGGCGTGATGGAAGCCCGTGCAGGCAGGGCCCGGGAGGACAGGACCATCTCCATCCCTGTCCCGTCCGCCGACGGGCTCCCTTCCGGCCCTGCCAGGCTCGATCTGACGGGAGACGCCTCCAGGCGCAGCCTGGAAATGATAGGGTCCATAGCCTCCGGAGCCCTCTCCGGCTCCCTGGCGTGCTCTCTGGGTCGAGGACTCCTGGACTGCGGCGCACCTCCCGACGCCACCACCGTGCTGTTCTCCGACGAGGGCGGGATGGTGACCTCCCCCGGTCTCGTGAACGGCGTGTGGGTGGAGGGAGGGGTGCATGTCGCGAGGCTCCTGCGCATCCCGACGGAGGCCGCGCTGGATGCGATGCGATCCGCCTCGAGGCTGGGAGTCGTGAGCATCGGCGCCGGCCCCGGCACCGGCCCGGCGATCCGGGTGAGCCCGTACCATGCCGGCAATCCGAGGTTCGTCTGGCATTCCGACCCCGGGGCCATGCACCCGGATTCCACGATCTGGCTGAAGGCCATGCGCGATCTCTCGGCATGGCTGCCCTCGAGGGTGAGGGAGGCCAGGGGCAGGCTTTCCGCTCTGTCTCACGTCCTGGGGCGGGAGAATCCGGTCCGCCCCGCCCTCATGGCTCTCCTGCTGGACATGTCGTCCCTCGCGCGCGTCTCGGCCCACCTCGGGTTCCTCGGAAGGGCCCTGATGGCGAGCCCCGCGAGGGTGCCCGCCTCCGATGTGATCGGCCTGGTGGTCCAGAAGTGCATCGGCAAGGGCCGGAGGCCCCCGGACCTGGACATGGGCAGCGGGCCTCCCGTGGTGAGAGTAGACGCCGAGCTGATCTCGGACCTGATAGAGGCTTCGATGTCGGCGGGCGGACCCGGTTCGGCCCCTGCCATCCGCGTCGGGATGATGCAGGGTGGAAAGGCCGATGGATCCTACACCCATCACGGCCCCGGGGGGCAGGCCGTCTTCGAGATCCTGTGGGACAGGCCCATCGTACCGCTCATCCCGCAGGAGGAGGCCGTGGAGCTCGCGGCGGGCGGAACCATGTCCGCCTCGGCCGAGCTCGCCATGGTCGCGATCGCGGCCGGGCTCGCGGGATGCATATTCGAGGCGGATGCGAACGGGATACGAATCGTGACTCCGGCTTCCCAGGACGGGGAATCCTGGGAGCCGGACGCCTGATGCGCCGTTTCCGGGCAACCGGAGCGCGACATGGAGGGTTCTGAGTTGGACGGCTACGATTTCGGCTCGATCGAAGAGAGATGGCGGGGCACCTGGGAGAAGGCCGGGCTCTACCGCACCGGCACCAGGCCCGGGGCTGAGCCCTTCTACTGCCTCGACTTCTTCCCGTACCCTTCGGGATCGGGGCTCTCGGTCGGGCATTGCAGGAACTACATACCGACCGACGTGATCAGCCGGAAGAAGAGGATGTCCGGCTTCAACGTGCTGCATCCCATGGGGTGGGACGCCTTCGGCCAGCCGGCCGAGGAGTACGCCATCAAGACTGGTGTCCATCCCAGCGTCGTCACAGCCGCCAACACGGACACGTACCGCAGGCAGATGAAGCTGGTCGAGTGCAGCTACGACTGGGACCGCGAGATCAACTCCAGCTCCCCGGAATACTACAGGTGGACCCAGGCCTTCTTCCTGCTGCTCTATGACCGCGGCCTGGCATACATGGACGAGAGCGAGCAGATGTGGTGCCCGTCGTGCAGGATCGTCCTCTCCAACGAAGAGGCCGCCGGCGGCGTCTGCTGGCGGTGCAGCGGCGAAGTTACGCGCAAGCGCCTGCGACAGTGGTTCTTCAGGATCACCGCATATGCCGACAGGCTACTTGCGGACCTCGACGACCTGGCCTGGCCCGAGGGTATCAAGGCAATGCAGCGAAACTGGATAGGCCGCTCGGAAGGGGCCGAGGTCGGCTTCACTGTCGAGCTGCCCGGCGGAGGCACCTCCGTTCTGCCGGTCTACACGACGCGGCTGGACACGATCTACGGCGCCACGTTCTGCGTCATAGCCCCCGAGCATCCAGATCTCGAGCGCTTCTGCACCCCCGACCGGCTCAGATCCGTGATCGACTACGCCGGGCTGGCCCGCTCGAGGACCGACAGGGAGAGGACACTGGCGGCCGACAGGGAGAAGACGGGGGTCTTCACCGGCGCATACGCGCAGAACCCCTACAGCGGAGAGCGGATCCCAGTCTGGGTCTCCGACTACGTCCTTTCCGGGTACGGTACGGCCGCCATAATGGCCGTGCCTGCCCATGACGAGAGGGATCACGCGTTCGCCAGGAAGTTCGGCATCCCCATCCGCGAGGTCATCGCCCCGGGTGGGGTTCCCAGGGGGGTGGAGGAGGCCGCGACGGTGGCCGACGGAATACTCATGGAGAGCGGCCCGTTCACCGGCATGGACTCCGCCGATGCCCGCGACGCGATGGCTTCGTACGCCTCAGAGCGCGGCTTCGGCCGCAAGGCGATGCGCTACAGGATACGCGACTGGCTGGTGAGCAGGCAGAGGTACTGGGGCGCCCCAGTCCCGATGATCCATTGCCCGGCCTGCGGCATAGTCCCCGACCGCGACCTGCCCGTCACCCTCCCCGACATGGAGAGCTACGAGCCCGACGAGACCGGCCGCTCGCCCCTCGCCAGGGCCGACTCATGGGTCCGCACGACATGTCCGGAATGCGGCGGCGAGGCCATGCGCGACACCAATACGATGGCCGGCTTCGCATGCTCGTCCTGGTACTTCCTGCGCTTCGCCTCCCCGAGGCACGCGGAAGCCGCGTTCGATCCGGAGGCCGTCAGGTACTGGCTCCCCGTGGACCTCTATGTCGGGGGGGCCGAGCACGCGGTGATGCACCTGCTCTACGCGCGGTTCTGGACCAAGGTGATGTACGACGCCGGGATGGTCGATTTCCAGGAGCCCTTCGAGGTGCTGCTCAACCAGGGCATGCTGCTCGGTTCCGACCATCAGAAGATGTCGAAGTCCAGGGGCAACGTCGTCACGCCCGACGAGATGGTGCAGAAGTACGGAGTCGATGCCCTCAGGCTCTACATACTGTTCATGGGACCCTTCGAGGCCGAGCTGGAGTGGAGCGAGGAGGGCATCGCCGGCACCTACAGGTTCCTCAAGCGGGTGTGGAACATCGTGATGGAGACCCAGGCGGCGCCGCTGCTCCCCCGGGACGCCGACTTCGAACGAGAGTTGAAGTACCACCTGGCCCGCACCGTGAAGAAGGTCACGCAGGACGTGGACACCTTCCAGTTCAACACGGGCGTGGCCGCCATGATGGAGTTCGTCAACTTCCTGGCCGCGAACCGCGAGGAGGCGGGCACATGCCTGCAGGTCTGGCGCGATGCGCTGCGCGACCTGCTGGTCATGCTCGCGCCCATGACCCCGTTCATCTCGGAGGACCTGGGCAGGAGATGCGGGTTCGTCCCCGAGGGCGGATCGATACATACGATGCAGTGGCCCTCCTGGGTGGAGGCCGACCTGGCGAGGCGGAGCGTCGAGCTGGCCGTGCAGGTGGCCGGGAAGGTGAGGGCGCGGATCACGGTGCCCGCGGACTCCCCCGAGGAGGAGGTCAGGGCGGCTGCGCTCGCGAACGAGCGCATACGCGAGCTCCTCGGCGGCAGGGAGCCCGGGCGGGTGCTGGTCGTGCCCGGAAGGCTCGTGAACATCATCCCGTGACGATCCCTTCACCGGCATCCACCGATCCCGGGCAGGGAGCCCGCGGGGCGCATTCTCCTTCGCCTTCGACGGTCGCAGTCGTCTCCTCGTGCTACCTGGCCGCGCAGATGCTCTCGGACATAGCCAGCCTGAGGATCGTGACGCTCGCCGGGCTCTCGATGGACGCCGGGACGCTGGTCTATCCGCTGACCTTCACGCTGAGGGACCTGGTGCACAAGGCGGCCGGGAAGGCGGCGGCCAGGGCGCTCATCTTCACGGCGGCGGCCGTCAACGTCTTCATGGCCGGGCTCTTCTGGCTGGTGTCCGTGATGCGGCCGGACCTGACCGTGGGCCCCCAGGAGGGTTTCGGCCTTGTGCTCTCGCCGGTCTGGCGCATCGTGGCGGCCTCGATCATGGCCGAAGTGCTCTCGGAGCTGCTCGACACCGAAGTCTACTCACTCTGGGCGAAGAGGTTCGGAGAGGGCAGGCAGTGGATGAGGGTCCTGGCCAGCAACTCGGCGGCCATCCCGTTGGACAGCGCGATCTTCTGCGTGGCGGCCTTCGCCGGGGTCCTGCCCGGCGCGACACTCGCCGCCGTGATCCTTGCCAACATCCTGGTGAAGTTCGCCACCACACTCGTCTCGCTGCCCGCCATCTACGCCGTCCGCCCCGCGGCAGATCCCGACCGCTCCTGACTCCCGGTTCCAGCGCTAGGGTAATTCCAGGACGGATCCGGACCGGATGTCCCGGAACGCCCCGCCGAGCCGCCGCCTGAGGATTTCGGTCGCCCGGGCTCCTGTGCAGTGGCAGGGTGCAACGGCCTCGGGGACCAGCCTGCTCAGATAGTCCGCCGTTCTCTCGATCCCGTCCGGAGATGCATGGAGGAGATGTAACCCTCCGATCACCCATCTGACGGGTTTCCCTCCTGCCGATTCCGAGACGTACTCGAGCGTGTTCACGATTCCTGCGTGGGCGCACCCCGAGATGACCGCCAGTCCGTCTCCAGTGTCGATCCAGAGCGCCATGTCGTCCGTGATCGGATCCTCCCTCGTGCATTCCCGATCCAGGTAAAAGCCGCCGCCCGTGCCTTCGAAATCGGATATACGAGGGACCGGGCCAGTGACACCGACTCCTGATGCGAGCTTGAATGGCCCGGTGATCCATCTCCCCAAGCCCCGCTTCCGTTCGCCGATAGCCCTGATGGACGCGCATGGCATCCCGATGCTCCTGGTCCCGCTCTCCGATCCATGGTATCTCGGAACCACCGCTCCGGGATGGCAGACCACCACGGCCCCGGATGATCCGCCGAGCGCATCCGGCAGCCCTCCGGTGTGATCGTAGTGCCCGTGGCTCAGCACGATGAAATCGGCTTCACCGAGATCGATGCCGAGAGTGAGCGCGTTCGGGAGCAGCGCTTCCTTGCCTGTGTCGAAGAGGATCCTGGATCCTCGAGCCTCGATCCATAGCGAGAGGCCGTGCTCGGCCTGCAGCCCCTCCCCGGCTTTCTCGTCGACGAGAACTGTGATCCTGACCGTACTCATATGCCGACCCGGCCTTCGGCATCCGGCTGCCTGCGTCCCCGTGATCTCCTCGCGTAGAAGACCCTGCCCCTGTAGCGGGTCTTCGTTAGTTCTCCGCTGGACAGGAGATCCTCCAGGACCTCCCAGCCGGCGCCTGCATCGGCGAGTAGGCGCTTTATGGCGTCCGCCTCCATGGGGTGCACCGACGAGATGCTCAGGATGTCGGATCTGGCGTTCTCCGTGGAAACGAAGGAGTCGGCTTCCTGTCCGAGGAGTTCGACCCGGCCGATCCTCTCCGAGAAGATCCGGGAGGCTCTCTTCAGGGAGGCCGGGGAGGGGACGCGGAACCTCCTCTCCACGGGTGGTCTGTGCGGAGTGCCGATGTATGCAGTGTCAGGCGCGATCCCCGCGATGCACTCGGCGGTCTCCGTGACGGCTTCCTCGCTGTCGTTCACGGACCCTATCAGCATCGTCTCGGTTGCGATGGTTCCACTGCATCCGCCGGCGAACCTCCCGATCCCCCCCAGGATCGTTTTCAGATTGAGCCCGGGATGGGATCTATTCACACGCCTCCAGAGGGAATCATCGACCGCGTCGATCTTGACGGAGACCCAGTCGGCTCTCTCGAGAGCCTCCCTCACATCATCCCTCCAGAGCAGGGTCCCGTTCGTGATGACCGCCACGGGTATCCCCAGGGCTCTGAGGGCTTCGATCTCGAGGCCCAGGTCGATGTCCAGCGTCGGCTCCCCGTCGGCGACGAAGGTGAGGTGACCGATCACTCCACCCATGGCGCGAACCTCTGAGACCCGTTGCGACACATCCGCGAGGATGGCTTCCGGGCCGAAGAAGCGGCAGGGTTCGATCGACATGGCCGTCGTGCGGCCCACCTGGCAGTACCCGCAGGAGCAGGTGCAGTGCTTGGGCGGTATGTTGTTGATGCCTATGCTCATTCCGAGACGCCTCGAGTGCACGGGCCCGTAGGATATCCTCGTTTCCAGATCGTTCCTCCATCCCGGAGCGGGGTTCGTTGCCTCACCGTACGATTCGGGCGGCGGCAGGTCCTGATGAGCAACCGGCATGCCATCCCCGGCATGACCTTGTCCTCTAATGGCATATAACTGCCTGTCCGGGGAGGGGAAGCCATGCAGGGGGGCAAATGTCGCAGTACTGCAACGTCGTCATATCGCTTGCGTCCCGGACCCGTCTTTGTTAGCATGAAACATGACCAAGCGTGCGACGCTCACCGAAGCCATCCTGGAAAGCATCTCCGACGGGGTGTTCACCGTCGACTCCGACTGGCGGGTCACCACCTTCAACAGGGCAGCGGAGGAGATCACGGGGACTCCGAGGGAGGAGGCAGTCGGGAGGATCTGCTCCGACGTCTTCAGGTGCAGCATGTGCGAAACGGGCTGCGCTCTGAGGGAAACCCTCGCTAGCGGGCGTCCTGTGATCGGGAGGGCCGGCTTCATCATCGATGCCGGCGGCGCGAGGATCCCCATAAGCGTCTCGACTGCGGTGCTTCGCGACTCTCAGGGCGGGA
>CAZMAT010000011.1:0-80149 GCA_964564435.1 uncultured bacterium
GCGGGTTCAGCGCTTCGACCCCCTTCGGGAACCTGTACTTCGAGGGCACTCTCGAAGGTGAGACCTCGGAGCTGGCCGTGGAGTTCTCCGGGGCCGCCGCCTACGACGAGCCGGAGATCCCCCTCGACCTCGAGCTGGATTTCGAGGGGACCATCGGCGGGACTCTGAGGACCCCCGTGCTCGAGACACTGCTGCGGAACGGGCGGGCCGAGGCGTTCGGGCATCCCGTGGACTTCTCCGTGGACACCCTGATAGTCGCCGTGGATTCGATGACCCTCGACTCAGTCTCGCTCGAGGGGCTGGAGCTGGCCGGGGAGGGGCTCAGGATCTCGGCCGGGTGCGCCTATGCCTTCGCAAGCGGCGAATGGCACGCGTCCGCCACCACCGCCATGGACGGGTTCGACCCGTCGGCTCTGACCGCCTCCGCCCCTCCGGCGGACCTGAACGGCACCCTGACCGCGGATCTCCGGGGGACGCAGGCGGGGCCCCGGTCGGGCTCGGCCTCGGTCAGCCTCGCAGGGTCGGTGTTCCAGGGCATCCCGATCTCGGTCCTGGATGCCTCCGCAACCCTCGAGCCCGGCAGGTGGACCCTCTCCGCCCAGGGAGCGAGCCCAGGGATCACCGCGATGGTCGACGCCTCGGGTTCTTCCGGCATGGATCTCGTCCCCTCGACGTATTCGGGAAGGCTGGGCGTCGCGGTCGAGGATGCCTCCTCGATCCCGGGCGTCACTCTGCCAGAGAGCCTCTCGGTCCTGAACGCCTCCGGGAACCTCTCCTTCGCGGGGAACAGGTCGTCCGTCTCCGTCGAGGGTTCGGTGGCAGTCGGCGAGATCGGCATCGGCGGGGGCGTGACGGCCGTGGGATCGTCGATCGAGGGCTCCGTCCAGATCGCTGATTTTCCCAGGGGCGTCCTGGTGCTTGCAGTCGACTCGCTGGTCACGCCGCTCGACACCTTCGGGGTGGATGCCTCGCTCGCGTTCGGAGACGGTGAATACACGCTATCGGAGCTGGAGGCGGTCTCTCGCGGCGGGATCACGGTCACCGCCGGCGCTTCCTACAGGGAGGGCGACCCCGCCCTGCTGATCGTCGAGGGTCTGCGCGTGGGCAGCTCGAAGCAGAGGATCATCCAGGACGGCGCCATCCTCTGCATCCTCGACTCCTCCTCCGTCGCCGTCGACACTGCCTGGGTCAGGACTCCTCACGGGACGCTCGCGCTCGAGGGGCAGGCGGCCGGCACGACCTCGGACTTCTCGCTCTCGGGACGTCACATCGACCTGTCACAGCTCGGCGGGCTCCTCCACCTCGGAACGGGGGTGTCGGGCACCGGGCAGTTCGACGTGACTGCGAACACGGTCGACGGAGTGAGCACGGCCTCGCTCGAAGGCAGGATAACCGGGCCGTCATACGGGGCCTACCAGGCCGACAGCATCACGCTCGACATCGACCTGGCCGGAGGCGACCTGACGGTGAACCGGATATCCTCATGGGACGACGGCGTGGCCTCGACCCTCAACGCGTATGTCGAGGACGTCGCGACGGCCGACGGCTACTCGCTCGAGCCCGGCAACATCGTGAGAGCCGAGCTCATGCTCAACCGACTGGGCGACTGGGTCTTCTACGCGCTGCCCATCCCCCTGCGCACGAGGGGGGCCGACATCTCGGCGCGTCTCGAGTACATGCGCGACGCCCCGGCCGGCAGGAGGATCACGGTCGAGGCGGTCGCCTCGATCGAGAGACTCTTCATCACGAGCCTCAACATGTGCCTTTCCAACGTGGTGATGCACCTGCAGCCCGACTCGTCGGAATTCGGCACGAGGCTGACCCTGTCCTCGGCCGACAGCTCGAGAGGGACCATCATGGCCACCCTCCTGCTCGACATCGACCAGGATTCCCTGCCGGCCATCAATCTCGACGCGTTCGACTTCAGGGCCGACTTCGACGCATTCAGGGCCTCGGTAGGAGGCTTCGCCAACGTCATGTTCTCGGGCTACCTCGAGGCGGAGGGCGCGGACCCCGCCCTGGTGAGGCCGGAGGTGACGGGCAAGATCCAGATAATCGAGGGCATCATCGGGATGCTCGGGGATGCCGCGGCGGGGGAGGCGTCGCAGCCTCAGCCGCTCCCGGTGGACCTCCACATCTCGATCCGCGGGGAGAGGGACCTCTGGTTCCGCAACTCCCTGGCGGACATCGAGATGATCCTCGACCTCACCGTGTCCACGCAGCAGGGCTACCCGACCGTCTCGGGCACGCTGACGTCCTCGAGGGGCAAGGTTCACCTGCTCCAGAAGGACTTCGACATCACCGAGGGCGCGGTGGAGTTCCTGCCCGGCTACCCGATGGAGCAGAGGATCGACATAACCGCCGTGACCGTCGTGAGGGGCGCGATCGACAGGGCATCCTACACCATCACCGTGGCCATAAAGGGCTCGCCGACCGATCCGCTCATAACCCTCTCCGGGGAGGGCCCTGCCGGCAACCTCACGCAGGAGGACATCCTCGCCCTCCTGGCTGTGGGGATCACCTACGGGGAGCTGCAGCAGATGGATTCGGGGGCACTGCAGACCCAGCTCAGCGGGGCGGCGCAGAACTACGTCGGCCAGCTCCTCGCCCGCAGCCTGCGCGAGGGCGTCGGCCTCGACCAGCTCGAGCTGACCCCCGACCTGCTGGCCGACTCAACGAGCCTGACGCTCAACATCGGCAAGTACGTGCTACCCGACCTGTTCGTGGCGTTCGAGGGCGACATCTTCTCGTCGGAGCCCGGTACGATCAGCGCCCAGTACTACATCAGGCCCGACCTCTACCTCGTGGGCAGCACCAAGTCCACGCTGCACGGCGAACAGGAGCCCTCCATGGAGCTCCACTACACTCTCAGATACTAGCAGTCTCCAACAGTCTGCGGCGTGGGTGCGCGGTTCCGGCGCAGACCCCTCATGCCGAGGGCGTACATCAGGGTCCCGGCGGCCAGCGGCAGGATCCCTGCGATCACCCCGCCGATGGCGGTGGAGGCCGGATCGTCCACCTGGCCCGTGGCGAACGCAATCAGCAGGCCGGCCGTCATCAGCCCGCCGCCTATCCCCACGAGGGCACCGATGATCACGAGAAGCCAGGAGCCGACGGGCGATCCCCTCATCGAGCCGCGGTAGAGCGTCCTCGTAACAGGTTCCGCGGCGGGGACCTCTCCGGACGGAACCCGGTCCTTCTGCCCCCTCCTGGTCCGGGCCACCGTCCTCGCGACGACGACCCACCCGGCAACGCTCACGGCGAGCAGGAGCAGGAACATCAGTGCCTGGGTGCCGGGGGAGGAGTAGGCCTTGTCGCCCTGGAACGCCAGCATGACCGGGAAATCGTAGAGGCCGTGGAAGAGCACCGCCAGGGCGAGGCCCGCCAGCGACCACCGCGCCTTCCTGCCCGTCAGCACGCCCTTTCCCGCGAAGAAGCCCAGCATCGCCCCCCACGAGGCATGCCCGGGCACCGAGAGCAGCCCCCTCATGACGGCGACCCCGAGGCCGCCTTCGACGACATAGAGCACGTTTTCGAGGGTTGCGAAGCCCAGAGCCGAGGCCACCCCGTACTGGATGCCGTCCATCGGTTCGTCGAAGGAGGACCTCCTGAACGAATACCCCCGCAGGACCAGCAGTTTGAGCGACTCCTCGACCAGGGCCGCGGTGACGAAGGCTTCGAGGAGAGACCTTGCCGGGTTCCCCAGGGGGGCGAACACGGAACTCGTCAGGGATTCCAGGGCAACTGCGGGGATGGTCGCGAGCACCCCGAGGCCGAACGTCCGGAAGAGCATCCTGGGCGGCTCGGGGAAGAGATCGGACCGGTAGAAGAACCACATCAGGAGGGCCGTCGGCAGGAGCGAGGCGAGGATGGTGAGGACCAGCGTCATGTCTCCCGCTCCCGTCGGTTGCCGGCCGGTGCAGCCCGGCCCAGGCGGGGATATACTCCCGGCATGACCGCAAGCGTGATGGAAGCGCGCCCGGAAGGCGCAGGCGGATGGCTCGGGCCCCCCCGGGGGTTCTTCCTGCGCCCCTCGACTGAACTCGCACCGGCCATGCTCGGCTGCCTGCTCCTCACAGACCGCGCCGGCGGGCGGACTTCGGGTGTGATCGTCGAGACCGAGGCCTACACCATGGACGATCCCGCCAGCCATTCCTACCGCGGGCCCACCCGGAGGAACCGCTCGATGTTCGCGCCGGGCGGCACCGCCTACGTCTACTCGATCTACGGCCTGCACGTCTGCTTCAACGTGGCCGCCGGGCCGGCCGGGTGCGGGGAGGCCGTGCTGGTGAGGGCGCTCGAGCCCGTCGACGGGCTCGCGGAGATGCAGCGACGGAGGGGGCTGCCCGGTGCGCGGCCTGCGAGCGGCCCGGCTCTGCTCTGCCGGGCGCTCGGGATAACCATGGATGACGACGGCGCAGATCTCTCGCTCACCACCGGCCCGGGGCCCGCCCTGCTCGTTCCAGCGGACATGCCGGGAGGGAGCGTGGGCATCTCGCCCAGGATCGGCATCACGAGGGCCGCGGACTGGCCGCGGCGGTTCTATCTCTCCGGCAACCTCTTCCTCTCGAGGCGGTCCCCGTAGAGCCCGGCGTACCTACTCACGGTCTCCGGGGTGAAGTCGATGAGCCTGTTCCAGACGTAGCCGTAGTGCAGAAGGGGCCGGGCCCGGGGCCCGGCCCCTCTGAAGATGCGGTCGCTACTCGCCCGGTGAAGAGACAGTGATGTTCCCGTTCGAGGAGGAGAGTTCCACGTGCGGGCCCCCGCCGCCCATCACGGCCGATCCCTCCGAGTCGTCGATCCTGACCTCGCTGAAGCCGGGTCCCTCCACCGAGACCGATCCGTTCGAGGTGTCCATCGTGAACTCCGCGAAGGCGCCCGGGGCGAGGCCGGCGACGATGTCGCCGTTGGACGTGTCGAGCACGGCGCCGTCGGCGAAGGATGCCGGGGAGGCCGTGATGTCGCCGTTGGACGTGTCGATGCCCAGGACCACCAGGTCCCTGCCGCCGGCGGTGACGTCGCCGTTCGAGGTGTCGATCCTCACCCTTCCGGCGAAGCCCGACACTGTCACGTCGCCGTTGGATGTCTCGAGCACGGGGCTGCCCGTGCCGCCAGCGACCTCGATCCTGCCGTTGCTCGTTGCGATCGAGCCCAGCGAAACGCACACGGGCACCTCGATCTCGAAGGACACGCCCGCATCGTTGAGCACGCCGGGTCTCGACGCCGTGAGCGAAGTGGCCAGGCCGGGCACGAAGGCTGTCTCTATCCGGGCGGCGTCGGCGGCGCCCAGGCTCGAGCTGATCGTGGCTGTCGCCCTTATGCTGTCGCCTTCGACGACCCTGATCACCACGTCGCCGTTGAAGGAGGAGACCGAGAGCACCTGCCCCTCCATCGCAGGCCATGCGAGATGCCGAGTCTCGATGATCCCGGCGCGGCCGCATCCCGAGAGGAGCCCTGCAACCGAGGCGAGGACACCCATTGCCATTCTTCCGTCCATCCGCATCACCTCCGAGGTTCCACCGCCCATAACGACGCGCGGCGGCGGCGGGGCGTTACACTAGAGCCCGAATCTCGCGACGGCCTCGATGCCGGCCTCGGTCTCCTCCCCGTCCGCGCCGCGTGAGTGCCCGAGGTTCCTGATCCATCTCCTGGCTGCGGTGGCATGAGCCTCCAGGCCGTATCCGAGGTATACGGACGCATCCAGCTCCACACCCGTGGAGTGCTCCACGACGCCCGAGGGGAAGGCGTCGTCGGAGAACAGCGAGTCGGGATAGCCTTCGTAGACCGTCCCCTCGCCGTGGCGGGCGTGTTCGATCCTCAAACCCGCGGTGACGGGCCAGAACTCCGCCGTTGAGACGCCGAGGGTGATCCTGTCGCAGTCGGGGCCCAGGGCCGAACCGATGATGTCGCCGTCGTGGAGGTAGAAGTTCCTGGAGTGCTTCTGGCTGTAGACGAAGCGGTCTATCCTGGTGTACTCGGCCGTGACGGCCGTGGCGCCGGCAAGGGCGCCCGCCCCGGCGGTCCAGCCCAGCCTGCTCGGCCTGCCCCACTCGGTCTGGTACTGGAGGTCGTCGACGAGGATCTCGCCGTAGAGCTCGAGGCCGCGGAACGGCCGGACGGATGCGTCGGCCGCGAGCATCGCGTTGTCGTCGTCACGCTCGTTCCACTGCACCGGGTACCAGGGGATCGCCGGGTTCATGTAGGCCAGCTCGAGCCCCTCGCTCGCGAAGAGTATCGCTTCCGAGAAGCCGAACCCCAGCCACTGGTACGGAGAGACGTCGAGCCTGTGGGCGGAGAGGTAGGTGCCCGAGTCGCTGTCGAGGGTGGACGTGAAACTCGTGAACGCCAGCCAGGGCGCCGGGTCCCACGCCAGCCTCAGCATGTCCATGGGCGGTGAATTGTCGGAGACGAGCAGGTTCGTGTAGCGGCAGGGACCCCAGACCTGGGGGATCCTGCCCAGGGAGGCCTCGAACGAGCCTCCGCGCCAGGCCGCGAAGCCCCAGTCGACGTAGAGGTGCCTGCCCTGCTCGGCCCCTTCGTGGAAGGGAGTGAACCCGCCGGGCCGCCTTTCGTCGGAGGAGGCCCAGACCGAGAGCCTCTCGCGGAGGTGCAGTCCATCGACGGGCTCGAGGAAGGCATCCAGGCTCAGCCCCGCCCTGGTCTCCAGGGATGTCGAATCCTCGGCCTCCAGAGCGGCGAGCATGACCGCCCCCGCCCTCCCGAGGCCGTCCACCTCTCTGACTTCGGGCTTCAGGATCGACCGGAGCCTCTCCACCAGGCCTTCCGGCAGCCCGTCCGCCTCTCCGAAAGGAAGATCGCCGGGGAACACCGCCGGCCTGACGACGGGGTCGGATGCGCGGCTCGCGAGGACCCACCCTGCAAGAGGGTGCCCGGAGGGGACCCATCCTTCGCCGAGGAACCCGGAAAGGACCACCAGAAGAGCAATGCCGGCCATGTTCTATTCCCTCGCCTCCCTGGGCTTCCTCTCGAGGAAGCAGACTGTCTCGACATGGTCCGTGTGGGGGAACAGGTCGAAGGGGGTGACCCGAGTGACACTGTACGATCCCGACAGGGCACGGAGGTCCCTGGCGAGCGTGAAGGGATTGCAGCTCACCATGACGATCATCCCGGCCTCCAGCCCGGCGAGTTCGCCCGCTTCGCGGGCGCCCATCCCCGCCCTCGGCGGATCGGCTATCACCGCGTCGAACCCGCCACGCCGCCCGGCATCCGACAGGAAGGCGCCGGCGTCTTCCAGAAGCGCCTCGAAGGCGCCGGCCGGGCCGAGATCGGCGGCGCTCGCCCGGGAGGCCTCGATGGACTCGGGGGACGAATCTACGCAGAGAGCCTTCGCTCCCCTCGCCGCGAGCGGGATCGAGAAGGTCCCCGCTCCGCCGTAGAGGTCGAGGACGCTCAGCCCCCCGCATTCGCCCAGGGAGTCCGCGATGAACGAAGACATCCCGGAGGCGGCTATCGTGTTGACCTGGAAGAAGCCCCCAACCGGCACCCGCAGGGCCACGCCCGCGATCTCCTCGCGGAGCGGCTCCGCATCGCCCCGGCCCTCCCAGCCCCTGCGGCCCCTGCGCCATGCCGCCGTGCCGGGAGGCAGCCCGGGGAGCGGAGGCGCCTCCCCGTCGAGCTCGACTGCTGTACGCCCGTCGAGGAAGCTCGCCTTCACGGCGATCCTGCAGGGTCCCGCACCCGCGTTCCCCGAGAGCGCCCGCGCGATCTCCCTGCCCCTGCCGTGCAGCAGGGGGCAGTCACCGGCTGCCAGGGTATCCCCCCTGCGCCTGTGCAGGCACAGGAATCCGCGCTCGACCTCGAAGGTCACGCGGTTCCTGTAGCCCCTTGTCTCGACCGAGGGCCTGACCGTCTCGACTCCGGGGTGGGCTATCCGCGCCCTGGACAGGGCAGAGGAGACCCATTCCCTCTTCCACACCAGCTGCTCGTCATAGCGCAGGTGCTGCAGTGAACAGCCCCCGCACTCCCCCGAGAGCGGGCAGAACGGCTCCACCCTGCCGGGCGATGGTGACAGGATCTCGACGAGTGAAGCCTCGCGCCACGATCCGCGTGACGGGCCCGGTTCGCAGAGCACCCTCTCCCCGGGCAGGGCGCCCGGTATGAAGGTCACCAGGCTCCCTGCGGGCTTCGCTACGCCGCCCACGCTGTTCCCCAGAGACTCTACGAGCAGCTCCTCCAATCAGAAGGCTCCGGGATCGAACGAGGCGCGTCTGGCGTGCCACTCCCTGCGCCACGACGCGAAGTCGCCCTCCGATATCGCGTTCCTGACATCCCCGAGCAGCTTCTCGTAGAACCTGAGGTTGTGCAGCGTGGCGAGTATGGGCGCGAGCCACTCCCTGGCCGTGAAGAGGTGCCTGAGATAGGCCCTGGAGTGGTTCGTGCAGGCCAGGCAGTCGCAGTCGGCCTGGAGGGGCCGGTGGTCGTTCCGGAACCTGGCGTTCCTGATGTTCACATGCCCGCCGGGGACGAAGAAGCCGCCTCCGCGGGCGTTCCTCGTGGGCACCACGCAGTCGTACATGTCCACCCCCATGGCGGTGAAGTCGACTATGTCCTCGGGCTTGCCCACGCCCATGAGATACCTGGGCCTGTCAGCCGGCAGGAGGTCGATGCATGCCTCCACCGCGGCCTCCATCATCGGCCTGGGCTCGCCCACGGAGACACCTCCTATCGCATAGCCGTCGAAGCGCATGGCGACCAGCTCGCGGGCCGCCCGGGCCCTCAGGTCGGCGAACGAGCCGCCCTGCACGATCCCGAACATCGCCCTTCCGTCCTCCGGGTGGACCCTCCTGGCCCTGCCGGCCCACCGCAGCGTCAGTGCGAGCGACTCCTCGGTCCTCTCGCGCGAGGCGGGCTGCTCGAGGCACTCGTCCAGCACCATCGCGACGTCGCTCCTGAACGTGCGCTGCAGCGAGATGACCCGCTCCGGCGTGAGGAGGTGGCGCGATCCGTCGACGTGGCTCTGGAACTCGTAGCCTTCCTCCGTGCGCCTTCTCAGAGTGGACAGGCTGAAGAGCTGGAAGCCCCCGCTGTCGGTGAGGATGTTGCCGCCGAATCCCGTGAAGCCGTGGAGCCCTCCGGCGGCCTCGATGACATCCTCCCCGGGCCTGAGATAGAGGTGGTAGGTGTTGGCCAGGATCATCCCGAATCCGTCGAGGTCGGTGACCCTGGCGGTCTTCACCGTGCCCTGGGTGCCCACGGGCATGAAGGCCGGGGTCTCGACGCTGCCGTGGGGGAGTGAGAGCCTCCCGCGCCTGGCCCTGTCGCAGGTGCGCAGCAGCTCGAAGCCCGGGGAGCCCGGCAAGCCCGGCAAGCCCTAGACCTCTCCCGGGGCCGGAGCGCCCTGGCCCGATCCGGTCGATGCGTCGGGCCCGGCCTGCGGGGCTGCGCCCGACGGCTCCGGATCGGCAGGAGGAGTCGAGTCCGCTGCCGGCTCGGGCTGCTCCGCGGGCGGGACTTCCGCGGCCGGGACAGGTTCGGTCGATGTCGAGTCCGAGGTCGAGTCGGGAGGCTGGGGCATCTCCAGGGAGCCCGGGCCGAACCCGGTGTCCTCGACCGAGGGGAACCCGCCCGCCTCCTCGATGAGATCCGGCACGTATACGCCGTAGTCCTCCGCCAGCAGGAGCATGGGATGGTCCGGGTCGAGCCGGGCGATCTCCCTCAGCTCCGCCGCGAGATCATCGTCCATGTCGTTGCGGTAGTAGAGGCTGGCGAGCCTGACGTGGTACTCGATGCTGTCCGGGAATCTCTGCTTCATCTCCAGGTACATGGTCAGGAGCTCGGTGTCCTCGGCGGATATCCCGAGGTCCGGCTCCACGCGCCCGGTCTGCGCGATGCGCACGCTCCCGAGCGGAACGAACAGGATCACCGCGGCCATCGCAAGGGAGAGGAAGGTGTAGATCAGCACGTTCCTGTTGTTCCTCCTCCTCTCGTCCAGGATGGTGTCGAGGGGCCTCGGGTCGTGGGATGGATCGAGGAAGACCAGCTCGACACCGGCAGCCGCTTCGGGCAGCGACCGCCTCCCGAAGAGGACCGGGATGAATCCCGCGAGCAGGAGCATGAAGGAGACGGGGGTCAGGAGCACCCTGAGGAGGGTCCGCCATCCCGAGGGCACCCTGCCGTGGCTGTCCACCTCCGCGAGGCCGAAGGCCCTCAGAGGGTCCGCCATCCTCGTGTACCTCGGGCTCTCGAGGAGGGCCAGGATGTTGGCCGACACGAGGAAGGTCAGTGGGAGGGCGTTCAGGAACATGCTGGTGACGAACCTGAGGATGGAGTCGAGGAGCACGGTCCAGGCCAGAAGGATGGATGTCTCCATCAGGGCCAGGCCGAGGTGCTGCCTGGTGGAGAGGCCGAGCCTCCCGAGCCATGCGATGTTCCGGGCTGTCACGGTCATGTCGCGTCCTCAGAGGATCAGCATGGCGTCGCCATAGCTGTAGAACCTGTAGCCCGCGCCTATAGCGTGGGAGTATGCCTCGTGCATGAAATCGAGCCCCATCAGGGCCGATACCAGGCAGAGAAGGGAGCTGCCCGGGAGGTGGAAGTTGGTGACGAGCCCCGCGACCACCCCGAAGCTGCAGGGCGGCCTGATGAAGAGGGATGTGCGCCCCTCGGACGGGGCGATCCCCCTGCCCGCCGTCTCGAGCACTCTGGCGCTCGTGGTTCCCACGGCTATCACCCTCCTGCCCTCCGAAAGCGCGGTCGAAACTGCCTTCGAGCAGGCCTCCCCTATCTCGTACCGCTCCGGTTCGAGAGAGTTCCTGTCGAGCTCGTCGTGTCTGAGGGGCTCGAATGTCCCCGGGCCGACGTGGAGCGTGAGCATCGTCGTCTCTATGCCGCGATCACGGAGTCGCGACAGGATGCCGGAGTCGAAGTGCAGGCCGGCCGTGGGGGCCGCGACGGCGCCCGGCCGGTCGGCGTACACGGTCTGATACCTCTCCGAGTCCTCCGGGGCCGCCTCCCGCCTAATGTAGGGGGGGAGGGGGACCTCTCCAGCTGAATTCAATGCGCACTCGAGGTCTCCCACGGCCCTGAAGGAGACTTTCGCCCTTCCCGGCCCCGTCACCTCCACGACCGTACCCTCGAGCCCTCCCTGGAGATCCAGCACGGCTCCCGGCCGGCACCTGCGGGAAGGCTTCAGCATGACCGCCCAGGTGTCCTCCGAGATCCTCTCCAGCAGTAGGATCTCGGCCAGGCCGCCCGTGTCCCTCCTCCTGCCGCGGAGCCTCGCCCTGGTGACCCTGGTGTCGTTGAACACGAGCAGGTCACCGGGCGTGAGGAGGTCGGGGAGGGATCGGAACATGCGGTCCGAGAGCCTGCGAGCCTCCCTTTCGACGAGGAGGAGCCTGCTGCCCGAGCGCTCGGGGGCGGGATGCTGGGCGATCAGCTCCACGGGAAGATCGAACGAGATGTCGCTCCGGGTCAGGCCCAAGCCTACTCCTGCCTGCCCGGCACAGGCAGGCGGAGCATGAAGCGCGCCCCCCTGCCCTCCCTGCTGAACACGTTGATGGTCCCTCCCATGCCGTCGGTGAACCTCCTGACTATCGAGAGGCCGATGCCCAGGCCCTGTGACTCCTCGCCGTCGCCCCTGTAGAACCGGTCGAAGACGTAGGGAAGCGACTTGGCAGGTATCCCCGAACCGGTGTCCTCCACGTCCAGCGTCCACGAGGACTGCTCTCCCCTCATCCTCACGGTGATGGAGCCCCCGATGGGGGTGTGCCTCAGGGCGTTGTCGAGCAGGTTCCAGATGACCTCCTCGAGCCTCTGCCTCTCGAAGAACGCCGTGAACGGCGTCTGGGGGAGATCGATGACTATCCCGACCCCGCGCTCCGAGATCCTCGACTCCAGGTTCTTCAGGACGGTTTCCAGGATCTCCGAGGGCCTGCCCCATGCCCCCTCCCCCCTGTCGTGCTGGATCTCGAGCCTGAGGAACGACAGCAGCCTCTCGACCTGCTCGGAGACCTGGAGGGTGGACCTGGAGAGGGACCCCACCGCATCCAGCTGATCGGGGCCCAGTTCGCCCAGCTTCCCCGAGGCCAGCATGTCGCAGAAGCCCTTCATGGCGGTCACGGGGGCCCTCATCCTGTGGCTGAGGCTCAGGAGGATGTCCTCCATGTCCGAACGCCCGGCGGGGTCCTCGGCGGGCTTGCCCTGCCCGTCGACGGACGGGCGCCCTTCGGGGAAGAGCCAGAGGGACAGCGGTATCGAAATGAGCCGGATCAGGTTGGGTGCCGGGTTGGGGAATGCGCCGGGCTGCCTCGAAAGCGCCAGGAGCACGCCCGTCGCCCTGCCCTGGCGCCTCAGCAGCGGCACCGCGACTTCGCTGCGGAATCCCCGCACCGAAGGGCTGAACCTGCCGTCGGAGGCGGAGTCGGCAACGTAGGCCGGCTCGCTGTGGGTGTACGACCAGCCGGGAGCGGTCTCCGAAGTCAGGTTCAGGGGCTCGGGCTCCGAGGATACTCCGCAGGAGACGACGGGCTGGAGAGCTCCGTCAGGGCCTGGAGGCCCCCATGCTATCATCGCCTCCGCTCCGGTGACGTCGGCCGCCCTGGCGAGGAACTTCTCCGGTCCGGAATCGCCCATCCGCATGAAGTCCCACGTGTCCAGGATGGTCGAGGCGGTGTTCATTATGCTCCGCTGTGCCGAGGCTGACATCGCCAGGTCGGTGAGGTAGGGCGCGAGCGAGAGCACGAACCTGGCCAGAGGGGAGATCGTGCCTGATTTCAGCCCGTAGAGGGCTATCCTGGCCATCCCCCCGCGGAGGCGTGTCGAAATGCCGTACGAGAAGCCTTTCTCCACCGATCCCGACCAGCGCTCCGAGCCGTTCTCGGGCTGCGGCTCCGATCCTTCCGCGCTGTCGGCCTGGAGAGGGACGTCGCCGGAGGTGTACACCCTGCCGCCCGTGGCGACCGACACGCCGCCCGCTCCGGTTCCCGTCTTCAGGAGGTCGAGCGCGAGCCGCATCTGATCGGCCTGGTCCCTGCCCTCGTCCATCATCCTGGAAAGGGTGCCGATGGGGCCGGTTTCCAGCCCCGAGGGGGATTCCTCGCCGGAAGGCCTGATGAAGACCAGGGTTTCGTCGCTGTCGGGCATGAGGATCGACGTGACCTCCGCACCGATCTCCACACCGCTCGACGATATGATGGAGATGTCCCTGCGGAACGGTGCGAACCCCTTCTTCAGGCGCATCTCGTGGATCATCGCCAGCCCGGGCCGGTCCGTCTGGGGAACCCACTGCCTTATGTCCGTCCCGGTGACCTCCCCGGCACCGAACGATTCCGCCATGGCCTCCATGGCCCTGTTGATCCATCTGATGCGCCCCTCGGCATCGATGATCATGGCCGGGGCGGGCACGCTCCCGAGGATCGTCTCGACTATGGAGGAGTCGGGGGTCGAGAAGGCCGACAGGTCCATCGTGGGGGAGGAGATGCCGAGGATGAGGAGCCCTCCCGGGAGCAGCCGGACGGAGGCGATCATCGTGTGGGACCTGCCTCCCTGTAGGATCTCGACAGAGAAGGGCTGGACCCGTTCCATCATCCTGCTCTCGGCCACGGCGGACCAGAAGGTCGGGAGGCTCGAGGGCGCCACGAGCTCCGACACTGCGGCGAGGTGGGAGAGGTCGAACGGTCCGGGGGCGTCGGAGGATGAGGACGAGCTGTAGATCGTCCCGGTGGAATCGAACAGCACGGAGAGGAGGCCGTCGCTCATGGCGGACAGGAAGGCCGCATGGGCGCTCCTGTCGGTCCTCTGGACTATCATCAGGCGCTCGTTCCCATGCCGGAAGCAGTGCACCGCCATCAGCGCACCGTCCACCACCATGGGCCAGAGCCCGACGGGCATCCCGGCGATAACGGCCTTCAGGTCCTCCCGGAAGCCGAGGACTCTGTCGAGCACGTCGTTCGAAGAAGCCGCTCCGTCGGTCACCCTGAGGACGGCAATCGACTCCGGGAGCATCACCTGATCCATGCCTCCGCCGGGCCGGCCGCCCGGACTCCGCTGCTTCTTTTCAGGCCGTTCCGGGACACCTATATTTCGAGAACCAGCCTGCAAAGGAGTGTCGCTTGAACAAATCATGCTACTGCGTATGGGACCTCCAGTCAACAGACCGTGACTCAGCGCTGACTGAACTCCTCGCCTCCGTTCCGAACATCGGCGCCCACTCCAGGGAGATGCTCATCAAGGCTCTCCATACCAGGGAGCAGGCGGGCGCCACCCTGGTGACCCCGGGGATCGCGATGCCCCACTGCAGGAGCATCCTCATGGACGACCTGGTGATAGCCATCGGCCGCTCCTCCTCGGGCATCCCCTGGCCCGACGAGCCGGCCGGAGTGGTCGTGATGTTCATCTCGCCGGTCAAGCCCAGCGGCCCCCAGGAACACATGGACCTCATCGCCCATCTCGCATCCCACATGAAGAACAACGGTCCGGAGAGGATCACCGGCGCCTCATCGCCGGAGAAGCTGGCCGAGCTCCTGGGGCTCGACCTCATCCAGGGCGGGTAAGATGCATCAGGATCTCGAAAAGTTGATCAGTCTGCACGATCTGGACACCATGATCGCCGACCTGGGCAGGGCCGACATTCGTCAGCAGGAGGAGGGGCTCGGGCTCTCGCCGGATCAGGCCCTCGTCGAACTGGGCAAGATGCGCGACGTCCTGGTCGAGTCCATCAGGAAGAGGTGGTACGCCCTCTACGGCCAGATCAGCTCGCGATACGGCAACGCGGTGGTCCCCGTGGTGCAGAACAGGTGCAGCGGCTGCTTCACGATGCTGCCGACGTCGGTCAACTACGCCGGCGACAGGAACGAGCAGGTCAGGACCTGCTCGATCTGCGGCCGCATCATCTACTGGGCCGACTAGATCCGCATGCCCACCAACGTCGGAGCCGACTGGCCCGAGAAGTTCACGTTCGACGACGTGCTCCTGCTCCCCGGCTACTCCGAGGTCATCCCCTCCGAGGTCGACCTGGGCACCGTTCTCGCACGCGACATCGCCCTCCGTATACCCATCGTCAGCGCTGCGATGGACACCGTCACCGAATCCGAGATGGCCATCGCCCTCGCCCAGGAGGGCGGCATGGGGGTCGTCCACAAGAACCTGTCGATCGAATCCCAGTGCGGCCACGTGAGGCGGGTGAAGAGGTCCGAGAGCGGGATCGTGGTGGATCCGGTGACTATTTCGGTCGACGCCCTGCTCCGCGACGCGGTCGCCCTGGCCTCGAGGAACGGCATCTCCGGGTTCCCCGTGGTGGATGGCGACAGGCTGGTGGGCATGCTCACCAACCGCGACTACCAGTTCGAGGAGGACATGGACAGGCCCGTCCGTGAGCTCATGACCCCGGCCGACCGGCTCATCACCGCCCCCCACGGGACGGATGCCGGGGAGGCCCTCCTCCTCCTCAGGGCCCACAGGCTCGAAAAGCTGCCCCTCGTCGACTCCGACATGAGGATCAAGGGCCTGGTCACCGCCAAGGACGTGCACAAGGCCATCGCCTACCCCGAGGCCTGCAAGGATTCCAGAGGCAGGCTCAGGGTCGGTGCCGCAGTGGGCGTTGGCGCCGAGGCCTCCGAGAGGGCCGCCGCCCTCGTGGAAGCAGGGGTGGACTGCCTGTTCGTCGATACTTCCCACGGTCACTCCTCCAGGGTCATCGCGATGGTCGGCTCGCTCCGCTCTGCATTCCCCGACATGGCGATAGTGGCGGGGAACGTCGTGACGCCTGCGGCCGTCGACGCCCTCGCAGACGCCGGGGCTGACTGCATCAAGATCGGCGTGGGCCCGGGCTCGATCTGCACCACCAGGGTCGTCGCCGGCGTCGGATGCCCGCAGGTCAGCGCGGTCCTCGAATGCTCACGGGCCGCGTCCGCGAGGGGGCTGCGCACGATCGCCGACGGGGGAATCAAGTACTCGGGCGACATAGTGAAGGCGCTCGCGGCGGGAGCCAGCTCCGTGATGATAGGCAGCCTCTTCGCCGGCACCACCGAGAGCCCCGGGGAGACCATCATCTACAAGGGCCGCAAATTCAAGATCTACAGGGGGATGGGCTCGCTGGGCGCCATGCGCGAGGGAAGCGCGGACAGGTACTTCCAGGAGGGCCGTGACCAGAGGAAGCTCGTTCCCGAAGGCATAGAGGGCATGGTCCCCTTCAAGGGTCCTCTCAGGGACTACGTGTTCCAGTTGAACGGAGGACTCAGGGCCGGCATGGGCTATGTCGGCGCCGCCAGCCTCCCCGAACTCCCGGCCAGGGCGAGGTTCGTCAGGATCACTTCGGCCGGGTTGCGCGAGAGCCATGCCCACGACGTTATGATCACCAAGGAAGCCCCCAACTACTCCACGGAGTCGGATGCTTTCTGAAGTCCTCTCCGGCGCGGTGAAGGTCCGCCAGGTCCTCCTGGAGGAACCCGGTTACCTGCTCGCAAGGGTCGAGGTGCGAGGCGGCCTGTGCTATGCCGAGGCGGCTCCGGCCGGACCCGGCAGCACTCCGGTGGCGTGGCCCTCCCTTCAGGGGCTGGCCAGGCCCGTCGCCGACCGGAAGACCGACTCAGGGCACCGGCTGGTGTTCTTCCGAGACATCATGGGCAGGAGCCTCATCGAAGAGATGGGATCCGGCGGCATGCCGGCGCGCAGGGCGATCGACACGGCCATCTCCCTCGGCGGAGTGCTGCGAAACCTCCACCTGAAGGGTATGGTCCTCGGCTACATCGGCCCGGAGAGCGTCTTCAGGGCCCCTGACGGGACCATCACAGTCTCGGCGGGCCTCAGGGGCGTGCCCGAGAGCCACTTCTCGGCCCCGGAGGCCGTGGGCACGAGACCCATCGATCCCCGGAGCGACGTGTTCGCCCTCGGCACCTTCCTGACCAGGCTGCTGGCAGGGGCCGACGACCACGACTCGGTCATACGGGCATGGAACTCGATGGACCCGGATCTCAGATCCGTGATCGAGAGGATGGTCGCCGAAGACCCGGGCGACAGGCCGTCGAACATGGCGGAGGTGATCAGCCTCCTCCGCGGGCTCGAGCTCGCTGTCCCGCCCGCCCCGCATCCCGAACCCGCTGCAGTGATGCCGCCCATGGCGGAACCTCCAGCCGGCCCCGAAAGGAGGAGGCGGAGGGGGCTTCTCCCGGTCGTCATCATCGCCGCGCTCGCCGTTCTGGCAGTGGTCTACGTGCTGTTCTCGCCGGGCCCTTCCGACGGCCCGGGCGGGTCGGGTCCCCCCGTGGAACCCCCTCCCGACACCCTCGCGACGCCTCCTGCCGACACCCTGCCCCCGGCGGCCGACAGCGCCGCCGTTCCCGGGGGGGTGTCCGTGGCGGATGCGGTGGTGTGGATCTCCAACTGCACGGGCGCAGGAGGGGCGGCTTCGGCCTTCAGGGAGGGCCCTGCGCGGGACTACCCGCACGCCTATCCCTCCACCGGGGCCCGCAGGACTTCATCCGTCCTCCTGGTAAGGCGCAGCGAACCCGGCACGAGCCTGCGGGGGCAGCCGGAGTGGCCGCTCGCGGAAAGCCTTGCCTCCTGGGATACGACGATGGCCATCCTCCCTGTCGACGTCACGATCCTGCTGGGCACCGACCTCTCCTACCCGGGCGTGAACGCCTCCGTCCTGCGCGATCCGTCGTCGCCCGCAGACACGATCTACGTCGACGTGGTGAACCAGGGGCTCCAGTACACCCTCGACGGCGCCGGGCCCGCCTCGTGGACCAGGGCGCTCCTCGACGGGCGATGTGTCGAACTCGGGGGAATTGAGTATCTTATATCGGTGGTCGATGCCCGGGACGGAGACCGGAGCCCAAATGAGGAGATCGGTCTCGCAGCCCTCCTCGACAGGACTACCTTTCTCTACCGGACCGATTCGGGCCTGCTCCCCGGTTTCGAGGGGTGCGTAAGGCAGTTGCTGCAGGCTGTTCCAGACGAAGTAGCCGGTCCGCCGGACAGCGTTCCCGTGCCGGATTTCTGGGTCCTATTAGGCAGGAGTTGAGAGTATGCCGTCTGAAGTGACCGGGGTCATGTCAGGGATCATCCAGGCCGAGAGAATGCAGTTCTCAGTCAGCGACATGGTGGTGCACCCCATCCATGGCGCCGGCCGGATCAGCGACATCTCGGTGAAGAACATCTCGGGCGAGTGCACGGAATGTGTCGTCGTCGATCTCATGGTGGGCAACGCCGGAGTGCTCCTCCCCGTCGAGAGCCTGGACGATACCGGCCTGCGGCACATCGTCGACGAGGGCACCCTCGACACCGCCCTGGACATGCTGGGCGGAAACCCCGAAGAGCTTCCCGGCGACTGGAGGCGCAGGATCGAGAGCCTCCGCGAGCGCGTGCACAGCGGCGACCCCAGGCTCGTGGCGACGGCGGTCCGCGACATAGTAGCCCGTTCCGGTCACAGCAAGGTCAACCCGTCCGAGAAGCGGGTCCTCTCCGAGGCCGTGGGCGTGCTCGCCGGCGAAGTGGCCCTCGTGAAGCGTCTCGATGTCGATTCCGCCAGGAAGCTCGTCGAGCGTCAGGCCGGAGTCAGGCCGGTCCGCTGAGGCCGGCCCAGCCAGGGGAATGCCCGTCAGGGCCTGCGCACAGGAGAGGGAAGCCAACGGGGAGGAGCTCTTCCTCGCCGTCGCCGTGACTCTCGGCAACGAAACACCATCCCCCGGGGCGCCCGAGGAGCTGGCCTCGCTCGTTCACACCGCAGGAGGTCGGGTCGTCGGCTTCGTCACCCAGAACAGGCCGGTGCCCGATCACGCGACCTTCGTGGGCAAGGGGAAGCTGGAGGAGATCAAGGCCGCAGCCCAGGCCGGAGGCGTATCCTCGATCGTCTTCGACCACAATCTCGCACCCGCCCAGGTCTCCCGCCTGGAGGAGGCCACGGAGTGCAAGGTCCTCGACCGCACCGAACTCATCATGTCCATCTTCGCGGGGCAGGCCCGGACGGCGGAGGCGAAGCTCCAGGTCGAGCTGGCCCAGCTCAAGTACGCACTGCCCAGGCTCAGCGGCATGTGGCACCACTTCTCACGGCTCGGCGGCGGCATCGGCACCAGGGGGCCCGGTGAGACCCAGCTCGAGGTAGACAGGAGGAAGGCCAGAGCCCGCATCCGGCTCCTCGAGAAGGAGCTGGAGAAGATCGCCGGGAGGCGCGACAGGCTGGCCGGCAGGAGGTCGGAAGCCTTCAGCGTGGCCCTCGCCGGGTACACGAACACCGGCAAGAGCACGCTTCTCAACCGTATCTGCGGATCCGGCGCCTACAGCGCCGACAGGCTCTTCGCCACGCTCGACTCGACGACACGCAGGCTGGACCGCGGAGGGGCGGGTTCGGTGGTCTTCTCCGATACCGTCGGCTTCATCGAGAGGCTTCCGGAAGGGCTCGTCGCCAGCTTCTACAGCACCCTCGCCGTCGTCAGGGATGCCGATCTCGTTCTCGTGGTGGGTGATGCCTCGCATCCCTGCCGCGACGTCCAGAACGAGGCAGTGAAGAGCACCCTCGAGAGGATAGGCGCCGGCAGCGTGCCCAGACTGATGGTGTGGAACAAGATCGACATCGCCGCCCCCGGATCCCTGCCGTCGGGCGGCCTGCTCGTCTCGGCGCTGACCGGCCGGGGCGTGGACGATCTCCTGTCGGCCGTCGAGGAGGAGAGGCGGAGCCGCCTGGAGTGGTTCACCCTCAGACTCCTCGTCAGGGATGGCAGGCTGGAGAACTGGATCCACGAGAACTGCGTGATCGGGAGATTCGAGAGTACGCCGGAGGGCGTCGAGATCACCGCCGGAGCCCTGCAAGGCTTCGATTCCGTGGTCGGACGCCTGTCCGGGATCGACGAACCGCTCCGGACCATCGAGAGGACGGTCTGGAGCAGGCGGTCGCCAGACCGGGGGAGGCCCGGCAGGGATGGATGACGTCACGAGGAAGAAGATCATCGATCGTCTGGTGAAGAGGCTTGCCGGGATCAGGAGCCTTCATGCGTCCGGCGTGGTCGGGCTCCCGGTGCTCGGCAGGCAGCTCTTCCAGCTCGTGAGCACCAAGGATGCCTGGCTCCTGGCCTGTTCGGTGACGGATGACGAGCGGGAGGCGAGGAGGCTGCTGATGCGGCTCCACGACCCCGAGGCCTGGAGGTCCGACTCGTCGGAATCCGAGGAGAAGAGGCGCGGCACGCTCGAGGAAAGGCTCACCCAGGCCTTCCTGGCAGGCTCCGCCGACGAGTCGAAGTCGCTCGAGGCCATGATCGACACGGCCTGCCTGCCTCATTTCGTCGGGTTCGTCCGCGACAGGGCGGGCGCAAGGGAGGCGCCCAGGGCCAGCGGCGGACGGGTGAAGGTGCTTGACTAGCGCGGGAGACCCCAGGAAGGCTCCTGCAGGAACCTCCCCCGGGCAGAGACCCCTCGTCAGGCGCACCGTGCCGCTCGCAGCCGGGATCCTCCTCACCCTCGCCTCCATCTTCTACCTGGTCGACATGTCGATGGACAACATCAGGGCGGCAGGAGGCATCTCCGCCCTCCTGAACTTCGATCCGCTCCTCCTGCTCGCCTCCATGGCCGTCCTCCAGCTCCATTTCCTGGCGGCGGCGTGGTCGTGGAAGCGGGTATGCGAGGTATCGGGTGGACGGCTCGGGCTCCGCAAGGCGTACTCGATACACTTCATCTCGCTGCTGGGGAAGTACATACCCGGCAAGGTCTGGGCCGCGGTCGGGAAGGTGGGCCTGTCGAGGCAGTCCGGCGTCTCCACCGCTTCCGCGGGGCGCGGGCTGGTGCTCGAGACGCTGTTCATCGTCACGTGCTCCCTCATGGTATCGCTCCCGCTGGTGCCCCGGATATCCGGGAAGCTGGGAGTCGATCTCGCCCTGTCCATGGTCGCCGTGGGGGTCGTGATCTTCGCCCTGCTCCTGACCTCCCACCCCGGCGCGCACAGGCGCCTGACCGGACTGGTGAAGAGGCTGACGGGAAGGGACATAGCCTGTGTGGACCCCGGATTCTCCCGCGTCCTGAAGCTCGTCCCCGTCTATCTCCTCGTCTATCTGCTCCTCGGCCTCGCCTTCCACCTCCTCGCCCTGAGCTTCGGGGTGCACCTGGAGTTCATCCCCGGGATAGCCCTCATGCCGACTTCAGTGGGCGTCGGTTTCCTGGTCCTGCTGGCGCCCGCCGGGATAGGAGTCAGCGAGGTGACCCTGCTCTGGCTGATGAGGCTGGTGGTCCCTGCGGGCGAACAGGAGATCCTGCCGCTCCTGGCGCTGGCATCCCGGCTATGGATGACTCTGTCGGAACTGGTGGCCTTCTCTGTGGCCGTATCCATCTGGGGAGGCTGGAAGGCCATGGTCGGCGCCCTATCGCGCGAGCGGGCCGGATCGACTGGAGGCGGGGCGCCCGGACCTGCGTCAGGAGAATGCGAGCCCGTCGACGAGGACGTGAGGCAGGCGGTCGGACTCCACCCCGTAGAGGGTGTCCTCGACGGCGACGATCCGCCCGAGGATCTCTGAGGCGTTTCCCGCGAGGAAGCAGCCGTCGCCCACCGGCGCCGCGACCTGACCACCCGAAATTGCGAAGGCCGCCGCGAGAGGGATCCTGAAGTCCCCCTCCGAAGTGCTGCCGTATCCCCCGGGGAGCAGTTCCGATACGAGGATCCCCCGGCCGGCTTCCGCGAGCAGTTCTCCGAAAGCGTTCACCCCCGGTTCCAGCGACAGGTTCGTGCAGACAGGCACGGGCAGCTCGCCAGGATTCCTGCCCGCCGAGCCCGTGGTCGCGGCCCCGCAAGCAGAGGCGCTGGCCAGGTCGTGTATGTGCCCTGCGAAGCGCCCCCCGTCGACCAGGCACCTGTCGCGGGTCGGGACGCCTTCGCCGTCGAACGGCGCCGATGCGCCCCCGAACGGGAGCCTGGGCCTGTCGTGCAGGGTGAAGGCTGAGGATGCGACCTCCATCCCCGGCTGTATCGCGGAGAACCCCCCGTCCCTCGTCCAGCCCGCGGCCTGGCTTCGCAGCGACTGGAGGAGGGTGGAGAGCACCCTGGGGGAGAGGACAGCCGGGACGCTCCGGTCAGGCGGGGCGACCTTCCTGGTGCCCTGCGGGCAGGGCATCAGCCCCTCGATGATCCTGGCAGGGTCGGTCAGCGGCAGCCCCGTCACGAACCTGCAGTTGCGCACCGTGAGTCCGTCCGGTCCGGCGAAGGTGAAGACGAGAGCCACCTCGAGCACCGACTTGGAATAGGATCCCTGGAATCCGGACGAGTTGGCGAGGAATACCTCCGTGGTGCGCCTGGAGACGGCTCCCCTTACCGTGGAGCTGGGCCATCGCGAGGCCAGCTCCTCCTCGATCCCCACCAGGAGTGCCGTCAGATCCTCGAGGCCCGCGGATGCGACGAGGGGATGCGATATTTCGAGCGTCCCGGGTTCGGACGGGCCGGGGAAGGCGATGGCCGCGGCGGGCCCGACCCTCGATACGGAAATGGCCTTGTCCATGAGTTCGGGCGGGCCCCCGCCCCCCGAGACGGACGCCACTCCGATCCTGCCGTTCCGGATGATCCTGACGGTGGTCGAGGATTCGCTACCGGAGGATCGTACGAGGCCCCCTCCCGGAGTGAGGCGGGCCGAGTCCGTGGACATGTCGAGCTCGAGCACCTCTGACGCCTCGGAGACCCTCGAAGCCGCCTCGAGGACGCCGATCGCCCTCATCAGCCGGCTCCTTGTGCGAAGACCAGCGTGTGCGGCGCACCGTAGCTCACTGGCAGCAGCCCGTCGCCGGACCTGGAGCATCCGCCGGGGCCGCTGAACAGGGTGAGGTCTGCGCCCACGCACTGCACCGACTTGAGGAAGTCGAAGACCCTTCCGCTGAGCGTGACCGGCCCGGTGAGAACCGCGGGCCTGCCCGACTCTACTATCCATCCGAGCCTCGAAGTCAGCGAGAAGGAGCCCATGTCCGTCGAGCCGCCGAGAGCCCCGACGAGGTAGAGCCCGTCGGAGAGCATCGCAGGCATGGATGCGGCGGCCATGCTCCCCGGAGCCATGTAGGTGCAGGTCATCCTTGCCGACGGCATCGACCTGTAGTCGACCGCCCTCGCGTTGCCGGTGGGGGAGGCGCCAGCGGAACCGGCCGTCCCGATGGTGTGCAGCAGGCTCCCGAGGACCCCGGAGGAGACGATCTGGGTCCGCCCCCCCGCCGTTCCCTCGTCGTCGAAGGCGCAGCTCCCGGGCATCGAGAAGTGCGTCGAATCGTCCACTATGCTGACGCAGGCGGAGGCCATCCGGCTGCCGCGCCTGAGGTACCCCCCGAGCGAAGATGCCAGCGGATGCGATCCCGACTCGCAGAGGTGCCCGAACACCTCGTGGACGAAGACGCCGGCTATCTCGGGATCGAGCAGCAGCCTGCCCCCGGGTGCCGGCGCGGGGACGGCCGAGTCGAGCGCCGAGCACTCCTCGGCAACCTCGCTGACGATGTCCTCGCGCGACCTGAAGAATTCGAGCCCGGCCCTGCCCGCCCTCTCGCGGGTCGCCCTCAGCCCGGTGGATCGCGACACGGCATCGAAGCGGAATCCGCAGAACTGCTCCTCCTCGGATATGTCGCATCCCGCGGAGCTTATGACGGCCTTCAGCCTCCTGAAGTCGCGGTAGCCCACCCTGCAGGCTGCTCCAGAGGTCTCCGCGCCGAGGAGCTCCATGTATCTCCTGCACAGGAACGCCTTGTCCGAGACCGGAGCCTCCTCGACGGGCTCTATCACTCGCGGGCGCCAGTCCTCCCGGGCCGTCGAGGCTCTTGCGAGCCTCACCGAACCGCTGCCTCCGGCGGTTTTCGCCGCCCGGACGGCGTCCTCGAGCAGCCTGCCCGGGTCCCTGTCGGCCGAGGCCGAGGCAGAGCCCCAGCAGCCGTTCTCCAGGACTCTCGCATGGATGCCGGTCTCGATCCTGCAGGAGATGTCGGAGAGCGCCCCTCCGCCCTGCTCCATCGACATGGAGGACAGCGACTCCACCCGGAACTCCGCGAAGGAGGTCTGGGTCCGGGAGAGGGCCTTTCGGGCCTTCTCGCGGACATCCTCGAACAGCCCTGTCTCGGAGTTCAGTTTTCCGGATCCACGACGGGACCCTCGAAGAAGCCCGACCCGGCGAGTTCGTCGAGCAGGATACGGGCGGAGTCGGAACACGGGCCCGAGGGGGAGATGAGGATGCTCTGCCTGAGGAGGGCCGATCCCCTCACGAGGTCGCCCCAGGAGACGTACAGCTTTCCCAGCCTGAAGCAGGAGGGGGCATGGCCCTCCCCGGCACCCCACCCCAGGAGCTCGAGTGCGAGGTCGGTGTCGTCGTCGGCGAGCGCTATCCCGGACATGATGACCGATGCCTCCAGCGCGGGGGCGCCGCCCAGCTCCAGCGCCCTGCCGAACGAGCGGACAGCACCCGTGGTGTCGTCAGAGGCGAGCGCGGAGCGTCCCGCGAGCAGCCAGGCGCTGCCGTCCGTGGAGGCCGATTCCGCGGCCCTCGAGGCGAAGGCGAGCGCTTCCCCGGCTCTGTCCATGTCCATCAGGAGGCCGGCCAGCTCGAAGAGCCCGGCCGGGTCGGAGGGGAAGGAGTCGGTGTACTGCCGGAGGCAGGTTTCCGCCTGCTCCCAGGCCTCGCGGGCCCTGTAGATCCTGCCCAGGCCGAGCACTGCGGCGGGACACGATGGCTCGAGCCTCAGGGCCTCCCTGAACTCGCTCTCCGCCTCCTCGAGAAGCCCCTGGGAGAGGAAGGCCTCGCCCGTCTCGCAGCGGAGCCCGATGCGTGCGTCCACGAAGTCCGACGGGGCCGAGACGGCCAGGGCCAGCAGGACAGCAGTCAAAACATCCCCCCGGTTCTGTGTCTGGATGGTTATTATACCCCGCGTGGAGCGTCTCCGTCACATTCCTTCCCCGATCCCGAGGAGAGTACAGTCGATGACCCGGTACGATCTGATAGTCATAGGTTCCGGCCCGGCCGGGTACGTCCCGGCGATCAGGGCCTCCCAGCTCGGAGCCCGCGTTGCGGTAGTCGAGGAGGAGGATCTCGGGGGCACCTGCCTCAACAGGGGATGCATCCCTACGAAGACGCTGGCCGCCACCGCGGATCTCCTCCACGCCGCGAGGACAGCCGGGCGCTTGGGGCTCAGGGGTTCGCTGGAGCTCGACTTCCCGGCCGTCGCCAGGCGGAGGGACATGGTCGTCACCCGCCTGAGGAAGGGGATAGAGGCCAGGATGGCCGGCCTCGGCATCGATATCCTCAGGGGAAGGGCCTCCCTGAAGGCCTCAGACGCGGTGGCCGTGGGCGGGGAGGTCTTCCAGGCCGCGAACATCCTCCTTGCGACCGGCTCGCAGCCGGCCTTCCCCGGTCCGCTCCGCGTCGAGGGAGCCCTCTCGAGCACCGAGGTGCTTGCCTGGAAGGAGCTGCCGCGCTCCCTCGCGATAGTGGGGGGCGGAGTCGTGGGCTGCGAGTTCGCCTCGATCCTGGCGACATTCGGAGTGACCGTCACGATCCTCGAGATGCTCGACGACATCCTGCCCGGCATCGATCCAGACGTGCGGAAGGTGCTCAGGAACGCCCTCTCCAGGCAGGGAGTGCGGATAGAGACGGGCAGGGCGGCAGCCTCGGCCGAGGCCGGCCCCGGACACGCCCGCGTAGTGCTCTCGGATGGCGCCGCTTTCGAGGCGGAAGCTCTCCTTGTGGCCGCAGGCAGGATCCCGAGGCTCGACCTGGAGGGCCTGTCGGAGGTAGGAGTTGAATTCGACCGCAGGGGCATCTGGGTCGATCCCTCGATGAAGACCAGCGTCGACGGCATCTACGCTTCGGGCGACGTGACCGGGCAGTGGCAGCTCGCACACGCCGGCAGCGCCCAGGGTCTGACCGCCGTGACCGGGATCTTCGGGAAGGCTTCAGGCATGCCGGCGCCCGATCCGGACAGGATGCCGGCTTGCGTCTTCACGATTCCCGAAGTCGCGTCGGTGGGCCCGGGCGAGGAGGAGTGGGTCCGCAGGGGAGTGCCCGTGGAGGTCAGGAAGTCCGCCTATGTCTCCAACGGAAGGGCCATGGGCCTCGGCGAGACCGACGGTATGGTGAAGCTCATCGCGCATGCCGGCACGGGCAGGCTCATCGGGGTCCAGATCGTGGGCCGCGATGCAAGCAGCCTGGTCGGAGAGGCGCTCGTCGCAGTGAACTCGGGCATCGAGGCATCGAGGCTCGGTGAGATGATCCACCCCCATCCCACCCTGACCGAGCTGTTCATGGAGGCCGGGGAGGATTTCGGACCGGGTGCGATTCATGGATAGGGAGCGCACGACGGCCGCCCTCGCCGAACTGCTCGACACGGTCCTCATCCTGCGGGGCCCGGGGGGCTGCGAATGGGACAGGAGCCAGACAGTGGCTTCGCTAAGGCCCTTCCTTCTCGAAGAGGCCTACGAGGTGGCCGAGGCGGCCGAGAAAGGCGACTGGGAGGCTCTCAGGAGCGAGCTCGGCGATCTCCTCCTCCACATCCTGCTCGATGCGGTCATCGCCGACGAGGAGGGAAGGTTCGACCTCGCCCAGGTGGCGGACGGGATAAGGGCAAAGCTCGTCCGCAGGCATCCCCATGTCTTCGGGGCCGTGGATGCGCTGTCGCCCGGAGAGGTGGAGCGCCAGTGGGAGCGGATCAAGTCAGGGGAGAAGGGCCGCGGGGGCTTCTTCGACTCAATCCCCGCAGCGATGCCAGCCCTCCAGACCGCCTGGAGGATCCAGCAGCGCGCGGCCGACCTCGGTTACGAAGTCAGGGAGGGGGACGCGACGCCGGGGCTCCGGGAGATCGTCGCAGATGCCGACGCTGACGCAGGGACGGACGGCATTGGCCGGCTGCTCTTCGAGATCGTAGATTATGCCAGGATCAGGGGTCACGAGCCCGAGGCCGCTCTCAGGAAGGCCTGCAGATCCTTCATGGATGGACTCGAGGGCTGGAGGGGATGACGGCCGTGTGCCGCCGTGCCCGGGCATCCCTGCAAGGTACGATCTACACCGGTTTTTTCCCTAACCGAGAGGGGCCCATGTGAAGTACCTGCTGCTCTGCCTCGCGGCCGCTGCCGCCGCCTCCGCCGGGATCGTCACCCCGCGCCTCGCCGAACAGATGGAACAGGCGAGGGCCGACGGGACGATCGACATCTTCATCAAGCCGGTCGGCGACGCCGACTGCGAGTACATCGCCCAGGCCACCACAGGCTTCTCCCGCGAGGAACGGCGCGAGTTCGCCGTCTCCGTGATGATGGACGTGGCCACTCAGACCCAGACTCCCGTCCTGGAAGCCCTCAAGGCCTGGCCGTCGGAGAGCGTGACCGGCCTGCACACGAACTGGCTCGCCAACTTCATAAGCTGCAGCGCCACCCCGGACGCGATCAGGAACATCGCTGCGCTCGACTGCGTGGCGTGGGTCGACTTCAGACCCGCCACCTCGCCGTTCATCGAGCCCATCGACGTCAGGCCGGCGAACTCCGACGAGCTCTCGCGGGCCAACGCCTGGGGCGTCGACAACATCGGCGCACCGGACGTCTGGGCCCTCGGATATGAGGGCGAGGGCGTAGTCGTCGCGATCATCGACACCGGCGTCAACTACAACCACGTCGACCTCGCGACCCACATGTGGCACGACACCCCCGCCGGCCTCCACTACGGCTGGGACATCTCCACGGGCGACAGCGACCCGATGGACGAGAGCGGCCACGGGACGCACTGCGCCGGATCGGTTGCAAGCAACGGCATAGCCGGCACCATCTGCGGCGTTGCCCCCGAAGCCACGATCATGGCCGTCAGGGTCATGACCTCCGTCAGCCCCGAAGCCGAGGTCAACGTCATGGACGGCTTCGAGTGGGCCGTCGAGCACGGAGCCGACGTGCTGAGCACGTCCCTCGGGTACATCCCTTCATGGAACCCCCAGAGGGCTCTCTGGAGAACCGCGGAGGAGAACATCCTCGCCGCCGGGATACCGCACAGCATCGCAGCGGGAAACGAAGGCCCCGGAGCCCCCTCGCTCCGCACCCCCGGCGACTGCCCGCCTCCCTGGCTGCACCCCGACCAGGTCGCCCAGGGCGGCCTCTCGGCCTGCATCTGCGTGGGAGCAACGGACAGCGCGAACAACATCGCCGACTTCTCCAGCCGCGGCCCGGCCAACTGGGAGGCCATAGCCCCCTGGTTCGACTATGACGACACCGCTCCCAACGCCGGTCTTCTGCGCCCCGACGTGTGCGCCCCCGGCGTCGACGTGCTGAGCTGCGACTACGGCAACATCGGCGGCTACACGACCATGAGCGGCACCTCCATGGCCACGCCGCACAACGCCGGCCTGATGGCCCTTCTCCTCTCCGCCGACTCCACACTCACCCCGGCGCAGATCGACGAGATCCTCGAGACTACAGCGCTCGACCTCGGAGCGGCCGGCAAGGAAAACATCTACGGCTCCGGCAGGATCCAGGCGCTCGAGGCCATCCAGGCCGTAGTCGGCACTGGCATCGGCGGCGGTTCGGGCCCCGGATCGACGAGGAGCCTCGTGCTCTCGTCCGCCATGCCCAACCCCGTCTCTGCGGCGGGCCTCTTCAGCCTGTACCTGTCCGAACCCGGCCAGGTGACGATGTCGGTCTACGACATCCAGGGCCGGAGGATAGCCCTGGTCAGCGAAGGAGAGATGGCGTCCGGCAGCCACTCCGTCGAATTTGCAGTCCCCGCCGGCATGAGCAACGGCGTGTACTTCATGAGGGCGTCCGGTAACGGAGCTTCTGCGACGAGCAGGTTCACCGTACTCAGGTAGGCACCTCCCTGAAGGATTCCAGAGGCGCCCGGCCCCGCCGGGCGCCTCTTCCGAAGAAGGACCCGATGGACTGGAAACTCCTCCTCACAGTGTTCGGAACTGTCTTCCTGGCGGAGATCGGAGACAAGACGCAGCTCTCGACCATGCTCTATGCCGCAGGCGGAGGGAGCAGGCTCACGGTCTTCGTCGGCTCGGCCGCGGCGCTCGTCCTCTCCTCCGCCCTCGGAGTGCTCGCCGGGGTCGCCCTGTCGAAGATCGTCCAGGGGCGCACTCTTTCCGTGATCGCAGGGATAGGCTTCATAGCCGTGGGCATCTGGGTCCTCGCGAAGCGCTGATGCGCTTGTGCCGGGAACCGCTCCGGCTAATGTTAGCTCGTCCGGGTGAGCTGCACGCCCGTTCCGCCCGGGATCGTTCCCCGGCAGGCGCGGGCCGTTCTGGGAGGATACCGGTCGAAACCGCACCGGGACGACGGAGGACTCTATGCTGAATCCATGGTTCTGGCTCGCACCCGCAGGCTCCGTACTCGCGCTCGTGGTCGCCTGGCTCTTCTACAGGAACATGATGGCCCAGGACGAGGGCACCCCGAGGATGGCCGCCATCGCCCTCGCGGTGCGCAAGGGTGCGATGGCCTACCTCAGGCAGCAGTACAGGGTCGTCACAGTCATCTTCCTCTGCCTGACGGTGCTTTTCGCCATCATGGCCTATGTCCTGAAGGTGCAGAACGGCTGGGTGCCGTTCGCCTTCATCACGGGCGGCTTCTTCTCCGGGCTGGCCGGTTTCTTCGGCATGAAGACCGCCACCTACGCCTCCGCCAGGACCGCCCATGCCGCCAGGCAGTCGCTCGACAGGGGCCTCAGGCTCGCCTTCAGGAGCGGCGCGGTGATGGGCCTGGTGGTGGTCGGCCTGGCCCTTCTCGACATATCGGCCTGGTTCGTGATCCTGAACCAGTTCTATCCGCCCTCCGAGGGCCCGGGCTCGCTGGTGCTGATCACCACCACGATGCTGACCTTCGGGATGGGCGCCTCCACCCAGGCACTCTTCGCCAGGGTTGGAGGCGGGATATTCACCAAGGCCGCCGACGTGGGCGCCGACCTGGTCGGCAAGGTCGAGGCGGGCATCCCCGAGGACGATCCCAGGAATCCGGCCACGATCGCGGACAACGTCGGCGACAACGTGGGCGATGTGGCGGGGATGGGTGCGGACCTCTACGAGTCCTACTGCGGCGCGATCCTGGCCACGGCCGCCCTCGGGGCGACCGCATTCTCGGCCGCCGGGGGCTCAGCACAGATGAACAGCGTGCTGGCGCCCATGATAATAGCAGGGATCGGCACGATCCTCTCCGTCATAGGGATGCTCATGGTCCGCACGAGGGAGGGGGCGACCCAGAAGCAGCTCCTCGGCTCGCTCGCGCGGGGCGTGAACTCCAGCTCGATCCTGATCACCGTCATCTCCGCCGCCGTGCTGCATCTCCTCGGCCTGCCGAACGCCTGGGGAGTCTGGGGATCGCTGGTGACCGGACTGGTCGTCGGGATCGTCATAGGCAAGTCCACCGAATACTACACCTCGCACGGATACAGGCCGACGGTCGCGATCGCGGAACACGCCAGGACCGGGCCTGCCACCGTCATCATCTCCGGGATCGGGACGGGCCTGATCTCGACCGCGATCCCTGTGTCGATGGTCTCGATCGGGACCATCATGGCGTTCCTCTTCGCCTCTGGATTCTCCTTCGCGAACCTTTCCATGGGCCTCTACGGCATCGGCATCGCTGCAGTCGGCATGCTCTCCACCCTGGGCATCACCCTCGCCACCGACGCCTACGGGCCCATAGCCGACAACGCGGGCGGCAACGCCCAGATGGCCGGCCTCGAGAAGGAGGTCCGCGAACGGACCGACGCCCTCGACGCCCTCGGGAACACCACGGCAGCGACGGGCAAGGGCTTCGCCATAGGTTCCGCGGCACTGACCGCGCTCGCCCTCCTCGCCTCGTATCTCGAGGAGATCCGGATCGGGATGGTCAGGATCGGCACCACCGCGTTCGAGGTCGGGGGCCGCACAGTCGAAACCGCCTCCGCCACGCTCCAGGAACTGATGGCGCACTTCGACATACACCTCATGAATCCGCTGGTTCTGGTTGGGACCTTCATCGGCTCGATGATGGCCTTCCTGTTCTGCGGTCTCACCATGCAGGCCGTCGGCAGGGCCGCCGGGCGCATGGTCGAGGAGGTCCGCAGGCAGTTCGCCGAGAAGCCGGGGATCATCAGGGGCGAGGACGAGCCCGACTACGCCAGGTGCGTCGCCATCTCGACCCGCGGCGCACAGCACGAGATGATCCTTCCCGCCGCCCTGGCCATCCTGGTCCCGATAGCGACAGGGATCGTCCTCGGCGTCGGCGGTGTGATGGGGCTCCTGCTCGGGGGCGTGGCGGCCGGCTTCGTCCTGGCCATCTTCCTGGCCAATTCGGGCGGCGCATGGGACAATGCCAAGAAGTACGTCGAGGAGGGCAACCTGGGCGGCAAGGGGTCGGAGGCCCACAAGGCCACGGTCATAGGCGACACGGTCGGCGACCCGTTCAAGGATACCTCGGGGCCGAGCCTGAACATCCTGATCAAGCTGATGAGCATGGTCGCGATAGTCATGGCCGGCCTCACGGTGACGTTTCACCTGCTCTAGGTGGCCATGATGGGATCATCCGCCCTTCATGGCGGATGATCGATATGGCCGGGATGTGAAGAGGGGCGGCCTCCGGGCCGCCCCTCCCGCTTTCTGCTCCATCCGTCAGATCCCCGCCAGGAAATCCTCCAGCAGACGCTCCATCTCCGGGTTGCTCCCGATCAGGGTCAGCCCCAGCGCGAACGAGATCACCCAGACCACGGCCAGTATCACCGTGAGGATCAGCATGGCCCTCGACAGGTTGCGCCTGTTGAGGTTCGTGCCCGGCCCGAACGACCAGATCACCAGCAGGACCAGATTCAGGACCGGCACGCCCAGGAGCAGGATCATCGTGAAGAACTCGGCCGTCGAGAGGGGTCCGTCGCGCTGATCCACCGTCATGCCGACTCCGGAATCCGCCATCAGTAGCCTCCACCGAGGAAGACCGCCGGAGCCGAGGCGCCCTGCCCGGCTCCCTCCACTATCACTACGAAGTAGATGCCCGCAGGCATGCCACCACCCAGGGAGCCCGTGCTCGATCCGGCAGGCACAGTGCACGAACCCATGGTCCTTCCCGAGACATCCGCCAGCACGACGACCGAGGGGTTCGAGGGGAGGGACGGGTACGGCAGCGTGAACCCGATCGACCCGGTGCAGGGGTTCGATATCGCGAGCGTTCCGTGAGGCTCCGCACAGGGTTCAGCCGAGAGGCCGAGGGGATGGAAGCGGGCAGCATCGAAGGCCAGCCTCTCCCCGCCCTGGCCGTTCCAGTCGCCGAGATACAGGGAGTCTCCGGGCTGCAGCGGGAAGGTGCCCAGGGAAGCCCATTCGCCTGCGTACGAGCCCTGATCCAGAGGCACCGTCACTGTTCCGGAGGGTGTCGACAGCCTGTAGATGCCGGTCGCGGATGCGTAATATGACGGGATGTAGACCGAGACCTCGTACTCGCCCTGCCACGGCAGCACGGGCTTCCATTTCGCGAAGCAGGTGTCGGGCGGCGAGGCCGTCGCCCAGGTCCACCAGAAGCTTCCGTCCCAGCCCGAGTCCTCCTCGTGCCAGAACTGACAGGGGCCGCGCTTGCCGAAGCCGAGAGAGTTGTCGTCCACCAGGGTGTCCGGCTCGACCCTGACTTCGTGCCTGGCCAGGATGAGCTGGTTCACCGCCCCTATCTCGAGGTGCCCGTTGTTGTACCCGGGCCAGTCGTAGAGGCAGGCCTTGCCGTTCGGATACCGCCAGCTCTGGCCCCATCCCGTCAGGTTCGCGTCGCCGTAGGGGTCGTTGACCACGACCGTGCGGTCGGCGTAGTAGCCGGTGAACAGGATGATGTGCCCGTAGGAGCCGCCGGAGTAGTCGATGGTGCTCGAGCAGACGACCGGCCACGACGACTCGAGCTCGGAAGTCAGCGTGCCCCAGGAGGTGCCGGCCCACTCGGAGTAGAGCCCGGTCTGCTCGAGGAACAGCCTCATGTAGGACCAGTAGGCGCCCCCGGCGTCGCGGCAGATGAACCCGTGGGCCCCGTCGACCCAGACATCGCCGGGCGAGAGACCGGGGATGTCGTAGGTGTACCCGAGGAAGGTGTACTCATCCGGGATGTAGCGCCCCCACTGACTCCAGTGGCCGGGCGACGGAGAAGAGCACCAGATGGAGTCGGGGGTCAGCCTGTCGTAGTACTGCGCGGCCATCATGCACGAGGAGGGGCCGCAGGACCACGAGCCGTTGAACGAATCGGGAGTGTCCCAGCGCTGGTGCATCCACGGCACGTCGATCCCGGCCTCGGGGGCGGATCTACCTGCGGGCGCGGCATCGTCCATCGCCGGGAAGGCCGGGATAGGGCGCTCCATGCAGGGCCCGGCCGGCCGGCCCGTCTCCGTGTCGGTCCAGACCGGCCCCAGCCCCGGGACCATCATCGGCCTGGACGCCGGGACTCCCTGGGGCGAGATCGCGACGTCTCCGCCGCCTGCCTTGAAGGCGCGGCACTCCGAGGCTCCGTCGGGGAGGATTCCGGTGTAGAGGACCAACCCGTCGGGCAGGAGCCTGGGCAGCAGAGCATTCTCGATGGTCGCGGCGACCCCGCGGGTTGCCGGGTCCAGCAGTCTCGCGGATCCGTCGATCATCCTGGCGAGGACCACCCCCGGACACGACTGTACCCCGGCGGCGCAGTCCAGGATGGGTTCCGGGTCGCCGCCGGGCGGCAGGAAAGAGAGACGGCCTGCCGGATCTACGAACCAGAGGGAACCGGCATCATCGAGGCAGGCCGAGGGACAGAGCGCGGCATCCGGCAGGAGGCCGGTCTCCACGAAGTCGGAACCGATTACGTGGAGCCCTTCGGCGTCGGAATAGAGGAATCCGGACGGGGCGGGGAACGGGCCGCATGCGATGCTTCGTTCGACGAGAACTTCCCGCCTGCCGTCCGAGATTGCGACTATCCGCTGCGAACCTTCCGCGCACTCCTTGAACAGGATCGAGTCACCGAGGAGGAAGGCGTTCCTGCCGGCCCCCGGCTCGGTCGAGAGCACCTCCAGGGACGAGCCGTCCCAGGCCGCGAGGCCCCTTCCGGTGCCGGTCGTGAGAAGGATCATCCCGCCGCCCGCATCCTGGACCACGGTCATCTCCGCTGGATCGACCTCCAGGACCGGAACGGGCGGTCCCGAGGCCAGCAGGGCCATCACGCCGAGTGCTGCGAACACAGCCACCTCCCGACATCTGAATCAGGTAATCTATCCCCTGATAACGGTGGAGGCGAGTTCGGGCATGTCCGCGGAGGTTTTCGGGTTGACATCCGGCCGTCCACGGATATACCTATCGATCGCGTCGAAAGGGGTGATTGCGTGGCCGGTGGCGGTTTGATGTCGCGCCTGGGGATCGTCGGCGAGCTCCTGGCATTCCTCTGGAGCAGGAAGCTCTACTGGATGATACCGATGGTGATCGTGCTGCTGCTGGTCGCGGGGCTCCTCATATTTGCGCAGGGCTCCGCCGTGGCGCCCTTCATCTACACCCTGTTCTAGCCGGGCGGATTCCGTGATCGCACTGTTGTCGGTTCTCCTGGGGCTCGCGGGCTGGTCGGCGGGTGCCGCCGCGTGGGCCGGCAGGAGGCTTCCGGTGCCTAATGCCGCGGACCTTGCAGGCATCCCCATCCTCTGGTGCGCCCTGCTGTTCGCACCCGGCTACGATCCCGGCCGCCTCGCCTCTGCCGGCGTCTCGCTCCTGTCGGGTTTTCTCTGCGGGAGCGCGTCCTGCCTGCTCCACAGATCGAAATACCCGGCTGCAAGGAGAGAGGCTGCGGAGGCTGCCGGTCCGGCCCGCAGGGCATGGCTGGCCTGGAAGGGGTTCGCCCGCAGGATGGGAGGCTTCCAGGGCCGCGTGCTCCTCGGGTTCTTCTACTTCACGGTGTTCACCCCCTTCGCCGTCATGCTCCGCCTCGCCGGAGACCCTCTGGGAAGGCGCGCCGGGGCCGCCACCGGCTGGGTCCCCAGGCCGCAGTCGAGCCGTACGGGGGACGAATGCCTCAGGCAGTATTGAGAGGCGAACCTTGAACATCCTGGGGCTGAGCTGCTACTATCACGACTCCGCAGCGGCCCTCCTGTCGGACGGCTGGCTCGTCGCCGCCGCTCAGGAGGAGCGCTTCAGCAGGATCAAGAACGACGAGGGGTTCCCCCGCAGGGCCGTTTCGTTCTGCCTCTCCCGTGCGGGGATCGAGGCCCGCGACCTCGACTGCGTGGTATTCTACGAGAAGCCTCTCGTGAAGTTCGAGAGGATCCTCACTACCTCCCTCGCCACCTTCCCGGGATCCAGGACCAGCTTCTCCGAGGCGATGGTCAACTGGTTCGACCAGAAGCTCTGGGTGAAGTCGCACATACAGCGCGAGCTCGGCATCGACCCATCACGGATAATGTTCGTCGACCACCACGTCGCACATGCCGCCAGCGCCCTCTTCTCGAGCCCGTTTTACGACGAGGACTCGGCCCTGCTGACGCTCGACGGCGTGGGGGAATGGACGACGACCGCCTCGGGCACCGGCAGGAACTCGCACTCGGCGGGGTGCGGGAGCTGGATCAGGCTCGACAGGGAGCACAGGTTCCCCCATTCCATAGGCCTCCTCTACTCCGCCTTCACCGCTTTCCTCGGCTTCCAGGTCAACGAGGGCGAGTACAAGGTCATGGGCATGGCCCCGTACGGGGAGCCCAGGTACCGCGACGCCATCCTCGACAGGATAGTGAAGGTCCACGGCGACGGCAGCTTCACCCTGGACATGGACTACTTCGAGTACCACAGGTCGGCCGAGAGGAGCTTCTCCCGGAAGCTCGAGGGCCTCCTCGGAGAACCTCGCAGCCCTGAGGCGCCGTTCGTCACGACCATGACCGACCCGGGCAGGGCGGATGCTTCCGATCCGGCGGTGAAATCCAGCCAGAAGTACGCCGACATAGCCGCAAGCATCCAGAAGGTGACCGAGGATCTGATCCTCGGGCTCGCAAGGAAGCTCAGGGAGGACACCGGCGCGAGGACGCTCTGCATGGCTGGAGGCGTGGCGCTCAACTCGGTGGCCAACGGCCTGGTGCAGAGGGAGGCCGGCTTCGACGAGGTGTTCATCCAGCCTGCCGCGGGGGATGCCGGTGGAGCGCTGGGAGCGGCACTCTACGCCTGGCAGGTGATCTTCGGGAAGCCCGGTGCGTTCGTGATGGAGAACGCCTACTGGGGGGCCGACTATTCCGACGCCGAGACTCTCGGCGCCCTCAGGGAGTCCGGGCTGCCCTTCCAGGAAATGGGGGAGGACACTCTCATAGACCGCACCGTGGATGCGATGCTGGGCGGAGCAGTGGTCGGCTTCCACCAGGGCAGGTTCGAGTGGGGCCCCAGGGCTCTCGGCAACCGCTCCATCCTCGCAGACCCCCGCGATGCGGCCATGAAGGACACCATCAACCGCAAGATCAAGTTCAGGGAGCCGTTCCGCCCGTTCGCGCCCGTCCTCGCCGAGGAGGACGCCCCGCTGTACTTCGAGGGCTTCGACGGGTCGAAACTCAACTACCCTGCTCGGTTCATGCTCACTGTCCACCCCTGGAGGACCGAGCACGCCGACCTCGCCCCTGCCGTGAACCACATGGGCACCGGCAGGCTGCAGACGGTGCGGCGGGAGTGGAATCCCCGCTACAGCGAGGTGATCCGGCGGTTCGGCGAGGCCACCGGAGCCAGGGTGATAGTGAACACGAGCTTCAATCTGCGTGGTGAACCCATCGTGAGCAGCCCCTCGGACGCCATCCGGACGTTCATGGCCAGCGGCATAGACAATCTCGCGATGGGCGGCTTCTGGGTCTCGAAATGAGCCCGATCCGTCAGGTGATCGACGGGCGTTATACAGGCTAGACCACCGCGGCCCGCTCGATTAGTATTCATGTCTATCTTTCGACACCGCGTGACCTGCCGGCTGGAGGGGAATGGCAGAGAACTGGGTGGACATGCTCGGCCGCGACCTCGAGAAGTTCGCCACTCACGAGGCCGGTCGTGAGCCCGCCCTCCAGCTCGTCCCGGGCGAGAGGCGCGAGGTGGCGGTGCTCTTCCTCGATCTCACCGGTTTCACGGCACTCTCTGAGAACATGGACCACGAGGCGCTCCACAGGATATCGAACGGCGTCATGCGCGCCCTCTCCTCCGAAGTAGAATCCAGCGGCGGCGTGGTCGACAAGTTCGAGGGCGACAGGATGATGGCGCTCTTCGGCGCGACGGTGTGCCGCGACAACGACTGCGCGAGAGCCGTCGCCTGCTCGCTCAGGCTCATCGAGACCCTCAAGGAGATCAACTCCGTTATGGAGAAGCACGGCTTCAGCATCTCCGGAAGGGTCGGGCTCAACTTCGGGCCGGTGACGGTGGCCCCGGACCCTTCGGGTCATCTCACCGCCCTCGGCGACGAGGTCAATGTAGCCTCCCGACTAGAACAGGCGGCCGAGACCGGAACCGCGCTGGCCACGGCGCGGGTCCGTGAGGAGTGCGGCGACCTTTTCGAGTGGGAGGACCTCGGGGAGATGATGATCCGCGGGAGGGTGAAGCCGGTCAGGACCTTCCGGATCGCGGGCCCCGGCAGGCTGCAGGCCGCCCGCATGAGGAAGGCCTCGCGCCTCCCCGAACCCTCGATCTCGGGAAGGACCCTCGAGATATCCGCATTTTCGGAGTTTCTCGCCTCGCCCCTCGATCCCCCAGTGAATCCCAGGGGAGGCCCGCGCCACAGGATCTGCAGGCTCTCGGGCGATGCCGGCTCGGGCAAGAGCCGCCTCCTGCGCGAGTTCACCTCCATCCTGGTCAGGGAGAGGCCCGGGATGACCGTCCTCGAAGGCAGGGTGTTCCCCTTCGGGGCCAGGCCGTTCTCCTACTGGATATCGCTTCTCGCCGGCCAGTCCTCCTCACAGCCCGAGGGCGCCCCGGATCCGTCCGAACTCGCTGCCCGGATGCGCGGCAGGTCTTCGGGCGGGGCTGACGGGTCGATGACGCAGAAGGAGATCAACCAGGCCGTCAGGGACTACATCCAGGCAGTGGCGCGGGCCTCCGGCGAAGTGCTGCTCGTTGTCGACGACTGCCAGTGGATCGACCACTCATCGCTGGACGCCCTCGAGTTCACCCTGGCGAACTGCGACACCCCTGCGCCCATGACGGTCCTGCTGGCGGGACGGACGACCGACGAGTCGGACGGATCCCGTCCTTCGGTGCACGAGAACTATGCCGCGACCCGCAGGATCGATCTCGGCTCGATGCCCGAGAAGGATCTGTGCGCCATACTGGCCTCCATGCTCGAATACGACGCCTGCGAAGAGCTCTCGCCGGATCTCAGGCGGTTCGTCGTGAGGCGCTCGGGCGGCAACCCCCGCTTCGCCCGGGAGATCCTCCTCGACCTCATCGAGACCGGCGTGATGGAGGAGACCGGAGGCGGGTGGCTCCTGCGGTCCTCTCCCGAGGAGGGAAGGATACCGTCCTCGCTGTCGGGTGCGGTGAGGTCCAGGGTGGACAGGCTCCCTTCGAGGCTGAGGAAAGCTCTTCAGATAGCAGCCGTGCTGGGGTTCGAGTTCTCCGTAGGGCTGTACGAGCGCACAGCCTCCAGGCTGGGTCAGGCTCATCCGGATGAGGACCTGCGCGACCTGGTCTCCCTCGGCATCTTCTCGCAGCACAGGGCGGAAGGGGTCGAGACAGTGACAGCAAGCGACGAACTCGCGATGAAGGCGGCCTATGACGGGCTCCTGTTCCAGAACAGGACGCTCATCCATCGATGCGCCGCCGAATCCCTCGTGTCCTCCCGGGAACTCCACCCCGGAGAGGCCGGCATGATCGCCCGGCACCTGTCCAGGGCAGGTGAATACGGAGAGGCCTCGAAGTGGGCCGTTCGCGCAGCCCTCGAGGCTTCTGCCTCGTCGCAGGGCAGGGCGGCGTCCAACTGGGCCTCGAGTGCGCTGAAATGGCTCGAGGGATTCCCCGAGGGCGACGAGAAGACCAGTCTGAAGCTGGATGCTCTGCGCGTCATGCGCGAATCCTTCATCTCGACCGGGCGTTTCGAGGGCATCGAGGAGGCGCTCCTGGAGGAGATCAGCCTTACCAGGGAGCTGGAGATGCCCGGGCGCACCGGGATGGCTCTCCAGATCCTGAGCAGGAACAAAGCCTTCCAGGGCAGGGCCGGAGAGGCCGAGGCCCTGTGCGAGGAGGGCCTGGCCGCTGCTTCGGTTGCCGGTGACGGGGAGCTGGAGGGCGCCCTGCTCACCGAGAAGGCCCTGCAGTGGACACGGAACCGGGCCGAGGCCCGCCCGCTCCTGGAACGCGCGTACATCCTGTTCGAGAAGGCGGGCCGCATAGATGCCATGTCTCAGATCATGAACAACATAGGCAGTCTCATGATCAGCGGGGGAGATATCGCCGGGGCGCAGCCCTACCTGCTCAGGGCGCTCGACATCGTGAGGGGCACCAGGTTCAGGGGCGCCGAGGCCCAGGCCCTGGTGAAGCTGGGGATAATCGAAGGGATGAAGGGGCGGTTCGAGGAGGCTGTCGCCAAGTTCAAGGCTGCTCTCGAGATACAGGAGGGGGCAGGCGACCGGCGTGAGCAGGGAGTCATCCTGAACAACGTCGGGAAATGCCTGATGGAGATGGGCGACTACGACGGAGCCAAGCGCGTGCTGAGACAGGCCCTCCTCATCCACCGCGAGACCGGCAACCAGATCAACGAGGCCAACTCGCTCGAGAACCTCGGCTGCATCTTCCTGCGCGACGGCGATCTCAACAGGGCGCGCCTCCATCTCGAGGACTCGCTCAGGCTGTTCGAATCCGTCGGGTTCCCATACGGGCGCATCAGCTCCCGCGCTTCGCTCGCGATGGTGGAGGCCGAGGCGGGTGCCGTCGAGACCGCCATCAGCCACTACAGGGCCGCCCTCGAACTGACCGAGGAGATGAAGATCGCCTCCTCCGCCGCGGAAGCCCTGAAGGATCTGAGGGATCTCCTCCTCCGCAAGGGCGTTCCAGGCGGCTCCATCCCGCTTCCCCGGGGCTGGCTCAAGGCCTGACCGCCGCTACCGCAAGAAATGTGAACCGCTCCCCGTCCCGGAGCATTTATGCTCCTGCAGTACCGGCGATGGGAGGAGAGGAGCGGATGAGGGAGAGCACCAGGACGAGCTACAGGGACAGGATGCTTTCGGTTCTGGTCTACATAGAGGCCGGGCTGGACAGGAACCTGACCCTGGCCGAGATCGCCTCGGTCGCTGACTTCTCTCCGTACCACTTCCACAGGGTGTTCACAGGGACCGTCGGAGAGTCCATCTCGGGCTTCATCCGCAGGCTGAGGCTGGAGAGGGCTGCGGGTCGCCTCCTCGAGGGGGACGAGCCCGTGATGGTGATCGCCCTGCGGGCGGGCTACTACTCCAATCAGGCGTTCACGAGAGCGTTCCTCGCGTCCTTCGGCGAGCCGCCCTCGAAGTTCAGACGCCTGCGGTCCAGCATCCCGCTGATCTCCTCCCCGTCGGGCTACCACTATCACTCGGGTGAGGGAGTGGTTTCGTTCAACACCGTGGAGGGAGGAACAGGCGTCATGGACGCGAAGACAGTCACGACCCGGGACATGAAGGTTCTCAGCGTGAGGCACGTGGGGCCGTACCACATGATCGGGGAGGCGTTCGAGAGGCTCGACAGGGCGGTGAAGGCGGCCGGGGTCGACACGCGCGACTCCCAGTGGCTCGCGATCTACAACGACGATCCGGATCAGGTGCCCGCCGCCGAGCTGACATCCGAGGCATGCGTGACGGTGAGGGAGTTCCCCGCGCTTCCGGAAGGCTCGGACATGAAGGCGTTCGAGATCCCCGGGGGCCTCCACGCCACCACCCGGCACGTCGGCTCCTACGACGGGCTCCATGCATCGTGGGGCACCCTGGTGGGCTCCTGGATACCCTCGAACGGGCTCAAGCCCAGGTGCGCGCCCTGCTACGAGATCTATGTGAAGGGGCACGAGTGCACCAGCGACGAGAGCGAGTTCCTGACCGACCTCTACGAACCCGTGGACAGGGTCTGAGCCGGACGAGGAGGGGGCCGCTAGCCGGCGGCCCCCGAATCACTGGACATGACCAGCAGCCCGATGATGAAGTCGGTCTGCCCGAAGTCCTCTCTCACGAAGGAACTGTCCATGCTCTCCATCAGCTTGCTGATCCGCCGGCACGAGTCCGCCGCGAGGGACATGGAATCGGCGGCCCTGCCGAGGTCCCTCATGCATCTGGCCTCGTACCAGGCGGCCTCGAGGTCCGCCAGCGTGTCGTGGGCCGTGTAGAGCGACCTGGCCTCCGAAAGCAGTGACAGAGCCTTCTCCATGGCTCCCGCCCCCTCGTCCTCTCCGGCCTGGAACTCCACGACTCCCCTGCAGAAGAGCAGGTCGGCATGGAGGCGCCTGCCCGCCCTGGCGGGGCCGGCCAGCTTCGACAGCGAACCCAGCAGCGTCCGTGCCTGGGCATGGCTGCCCATGGCCCCGAGTATCCGCGCTGCACTCATGCTGCAGATCAGCGAGCTCCTGGCGTCACCGAGCCTGTGGGCGCTCTCGAGTGCCGTGCTGAAGCGTCTTAGAGCGGGCTCCATCTCGCCCCTGTGGAGCTCCGCCAGGCCGGTGATGATCTCGGAGTCGACGCCGAGAGCCGGGCAACCGACCATCTCTGCGAGCCTGGCAGCCTTCTCCGTGAAGCCCTCGGCTATCTCCACCTGGTTGAGCGACATGTGGACCGCCCCCAGGCCTGCCCAGACGCCGGCGAGCCCCTCCATGTCCCCCGACGCCCTGGCTATGGAGTCGGCACGCCTGAGGATCCTGTATCTCTCCTCCCAGGAGCCGTTCGATGACAGTATGCCCGCCAGCGCCACGAGGGCCCTGATCTGTTCGCGAGCGTCGCCGGCCTTCTCCGCGATCTCCGAGGCCTCGCAGCACATGCCGAAGCCGCTCGACGGATCGCCGTCCGCGGCCAGGATCGTGCCGTAGACCCGCAGGAACTCGGAACGGAGGTGGTTGCCGCCCAGACCCTCCATCCCGCCTTCCAGCCATCCCTCCACATCCGAGAGGAGGCCCACGGCTTCGCCGGTGTAGCACATGGAGTGCTTCAACTGGGCCAGGGCCACCCTGTTCGTCATCGCAAGCTCGGGGCTGGGGGAGGGGAGGTCCTTCATCCTGTCGAAACAGCCTCCGGCGGAGACGAAGTCGCCAGCCTCGAGAAGGCATTTGCCTAGCAGGTGCAGCGCCTGGCAGGTCTCCTCCGGCTTCGAGACGAGGGAGGTGGCGGTCCTGAAGTGCTCCATCGCCGCATTCCGCCTTCCGTTGCGCCTTGCCAGCCCGCCCAGTTCGAGGCATTTCTGGGCGAAACCCTCGGGGGGTTCGGCCATTTCGACCGCGGCCGCCCTGTACATCCCCAGCCACTCCTCCCTCTCGAGGTGGGCCGAGCGCCCTGCCGCGTCGTCGGCGCAGTCGAGGAGGAAGTCGAGGGCCATCACCGGCTCGATGCCCAGGGAGTAGGCCCAGGCAGCACGCCTGTTGCGCGGGGCCGAGGGGGTCGCGGCCGAATGGAAGTCACCGAGGCGGGTCAGGAGAGCCCTTCGTTCGTGCCCGGACGGCTCGAGTGCCGTTCTCACCGCATCGCATGCGAAACGGTACGCACCTTCAGGCATGTCCGACCCGGCGGGAGCGACGGTCAGGAACCCGGCGTCCACGGCTTCGTCGAACAGGGTTCCGGCCGCTCCGGCTTCGATGCCTGACATGAAGGCCGTCTCTGACGGGGTGAAGTGCCAGGGGACGACGGATGCGGCTGACAGGACCCTTCCGATGCGCGGACCCGCGGATTCCGCCTTCCGGGCCGCGTAATCCGTCATGCGCTGGAAGTCCTGCCCCCCGTCGGCCTGTCCCGGATTCGATGGCGACAGGTCGAGGTTCCTGAGCAGTTCCTCGAGGTTCTGCGGGTTGCCCCCGCTGAGAGATGTCAGGTGCTCCCTGTCGCCGGCGTCGGCTCCGGCCGTGCCAATGGCGAGGCAGATGAGGTCTGCGGCACTCTCGTCCGAGAGCCTGGGCAGGTCGATCCTGCCGACATGGATGAAGAGCCCCAGGGTATCCAGCCATCCCGCGACGGCACCCGGCAGGGGGGTCCTCGCGAGGAGCACCAGCAGTATCCTCGACCGGGGGGCACGCCTCACCAGGGATGCTATCTGCTCGAGATCCTCCGGACCGGCCGCCTGCAGATCGTCGATGATCGCCACCAGCGGTGCCGCCATCGACATGTCCGAAAGCCGCTCGACCGGATCGCCGGGCTGTGGAGGAGCCGAGGTCCCGTCATCTCCCAGGAGCCTGCGGACGAGCAGATCCAGGATCCCCCCGCCGGTGTGGAACCTCGAGGTCGTCAGGCCCGCGGATGCGTATCTGCACCCCCTGAAGCCCGCGTAGTGCGAGAGCTCCGCGGCCAGCCTGGTCTTGCCGATGCCTGCGGGGCCGGTGACCGCCGCCACGGCCAGACCGTCGGATATGGACGAATCCAGAGCGTTTCTGAGAATCGACAGCTGTTCAGCCCTGTTCACGAAATGGTCGAAGGAAGGACCTCCACCGGATTCCGCCGGACCGTATCCGGAGCATGCCGCGATGCGGCCCGAGCCGAGCGATCTCGACATCTCCAGCGACTTCCCGGCCTTCTCCATCACTGCGGACAGATCCCTGTCGACGCCCGCGCTCTCTGCTATCCCGAGGTTGAAGGCGACCTGGAGGCCCCCGGGGAAGGCCTCCTGCTTCAGGCTCCCGGCCAGGCGCAGAGCCAGGTTGATCGCCTGCGTCCTGTTCGTGGATGGGAGTACGAGGGCGAACAGCCCCTTCTCGAGGAGCATCAGTTCGTCAGTCTTCTTCGTGTTGCGCGCCAGCATGTACGCAGTCTGCTGGAGGATCTGGTCGGCCATGAGCTTCCCGTGCCCGCTCCTGACCGAGTCGAGGTCGAGGAGCTCGAGGAGCATGACGGACCACGTTTCGCCGGCTCCGCGCACCCTGAAGGGCGGATCGAGAACGTCCAGCAACCCGCGACCGGGGAGCCCGGTCAGGGGATCGCGCGGTGACTCCTTCTCAGCGGGCATCCTCATCCCTCCCTGAACCGCCGATCCTTATCCAGGCGACCTTCTTCCGCTTCTTGATGAGCCTCTTGGGTATCAGATAGCGGCAACCGTAGATCGAACCGAGGAGGAACCTGTTGAAGAAGAATCCGATGCCCGTGTCCAGGCCCGTGGAGGCCGTCGCGGTGATCCCGTCGAAGCGCATCCGCTTCGCAGCCGACAGCACCCTCAATCCGGATATCTGCGTCTCCATGGTGATGTCCGTGACGATCCCGTCGAATTCCCCGCCACGCCCGGCGAGAACGGCAACGCCTTCGCCGGCGGATCTGACCCTCACCACTTCGGCACCCCTGGACTCGAGGTCCAGGGTGATGGCCGAGGCATACCTGTCGTTGTCGTCGACGAGGAGCACCCTTTTGAGCGCAGGTGGTCTTCCGGGCCTTCCCAGCACAGGTTCCGCTCCTGCGAGAGAGTTGCTCGGCCCGCCGCAGCCGCGTGCGGGCCATCGCCGTAATATGGACAAGCCGGAGTGAGGGGCCATGCCCGGAGGACACCCCGAACCTGGTGACGGGTTGACCCCGGGTCCCGTCATGGCCACTATTAACTCGGAGGTGGCCATGTCCTCGAGGATATGTCCCGGTTGCGCCGGGCACATCGACGATTCCCCGGACGCCTGTCCTGACTGCGGCCCGGTCGGGCCACGGCCGGGAGTAGAGCGCCCGGTTCCGGAAGTCCGGCCGTTCATCGCTCGAATCGTCCGTATCCTGCTCGAACCAGCGAAGCCTGCCGGGACCGCAGGTCTCTATGTCCGTGGAATCCTTCTGCTGATCCTTCTTGTGTGGGGCTGCAGCTTCGCGCTGGGGCCGGCCGAACTCCGGTACGCCTACGCGATGCGGTCCTTCATGCACCTGGTCAACCTCCCCTTCCACGAAGCCGGGCACGTGCTCTTCGGCCTCGGGGGATCGCGCCTGCTCACATCGCTTGGCGGCAGCCTGATGCAGCTCCTGATCCCGCTGACATGTGCGGCGGTGCTGCTCCTGAAGACGAGGGATCCGTTCGGAGCCGCCGTCGCGCTGTGGTGGCTCGGAGAGAGCATGATCGACCTCGCTCCCTACATCGCCGATGCACGGGCGCTTGCTCTTCCTCTGCTGGGAGGGAACACCGGCGCGACCGCCCCGTACGGCTTCCATGACTGGAACTTCATCCTGTCGGAAACCGGCAATCTGGAGAAGGACCTGCTCTTCGCGCGGGCGGCCGACCTGACGGGAGCCGCACTCATGGCCGTCTCCATCGCATGGGGGGCGGCCGTGCTCCTTCGCTCCTCCGGATCGAGCCGTCCCAGATCCCCCCGGAATGCTTGACCCTGCCGGTGAAGGCGCATAACTTCGACCGATCCACTGGTGCATCCCCCATTCGAAGGAGGCCGCGGGTGAGACTCCTGTTCATCAAGGCATGAACGGCCTCCTCGATCCGCCTGCCGGGCGCAGGCGGGACCCCACCCCTGTAGAGGAGGCCCGGTCGTCCGGGCCTTTTCCCATTCTGTATCCGATCGACGGCGGACGTCCCGCAGTCGCAGGACCATACCCACCCAAGGAGCGCAGATGACTACCGTTCCGTTCTGGACCGCAACCGTCCTCTACATCCTCGGCATGCTCCTGGTCGGGATCCTGACCCGCGTGAAGAGGCACATCCGCAGCAAGGCCGACCCCCTGTCGACCGTCGAGTACTGGCTCGCGAAGCGGGAGCTTCCGTCGTGGCGCCTGGCGATGTCCCTGACAGCCGGCTGGCTCATGCTTGGCTGGGTCGGATTCGGGATGTCCCAGGTCTATCTCTACGGGACCACGGGTTTGTGGATCCTTCCCGTCCCGTGGTTCATCCTGTGCTTCATCGTCATAGCGATGGTGCCCTTCGTGAGGAGGCTTCCCGCGGTGAGCCTTCCCCAGGCCATCCAGATGAGATACGGCCCGGGCGCCAGGACCCTGCTCGCAGTCCTCTCTGCAGGCGTGTTCCTGGCGTGGACCCAGGCCGAGCTCTTCATGGGCGGTACTCTCATAGCCCCCTTCCTGGGCATCCCGGCCTGGGCTTGCATGATCCTGCTCGCCGTCCCGATAGCCATCTACACCTACATGGGCGGCTTCAGGGCGATAGTGACGACCGACGTGCTGCAGTTCACCCTTGCCGCGGCATTCATGGTCATCCTGGCCGCGACCGCCGTGTCCGCAGCCTCCTCCGCCAGCGGCGGCGACATCATCGGGGCCCTGCGCCAGGCCGCACCGCCCTGGTCGGGGCAGGGCAACGCCCTGAACCCGTGGTTCCTGGGAGTGGCATTCCCCATCCTTCTCCTGATCGGCTACCTGCCGGGATGGCTGATCGAGCAGGATCTCATCCAGCGTGTCCAGGCCATGAGGTCCACCAGGGAGGCGCGCAGGGGGGCGATCGTCGCCCTGTTCCTGATCACGACGTTCGTGCTCGTCCTGCCGAGCATCTCCGCGTTCTGCTCGCTCGTCGCCTTCCCGCCCGTCGACGGGGTCCCGTCCGATGCAGTAGGCGGCAGCGCACTCGGGATCATCCCGGCGCTCATCAAAACCATGCCGGTCGGGCTGGCCGTCTTCATGCTCGTGGGAATCGTGGCCTGCCAGATGTCCACGGTCGACACGTTCGCCCAGGTCACGGCGATGCCGGTGGCCTACGACCTCGTCGAGCCCTGCCAGGTCAGGCGCGGAGTCGGTCCCGACAGGAGGCTCTCGACCACCAGGGTGATCTCGGTGCTGTCCGTCCTCGCGGCGCTGGCCTGCGCCCTGATCAGCACCTCCCTCGGCGACGTCTACTACATCTCCTCGGGAGTGCTCTCGGCGTGCATCGCGGTACCGGCATTCTTCATCTTCTGGAGGAGGACCACCCTCCCCGCGGTCTTCACCGCCGCCGTGGCGGGCCTCGTCGGCACAGTCGGGATGTACTGGTACGAGTACAAGTACCTGCAGTTCGCAGACCCGGCCCTGCCGCACTACTACACCGACGTGCTGCCGGCATGGCTGGCCGGGGCGTACGGCTACATCTACGTGGCTACCGGAGTGATCATTTCAGTGATACTCATCGTCCTGGTGAGCCTCCTGACGAGGAGGCCCCCGCAGGAGAGGCTCGATGCCGTGAGTGCGGGGCCTGTCGACGACTTCAGCGAGTTCGTGAAGGGATCGACGGGGGAATGAGCGCCGTCACTCGATCGGAGGGCCTTCCCTCCGGCACCGGAAGGAGAAGCGATGCAGGAGACTGCTGCTGACTTCAGGCAGTTATGGTCCGAGATCGGCGTGGACCTCGAACTCCACGACCAGCTCCTGGCGAGCCTCGACAGGGTCTTCACGCACACCCACCTGTGGCAGGAGAACCGCCCGGCATCCATGTCCCTGTTCGACAAGGCCTTCCACGACAGCCATGCCGGCCGCGTCGCGGAGATCGCGTCGTACCGGAGGAACGGCGGGAAGTCGATCGGGACTTTCTGCATCTACGTCCCCGACGAGATCGCCCTGGCCGCCGGAGTGCTGCCCATGCCGCTCTGCGGCGGATCAGGCTGGGCCGTGGATCATGCCGACCGGATGTTCCCCAGGGACATCTGCCCGCTCATCCGGTCCACCTTCGGCATGTCCTTCAGCGGCACCTGCCCTTACAAGAAACTCAAGGAATACGCCGTGGGGGAGACCACCTGCGACGCCAAGAAGAAGGCCTGGGACCTGGTCGGCTTCCCCTCGCTCGAGGTCCCGCAGAAGAAGAACCAGATCGACAGGGATCTGTGGCTGTCGGAAGTGGAGCGCTTCCGCGGGGAGATGGAGAAACTGTCCGGAAGGACGATAACGGCCGAGGCGCTGGCTGCCTCGATCCGCCTGGTGAACGACAAGAGGAGGCTGCTTTCGAGGATCAACGGGTTCAGGATGCTGGACGAACCGCCGATAAGCGGCCTCGACGCCCTGCTGGTCTCGCAGTCTGCTCTCAACATGGACGTGACGGCCTTCAACGCGGCTGCCGGGACACTGGTCTCGGAGCTGGAGGAGCGCGCAGCCGGGGGGGTCAGCGCCTATCCGTCCCCCGGACCCAGGGTCCTGTTCGCCGGGAGCCCCTCCCCGATGGGATTCGCGAAGACGCATTTCGTCGTGGAGTCAGCCGGTCTTAGGATAGTCGCCGACGAATCGTGCACCGGGATGCGGTACTTCAGGGATCTCGTCGACGAAGGCGCCTCGACTCTCGGAGACATGATCTCGGCCATCGCCGACAGGTACTTCTCGATAGACTGCGCCTGCTTCTCTCCGAACCGGGAGAGGATGGAGAACGTCGGCAGGCTGGTGGGCGAGTACCGCGTACAGGGTGTCGTCCACAGCATCCTCCAGTACTGCCACGGATACGACATCGAGGCCAGGGCGCTCGACAAGGCCCTGGCCGGGATGCCCACGCTCAAGATAGTCGCCGACTACGGCGAGCAGGACGAGGAGCAGATCAGGGTCAGGGTCGAGGCCTTCAGGGAGGTCCTGGCCGGAAGAGCAGTCTAGGAGGCGCTTCCCCGGGATGCGGCCCGTGCTCTCGAGCCCGGGTTGCATCCCGGGGGTGCATTCGGCAGAATCCGGTCGGATTTCCGTTCATGACGCACCGGTTCGATCGGAGGAGGCTGCATGGGAAGGCTCGCGAACCTCGCGCTCATGCTCCTGGCTGCTGCCGCGGCTCCGGGCGCGACCCTCGCACAGACCGAGTGGACCGGTTGCGGCGTCGTCGGTCCGGCCAGGGATTTCGGCTCCGGGTTCACATCCGCTGAAGGCGTCGACTGGCTGGGAGCGCCCGGGGTCCTTACCCTCGACAGGGATCCCCTTGTCCACGGCGTGGACATTGTTGCAGGCGGCATCTCCTCCCTGGTGGCGGCCGACATGGACGGGGACGGCGACTGCGACATCGCCGCGTGCGCCTTCCGGGGACGGATCGTCCTCTACGAGAACACCGGAGGCGGCCTGACCTTCGTCGTCCATCCCCTCTTCACCCCCGGGGCCTTCGGCCCCGAGCGGATCGTCGCCTCCGACATCGACCGCGACGGCGACATGGACATCGCCGGCACTTCCCGGGGAGACGGCACGCTCGCCTGGTGGGAGAACGCAGGGGGTCTGCCGTGGATCAGGCACGATCTCGATCCTGGGGCGGGCACGCCCTTCCCTCTCGACGCGGGTGACATCGACGGGGACGGCTCGGACGAGATCCTCGCAGGCCTCGAGATGCCCGGGCGCCTGGTGATTATGGACCGTGATCCCGCAGATGCTGGATGGACAGCCACCGAGATCGACGGAGACCTGCCCTCGCCGCAGTGGGTGGAGATCCTGCCGGATGGGGGGCTGCTCGCCTCGTCCTTCTCGGATTCCACGATCTACCTCTACTCGCGTGAGGGCGGCGGATGGGACCGCTCTACCATCGCCGAGGCCCGCGGACCTCTCTGCGCGATCCCGGCCGACGTGGACGGAGACGGCGGACAGGATCTGGTCTACTGCTCCGCCTGGGACGACACCGTATCCTGGAAGCTCCTGGCTGCGGGTGGCGTCTCGAACGTGATCTCCACCCTGACGATAGCCCCCGGCGGGCTCGCCGCGGCCGACGTCGACGGCGACGGGGACACCGATGTGATAGTTACTTCCGAGGCTTCGGGGGAGGTCGCCTGGTTCGCGAACTGCGGGGATGGAAGCCGCTTCGCCCCGCACTATGCCGCGCAGATCGCGGGCTGTTCCTGCGTATCGGCCGGCGACCTGGACGGCGACGGCCTGCCTGATGCCGCAGCGGGTTCGATCGACGACGGGTCGCTGATCTGGGCGACCCTGGGCGAGTACGGGGAAACAGGGAGCCTCACCTCGTCGATCGTCCATCTCGGCCCCGATCCCGCATTCGCCAGCCTGTCATGCGAGGGGGACACCCCGCCCGGGACCTCGGTCCGGCTCTCGGTCAGGATTTCCGCGGACAGGACGCGGATGGGCTCGTGGACGGAGGTCTCCGGCAGGGATGCGGACATCTCGCATCTCCTCTCCGACGACGCCGTCTTCCTGCAGTACAGGGTCGAACTCGCATCGACGGACAGGAGCTCGACTCCCAGGGTCGAGTCTGTGACGCTCCTGACCGGGTCCGCGTTTCCCCTCTAGACGGTCCCGGCCCGACGCTCTCGGCCGCTCAGGGTTTTTCGGCCTTCAGGCTGAAGAGGAGCGGGATTCCGGAAAGGGACCCTGGGAGCCTCCACATGCCGTCCTCACCGCACACCATGGCGGGCAGCGCCTTCCAGTGGATGAAGTCGAACTCGTGCAGGAAGCGGATTGAGAGGCCAGCGTCGATGAGCGCACCTGTGATGCGCGACAGCGGCCACTGGAACTCGAGGGTGGGATTCTTCGTGATGTAGTTTTCATCGGCGTAGTCGGGGAAGTCGGCCGGCCACTCGACGGGACCGGAGGGGAAGTAGGCGTTCCTGACGTTCAGGCCGTCGGCCTCGTCGTCGAAGACGTTCATGAACGGGTGGGACTCCATGATGTAGAAGGTCCCGCCCGGCGCGAGGTATCGCGCCACCAGCCGGCCCCACATCTCGATGTCCGAGATCCAGCAGAGAACACCGATCGACGTGTAGACGATGTCGAAGGTCTCGTCGAGTAGGTCGGGCAGGTCGAACAGGGGGGACTCGATGAACCTTGCCGGCAGACCGGTGCGCACCGACAGGTCGCGCGCGATCTCGAGCGACTTCCCCGAGAAGTCCACTCCGGTGACGGTGGCGCCGAGCCGCGCGAGTGCCAGGGTGTCGGTGCCGATGTGGCACTGGAGATGCAGCAGGCGCTTTCCGCGGATGTCGCCGAGTTCGGCGACCTGGACCTGATCGAGGCGATGCCCCCCGGAGAGGAGGGCGGAGGTGTCGTAGGCCCGCCCGTGTACTGGGGCCACCTCGTCCCAGTGCCTGAGGTTCACCCGCTCTGCTTCGAAGTCCCTCGACACGGCTCCCCCTTCCATTCCCGGCGCGGGCGCGCTCCGGCATCAGGCCCTGGCGCGCCGCCTGTTCCTGAGCTCCTTCAGAATCTCCTCGGATACCTGCGAGGGCACCGCCTCGTAGCGCTCGAAGCGCATGGTGAAGGAGGCGCGGCCCTGGCTGGTGTTGCGCAGCTCGGTGGCGTACCCGAACATCTCCGCCAGCGGGATGTGCGCCTTCAGCACCTGCGCGTTGCCCTGCCTCCCCATCGAGGTGATGCTGCCGCGCTTGCTGTAGACGGTGCCGGCCACCGGGCCGGAGTATTCCTCGGGAGTCGTCACAGTTACGTCCATGAGAGGCTCTAGGAGCTGGGGGGCGCCGTTCATGAACGCACGCTTGAAGCCCTCCGAGGCGCATCTCCGGAAGGCCATGTCCGAAGAGTCCACCTCGTGGAAGGAGCCGTCGAGGAGGATGGCCTTGACTCCCACCACGGGATGGTCGGCCATCACGCCGCGCTCCATCGCGTCGGCGATGCCCCTCTCGACCGAGGGGATGTACTCCCTCGGGATGCTCCCGCCCTGGATCCGGTTCTCGAATTCGAACCCGCGCCCTGAAGCCATCGGTTCCAGCCGCATGACGACATGGGCGAACTGCCCGCGGCCCCCGGTCTGCTTGACCAGCCTCTCGTCGACCTCTGCGGGGGCGGTGATCGTCTCACGGTAGGCCACCCTGGGCGGCGAAGTGGCGACCTCGAGGCCGAACTCCCGCTTCAGGCGCTCGACGAGGATCTCCAGATGGAGCTCGCCCATGCCGGAGATGATCGTCTCCGATGTGTCGCGATCCATCGCCACGGTGAAGGTCGGGTCCTCGTCTGCGAGCTTCGCGAGTGCGTCTGAGAGGCGCTCGCGCTCGGATGCCTTCCCGGGAGCCACGGCCATGCTGAGGACCGGGGCCGAGAACTCCATCGAGTCGAGGACGATCGGATCCTCGCGGGTGCAGATCGTGTCGCCCGTGCTGGTCTCGGTGAGGCCGATCAGGGCGCCGATCTCGCCGGTGAAGAGGGCGTCGATGCTCTCCCGCTTGTCGGCGTGCATCCTGAGGATCCTGCCCGCACGCTGCATGCAGTCCCGCGTCGAGTTGTAGACGTGCGAGCCCGCTATGAGCGTCCCGGAATAGACCCTGACGTAGACCAGCTTCCCGACGTGCTTGTCCGTGACAACCTTGAAGGCCAGGGCCGAGAGCCTGCCAAGGTCGTCCGGCATCCGCTCGGCTTCGCCTCCTCCGGGGTTCGTCCCGATGATCGGGGGCAGGTCGAGGGGGCCGGGCAGATAGTCCACCACTGCATCGAGGAGCCGCTGCACGCCGATGTTCCGGTAGGCACTGCCGCAGAGGACCGGGCAGATGGTTCCCGTGCGGGTTCCGTGCCGAAGGGCGGCCGTCAGCTCGTCGGACGATACCTCCTCGCCGGCGAAGTATTTGTCGAAAAGGTGCTCGTCCACCTCGCTCGCGTGCTCGACCAGGCTTTCGCGCCACCGGCGCGCCTCGTCGACCATGTCGTCCGGTATCGGTTCCTCGCGCCATGTGGTGCCAGAGTCGTCGCGCCCGTAGTAGAGCGCGCATCCCTTGACCAGGTCTATGATGCCCCTGAAGGAGTCTTCGGAGCCGATCGGGATCACCACCGGGACGGCGTTGGCCCCCAGTTCCTCGCGCACGGCGCGGACCACGCCGTAGAAGTCGGCCCCCAGGCGGTCCATCTTGTTCACGAAGGCTATCCTGGGGACTGAGTACTTCTCGGCCTGCCTCCACACGGTCTCCGACTGGGGCTGGACCCCCCCTGCGGCGCAGAAGAGCGCCACGGCGCCGTCGAGTATCCTCAGGCTCCGCTCCACCTCTACGGTGAAATCGACGTGTCCCGGAGTATCGATCAGGTTCACCATGTGGCCGCGCCACTCGAAGGTCGTGGCGGCGCTGGTGATGGTGATCCCGCGCTCCTGCTCCTGGTCCATCCAGTCCATCACGGCCCGGCCGTCGTGGACCTCGCCGAGACGGTGCGTCTTGCCTGTGTAGAACAGCATGCGCTCGGACACCGTCGTCTTGCCGGCGTCGATATGGGCCATTATCCCAATGTTCCGCAGGTTTCCCAGCGGGAACTCCCTCTTCACGTCTTCCTCCGCATGTGGGACTGGAATGGAATCCTCGAGGCGAGAGGCGGCAATATAGGGAATTCCCCCCCAGTCGACCCACCCCCTCCGTCCGGTGTCAGAGGAAAAAATGTAAAGTAATCAAAATCAAGTCATCGGACTATTCTGAAATTGCGCTGCAAGTGTATGGGAATGCCCACTACTGTGTTGTAGCGCATCTGATTCAGAATGACACGTTCATTAATGCATTGCAGATGAACACGATCATGTTACCAAAAGCTTGATTACTTTACATTTTTTCCTCTGACACCGCCCTGAGCGGTGGGTCAGGGGATGCGGGCGAGCGCCTGGTCGAGATCGGCGATGAGGTCTCCGACGTCCTCGATCCCGACGGAGTACCGGACCAGGTCGTCCGTGATCCCCGCCGCGAGCTTGGCTTCGGCACTTACTTTCGCGTGGGTCATCGAGGCCGGGTGCTGGATCAGGGTCTCGACGCCCCCGAGCGAAACGGCGAGGACTGCCAGCTCGACGTTGTCCATGAGGATCCTGCCCGCTTCGAGACCGCCCTTCAGTCCGAACGAGATCATCGCTCCCGGGCCCTTCTGCTGGCGTTCCGCCAGCCCGTGCTGGGGGTGCGAGGGCAGCCCGGGGTATCTGACCCATGCGACGGCGGGATGGCTCTCGAGATGCCGTGCTATCTCCATCGCGTTGGCCTGCGCGCGCTCCATCCTGATCGCGAGCGTCTTCAGGCCGCGGATGACCAGGAACGCCTGGTGCGGATCCATGTTCGGACCCATGCTGGTCATGACCCCGTACATCCGGGAGTGGTCCTCGGGGGTCTTCGCCACGATCACGCCACCCACGACGTCGGCATGGCCGTTGATGAACTTGGTCACGGAGTGGAGGACGATGTCGGCGCCGAGTTCCAGGGGTCTCTGCAGGTAGGGCGAGCAGAAGGTGTTGTCGACCACGAGACGGATGCCGTGCCTGCGGGCGATCTCCGCGCATGCCGCTATGTCGGTGATGGATATGGTGGGGTTGGCCGGTGTCTCCACGTAGAGGAGCCTGGTGGTCGGGCGGATCGCGGCTTCGACGAGCTCCAGCCTGCTCGTGTCGACGAATGTGGCTTCCACACCGAACCGGGAGAAGTGCTTCTCGAGCACTCCGCGCGACGGTCCGTACACGGCGTCGGTGGATACCACGTGCGCTCCAGCCTCGAGGAAGGCCATGTAGACGGTAGTAACCGCGGCCATGCCGCTCGCAACCGCGATCCCGCCGGCCCCCGCCTCTAGCGCCGCCACTGCATCCTCGAGGACCCGGATCGTCGGATTGCCGAGGCGGGTGTAGATGTAGCCGTCGCTTTCGCCGGCGAAGCAGTCCGCCCCGTCCTGAGCGTCCCTGAACGCGAAGGTCGAGGTCTGGTAGATGGGAGTGTTCACGGACATCAGGGGGTCGGGCTTCTGCCCGCCGTGGACCAGCATCGTGTCGAACCTGGCTTCCCGTTTCAAGACTATCCTCTCTCCTTCATGCCGGCCTGATCCGCCGTCAAAGCTCGACGCGGCCCGGGGGCCGCGCACGCAAACGCTCATATGAGGATTCGAGGATATCCCGGGAGGCCGGACCAGTCAAGGCGGCCGGCCCGGCGCTGAGACCCGGTCAGCTCTTCCTCGCCCTCACCTTGATGCTCCAGACCTTCCCTTCGAGCTTGTCGGCCAGCCCCTCGACGGGCGCACTGCGACCCGATCCGCAGCAGCCCGATCCGGCACCGCCTGAAAGCTCGAGTTCCGATCCGACGAGCTCCTCCATCTGCGAGCCCTCGAATACAATGCGGCCGAGAACCTCGATGTCGGTGAGCCCGGCCTCTGCGAGACCCGCCAGGTATTCCTTCTCTGAGACTGCCCCGGAGATGCACGAGGAGTACAGTGCGGCGTTTTCCAGGATGTCTCCGGGAAGGTTCTCGGCGACCATGTCGGACACGACCATGGTCCCGCCCTTCTTCAGCACCCGGGCTATCTCCGCGAAGACCCTGGGCTTCTCGGGCGAAAGGTTTATCACGCAGTTCGAGATCACCCAGTCGACCGAATCGCTCTCGACCGGGAGATCCTCGATCAGGCCCTTCCTGGCCTCGATGTTCGAGAATCCGGATGCTTCGATGTTCCCGCGAGCCTTGGCGATCATCTCGTCCGTCATGTCCACGCCGATCACCCTGCCTGACGGACCCACCCTGCCGGCGGCCAGAAGAAGGTCGATCCCCGCCCCGGAGCCGAGGTCGAGCACGACCTGTCCCTCTTCGACCGCAGAGAACGCGAGAGGGTTGCCGCATCCGAAGGAGTTCACGACCGCCTCCTCCGGAAGGGCGGCCAGTTCCTGCGGAGTGTAGCCGGCCAGCTTCGCCGCGACCCCCTTCTGCACCGGCGCCCCGAACCCGCACCCGCAGCCTGTTCCGGCCGACACTGCCCGCGCGTAATCCTTCGAGACGCCTTTCCTGATCTCTTCGTGCGCCTTCGTCATCTCTCCCGTCCTCCCGATAGCTCGGACATCAGGGGTCCGAGCAGCTCGCGAACCATGGATGTGATAGCCTCGGCCCTGACCAGCGCGAGGCAGCACGACTCACCGCAGCCTCTGAGGCTCACTATGGCGAGCTTGTCACCCGGGCCGATGCCCGCCTTTTCCCTGATCTCCTTGGGCAGGACCATCTGTCCCCTGTCGTCCACGGAAACCAGGGCCTCGACACGGCAGCATGCCTCCTCACCACTCGAGCATCCCGTCCCGTCCTTCTTTCCGGCCATCCCTCCTCCTTAGTGATCAGAACGCCATCACGTATCCGCAACAGGCCTCCCCTGGACCTTTGCAGAAAGGCTTCACCTTCTCCTGGACCAGCTCAACCCCTTTGCGGGGAGGGGCTGAGTGGTCAGAATATACTGAAAAATCAGATTCGTCAATCCTGCTGTCACGACTCTGTCCCGGCTCCGGCCGTTTCCCGCATGTTGCGAATCTCGGGGCTTCTTAATCGTTTCCTGACAATCCGGCTCCATTCTCCGGCCGGAAGGGGGCACCATGGATCAGAAGAGATCAAGAGTCCTGTTCCTGTGCACCGGGAACTCGGCGAGGAGCCAGATGGCGGAGGGTCTGCTCAGGAAGCAGGCTCCGGACCGTTTCGAGGTTTTCAGCGCCGGGCTCGATCCGAAGGGTGTGAATCCGCTGGCAACAAGCGTTATGGCCGAGATCGGCATCGACATCTCCGGGCAGCGTTCCAAGAGCCTGTCCGAGTTCATGGGCAGGATGCACTTCTCCTTCGTGATAACGCTCTGCTCGAACGCCGAACGGAGCTGTCCGGCGGTCTTCCCCGGCATGGGCACGAGGCTGCACTGGGATCTGGAGGATCCTTCGGCTGCAAACGGCAATGACGGAGAGAAGCTCGAAGCCTTCCGAAGGGTGCGCGACGAGATAGCTCGGAGGATCGCCGGGTTCATCACGGAAGACACCGGCCCCGGTAGCGCCGGGTTGCCCTGAGGCTCCCGGCGTGCGATAGATCGGGAACCTCGGACATGGGGATGAGGATGGACGAGAAGAAGGCGCAGGGGCGGAGGGTGGCGGTCGTAGACGACGAGAGGGACATCCTCGACCTCGTCGACCTGCATCTGCGCCGCGCCGGGTTCGAGACCTCCCTGTTCGAGAGATCGAAACCCTTTCTCGATTCGCTGCCTGCAGTGATCCCGGATCTCCTCGTCCTCGATCTCATGCTGCCCGACATCCCTGGAAGGGAAGTGCTGGCCGTGCTTCGCAGGAGCCCGAGGCTTTCGCGCATACCCGTGATCATGCTGACCGCTCTCGGGTCGGAGGCCGACAGGATAACGGGGCTGGACGCTGGGGCCGACGACTACGTCGCGAAGCCCTTCTCGTCCTCCGAGCTGGTGTCCAGGGTGAGGGCGGTGCTCAGACGCACGGCCGGCGGCGATGGAACCGGCTCTGTCGAGTTCGGAGGCATCCTCTCGATCGACATGGACAGGTTCGAGGTATTTGTGGAGGGATCCCCGGTGAGCCTCACCGCGACAGAGTTCAGGCTGCTTAGCATCCTGGCCGGGGGCACGGGCCGCGTCTTCTCCCGGGAAAGGCTGCTCGAACTCCTGTGGGATGGCGAGAAGCTAGTCTATGACAGGACTATCGACGTACATGTCACGAACCTCAGGGCAAAGCTCGGGAAAGCCGGAAGCTTCGTCAGGAGCGTGCGGGGCGTGGGATACGCCCTGAGGCCGGAATGAGGCATTCCCTCCTCTCGGCATCGCTCAGGGGGTACGCCGTCGTGATCGGCGTTCTCGGAATCCTCGCCCCGGTTCTTGTACTGGGCGGGCTGCGGCCGGTTCTGATGGACATGGCGCTCTCGGATCTCTCGAGGACGGCGGCATCCACCCGGGAGGCACTCACAGGATGCATCCTCTCGGGCGACATCGCCTGTGCAGACTCCATCGCGGCCGGACTCGACCGCGAAACGGGCATGAGGGTCACGGTCATCTCCCCTGACGGCGTCGTGCTGCTCGACACCCGGGCCGACCCGGGCTCGATGGAGGGCCACAGGACGAGGTCCGAGGTCATCTCGGCCCTCGAGACGGGCTCCGGTACGGCCGTGAGGAGGAGTTCCACGCTCGATGCCGACATGCTCTATGCAGCCTCGACCATCGAGAGCGACGGTGCTCCAGCCGCAGTAGTGCGCGTCAGCATCCCGTTCCGCCACCTCGAAGCCCTGTTGTCCGGCATCGGCATGAGAACCGCAGTCCTGGCAGCGGTCGCCGTGACCCTTTCCGCACTCCTCGCGTGGATCTACTCCAGGTCGATCGCAGGACCGGTCCGAAGGCTCGCAGGCTGCTTCGAGAGGATGAAGGCGGGCGACTTCGGCACCAGGGCCGGGCCATCGCGCATTGCCGAGCTGAACGCTCTGGCCGGCGGTTTCAACGAAGCCGCTGCAACAACGGGCAGGCTCGTCGGGGAGCTGTCCGAGCGGACCTCCCAGTTCCACGCCATTCTCGAATCGGCTTCCGGCCCCATCGCCGTTCTCGACGGAGACGGAGGATTCGTCTTCGCCAACGCGGCCTTCCGGGCCCTGGGAGCGATCGATGTTCTCGAGGGCCGAGACTACCGGGAGGTCGTCTCGGGCTCACAGCTCCTGGCGGCTCTCGGTGATGCCGTTGCATCCAGGGGGGATGGCAGCGGCAGGATAGTCGAGGGCGGCAGGACATGGGCCTATTCCTACACCGGGGTGTCCGGACAGGAACAGGTCGTCTTCAGCCTGGCCGACATCACGGAGATGGCCAATCTCGCGGCAACGAAGCGCGATTTCGCCGTCAACGTAGCGCATGAGCTGCGCACTCCGCTGACAGCCATCAAGGGTTTCGCCGAGACCCTCGCGGAGAACGCGCAGGGCGAACAGGCCAGCTACGTCGGGACGATCCTGCGGAACACCGACAGGCTGATCAGCCTCGTCCGCGATGTTCAGACCCTGGCCATGCTCGAGAGCCCGGGATCGGACCCCGGGTTCGAGCCCGTCGACCTGGGCGCCCTGACGGCGACCGTGGTGGACCTGTTCAGGCCGGCTGCTGCCCGCAGGGGGCTGGAGCTGCGCTTCGTTCCCGGTGACGTTCCACCGGTGGACGGCGATGCGTTCAGGCTCGAACAGGTCCTCATCAACCTGCTCGACAACGCCATCAAGTACACCGACGCCGGATCGGTCGAAGCAGCCCTTTCGGTCCGTGACGGCCATGTCGTCATAGATGTGGCGGACACGGGGCAGGGCATCCCCGCCGACGAGATCCCGAGGCTCTGCGAACGTTTCTACGTCGTGGACAAGTCGCGTTCACGCAGCCTGGGCGGCACCGGCCTCGGTCTCGCCATAGTGAAGCACATCGTGATGCTTCACGGAGGGTCGCTCGACATCCGGAGCGAGGTCGGCAGAGGCTCCACCTTCTCCGTCAGGCTCCCCCTGCCGGGAGATCACGCCAGGTCCTAACAGATTCTTAACCCAGCCTGAACAGATTCCTCACCGGTGATGCAGATGTTCCCTCGCAGTGAACGGGGCTCGTCGCCGGGCTGGCGGATGTCCAGAACCTGCGACAGCCGGAGAGAGGGAGCACACGAATGCACGGAAGAGCAGCAATAATCGTATTCCTGGCCGTTACTGCCGGCATGATGTTCGCGCCGGATGCGTCCGCAGACGGCGTCTATGGCGATTTCATCATCGACTACACCTATATCGCCGGGCATCATCTCGACGGCCTGCCCGCTCCCGATTCGAGCGCAATGGATCTGGACGGTTGGAGCGGCTTCGGCATACGCAGGGCAAGGATCGGCTTCAAGAGGAGCCTCACCCCAGAGGTCTCCATGGACTTCAGGCTCGAGGCCAGCCAGCCCGACTGGATGTCCTCGCTGGGATACGACGGAAAGTCGGCAGCCGCTGCGACACCCTTCATCAAGGACGCCTATGTCACCTGGGCCGTGACACCCAGCCTAAACCTCCGGGGCGGGCTGCAGGCGAATCCTCTGAACACAGTCGCCGAAACGGTATGGGGCTACAGGTCGGTAGAGAAGCTCGTAACCGATCTGCACTCGGTGGAACCGAGCCGCGACCTTGGCATCGCAGTGAACGGGCGGTTCGACGACTTCTACTTCACGGCCCTCGCTGGCAACGGCCAGGGCGACAAGAGCGAGACGTACAGGGGCAGGGAGATATTCCTCATCGCTGGCTACATGCCGGTTCCGAACATGTACGTCGAAGGCGGCATGTGCTACGAGGCTGAGGAAGAGGGCCAGGACCACACGACCATCCAGGGTCTTCTGGGCTACAACGGCCCCGCCTTCCATGGCGGAATCCAGTATGCATCTTTCACGAGATCCTTCGACGACGACACAGAGGATCTGGACATCGGCGCGCTCTCATTCTTCGCCGGTGTGCCCGTGTCCTCGAAGGTGGAGGTCATCGGCAGGTTCGACATGGTGGATGAGAATCCCTCCGCCGACAACATCTCCGGCCTCCGGATGGCCGACTACGCACCTACCAGAACGATCATCGGCGGGGTCGCCTTCACCCCCGCGCCCAACTTCCAGATCATCCCCAACGTCGAATACGTTTCCTACGGGACGCCTGAAGAGGACGGAATCGAGACTCCGGATGCCGACACCTTCGCAAGGCTGACGCTCTGGAACAAGTGGTAGAACGAGAGGAATCAAGATGAATCCAGTGAAAGCCCTGTTCGTGTCCTCGCTCGCCGTACTGCTGGCTTCTGGCTGCGGCAATCCCCCGGATCGCGCGGGCGACGCAGCCGATGGCGCCGATTCGCTGGCCGGGGAGATCACGGTCGTCGGTTCGACCACCGTTCAGCCCGTCGCTGAAGTCCTGGCAGGCGCCTTCGAGGAACTCCACCCGGGATGCACCATCACGGTGCAGGGCGGGGGCAGCAGCGTCGGTGTGACTTCCGCCGGACAGGGTGCGGCTGACATCGGCAGCGTCTCCCGCGACATCAGCCCGGAGGAGTTCGCGGAGTTCCCGGAACTGGTGGTGCACACCATAGCGCGGGACGGCATCGCAGTCGTGGCTGACCCGGGGGTTCCCGTCGACGGGCTCACCCTCGACCAGGTCCGGGGGATCTTCTCGGGCTCCATCGCTAACTGGTCGTCGGTGGGCGGGCCTGACATGCCCATCGTGGTAGTCTCCCGCGAAGAGGGATCGGGGACCCGCGGAGCCTTCGAGGAACTCATGCTGGGCGAGGGAATCCAGATGTCGTCCGGCGCCATCCTCCAGTCATCCAACGGAGCCATCCTCACAACCGTCTCGGGCACGCCCGGCGCTGTCGGCTACCTCTCGTTCGGATACCTCGACCCGTCAGTGAAGGCGCTCTCGGTCGACGGTGTAGCCCCGACGCCCGTGAATGCGGCGAACGGATCATACACCGCGGTCAGGCCTCTCAATCTGGTCACAGGCGGCGATCCCGACGGGCTCGCCAGGGCATGGATCGACTTCATCTACAGCGCAGACGGTCAGGCGATCGTCGTCGAGCAGGGCTACCTGTCCGTCGACTGACAGTCGCTCGAAAGGACGATCGAGATGAACAGGCCATTCATGTATGCTTCTGCAGTCATCCTCTCGACCTGCGGATCGGCCTATGCCGAAGGGATCACGGTCGCAGGCTCGACCACGGTACAGCCCCTGGCGGAGAGGCTGGCTCTCGCGTACGAATCGGTGGCCACAGGCGTGACGATCGAGATCTCAGGCGGCGGATCGAGCGTGGGGGTCACCTCGGCCGGGAACGGGTCGGCCGACATAGGCACCTGCTCGAGGGACGTCACCACGGCCGAATTCGAGCGGTTCCCCGGCCTCGAAGCCCTCTGCATAGCGCGTGACGGCATAGCAATCATCGTCGGCCCAGATGTTCCGGTGACCAATCTGAGCAAGAGCCAGGTGAGGGACATCTTCACCGGCGACATCACCGACTGGTCGGAGGTCGGCGGCCCGTCCGAGCCGATCCTGCTCGTCTCGCGGGAGGAGGGGTCCGGCACCCGGGCGGCTTTCGAGAACATAGTCCTCGCCGATGCGGCGCTTATATCAGGGGCAGCCGTCCTCCAGCCGTCGAATGGCGCCATTGTGACAACGGTCGCGACGACGCCGTACTCTATCGGCTACGTCTCGTTCGGCTACCTCGACGGATCGGTCACGGCCCTGTCGGTGAACGGGGTCGCGGCCACGGTCGAGAACGCCCTGGCTGCCCGGTATCCCATCGTGAGGCCCCTCCTCATGCTTACGAACGGTGATTCCTCACCGACCGTACAGGGCTGGCTCGATTTCATCATGAGCCCGGCCGGGCAGAGCATCGTCGAGTCCGAGGGCTACATGCCCGTCGGGCCGGTCGAGTAGGCCGGGACCGATGCATCGGGGAAGGCCGGCATGACACGCAAGGCGGCGGTCGAGAACGTCATGAGGGCGGTTCTGCTCAGTGCAGGCCTGGCATCTCTCCTGATCGTCGCGATGATAGGGCTGTTCATCCTGCGCGAGGCTCTGCCGGCCTTCCGCGACATCGGGCTCGGTCGTCTCCTGTCGGGTACGGAATGGAGACCGGGCCAGGAGCTGTTCGGGCTGCTGCCCATGATCGCCGGGTCGGGGCTCGTGACGCTGGGCGCCATCTGCCTCGGCCTCCCGCTGGCCCTCGGCTGCGGCATCTTCCTGGCGGAGATAGCACCGGGCTGGGTGAGGGGTGTCGTGAAGCCCTCGATCGAGCTCCTCGCAGGAATCCCCTCCGTCGTCTACGGGCTGTTCGGCCTGGTGGTGCTGGTGCCCGCGGTCCGGGGGATCGACTACCCCGGGAACGCAGGCTTCGGGCTCCTCTCCGCCTCGATCGTCCTCGCAGTGATGATACTGCCGACGATCGCGAGCGTCTCGGAGATCGCTATCCGCTCGGTGCCTGACGAGTACCGGCAGGGGGCCCTGGCTCTCGGATCCACGCGGTGGGAGACGATCCGCAAGGTCGTTCTCCCTGCGGCGCGTTCGGGGATCCTCTCGGCGGTGGTTCTGGGGCTTGGCCGTGCCGTGGGCGAGACGATCGCGATGATAATGGTGATAGGCAACTCGGTGATGATGCCTTCGGCGATGGGCGGACCGCTGCCTGGCATCTTCCTGAGCAGGGCCCGGACGCTCACGGGCAACATCGCTGTCGAGATGAGCTACGCCACCGGGCTCCATTCCAGCGCGCTCTTCGCCACCGGGGTCGTGCTCTTCGTCCTGATCATGCTGGTCAACTCGGCAGCCAGGGCGCTGATGGCCAGGAACGCCCGAGGGGGCAGGCAGTGACGGCACGGGAAACCAGGCGGACTATCGCGCGGAAGGGCTGGCAGAACTGCGCGTTCGCCCTGTTCTGGCTCTCCGGGATCGCCGCCATGGCCGTGATGCTCGCTGTCGTCGGGTACGTCGTAGTGCGCGGGGTCCCCGCGCTCTCGGCGGATTTCTTCACCACTTCGCCGCGCGGGGGGCTGTCGGGCGACGGGGGCATCGCCTCCACCATCGTGACGACCGCCTATCTGGTTCTCATGACGATGGCTGTCGCCGCACCCCTGGGCATAGCCGCCGGGTTGTTCCTCGTCGAGTACGCCGGCAGCTCCAGGAGCCGCGTCTCCCTCGCCTTCCTCGCGCTTTCGCGTTTCGGGTCCGAAACCCTGGCCGGGGTGCCGTCGATCATCTTCGGCCTCTTCGGATACGCCCTGTTCGTAGCCGCCATGCACTTCGGCTTCTCGCTGCTCTCCGCCTCGCTGGCGGGGGCCTGCCTCATCCTGCCCGTCGTGGTTCGCACGGCCGAGGAGGCGTTGAAGGCGGTCCCCGAGGGCTACCGCGAGGCATCACTCTCGCTCGGGGCCACTCGCTGGGAGACGATATGGAAGGTGGTCCTGCCGTCCGCCCTGCCAGGGCTGACCACAGGCATCATCCTCGGAGTCGGAAGAATCCTCAGCGAGACGGCGGTTTTCTACGTGACCCTCGGGGGCAGCTACAGGACTCCCACATCCATCCTCTCATCCGGCCGCACGATGGCTCTCCATGTCTATTATCTGGCGATGGAGACCTGCGCCTTCGAGAAGGCCATGGCCACCGGGGCGGTTCTCGTGATCCTGATCATCATCGTGAACCTGGCCATCAACGCCGTCTCCAGGCGCCTGTCGGCCGGAACGAGGAGCTGAGCCCATGACCGTATCCGTGCCCCGTCTCCGCACTGCGGGTTACAATCTCTACTACGGCTCATTCCGTGCCCTGAGGGACGTCACGATCGACATCCCGGAGAACTCGATCACGGCGATCATCGGCCCGTCGGGCTGCGGCAAGAGCACGTTCCTGCGAAGCTTCAACCGCATGAACGAGCTGATCCCGGGTGTCACCGTTGCCGGGAAGGTCCTGCTCGACGGGGAGGACATCTTCCATTCCGACGTCGTGGCCCTTCGCAGGAAGGTGGGGATGGTCTTCCAGAGGCCGAACCCCTTCCCCAAGTCCATCTTCGACAACGTGTCCTACGGCCCCTGGATCCACGGCACCAGGGACAGGGGGCTGCTGGCCGCGGTCGTCGAACGGAGCCTGCGCGATGCGGCGCTATGGGACGAGGTGAAGGACGATCTGCAGAGATCAGCTCTGGCACTCTCCGGAGGCCAGCAGCAGAGGCTCTGCATCGCAAGGGCTCTTGCCGTGGAGCCGGAGGTGATCCTGATGGACGAGCCGGCCTCTGCGCTCGACCCCGTGGCCACCATGCGGATCGAGGAGCTGATGCAGTCCCTCAAGCAGAAGTACACCATCGTGATCGTCACCCACAACATGCAGCAGGCCGCCAGGGTCTCCGACTTCACGGCATTCATGATGACCGACGGTTTCAGGGCCGGGAACCTGGTGGAGTTCGGGGCCACGAAGCAGATCTTCACCACCCCCGCGGACAGCCGCACGGAGGATTACATCTCCGGGCGCTTCGGATGATCGGAGAGCAATGCACAGGGATAATCTGGAGAGAGGGATACTCGAGCTGCGCGGGGAGGTCGTGGAGATGTCGGGCCGCGCGGGAAGGGCCATCCGCGGATCGGTCGAGGTGCTGGCGTCTCGTGACTCGTCTGCCGCGCAGACTCTGGTCGATGCTGACGAAGAGATCAACGCCACTAGGTACGACATCGAGGAGAAGTGCCTCTCCCTGATCGCCACCCAGCAGCCTGTCGCGGGCGATCTGAGAGCCCTGTTCTCCATTCTGGAGATCGCAACCGAGATCGAGAGGATAGCCGACTACGCCAAGGGGATCGCTCGGATCAGCATCGCCATCGGTGAGAAACCCCTGTCGCACCCCCTGGTCACGATTCCCATCGCTGCGGAGAAGGTCTGCGCGATGCTCGAGGATGCCATGAAGGCGCTTGTCGCGTGCTCGGCCGAGATGGCTCGCGAGGTCGCGGCGAGGGACGCGGCCATCGATCTTCTCAACGAGAGGATCCAGCGCGAGATAATGACCTTCGTGATGGAGGACCACAGGGGCATCGCAGAGGCCATAAGGCTCGACTGGATAGCGCACAACCTCGAGCGCGCGGGCGACAGGATCGTGAACATCTGCGAGCGCATAGCCTTCACTGCCACCGGGGAGCTCCGCGACCTGGACTAGTGGCGGCCGGTTCCTGGTTTCAGATGCTTCAGATGCAGCGGTATCTCGTTGCATGTCAACTATAACATGCTTTCACGCCTTCAGCCGGGCGGAAAACTATCACATGCAGTTGGAATACGACTGCATGGAGTTGCCGAACGTCATCAGGCGCTTGACCTGCCCCTGGGGTCGTGCCGCGTTGAATAGTCGGTGAGGTAGGCGAGTGTTGGTGTCTGGCTACTCAGGAGTGTAGGTGTCGTGTAGGTGTCTGGCTACTCATGAAACACCGCGTGGATCAGTGTTTCTGCAAGATCAGCAGGTATGCCACGTCAGTTCAGCCCACCGACGATGTCGAATCTGAGAGCATCCGTGAACAGCCCTTTTCTTCAAGGAATTACCTGTAAAATGACTATGGCTGTAAAATACAGGGCCGCAAAGCATTGCGAGGTCGATTCCGAGAGTAGTCTGACCCCGGTAGCAGCGGCTGACGCGACGTTGTACCCGTGGCGGGCTTCGGTGAATATCACGGCATGCCCAGAGAAACGATGAAGCGTGACATGCCTGGACTGCACCTGCTAGTGGTCGACGACGAGCCGGGCATAAGGAAGACCCTGGCCTACTGCCTCGAAGAGGACGGCCATTCCGTAGTGGCCGTCGGATCCGCCTCCCAGGCGATGGCGGAGGCCTCCGGAAGACCATTCGACGGCGCATTCGTCGATATCAGGCTCGGATCGGAAAGCGGCCTCGACCTGCTCTCCGCTCTCCTGGCAGAGACGCCCGGGATGAAGATAGTAGTCATCACGGCCTACGCGTCGATAGAGACCGCAGTGCAGGCCATGAAGCTCGGTGCGGCCGACTACCTGCCGAAGCCTTTCGGACCCGACCAGGTGCGGATGGCCGTACGCAGGGTCTCCGAACTGAAGGGTCTCGAGGGACGCGTACGCGACCTCTCCGAGGAGCTGTCCAGGCTGGCTCCGGAGATGTCCTTCTCCACGTCGAACCCGGCCATGAGGAAGTGCTTCGACACCGCCCGCCAGGTGGCCTCCTCCGATGCGTCGGTGCTCCTGACCGGCGAGAGCGGTACCGGCAAGTCGGTACTCGCAAAAGCCATCCATCTCTGGAGCCAGAGAGCCGCCGGGCCCTTCGTCGCCGTATCGTGTCCGTCCATACCGCCCGAACTGCTCGAGAGCGAGCTGTTCGGGCATTCGAAGGGAGCCTTCACCGGTGCCGTCGGCGACAGCCCGGGGAGGATCGCTTCGGCCGAGAGGGGCACCCTGTTCCTGGACGAGATCGGCGATCTTGCCGCCCGGCTCCAGCCGAAGCTCCTCCGGTTCCTGCAGGAAAGGGAGTATGAGAGGGTGGGCGATCCGCGGACCCGCCGAGCCGATGTCAGGATCGTCTCGGCGACGAACTCGGACCTCGGAGCGGCAGCGGCCGGCGGATCGTTCCGGCAGGACCTCTACTACCGCCTGAACGTGATCGAGATAAGGATGCCATCCCTCCGGGACAGGATCGAGGACATCGTCCCGATGGCGGAGATGATGCTGAAGCACTTCGGTGCGGTGAACCACAGGAAGGTGTCCGGCTTCTCGGATGAAGCCATCCGTCTCCTCCGGAGCCACCGCTGGCCCGGCAACCTCAGGGAGCTCAGGAACGTCGTCGAGAGAGCTGTGATCCTGTCGGACGGCAGCGTCATCGGAACCGGGCATCTGCAGGATCTGGGCGGCGGGCGCCCCGGGGAGACCATGATCGGTGACCATCTGACGATCGCCGACATCGAGGAGGAACACATAAGAAGGGTTCTCGCCTCCACGCAGACGCTCACAGAAGCGGCAAGAATCCTCGGCATAGACGAAACCACCCTCTGGCGCCGCAGGAAAGCCTACAACATCTAGCGTACGTTTCATTCCGCAATGTCCGTGACCTCGCGGCATTTCATCGCGAAACAGCCTTCTCCGCTCCGCATTTCGCCGATCCTCCATAGACCTGCATCCGCGGGATCTGGCATGTCTCCTGCTTCATTCCTGTCCGGAGGTATCCATGAATCTCAGGCGCAAGATGCTGCTCGGATACGGCTTCGCTTTCGCGATGCTGGCGCTGGTGATGGGCTGGGCGGTGGTGAGGCTCTCGGATCTCGGCAGGGCTTCCGAGAGCATCCTGCAGCAGAACTACAGGAGCATAGACGCAGCCTGGATGATGCGGGAGGCCCTTCACAGGCAGAACGAAGCCCTGCTGTCGGACACCGCCGCGATCGCGGGGCTGTCTCCCTCTTTCATGGGGGCGGAGGCCGACTTCCTCTTCTGGCTCGGGAGAGCCGGCGACAACATCACCGTGCCGGGCGAGGATTCTGTTCTGGCAGTGATATCGGAACTCTATGGCGCATATCTCGACTCCTGCGCATCTGGTCTGGGCCAAACCTCCGAACCGGGCCATTCCGTGCGACTCGCACGCGTGGTCGCCCCGCTGTCGGTTGAGCTCGATTCGACTCTCGGCACCCTCCTCTCGCTGAATCAGGGGGCCATGTACGAAGCGAGCCGGAGGGCGTCGGAAATGGCGGAGAGCGGTTCCAGGTCGACGATGATCATCGGCGGGCTCGGGCTGGCTTTCGGCATCGCGTTCAGCATCCTGCTGTCAGGAAGAATACTCAGGCCTCTCTATCAGACGATCGCAGCCGCACGCAGGCTGGCCTCCGGCGACTATGGGAGCCGGGTGACTGGCGGAGGGTCCGACGAACTCGGTTCCCTGGCCGCCGAATTCAACTCGATGGCGGGTGAACTCGAGAAGTTCGAGTCCATGCACGTGGACAGGATGATGTCCGAGAAGTCGAAGACCGAGGCCATCCTGAACGGCATCGACGACGGGATCATCCTTGTCGACCAGGATCTCCGCGTTCAGGACATGAATCCGGCAGCCACGTCCCTCCTGGGTACGCCGTGGACGGAACACTCGCGGAAACCGCGCCTGTCGGAGCTGATCCACGAGGAGAGGCTGCTCTCGGAGGCCGCGAGGATCTCCGATGGAGCGGAGTCCGGCATCCTGACGGAGGAAGAGCGGATCTTCGAGCTCGACAGGAAGGGGGAGAAGCTGTTCCTCATGATGACCGCGATCCCGCTGGAGCATTCCGGGAGGTCCCTCCCGGGGTGCGTGATCGTGCTCCGCGACGTGACGCGGGCCCGCGAGGTCGACAGGATGAAGAGCGAATTCGTCATGGCGGCCGCCCACGAGCTGCGCACGCCCGTCACCAGCATCGGCATGAGCATCGACCTGCTGGTCGACCACTGCTCGGATGACCTGGGTCCGAGGGAGAGGGAACTCCTCGAGGCCGCCCATGGCGAGGTGCACCGGCTGAAGGCTCTGATCAGCGATCTCCTCGACCTCTCCAGGATGGAGGCAGGCAGGATCGATCTGGAGATAGAGACGGTGCCCGTGCAGCTCCTGTTCGAGAGGATCCGGTCGATCTACGAGGGACAGCTAGCCTCCAAGGGCTCGACGATCTCGATCGGCGGGATGGAATCCGGCCTCTCGGTGAGAGCGGATCCCGGCAAGATCTCCTGGGTGCTCTCCAATCTGGTCTCGAACGCGCTGAGGTTCATCCCCGAGGGGTCGGGCAGCATCGACCTCGGAGCGAAGAGAGCCGGCGAGGATGTAATCCTGTCGGTGTCCGACAACGGACCCGGGATACCGGTCGGGCACCAGACCAGGATCTTCCAGAAGTTCGTGCATTTCGAGGAGCCGGGAAAGGCCGGAGGGTCCGGCCTCGGCCTCGCGATCTGCCGGGAGGTCGTCAGGGCGTCGGGGGGGACCATCTGGGTGGAATCCGAGCCCGGAGAGGGCGCGGTGTTCTCGTTCAGCCTCCCCGCGGCCCCGAGGAATGGAGGACAGGCATGAACAGGCCGTCTGCTCTCGTGATAGACGATGAGAAGTCGATCAGGATCTCGCTGGGAAGGGCGCTGGAGGACATGGGACTGGACGCCCGTCATGCGTCGACCGGAGAGGAGGGGGTGGAGAAGGTGCGCGAAGGCAGCTTCTCGATCGTCTTCCTCGATCTGAAGCTCCCGGGCATCGGAGGGCTGGAGGTCCTCGAGAGGATCATGTCGGCTCCGGCGCATCCCCCTGTCGTGATCATCTCCGCCCACGGGACGATCGATTCGGCGATTGCAGCCATGCGGCTCGGAGCGGCGGACTTCCTGCAGAAACCCTTCAGCCTGGAGGAGGTGAGATCCGCGGTCGAGGAGGTGCTGGCCAGAGACGATCTCCAGGAAGGATCCACGGACTACTCCAGCCTCCTCGGCTTCGCCAGGAGGGCGATTTCGCGCAGGGACTTCGACTCCGCAGAGGTGTTCGCATCCAGGGCCATATCGGTCGAAGCATCGAGGCCGGAGGCCTACACGCTCCTCGGGTCGATCGTCGAGGCTCGCGGCGACCGGCAGAGGGCCATGAAGCTCTACCGGGCCGCTCTCGACATGGATCCGGGCTACGGACCAGCCAGGGCCTACTACGAGGGGAGATAGCCCGGACCGGCAGACCCTCCGGCGCATTCCCGGACTGGAGAAGACATGTACGTGGTCATCGCAGGATGCGGCACCCTCGGGCGTCGCCTCGCCGAGGAACTCAGCGGCAGTGGGGAGGAAGTCGTTGTCCTCGACCGGGCGCCCGGAGCACTGGCGGCCCTGTCGCCTGAGTTCGGAGGCTTCAGGGTCGAAGGAGACGCAGCCGATGCCGCTACTCTCGCCAGGGTCAAACTTTCCAGGGCCGATCTGGCAGTAGCCGCCACCGACGACGACAATGCCAACCTCTTCTTCGCGCAGGCCGCGCGGTACGTCCACTCCGTGCCGAGGGCCGTGGCGAGGGTGAACGATCCCGCGAAGGAGGCTGTCTTCCGGCGTCTAGGGGTCGAGACGGTCTGTCCAACGGCTGCAGCGGCCGACAGGATGTTCTCTCTGATACATTCTGGTGTGGAGGGGGTGAACAAGGCATGAAGGTCCTCATCGCAGGAGCATCCGCCTCGCTGAAGCCGCTCTGCCGGTCCTTCATGTCCAAGGGCTGGCACGTGGTCGCGGTCCACGCCGATCCAGACCAGTGCGAGAGGCTGTCGAGAGATTCCAGGGCTCTCGTCGTATGCGGCGATCCCACTTCGCCGGAGGTCCTCGGAGACGCCGGGGTGCGCGACTGCGATGCCGTGGTGGCCGCCACCACCAGCGACAGCGACAACCTCGCAGTATGTCAGATAAGTGTGTCGGAGTTCGGCGTGAGGAACACTCTCGCTCTCGTGAACACTCCGGGCAACGAGGAGGTTTTCGAGAAGCTCGGGATTCGATCCTTCTCCACGAATGTGGCCATCGCGGCACTTATACAGCAGATGGCCGACCTGGAGGAGATCACGGGCATCGGGGCGCTGGCCGACGGGAGGATCCAGATCGCCGAACTCCGGATCCAGCCGGGCTGGCCATGCGTGGGTGTTCCTCTCCGAACGCTCGGGATGCCCGCTGGAAGCCTCGTCGCCGCACTGCTCAGGAGCGACGAGGCGATCATCCCATCAGGAGACAGCTTCATGCTGCCGGGCGACCGCGTTGTCGTGCTCGCAACCTCCGGTTCCTACGGTTCCGCCATCGGGAAGCTCTCCGGGCCGGATTCCGGAGGCTCCGGGGAGTGATCGACAGACACCATCTCCTCAGCCGGTACAGGGCGATACTGGCTTCGGCAGGGTTCGTGTGCCACATAGCCGGACTCGTGATGACCACCCCTCTGATCGCGCTTCCCTTCTGGCCGGGGGAGTCATGGACCGCCGAGTCCTTCCTGGTCCCCGGACTGTTGCTCGCCGCAGCGGGATTCTCGTGCTGGAGGCTCCTGCGCAGCAGGGACATGATGACCCTGACCCTGTCCGAGGGCAGCATCGTGGTCGTCCTCAGCTGGATGACGGTCTGCATCGCATCTGCCCTGCCGCTCATGTCCGCGGCCGGGCTCGGTTTCACGCAGGCTGTCTTCGAGAGCGTCAGTGGCTGGACGACCACCGGGCTGACCGTCGTCGACCTCCCGTCGGCCGCTCATACCGTCCATCTCTGGCGCGGGATCATGCAGTTCGCGGGGGGTGCAGGGCTGGCGGTGATCCTGCTGTCGGCGATGTCCGGTCCCATGGGTGCTTCGGTCACGGCCGCCGAGGGCAGGGATCTGCTCGTTCCTCACGTGAAGAGGTCTGCACGCCTCGTCATGACCCTCTACTCGGGTTATGCCGTCGTCGGAACGGCAGCCTTCCTCGTGGCGGGAATGGACCCCTTCGATTCGGTGATACACACTTTCGCTGCGATCTCGACGGGCGGATTCTCGACGCACGTCGAGAACGTCGGCTTCTTCGACTCGCCCGCCATAGAGGCCGTTGCACTCGTCCTCATGATCCTCGGGAACCTCAACTTCGTCACGGCCTGGGCTCTCGTGCGGGCAGACGCCCGCAGCTTCTGGAGAAGCGGCGAGACAAGGCTCTCGGCCGTCCTGATCCCTCTCTGTGCTGCTCTCCTCCTCGTCTTCACCTGCATTGGAGTCTATCCGAACCTGGGGAAATCGGTGAGAGTCGCGGTGTTCGAAACCGTCACGGCCCTCACCACGACCGGTTTCTCGACCGTCAGCTATGCGGACTGGAACGGTTTCGGCGTGCTCGTCCTGATAATCCTCATGCTTGTAGGAGGCGGCACCTGTTCCACGGCCGGCGGCATCAAGCAGTTCAGGATCTATGCCCTGGGGAGATCTGTCCTGTGGGATCTCCGCAGGGCTCTCATGCCCTCCCGAGCAGTCCAGAAGCGGGTGCTCCTAGAAACCGGCGGGGAGGTCCACATATCCGACGAGAGGCTCAGGCAGATCGGGACGTTCGTCTTCCTCTACATCGCCCTCTTCTTCGCAGGCTCGGCGCTCATCATGGTTCAGGGGTTCGGCTTCAGGGACTCCATGTTCGAGTTCGCCTCTGCACTGGGCACCGTCGGGGCGTCGATCGGGCTCACATCACCCGATCTGCCGGGAGGCGTTCTCTGGACCATGATCGCGGGGATGTTCCTGGGCAGGCTGGAGATCTTCATCGTGCTGGCCGGCATGTCGAAGCTGGCCAGGGACGCCGCACGGCTGGCCGGGGCCGGTGGCGGGAGGGTGCGGGCCTGCCGAGCCCCCTGCCGAGCCCTGGTTTCAGATCCTTCATTTCCGCTGACGCGGAAATGAAGGCGTCGCCAGCATGTTTGCGGAGCAAAGCATGCGAGAGACCATGAACTCCAGCTATGGTGTACGTTCCTCTGCTGGTTCCCCGGGGGAGCCGGCAGGAGTATGCGCTACTAGTCCTCTCGAGGCATGCAAGTAGTTGTCTGAGGAATTACAATCGGGCCCTTTCGCGGTTCACCCAGCGTTGAACGCATATGAGGGAAATCGCTGCCGGGCCGTCTCATTCCTGCGGACGCAGGAACGAGCGTGTCGGACCTGCTGATCTCCGTTTTGCTGAGATCAGCGTTTCAGATGGAATGGTATCTCGTTGCATGACAGCGACAACAGGTTTACGCTCCAACCATCGTGCGCATGACTAGTGGATACTGTGGAGATTCTGTTGGGGAAGCGCAGTTCAGCTCGAGCCTGATCTGTCCCAGGGGTGTCGGCGCGTCAGGAACTGGAGGGCGGGCGTCGTCATGAAGGTCGTGATAAGGGCCATCATCACGAGCATGGCGAAGAGCTGAGGTGTGATGACCCTGAGGTCGAGCCCGATGTTGAGCACGATGAGCTCGACGAGCCCGCGTGTGTTCATCAGTATGCCGAGCGCCGAGGAGTCGCGCCACCCGAGCCCGGTCAGCCGCGCGGCCATGAAGGATCCCCCGAACTTGCCGATGCACGCCACTGCGATGATCGCCACGCACATGAGCCAGGCGGTGCCTCCGCTCACTAGCCCGATCTGCGTCCGGAGTCCGGTGTAGGCGAAGAAGGCCGGCAGGAAGAGCACCGAAACGACTCCCTCGATGCTCCCTTTCAGCTCGTGTGCGGCCTTGGAGTCGCACGGGATGACGGTGCCGAGCAGGAACGCCCCGAAGAGGGCATGTATGCCGATTAGGTCCGTCGACAGAGCCGACAGCAGCATCGCCGCGAAGATGATCGAAAGGCCGCTGCGTGTGAGCCTCTCCGACCTCTCGAGATAGGGGAGCAGCCAGCGCCTCACCAGCGGAGCGATCACCACCATGACGATGACCACGAACGAGACGGTGAACGCCAGTGTGCGGATGGCCGACAACGCCTGAGCCTGCGCCACGCTGACCACGAAGGCGAGCAGGCACCATGCGGTGGCGTCGCCGATGGCGGCACAAGTGAGCGACAGAGCCCCCATGCGGGTGCGGCAGAGCCCGAGATCCGTGAGAATCCGGGCGAGCACCGGGAAAGCCGTCACAGACATCGACACGCCCAGGAACAGGGCGAACACGGTGAATGGCACGTCGCCGGGCGACATCACCGGGTAGATCGCGAGCGCCAGCGCCGAACCCAGGATGAAGGGCAGGAGTATGCTCGCATGCGACATCACAAGGGTCGCATGCCCGTTCTCCGAAACATGCCGCAGATCCAGCTCGAGCCCCACCATGAACATGTAGAGGATGACTCCGAGCTGGGCGATGACGTTGATGAAGGGCGAGACTGCTTCGGGGAAGAGCGCGGCGGAAATGCCGGGGGCAACCCTGCCGAGGAGGGAGGGGCCGAGGAGGATACCCCCAACGATCTCTCCTATGACGGCGGGCTGCCTCATCAGGCTGAACAGGTACCCGCACAGCCTGGCAGTGATGACGATGACCGTCAGGGCCGCGAGCACGTGGAAGAGTGTGTCGGCATCGGGAGGAACAAGAACGGTCGAAGCCGGGAGGCCGATTTCGGGGAGCGCAGTGAGCCTTTCACCTCGGTCCCGGATCAACAGGAAGGCGGAAATGCCCGCGGCGATCATCAGGACGTAGACGACCGCCATCCTCGCCCAGCCGCGGCGGTCCCGGCGGTCTGTCACGCTTCCAGGGGTCTCCTCTTCCATCCCGTGATCCCCGTGCCGCTGATCGGCGTGCCGTCAGCCGCGTCCCCGCACTTCCCGACCGCCGACGATTGCGGATCGTCCGACGAAGGGCAACCCCGGTGGACGCACTCATCCTCCAGGAGCCAGATAGTCCACTACCCCCGGGATAGAATCCCTGCGATCCCGCTCCGGCGAAGTCTCGACTCGTGCAGTCTGAAGGATGCTTCCTACTGGGATCGTGCCCAACCGATGGCATACTCGAGGACCGGATCGGTGCCAGCCTCGAAATCGGCTTCACTAGCTTCTATGCAGATGTCAGGCGGGACCCCGTTGCCCTGGATGTAGGTGACGGTGTCCGCCCTGAGCACGGTGCAGTCGGGGACGTAAACCCGCCATCCCCCGGGGAGCAGATGAATCGCTTCTTCGTAATGGCAGTAGTTGGTGAGGCCCGCAGTTGTATCGCCTGTCAGAACGATCCCGGGGATCTCGTCGCAGATGGAAGCGAAAACCTCCGAGGCGCTCATCGATCCCTCCCCGATCAGGACCATGATAGGTACGGAGATGAAGTCGGGACGCGTCGGTATCAGGACAGGGACCGGAGTTGCCAGGTCATAGTGGCCCGGTCCGGCCTTGAAGACCCTGAAGTATCCCGTCCGAAGCTCGCCGTTGATGAACCGGGCGAAGTCAACCACGGCTGTCCCCAAGCCTCCGCCGTTCATCCTGATGTCGATGATCATCGCCCTGGTTTCAGGGAGGGTGTCGAGCAGGCTGATCAACAGCTCCGGATTCATGAAGCTCGACCAGCTGTCGATCATGATGTACGGGATGGAGTCATCTATGAAGCAGTAGCCCCAGAGACTGTCGTACTGGAACGAAGTGAACCCGTCGGAGGACAGTGAGTCGAGGTATCCGAAGAGTACGTCAATGTCGTAGTTCGGTTTCAGTTCAGGGAGCCACGGATGGAGATAGGAGTCAGTTTCGCTGTTCCAGAGGTATACATGCGAATCTTCCAGACAGACGAGCATGTCCATGAGCATCGAGATGAAATCGTCCTGCGTCTCCATGCTGTCGGTCGATCCCGAGTATTGACTGTATGCCTCGTCCCAGTCAGCATCTGTGAACATGAAGCCGATGTATGTGCTGTTAAAAACATCCCATACGAGATCGAATTCGGTGCGGAAGCTGTCGTGATCACCGAGATCCACCGGGTTGAACAGACAGGACATCGATGTCAGCACTGCTGCTAGGGCGCAGATCGTGGCAGCTTCCATGGCGTTCCGTCTCGCCGGCAGCCTCATGTCGGACTCCCTCCGTTCGGGAAGCCGTATCGCAGGACGGTATTGCCCGCGTCCGTGCCTGTCCGGGAACATGAGCAGTCCTCATATGGAATGATCGCTCATGCCAGCATACAGTGCAAGGCAGGCCGCGTCCGGCGATGTGGACGCGCCGGGTCTCCAGGAGGGCCTCCAGACTCGATTGACGTATGCGGCTTTCAATCCGATAGTCATGGAGCGCACACAGACAGCCCTTTCATATGGAGCATCGTGGTGCACATCTCATCTCTGATGCTTCTCGCGCTTTCTGGCATGACCCCGGGTGTCGAGATCACCTCGCCAGAGGATTCCGGCGTGTACAGCTCGCCCGGGATGGATGTCCGGGCTGTCCTCGACTACGAGAATCTCCTCGCGGATTCGGTGCTCTTCTCCCTGAACGGCGGAGCCTGGTGCCCGTTGCCGAGGCTCGACACCGACTGGTACACCTACATGCAGAACGATCTGCACCACGGCTTCTCCGAATCGCCCGCCCCGCACGATGCGACGGTCCTGTGGACAGCTCCGATATGCAGCACGATCCACGAGTTTCCGAACCCGGTGATCGTCGACGGGATCGTCTACTACCCTTCGAACATGGGGACGGATTCGCTGTATGCCCTTGATCCCCTGACGGGAGAGGTGATCTGGAAGTACCTGGTAGGGCAAACGGATGACGCCGTCACCGTGAAGGACGGCTTCCTGTACATCGCCAGTGATTCCCTGTGGTGTCTGGACGCCTCGACGGGAGAAAGGATATGGGCCTCCGCAGTTGCCGATTGGTCCGGGAGCACTCCGGCGGTCGACGGGGGCCGAGTTTATGCGGGGCGCAACGTCACCGGGGTATCCAGCGTCCCCTGGGTATCCAGTGTCTTCTCATGCCTGGACGCTGCGACAGGGGAGCCAGTCTGGTCGACCGCTCTCGTCTGGGGGCAGGCCAGCTGCCCGACGGTATGGAACGGGCTGGTCATCATACCGACCTCCCATGGCCCGCTGTACGCTCTGGACATGGAGGACGGGAGCATAGTCTGGTCGAACTGGGACGCGGGAGACGAGGGATACTGGGACTCTTCTCCCACGGTCGCCGATGGTGTCATCTACATAGGAGACGAGACTGCCCATCTTCGGGCTATTGATGCGTCCAGCGGCGAGACGATCTGGATGTTTCTCATCGGCAACGCTCCCGGTAATCTCGAGATCACTGCCACCCCCGCTTGTCTGGACGGCAGGATTTTCGTCGGGGCAAGCTACGGCCCTTTCATCTGCGCCGACGCGTCTTCTGGAGAAGTCCTCTGGAGCGAAGCCCTCACCATCCACGGCTCTCCATGCGTGGCCGACGGGCTGGTCTTCTTCGGAGAAACGATACCTGTCTCGTCCTGCGCCCGGTTTCTGGCGCTGGACTGCGAAGATGGATCCATGGTGTGGGAGTATGAAGTTGAAGCGCCCTCATTCCAGGGAACGCCGGCGGTCTGCGACGGGATCATGTACATCTCTGCGATCGACGGGAACCTCTACGCCTTCGGCACCGGGTACAAGTTCAGCTACGACGGCCAGCTGACGGCGGAGATCGGCTGGAACGAGCTGATCGTGAATGCCTTCTGTCCGGGAGGGACTGTACTCGCCGACACCGTATCGTTCCTGGTCGATCCCTACGGGATCGAGGAAGGACAACCGACCGCTCCCTATGCACCTGTGCTAAGGGTGATCGGCAATCCTGCGGGCGACTGTGCCGGACTCGTCCTGATGTCTCCCTCACAAGCCGCAGCCGGCGTCCGGGTCTTCGACCTCTCCGGCCGAGTGGTGATCGACTGCGATATCCCCGAAGGGCCTGACAGGAGCATCGAGCTGGATGTGAGCGGCTTCCCGCCAGGTGTCTATCCTGTCCGCTGGGAGCAGGAGGGCGCGTGCGGCACTGCGAGCCTGGTCGTGCTGAGGTAGGGAATCGGTTACCGGGTCCGGTTATCTGCCGGGCTGGTCAGAGGGTAGGGATATCGGAGTAACATGGACCGGCGCAGAGAGGAACTGACGACGAAGCTCGGAGAGATCGAAGCCGAGATGAGGCGCATCGGTTTCTGGGACGAGACTGCGCCGGGTTTTGCCGGGGTGAACGATCGGCACACCGTTCGGAGCTATCAGGACGCTCCGTCGTTCCAATGGTGGCTGCAGCAGGTGTTCCTGCCAAACGCGAGGCGTGCGGTGATCGAGGATCATCTCCCGGCGGAGAGCCAGGTCGGGGAGATGGCTCGGCGGCAGTATGACTATCACTCAGTGGTCGAGGAGGCTCATGGCCTGATGCGGCTCCTTTCCCAGTTCGACGGGATGGTCGTGCGATACTCGGCGGAACGGACCCGGACGGACTCAGGGCAGGGAAGTGAGGCTCCAACGAGCTGATCAGTGCAGTATTATCCTGATGGCAACCCAGGACATTACTTACTCGAAAAGGCAGACCACCTTCCTCCGGGAATGCTCGCGCATCGCGGCGATGCAGGGGATGGGACGAGGGGATCAGGGGGAGCGGAAACCCTCGGGCAGGTGAGGCTCCAGAGCCCCGATCAGTGCTGGAATATCACGGGTGGCTACGAGCCAGACCCTCTCGGCCAGTATCTCGCCGTATTCGTGAGCCAGGATGTTGCGAAGGCCGACGATGGCCTTCCATGGCACTTCGGGCGTGAGCAGTCGGATACTCTCCGAGAGATGCCTGGCAGCTTCGCCTATCACGATCAGTTGCCTCTCCACGGCGTACCTTACGAGCTTGTCGGACTGGAAGCGCTCGAAGTCGATGTCCGAGACGAAGGCACCTATCTCTTTCGCAGCCGTAGTCAGATCGAACAGAAGGGCTGCATCCCTCTCTTCAGGAGCCATAGAGGGGTTTCCTCTCGGAGAGGATACGTTCCCTGCGTATCGGATTCGAGATGGCGGCCTTCTCCACTAGATCGACCTGGAGACCCAGCATCTCCTCCAGCTCGAGGCGCATGTTCATCAAGTCGAGATAGCTGATGCCGGATCCATCCTCGAACTCGACGAGGAGATCTATGTCGCTGGCTTCAGCGGCATCGCCCCGTGCCCTGGAGCCGAACACCGAGAGCGACCGCACCCCGTTGCGCCTGCAGAAGGCCCGCAGGGTGATGAGTTTCGAGCGTGGAACCCCGATCATGCTTCCCTCCTCGGCTTCATTATGCACAGCAGAGGACGGGCAGTCACCTGCCTGTTCCGCGCTGGGTGATTCGAATGGTGGATGGTGCTTGTCACTGTCATCATGGAAGTTGGAACACGCAGGGTGGCGACCCCTTCATTCCCGAGTCGGAGGAAATGAAGAGGCCGGCAGTTCGCTTCTTCCTGCGTCCGCAGGAACAAGCAGGGCCGACAGCGGCTTGCCCATATCCGATCAACCAGAAAGGCAAGCCGCGAGAGGACCAGGGCGTACTACATCAGACGAATTCAATGGCGGACCGTGAAAGGGCCGGAACGTACTCCTCAGACGGGCCCGCAGATCTGAATTCCGCATCGCCGGGGATGGAGTGCGGAGAGCCTGATTCCAGGGCCAGTGACGAAGGCCCTGAGGCCCAGGCATCCTCTCCTCCCATACTGGATTAGAAGGGGCTGAGAGGAGGGGTGTGCTCTTCCCATTTTAATCGCGATCGCGTCGGGTACCTCTCCAGATCAGATCGAAAGCCCTGCGAGCGACTGATCACATGAATCGGCCTGTGACTCTACACCAGTCAGGTGCTATCATGGTTGTGGCGGAGCAGGGTGATATGGAGGTCACTCGGAAGGTGGTCGTGCTGAGATGACGAAGAGGGGTGGCGCCCGGTGGCTGGTTCAGGCACTGCTGCTGCCGGGCGACGCCCTTATCCTGGCAGGTGTGTCCGAAGCCGACTTCATCTTCCACGTCGCGAACTACACGTACCTGCACGAGGAGGTTTTACCTCCATGGAACCGGCTACACGCAGGCAACTTCAACAATGATGGTCTCCCAGACTTCTTGATGGGTTCAGCGGTTGCGGATAATGTTGGCTACCTCGAAGTCTTCCTCGGGAACGGAGATGGAACATTCCAAGCCCTGGTTCAAACAGATACGAAAGATGTTAAGGTCTGGGCCGTTGGAGATTTCGACAACGACGGGTTCGACGATGTGCTGATCAAGGATTACGACAGTTCCACTCTCGGCGATACTGCGTGGTGTTACCTGAGTATCGGGAACGGGCAGTTCGCCGATCCGATCAAAGTCCCTGGTTTCCTGAAAGGTACATCTGATCAGAGCCATATGGATGTCATAGACTACGACCTCAACGGCGACCTCGACGTTGCATTCGCTGCCGATGACTCCGTCGAGGTGTGCCTGGGTGCGGGTGATGGGACGTTCTTGACATCCTGGAAGATGAACAGCTTGTCAGGTTCACCCGTCTTCAGTGTCGGGTCAGGCGATCTAGACAACGATGGCATCCCGGATCTCATCACGATGGAAGGTGGAGTTTTCTACACTTTCCCGGGCTCGGGAAACGGCACATTCGGGGCGGTCTCTTCGGCTGGAGGTTTCAGCGGACCGACCCTGACCGGAGCAGATGTCTGCTGCGGCGATTTCGACGAGGACGGCTGGAATGACATCGCGGTGACCGCGGGTTCCGGCTTCGGCTCGAACACCATCTTCGTGTTCCTCAACGAGG
>CAZMAT010000012.1:0-23567 GCA_964564435.1 uncultured bacterium
GATACTGTCACATCCTTCCCGGCGATTCTGTCTATCCTAGAAACGGCGATGACAGCGGGTTCAGTCGGACATTCGCAAAACCAGGCTGGACCTGGTCGGTATCGCTCAGAAGATGGCAAGCGGGGTGATCGCAGAGGACGTGTACAAGGTCCTCGAAGACGAGATGGTGATACGCCTTCATGACCTCGAGGCGAGGTTTGATCAGCTTGCCAACCTGGACAAGGTCACCGAGAAGGAGGTCAAGAAAGCTCTCGGGATGATCCAGCGGGCGCCGGCACTCTGGTCGAGACTCGACCTGGAAAGCATGCTCGCGCTTCAGTCGGCTCTCTTCCCGAATGGAATCACGATCTCACAAGAGGGCGAACTCACCCCTATCGAAACTCCTCTGATGAGAGTGTGCCGCCTCCTGGAACCCGCGAACGCTAACGCTCAATGTGATCATGGCACTTGGAACAGAAAAGAACATGGTCTAAACGCTGGTGTATCTTCTAGTTCTGAAGCCAGACCCGGTCGAATAACCGAGCACAGAGCAACAACAGAGACACAGCCACTTGGAACAACCCAAGTGGCATGTGAATCAACTACTTGTGATGTGTCTGAGGGTGCTGAGGAAAACCTGGTGCCCCAGGCCCGACTCGAACGGGCGACCTGCGGTTTAGGAAACCGACGCTCTATCCTCTGAGCTACTGGGGCACCGAAGGGAGCCGAATTATTGCCAAGCCGGAGGTTGTCGTCAAACTCCCCGACCGGCTAGAGGTCGAGCACGGCTGCGAGCGACGAAGCCATGCCGTCGGCCATCAGCATGCCCGATGCCGTGGGTTTTATCCTGAGCCCGTCCACCGAGCAGAGCCCGTGCGAGACCCAGTTGGACAGCATCGTCTTCACGACCTCCGGGGCGCTGCCCGAGAGACCGGCGGCCTCGAGGTCTACGCCGTCGCTCGTGCGAAGGCCGAGCATGATCCGCTCGAGGAGGATCTGGCTCGAGGTCAGCTCCTCCGATCCGGCCTCGGGTATCTGCCCGGCTTCGATCGATGCCAGGTATTCGTTGAGCCCGGGCCTGTTCCAGCTCCTGCGGAAAGTGCCATCGAAGCTGTGGGCAGACGGGCCGAATCCGAGATAGGGGGCGCCGCTCCAGTAGGCGGAGTTGTGCCTGCTGCGCCACCTGCGCCCTGAGGCATAATTCGAGACCTCGTAGTGCTGGTAGCCGGCCCTGGCGAGGAATTCGTCGGTGACCCCGTAGAGCTCGACCACGAGGCGCTCGTCGGGCGCTGGAGCGCCGCCGATCCTGACCGAGTGGCCGTAGGGCGTGCCGTCCTCCACCGTCAGCGCATAACACGATATATGCCCGGCCCCGAGGTCGATCGCGCTCCTGAGGTCGTTGAGCCAGCCCTCGGCGGTCTGCCCGGGGATCCCGTACATCAGGTCGATCCCCACGCTCTCGAAGCCGGCCTTACGGGCCTCGCGCACCATCTCCTCCGCCTGGGCCCCCTTGTGCACGCGGCCCAGGAACTCCAGCAGGGAGTCGTCGAAGGACTGCACGCCGATACTGAGGCGATTGAACCCGGTGCGCCTGAGGTCCTGAAGGTCCCGGGAGCTCACCGCCGCAGGGTTGGCCTCTATCGTCACCTCGGCGTCATCGGCCAGCCGCGAGGACGGAGGGAACGCGGCGAAGACCTCGCTCCAGTAGGAGGGCTCGAGCAGGACGGGAGTGCCCCCTCCGGCATAGAAGGTCGGGAACACCGTGTCCTGGGGCATGCGCATCCGGATTTCGTCCAGCAGGGCGCCTGCGAAGCGCATGGCCGAGTCCGAGTCGAGGTCGGCTATCGAGTAGAAGGCGCAGTACCTGCACTTGCGCAGGCAGAACGGCACATGGACGTACAGCCCCGGCGAGCCGGCCGTTCCGGGCAACTCAGATGCCCAGCCGTGCGGACACGGTTCCCAGCAGGTCCTTGAAGTACGCGACCGCCTCGGGATCGTCGGTCTCCATCGACCAGACGTGCTCTCCGACGCCCATCTGGGCCAGGACGTACCGCCCGGCGGCGATCTGGCCTATCGCAGTCTCCCCGGCGACCATCTGCCCGATGCCCAGACGCCATCCGAAACCGCCCTGGCAGAGTGCCAGATACCCACCCGCAGCCTGTCCCACCGATATGAATCCGAGGCTTGCCTGGCCGAGTGCGACGACTCCGACCGCGAGCTGGCCCAGCGCGACGAAGCCAAGAGCCTTCCTGCCCATCGCGATGAAGCCCTTCGCGGTCTTCCTGCGTCGGGTTTCGGGGCAGATGCCCCTTGTGATGTGGATCATCGGGAAACCGAGGAATTCGCTGTGGGATGTGAACTCGGAGTAGGTCGCTCCGCCGGGGTAGGAATGGCGGCGCCAGACTCCGAGCCAGTTCTCCTCGGTGAGATACTCATGAAAACCCGGACCGGTCGGCGAAAACCTGTCATCCATCGTTGCCAGGCATTATTCCCTTCCGGTCCGGTAGGCTCTCGGGGCTGACGGACTGCATCCCCGGGTGGATGCTATCTTCTAGAGAACAGGGGCCGGCTTCTTGGACTCCTTCTTGGCCTTCTTGTCGGCGCGCTTCTCCTTCAGGGACTTCGTCGCCTTCTTGAGATCCTTCTTGGTGGTCTCCCGATCCATGCTCTTTGCCATGACCCACCTCCCTGGGCGATCCGGCCGGCCCTCGAATCGCCGGACACGAGGGAATTATTGTCGAATACCCCCCCGGACTCAAGCCCGGCGGCTACTCATCCCTCTTCAGGACTGCGAGGAAGGCCTTCTGGGGGATGGAGACGGATCCGACCATCTTCATCTTCTTCTTGCCCTCCTTCTGCTTCTCCAGGAGCTTGCGCTTGCGGGTGATGTCCCCGCCGTAGCACTTGGCGGTCACGTCCTTGCGGAAGGCCTGGATGGTCTCCCTCGCGATGATCGTGCCGCCTATCGCCCCCTGCACGGGGACCTTGAACTGGTGTCTGGGGATCTCCTTCGCGAGGTTCTCGCAGGCGCGCACCGCCCACTCCCTTGCTCTCTCCCTGTTCACGAGGATCGAGAGCGCCTCCACCCTCTCGTGGTTCACGAGGATGTCGAGCCGTACGAGATCGCCCTTCCTGTACCCGGATGGCTCGTAGTCGAACGACCCGTAGCCCTGGGTCACGGATTTCAACTTGTCGTAGAAGTCGTAGACCACCTCCGCCAGGGGCAGTTCGGCTGTCACCTCGACGCGCTGCTTCCCGACGTAGATCGACTTGTAGTCCTCGGCACGCCTGTCCCTGAGCAGGGCCGTCACCGGGCCGATGTAGCGGTCGGGCATGATGATGGACGCCCTGATGTAGGGCTCGTCGGCATGGTCGATCTGTGACGGATCGGGATAGTGCAGGGGGTTGTCTATCTCGATCATCTGGCCGGAGTTCATGAAGACACGGTACAGCACCGTAGGGGCGGTGAGGACGAGCGACAGGTCGAACTCCCGCTCCAGCCTCTCCTGCACCACCTCGAGGTGGAGCAGCCCCAGGAACCCGCACCTGAAACCGAAACCGAGGCCGGCCGAGTTGACCTTCTCGAAGACCAGCGAGGCGTCGTTCAGCTTCAGCTTCTCGATGGACACCGCCAGATCCTCGTAGTCCTCGGTGGACACAGGGAAGATCGATGAGAACACGACTGGCTTCGCCTCGGCGTACCCGGACAGGGGCTCCGACGCGGGTGCAGAGGCGTCGGTGACCGTGTCTCCGGACCTGACGTCGCCCACCGACTTTATCCCGGCGATCAGGTATCCTACCTCGCCGGCCTCCAGGGCGTCGCAGGGCTCGCGCGAGATCTTCATGTGACCGACCTCTTCGAGGCGGTAGTCGGCGCCGGGCGCCATCATCCTGATGTGCGAGCCCTTGCGGAGGATGCCGTCGACCACCCTGAAGTGGACGACCACGCCCCTGTAGGGATCGAAGAAGCTGTCGAAGACCCTGGCCCGGAGAGGCCTGTCCGGATCGCCAGAGGGAGCCGGGACCTTCTTCACGATCGTCTCGAGCAGCCCGGGTATCCCCTGCCCCGTCTTCGCGGACACGAGCACGGCGTCGTCGGGGTCGAGCCCGAGTTCGTGGTCGATCTCCTCCATCACCTCGGCTATGCTCGCGGATGGGAGGTCTATCTTGTTGATCACCGGTATGACAGTGAGGTCCTGCTCCATGGCCTTGTAGAGGTTGGCGAGGGTCTGCGCCTGGACGCCCTGGGCGGCGTCTATCACGAGCAGGGCGGCCTCGCAGGAGGCAAGGGCGCGTGAGACCTCGTACGAGAAGTCGACGTGCCCCGGCGTGTCGATCAGGTTGAGCACGTAGTCGAGCCCGTCGGCCGCCGTGTACCTCATGGTGACCGCGGTGCTCTTTATCGTGATCCCGCGCTCCTGCTCGATGTCCATCGTGTCGAGCATCTGGTTGTGGAACTCGCGGTCCGTCACGGTGTGGGTGGCCTGCAGCAGCCTGTCGGCGAGCGTCGACTTGCCGTGATCTATGTGCGCGATGATGCAGAAGTTCCTAATGCGTTCCTTCATGTCGCCTCCCCGGGAAGCCGTAATATGGATTCCCGCCTTCTCCCGCGCGAACCGCTTGCGACCGGCTGGGGCATGGAGTATAGCTTGCGAAAGCGACCGCTTCCCGACCCCCTCGTCCCAAAGCGCACGCCATGGACGCCGGGGCGGCAGGGTGCAGGGGGAAACGCCTGCGCCTCCCGTGTTCGGAAAGGGAACGGACGCCGATCGAATCCGATGACGGTGGCTCCTCCACCGCTCGATCGCGTCCATCCTTCCTGGCCGGCGGGACCGCGGTCCGGTCCAACACGTCAGAAGAGGAGGGTCCATGTCCCGGAAGCTTCTCCCGGCCGGCGCCCTGCTGGCCATGGCTCTGCTGTTCACCGCCTGCGGCGAGCAGCCTCCCGTCGACCAGCCGGTCGTTCCGGCCGACAGCACCGCCGTCGATTCCACCGCGGCCGCCCCGACCGAGGCCTATCCCCCGCGCGAGGGCGTCGACAGGCTGCTGGTCGCCACTACCACCAGCCTGTACGACACGGGTCTCTGGGCCTACCTCGAGCCGATGTTCGAGGACCAGTACGGCGTCGAGCTCGACATCCTCTATGCCGGCACCGGCAAGGCGATGGAGTGGGGAACCCGCGGGGACGTCGACGTCATCGTAGTGCATGATCGCGCCCGCGAGGAACCGTTCATTGCCGAGGGCTACGGCCTCTCCAGGAATCCCGTCGCCTACAACTTCTTCGTCATCGTGGGCCCGGCCGACGATCCGGCCGGCATCAGGGACCTCGCCCCCGAGGCCGCGCTTACTGCCATCCATGACAACGCGACCGTGCCCTTCATCTCCCGTGGCGACGAGTCCGGCACCCACGCCCAGGAGCAGCGCCTCTGGGCGGCCGCCGGCTTCGACTACGAGGATGTCAGGACGGCCGGCGACTGGTACGTCGAGGCAGCCGCGGGCATGGGCCCGACACTCAACATGGCCAACGAGATGCGCGGCTACGCCCTTTCCGACATCGCCACCTTCCTGGCCTACCAGGGCGACGTCGACCTCGAGATCCTCGTCGGCTCGGGCGACGCTATGCGGAACGTCTATGCCGTCATCCCGCTGGCGGCTGCGCGCGACTCCGCCATGGCGGCCAACATGGTGACCTTCCTGACCTCCCCCGAGATCCAGGAACTCATCGGCTCCTACGGCGTCGAGACCTGGGGCAGGCAGCTCTTCACCCCCTGCGCCGGCCAGGACCTCTAGAAACAGCTTGGAGCGGCTGGCGGAGGCCTTCGGGATAGCCCTCGAACTGGTCGCCACGGGCGATCCCGTGGTGATGCAGATCACCATGAGGACACTGGCGGTCTCCGCCGCCGCTACCATCATCTCCACCCTGCTCTTCATCCCCCTGGGCGGCCTGATCCACTTCGCCTCCTTCCCCGGCAAGAAGCTCCTCACCGGCGTCATCCACGCCCTCTACAGCATGCCCACGGTCTTCGCCGGGCTCATCGTGTTCCTCTTCCTTTCCAGGATGGGACCTCTGGGCTTCCTCGGGCTGCTGTTCACCACGAAAGCAATCGTCATCGCCGAGGTGGTCCTGATCGCACCGGTCATGCTGGGGCTCGTCATGTCGGCGCTCGGCGGCATACCCTCCGAAGTGGAGGACACAGTGCGGGCTCTCGGGGCGGGACGGATCCAGACAGGCCTCGTCGTGATCCGGGAGGCCCGCATGGCCATCGTCTCTGCCCTCCTGATGTCCTTCGGGAGGGCGATCTCGGAAGTCGGGGCGGCCATGATGGTCGGCGGGAACATCGCCGGGCGCACGAGAACGCTGACCACGGCCATCTCCCTGGGAATAGGCAAGGGGGAGGTGGCGGAGTCCATCGCCCTCGGGCTTATCCTCATCACCCTGGCCCTGATCGTGAGCTTCGCCGTGCACATCCTCGGGACCCGCAGGGCATGAAACTCGAACTCCTGTCGGTCACGAAGAGCGCCGGGAGGAAGAAGCTCCTGGACGGGGTCTCCTTCGCCGTCGAAAGCGGTGAGTTCTGCGCCGTGATCGGCCCTACGGGATGCGGCAAGACCACGCTTCTGAGGCTGGCCGACCTCCTCGCGAGGCCGTCGTCAGGCTCAGTCATGCTCGACGGGGTCGATCACGCCGTGGCGGGATCGGCTTTCTGCACGAGGACGCGGCGAAGGATGGCGATGGTGATGCAGAGGCCCTGCATGCTGAAGGGCACCGTGAGGAGCAACGTGGAGGCCGGCCTTCGCTTCAGGGGCTCACGCCCGGCCCCGGGCCGGATCGAGGCGGGGCTCGAGGCGGTGGGCCTGGACGGCTTTGCGGAACGGCGTGCCGATACCCTCTCCGGAGGCGAGATGCAGAAGGTCGCACTTGCGAGGGCACTCGCCACCGACCCCGAGATACTGTTCCTCGACGAGCCGCTGAGTTCGGTGGACCAGGGTTTCAGGCCAGGGATGCGCTCCCTGATAGCATCGCTGCACCGCGGCAGGGGCATGACCGTGGTGATGGCCACTCACGACCTCGCAGACGCCCTGGCCCTTGCGAGCCACGTAGCGGTGCTCGCGGAGGGCCGGATGGTCCAGCACGGCCCTGTAGACTCCGTCCTGCTCTCGCCTTCCAACCTCTTCGTCGCATCCTTCTCGGGCATGAGGAACATCCTGAGGGTCTCCTTCGACGGGACGACAGCCCGCGCGGGCGGGCTCGAGATAGTTCTGGCCGAGCCGGCGTCGGGCGCAGGGTGCATCGTGATCCCCCCCGAGACGGTGACGATTTCGGCCTCCCGCCCCGATTCGAGCCAGAGGAACTCCTTCCAGGGAACCGTCTCCTCGATAGAGAGGAGCCTCCACACCGATATCGTGAACACAGATACCTACTCGGTCTGCATCTCCTCCACCGTCACCAGGGAATCCACCGAGAGGCTCGGGCTCCGGCCGGGCTCCGAAGTCTGGATATCCTTCAAGGCCAGCTCGGTCCGCATCCTCGCCTGACCGACCCCGTTCTCCGGCGTCTCCACGAGCCGGTTTCATTCGATATAATCACCGCTCTCCGAGCCCTCCGGGCTAAAGCAGGGCGCCACGCCCGCCGGGCCGACAGGGTGCCGCTGGAAACGGCTGCGCCTCCCGCATTTGGAAAGGAGAACCACATGAACGCACTGGTGCACATCCCCAGGCCGCCGAACGAACCCGTGACGACCTACGCTCCCGGGACGGGCGAGAGGGCGGAGCTCAAGGCGACACTCGCCTCGCTCCGATCCTCGGAGATCGAGATACCGCTCCTCATCGGGGGGCGGGAGGTTCGGACCGGCAACCTGGGCCGCTGTGTCTGCCCCCACGACCACGGGCACACGCTGGCGACATACCACAAGGCCGGCCCCGCCGAGGTGAACCTCGCGATCGAGGCGGCCTCGAAAGCATGGAAGACCTGGTCCGTAATGCCCTGGGAGGAGAGGGTCGCCGTCTCCCTGAAGGCTGCCGAGATCATCGCCAGGCAGAGGCGGAGCCTGGTCAACGCCTCCACGATGCTCTGCCAGAGCAAGACCTGCCATCAGTCCGAGATCGACGCGATATGCGAGCTGGCGGACTTCCTGCGGATGAACACCTGGTTCATGCAGCAGATCTACCAGATCCAGCCCGAGAACTTCGCAGCGACCTGGAACAGGATGGAGTACAGGGCCCTTGAGGGCTTCGTGTTCGCGATCTCGCCCTTCAACTTCACGGCCATAGGCGGCAACCTGTCCATGGCCCCCGCCCTCGCGGGTAACACCGTGCTGTGGAAGCCGGCCTCGACGGCCGTCTACTCCAACTGGATGGTGATGCAGGCCTTCATGGACGCCGGGCTGCCTCCCGGAGTGATCAACTTCATCCCGGGCGACTCGGCCGCGATCGGCGGATCTGTGCTGTCCGACCCTGCTCTCGCCGGCGTGCACTTCACCGGATCCACCAAGGCCTTCAACAGGATCTGGCAGGCGGTCGCCGGGGGGATGGGGAAGTACCGCACCTACCCGAGGATAGTCGGGGAGACCGGCGGGAAGGACTTCCTCGTCGCGCATCCCTCCGCCGAGCCGCAGGGCCTTGCCACCTGCCTCGTCCGCGGCGCCTTCGAGTACCAGGGGCAGAAGTGCTCGGCCACCTCGCGGGCCTACATAGCATCGTCGATATGGCCCGACGTGCGCGACCGGATGCTCGGGATCCTCTCACAGATCAAGGTCGGGCCCGTAGAGGACTTCTCCAACTTCATGGGCGCGGTTATAGACAAGGCCTCCTTCGACAACATCTCATCGTACCTGGCCTACGCCAGGGGCAGCGCGGACTGCAGGATCGTGCACGGAGGCACCTGTGACGACTCCTCCGGGTACTTCGTGCAGCCGACCGTCGTGCAGACGACGAATCCGCACGACAGGATGATGGAGGAGGAGATCTTCGGCCCCGTGCTGACCGTCTTCGTCTACGACGACGCGAAGTTCGAGGATGTGCTGGACACCTGCGACTCCACGTCGCCCTACGCCCTGACCGGCGCGATCTTCGCGCGCGACAGGGAGGCCGTGAAGCTGGCCGAGACGCGCCTGAGGCACGCCGCGGGCAACTTCTACATCAACGACAAGACGACCGGCGCGTCGGTGGGGCACCAGCCCTTCGGAGGCGCCAGGGCATCGGGCACGAACGACAAGGCTGGATCGATCTACAACCTCCTCCGCTGGATCAGCGTGAGGACCCTCAAGGAGTGCTTCAACACGCCCAGGGACTTCAGATACCCGTTCATGTCGGAGGAATGAGCCTGGACCGTTGAAGGAGACGCTGAAGGGTCCACATTCCGCGTGACTTCAGATACCCGTTCATGTCGGAGGAATGAAGGATAATCGAGAAGAGGGGCGGGGCCGCACCGCGGCCCCGCCCGCAAATCCCGTCAGACCGAGTATGGCGGGATGACCACGACCTCGAAGCCGCCGGTCACCAGGTACAGGTTCCCGTCCGGCCCCACGTCCATCCCGTAGACATAGTCGTTGAATGGCAGGTCGATCCTGTCGAGGAATCTCCCGGACGTATCGAAGACCGAGATGAAGCCGCCCGAATCCGGCACATAGACGTACCCGCGGCCGTCGATGGATATGTCAGAGGGAAAGCCGAACTGCCCCGGCTCGGTGCCCGACGATCCGAACATGTCCCTGAAGGCGCCGTCCTCGTCGAACCTGAAGACCCGGCCGTTGAAGGTCCCGAGTACGAAGATGTCGCCGGTGCCGTCGGAGGCTACCAGCGGCGACAGCTCGCCGCTCCCGGCGGCATCGTCCACCGCTCCTTCGATGTCCAGCTCGACCGTCCCGTCCGGCGCGAACCGGCAGAGCCTGTCGCCGCAGGACCACATCGCAGCCAGGACGTCGCCGTCCTCGGTGACGAACAGGTCGGAGAAGCCGTCGATGTCTGTCAGCAGCCCCAGAGGTTCCCCGGTGGCGCCGTCGTAGGCCAGTATCCTGCCGGTCTCCGTCACGTAGACGATCCCGTCCTGCGATGCATCCATCGAGGAGATGTAGGCCTCGTCGTTCACCCCTTCGACGTTCCACTGGCGCAGGAAGCCCCCGCTGCCGTCGAAGGCCTGTATCCTGCCCGTCGTGTAGTCGGCCACGTAGATGTGCCCGTCGCCATCCACCGCGATGTGCCTGGGATCGGAGAAGTAACCGTGCCCCGTGCCCTCGGCGCCGAAGGTGAGGACAGCATCGGCATCACCCTGGAGAAGCGATCCCCCGTCCTTCGTGCCTGCATTCGTGAGCAGGAATACCGTCAGGCCGCTGATGAGCAGCATTCCCAGGGCCACTGCGACGATGACGCAGCTCGCGGCGCTCCTGGCGGTGCGGGCGGTCTCGATGACCACCGTCGGCCCGATCTGCGGCGTGTCGCGCAGCTCCTCCGGCACGAGCACCGAACTGCCGCAGTAGGGGCAGGTCGTCGTCTTCTCGTCGGACTTCACCGAGAGATCCCCGGCACACGATGGGCACTTGAACTCGACGGTCATCCGCTCCCCCCCGTCCATGCCGTTCCACCCCGGCTGCATGGGCAAGCATACGAAGGCGGCGGGCCGGTGTAAAAAGCCGTGCATCGACCGCGCACCGAGGGTATGTTCGGCAGGTCTCGAAACGGAGGGGTGGATGGACTACAAGCTGATCAGCGACTGCGAGATAGGCGAGGGCACGAAGGTCTGGAACTTCGTGAACCTGTACGGATGCAGGATCGGGCGTGACTGCATGATAGGCTGCTTCACCGAGATCCAGCGCGGGGCGGTCATAGGCGACAGGACCAGTGTGCAGAGCCACTCGTTCGTCTGCGACATGGTGACCATCGGGAGCGACTGCTTCATCGGGCACGGCGTGATGTTCATCAACGACGTCTACCCGCCCCAGCCCGAGAAGGACAGATGGAAGGGGACCGTGGTCGAGGACGGGGCCAGCATCGGCTCGAACGCGACCATCCTCCCGGTGAGGATCGGCAGGAACGCCATAGTGGGGGCGGGTTCGGTCGTGACGAAGGACGTGCCCGAAGGCGCCATAGTCGCGGGCAACCCGGCGAGGTTCCTCAGGTTCCGCGAAGGATTCCACCCGAACCAGTAGTTGAGGCGCCACTCGCCTCCGCAGCAGCAACAGGTTCCCCGAGGCCTGTGCAGGTGCGCGGATTCTGTCGGCTGGAACGCTTTCTCGACTTCGCTTCGCAAAGTCTGCAGCTCCTGACTCACTTCGCTCAGCTGAGCGAGGGGGGCGGAACCGGGTTCCGCCCCCCTCTACCGTGTTCCCCGGCTATACGGCCGAGAAGCTGTAGGTCACGACTATCGTCCCTGCGCCGTCCGGCGGTACGGGGATCCTCACGGTCCTGAGAAGAGCCGTCATGTCCCTCACCAGCCTGTCCGACCCGACCCCGTCGCTCACGAGCGAGACATCGGAGGCCCTGCCCGTGGCGTCGAACTCTATCGAGAACGTGATGCTGCCCGTGGCGAAGGTGCCGTCGTCGAGCCTGGTCTCCTCCGCGAACTCCGCATAGGAGGCCTGCATCTCGTCGACGCACTCCCGGAGCGCCGACCGGACCTCGGAAGCCCTCAGCCCGAGATAGGGCGAGGCGGTCACCATCGCCACCGACGCCGAGGGATTGTACTGGTACTGGTAGTCGCCATCGACGGCCGCGTCGCAGCATTCCATCTCGGTCGCCACGCCGGGCGCATACGAGCTGGTGCCGCTCACGGCGCCATAGGACCTCATCATCGTGGAGGGTGCGGCCATCTGGCTCTGCGAGGCGAAGTACCCGCCGCCCCCTCCGTCGCCCTCGCCGAACACGCCCTCGTACGAGACGCCCTGGGGCATGTTGACTGGAACCTCGACAGTGACGGGCCTGCCGTCCACGGTCCTCACCTCGGCGCTCACGGCGACGAACGACGTGTAGTTGCTCATGATCTGGTAGTCGAGAGCAACGTCGGTGATGGCGTCGACCACCTCCTGGTCGTAGGTCTCGTATCCGTAGGGATCGTAGAGCAGCCTGGAGAGGTCGTGGATCTTGCGCCTCGCCCAGAGGGTGGCGATGACGTCGTTGCCCTCCTCCTCGGCCGGCAGGTCGACGGAGATGTTCCTGCTCCACTCGCGGTCGCCCACCATGCCGGTGACTCTTACCTGGCCCCTTCCGGGGGCAGTGTAGCGGCCTGTGACGACGAGCGGCTGCCCGGCGAAGAGGTCGGGGATTGAGGAGGGATAGACCTCGGTCACCTTCAGGTTGCCCCAGTCGATGTCGATGCCGACGAGGTAGGGGTTGTTGAGCTTCTCGTAGACTGCCGACACGGCGGTCTCGGGATCCTCGTTCAGCCCGACGTAGTAGGCTGCACCGCGGCCCTCCTCGGCCAGTCCCTCGATGAGGTACCGGTTAGGCCCCGAGCCCACGCCGACGCTGAACAGCCTTGTATTCTCACCAAGCGTGGTCTGGAGCTCGCCGAGGATCTCGGCCTCGTTGCCGATGTACCCGTCGGTGAGGAAGACGATGAACCTCATCCTGTCGGGATCCTCTGGGTAGCCCACGGCGGACCTTATCCCCTCTATCATCATCGTCCCGCCCTCTCCCTCGAGGGCATTGATGTAGGAGATGCCTGTCGCGACGTTCTCCGGGGTGTTCTCGAGGGGGTGGTCCGACATCCCGCTGGCATGCTCGCTGAACCGGATGATCTGGAACGAGTCGCCCGGGTTCATCCCCCTGACGAACTGCCTCACGGTCTCCTTGGCGACCTCCATGGGCTGGCCGCTCATCGAACCCGAGCAGTCCACCACGAAGAACATCTCCTTGGGCATTATGTCGTCATCGGCCACGTCGACCTCGGGCTGCAGGATCAGCATGAAGTGCCCGCCCAGGTCGCCGTTGGTGGCGATGATGCCTGACTCGATCCTGTCGGAGGCCGATGTGTAGGTGAGCACGAAGTCGCGGTTGGGGATCTCGTCCTTCCTTATCAGCTCCACATGGATCGTGCCGTCCTCGCGGTCCTCGTCGATCTCGTGGTTGAGGCTCCTGACCTGTCCCACGGGGAAGCCCGTGTTCATCGTGACTGACAGGTCGATGTCGTATCCTGCCCTGGTGCCCTCGGGCACAACGTGGGGCGTTATACTGCTGGCGTCGGGAACCTGGATGGTGTCGAACGACCATCCCGTGCCGGACTGCCCGGTGGGATCGCCCGGGATGAACCTCGGGCCGACCACCATCGGAAACGAGAGCTCGTAGCGGCCGTCGTCGTATCCGACTGTGGCGACGTAGCTTATCTCGATCGTGATGCTGTCGCCCGGCAGTATGTTCCCCACGCTCTGCGTGAAGATGTTGGGCCTCTCCTGCTCGAGCAGGCTCGCGGTCTGGCCGGAGGCTATGGCCTCCTCGTAGATGGCCCTCGCGGCGTCCCGTTCGTAGATGCGCCCGACCACCAGCCTGTCTCCGATGTACATGTTCATCCTGTCCACTGCGCCGTCGTCGGGCAGCGGGAAGACATAGACCGCCTCGATGGGCTCGGCGAACGGATTGCCGTACACCTGCCTCACGACCGCCCTCTGCAGGTTCCCGGTGACCGAGATGTCCACCGACGTGTGCTCCAGGGGAAGATCGACCACGACGCCGTTCTCCCCGACCGCCTGGAGCCTGCTGTAGTCGACCGCGTCATCCTGGGCCAGTGCCGTCGAGAGTATTGCGAGCGCAGCAAAGACAACCGATTTCACGATGCACCTCCGTCTGCTGTCCGTTGCAGGTTCTACCCCGCCGCACCGCCCGGTATTCCACTCTGGCATGTCAGGCATCCAGCTCTTCCTCGGCGGGCGGGGAGGCGAGCTTTCAGGAGCCTCCATACGCTTGATAAACCGAACTTTAGATACAGCATGCCAATAGTATTGGTATATTGACTTGACATTTGACCGAATCATGCACAGTTTTGCGTGGATGCTGCAAAAAGGAGGTTACCATGAGAACCATGATCCTGATCGTTCTCTGCTTCGCTTCCATGGCATCTGCAGGCGGATGGATCACGGGCGACGTCAGCCATGGAGATCCACAATGGACGAATTACTGCATCACCGTAAAGGTAGGGTCTTCTCTTGTTCCTATCGACACCCAGGCCGGTAGCCTTCCGGGATCCTACACTACCTGCGAACTCCCTGTCGGTGATTCATATACAGTGATCTGCTGCTATTTCGACGACGCCGGCAACAGGTTCAAGTGGGGTCTCGTGGCTAATGCAATCAAGGTCAAAGAGGGCATGTACACCACCCTTGACTTCTGCTTCCCCGGGAATGGCATGACGGGCAGCCACGTGCATGTGGAAGACCTGAACGGGCCGATGTCTCTCGACAACACAACCTGGGCTGGAATCAAGAGTCTTCTGTAGCAGTCGAACAGGCAACGATACAGCCTTGCAGCATCCTTGTCCTGAGAGGGTCGCCGGGCGACCGGCGGCCCTTTCCGTTGACATCGAACCGGCCGGTGGCCGCAGGGAATGGTCCGCGGCAGGGGTTCCCCTATCTGATGTAACCCAGGTCTCTCAGGGTCCTGGCTGCGGCTTCGTCGAGATCGACCGCTGAAGGGTGCCCCAGTGCCGGAGTGGCCCAGCAGTACCCGGCTGCTTCGGCGAGCGATGCATCCACTTCGGGGAGCGGGCTCGACTCGGATGGATCGAGGGCCAGATCGAACTGGGCACAGGCGCCCGAAGACTGGACCCAGTGGAGCTTCTGGTCCATCCGCCGCGCGGTGACTCTCCCACCAGTGGTCATGAGGAGATCGGACAGGAGGATGCGGTCTTCCCCGGGACCCGCGAGGATGTCCATCCCCTCCATGGCTCCGGGTATATCGAGACCAGAAAAGGCGAGGATCGTCGGGGTGATGTCGATCTGACCGACGAGCGTACTGTCGACGATCCCCTGCGGCACTCCCGGACCGGACATGATCAGCGGTATCGAGAGGAGCTCCTGGTAGAGCGTGTGCCCATGGCCCAGCCCGCCGTGATCGAGGAACTCCTCCCCGTGATCGGCGGTCACCACTACCAGGGTATTCGCGGAGAGGCCGCAGGATCCGAGCCCTGCCAGCAGCCTGCCGATCTGGTCGTCCGTGAATGCGATCTCGCCGTCGTAGAGGCCGACCAGGTTCGCGACGCCGGCGCTGTCGATCCCTGTCGAATCATCGTTGACCAGGGCGACGTCGGTCTTGCTGCCCCATGAGGGGCCGAAGGCACCGTCGTAGGCGTGGTCGATGAAGAGTTCCGCGTATTCCTCCGGCGGATCGTAGGTCAGGTGCGGATCATAATAGTGGACGACCATGAGGAAGGGTGTTCCCGAATCCCCGGCAGTGGACAGCCAGTCGAGGGCGGCGTCCGTCGTGGCTTCCGCATCGCGGAGGTTCGATGCTTCGGCGGAGCCGATGCAGTCGAAATGATCGAACCCCCTGTTGAATCCGAAACTCGCGTCGAGGAACAGGACGTTGAAGAAGGCCGCGGTCTGGAACCCCCCCTGGTTCATGAGGTGCGGCAGGAATGGCAGGGCGGGGTCGATCCCGTAGAATGCCCCGTCCCACATGCCTGCCCTGTGGGTCCTGTCGCCCATGCCGGTCATGATCGTGGCGATGGCGGGAAGGGTCCAGGGGCACTGGGCCTGGACTCGTGCCCATCTCGTCCCGGAGCGTGCGAGGCTGTCGATGTGCGGGGTCGTCGGGCGGGCGTAGCCGTAGCAGCCCAGGTGATCGGAGCGCATAGTATCGACTATCACCAGGAGCACATTCGAGACTTCGGCGGCGGGACGCCCGCACCCGGCCGGCAGGCAGCAGGCCGACAGGACCAGGGCGATGAGGGGGATGCGGCCCATGTTCAGTCGAGGATCGTCGTACGGCGGCTGAGGATCATGTCGCCCCGCCTGGCCGAGATGATGTAGACCCCTGCCGGCGCGCGGCTCCCGTCGGGCAGGCGGCCGTCCCACTGGTACGTTCCGATGCCCGGCGCGGTCTGCCTCCACAGGAGCCGGCCGGCCATGTCCCATGCCGAGAGTTCGGCCGTGCCTCCGGTGAAATCCACAGAGAAGCTCACGGGGGCGCCCCGCGTGGAGGGATTGGGCCATGGCGGCGAGATGGAGAACTCCACTGGAGGAACCGGGGCATCCCCCCTCACGCCAAGGGGCCTGAGAGCGGGATCCTGGAAGGCCGTCCAGGAGAGGATCGACTGCAGGTTCCGGTCGAACGGGCCATGGATGTAGGGGATCCTCTGATCCTTGGCAGAGGCGAAGGCATCGCCCAGGGTCGGGAGATGATCGACGAAAACGGACCGTGTGAACAGGATGCACATCCATTCGCTCGCGCCCATCTCGGGCCAGTATCCCTCCCAGCCGTAGGAGGTGTTGAATGTCACGGAGACGGCTCCGCCGTCGGGGTTCTGGAGCAGGGCCTCGGCGCAGCACTGCAGGAAGTCGGTGAAGTCGCCGGGGTGGCAGGCTATGCTGGTATGGATGCCTGTCCTCGGGCCGTTCGACAGCTCCTTCGCGAGGCTGACGCTCATCATCGTGTAGGGCGGGTACTTCCACCAGACGCCGTTCACGTTCCCGTGCGCGGCATAGTAGTTCCAGCCGGTCCCGTCCTGGAGATACTCGATGTGGGTGTCGCTGCCGTCGAGCACGGACGGCTCCTCGTACACCCTGACCACATCCCAGCCGGCCGGAAGCGCCGTGGAGAGGGTGTCGCAGCTCTTCCCCCCGATGTAGCCGATCTCCGGGAACAGCATGGCCCCGCAGAGGAGGGCCGTTGTACTCCAGGAGCCCTCCGGGGGATCGGTTGCGTACGCGATGGTCTTCTGCACGAATACATCCGCCTGTCCGGCGGTTGCGAAGAGGGCCCTGCCGAGCAGGACGTCCATGTAGAGGTCGAGGGAGTCCTCCGGCTGGCCGTACACACCGTCGCCGGAAAGGTCCCAGTCGCCGTCGAGGTCGCTGAAGTAGTGGTCGACGGGAGCGTAATCGACGAGACTTTCGCATTCGGTATGGATCCATCTGACAGGGATCAGGCTCTCGTCTCCCGCGAGCAGGACGTAGACGGCCCCGTGCTCGAGCCAGAGATCACGGATCGCGTTCCTGAGGCGTTCCGCCGAATCAGCTCCCGCCGAGGTCTGCTCGATTTCCTGGATCGTGAGGATGGATGCCGAGCCCAGGGAATCCTCCCACATCGTCCTCAGGGGTTCGAGCGCCCCCGTGAAGGAGCTGTCGCAGATCGCCGTCCACACGGCGTCGCCGGCCCTTCCGGGCCTCTCCGGGGGGCGGTGCGATGCGACCTCCTCTGCGTTGTCCACCAGGAGGGCGACCCTGGCTTCCGCCGACCGGATCTGCTCGCCGGTGAGAGGATTAACTGGAGCGGGCCCGTTCCACTCGAGCCTGACGCTGGCCGTCCTGAAGAGGGTGAGTTCGTTCGAGAGAGGCCTGTACTCCCAGGGCGTTATCACGCAGGATGCGACCGAGAAGCCTCCGAGACGGCCCGTCCGCTCACCCGAGACGCCCGACCGTGGCCAGGGATCCTCCGACAGGTAGACCGAAGGGTCGGGGGTGCGGGAAGACCTGCTCCGCCCGCTTCCGATCGGACCCGGCGTCCCCGCCGGCGAAAGCGCCGAAGGCACCTTCACCCTCTCCGGGTCCGAGAAGCTCACGGTGAACTCGACATCGACGGCTCCGGGATCGATGACGAAGGCCACCGGACGGGATGGCAGGAGCGGGGTGCCGGGATTGCCTCCGATCTGCATGCCGTCGGCCTGGACGAGAGTGAAGCAGCCGTCCCGGCCGAGAGTGAGCGACCCTGGGTCGAAGCTCACCGTCCACTCGAGGCTGCCGGACACCGCCTCCCGGGGGGTGGCGGCGAGGATCAACGCAGCGATCGCCAGTCTGTTCATGTCACGCTCCTCTCCCGATTCTACCGGGACAGGCGGCGGGAGTGCCAGCCCGGGTGGTTCCTTGACGGAGAGGACCGCAGTTCCCTAGCTTGCGGTTCCGGGTTTCCCGGCATGCCGCCGAAAGCCGAAAGGACTCGCCGTGCAGACAAGGGTCTACAAGGTCGTTCCCCGCATACCGGAGCGTCTGTCCGCTCTCAGGACCATCGCCTACAACCTCTGGTGGACATGGAATCCCGAAGCGGTGGACCTCTTCCGATGGATAGACGGCAGGCTCTGGGAGGAGACCCTTCACAACCCCGTGCTGCTCCTCGGCCGGGCGGAACAGAAGAGGCTCGAGGAGCTGGCCGCCGACAGCGTCTACATCTCCAACCTCGACGAAGTGGCCGGCAGGCTCGAGGACTACATGGGGCGCCCCACCTGGTTCGACAGGGCGTTCGAGCATAGGCAGGGCGCGCTGGACAACCTGCTGGTGGCGTTCTTCTCGATGGAGTTCGGCCTCCACGAGAGCCTCCCGATCTACTCCGGAGGGCTCGGCGTGCTCGCCGGCGACACATTGAAGAGCGCGAGCGAGCTGGGGCTGCCGCTGGTGGGCGTCTCGCTCCTCTACAGGCAGGGCTACTTCGGGCAGTACCTGAACAGCGACGGCTGGCAGCAGGAACGGTACTTCGTCAACGACTACTCCAACACCCCGGTGAACCCCGTCGTCGACCGGGACGGCAGGCCCGTGGTCATCACCCTCCCGCTCGACGGCAGGAACGTGTCGGCTGCGGTGTGGATGGTGAGGGTGGGCCGCACGATACTCTACCTCCTCGACACCGATCTCCCTTCGAACACGCCTTCCGACAGGCAGATAACCGGTCACCTCTACGGGGGTGACCGAGACATGAGGATCCGCCAGGAGATAGTCCTGGGCATAGGCGGTCTCCGCGCGCTCGAGGCCATGGGCCGGCGCCCGTCGGTATGCCACGCCAACGAGGGGCATTCGGCATTCATGGTGCTGGAGCGGATCAGGCAGCTCATGGGCGAGGGGCTCGGGCTCGGAGAGGCCCGGGAGCTGGCGGTGGCCGGCAGCGTCTTCACGACCCACACCCCGGTTCCTGCCGGCAACGAGGAGTTCTCTCCCGAACTCGTCGACAACTATCTCAGACCCTATCTGGACGCCCTGGGCATGTCGCTCGAGTCGTTCCTCGAACTCGGCCGCACCGCCGGCGCGGGGGGCGACTTCTCCATGACGGTGTTCGCCCTCAGGCACTCCCGGTACAGGAACGGGGTCAGCCGCCTGCACGGCCGTGTGTCCAGATCGATATGGAAGCAGGTGTGGCCGGGCCTCCCGGAGGACGACGTGCCCATCGAGCACGTGACCAACGGCGTCCATATCGACACCTGGCTATCCGACGAGATGACGCGGATACTGAACCGCTACATCGGTCCGAGGTGGCCCAGCACGCCGCGCGACGAGGCATGCTGGAGGAACATCTCCGCGATACCCGACTCCGAGCTCTGGAGGGGGCATGTCAGGCTCCGCGAACGCCTCGTCACCTACGTCCGCGAGAGGTGGCGCACGCAGCAGACCAGCATGGGCCAGCAGAGCCACAGGTTCTCCGAGGTGCCGGTGCTCAACCCCGATGTCCTGACGATCGGCTTCGCGAGGAGGTTCGCGACCTACAAGAGGGCGACCCTCCTGTTCGGGGATCCCGAGAGGCTCGCGAGGCTCCTCAACCATCCCGAGAGGCCGGTCCAGATAGTCTTCGCGGGCAAGGCCCACCCCCACGACGACGGCGGCAAGGAGATGATCCGCCAGATCGTCCACATGAGCATGAAGGACGGGATCTACGGCCGGCTCGTCTATCTGGAGGACTACAGCATGGACATGGCCAGGCACTTCGTGCAGGGCGTCGATGTCTGGCTCAACGTCCCCAGACGGCCCCTCGAGGCCAGCGGGACGAGCGGCATGAAGGCGGCCATGAATGGCGTCCTCAACTGCAGCGTTCCCGACGGCTGGTGGGACGAGGCCTGGACGCCGGAAACCGGCTGGCTGGTGGGCCGCGGCGAGAGCTACGACGATCCGGAGGTTCAGGACAGGGTCGAGACCACCGCCCTCTACGACCGCATCGAGAACGTCATAGCACCGATGTTCTACGACAGGCAGGACGACGGTCTGCCTCGCAAATGGATCGCGATGATGAAGGAGTCGATGAAGGCTATCTGCCCCGTCTTCAACACGAACAGGATGCTGGCGGAGTACGCCGACCGATTCTACATCCCGGCCTACGAGGGCTGGGAGGCTCTCGCGTCCGATTCCGGCGCCGGGGCCAGGGATCTCGCGTCGTGGAAGGCCCGTGTGCGTGCTGCATGGCCCTCGGTCATCATCGAGCGAGTGGATTCGCCCGACGAGGATCACACGGTCACCGTCGGGGACGTGATCCCTCTCAGAGTAGTGATCTCCGCCCAGGGCCTCGACCCCGACGACCTCGCGGTCGAGGTGCACTCGGGGATGGTGACGGGAGACAAGGTGCTCGGCAGGACGACTTCCGAACGCATCGCATTCAGCGGGACAGAGGACGGCCGGTTCGTGTTCGCCGGGAGCTTCACGTCGGCCAGGTCGGGCACGCAGGGGTTCACCGTCAGGGTGCTCCCGAGCCACAGGAGGTTCGGGACGGTCATCGAACCGGGGCTGGTCACATGGTGGGTCTAGACCTGGGCCGAGGGGGGCCTCTCCGTCGAGTCGGCGGCCCTGGCCTCCAGCTCCCTGGCCAGGGTATCCAGAGATGAGAGCACGGCGCGGAACGCCCCCCTCTTCCTGGTCAGCCCCTTCGACGCTGCCGTCTTCAGGAAGGCTCTGAGCGCGGTCCCATCCTCGGCCCTGCCGCCTTCCCGCAGGATCTCGAGAGCTGTCTCGGCGAGATCGGCATCCCCGAAGGGCATTCCCTCCGGATCCTGGAATCCCTGTACGAGGAAGGCCCTCACGGGGGCGATCCCGGGCGTCTTCCTGAAGGCGGCGAACACGGTGCGCCGCAGGCCCGGCCTGGCGTTGAAGGCTCCCTTGAGGTCCTGCGTCAGCTCCGGGTATCTCTGCAGTTCGGCCCCCAGCAGCTCTATGGCCACCGAGGCCACCTGTGAGGATGCATCCCTAAGCATCTCCCTGGCCCTGACGGCAGCATCTACCCTGTCGGCGGAATAGTACGCGATGAGGGCGACTTCCCTGATCCTCTCGTCGGGATCGCCTGTGAGCCTCCTCAGGGTCTCGACCGATTCGGGGAGCCTGAGCTCGCCGAGGATCTGGATCACGTTCCTCGCGACGAACCAGTCCTCGTCCATGAGCCTCTGGGTCTCCGGCTCTCGTGGAGTCTCGTAGGCCATCTGCAGTCTCCTGAGCCTTCCGATTAGGACGGGAGCCACCCTCGCGCCGATCTTCTTGAGGACGCGGAACGCCCTGGCGCGCTGATGCCTGTCCGGCTCGTTGAAGACGTCGAGCAGCTTCGTCGTCATGTTGCGGAGCACGAGCTTCCCCGCCAGGGTCTCGCCCTGCCTGGCCACTATCTCGTTGTAGGAAAGCAGTGAATCGACCAGCTTCTCGCCGACCTCCGGGGTGTCGATGCGCCTCAGAGCCTCTGCCAGCGCCCTTCTTCGCGCTGAAACGAGCTCGGGCATCGTCAGGTCGAGGATTCTGGTCTTCTCGAGAGACTCGGCCGCCAGTTCGGCGGTGGAGAACCTTCCCCGCGAGATCAGGGCCTCGCAGGCGGCGCCGATGAGGATGATCGAGGTGTAGAGGGTGTCCGGCGATGTCTCTATCGGCAGCCTCCTGGAGATCATGTCGATGATCTGGACGACGGTGTTGTCCTTGTTGCGCTCGATGCCGGTGATGACGAGGTCGAGGAGCCTGTCGGTGGCTTCGAGCCTGACGTCCTCGTCGGTGCTGTCGAGTTCGCCGAGGCGGAGCCTGATGATCTTCCTGAGCGCACTCCAGGCGATCTCCTTCTGGATGTCCCGTCTCGCCAGGATGCCCTTCTCGAGGATGCCCGGATCCAGCGCCGCGACGAAGCTCGCCAGAAGCCCCCTCTGCTTGTCCACGCCGCTCATGGACTCCTGGATTACCTTCTTGAAGGCCATGCCGAGCTCCTCGTCGGGGAGGTCCCTTATCGTGTCCCCCCTCTCCAGCCTGTCGACGAGCTCGGTGAAGATGATGTTCTCGAGGGTCGTGTCCTCGGGGGGGGCGGAAGTGCCCCCCATCACGGTTCCGTCCTTCGATACCAGCGCGTAGCGGTACTGGTCGACGGTTATCGAGGAGACCTCCCTCCTCTCGAGGAGAGAGGCGAGGCCGCCGTGCTCCTTGATGTAGACCGGCGCCTTGTTGAAGACGTTCGAGAACCTCATCACGTTCTCGGCGTCGGTGTCGTTCTGGAACGTGATGCTGCTGACACCGCGGTCGGACATGTCCTTCAGGAGAGCGTCGACCGAACCTCCCCTGCGCCGGACCTGGAGGTCGTTCACCATCAGCTCTCCGCCGATGGCGCTCAGGGTGACCATCGGGCCGGTCGAGAAGAAGCTTCCCAGGACTTCGAGGAATCCCTCGACGGATGGCGCGATCGCGGGATGTCCCGAGGGATACATGCCGGTGGCCCTCACTATGAAGCCGAGCCTCTTGACCATGTTCTCGGCGGCCCTGGTCAGGGCCAGGGGCGAGAGCGTCGCCGACGCGCTCCGGTAGCTGAGCAGGTTCCTCGCCTGCGAGAGCCTCGTGGAGGATGTGTCGTCGAGCCTGTAGGACCAGCTGCCTCGTTCCCGCTGTATGAAGTCGAGCTCTTCGAGGACCTCGGTCAGCAGCCGCTGGCTGGCCTGGGAGAACACGGCGGTCTCGAGGGACAGGTCGGGGCCTCCGGGCTTCAGATCGGCGAGCACTCTGAGAGCGATCGCGGCCCCTGACGAGTGCTCCGGCTCGAGCGACGAGTCCTTCAGTTCGCGGTTGAGCAGGAAATAGACCTCGAGGAGAAGGGAGACCTTCGCCATCGCATAGATCCTGCCGCCGGGCTGCAGAGCCTCCAGCCTCGCCCAGGCTTCCGCCATGTGCGGATCCTCTGGGATCATGGCCGAACGGAGCGCCTGAGGCTCCAGTGCCCCGGTGGACAGCCTGGACTGCAGCGTGGAGAAGTCGAGGAGGGCAAGGAAGAGCGAAGCCCTGTCGGCCGAGGAGATGCAGTCGGAGTCGAGGGCGGAGATGACCGAGGCGGCTTCCGCAGCCTCCATCTGCGACATCCTGGAGATGGACGACCCCATCATGGACTGGATGTCCTTCTGGTTCAACGCAGCCCTGACGAGCCCGTCCAGCGCTGTCCGCGCGTCTTCAGGCATCACGCCCTCCCCCCCTTGATAAGCTATAGCCAGCGGGTCTCCGGTGCAAGTGAGACTTGACACCGGGCCGGGCAGAGGCATCTTCGCGGCAGCGCGGGAGCGGAAGGGGGCTGGTGTCCCTCCCGGACTTCAAATCCGGCGCCGGGTGCTCAAACCACCCTGGGTGGGTTCGATTCCCACACGTTCCCGCCATGCCCGCTGAGCGGGCATGGCGGCGTCGCCAGCATGTTCGCGAAGCGAACATGCGAGAGACCATTCCTCCAGCCACTTCAGCCGTTAGCCCGCCTTGCGGGCA
>CAZMAT010000012.1:23667-51640 GCA_964564435.1 uncultured bacterium
ATGGCACGCGCACTCGCAGGTCTCCTGCGGAAACCTGCTGTAGCGCTACCCGTCGATTCCGCAGGGCGGAATCGATGACATGCGAGAGACCATTCCTCCAGCCACTTCAGCCGTTAGCCCGCCTTGCGGGCAATCATGGCACGCGCACTCGCAGGTCTCCTGCGGAAACCTGCTGTAGCGCTACCCGTCGCGTTCCGTCCGGTGTCAGAGGAAAAAACGTAAAGTACTCACACCTTTCTAGACATAAGCGGATGCCTAGCGGTACAACCCTTACGCTACATCGACGATACTGTCTGGCTTTTTGCGAAATATGGCGCATCAATGTGGCGCATTGTTACATGTCTACAATAGTTCGATGCACTGATTTTGAGTACTTTACGTTTTTTCCTCTGACACCGGACGAGCTGACACCGGACGAGGGGCCGGGCGGGCGAGGAGGCGGAGAGCTTCCGCGGCGCAGGCGTATCCGAACATCCCCGGCAGGGGGCCGATCCCCGGGAGCCTCCGCCTGATCCGTCCCCTCCTCTCGAGCATCTCGCTGTCGTCCGGCGGGCCGGCCTCCACCGGCGGGACCTCGGTCGAGAAGACGCACCTGATGCCTGTCCTGATCCCCCGCCTCCCCAGGTAGGATCTCACCTTCCTCGCGAGCGGGCAGACGCTGGTCTTCGAGATGTCGTCGACCACGATCTTCGATGGGTCCATCCTCCTGGATGCCCCCATGCTGCTCACGACGGGCGTCCCACCCGTCACGCAGGCCGCAAGCAGGGCGACCTTCGGGTTGAGCGAGTCTATCGAGTCGATCACGATGCGGGGCCCGCGATCCAGGACGACTCCGGCATTATCCTGATCGAGGAACAGGACCAGCGGTACCACCGAGGTGTCCGGGCATGCCGACGCGAGATGGCGAGCCATCAGCTCCGCCTTCGGACAGCCGACGTCGGACGGGCAGGCGAAGGGGCTCCTGTTGAGCGAACTCTCCGTGATAACGTCAGAGTCTACCACGATGAGCCGGCCGACTCCGTTCCGCGCGAGCGAGACGGCGGCGTGGCTGCCCACTCCGCCCAGGCCGATCACCGCGACTGTCGAACTCCTTATCCTCTCGAAGGCTTCCGGCCCGAAGAACTCGCGGGTCCTCGCGAACCGCTCCCAGTCAGCCACCGAAAAGCCTCCGGGCATTCGCGGCCGTCGTCCCGGCCACGGATTCAGGGGTCACCCCCCTGATGCGGGCGACGGCTCCGGCCACGAGGGCGACATGCATCGGCTCGGTCCCTCCCGGCTCGATCCCCTCGACTCCGAGCGACGGTGCGTCCGTCTCGAGCAGCATCATGTCGGGCGGAACGAATGCCGCCGAGGCGTGGGCGCGTCTCGCACCGGGCCTCGTCACCGCCCCTCCGAAGGAAAGGAGGAACCCGGCGTCGAGGAAGGGATCGGCTTCTGCCGGAGTCCTCGAGAACGCGTGAAGGACACCCCTGAGCCCGGGGAGGAAGCCCGAGATGACGGAATGGAGGTCGCTGAAGGCCTGCCTGCAGTGGAGGATGACCGGGAGGCCCAGATCGCATGCAAGCGCGAGCTGCGGTTCCAGAACACCCGTCTGAACGTCCCTGGGCGGGCATCCTTCGGCCCAGTCCAGCCCGATCTCGCCCACGGCAAGGCACGACAGGCGCGCAAGCTCCTCGCGGAGCTCGGGGACGTCGAGACCCTCCGAAGCGGACCAGGGATGCAGGCCGAGGGCGAGATGGACACCCTCGCGGCCTCCGAGGGCTCCGGCGGCGCCCCATGACGCCCTGTCCACCGACGGGACCATGATGTCACTCACTCCGGCGTCCCGGGCACGCCGCAGCACGTCATCGAGCCGGGATGCGAGCGGTTCCGCAGTCAGATGGCAGTGGGCGTCGTAGAGAGCCACGACGGAACCCGGCCTGCCGCTCTGCGATCAGCCCTGGCCCTGTACCTGTTCCTGCCCCCGTTCCGCGATCCTGGTGGTGTTCTCGTAGATCCTGAAAAGCACGATGGCCGTCTCCAGCCCCATCCTCAGGATCACGAGGTACAGCAGGTAGACGAACGGAGTGACTGCGAGCACGATCCACGGAGAGACCTCGTACTCGCTCGCGTACCCCAGGAAGGCGCCTGCGATGATCCCCGCCGCGCACAGCGTGAGCAGCGCGAACAGCACGAAGTACAAAAAGCTCACGAGCTTCGGGAAGACGAAGGATCTGAACGAGAAGTCGAAGAGAGAACCGAAGAACCCCCTGTTCCCGGCCACGATGCCCTCCCCCCTAGAATCCGGAGCCCTGCGAGAACAACCTCATCTCATCCCTGAGCGCGCACCAGTCTCCGCCCTCCTGCTTCGAAGCGACGGAGTCGACCAGGGCCACGGTGCCGGTCCCGGGGGCGTCGAACCAGATCATCGTCCTCGTCGATGCAGAGTCGGGCTCCCATGAGGCCTCGATCTCGAGTACGTCGGAATACTCCCCGAACTGGGTCTGGCAGTTCCCGCCCAGGGACTGCACGGTCGCGAAGATGTCCGTCGGGCGCCTCCTGAACAGCCATGTGTCGCCTTCCGAGAGCGGCAGGGGGATGGTCCAGAGAGGAGTCGTGCTCACTGTGTCGGCGAAGGCTTCCACGATCGACTCGGAGACATGGACGTACTCCGTCGAGAAGTACGGTATCTGGGGCTCGTCGCCGGTCTCGAAGTGAAGGGTGTCGGCCCCGGCCTTGTAGACGACGGCGAGTTCGAAGCCCCCGGCATGCATGGTCATCCGCGCGACCGAGACGGAGGACATGCCGGTGACCGTGTACTCGAGGGAGTCCGACGAGCCCTCTCCGGTGCGGATGTACCGCCAGGAGTTACCTTCTGCGAAGGGGAAGTACTCCGCCCCGGCCTGCTCTTCGGGGGCGAAGGGACCCCCGGCGTCGATATCGCCGCATGAGCAGAACATCATCGCCATGAGAGCCGACGCCGCAAACGCTGCTTTGGAACTCATCTGCTTCCTCCAGACGGCCGCGGTGCCGGCCGGCGTCAGAACGTCAGGTGCCCGACCAGATCCTCCGACAGCTCGTAGAGGACCAGCGGGCCGTTCTGCATGATTTTGCCGTGAGATACGAGCCCCACGCCCGGGGCGTACCAGTAGTCGTCGACGGTCTGGATGCCCAGCGTGTCGACCTCGGTGGTGGATATGTGGAGCACGTTCTCGAAGGTGCCGTCGGGGACGGTCACGGTCTCCTCCATGGAGACGACCTCCGCCGCGACGTCGGGCGAAGCGGCCCACGTGTCGCCCTCGGTGAGAGGGAACCTCGCGAGCTGCAGAGAATCGGTCATGAGTGTATCGGTGAAGGACCACACCCCGTATCCGTCGATCCTGAAGGCGGAGACACCCCCGAGCGGGGTGACTATCTGGAGGGTATCGGTGAAGATGGTGTCGGTGCCGGCCGTGGTGAGCTCCACGAGGTCCGAACCGCCCGTCTCCGCCAGCCCCGTGACGGTGGTCAGGCGGCTGCCGTGGGCGACGAACTGGCCGCCGACCGTCCCGTTCCGTTCATAATCCCAGTAGGATGCCATCCCATGGGGGAAGTAGTCGCTGTCCTCCATCCCGCCGCCCGCTGGATCCGAGCCGCACGACAGGGTGAGCAGAGCTGCCAGAACGGCCGCCGTCTTCTTCATAGAGCCTCCCGGTTCGTCGTAATGCGAAAGATAGCATCGGCGGAGCCGGCGACAATGTCGGGCACCTCACTCCTGCGGGTCGTCGAAGGCGAGCGTCCGCCTCCTGAATCCGTATCCCATCACGTCGTACGCGTCGTGCAGGACCATGAACGCATGCGGATCGATGCTCCTCACTATCTCCTCGAGGAGCCTGACCTGACGCCTGTGGACGCAGACGTAGATAACCTCCTTGGGCCTGCGGGCGAAGCCGCCCTCGGCCTTGAGGAAGGTGACGCCGCGGTCGAGTTCCTCGAGGATCGCGTCACGTATGCTCTCAGACTTCGACGATATGATGAAGGCCGCCCTCACGTACGGCATCCCCTCGGCCGCCAGGTCGGTCATCCTCGAGCAGAGGAACAGGTTCAGGTAGGCCCAGATGACGAGGGGGGCGTCGGAGAAGGCGAAGCCCGACGCGAGGATGATGAGCGACTCGACCACCCAGTAGCCGCTGCTCATCGAGAGCCCTGTGTACTTCCTGAGGATGGCCACCGGTATGTCGGTCCCCCCGGTGGATCCGCCGAACCTGAAGATGATGCCGAGGCCGATCCCGAGACCCGTCGATCCGGCTATGCTCGCGAGCAGGATGTCGACGGGGTTCCGGCCGTCCAGGAAGAAGGCGAGCCGCGCCGGTTCGCCCGCCCCGGCGAGGTTGTGGACGAGCGAGGCATAGTCGGGCAGGAACGAGAAGTGAGAGGGCATGAAGACCCAGCACATGCCTGTCGAGACCATCGCACCGACGAAGCTCTTGAGGCCGAACTGCCGCCCGATGGAGATCCATCCCAGGATGAACAGCGGGATGTTGAAGCATAGCATCCAGAAGCTCTCGGGGAGGGATGTGAATCTGTAGAGGATCTGGGAGAGCCCTCCCACACCGCCCGGAGAGACACGGAACGGGAAGAGGAACCACGAGTATGCGGCACCGTAGAGCACCGATCCGGCCAGCATGCCGGCGTAGCCCCTGATCTCGCGGCCAGCCGTGTGCTTCAGGAAGACGCCCATCCCGGCCTCCGGCTCATTCCCACTCTATGGTGGCGGGTGGCTTGGAGGAGATGTCGTAGACCACCCTGCTCACGCCGCTCACCCTGTTGACGATCTCGGAGGAGACGGCAGCCATGTGTGCGGGATCCATCCTGTACCAGTCGGCCGTCATGCCGTCGGTGGATGTCACGGCCCTGAGGGCGGCCACGCGCTCGTACGTGCGCTGATCCCCCATCACTCCTACGGTGCGGACCGGCAGGAGCACGGCGAAGGCCTGCCATATCGAGTCGTACAGCCCCTTCTCCACGAGGTAGCCGGTGAAGACGGCGTCGATCTCCCTCAGGAGCTCGAGATCCCGGGCTTCTACTGGCCCGGGGATCCTCACCGCCAGGCCGGGCCCCGGGAAGGGGTGCCTCCCGAGAATGTGCGGAGGAAGCCCGAGTTCGCGGCCCAGCCGCCTGACCTCGTCCTTGAAGAGCTCCCTGAGGGGTTCGATGAGACGGAGGTTCATCCGCTCGGGCAGGCCGCCGACGTTGTGATGGCTCTTGATGGTGGCCGACGGCCCGCGGAACGAGACGCTCTCGATCACGTCGGGATACAGAGTCCCCTGGGCCAGGTGCGTCACTCCGCCGACGCCCTGGGCGGCCTTCTCGAACACCTCGATGAAGACGCGGCCGATGATCTTCCGCTTGCGCTCCGGGTCCGCCTCGCCCGAGAGGGCCGACAGGAACTCGCGTGACGCGTCGACCGTGACGAGGTCCATCCCGAAGTGCCCTCTGAAGGTGTCCTCAACCGATTCGCGCTCGCCCTTCCGGAGCAGCCCGGTGTCGACGAAGATGGGGGTGAACCGGTCGGGGACCGCTTCGTGGAGCATCGCGGCCACCACGGACGAATCGACCCCGCCCGAGAGGCCGAGTATCACCCTGCCCCCCGGCCCCACTTCCGTCCTGATCCGCTCGACCGCCTCCCCCCTGAACCTCTCCATGCTCCAGTCGGGCAGGAGCCCCCCGATCGAGAAGAGGAAGTTCGAGAGCACCTGCGCGCCGAACTCGGTGTGGGCCACCTCGGGGTGGAACTGTACGCAGTATCTGCGGCGGAATGGATTCTCCATCGCTGCTACAGGAAGGCTCGAAGTGGAGGCGGCCAGCGCATAGCCCGGGGGCATGGCGGTGACCCTGTCGCCATGGCTCATCCAGGCCGTCAGCCCGTCGCCTATTCCGAGCATGAGAGCGGAACCGGGTACCGGGCTCACCCTGGCAGGCCCGTACTCGCGCGCATCCCCGCCCTCGACCGATCCGCCGTCGTGGAGCGCCAGAAGCTGCATCCCGTAGCAGACGCCGAGTATGGGGAGCTCCGATTCGAGGACGCCCGGCGCCGGCCGGGGCGATCCCTCCTCGTACACGCTGCTCGGCCCTCCGGAGAGGATGATGGCGGAGGGCTCGATGGAGAGGATCCGCTCGAGGGGTGCGTCTCCCGGGAAGATCTCGCAGTAGACCCCCGCCTCCCTGGTCCTGCGGGCTATGAGCTGGGTGTACTGGGAGCCGAAATCGAGGATCGCGACGCCTCTGGCATGGATCATCCCCTCATCCTCCGCAGGATCTCGGTATGCCGCCCGAAGAAGGCGGCGTCACCCGGTAGTCGCCGCTGAAGCAGGCGGTGCAGTAGTCGGATGGCCTGTGGGCCTTCACGCAGCCGAGCATCCCCTCCTCCGAGAGGTATGCCAGCGAGTCGAGGTCGAGCAGGCCGCAGATCTCGTCCACGCTGAACTTGTTGGCGATGAGCTGGGAGGGCTCAGGGAAGTCGATGCCGAAATAGCAGCCGAACCTGTGCGGCGGACAGCTCACCCGCATGTGGACCTCGCTGGCGCCGGCCTCGCGGAGCGCCTTTATCCTGGCCCTGCTGGTGGTGCCCCTGACTATGCTGTCCTCCACGACGCAGATCCTCCTGCCCTCCACCGCCTCGGGGATGGGCTGGAGCTTGCGCGTCACCATCGCCGCCCTCCTGGCGGTCGTGGGATCGATGAAGGTCCTGCCGACGTAGTGGTTCCTGGTGAACCCCATGTCGAACTCGATGCCGAGCTGCCGCGAGTAGCCTATCGCCGCGAACATGCCGCTGTCGGGCACGGGCATGACCACGTCGCATGCCGCGGGAGACTCGACCGCGAGCCTGGCCCCCATCCGGAGCCTCACCTCGTACACGCTGTCGCCGAAGACGTAGCTGCCCGGCCGGGCGAAGTAGACGTGCTCGAAGATGCACTGGGCCAGCCTGTCGCTTCCGCCGAAGAGGCCGTGCCTGGCACCGAACCTCCTGGAGGAGGGCTCCCCCGGGCCGGAGGGGAGGAACAGGATCTCGCCCGGTTCGATCTCCCTGACGTATTCGGCGCAGCAGAGCGGGAACGCGATGGTCTCGCTCGCCACCGCCCATCCGCCCCCGGTGATCCTGCCGAGGTTGAGAGGTCTGAACCCGAGCGGATCGCGGACTGCGTACATGCCCTCCATCGTCATGAGCAGCAGGCAGAAGGCCCCTTCTAGTGACCCCAGCGCCATCTCGAGCGCTGTGCCCATGTCGTGGCCAGAGGCCTCGAGGTTGCGCGACATCAGGTGCAGCACGACCTCGGTGTCGGAGTTGGTCTGGAATATCGCGCCCTGTCTCTCGAGATCGGCCCTGAGCACCGAGGCGTTGCTGATCGTGCCGTTGTGCGCGATGCCGGTCTGGTTGCCGTTGATGCTCACCAGGAGGGGCTGGGCGTTGAGCACCGAGCCGCTGCCGAAGGTTCCGTAACGCACGTGGCCCATCGCCGCCGTGATCCCGCCGGCTCTCCAGTCCTCCGGCACCCCTCCCATCACCTGCGCCACGAGTCCGAGCCCCTTGTGGACCTCGAGCCCGCCGTCCTTCCTCACCAGGATGCCGGCGGCCTCCTGCCCGCGGTGCTGCTGTGCGTGCAGTCCCTCGGCCACGAGAGCCAGAGCCTCGGCATCACCGGTGACGCCGCACAGACCGCAGTACTCGTGGAGGCTCACCTGCAGGCCCTCCGGGCAGCGGCCTCGACGAAGGCGGAGAAAAGCGGGTGAGGGACCAGTGGGGTCGACTTGAACTCGGGATGGAACTGGCAGGCGACGAACCACGGATGGCCGGGCCTTTCCACGACCTCTACGAGTGTCCCGTCGGGGGAAAGGCCGGTGCAGACCATCCCCGCCTTATCGAGCGCGTCCCTGAACGACTGGTTGAACTCGAACCTGTGCCTGTGGCGCTCGGAGATCTCGGTGGAGCCGTATGCCGCAGCGGCGGCCGAGCCCTCCGCGAGCCTGCACGGCCATGCCCCGAGCCTCATGGTGCCGCCCTTGTCGGTGACGCCCTGCTGTTCGGACATCAGCGAGATGACGGGGAAGGGCGTGCCGGGCTCGAACTCGGTGCTGTTGGCCTGGGTCATGCCGGCCTTGTTCCTCGCGGTCTCGATCACTGCGCACTGCATCCCGAGGCAGATACCGAGGAACGGGATGCCTCCCTCGCGGGCCCTCGCCACGGCCTCGATCTTGCCCTCGATCCCGCGGTAGCCGAAGCCTCCCGGGACGAGTATCCCGTCCATCCCGTCGAGCTTCGACGCCCCTCCGGGGCCGGCCAGATCCTCGGCCTCCACGCCCTCGATCGAGACACGGAGCCCGGCTCCCGCGGCGGCGTGGCGGATGGCCTCGAAGACGCTCTTGTAGGCGTCCCTCATCGACATGTACTTGCCTACGACTGCGATCCTCACTTGCCCGCCGGCGGGCGCAACGGCCCTGGCGAGCATCGCCTCCCACTCCGAGAGGTCGAGCTCCCCTTCGGGAAGGCCGAGCCTCTGCAGGATGAGTTCGTCGAGGTGCTGCCCGGCGAGTTGGACGGGGACCTCGTAGATCGAGCCCGTCACGTCCAGCTCCTGGACTACGGCCTTCCTGGGGAGGTTGCAGAATAGCGCCAGCTTCTCGAAATGGTCCTCCTCCAGAGGCTTCTCGGTCCTGCAGATCAGGATGTCGGGAATGATGCCTATCTCCCTGAGTATCCCGGCGCTCTGCTGGGAGGGCTTCGTCTTCAGCTCGCCCGAGGCCCTCAGATACGGGATCAGGGTGAGGTGGACGAACACGGAGTTCTCCCTGCCCACCTCGGCCGCCAGCTGCCTTATCGCCTCGAGGAAGGGCTGCGACTCGATGTCGCCCGCGGTGCCTCCTATCTCGACGATGGCGATGTCGGCGCCCCCGGAGAAGCCGCACATTATCGAGGCCTTTATCTCGTCGGTGATATGCGGGATGACCTGGACCGTCTTGCCCAGGTAGTCGCCCCTGCGCTCGCGGGACAGGACGTTGGAATAGATGCGCCCGGCGGTGAAGTTGCTGCTGCGTGTGCACCGGATGCCGGCGAACCTCTCGTAGTGGCCGAGGTCGAGGTCGGTCTCCGCCCCGTCGTCGGTCACGAACACCTCGCCGTGCTGGTATGGCGACATGGTGCCCGGGTCGACGTTCAGGTACGGATCGAGCTTCTGGAGCGTCACGCGGTAGCCGCGCTGCTTCAGGAGAAGGGCTATCGAGGCAGCCGTGATCCCCTTGCCCAGGGAGGAAACCACTCCGCCAGTCACGAACACTATCCTCGTGTGATCCAAGGCAGACCTCCTGAGGAGCCTCAGGTAAAACCGATTATAGTTGCCCGATATGGTGCCGGTGCAACCCGGGCCGGCAGCAGGGCCCGAAGCCACGAAAACCGATCAGACTGGAGAACGAACCATGCTTACCGCCCTCCTGACCGCCACCCTCCTGTCCGGAGGGCCCGCCGCGGAAGCCGTGTTGACGGATACGCTCATGTCGAACTCGCTGCGGGTCGTCGTCCAGGAGATCCACTACTCCCCGGTCGTGGCGGTCGCCATCGCCTACGGCGTCGGATCGCTCGACGAAGCCGACGGCGCCAGGGGCATGAGCCACTTCTGCGAGCACATGATGTTCCGGGGCACCGGATCGATGCCGGGGGAAAGGCTGTGGCAGATCATCCAGAGGGATGGCGGCTGGGCCAATGCATTCACCAGCAACGACGTGACCCTCTATTTCGAGGTGCTTCCCTCGTCGAGGCTGGTCGACGCGCTTGCGATCGAGAGCGACAGGATGCAGGGCGCCCTCTTCGACTCTTCGGACGCCGTGGCCGAGCGCAACGTGATACTCGACGAGCTGCGGATGAGCTCGATGGACGACCCCGACGGCGTGCTCTACGACGCGCTCAGCCGGGCCGCCTTCACCGTGCATCCCTACCGGCACCCTGTGATTGGGTACGAAGGCGACGTGGCCATCTTCGACAGCGTGGCAGCCACGGCATACTACCGTTCCTTCTACACTCCCGACAACGCGACGCTCGTCATCGTCGGCGACGTCGACACGGGAAGCGCCCTGGCGATGGTCGACTCGCTCTTCGGAGGCGCTGCCCCGGGTGACCTCCACACCCGTGAAATCCCCGCAGAACCCGCGCAGACCGAACCCGTGCTCGTCGAGGTGAGCCATCCCTCGGCCATGGCCAGGATCGCGCTCGGGTTCCACGTCCCCGAGGCCACCTCGGAAGACGACGCCGAACTGGGGTTGATCTCGGCCCTGCTCTCGGACGGCCGCTCCTCGTGGCTGGAGCAGGCGCTGGTGCAGGAGGGGCTTGCCTCGGAAGCCTGGGCGTACGACGGGGCCGGGGTGGATCCGGGACTCTTCATCGTAGGCGCCACGCTGATGCCGGGGGTGGGATTCGAGGAGGCCGAGAGCGCGGTCTGGAGGCTGCTCGACTCCCTCGCCGCCGACCCCCTCCCGGGCGATGTGCTCGAAGCGCTGAAGAACCGGGCCAGGGCCGCAGCGGTCCTGGAGGAGTCGAGCCCCGTAGGAAGAGCCATCAATCTCGCATACAACGGCGCATGCTACCTCGACCCGGCGTTCGGCGACCGCAGGCTCGACGAGACGATGCAGGTCACGCCGCAGGACATCACCGGGACGGCCGCCAGGTACTTCAGGCGGGACAACTCCACTACGGCGAGGCTCGAGCCCACGGGATCGGGCGACATGTCCGAGCGTCCGAGGGAGTCACTGCCCGTGGACATCCAGGCGCCTTCGGACATCAGCTACGACGGGCTCGACATACCTGCCTCGATGCTCACCCCCTCGGGCAGGTCGGTGTCCGATGGAGCCGTGGCCACGACGCTCCCGAACGGGCTCTCGCTGATTGTGTCCGAGGACCACACCTTCGGGGTCGTGTCCGTCGCGTTCACGGTACCGATGGGATCGAGGATGTGCCCGGCCGGGAAGGCCGGAATGGCCGGCCTGGCCGCGGCTGCGATGCTGTACGGGACGGGCGATCTCGACTACGCCGGCTTCAACGGCAGGCTCGAGGACGAGGGCTCCTACATCGAGTTCCAATCCTGGGACGAGTACGCATCCGGTTCCGTCACCGCGCTTTCGGAGGATCTCCCGCTCGTGATGGAATCCGTGTCGGACCTGCTGATCCGCCCAGCCCTCAGGGATGCGGACATCGAGACCTGCAGGGAGGAGATGGCCGCGGGCGTGAGGCAGCGCGGGGAGAGCGTCTTCCGGGTCGCGATGGACCAGCTCGACCGCATGATGCTCGCAGATCCGGCCGAAGCCCGGATCGTCACCGAGGAGACGCTCGGGGCGATCTCGAACGACGACGTGAGGGAGTTCCACGGGCTCTGCTGCCGCCCCGGCGGGGCGGTTCTGGTGATCGCAGGGGACGTGACGTACGACACTGCGCTGGCGCTTGCGGAGGAGTGGTTCGGGGGATGGGAGAACCCTTCCGATCCCCTGCCCGATTTGGCGGTACCCGCTCTTTCCGCCCAGCCCGGAGACACTTCCGTCGTGAGCATGCCCGGGAGGGTCCAGGCCGCCGTCCTCGCCGGAGTGCCGGGCCCGGCTCTCGAAACCCCTCTGTACGACGCGTTCACGGCCATGAACGGCATCCTGGGGGCGGGTATCGGCTCCAGGCTCGGCCATTCCGTCAGGGACGAGCAGGGGCTTGCATACGACGTCGGAAGCTGGAACATGGCGTCGATGGACGCCGGGTTCTTCACCGCCTACCTCTCGACGAGGGCCGACTACGCCCAGCAGGCACTGGGTTCCGTGATCCTCGAGTGCGGCAGGATGGCATCGGGCGATGTGGAGGCGATCGAGCTGGACCTCCAGAAGGCCATGACCGTGGGCGAGAGCGCCATGTCGGGCACGACATACGGCGAAAGGGCATCCACCCTTGCACGCACCGCCGCCATCGGGCTCCCCCTGGACTACGACCGCATCAGGGAGGAGCGGGTCCTGGCACTTTCCGTCGAAGACCTCGGGCGTGCCGCGGAGGAGTATCTCGGCGCCGGCGAATGGTTCGTATCTGTCGCGGGGGGACTGTCGGAGGACATGGAGCCGCTGTCGAACTGACGGAGATGTAGATGCGATGAGCCTGATGCTGGTCCCGTTCATCACTGCAGCACTGGCCGGAACCGCCCCCGGGGCGGCCGGGATGCGCTCCGTGCTGCTCGAGAACGGGCAGGTCCGGGTCGAGATAACGGCCTCGGGCTCCGATGCGCCGGCGGGCTCGGTGACGAGGTTCGAAGACCTCCCGACCGGCATCGACCTCGCTTCCGGCGGCGACTTCTGCGCACTGCGCTGCGGGAGCCTGTCACCCCTGGACGGCACCCTGGAGATGCTCTCGGACTCCGAGGCGGTCTTCTACTCCTCGGGGTTAGCCGCAGGGATGGACGAGCTCCCTGTAGCGGTGTGCGTCACTTACCGCCTGGCGGGGCGCGGCCTGGAGGTTTCCGTAATCCTGGAAGCCACGGGAGAGGCCCAGATCATGGAACCCCTCGAAATGGGGATGAGCCTGATGCCCTTCGACTCGGCCTCGTTCTCCAACCAGTCCGGCCCCGACAGGGTGGTCGAGCTGCCCGGGACGCACGGCATCCACAGGATATCAGGCGATCAGGCGGTCCGCCTGTCCCGGCTGGACGGGCTGCTGGAAGCACGCATGGTCTTCCCGAACCCCGCCCTGGACATACTGGCCCTCGACGATTCGCCGGCACCCGTGCCTGCGCTCTACCTCAGGTTCCTCGACACAGAACCGCCCCGTGAGACCGCCGTGGGGCCGGACCTGCACTCGGTACTCACCGCCGGCAGGGAGGTCCGAGGCTTCTTCAGGATAGCCCTCGAGCCCGGATTCATACCGTCCTACCTCTCGGCCCATCCGTCGGGGCTCGAGAGGACCGCCTCCTGGATGCTCGACGACCTTCCGTTCCGCCATCCCCCCGACACCACTCTCTGGGCCTTCTCAGAATCGGCGGAGGGCGGCGAATGGGTCTCGGCGTGGCTCATCGCCCTTCTGGAGAACCACCCCGACATGAAGATGAACTGGATCATCCTGCCCGACGCCATCCTGGCCCCGAACTGCGACTCGATGTGGGCCGAGCAGGGCTGCGAGCAGAGCTGGTCTCACTGGCATTCCGTCTGGCGCCTCGCGGACTTCGCCCCGCCCGAGTACAGGCAGTGGCTTTCCGACATCCAGGACGACGCCCTGCCCTGGGCGGACCAGGTGACCCTCGGCTCGCACGGATACCACCACACGCCCTCCCCGGACTCGGCGTGGGACCCGTACCACGAGTTCATCACGTACGAACCGGCCGAGCACATGGAGAGGCTCGCGGTGATCCGGCAGGACCTTGCGGCGATCGGCCTCGACAACTCGCAGATACGGGCCATGAGGTTCCCCGGCCACAGGACGAGCCAGAGCGGCATCGCTGCCGTGGCGGCATACGGCTTCGACTTCTACTGCAACGGGATCAGATGGTACGAGGAGATGGGCGGCGAGCCCTTCATCGACCAGTACATGTCGCACTACGAGGAGCCGGGAGGCTCTATCTGGGGAAGCAACACGGTCTGGTGGGGCGACTACCCGCCCGCTCCCTACGAGTACGCTGTCACCGTGCTGGAAAGAGGCAAGCACGCCCTTCTGGGAAGCCATCCCGACAGGATGTTCGGCTGGGGGAACCCTGCGGTCTTCGCTGCGATAGACAGCATCTGCTCCGTTTTCGAGGAGATGCCCCACTTCGGCTGGATGTTCCCCGAGGACTACGGGCTGTTCCTCGAAGAGGAGGCGGGCATCACGTTCACTTCCCTGAGAACCGCCGGAGGACTCGTGACCGCAGACTTCGAGGGCTCTGCCGGGCCAGGGCTCACCTTCGTGGCCGACGTGCCAGACAGCGAAACGGTTCTCCACGTGAAGCTCGACGGAGTCTCGATACCATGGGAGGCCAGGTCTTCGCGGCTCTTCGTCGTCCTGCCGGCCCTGTCTGCGGGGGGACACTCGGTCGAGGTATGCCTGCAGGACCCCGAGGGAGTCGCCGACGGCGGGGAACCGGTGGAGGCAACGATGGTTGCGGCCAACCCATGCTCGGGGTCGATGCGCCTGGCCCTTTCGGGCCTGGATGGAGGCGGGGCGGTCACTCTGCTGGTGTACGACTGTGCGGGAAGGGTCGTGGCCGAGGAACCCCTGGACGACACCGCCGGAGACACGGAACTCACTGTCGAGCTCCCCGGGGCGCCCCCGGGGCTCTATCTCGCCATCCTCGTGCGGCAGGGCTCCCTCCCGCTGACGGCGAGGACCGTGCTCCTACGCTGAAGCCCATCACGACTGGAGGATCCCCTGGACATCCATGACAACGTAGAGAGCGCCGTTCTGCCGAACGGCCTCGAGCTGCTGATCCTGCCCATGCCCTTCACGCCCGTCGCGGCGGTTCTCACATGCGTAAGGGCCGGATCGGCGCTCGAGGGCGACGGCACGCGCGGGCTCAGCCACCTGGTCGAGCACATGCTCTTCAAGGGCACCGCGAGGTTCCCCGGCAGCCTGTTCTGGGGCCGCATCCAGAGCTTCGGCGGCCTGACCAACGCCTACACCTCGAGGGACCTCACGTGCTACTACGAGGTGCTGCCGGCCGCCGGCGTCGAAGCCGCGCTCGAGCTCGAGGCGGACAGGATGATCTCGCCGGTCTTCGACGCGGACGAGGTTGCCAGGGAGAGGGACGTCATCCTCGAGGAGCGCAGGACCTCGTGCGTCGAGAGCGCGGCGGGCGCAATGGAGGAGGTTCTCTCGGCACAGGCCTACCGGAGCCACCCCTACGGGAGCCCGGTGATAGGGTTCGAGCACGACATAGCGTCCTTCGACAGTGCGAACACATCGGCCTTCCATCGCCGGTTCTACGGGGCGTCCAACGCCGTCCTGGCCGTCGCAGGCGGAGTGGACGCCGACCGGGTCAGGAGGGCCTCCGAGCTGCACTTCGGGTGCATGCCCGCCGGCGCACGGGCTGGCTATCCGGCCGGAGGCCTGCTCAACCCTCCCGGGAGGGCGTCCTTCGAGCACCCGTCGTCGATCCCCAGGCTTTCGATCTCCTTCCCGGCACCCGCTCCGGGCCATCCCGACTGGGCGCTCCTCGACATGGCGGCCAACTGGCTGTCGGGCACCCGGTCGAGCAGGCTAGACGAGCTGCTGGTGCTCGGAGGCCTCGCGCTGGGAGTCTCGGCCGACATCGGATTCACCGCATGCCCCGGGCTCTTCCAGATCAGGACCTCGCTCTACCCCGGAGCCGATATCGCACTTGTCGAGTCGATGATCCTCCGTGAGATCTCGTCACTGGGTGCCGCCCCCCTTCCGGACGGCGAGTTCGACAGTCTGAGAAACAGGGGCGAGGTGCTCGACCTGATGGAGAACGCCAGCCCCTTCGGTGCTGCGGGGGCCCTGGCGGTGCCCGGCCTCATCCACGGCGACGCCTTCATGTTCTCGAAGATCGCCTCCGAGGTGCGGCGCGCGACGCCTTCGGACCTCGCTGGCGCCTGCAGGCGGTGGCTCGACCCGGCGAAGGCCTGGGTGACGGAGCTGATCCCATCGGGCTCCGGGTCCGATTCGACGGCGATGGGCGTCCGGGACAAGGCAGGCGACATCGCACCCCCCGAACCGGCCGGCCTCCCCGGGATACCGGTAACGGCAGAGATGCTCTCCGTCCCGCCGTCGAGCGTCAGCGACGGAGTGGAGACCGCGATGCTCGACAACGGCCTCGGGATACTGATGAAGCGCGACGACACCTTCCCCCTGGTCTCCCTTGCCCTGTCCTTCCCGATGGCTTCCGCCGCCGATCCGCGGGAGCTTTCCGGGCTCTCGTCGGTGTGCGTCGAGGCGCTGGCCTATGGAAACGAAACCGAGGACTACCTGGAGTTCAACAGGAGGCTGGAGAGGACGGGCGCGGGGTTCGTGCACGAGGCCGACCGCGAGTACTCCTTCGCGGCCGCGGGGCTCCACGCCCGCGACATCCGCACGGGGCTCTCGTTCCTGGCGGATCTCGTCATGCGGCCTGCGTTCAGGCGGGAGGACGTGGCCAGGGTCGTGGAGGAGAAGGTCGCCGAGATCGGCCACAGGGTCGACACGCCCTTCGGAAGGGCCGTCGAACAGCTCGCCTTCGCCATGTCCGACCAGCGGGAGCGGTCGGGCGTCCCCACGTGCGAATCGGTGTCGAGGATAGCACGGGAGGACGTTGTCTCTCTGCACTCGGCCTGTGCCAGGCCCGAGGGCTCGGTCCTGGTCGCGGTGGGCTCGTTCGATGCGGACAGCCTCCTGGCTGACGCTTCCGGCATCTTCGGGGGATGGGCCGGTCCGGGATCACCCCTGCTGCCGTCATGGACGCCCGTGGTGCCGGAGGAGGGAGTGCGCATCAGGACGGCGATGGACGGCCGGACCCAGGCCGCCGTGGTCCTGGGCGCGGAGGCCCCCGCGAGGGATGCGGCCGACCATCATGCATTCCGCCTCCTGTCGAGGGTCCTCGGCGACGGCATGAATTCCAGGCTGGAGCGGAGGATAAGGGAGCAGCACGGGCTGGCCTACCAGGTGGGCTGCGACTACATCTGCACCGGCCTCTACGGCAGGTTCATAGCGTATGCCGCCACCTCCCGCGACAGCGCAGGAAGGGTGCTTGAGATGATCGAGGACGAGCTGGACCGCGCAGCCGGTACTTTCTTCGACACGGAGACGATCGACCTGTTCAAGGCCTCGTCGGTCGGCAGGAAGGCCATGAACCTGCACGACTACGATTCGCTGGCGGGCTACCTGCTGGGCTCCGCAGCCACCGGGAGGAGGCTGGACAGGGACGTGGAGGACTCCCGTGCCACCCTTGCCGTGACGCCCGTGATGATCCGGGACGCCGCGGCCCGCTGGCTCTCACGGGGTGCGAGGTTCGTGTCGGTCGCCGGGGACGTCGCAGGGCTGCCGTTATGAGCCCCCGCGGGCCCTTCCCCGCGACTCCACCCGCCTCTGCACGGCGATCCCCGCGAGCACGAGTGCGAGCCCGGGCAGCGTGGCGGGCCTGATCTCCTCGCCCAGCACGAGAGCTATGAAGCAGAGCGACAGGAACGGGGTCAGGTAGACCAGGCTGCCGACCTCCGCAGGCTCCTTCGCGAGCGCCAGGGCCCTCGACCAGAGCACGTAAGTCAGCCCCATCTCGAAGAGCCCTATCCAGACACCGGCCAGCGCCGCCATGGTGCCCGGGATCTCGAAGCCTCCAGTGACTGCCGCGTATACTGCGAGGAAGAGCACCCCCCAGGCGAAACCCGCCAGGAGCCTGACGCTCTCCGGTGCGCCCCCGCCCTTGCCGAGGCCGAGTATCCAGTAGCAGGCCCAGATGACGGTGCTCGCGAGCGCGAGGGCCAGGCCTGCCGTATCCGCCCTTCCGCCGTCTCCGGGTCCCAGCAGGGCCAGCACCGCCACGCCGCCGAAGCTTATCAGCACGGCCAGCAGGCTCCCGGCGCGGAGCCTGAGCCTCCCAAGGGCCGCGTGGAGAAGCACCAGGACCACCGGCCACAGGTAGTTGACCACCATCGCGATCTGGGCCGGCAGCCTGTCGTACGCCTCGAGGAGGACCAGGTAGTAGACGAAGGGATTGAGGATCCCCCTGGGCAGGGCCTCCAGCATGATCCCCCAGGTGAGCCTGTCGCCCCTGGCGGCGCACAGCACGGCGAGGAACGCGAGGGAGACCACGGAAGCCGACAGCACCACCATGCAGGGCCCGGAGGATGCCAGGGCCAGCTTGAACGCGGTCGCAGCCGTCGACCAGAGCGCAACTGAAACCAGGCCGTACCTCTTAGCCATCGAGAGACCCATGGGGCGGGGCGACCTCCATGACAGTGAAACGGGTTCGGAGCCAGAGCATTGACACTGCAACATATAGGCAGGCAGCCCGGCTGCCGCCACAATATGTTGTGTTTTCGGGCTTGACGGGGGCCCCGGCCGGGCTATTATCGAAGCGGGGTTGCCGGACTGCAAACCGTACAGCATCGGAGTTCCTGCATATGGACTGGCTCGTTCGCAAGACCACTGGCGAGGTGGAGAGCTACCGCCGCGGCGAGATCCTCCGCCCGATAGAGAACGTGCTCTCGTCCACGGAGACTCCCGAGGATGCCTCCGACATCGTGAACCAGGTCGAGGCGGCCCTCTACATGAGCTTCTTCCGCAGGGGTTCCATCCCCACCGTCGAGCAGGTGCAGGACTTCATCGAGGAGACCCTCGTCCTGCGCAAGCTCACGGCAGCGGCCCGGCAGTTCATCCTCTACCGCGAGAAGAGGGCCGAGGCGAAGGACGTGGGCAGGCTCATAGGGGGCATCGACGGCCTCGTGGGCGACTACCTGGGGAAGGAGGACTGGAGGGTCAACGAGAACTCCAACATGAACTACTCCCTCCAGGGCCTCAACTTCTACCTCTCCAGCTCGATCACCGCGCGGTACTGGCTGGGGCGCATCTACACGCCGGCCATCAAGGAGGCCCACGACACGGGCGACGTCCACATCCACGACCTGGGCATCCTGGGCCCGTACTGCGTGGGATGGGACCTGCGCGAGCTGCTGCTCGAAGGCTTCCGAGGCGCGAGGGGCAAGATCGAGTCGGCCCCTCCCAGGCACCTCCGCACCGCCCTCGGGCAGATCGTCAACTTCTTCTACACGCTCCAGGGCGAGGCTGCCGGGGCCCAGGCCTTCTCGAACTTCGACACGCTGCTCGCGCCGTTCATCAGGGCCGACAACCTCTCGGCCGACGAGGTCAGGCAGGCCCTGCAGGAGTTCCTGTTCAACGTGAACATCCCAACGAGGGTGGGCTTCCAGACCCCCTTCACGAACATCACGATGGACCTCAGGGTGCCGTCCCGGATGGCCGGCGAGGAGGTGCTCCTGGGCGGCCGCCCGACGGGCTGGCGCTACGGCGACTTCCAGGAGGAGATGAACCTCTTCAACGCGGTCTTCGCCCGGCTCATGATGGAGGGCGACTCGAAGGGCAGGATCTTCACCTTCCCCATCCCCACGTACAACCTGACGAGCGACTTCGACTGGGAGGACGAGAACCTCAGGCCGGTATGGGAGATGACGGGCAAGTACGGCATACCCTACTTCAGCAACTTCGTGAACTCCGACATGGACCCGGAGGATGCGCGCAGCATGTGCTGCAGGCTGCGCCTCGACAACCGCGAGCTCCGCAAGCGCGGCGGCGGGCTGTTCGGTTCCAACCCTCTCACGGGCTCGATCGGGGTCGTGACGATCAACCTCCCGAGGATAGCATGGCTCTCCAGAGGAGGCGGGGATGCCGAGTTCCGCAGGCGGCTCAGGCAGGTGATGGAGCTCTCGCGGGATTCGCTCGAGCTAAAGCGCAGGGCGGTCGAGGAGCTCACCGAGCGCGGCCTCTACCCCTACACCAGGCACTACCTCGAGGGCATCAGGAAGGCCAGCGGCTCCTACTGGGCCAACCACTTCTCGACCATCGGCCTCATCGGGATGAACGAGGCCTGCCGCAACCTTCTCGGCGAGGGTATCCTCGCGCCGGAATCGGCGGAATGGGCCGTGTCCGTGCTCGGTTTCATGCGGGACGCCCTTTCGGAGTTCCAGGAGCAGACGGGGAACCTCTACAACCTCGAGGCCTCCCCCGCCGAGGGCGCGTCCTACAGGCTCGCGCGGAAGGACCTCGACAGGTTCCCCGGCATCTACACGATGGGTTCCACCAGCCCCTACTACACCAACTCGGTGCACCCTCCCGTGAACGACAGCACCGACATCTACAGCCTCCTCGAGCACCAGGACCCCCTCCAGGCGATGTTCACGGGCGGAACCGTGGTGCACGTGTTCATCGGCGAGGCCATCACGGACTGGAGGACCGTCAGGGACCTGGCCAGGCGGATAGTCACGAGGTTCAGGCTCCCCTATTTCAGCTTCACGCCAACGTTTTCGATATGCCCTGTCCACGGGTACGTCCCCGGGGAATGCTTCTACTGCCCCTTCCCCCACTCCGACGAGGAGATCGAGAGATTCGGCGAGATGGTGGAAGGCGAGGTCGATCTCCCAGAGGGGAGCTACAGGACGGTGGGGCCTGATGCCGCGGACCCCGGGCAGGGCGGGCTTTTCCTTCATGTCGGGAGGATCGGTGGAGATGACTGAGGAACAGAAGGGCGACTCCAGGATCAAGGCAGTGAAGGCCGAGGTCTATTCGCGTGTTGTAGGGTACTACCGCCCCGTACAGGACTGGAACAGGGGCAAGCAGGCCGAATTCGCCGACAGGAGCTACGTCGACATCACTCCTCCGCCCGAGGGCAAGGGGGAGCCGGCGGTGTGATCCGGTCGTTCCTCGGCACCAGCCTCATAGAGTATCCCGGCAGGATCTCGTCCGTCGTCTTCTTCGGGGGATGCAACCTCTACTGCCCGTTCTGCCACAACCCCGAGCTCGTGAGACCCGACGTTCTCGAGGACCAGTACACGCTGGGCGAGGACGAGGTGCTTTCCCTTCTCTCGAAGCGGGCGGGCTTCGTCGACGGGGTCTCGATCACGGGCGGCGAGCCCCTCCTGTCGCCCGGCCTGGCGGCCTTCATCGACAGGATCAGGTCCGAGACGGGCCTGCCGGTCAAGCTCGACACCAACGGCACCCTCCCCGACAGGCTGGCCGGAGTCCTCGACATGGTCGACTACGTGGCCATGGACCTCAAGGCGTCGCCTTCGAGGTATCATGACGCGACCGGCGGCAGGGCGACGTTCGAGGACATCCTCAGGTCGGCGGAGATGGTGGCTTCGCTGCCCTGCCACGAGTTCAGGACCACGCTCGTGCCGGGGCTCGTCGCGGCCGAAGACCTGCCGGAGATGCTCGGCAGGGTGGGACATGTGAAGCGCTACGCGATCCAGCGGTTCCGGCCGGGCAAGACGCTCTCGCCCGAATACTCGGGCCTGGCCCCGTATCCGGCGGGTTATGCCGAGAAGGCGGCCGGGCTCGTCAGGGGCATGGCCGACGAGGTGCTGGTAAGGAACTGATCCCGAATCAGAAATGGGTGCGAGAAGGGCGGGGGAGGAGTGCAGGAGGGTTTCTTCTCAGGAGGCTGGCTGGCCTGCCCGCAGGAGGGTTCGGCACCCCTCCCCCTCAGGATGACTGCGTCCCGGTAGGCCTGCTGCGTGCTGTCCCGGCCGGGTTCCGTAGCCGCGAGTGCGTCGTTCCTCAACGACTCCTGCAGGGCACCCCTCTATAGCCGTCTCCGGCCGCCCGGTTCCAGGCCCCTCCCCCGGCTCCCGGAAAGCCCCGGCAGAACGTCGACCTGGCGCTTCTTCTCCGAAGGCTTCCTGGCAACGTCTATCGCCGATCCGTCAGAGGCCAGCCCCGTGGCGTACATGCAGGTCGCCAGGGTCATCGGGGTCGGCAGGAAGGCCTGCACCTGCCTCGGCGACAGGCCGCACCTGACGAGCTCCGCCGCGGCCTCGTCCATGTCGTCCATCCCGCATCCCGGGAAGGCCGCCATCACGTAGGGCAGGACGTACTGCTCCCGACCATCCGAGGCCTCGCGGAAGAGGTCAAGGAACCGCCTCCAGGTCTCGATGCCGGGCTTTCTCATAAGCTCCAGCACCCGGGAGGAGAAGTGCTCGGGCGCCACCTTCAGGTGCCCCCCGACGTGCCCGCGTGCGAGCCTCCTGACGAATGCCGGGTCGAGCGCGGCGAGGTCCAGCCTGAGGCCGCTGCCGACGAGGGTGCGCTTCACGCCCGGGATCTCCGCGGCGGCATCCAGCAGATCGGCATACGCCGCCTGGTCCGTCGGGAAGTTGGGGCAGGGAGACGGGAAGAGGCACGAGGGGCGGGGGCACTTCCGCTCCGCTTCGGGATTCGTGCAGCACAGGCCGTACATGTTCGCGGTCGGGCCACCAATGTCGGATACGGTGCCGCGGAACCAGTCCTGCCCAGCCAGGATGCGCACCTCGTCGAGAACGGATGCAGGGCTCCTCGATACGAGATGCTTCCCCTGGTGGAGGCCCAGGGCGCAGAAGCTGCACCCTCCCGCACATCCCCGCACGGCGGTAACGGAGTCGCGGATCATCTCCCAGGCCGGGACGGGCTCGGCATACGACGGGTGAGGCCTTCGGGTGAACGGCAGGGCGTAGAGGGCGTCCATCTCTTCACCGGAAAGCGGCTCGGCAGGAGGATGAACGACGGTCATCCTGGTGTCCGACATCTGCACGAGAGGCCTTCCGCACCATGGGCTGGCCTCGCGCTCGACCGCGAGGGTCATCTCGAGGAAGGCCGATGGATCGGAGCACACCGCCTCGTGCGACGGCAGGACGACTGCCCCGGCGGGAGGAACGGCCCGCGACGCCCCCATCCAGACGGTGGTACCGGGGATGCCCTCGAGGTCGCGCCCTTCCGACAGCCTAGCGGCTATCTCGCCGATCTGCCTCTCGCCCATGCCGTACACGAGTATGTCGGCACGGGTGTCGAGCAGGATGGACCGCCTCATCGTGTCCGACCAGAAGTCGTAGTGCGACAGCCGTCTGAGGCTGGCCTCGATGCCTCCGAGCACCATCGGGACACCCGGCATCGCCCGCCTGACTGCGTTCGCGTACACGATCACCGCGCGGTCGGGCCTGGCCCCGGCCATGCCGCCGGGGGTGTAGGCGTCGTCGGAACGGATCCTGTTGAACGAGGTGTAGTGGTTCACCATCGAGTCCATGGCGCCCGAGGTGATCCCGACGAAGAGCCGCGGCACGCCGAGTGCCAGGAAGCTTCCGGGGTCCCTCCAGTCGGGCTGTGCGACGATGCCGACGCGGTAGCCGAGGGATTCGAGGTGCCTGCCGATGATGGCTGCGCCGAAGGAGGGGTGGTCGACGTACGCGTCTCCCGTGACGATCACGGCGTCGCAGACGTCCCAGCCCCGGGCCTCCATGCCCGCGCGGTCGACCGGGAGGAATCCGTCGCCTGCCCTGTTCTTCTCCGTCATCGCACCGACCACCGGGTTGGGGCTCCGAGACCGTCCTTCAGGAGACTCCCGACAATACTACAAAAGCCATCCTCCTCCCCCCTTGCGCCCGGGTCCCGGATGAGCGACACTAGTCATGGGAACACAAGTTTGCATGGAGGTGCGGCGATGGAATCCCGGAATCAGACGATCTGGAGCGAAAGGGTCACTTCGCGCGGTGCGGGGTACTTCCTCGACGTGCGGGAAACGGGCAGGGGCAGGGTGTTCCTGTCCATGGCCCAGAGCCGCCCGGCCGAGGGCGGCGGCTGGAAGCAGGACAGGATCGTGGTTTTCGAGAGCGGCCTCGAGCCCTTCCGCAGGGCCGTCCTCTCGGCCTTGAAGGTGATGGACCGCGAATCCGGCGACAGGCGCAGGGTCGAGCTCGAAGAGGTGCACAGGCTGCACCCGAAGGCCTTCGAGAAATGGACCCCGGAGGACGACGCCGAGCTCAGGCGCCTGGCCGGCGAGGGCGGCACGCCCTCCTCCATCGCTGAAGCCCTGGGCAGAACCGAGCGCGCGGTCAGGATGCGGCTCGAGGGGCGCGACGCCGTGCTGGCCTCCGAAGGCAGGGCGGTTCAGTCCGGGTCCGGCGTAGCGCAGGCGGTTCCGGCAGCCGAAAGCAGCGCGGGCCGGGCGGCCGGTGCCGGTGCGGTGCAGGGCGAACCGGCAAGGGTGGGGGTCAGTCCCGGTTCAGGATCAGCTGGATCGTCCCGGGGTCGGAGGAAAGCAGCCAGTAGTCCTCCCCCCCTATGATCATCCGCCACATGCCCACGGGGAGGTCCGGGTCGTCCGCAGGCTCCACAAACAACGGTGCCGAGGCTCCGAGCCGGACCTCCTCGGGCACGAAGTAGTCGTAGTACATCTCGGCGAAGCCCGTCAGCTCCGAATCGGTCCCGGTCGAGCCGGTGGCGGGCTCGAGGATCCCGCCCTCGCGCACCAGGTCGGTCGTCACCAGCAGAACCAGCGAGTCGCCCTCCAGCGTCCAGTTGCCCGACCTCTCGCGCAGCCTCGCCTCGCCGTCCATCTCGCTCTCGCGCCAGACGAAGCGGCCGTCGTCGAAGAAGGCGTAGACGCGCGAATAGCCCGAGGCGACCATGGGCATGGCGTGCCAGAACCCGGCTATCCCGCCTGCGGGCATCGCGGTCAGGCTCGACAGATCCGGATAGAACGCCGCGATCATCAGCAATGCTGTCAACATCTTCCGCTTACTCTCCTTCTTTTCGGCCGCCGAACCCGGAGATGCCGGCCTTCCAGGAGCAATCTGCCGCCGCAGCGGCTGGCCGGCAATCGACTCAGTGACAGCCGCGTCCACGGGATGGACGAACCCCCGCCCCCGTCCTATTCTGTACCCCGATGGACGGTCCGGCATTCCGCAACGTCGAAGGATGAGGCCATGAAGACGCTCGTGCCGCTGTGCCTTTCCCTCCTGGCGGGCTCTGCCCTCGCCCAGTTCCCGCCCGGCCAGCCGCTCTGCTCCTACTGGTATCCCGACGAGATCCTCACGTGGGACCCTGCAACCGATCCCGACGCCCCCTACAACGTCTCCTCAGTCCCTCTCGCGACCCGCGTGCCTTACGGGATCCAGGTCAATCCCCACGCGCGACCGGACGAGGCGCAGATCTCGACCCTGTGCGCCTGGTACGGCACCAGCAGCAACCCCTCGCAGGGCAGGGAGGACTTCGACGTCTTCGCGCCGAACTACTGGATGTATATCGACATCATGGTCTTCTGGGGAGGATCCGCGGGCGAGGGTCTGATCCTCGCCCCCGCCCCCTACGTGATCGACGCCGCCCACAGGAACGGCGTGCCGGTGTACGGCACCGTCTTCTTCCCCCCGACGGCCTACGGCGGGCAGATCGAGTGGGTGTGGGACCTCGTCCAGAAGGACGGAAGCACCTTCCCGGTTGCTGACAAGCTGATCCAGGCGGCCGAGTACTACGGCTTCGAGGGCTGGTTCATCAACCAGGAGACGGCGGGTGGGAACGCCCAGCTCGCGCTCCAGATGCGCGACTTCATGGACTACGTCCAGACTGCGTCCGACATCGACGTGATGTGGTACGACGCGATGATCGAGAACGGCGCCATCGCCTGGCAGAACGCCCTCAACCCCAGCAACGACATGTTCTTCCACGACGGCGGGGTCATCTCTGACGAGTTCTTCATCAACTTCAACTGGAACCAGACCGGCCTCGTGAACTCAGGCACCCTGGCCGAGAGCTACGGCAGGAGCCGCTACGAGCTCTTCGCCGGGGCCGACGTCGAGGCGAACGGATACGGCACTTCGGTCAACTGGGCGGTGCTGTTCCCCGAGGGGCAGCCCCACAGGGCTTCCCTGGGCTTCTACAGGCCCGAGTGGTGCTTCAACTCGTCCACGGGGCCCGCGGACTTCTACGAGAAGGAGAACAGGTTCTGGGTCGGCGCCAACCGCGACCCGTCGAACACCACGACTTCCTCGCCCTGGAAGGGGATGGCCCACTACGTGCCCGACCGCTCCGTGATCGGCTCCTGCCCGTTCGTCACGAACTTCAGCACCGGGCAGGGGGCCATCTACGCGATAGACGGCCTGGTGGAGCGAACCGGCGAATGGAGCAACCTATCCCTGCAGGACGTTCTCCCGACTTGGCGTTGGATATCTACCAGCTCAGGCACCCCGCTTTACCCAGATCTAGTCTGGGACGACGCCTACTACGGCGGTACGTGCCTCTCGGTCTCGGGCGACCTCGCGGCCGGCACGTCCTCCGACCTGATGCTCTACTCGACCGACATCGCCCTCGGTTCCTCCAGCTCATGCGTCATAGCCTTCAAGGCCACGGCTGCAGGGCAGCCCAGCAGGATCCAGATCGCCCTCGACCTGAACGACACCTCGGGGCCTGGGGCCTTCGTCGATGTCGGCAGCTCGTACCAGGCGGGATGGAACCTGAAGACTGTCAGCCTGTCCGGCTATTCCGGCCACACCCTCGAGGCCCTGGGGCTTAGGTTCGTCTCGCCGTCAGCCGTTTCGGACTTCGACGCCAGGATAGGCAGGCTGGGCCTGCTCGACGGCCCGCCCGATCCCCCGGCTGCCCCTACGGGCCTCTGGGTCGACGGCTTCTACCAGAGCGACGACGACCACGGCTCGGTGCGCCTGAGGTGGACACGCTCATCTGACGAAGTCTACCAGTACAACGTCTACCGCCTCGACGACAGCGGCTCGCGCACGTTCCTGTGGGGCACGCCCGACAACGCCTGCTTCGTACCCGAACTCCTCAGGGAAGCCGGGGAGACCGTGACCACCCTCTTCGTCGAGGCCGTCGGCCCCGACTTCAGCGCCGAGGGAGCCGATTCCGTCACCGTCACGTGGACGATCACGGGCATCGAGGGGTCGCCGCCCGTCGCCCGACCGACGCTCGACAGCCCGACGCCGAACCCCTCCTCCGCCGCTCTCGACCTGTCCTTCAGCCTGCCCGCGGCCGGGGTCGCCAGGCTCGCCGTCTACGGGCTCGACGGCAGGCTCGTGGAGGTGCTGCTCGACGGGGATGCGGCGGAGGGTATGCACGAACTGCGCTGGGAAGCCCGGGATGTGCCGGCGGGCATCTACTTCGTCAGGCTCGACTGCCCGTCTGGTTCTGTGGTGCGCAGCCTGGTCAGGCTGTAGCCCCGGCTGCTAGAACAGGCCGCCAACTTGGGGGGATCATGGCAGGTCGAAAGAGTCCCGTCGCGATAGTGCTGGGCATCATCCTCGTGGTTCTTGGAATCCTCGGGATCGCGGGTGGAGGCGGGGGTGCGGGGCCATTCATCCCGCTGTTCATCGGAGCCGCCCTGACCTTCCTCGGTTTCCGGGGCGGGAGGCGGGGGCAGATCGTCTTCGGCCACGCCTGCATAGTGGCGGGGTGCTACATGGTCTCCTGGGGCGTGCAGCTCGCGCAGGTCATCGGATCGGCGCCCGACTGGCTGCAGATACTGGGCGGCCCCCTCTTCTGGGGCCTGTTCTCGATATTCGGCGGTATCTGCGCCAACTTCCACGGATTCTGCCACTGCGTGCAGAGCTGCTCGAAGGAAGGAAGCAAGGTATCATGCCAGTTCTGAATGCTGCGTCCTCCTCGCCGAACCGCTCCCGTGCCGGTGCTCTGCTGATCTCCGCTGCCCTTTCGGCGCTCGCTGCGACTGTTGGCTGGAGTGAGGGATCCGGCCCCGGGCCTGCCGTGACCCACGAGTCGCCCGGGCGCACGGTGACCCTGGACTATCTGAAGCCGTGCATCGTGACCGATTCCGGAACGGGCTGGGAGTTCAGCTTCACGTACCCGCCCGTGGTGCCGGGACTCGAGTTCATCTGGGCCGAGGCCGTCGAGCACATGGAGGATGTGAGGATCTCCTTCGCGAGCGAAGCGGATTCACAGTTCACCGATCATGAACCGGAACTCTGGGAGTCATGGATGATCGAGGGCGGCATGAGCCTGCTCCCCGCCCCGGACGGATTCGCCGTCGGGATGTGCGAATACTGGTGGTTCACCGGCGGCGCCCATGGCATGAACAACACGATCCTGTACAGATACGCCCTCGTGGAAGGACCAGGATCTCAGGAATGGGTCGAGATCGACTCTCGTGACCTGCTGGCGGATTCGTCCGAACTCGTCAGGCTCTCGGCCATCGTCTGCGACAGCCTCGAGGTAAGACTCGGGCCGGACCCGGACATGGAGTGGATCCAGAGGGGCGCGGGGCCGTACTGGGAGAACTACTCGATGCTCTGGCCGGTGCCCGACTCCTCGGGCGCCCTGGCCGGCTTCACGGTGCGCTTCGCGGAGTACGCAGTCGGCCCGTACTGCTTCGGCCAGCAGGAGGTCTTCGTGCCGCTGGAGTTCCTTAGGCCCTGACAGACCTTTTACCGATCCAAGCGCCTGGTGTGTAGTCGCTTCTTTTCTACATGCAATCAGGGCATTGATCAAGGCCGCCGTTCGAGAATCGGCGGCCTTGTCCAGTATGGTACCCCCGACGGGACT
>CAZMAT010000012.1:51740-77410 GCA_964564435.1 uncultured bacterium
AGGCCGCCGTTCGAGAATCGGCGGCCTTGTCCAGTATGGTACCCCCGACGGGACTCGAACCCGTTCGGGGTTTGATACGTTCAGTTGCCAGCCGGACCGGACTCCTTCTCGGTTGCCGGTTGCCAGATCTCGCTGATCGAAGGCCAGTAGAGATCATCCAGGAGATCCTTCAGGGCTTCCCGGTTGCCTGTTTCTCTGGCTTCTAGCTGTTCGTAGGTGGGTATGAAGCCGAGGGCGACATCGAGCACGCCTGCAGGAGCTGTGGCAGCCTTCGACCCTGAACCTCTGGATGTGGTATCAGCGAACGCCTCATCGATCTTCTGATCCATAAAATCCAGGAAAGCGACTGCACTCGCTTCGGCTTCGTCGAACGCCGTCGCGTAGTCATCGACGATCCCCGTGATCAGATGTGCCTGCATCAGCCGGATAGACGAGTTGTACATCGCCTCTACATCGGAATACTGCCTTGCCGATTCGAAGTAGGCCTCTCCACTTCTGTTCGTGAGCGAGCCGAGGATGAACATCCTCTCGATCGACCTGACCCTGTAGAACTCGCATTGGCGGAAGGCCTCGGGATTCTCCGAAACGAGATCCTGCGTTGCGCATCCGAACAGGAGTGATGCGGAGGAGAACACGATCATCATCCGGACCAGAGCGTCCTTCTTCATCATCATGTATCTGCCCTCCATTCGCTTACAATGCCGATACCTGGCCGATATAGGCTGTTCCTGTCGCATGTGCAAGGAGCAAATCGAACATCGGGCTACAGCGACTTGCGGAAACGCAGCATGGCGAGGGTGCCGAACGCGGCGCCGATGGCGGCGAGGGCGGCGAACTGCGGCCAGAGCACGTCGAAACCCACGCCCTTCAGGAAGATGCAGCGCACGATCACCAGCATGTGGCGTACCGGGTTCGCCAGGGTGGCCACCCGCAGGAACCCCGGCATGTTCCCGACCGGGAAGACGAAGCCCGAGAGCAGCACAGCGGGCATGATCAGGAAGAAGACCGACAGCATCGCCTGCTGCTGTGTCCGGCTCATCGTCGAGATTAGCACCCCAGCGCCCAGGGTGCTGACGATGTAGACGCAGCCCCCGGCCAGCAGGAGGAGCACGCTGCCCCTCACCGGGATCCCGAACCAGGAGGCGGCCACCGCTGTGACCACGATGATGTCGGCAAGGCCGATCAGCCCGAAGGGCACGGTCTTGCCCAGGATGAACTCCCACTTCCGCAGGGGCGTGACCAGCACCTGCTCGATGGTGCCCGTCTCCTTCTCGCGCGAGATGGCCATGCTCGAGAGCATAAGGGTGATGATCATCACTATCATCGCGATCACCCCGGGCACGAAGAAGAACCTGCTCTCGAGGCCGGGGTTGAACCACGCCACCGTCTGAAGGTCGACGGCGGGAGGGGCGGGGGTTCTCCCCGACGCTGCCGTCTCCTCCGCGAGCCTTCGGGAGGTGTACATGCCGATAGCGGCCGTCAGGTACCCTGAGACGACGCCCGACGTGACGGCCTCCGTCCCGTCCGTGATGATCTGGATCGAGGTCCTCCTGCCAAGTACGAAGTCGCCGAATCCGTCGGGGATCACCAGAACGGCGTCGACGGTCCCCCGGTCGAGCAGGCTCTCGATGCGCCCGTCCGGGCCTGTGCCCGACAGGTCGAACACGCCGCTGCCCTCGAGTGCCTCCGTGAGCATCCTGCTCTCGGCGGACATGTCCCTGTCCATTACCGCGACGCTCGCGTGGAGCACGTCGGTCGTGACCGCGTATCCGAAGACCAGGGTCTGGAGCACCGGGACCACGAAGATCACGGTGCGCATCCTGGGGTCGCGAAACGCCTGGACGAGCTCCTTCCTGATCATCGCGCGGAGCCTCGGAGATGCCATCAGTCGAGCCTCAGCCTGAGCCTGCGCCGGGCAACGCTCAGCATCAGCAGGGTGAATGCGGCGAGGGCGGCCGCATCCATCGCCACGAGGGAGAAGCTGCCACCCTTGAGGAAGACGGTCTTGAGCGCGGAGACGAGATAGCGCGATGGAAGCAGCCTGCTGACGAGCCTGATGAACGCCGGCATCCCGTCGATGTCGTAGACGAACCCTGACAGCAGGAAGGACGGCAGGAACGACGTGACGATGGCGATCTGGCTCGCCAGGAGCTGGTTCCTGGCCGCGATGCTTATGGCCAGGCCCATGGCCTGCGCCCCGACGATGAACAGTAGCATCATAGCAGCCAGCACGAGGAAGCTCCCGCGCAGGGGCACGCCGAAGGCGAAGGTCGCCATGCCGGCCGTCATCGCCGCATCGATCATGCCGAGCGCGACATAGGGCAGGAGCTTGCCCAGGATGAGCTCCCCCGGCCTGAGGGGGCTCGCGGCGAGCTGCTCCATCGTGCCGTTCTCCCACTCCCGGGCGACAGTGAGAGACGTGAGCATCGCGGCCACGACCATCAGGATCACAGCCGAGAGCCCGGGGATGATCGCGTTGCGAGTTTCGCGCGAGGGATTGTACCAGTTGCTGGTGCTCACCTCGACCAGAGGCTCAGCGGGGAAGCCACCGGGGAGCACGAATGAAGAGGTGATGCTCCGGGCGTACATCATCGCAGCCCTGGCCGTGCGGGAGTCGCTGCCGTCCAGGATGAGCTGGACCCTCCCGGACCTGCCCCCGGCGACGCTGTCGGCGAATCCCGCGTCGATCACGAGGGCAGAGGAGATTTCGCGCCTGTCGATCGCATCCGACAGGTCGGCGTAGCCATCGAGATACCGCACCAGCCCGAACCCTCCCGAGGCGTCGAAGGTTCGCACGAGCGCCCTGCTCTCGGGGGTGCGGCCCGGGTCGAGCACTCCCAGGGGCACTTCCTCGACATCGAGCGACAGCGCCCAGCCGAACAGGATCATCAGCAGCAGCGGCATCGCCAGGCCCATGCCCAGGCTGCGCGGATCGCGGAAAATGTGTATGGCCTCCTTGCGGGCCACAGCAGCGACGCGGCCCGGGTTCATAAAGCTTCTCCCTGTACGTTCCGCACTGCCGGGTCACGCACGAGCCTCACGAAAACATCCTCCAGCGTGGGTTCGATGACCCTCGCTCCGCTCACTCCGTGAGCCGAGGACAGGGCCGCAGCCGAAGCCGCGGGATCGCCCGAATAGGCGTGGATCGCGTCGCCGAAGAGGAAGGCCTCCTCGACGCCGGCCGCGCGCGCAATCGTGTCGAGCATGCCCGCCGGATCGGCGCAGCGGACTTCGACCACTCCCGGGCCGTGCTCCCGCTTCAGTTCGCCTGGAGTGCCTGACGCGACGATCCTGCCCGCGTGGATCATCGCTAGCCTGCCGCAGAAGTCGGCCTCCTGCATGTAGTGCGTGGTGACGAACACCGTGACGCCGCCCCCGGCCAGGCCGTAGATGATGTCCCAGAACTCCCCGCGCGTGCGCGGATCGACTCCGGATGTAGGCTCGTCGAGGAAGAGGATGCGCGGGCGGTGCATCAGCGAGCATCCCAGCGCGAGCCTCTGCCTCCTGCCCGGATCGAGCACGGAGACCGGAAGCGACTCTGACCCGGCGAGACCCACCGCCCCGAGCACCTCGCCGATCCTGCGGGAGGCCTCTCTGCCGTCCAGGCCGTATACGCCCGCGAAGAAGGCGGCGTTCTCGCCCACCGTAAGGTCCCTGTAGAGCGAGAACCGCTGGCTCATGTAGCCGATCACGGCCCTGACCTCATCGGGCCGCCTCGACACGTCGATCCCCGCGATCGTCGCCGTGCCTGAAGTCGGCTTCAGGAGCCCGCACATGATCCTGATGGTGGTCGACTTGCCGGCGCCGTTCGGACCCAGGAACCCGAAGACCTCGCCCTGCTCGACCGAGAGCGAGATCGAATCGACGGCCGTGAAGCCGCCGAACCTCTTCGAGAGCCCTTCCAGGCGGACGGCGTCCTCAGCCATTCGGGTCCTCCCTCACCAGCGAGGACAGCACGTCCTCGAGGGTGGGTTCGACGGCCTGGGGCGGAGAGAATGGCAGGCCCGACGCCCGAATAGGGGCGGCAGGATCGAATATCCCCTCCCCCTTCGTGATCAGTCTCACCCTGTCGCCGCGTGGCTCTGCCCGGCATCCTGCGCCGATCGTCCCCGAGAGGAGCTTCGACGCCTTCCACGGCTCGGGGGTAGGGATCTCCCAGACCGTCAGACCGGAAGCGGAGCGCAGATCCGCCGGGCTGCCCCCGGCCCTGACCCTGCCCCTGTCGAGCAGGATCACGCTCCCGCACCTCTCGGCCTCGTCGAGGTAGCTCGTGGACAGCACGACAGTCACGCCTTCGCGGGCAAGATCGTGGAGGATCGTCCAGAAGTCGCGCCTCGACACGGGGTCGACGCCGTTGGTGGGCTCGTCCAGGAGCAGGACGCCGGGCGTGTGGATCAGCGCGCACATCAGAGCGAGCTTCTGCCTCATGCCCCCCGACAGCCTGCCGGCCCTGCGCTTCATGAACGGACCCATGCCGCTGAACTCGAGCAGCCTCGCGGATCGCTTTCGCCGCTCCGCGGGGGCCACCCGGTACACATCCGCGAAGAACGAGAGGTTCTCCTCGACCGTCAGGTCGTCGTAGAGGCCGGACTGCTGGCTCATGTACCCCGTGCGGTCCTTGACCTCCCAGGGGGAGGAGGCTGTATCGAAGCCGAGGATCCTGGCCCGTCCCGAAGTGGGGGCAAGGACGGTCGAGAGCAGCCGGAGGCATGTGGTCTTGCCCGAGCCGTCGGGGCCCACGATCCCGAAGATGCTGCCGGGATCGACGCTGAACGTGGCCCCGGCCAGGGCGTCCACGTCGCCGAATCTCCTCGAGAGATCCTCCGCCTCCACGGCCGGGGTGGTCATTCCGAGGGGTCCTCCACGGGGATCGTGATGTCGACCGGCATGCCCGCCTTCAGGATACCCTCTGGGTTGGCGACCCTGAAGGTGAGCCTGTAGACGAGGCTAACCCTCTCCTCGCGAGTCTCGACGGTCGAGGGGGTGAACTCGGCCTCGTCTGCGATCGTGGCGAGCCTGGCTGTGAGCGCGGTTCCACCGAGGTCGTCGCATGAAACGAAGGCCTCCTGCCCAAGCCGGAGGGACGCCAGATACGGCTCGGGCGCCCAGGCCACAACGTCCACCGTGTCCATCAGGCCGAGGATCATCGAGGTGCCGCCGGCAGCGGCCATCTCGCCCGGTTCCACGGCCACGGTGAGTACGGTGGCGTCGCAGGGGCTGACCAGCACAGCATCCTCGAGGCGCTCCAGGGCCAGGGCATGGGCGGCTTCAGCCGCCTGTACGCGGGCTTCAGCGGCATCGATGTCGCTCGTCCTGTAGCCTTCGGAGGCGAGTGAGTAGCCCTGGTCGGCCGCGGCCAGCGCCGCCTCGGCGAGCAGGAGCGCGGTGTGCGCGTTCTCCCATTCCCGCATCGACACGGCGTCGGCTTCGTAGAGGGCATCGATACGAGAATGCTCCGAGCGGGCCAGGTCTACCGCGGCCTCGGCGCTCTCCCTCGAAGCGTACGCCTGCGCCACTTCCTGCGGGCGCAGACCGCCTTCGAGCCCGGCTTGGACGGCCCTCAGGGCTTCGAGCTCCGAAGCCCTGACGTCTGCCTCAAGGGCTAACTGGACGGTTTCGAGCTCGGCCAGGGTGTCGCCTGCGGCAACTCGCCCGCCCTCATCGGCCAGCACGGACTCGACAGTGCCGGAGACGCCGAAAGCGAGGCGGACCCTCGTGACCTCGACGGAGCCCGACAGTTCGAGGTCTCCGGCCCCGCGTCCGCAGCCGGCGGCCGCCAAGATCGCGACGGTCAGGGAGAACCCGGCGATGATGGAGTGTCTCATCTCATGCTTCCTTCACCGACAGCCCGTTGAAAAGCAGATCGCAGAGATTCTCGGTCAGTTCACCCGGCTCGAGAGGCCCGGAAGGGTCTCCCCTCTCTGCGAGCCTTCGCCTGAACGGGATTCCCGCCGCGAGGAACATCACGGTCCCTGCCACGAGGAACTGGGCGAAGGCCGGATCCACGGGCCTCATCACGCCCGAAGCTACGCCGCGTTCGACTATCCCGCGCACGAGGGACAGCAGGGTCTCGAGCCTCTGTACAGATTCCTCGCCCATGTTGGCCCCACCGCCCGCGATCTCGCGAAGGATGATCGCCGGTGCCACGGGATTGCTGAAGGACATCTGGACGAAGCCCGCGACAGCCTTTCGAAGCATGTCGCGCGGATCGCCTCCATCCTCGAGGATCTTCTCGAGCATGGCCCTGCCCCGGGCCTGGATCGACCCGACGACGGCGTCGTACAGAGCCTTCTTGTCGCCGATATGATAGTAGAGCATGGCCTTGTTGACGCCGGCCCTGTGCGCGATCTCCTCTATGCGGGCGCCGTCGAAGCCCTTTCCGGCGAACACCTCGGCCGCGGCCCCGAGGATGGCTTCGCGCGAGGCAGTCTTCTGCATGACATTCCTCCGTCCCAACCCGATGGTTTAACCAAACGTTTATATAGTTGAAGCCCGCGCCGGTCAAGCCTCTTCGGACGTGGAGTCATGGGAGGTCAGTCGGTCAGGATGACCAGTCTCGATGGCGGCAGTGCCAGTGTGGGGAGCCTGACGATGTAGACCCCGGCAGGGAGCTGCCGCGCCGCCCACGGATCGATGACGCCCGTAGCCCCTGCCGGGCCCTGCGGGGTGATGGATGAGGCCATCAGGCGGCCGGCTGCGTCGTAGATCTCGATGGGCAATGGGCTTCCGTCGTGCCCGGGAATCGAGAGAGAGAACGCTCCGTGAGCGGGATTCGGGGTGACAGAGAACGCCGCGAGTGGAGGCGATCCCTCATCGTCCCCGATGCCGGTCTCGGGGCAGTAGCCGGCGGCGTCAGTCTTCACCAGCCAGAAGTCCTCGTCGGTCGAATCTGCTAAGCCACCGCAGAGCGCGAAGCCGCCGTCCGGGGCCTGCACCACGCCGAGCCCGCGGTTCGCGAGGCCGGGTGTGTCGTAGGTCCGCGTCCACAAAGTGTCGCCAGAGGCGTCGAGACTCAACAGCCAGGCCTCGTGGCCCCCCATGTTCCTCATCCCCGTGACTGCGAGCCCGTCGCCGGCCGGAGAGCAGTTGTAGCACCAGTCGTCGTCCTTGTACCCGTAGGCCTTCGCCCACTGGAGGCCGAGGTCGGCACCGAGCCTCGCGATCCAGAAGTCATATGAGCCGGCCCCGTAGGACCTGCTGGTGGACGAGACGGCATATCCCCCCGACGGCATGGCGGTGATGCACCAAGGGTAGTCGAACGACGGCCCGCCGATGATCTCCGAGGCCAGGCTGTCGCCGTCCCAGTCGAAGCCGATCAGCCAGAGGTCGCCGTCTCCCGCACCATACGACAGCGTCTGGCCTGCCACGACGAAACCGTCGGGACCCGGTGCGATCCCGTATCCGCAGTCGTCGGCCGAGCCTCCGAGGATGGTCTGCCAGAGGAAACCGCCCGCGGAATCCACCCCGAGCACCCAGAGGTCGAACCCCGTGCCCGCCATGAGCCCGGTGCTGATGAAGCCCCCGTTCGGAGACTCGATGCTGCTGAAGAACGTCTGCGACCCCGTTCCGCCGTAGCTCCCCGTCCAGAGCGTGTCGCCCGAGGCGTCGATCCGGATGAGCCAGCCGTCGAGATCGCCGGAGGAAGTCGAACCGAAGCGCCCGGTGACGAGGTACCCGCCCGCCGAGACGGGGATGACCGAATAAGCCCAGTCGGGGCCGTAACCGCCGTATCTGCGCGACCAGAGAGTGTCGCCCGAGGCATCTACCGATAGCAGCCAGGCGTCGGAACTGCTCTCGGCCCACGAATCGGTTCTGCCGACGAGGAGGAATCCGGTCGGAGTCGTCGTCAGGTCGTATGCGAAGTCGTTCTGCGGTCCGCCCCATACACCCTGGAACGTGGATATGGAGGCTGCAAGGAGTAGCAGGATGTGAGGCATCGCGTCCTTTCATGGAGATGCGCCGCCATGGCGCCGACGCACCGAATCTAAGGCAGGACGGGCTGCCCGAGGAGACGGCTCGCGCCTTCGATCCAGCGTGCGAACGCCTCCCTGGCGCGTTCGGCGTAGGCGGCATTGCGCAGCTTCGCAGGGGTTCGACCAGGAAGCGGCGGAAAAAGGCCGTAGTTCACGTTGCTGGGCTGGTAGTGCCTGAGCGGCGAGGCGGTGGCATGCCTGAGGAGGCTTCCGATCGCAGTCTCGGGCGGCGGCGGGGCGAGCTCTGCTCCGAGTACTTCTGCTGCGGTGAAGAGCCCGGCGAGGATGCCGCAGGCCGCGGACTCGACATATCCCTCGACGCCTGTGATCTGGCCCGCGAACGAGATCGAAGGGTCGCGCACGAGGCGCAGGCTGCCGTCGAGCACGGCGGGGCCGTTGATGAACGTGTTGCGATGCATAGACCCGAATCTCAGGAACTCGGCCTTCGCCAGCCCCGGGACCATGCGGAAGACCCTTGCCTGCTCGGGATACGTGAGTTTCGTCTGGCATCCCACGAGGTTCCAGGCCGTGCCCGAGGCGTTCTCGCGCCTGAGCTGCATCACGGCATACGGCCTCGCGCCGGTGGCCGGATCGGTCAGCCCGACGGGCTTCAGAGGGCCGTGGGCGAGCGCCTCGGGTCCGGAGGCGGCGATGGCCTCGACCGGCATGCAGCCTGCGAAGTGCAGCTCCTTCTCGAAGGACCTGGCGGGCACCTTTTCCGCCTCCAGCAGCGCGTCCACGAAACTGTGGTAGGCATCAGAGTCCATGGAGCAGTTGAGGTAGTCGTCGCCTCCTCCCTTGTCGTAACGCGACTGGGCGAACACGACCGACCTGTCGATGGAGCACTCCGAGATCACGGGCGCGATGGCGTCGTAGAAGTAGAGGTGTTCCGAGCCCGTCAGCTCGGCGATCCTGCGCGACAGGGCCTGGCGCGTGAGCGGGCCGGTGGCAACGATCACCCTGCGGTTCAGAGGGAAGTCGGTGACCTCGGTTCTGGTCACGGTGATGCTCGCCTGGCTGGCCACGAGGTTCTCGACCGCCTGGGAGAAGAGCGCCCGGTCGACCGCGAATGCGTCGCCGGCGGGGACACGGCAGCCCGATGCGGCATGCATGACGACTGATCCCAGCTGGGACATCTCCCATTTCAGGAGGCCGACGGCGTTATCGGGGTTCGATGACCGCAGGGAGTTGGAGCAGACGAGTTCGGCGAGGGTTCCGGTGACATGGACTTCGGTCGTCACCGCCGGGCGCATCTCGACCAGCTCGCAGGCGACCCCTGCGCGCGCCATCGCCCACGCCGCCTCGCACCCCGCCAGCCCTCCCCCTACCACGACCGGGGTCAGACTACTCACAAAACCGCCTCTCTATATCAATGATGAACATTGACTTACAGCCAGTGTCGATTTACAGGTTATCCTGTGAGATTTCGCGACAAGTGGGAGTTTCTCGCGAACACGGCTCTGCCTGTCGACTCTTCGATTCTATGGCAAGTCGCCATGGAGCAACAGGGCCGGCCGGTCTTGGTCTTCTCCCTGAGCATCGAGAAGTCGTCATATAGGTCGTCTCGGAGGTAGTCGCTCCAGTCGCCGACGCATTCGGCCAGAGCATCGTCGGGACACAGGGCGATGGGGGTTTCCGTCCCGTGGAGATGAGCGCGTGCCGAAGACCACCTGTAGCTGGCCGCTTTCCTGACGATGCCAGCCCTGACGGGGTTCAGTTCGACGTACCGGACGGCGTTGTAGAGGTGCATCTCGTCGAGCGCGCAGGAGTAGTACCGCCCCTGCCAGAGATGACCTGTGTTCTGCCACACGAGGTTGGAATAGAGGGAGAAGGCGGTGTGCATCCTCTGGATGGCCCTGGCGAGCGAATCGGCCTCGTGGGGCACGAGGATGAAGTGCACATGGTTCGGCATCAGGCAGAATGCCAGCACATCGACACCGGTCTGGGTCAGGTAGTGGTCGGCGATGGAGCAGTACTTCTGCAGGTCGAAGACGGTTCTGAAAACCATCTGGCCCCGGTTGCCCCGCTGTGTGACGTGATGGGGCAGATCTGGGACAACGAGCCTCGGATATCTTGCCATGTCTTCAGTGTAGACCATCCGGACCGGGCATGTCAACAACCCGTGATGGCGGTTTGTTAACGCAAAAGTAGCCTGACACCATTGGCCATTGGCATTGGGCGGGCGGGCGGATATTATCGAATCCGATGAAAGCACCCCTGCCCAAAGAGGTGAAACGATACCGATGGCTTCACCGCGATCCGCCAGCCCGGCAAGAAGAAGGGTCATCCCCGGAGGTCCGCTGCACGAGGTCCCCGAGTACCGGAGCATCCCCGAGATGCTCCAGGCTTCGGCGTCCATCTACGGAGCCAGGAACTTCCTGTACGAGAAGTCGGCCGAGGGGGTCTGGATCCCCACGACCTACGAGACCTTCGCCCGTAACGTCGACACACTGGCCCGCGCGCTGACCGACATAGAGAAGCGCCCGGTCGTCGGCCTCACCGGGGCCAACAGCGTAGCCTGGGCCACCGTGATGCTCGCCACGATCAGGGCCGGAGGCGTCATCGTCCCCATCGACAAGGAGCTGCCGGCGCCCGAGATCCACACGATCCTGCACTACAGCGGCGCCACGATGCTCTTCCACGACGCCGCGATGCCGCAGGACCTGCAGTCGTCCAGCCCCGGCAGGCAGATGCCTGTCTTCCAGATGCGCTCGCCCGTCAGGACCGATACCTCCCTCGAGGCACTCATGGAGGCGGGCACCGCCTCGACGACCGCGCTGCCCATCGTCAACGGCGGCGACGACGTGGCGCTCATCTCCTACACCTCCGGCACGATGGGGGCGGCCAAGGGGGTGGTGCTCTCGCACAGGAACATCCTCTCGGACCTCAGGCAGATGCTCCAGGCTGTCGGTCTCGTGCACGAGGAGGTCTTCCTGTCGGTCCTTCCCATGCATCACATGTACGAGTGCGTCTGCGGCTTCATGTGCCCGCTCTGCCACGGCTGCACGGTCTACTTCTGCCGCGGCCTGCGGTATGTCGCCGAGGATTTGGCCGACGCGCGCGCGACCCTCGTCCTGGGCGTCCCGCTCCTCTGGGAGAACATGTACCGCAAGATCCAGGACGGCATCGCCGCGAAAAAGGCGGGGCGCCTCAAGTTCCGGGTCGGGCTCCTCGCAGCGTCGATCGTCGAGAAGCTGGGCGACAGGGATATAAGGAAGAAGATCTTCTCGCCCGTCCACGAGAAGCTCGGCGGCCGCGCGCGTTTCCTCATCTCAGGGGGCGCCGGCATCGACGCCGCCGTCGTGGCCGGGTTCAGGAAGATGGGCATGGAGATGCTTCAGGGCTACGGCCTGACTGAATGCTCGCCGATCGTGGCCGTGAACCGCGACACGGCCAACCGCACGGGCTCCGTCGGGCCCCCGCTGCCGGAGATCGACGTCAGGATAGACGACCCAGACGAACAGGGGATCGGCGAGATAGTCGTGAAGGGTCCGAACGTGATGATCGGCTACCACAACGCCCCCGAGATCACGGCCGAGGTGCTATCGCGCGATGGCTGGTTCCGCACCGGCGACTACGGATACCTCGACCGGGACGGGTTCCTGTTCGTCACCGGCCGCAAGAAGAACGTCATCGTCGCCAAAAACGGCAAGAACGTCTACCCGGAGGAGCTCGAGTCCAAGCTCTGCAGGTCGGGGCTCGTGGCAGAATGCATGGTCTTCGGCAAGGAGTCCGAACTCAAGGGTGAGGAGATCTGGGCGATCGTCTTCCCCAACCGTGACAGGCTGATCGCGATGGCGGAGGAGCAGGGCCAGCCGCTCACCGAAGAGTTCGCGGTCGATGTCGTCAGGCGCGAGATCAACGCGTTGAACGCCTCGCAGGCGATCTACAAGCGCATATCCAATTTCATACTCAGGGAATCCGAACTCCCGAAGACCACGACCAAGAAGATCAAGAGAGCCTCGACTCTCAGGGAGGCCGGCCTCGGGCCGGTGAAGACCCACGGGGTGGCGGGGAGGTGATCCGCCGGGCGCATAGGGTGTTGACTTGACCGGGGGTGCCTCCTATCGTCTTTCAGTCTGGTTCAGATAGTCTTGTTCTGGGTCCGGCAGTACAGCCTCGTCAGAGTGCATGAGTCCTCCCAGCAGCAAAGAGCCCTGAGTCCAGAACCACACGGTCCGGCGGTACGGTTCCGCCTTGCCGTGAAAGCGGGCGCGAGCCCGAAACCGGGGCAATGCCCTGGAAGGAGCCCAAGTGAGCAATAAGCTGTTTATCGGAGGACTCTCCTGGTCGACTACCGATGAATCTCTCGGCAAGGCCTTCTCCGCGCACGGAGAGGTCACCGAGGCCCGCGTCGTGATGGACAGGACGACCGGCAGGTCGCGCGGCTTCGGCTTCGTGACCTTCGCCTCGGATGAAGCCGCCCGCGCCGCCAAGGCCGCCATGGACAACGCGACGATCGACGGCCGCAACGTCCGGGTCGACTTCGCGACCGAGAAGCCGGCCAGGTAGGTTCTCAAGGCCAGTCCGAGGGGGCGGCTCCGGCCGCCCTCTCTTTTTGTCACTCTTCCCTCCGGGGCCCCGCAGGAGTACATTCCATCGGCCGGACACATCCTACGGAGGTCGCATCTTGGTCCCGGGCTCCAGAAGACGCTTCGCGGTCATGTTCACCGACATCGTCGGATTCACCACGATCATGGAGAGATCCGAGACGGAGGCCCTGTCTGCACTCGACCGCCATCGCCGCGCCCTGGAGGGCGCTATTTCCCGTAACGGCGGGATTCTGATCAAGGAGATCGGCGACGGCACGCTGAGCATCTACGACTCCCCGGGAAGCGCCCTGCGAAGCGCCAGACGGCTCCAGCACAGCCTTTCGGGCCAGCCTTTCAAGGTGAGGATCGGGATCCACTGGGGGGATGTCCTGGTCGGTGACGGCGACGTCCTCGGCGACACCGTCAACGTGGCCTCCCGCCTCGAGGCCCTTTCGCCGCCGGGAGGCGTCTGCGTCTCGGCCGAGCTCCTCGCACGCTGTACAGGAAGGAGGCCGTCTGCCAGGTCGCTGGGCATGCGGAAGCTGCGCGGCCTGGGCAGGCTCATCGAGATCTACGCCCTCACGGGCGACTCGAGGCTCCCGCTGCCCGTCTCGACGGACATCGACGACGAGATGGTCGGAACGGGTCTCCCGGCAGGCCATCCCTCGATCCTCATCACGACCCTCACCAATGAAGGGCCGAAGGAGGACGACTTCTACTGCTTCGGCCTCACGGCCGACCTTGTCTCGGACATCGCGAGGGCGGGCGCCATCAGGGTGGTCCCGATGACCACCATGCTGCAGAGCCTGGCCTCGGGCGGCTCGCCGGAAGCGGCCGCCGCACGCACCGGGGTCAGATTCCTCCTCAAGGGCTCCCTCAGGAGCAGCGGCGGCTCGTTCCATCTCTCGGTCGAGCTCTTCGACACCGGATCGGGGGCGCTCGTCTGGATGGACTCCTGGGAGGACTCGCGAGAAGAGCTCAACTCCATAAAGGGGAAGCTCGCGGACGGGATACTGAAGGCCCTGGGCGTGCAGCCGGGCTCCTTCCCCGGCATAACCTCGCCTGTGGGATCGACTTCCTCCACCTACGAGAAATACCTCAGGGCGCGCTACACCTGGCGAACCCGGCGGAGCACCTCGGACACCGAGGCCGCGAGGGGTCTCCTGAGGGATGTTCTAGCCGCCGACCCCGGATTCACAGGCGCCCGGCTGCTCCTGGGCGAGACCTACAGGGACAGCGGTTCGCCGGAGGAAGGCGTCCGCATCTTCGAGGAGGCCCTGGCGGGAGCGATCGAGGCGGGCGACGAGGCGGGCGAGCTCCACTGCAGGAACGCCCTCGCCATCTCGATGTGGCGTGCCTCGGAGACCCCGGGGGCCAGGGCCGAGTTCGCCAGGATCGTGAGGATGGCGAGGTGCATCGGAGACAGGGAGGGCGAGGCCAAGGCCCTCAACAACCTCGGGTTGATGGACTGCGACATGGCCCGGTACGGCAGCGCCCTGGCGAACCTCGAGAGATCCCGCTCGATCTCCACCGAGCTGGGATACATCGAGAACGAGGCCAACGCGATATGCAACTCAGGACTCGTCCACCTCAAGAAGGGGCGGGATGCCCTGGCGATGACCCGGTTCGAGGAGTCCTACGCCCTCATGGTGAGGCTCGAGAACGTTGCGGGGCAGTCGAACCTGCTGCGGAACATGGGGGTGGTGCTCAGCCGGACGGGCTCGTTCGACAGGGCCCTCGCGATCGCGGAAGCCAGCCTTGCCCTATCCCGCAGCGTTGCCGACAGGGTGGGCGAGGTCAGAGCCCTTGTCGGCGCCGGGAACTCGCTCTTCGAGATCGGCCGGTACTCGGAGGCAAAGGAGCGCTACGGGGAGGCAATGGAGGTCCTCGCCGAATTCGGGGCAAGGGATGTCGAGGGGGTCCTCCTCACCAACCTGGCGGTGCTGGGGATGGAGACGGGGGACTGGAGGGAGGTCCTCCCTCATCTGGAAAAGGCTCTGGAGATAGCGAAGGAGTCGGGAGACGAGGAAGGGGAGACCGAGATTCTCAGCCTGATCTGGGACCCTCTTCTCGATCTGGGGAGGCATGACGAGGCGATCGCTCAAGCCCGGAGGGGGCTCGAGCTGTCGTCCCGCATCGGCGTCGGCAGGTACAGGTCGGAGACCCGCCTGGGGATCGCCAGGGTTCTCCTGTCGCGCAGCCCTTCCGAAAGCGAGCGCGAAGAGATCCTTGACCAGCTTCAAGCGGCTGTCCGCGAGCTGCCTGTTCACGGGCGCGACAGGGTGAGGTTGCTCTGGAACGTCTCCCTTGCGTACGCCGACCTCGCTGCCGCGACCCCTGGCGCTGAAGGCCGGGCCCGTGCGGGCTCCATCGCCTCTGGGCTGCTCACGAGGGCGGGCCGGAGCCTGACCGATGCGGCAGGCAGGATTGCCGATCCCAAGGCCAGGCGCAGCTTCCTCGAAGACGTCGGGGATCATTCGGATCTGGCCGAGGCCAGGCGGATGCTCAGAGGGCGCTCGCGCTCCCCGGAGGATGTGGTGGAGGTGCTCCGGGGCTTCAGCCGCCGTTCAGGAACGCGATCTCCGTGAACCCACCGGCATACTCGTAGCCGATCCTCCTGTAGATGCTGTTCGAGACGGGGTTCGAAATGTCGGTGAAGAGGGTGCAGTAGTCGAGCCCCGAATCGAGCTGCCGGCGGGACAGGGCTGATACGATGCTCGAGGCGTACCCCCTTCCCCTCCTTGCAGGCGGCGTGTAGACAAGGTTCACGATCGCTCCCCGACCGGTGTTCCGGCCGGAGGCGGCCATCGAGACCCTCTCGCCGTCCACCTTCCAGAAGTGCACCTCTCCCGATGCGAGAAGGCGCTCCGACGCCTCGCGGGTCACGTGGGGCTGAAGTTCGCCGAAACAGTCGATGCAGAACGATTTCTCCCACTCCCAGAAGAATTCGGAATCGCCGGGCAGGGCCTTCTCCAGGGAACCCGGGCCCGGTTCGAGCCTCACCTCCGTCAGTCCGTAGAGCCCCAGCTCCATCTTCACGACCGGAGCGGTCTGCCTGCGGTCGCACCATGCTGTCGCGAACGCCCTCGCAAGGCTGGCAGGGCCCATCACGCCCGGCAGGTCGACGCCCGCCGAGATGAGCGCGTCGCAGAGCATCAGCAGATCTTCCCTGTCCCACCGCGGACCCGAGAACGGCACGATGTTCCGCTCCGGGGTCCTGACCGCTGCACCCGCGATTACATCCCCGTCCCGGGCTGCGTAGAGCAGGGTCTCCCGGTCGTCTCCGCCGGCATCCGCGAGGCGGCGGCAGATCGACAGGGGCAGGCAGTTCCTGATCTCAAGCTCCAGGTACATCGGACCGAGTGCCTCGACGAAGGCGGCCGGATCGTCGAAGATTCGCCACGACGCCTGGTTCACTCGGTTCTCGATTCCTGAACCGCGCCGTCCAGCCCGACCCTGGTGAGCCTGACCGGAAAGGAGGCCCCGGCCTGCCCGCGAGCCTCGAGCACGAGCCTCGTGAGGGCGGAGCAGCATGGCACCTGCATGTAGGCCACCTCGACCGACCTGATCCCGCGGGTGCGGAAGATCTCGGTCAGCTTCTCGAAGTACGGGCCGGTGTCGTCCAGCTTCGGGCAGCCGACGAGAGTGACGCGCCCCTTCATGAACCGCCTGTGGAAGTCTGGGAAGGCGAACGGAGTGCAGTCCGCTGCGATCAGCAGGTCGGCGCCCTCGAGGAAGGGTGCGGAGGGAGGAACAAGCGCGATCTGCACAGGCCAGGCCGAAAGCTGCGACGGGATCTCGACCCCCGAACCCTGCTGAACCGAGGGGGCAAGGGTTCTTGCGGCGGCCGACGGGCAGCCGCACGCCGGGGCCGCCTGTGCCTGGGCCTTCGCCCCGGCCAGAGCCTCGCGCTTCGCCATCTCTTCAGCAACGGCCTTCTCGTCGAAACCGTCGGCCTCGCGGGTCTCTATCGTGAGGGCCCCCCTCGGGCAGTCGCCGATGCACGCTCCCAGTCCGTCGCAGTAAGACTCCTTCACCAGCCTGGCCTTGCCGTCGACTATCTCGATGGCGCCCTCGTGGCAGGCCCTGGCGCACTGCCCGCAGCCGTCGCACTTCTCCCGGTCGATCCTGATGATCTTGCGCTCGGTCTTCCCCATCACATCCTCCCGGGTTGCCGCTGACCCACCTGCGGGAATATGGGGAGGAGGGGTTGCCCCGTCCCTCCGGAACAGGCCGCGCCGCATTTCGACAATTCCGGACCGGAAACTGCCCGTCTGCCCGGTCGGGACTGCCTGCATACCGGGCTCTCCGCCGCCATTGACATGCCATCACAGCGCATGAATGCTCTCGACGGAGATAGGGTGCAGAAGGGATCGCAGCGCGGATACTGTGCACGGGATCTCCTGCAGCGATGCTTCCTGCGCACCCGATGATCAGGCCGGCAGACACGATCAGCCGGTGAGATCGTCGGCTTCGGCATGTGTCAATATTCGAAACCGTGACAGTACTCAAGGACGGGGGAGTACGATGAAGAGCACGCTCCTGACAGCCGCCCTCTTCATTACGGCAGGCTGCGTCTCGATCGGGTGCGTAGATCCCGAGGGACCGGCATCCATCCCGGCTCAGCCGGCGGAGATGGACCAGGACTTCCGCAACGCTTCGATACCGATGCTGACCAGCGACTCCTGCTTCCACAACGTGGCCATCCTGTGCGCAGTGCAGGGAATGTACTTCGGCGCTCACAACTGCTACGCCAGCAATATTCAAGATCTGTACAGGCTGTATGGCGACACCCTCCGCTGCCCCTGGACGCTCGGTGTCTACGAGGTGGCATTCTGCTCCCCCGACAGTTACTTCATACAGTGTCAGGAGTACCCCCTCCACCCCGGAGGCGGGCCCGGGACCTATTGGGATCCCTACCACAGAGCCGTCGTTCATTGCAGGAGCCATATGATGTCCATCGCTTCGATGGAAGCGATGTTCTTCGGACAGTTCAACAGATATGGCACGATGGACGACATGGTCGAGGCGGGGATCGGCCCATACATGACCTGCCCGGGATGCCACCTCGATTACGTCATCCAGCTCGGTACCGAGACATACACGCTGATCTGCCCGCTGCCTTCCTCACCCAATCACGGCAGCGTGGTAGACGGTTATGTCAGCTGGCAGTAGTGTCGATTCGATCAACAGGGAGATGCCAGTCATGAGAAACGCGTGCCTGTCGCTTGCAGCTTTGCTGATCCTGGCCCTTCCCGCTTCCGCTGCGCCTCTCTATGCAGTACAGGGCGACGTGCTCTACGAGATCAGCGTGACGGACGGCTCCTGGCAGCCTTTGACGGAGAGCTGGAACGGCACCGAGCTCATGGCTTCGTTGAACGGCCTGCTCTTCGCCATCCAGGGCGACGGGCTGTACGGGGTGGATCCTGCGACCGGCTCCTGGACGCTTCTCAGTGAAAGCTGGAACGGAACCTGCCCTCGCGGCCGGAGGTGGGCACCTCTTCGCGGCACAGGGCTCCTCCGTCTACATGATCGATCCGGCCGACGGCTCGTGGAGCTCGATCCCGGGCGACTACACCGGAGTGCAGCACCTCGCATGGGCGGGCAATGCTCTTATGGTCATCCAGAACGACGCCCTGTACAGGACGGATCCATACTCGGGCGACTACGAACCGCTTCCTTCCACCTACGCCGGCACGACGGCAGCCACCGGCTCCGGCGACTACTTCTACGTCATTCAGGGTGACGTGCTCTATTCGGTGAACGCCTACAACGGCGGCTACACGAGCCTTGGCGGAGGGTATTCCGGGGCGACCGAGATCGCAGCCTACGGCGGCTATGTCTACTGCGTGTGGCAGGGCAGCCTGTGGAAGACGAGCACGGCTGACGGATCGTATGAACGGCTCGACAGCACATGGGAGGGTACCACAGCCCTCTGCATCCTGTAGAACATCACTCCGGGCTGCTGGCCGGGTGCCAAGAAAGCCCGTGGCCGGCTAGTTCACGAGGACAATCCGGGATGTCCGCTCCTGCGAGCCCGCACAGGCCCGGATCAGGTACACACCCGAAGGAGCCCCTCCAGCATCCCAGGCAAGCTCATGGACTCCGGCTGAAAGAGAGCCTTCCTGGAGTACCCCGACCAGGCGCCCGTCCAGACCGTAGATGCTGGCCGAGAATTCGGATGACTCCGGCAGGACGGCGACTATCGACACCGGAGATCCGGTCGGATTTGCTCCGACCAGCAGATCGAATCCTCCGTCTCCTCCGGACTCGATACCGGTGTACTGCCGGTACTTGATCGTCGCCCAGTCATCGTTGTCCCATTCGTAGACTCCGCTCGAACCGGTAACGTAGACGTTGCCCAGCCAGTCGACCGCGATGGCGCTCGGTTCATCCCAGGTGTTGTAGCCGCTGTTGTAGATCATCTCCCATCGCTGGTTTCCGGCCGGGTCGTAACTGACCGTGGCGTAGTTATAGAGCTCGGAGTACTGCCCTGCGTAGGTCGATCCGGTGACATAGACGTTCCCGGAGCCGTCGAGAGCTATGGCGCTGGGTTCGTCGGCGGCTCCGAAAGGACCGTCGTATCTGCCGACCCACTCCTCCGAACCGGTGGGATCGTATTTGATGACGACGTAGTCGTAACCCGTACCTGCACCAACGCTAAATCCGGCCACATAGACGCTCCCCGATCCGTCCATGACCATGTCGCGCGAGAAGTCGAACGAACTCGCAGGGCCGTCATACGAGGCGATCCACTCGGTGGAGCCGTCTTCCGTATCATATCCGACAGTTACGATGTCGCTGTTGCTGTTTCCCGTAACCACAGCGCAGCCGTCATCTTCGACGCATATGGAGAACGCTCTCTCGAGACCGGAAGAAGCGTCGTAGATGCTCACCCACTGCTGCTGGCCTTCGTTATCGTACTTGATCGTGACGAAGTCGCTGTCCAGACCGCTCGCTTTGGTTCCCCGCCCTGTGACGTAGACGTTTCCCGATGCATCGACTGCGATATCCGCCGGGACATCGCTGTTGGCATATCCGTCGAACTGGACTGCCCACAACTGCTGTCCGAGAGTGCTGTACTTGAGAGTGACGATACCACCACTGGCTGACCCCGTAGCCAAGACATTACCCGATCCATCCAGCGCGATTGCGTACAGGAGGTCGGTCGAACCGCCGTTGTAGCGGGCCTCCCAGATCTGCTGGCCATCGGGGCCGTACTTGATCGTCAGGCAATCCCAGTAGGAGCCGATGCCCTCGGAGTGGCCCGCTACGAACACGTTCCCGTATCCGTCGGCTGCTATTGCACGGCCTCCGTCACCTGCATTTCCCGGACCGTTGTAGCTCTCGGCCCACAGAACAGATCCGTCCGGGCCGTACTTGACCGTCGTGCAGTCGGTGCCGGGCCCGTCTTCCAGAGTGTTCCCGGTCACGACCACATTCCCGTAAGAGTCGAGAGCCAGGGCGCAGGCCTCGTCAGAAACGTCTCCGAAACCGTTGTAGAACCTGATCCAGTCCTGTGTGGGGGGATAGTCGAACTGTGCATATGAGTAGGAGAAACACGAGCAAGCAAGGAGAAATGGGACGCAGTGACGCAAGCCGGACGCTGCCGGTTTCATGATCCACCTCCCGATCCCGAACCCCGTAGAACGATTGGGCATTCGGATTCGCGTGTCAATTCGAGTGTGGAACATCGGGTTAGCACTATGCAGATGAAGGACCCGGCCTTCCGGGGACGAAGGAATCGTTCGGGGTTCCGCGGGATCCGACCGCTCTGCCTGCCAGAATGCCGGCAAGGATGAGCAGGCTTCCGGCAGCCAGCTTCAACAGCGACGGCCTCTCGCCGAAGAGGATGATCGATGCCAGTACCGAAAGGGGGATCTTCGCGTTGTTGAACGAAGCCAGGACCCCCGGGCCAACCTTCGTGGCGGCCTGGTTCCAGACCATGAAGCAGATACCGCTCGCCACGAAGCCCAGATAGGCGATCGAGGCGATCTGCCGGGTCGAGAGCGATGCGACGCCTCCGGCCGCTGGAATCGCCCAGGGCAGCGTGGCCAGGAGCCCGCCCAGGTACATCAACCCTGTCACAGAGACAGTCCGCGGTATGGGGAACGCAGATGCGATCCTGCGGAAGGACACCTGCCCTGCTGCGAAGAACACGTTCGAGAGCTGAACCAGGACGAGCCCGTCGAGGAACCCCGGAGATGCCGGCCTGTCCCAGAGCAGGAGGGCGCCTCCGGCAACCGCGGCTGCCGCTGCCGCTATCACGGTCAGACCGCCCCGGCGGCTGGCGAGTCTGTCGAAGGCCACCACGAACAGCGGCGTAGTGACAGTCAGCATCGCGACCTCCCAGGCCTCGAGGCTGCGGAATGACTCGATGTAGACAGTGTACATGAGGCCGAACTGAACCGCGCCGGTGGCCAGGAGGAGAACGACGGCCCGGACGGGCAGCCTGCCGATGCGAAGGAAGGGCAGCATCACCAGGCAGGCCAGGAGCATCCGAAGGCAGGCCACGAGCGACGGATCCACGCCGGCCAGCGAAGAACGGATGATCCCGAAGGAGAACGCCCAGACGAGCGAGACGGCCGACAGCTCGGTGATGCCCGAGCAGCCGCACGTCACGCCCGCGCCCCGGCTCACGCCCGCTCCGGTACGGCGGTCTGGCGGCTCAAGGCACGAACCCGATCATCCGCCTTGCCGACGAGTACCTGCGGGTGTAGTTGGCCTGGGCGAGCTCGGTGATCACAACTCCCCTGTCCTGGTAGGACGACGAGTGGATGAAGAGCCCGTCGCCGAGGTACATGCCGACATGCTTGGGGGAATCGAAGATCAGGAGGTCGCCAGGCAGCAGATCCTCGCGGTCCACCGTAACACCCATCGACTCCATCGCGGTGACTGTCCGAGGGAGATCGAGGCCGTTGTCTGCGAAGACGCGGCAGATCAGGCCGCTGCAGTCGAAGCCGCCGGAACCTGTTCCGCCGTAGACGTACGGGGTGCCTACATACGACATCGCGTCGGCGATGATGCTGTCTGCCAGAGCTGCGGTGGAATCAGCGAACGCAGAGGTGGAATCCGCGATCGCGGGATCCCCTGAGCCGTCCAGGCCGCTGTCGGTGTCGAGAGTCATCGCGACGATCGTTCTCAGCGCGATCATCACGGCGATCAGCATTCCGGCCGTTTCGACTCCTCCATGTCAGATACCAGTGCGATAAAAAAAGCCCCCGGGGCTCTATACCCCGGGGGCTCGATTTAGATCCGGCGACGTCCTACTCTCCCAGACGGTCTCCCGACTAGTACCATCGGCGCTGGAGGGCTTAACTTCCGTGTTCGGAATGGGAACGGGTGTGGCCCCTCCGCCATGGTCACCGGAAACTCCGGCGCAGTTCCTTCACAGCTATACAGGGCGGACAATTCTCACAAAGAACCTGAGTATAAGTGATGAAGCCGCACGGCCGATTAGTACCGCTCGGCTGAACACATTACTGTGCTTACACCTGCGGCCTATCAAACTCGTAGTCTCCGAGTGGCCTTTAGGACCTTGCGGTCGGGAAGCCTATTCTTGGGGCCGGTTTCGCACTTAGATGCTTTCAGCGCTTATCCTGGTCCGCACATAGCTACCCAGCGGTGCCCCTGGCGGGACAACTGGTACACTAGAGGTGCGTCCGTCTCGGTCCTCTCGTACTAAAGACAGATCCCCTCAAGCTTCCTACGCCCGTGGAGGATAGGGACCGAACTGTCTCACGACGTTCTAAACCCAGCTCGCGTAACGCTTTAATCGGCGAACAGCCGAACCCTTGGGACCTTGTTCAGCCCCAGGATGCGTTGAGCCGACATCGAGGTGCCAAACCGCCACGTCGATGTGAACTCTCGGTGGCGATCAGCCTGTTATCCCCGGGGTACCTTTTATCCGTTGAGCCACGGCCCTTCCACTCGGGACCGCAGGATCACTAAGCCCTACTTTCGTACCTGCTCGACCTGTCCGTCTCGCAGTCAAGCTCCCTTGTGCCTTTGCACTCGACGCGCGATTACCGACCGCGCTGAGGGAACCTTTGGGCGCCTCCGTTACTTTTTGGGAGGCGACCACCCCAGTCAAACTGCCCACCAGACACTGTCCACGATCCGGATCACGGACCCGTGTTAGAGTTCCAACGAAACGAGGACGGTATTTCAACGTTGACTCCACCCGATCTGGCGACCGGGCTTCAAAGTCTCCCGCCTATCCTACACACGCCACGGCGGAACCCAATATCAAGCTGCAGTAAAGGTCCACGGGGTCTTTCTGTCCTTCCACGGGAAAACGGTATCTTCACCGCTACTGCAATTTCGCCGAGCCCCGGGTTGAGACAGTGCCCAAATCGTTACACCATTCGTGCGGGTCGGAACTTACCCGACAAGGAATTTCGCTACCTTAGGACCGTTATAGTTACGGCCGCCGTTTACTGGGGCTTCGGTTCAAAGCTTCGAACGCACGGTTAGGCGCGTTCTGACCTCTCCCCTTAACGCTCCAGCACCGGGCAGGTGTCAGTCCCTATACGTCGTCTTACGACTTGGCAGAGACGTGTGTTTTTAGTAAACAGTCGCCCAGGCCTTTTCACTGCGGCCCAGCCCAGCTCAAGCTGTACAGCCATCACCAGACCAGGCGTCCCTTATCCCTAAGTTACGGGACCATTTTGCCTAGTTCCTTAACCCGGGTTAGCTCGAACACCTGAGGATCCTCTCCTCGCCCACCTGTGTCGGTTTACGGTACGGACATTATGTGTACTCGCTTAGAGGTTTTTCTCGGCGGCATGGACCCGGCCACTTTATGAGCCGAAGCTCTCGTCACACCCCTCAGGGTTGGAGCAGTGGATTTGCCTGCCGCTCCCCCCTACAGGTGCAAACCGGGACATCCATCACCCGGATGGCCCTACCTTCCGCGTCACCCCATCGCTCGAACGCACACACAATGGTGCAGGAATATTAACCTGCTTCCCATCGCTTACGCCTTTCGGCCTGTGCTTAGGACCCGACTTACCCTGGGAGGATCAGCCTTGCCCAGGAAACCTTAGGCTTTCGGTGTGCAGGTTTCTCACCCGCATTATCGCTACTCATGCCGGGATGATCACTTCCGTACGCTCCAGCATTCCTTACAGAACACCTTCGACGCATACGGAACGCTCCTCTACCACTGTCGCTCAAGGCGACAGTCCGCGGCTTCGGTGATACGTTTGAGCCCCGATTATTATCGGCGCAGAATCGCTTGACTGGTGAGCTGTTACGCACTCTTTAAATGAATGGCTGCTTCTAAGCCAACATCCCAGTTGTCTGAGCGACTCCACTTCCTTAGATACACTTAACGTATGCTTTGGGACCTTAGCCGGCGGTCTGGGTTGTTTCCCTCTCGGCCGTGGAGCTTAGCCCCCGCGGCCTGACTGCCGTAGACCATGTTCCGGCATTCGGAGTTTGGTTGGGGTCAGTAAGCTTGTAGGCCCCTTAACCCATCCAGTGCTCTACCTCCGGAACACTGCATCGACGCTAGCCCTAGAGCTATTTCGAGGAGAACCAGCTATCTCCAGGTTTGTTTGGCCTTTCACCCCTATCCACAGCTCATCCCCTAACTTTTCAATGTTAGTGGGTTCGGCCCTCCGCTTGGTTTTACCCAAGTTTCAGCCTGGCCATGGATAGATCACCTGGCTTCGGGTCTGCCGTACGCAACTGAATCGCCCTGTTCAGACTCGGTTTCCCTGCGGCTCCGGCCTCACGGCCTTAACCTTGCTACGTACGAGCAACTCCCCGGCTCATTATGCAAAAGGCACGCCGTCACAGAACAAGTCTGCTCCGACTGCTTGTAGGCACACGGTTTCAGGTACTATTTCACTCCCCGCCAGGGGTACTTTTCACCTTTCCCTCACGGTACTAGTTCACTATCGGTCACAGGCGAGTGTTTAGTCTTAGGCGGTGGTCCGCCCGGATTCACACGGGATTCCACGTGCCCCGTGCTACTTGGGAGAGTATCCCAGATCCAGTCCATGCTTTCGCGTACGGGCCTTTCACCCTCTTTGGGACAGCTTTCCAGAAGCTTCTGCTAGCATGGTTTTCGATCCGAGGTGACGCATCCTCCGGACACTTCCCTATCGCAACCCCGACGGTGCTACGCTTGCGCAGCAATCACGCACCGCTCGGTTTGGACTCTTCCCGTTTCGATCGCCTCTACTCAGGGAATCGCATTCGCTTTCTTTTCCACCGGGTACTAAGATGTTTCAGTTCCCCGGGTTAGCCTCTCCAAACCTATGTGTTCAGTAAGGAGATACCTGGGCTTTTAATCCAGGTGGGTTTCCCCATTCGGAGATCTCCGGGTCAAAGGTTGTTTGCACCTCACCGGAGCTTATCGCAGCTTACCACGTCCTTCATCGCCTGCCTGTGCCAAGGCATCCACCGTATGCCCTTAGTAGCTTCATCACAAATCCTCAGGTACTAGTGAAGAATCGTTCGCCCTGTATAGATGTCAAAGAACTGCGCGATTACCACGCTCTTCTGGTGGAGATGGCCGGGCTCGAACCGGCGACCTACGGCTTGCAAAGCCGTCGCTCTGCCAACTGAGCTACACCCCCTTCTACCGGCAAGCCGCCAGGCCCTGGTGGGCCTGACTAGACTCGAACTAGTGACCTCGCGCTTATCAGGCGCGCGCTCTAACCACCTGAGCTACAGGCCCGCACAGGGCGGGAGGTCACTTAGCCCCCCGGCAAAAGTATGGATCGAGAGAAGGCAGACACCACTCGCACACTGTGCTCAACCTGGAGTGCCGGAGAACCTTTCGGCCCTCCGGTTACACACCTTAGAAAGGAGGTGATCCAGCCACACCTTCCGGTACGGCTACCTTGTTACGACTTAGCCCCAGTCATCGGCTTCACTTTCGGCGCCTCCCTCCTTGCGGTTGGGCCAGCGACTTCGAGTGCTGCCGATTCCCATGGCTTGACGGGCGGTGTGTACAAGGCCCGGGAACGTATTCACCGCGGCATTCTGATCCGCGATTACTAGCGATTCCGGCTTCATGGAGTCGAGTTGCAGACTCCAATCCGTACTGAGGTCGGCTTTGGGGATTTGCTCCACCTCGCGGTATCGCAGCCCATTGTACCGACCATTGTAGCACGTGTGTAGCCCGGGACGTAAGGGCCATGATGACTTG
>CAZMAT010000013.1:0-58927 GCA_964564435.1 uncultured bacterium
TGGCGGTCCCACGGGGAATCGAACCCCGGTTTGATGGCTGAGAACCACCCGTCCTAGACCTCTAGACGATGGGACCGCAGGCGAGGCAGGTACTATCGCCCGCGGGGTGCTTTTCCGTCAAGACCCTTCCCCGGGATCCTCTCCGGATGCCTGCGCAGAGAAGGTCTCCGCGTACTCCCGCTCCCACTCCGCGAGCATCGCCTGGGTCACCTGGCCCAGGGCGTCGATGGCGCGACGGAGGCGCATCCGGACCATGTCCGATCCCAGCAGGGCCATCGAGTCGTACAGCGGAGTGGAGGCCTTCGAGCCGCTGACCGCGACGTAGAACGGGCGCGTGAGGTCTCGCAGCTTCAGCCCGGTCTTCTCCGACAGATTCCTGAACATGATCTCGACACCTTCGGTCGAGAAGCCGCGCAGGCGTTCGAGCTCCCAGACGGCGTATTGCAGGATCTTCTGGGTCTCCTCCGGCGTACGGCCCTTCAGGAGCAGCGCCTCGGTGTCCAGCGGGACGGAGTCGGCGAAGAAGAAGGAAGTCAGCGGGCCCCAGTCGGCCAGAGTCTCGAGCCTGGTGTGCGCTACGCGAGTCACATTAAGCATGTACTCGCGGTTGAGCCCCCAGCTCTCGAGCCTGGGGAACAGCGTCTCGGGGGTGTGGTCCTCCCTGATGTACCGGGCGTTCAGCCAGCGCAGCTTGGCCATGTCGAACACCGGGCCTCCGAGGGTGACGTCCTCCAGGCGGAACTCCCTAACCATGTCGTCGACCGAGAACTTCTCCTCACCGCCCGGCATGCTCCAGCCCATCATCCCGAGGTAGTTCAGGAGCGCTTCAGGGAGATAACCAGCCCTGCGATAATACGTGATCGAAGTAGGATTCTTCCTCTTCGATAGCTTGCTCTTGTCGGGATTGCGAAGCAGAGGCAGGTGGCAGAACACGGGCGGCTCCCAGCCGAAGAGGCTGAAGAGGTGGACATGCTTGGGCACCGAGTTGATCCACTCCTCGCCGCGGATGATGTGGCTGATCTTCATGAGGTGATCGTCCACGACCACGGCGAGATGGTATGTGGGGAATCCGTCGCCCTTGATAAGCACCTGGTCGTCAACGGTCGACCAGGCCTTGCGGATCTCGCCGCGGAGGAGGTCGGTGAAGACGCAGTCGCCCTCGAGGGGCGCCTTCATGCGGATGACGAAGGGCTCTCCTGCTGCGGCCCGCCTTTCGGACTCGGAGGCGGGGATGTCTCGGCAGAGCCTGTCGTAGCCAGATCCGGCGCCGGAGCGCCTGGCGTCGCGCATCGAGTCGAGGCGCTCCTTCGTGCAGAAGCAGCGGTAGGCCGCCCCCTTCGATAGCAGGGCTTCCGCGTGCTCATGGTAGATGCCGAGCCTCTGCCTCTCGCTCTGGCGGTACGGTCCGAAGGGTCCTTCGACTCCGGGTCCTTCGTCCCAGCCCAGACCGAGCCAAGTGAGGGCGTCAATGATGGTCTTCTCGGATGTGGCTGTTGACCGCACCCTGTCCGTATCCTCGATGCGGAGGATGAACTGACCGTCGTTCTTCTTCGCCCAGACCCTGCTGAACAACGCCATATAGGCAGTTCCGACATGAGTGTCGCCGGTGGGTGACGGGGCGACGCGGGTTCTGACCTCCGTCATGCTCCGCCTCCGGCCTTCTCTATCTTCGCCCAGGAGTCCTTGAGCGTTACCGTGCGGTTGAAGACGGGCCTGCCGGGCGCCGAGTCGACTGGGTCCTTGAAGAAGTAGCCCAGCCTCTCGAACTGCCAGCCCGTGCCTGCGGGAGCATCGGCAAGATGTCTCTCGACCACGGCACCGGTGACGGTCTCGAGCGATGTCCGGTTGATCTCGTCCTTCCAGTTCACGCCCTCGGTGGCCCCGGGGAACTCCGCCGAGAAGAGGTGGTCGTAGAGCCGAACCTCTGCATCCGCGCAATGAGCCGCCGAGACCCAGTGCAGGGTGGCCTTCACCTTCCTGCCGTCGGGGGCGTCGCCTCCGCGGGTTGCGGGGTCGTAGGTGCAGCGCAGCCCGGTGACCTCGCCCGTGACGGGATCCTTCTGGACCCCCGTGCAACGGACAAGATAGGCGTAGCGCAGTCTGACCTCGACGCCCGGCGAGAGCCTGTGGTACTTCGGCGGCGGCACCTCGCGGAAGTCGTCCCTGTCGATGAAGATCTCGCGGGAGAAGGGGATCCTCCGGGTGCCCGAGGACGGGTCCTCGGGGTTCACCACGTAGTCGAACTCCTCGACCTTGTCTGCAGGATAGTTCTCGATCACAACGCGCAGCGGCCTCAGCACCGCCATCGCCCTGGGCGCGGTGCGGTTGAGCTCCTCGCGGGCGCAGTGCTCCAGAAGGGCGATGTCCACCGTGCTGTCGCGCTTTGCGACTCCCACCCGCTCGGCGAAGGCCCTAACGGCGGCTGCGGGGTAGCCCCTCCGCCTGATCCCCGCCAGGGTGGGCATCCTGGGGTCGTCCCAGCCGTCGACCAGGCCGTCGTTCACGAGTTCGAGGCACTTGCGCTTGCTCATGACGGTGTGCGTGAGGTTTAGCCTCGCGAACTCGATCTGTCGGGAGTGATGGATGCCCAGCTCGTCGAGGAACCAGTCGTACAGCGGCCTGTGGTCCTCGAACTCCAGGGTGCAGATCGAGTGGGTGATCCCCTCGAGGGAGTCGGAGACGGGATGCGCGTAGTCGTACATCGGGTAGATGCACCACCTGTCGCCCGACCTGTGGTGCGTGGCCCGCAGGATCCTGTAGATCACCGGGTCGCGCATGTTGAGGTTGGGCGAGGCCATGTCGATCCTGGCTCGGAGGGTTCTCGATCCGTCGGGAAACTCCCCGGCCCGCATCCTCCTGAAGAGGTCGATGTTCTCGTCGACGGGCCTGTCCCGCCACGGGCTGTTCCTGCCCGGCTCGGTCAGCGTGCCGCGGTGGTTCTTCACCTCGTCGGCCGGGAGGTCGCAGATGAAGGCGCTGCCCTTCAGGATGAGCCTCTCGGCGAACTCGTACAGGCGGTCGAAGTAGTCTGACGCGTAGAAGAGGCGGTCCTCCCAGTCGAATCCGAGCCATCTGATGTCGTTCATGATCGAATCGACGTATTCGATCTCCTCCTTCGAGGGGTTCGTGTCGTCGAAGCGGAGGTTGCACAGGCCGCCGAACTGCCGTGCTATCCCGAAGTTGAGGCAGATGGACTTGGCGTGCCCTATGTGAAGGTAGCCGTTGGGCTCGGGCGGGAAGCGGGTGTGTACCAGCCCTCCGAAGCGCCCCGTCCTGTTGTGCTCGTCTATGATGTCACGGATGAAGTCGCGCCCCGGCGAGGGGATTTCCCCGCCCGGAACCGGACCTGTGTCTGTGCTCTCGTTCATGCCGCTTGCTCCGTCCAGCGAAAGGACCACTGAGGGTCGATATCTTCAGGGTTGTACGGGAACATCATGCCTGCAGCCTGCAGGACGACGATTCTACTGCTGGACGATGTCGGCGCGCCAGGGTTCGGCCTTGCCCCTGTACTGGGCGAAGGACTTGCCGCGGATGCGGATGGCATTTACGGGGCAGATCGACTGGCACCGCATGCAGAGTTCGCATCTGTCCGCATACTCCGGCAGATCGTTCATCCGGATGTTGCTCGACGGGCACTTGGCTGCGCAGAGACCGCACCTGTTGCACACCGCGGGATCAGCGGATAGGGCAAGCCTCTTCCGCATGAATGCGAACGGCCTGTCGGTGCCGAGATGCTTCGCCACGAGGTCGGGGATCCCCCTGATCCTCCGCCATGACGCCCTCCCGTCGCAGAGGTCGTCCGCGAAGGCGGCGGCCTTCCTGAGCGCGGCCTCGCGCCTGGCGGCGTTGAAGCCCTCGTTCAGCGACTTCACCATGAAGTTGGAGGGCATGACGAGACGCCTAGCCCCGAGCGGCACGTAACCTTTCGACTCGACCAGGGCGCGCATGGGGCCCACCAGCCCCCAGGTCGACCCGCCCATGGTCACGAGGAGAAAGGCTCCCTTGCCGTTGCCGGGGCGGAGATTGCGCACGAAACGCCATACCAGCGGATAGGTGGTGAAGGCTGCGGCGGGGCAGGCTATGCCCACGGTGCCTGACGAGTACAGCGTGGCCGGGTCTGTGTCCTCTATCGCCCTGAGGTTGGTTTCTATCCCCCTGATGCCGAACTCGACGGCCATCCTGCCGGCCGCCAGCGCCGTGTTCCCCGTGCCGGAGAAGTAGCAAAGATCAACGGGTCCAGTGGGTTTCATGTCCTCGGCCCTCTCCCTTGCATCGCCACACGGAAAGGAACATACACATACCGGAGGGATGTGAATACGGTGGCGGAAAAGGTTCTCATCGCGATGAGCGGCGGCGTCGACTCGACGGCGGCCGCGATCCTCCTGCTGGAGGGCGGTTACGAAGCCATCGGAATCACCTTCGGGGTCGCAGGAGGTCGGGGGCTTCCTTCATGCGCTGCCGGATCGGAGGCTTCGGCCCGCGATGCCCGCGAATCGGCGAAGGCTCTGGGCATCCCTCACTTCACGGCAGATCTGACGGAGGCCTTCCTTTCGGAGGTTATCGAACCGTTCCGGCTGGGCTATCTCGACGGCCTCACCCCCAATCCGTGCGTGGCATGCAACCGGTTTTTGAAGTTCGGCGCACTGTGGCGCTGGGCTGCGGACAACGGGATCGGCTTCGACCGGTTCGCCACGGGCCATTACGCAGGGATCGGTACGGCCCCCGACGGGAAGCCCGTGCTGCTGCGGGCTGCCGACAGGAGGAAGGACCAGTCGTACTTCCTCGCGATGGTCGAGAGGCCGATGCTCGCGCGGACGCTGTTCCCCCTCTCGGGCATGACGAAGGAAAGTACAGTGGCACTGGTACGCGCCTCGGGCCATGAGCGGACCGCCGACAGGGCCGAGAGCCAGGACTTCGCGGGCGCCGGAGGGCTGCCCGCCCTTCTTGGGCCTGATGCCGCAAGGCCCGGCGATGTGGTGGACGGAACCGGGAGCGTGCTCGGCAGGCACGCCGGGTGTTCGCTTTTCACCCCCGGGCAGCGGCACGGCCTCGATCTGGGGGGGGGCTCCGAACCTCTCTACGTGGTCCGGACCGATCCTTCGACACGTACCGTGACTGTAGGAACAAGGGATGAGGCGATGTGCGCCTCGATCGAGGCCGGGCCGATGAACTGGCTGGCGTGGGACGGACCCCCGTCTTCGTTCGAGGCGTCCGGGATGATCAGGAGCACGGGTGCTGCAGTGCCTGTGGAAGTGAGGTGTCTGGATGCGGGAGGTACTGTGGTCGAGGCTGTCTTCGGCCGCCGGGTCTTCGCCGCAGCCCCCGGGCAGTACCTCGTTCTCTGCTCGGGCGACATGGTGCTCGGGGCAGGGGTCATCCGCCGCTCGCGCTGACTGTTAACCGGTCACTGCCGTCGGTTCCGCGATCCTCCCCAGGAAGCGCAGCAGCGAATCTAGGATCGTCAGGGGGTGCGGGGGGCAGCCGGGGATGTAGAGGTCCACCGGCAGAAGGCCCTGCACACCGCCGGATGTCGCGGGCATGCCCTGGAAGAGCCCGCCCGAGATCGCGCAGGCCCCTGCGACGATGACGATCCGCGGCTCGGGCACGGCATCGTATGTCGAGAGCAGGGCGTCGCGCATGTTGAGCGTCACCGGGCCTGTTACAAGGAGGCCGTCTGCGTGCCTGGGCGAAGCGACGAACTGGATGCCGAACCTCCCGAGATCCCATCCGATCGTACCCAGCACGTTCGTGTCGGCCTCGCAGGCGTTGCATCCGCCGGCGCTGACCTGGCGCAGCTTGAGCGACCTGCCGAAGAGGGAAGCGGCCTCCGCACCCACGACATCGCGGGGGCCTGGTGTGGCGCCGGGCTTCACCACGAGCCCCTCCCTGTCCCTCGACGCGAGACGGTGCTCGCGTGTGAAGCGGAGCGCCCCGCGGGGGCAGGCGGCTTCGCAGGCCCCGCAGAAGACGCACCTGCCGTTGTCGATAGAGACCGATCCGCCGCATCGAGCCACGGCGCCGGCCGGGCAGGCCTCGATGCACAGCGAGCAGCCGGAAGGGCATTCCGCGCCGTCGATGGCCGGCATCCCGGCATAGCGTTCGGGCAGCGACGGAGGCGGTCCGGCCGGGTACCGGGACGTCCTGTGCCCCTGGTGGAGCCTGGCCCTGAGGATCCTCAGCATCCGGCGCCCTCCCTAGAGGTCATGCCCGCAGTACGACAGGTTGAAGCTCTTGTTGCAGAGCGGGAAGTCGGATATCTGCCCGCCGCGCATGGCGCAGGCGAGGCCGAACCAGTTGTGGAACGAGGGGTCGACCGTCCTGCACTCGAGGATCCCGCCGCGATCGTCGGAGAGCAGGACGTGGCAGATCTCTCCCCGCCAGCCTTCCGTGATCGAGACCGTCATCCTGTTGCGAGGGAGGTCCGCAGGCGGTGCCGACACCGGTCCTCCCGGGAGGCTCGCGAGCTGCTCGCGGACGAAGGCGGCCGACCTCTGGCACTCCATCCAGCGCACCAGGGCGCGCGAGAAAACGTCGCCGGAATCCCACACCGAGAGCGGTATGTGCGACATCCTGTAGATGCCTGACGGGAAGTCCCTCCTCGAGTCGAGCTCGAGGCCGCTGGCCCTGGCCGCCGGGCCCACCAGCCCGATGGCCGATGCGAGTGCGCGGGTCACGGTGCCTGTGCCCTCGAACCTCGACAGGACCGAGGGGGTGTCCCAAAGTAGGCCTACAGCCTCCTCCGCCTCGGAGATCGCCTTCGACAGCGAGTTCGACATCCTCCCGGCGACTTCGCCGTCGATGTCCCGCACCAGGCCCCCGGGCGCCACGAGGCCGCGGCCGAAGCGGTTGCCGCACATCTCCGCGGTGATGTTGAGCACATCGCCCCTTATCCTGCCGCAGAACGACATGGTGGGCAGGAAGGCAACATCCCCGGCAAGGGCTCCGAGGTCGCCGATGTGGTTGGCCATTCGTTCGAGTTCGAGGGCCACTCCGCGAAGCACTTGCGCCCTCGCAGGCACGTCGGTGCCGCAGAGGGCCTCCAGGGCCGAGCAGTAGGCCGTCGCATGGCCCACGGAGGTGTCGCCCGCGATGGTCTCGGCCAGCATCGTCCTCCGCCTGTCCGGCCTTCCCCTGAGGGCCTTCGCGATGCCGCGGTGCTGGAATCCCAGGGCGATCTCGAGATGGTGGACCGTCTCGCCGTGGCACTGGAACCTGAAGTGGCCAGGCTCGATTATCCCGGCGTGCACCGGGCCCACTGCCACCTCGTGCACCTCCTCGCCCCCGATCCTGAAGAAACGGCAGGTGGCGGCCGATGCCGGGCCGCCCGACGGGAACCGCACGGGCTTCATCCAGGGGTGCCCCCTGAACTCGATTCCGTACTCCTCGGAGACCTCGCGCTCGAAGAGGTGGACCTGGGGGCACTCGGGCACGATCGAGTCCATCCCCCCGGAAGGCTTCGTCGATGCGACGGATATCTGCCCGGTTGAAGCGCCCGTGAGCACGGCGTACATCGTCAGGCCGCCGGGGGCGTCGCAGGCGAACATTGCGGCGATCCTCGATCCGCCCGACGCCGAATTCACCACGAACCTGCCGAACTCCGCCCTGGTGAGGAGCGGGACCTCGGCAAGCGGAAGGGTGCCGCAGTTCGTGATGACTGCTCCCTGCCTCACGGCAGCACCCCCATGACGGAGGCCGCAGCGGCGAAGGCCTCTCGCGCGAATGACGGCATCCAGAGCCCGGAGATCAGGACGGCCGCGAGGGGGAGCGCGACGATCAGCCATTCCACGATCCCCGGGGCATGCGGGTTCGCCGGCTTCTCTCCGGGGGTCCAGGCCATCGGGATGGCGTGGCGGAGCACCCCGATGAACACGATCGAGAGCCCTGCGAGGAATGCCGTGCCCACGGCGAAGGATCCCGCGTCGAATGCAGACCTGAGCATCATGAACTCGCTCATGAAAAGGCCGAACGGGGCAGTGCCCACGAGCGCCAGAAGAGACACCAGCAGGCAGGCCCCCCAGAGCGGGGCAGCAGACAGGGAGCCCCTGATCCGCCTCATGTCGTTGCTGCCGTAAATCTCGATCAGCCTTCCGGCGCCGGTGAAGGCCGTGCTCTTGGCGACGGAGTGCAGCACCATGTGGTACATCGCGGCGAAGGCGCCCATGCCGCCGATTCCGGCGCCCAGAGTGACCACCCCGATGTGCTCGAGGCTGGAGTAGGCGAGGAGCCTCTTCAGGTCGCGCTGGACCACTACGAACGCCGCCGCGGTGAGTATCGACACAAGCCCTGCGGCCACCAGTATCCCCCGTGCCCATCCTGCGTCTCCTGTGGCGGCCTCGGCCACCGGCAGGCACCTCAGGATGCAGTAGAGGGCGGCATTGAGCAGGAAGCCCGAAAAGACGGCCGAGACCGGGGCGGGGGCCTGGCTGTGCGCATCGGGCAGCCAGTTGTGCATCGGTGCGAGGCCGGCCTTCGTGCCGTAGCCTATCACGATGAAGACGAAGCCTGCCTTCACCAGCGCGGTGTCGAGCCCGCGCGCCGAGGCCGCCAGGCTGGTCCACAGGAGGGCATCCGTGCCGTGGATGCCCGTGCGCCCGGCGGAGGCAGCAAGCAGCAGCGTGCCGGTGAAGGCGAGCGCCACGCCCACCGAGCACATGAGCAGGTACTTCCACATGGCCTCGAGAGAGCCCGGAGTGGTCGTGACGCATATCAGGAAGGCAGTGAGGAGCGTGGTCGCCTCGATGCCCACCCACATCAGGCCGAGGTTGTTGGAGAGAAGGACCGCCGCCATTGCAGCCAGGGATCCGAACCACAGCCCCGCGTACCTTCGTGCGGTGCGCCTGTCGAACGATCCGTCGGCGATGCCGTGCCCGAAGTAGCCGGGGGCCTGCAGGGCTCCCAGGCAGAAGACGATCGCCATCACGACGAGATGCAGGGCCGAGAGCGAGTCGACCCGGAGCCAGCCACCGGGGACGGTGACGGCGCCGCCGTGCGGCACGAGGACAGCGAGTGCGGCCATCAGGGCGCCGGTTGCGATCGTTCCTGCGGCGCAGAGCCTCAGGGCGGCCATGGCCGAGCGCGAAAGCATTCCCGCGACAGCGAGCAGGGCCGGCAGGGCGAGGACTGCGGGGATGAGGATCCAGGCCTGTGTCACCCCGTCACCCCTTGAGGGTCGAGAGCCTGTCGGAGTCGATGTGGTCGAACTCCGAGTTGATCCTGTAGATCGCTATCCCCATCACGAAGACCGCCACGAACATGTCCATCAGGACACCGAGCTCCACGAGGAACGGGATGTCCCGGACCACTGCCAGGCTGAACGCGTAGATCCCGTTCTCCAGTACGATGTAGCCGAGCACCTGGTTGACCGCGGTGCGCCTTGCCACGAGCAGGAAGATCCCCGTGAACATCAGCGAGAACGAAACCGGCACCAGGATCGAGGACTCTGCCTGTGTCGGCAGAGCAAGCCTGCCGTCGAGCCAGAAGGACGCGGCGAGAGCCATGAGGCCCGCCAGCAGCGACGGGGTGTATCCGACGAAAGGCTGAACCTCGCGGCTCGTGGCCGATTCCCTCAGCGCCCTGTTGAGCAGGTGGGGGAACACGAAGCCCTTGAGGGCGATTACCGCCAGGCCGAGGGCGACGATGCGGAGCGAGAGGCCGGCACCGGCGGTGGCCAGCGGCAGCAGCCCGGCCATGATGCCCTGGAGGGCTGCCGTGCGTATGCAGCTCGAGAGCCGGCTCGAGCCCAGCAGGACGAAGTTCGACAGGATGAGTGCCACGAGCACGATGTCGAGCATCGCTGTCACGACAGGAACCTCGAGGCCAGGATGAATGCCAGGATCGAGAGCGCGCAGGCGCCGGCGAGGAGAAGGGGGGCACGGGCGAGGCTCGACCTGGCCATGGTCGATTCGACCGTGCCCACGATCACGCCAGTGAACAGGACCGCGGCTGTGAGGGCGCCCAGCAGGGCGAACCCGGAGAGGCCCAGCGGCGAAACCGCGAGGGAAGCGAACAGCACGGAGAAGACCCAGAGCTTGAGCGACGCCCCGTAGGTCACGAGCGCGAAATCGGGCCCCGAGGAATCGAGGACCATGACCTCGTGCACCATCGTCAGCTCGAGGTGCGTGTTCGGATCGTCGAAGGGTACTCGCGAGTTTTCCGCGAGCAGCACGACGAAGAACGAAACCCCCACGAGGGCGAGGGCCGTGCCGGCGGAGGCCCATCCCGCGAAGCCGGCTCCCTGGAGGATCGAGGCGAGCGAAGTCCCGCCCGACACCCTGGCGAGCACTGCGATCCCGACGAGCAGGGCCGGCTCGGCGAGTGCGGAGTAGAGGACCTCCCGGCTCGCGCCCATGCCCTCGAAGCTCGATCCGGTATCAAGGGCGGCGGCCACCGTCAGGAACCGCGCCAGCCCGAGGGCATAGGCCAGGAGCAGGGCGTCGCCGGCGAATCCCCATCCATGTTCGACGGGGGCGGGTGCGAGGACGACGAGTGCGACGAGGACGCACGCGAGGGTGATCGACGGTGCCAGGCGGAAGATCCAGGTCGAGGTGCCGCTGAAGACCGCTCCCTTCCTCAGGAGCCTCGCGATGTCACGGTACTGCTGGAGCAGGGGCGCTCCGCGCCTTCCCGCGAAGACAGCCTTGGTACGGTTCACGACTCCCTGCAGCAGCGGGGCCAGGAGAAGACCTGCGATGATCGAGAGAAGCCCGTGGATCGTCATCGCATCCGCCCCGTCACAGTTTCCACAGCAGCAGCGCGAAGAGCGCCGCGGCGATGGAAAGCACGTAGAGATTGAGCCTTCCGTGCTGGATGACCCTGAAGCCCGAGAACGCCCGCTCGAAGGCCGAGAAGACCGGCTTGTACAGCTTCTCCTGGTAGACGTCGGGCGTGTCGGTGGAGAACTCGGTCGAGGCCGGGAACAGACCCGCCGGCTCCTCGAAACGCCTCTTCCTGCGGACGATCGTGCCGAACAGGCCCACGATCGGATCGGCGAAGGACGAGGCCGTGTACTGCATCGAAGGGGAGGGGGAGGTGAATCCGCAGCCCCAGGTCGGCGCGGTCGATGTCCTGCGGTTCCTGAGGACGGCCGAACGCGCGGCGAAGACGGATGCGGCGAGGAGCAGGACTGCCGCCGAGGCGATCGATGCCGTCGAAAGGGAACCGAGGGCATCGTGCGCAGTTGCGGCGGAGACCGTGAATCCGAAACCCGAGAGTACGGAATCCACTACAGGGCCGATGACGGGGGCGGCTGCAGGCCCTGAGAGCCCGATGCATAGGCAGGCTGCGGCAAGGATGATCATCGGGGTACGCATCGAGGGGTCGACCTCATGCGCGCCTGCCGCGTGCGAAGTGCGGGGCTCGCCCAGGAACACGGTGCCGAAGGCCTTGGTGAAGCACGCAAGGGCCAGCCCGCCTATGAGCGCAAGCCCGCCTGTCGCGAGCAGGCCGGCCGTCGATCCGGCCGGGATCCTCGCGGCGGTCGCCGACAGCCCGGCGAAGGCCGCCAGGTAGATCAGCAGTTCGCTGAGAAAGCCGTTGAAGGGCGGCAGGCCGCAGATCGCCATGCTGCCTGTCATGAAGCACAGACTGGTGGCGGGCATCCTCTTCGAGAGGCCGCCCAGGTGGTCGATGTCCCTGGTGCCCGTGCTTTCCAGTACTGATCCCGCGCCCATGAAGAGGAGGCTCTTGAACACGGCGTGGTTGACGACGTGGAGCAGCCCTCCGGCGAAGCCGAGGAAGGCCATCGCGGGGATGCCGAGGCTGATCCCCAGGAGGCCCAGGCCCAGCCCGATGGCGATGATGCCGATGTTCTCGACGCTGTGATAGGCCAGGAGCCTCTTCAGGTCATGCTGCGCGAGGGCGGAGAGTACGCCGACCACGCCCGATATCACGCCTGCTGCCAGCAGCACCCAGCCCCACCATGCCGGGGGAGAGCCGAGGATCATCAGGAACCGCAGCAGGCCGTAGATCCCCGTCTTTATCATCACGCCGCTCATCACGGCGGAGACGCCGGAAGGGGCCGCGGGATGGGCCTCGGGGAGCCAGACGTGCAGCGGCACGAAACCTGCCTTGGTCCCGAACCCGACGAATGCCAGCACGAAGGCGATCCCGGCGGGGAAGGCCGCGGGGAGGGCGAGCCTGTCGAACTCGAGCGATCCGGCATGTCCGAGGATCGCGAACAGGGCGAGTATGCAGGCTGTGCCTACGTGCGTGGCCACGAGGTAGATCCAGCCGGCGCGCCTGACCCGGGGGTCGTGGGCGTCGAACATCACAAGGAGGAACGACGCGAGCGCCATCACCTCCCAGCCCAGCAGGAAGAGGAGGGCGTTCCGCGCGACGGTGACCAGCAGCATCCCGCCGACGAGGAGATCGTACCACGCCCAGAACGGTGCGGTGCTTCTGCCGTCGGCTTCGGCAAGGCGGAGGTAGCCCCTGCTGTAGACCGCGGCGAGCGCGGACACTGTGAGCACTGTGACGGCGAAGAGCGCCGAGAGCGAGTCCATGCCGAGGGTCAGGCTGCCCGACGGTACGCTCCACGAGGCGGTCGCAGGTGCGGGGCGGGCACCCGCGAGAGTCAGTATTGCTGCGACGATCCCCGGGATGCAGCCCGCCACGGCTGTCGCCGGACCCAGCCGGGATGCGGCCCGGGGGTTCCGGAGGAGCAGGGCGAGGACCGGGGCGGATACCGTGAAAGTCAGGATCGACAAGGCGAGGAGGACCGGGATCATGCGGTCGTCACCCCTGCCTGGCCGACGGAGTGCGGGAGAGGAGGAGCGAGTCGACGGATGACGCCTGTGACAGGATCTCGGCCTCCGGGCATCTCCTCGCGACAGCCTCCATGAAGGCCGGCTGCCTCAGAGCGAACGCCAGCCGCGAGAGGATCGCGAGATGCGAATCCACTGTCGGGCTCATCATCATGAACAGCGTGTCCACCGGCCTGCCGTCGAGAGCGCCGAACTCGACCTCCCGTTCGAGGAAGGACAGGGTGATCATCGGTTCGGGGATGTCGAGGACTATGGGGTTCCGGACATGGGGGATGGCTATGCCGTCGCCGATGCCCGTAGAGCCCATGGCCTCGCGGGCCTCCATCACCTGCAGGAGGAGGCCCCGGTCGGCGCTGTCGGGCATGGGCATCAGGGACAGGGCCGCCTCGAGGACGGAATGACGATCGGTTCCCGCGACACCGTATATGATCCCGCCGGCCCGGAGGGCCCTCTCGAGACCGCCGGCGCGTTCTCCATCGGCGCGGTCGGGGAACAGGACGGAGGACAGGGTCATGCGCCGGGATGTGGCCCATTCGAGTATCTCGGTCCTGTTGAACCTGAGCTGGCCGCCGACGCGTACGGCGGGCAGCGAATCCTCGCGGATCCACTTCTCCACGGTCCGCTCGGGCACCCCGAGCAGCCCCGCCGCCTCCTTCAACCCTATCTGCATCCCCGCTCCCCGTCCGGTGTCAGAGGAAAAAATGTCAAGTAATCAACTACAGAGCTTACGAGAAGCTGGATTATCCTGTATAACAGTCACGGTATTCGCCCGATCCTGTCAATCTGTACGAAATGGGCGGTTATTCCTGGCCGAACCATTATATGTGAAAATACGTCAATTCTGCGAAAAGGCTGATTACTTGACATTTTTTCCTCTGACACCGGACGGGAGGACGACGGTGGCGGAGAGGGAGGGATTCGAACCCTCGGATAGGTGTTAAGCCCATCAACCGCTTAGCAGGCGGTTGCCTTCAGCCTCTCGGCCACCTCTCCGCGCAGTCAGCGATTATCGGCCCGGAGCGCGTGCGGGTCAAGTTGTTACTCCCCGGAACGCCATCCCTCGGGCCTTCTTCCGGGTTGTTGTATAGTCCCCTTCCAGGGTGCGCCGCCCGATCCACGAAAGGAGCCGTGATGCCGAGGGTCGACAGGCTGGTGATAGGGATCTTCGGCCGGATAAACGCCGGCAAGAGCACCCTCATGAACCTCCTCACCCAGCAGTACACCTCGATTGTCGATCCTACGCCCGGCACCACTTCCGACACGAAGAGCGCCGTGATGGAGATCCATTCCATCGGCCCGGCGCGCATCCTCGACACAGCCGGCATCGACGAGGGAGGGGACCTCGGCTCGAAGAAGAGGGCGAAGGCCTGGGCGGCCCTCGAGGAGTGCGATCTGGCCCTGCTGGTGATCGACCCCGTCCAGGTGCTGCTCGAAGGCTCGCCCGAAGTCGAGGAGTCGATCGGGAACGCGGCCAGGAGGCACGGCAGGTCGCTCGCTCTCGTGTTCAACATCCGCGCCGAATCGAAGAGCATCCTTGCGGAGAGGGGCGCGACCCTGGCTGATGCGGTCGAGTTCTGCAGGACAGCCCTTCCCGACAGGACGGCCGTCCCGTCGATCATGGCCGACCTGTCCGACAGGGCTTCGCTGCACCCGCTGGTGGACCTGATATCGAGGGCCAGGCCCGCCGAGGATGCCCCTCCGCCGCTCCTGCCCTTCATCAGGCCGCGCGGCGCGGTGGTCATGCACATCCCCATGGATGAGGAGACCCCTTCGGGCAGGCTCCTCAGACCCCAGGAGATGGCGATGGAGTACCTCCTCCGGATGATGGTCCCGGTCGGCCTCTACAGGACCGACCTGCGCCTCGGCAGGAGCTCTGACGCGGCACTCGCCGCAGCCGAGCGAAGAAGGTTCGAGAGCTTTCTCTCTGCCTTCGGGGGCTCGGGCGGGGTCCAGCTCGTGCTCACCGACTCGCAGGCCATAGACCTGATGAAGGACTGGGTGCCGAAGGAGATACCGCTCACGACATTCTCGATAATGATGATCAACCAGACCGCGGGAGGCGATCTCGCTCTGTTCGCCAGGGGGGCCGAAGCCCTGGACGGCCTCCGCGCGGGCGACCGCGTGCTGATCGCGGAGGCGTGCAACCATGACAGGATGGCCGAGGACATCGGCACCGCGCAGATCCCCCGCAAGCTCACGGCGGCGGTGCCCGGCGTCGAGATAGACCATGCCTTCGGCCGCGAGTTCCCCGACGCCCGCGAGCTGTCCCGCTACAGCGTTGCCGTGCACTGCGGAGGCTGTATGATTAGCCGTCAGGCCGCCGCCGCCCGCGTGAGGAGACTCGCCGAGGCCGGCGTGCCGGTCACCAATTATGGGCTGGCCCTGTCCTGGTTCGAGGGGCCCGAAGTCCTCGCCAGGGTACTCGAGCCCTGGGTCGAAAGACGGGACGGTTGAAATGAGGACATGCACCGGGATCCTACTGGCGCTTTCGGCCTGTCTCGCCCTGGCCTGCGGCCGGGAACAACCAGGCGACGAAGCCGGGCAGTCGACGGGTACGACACCCGGCGCCGAGGCGACCCAGGCGATCGAAGCCCAGAACACGCTCACCTCCACGCCCGTGCCGACACCGCCGGTGGGGGCGATAGGCGAGGCCCGCGAGGCCGCCGAGGCCGCTAACGCACACGTAGCAGCCCTCGATTCGATCGCTGGAACCCTGTGAAATCCGTCTTCGCATGCCTTCTTCTCATCCCGGCCCTCTCGGGGGCGACCCCTGTCTTTCACCAGCCCCCGCTCTCCGACGAATTCGACGCTATCGCCGTCTTCCTGCCCGGCGGGCTGCCTCCGGCAAGCCCGTGGGAGGGAGTCTCGGACGAATTCCGCGAGAGATTCTGGACGCTCGGCTGCGAGGGCTTCCTCATCCAGAGAACTGCCTGGTGCGCCTACCTGGCGGTCACCCCTCCAGGGACCGCCGACCTCTTCGTCTCCGAGATGGCCGCCCTGGGCGACTCTGCAGTCATCGCCGACACCTCCGTCTGGTCCGGCTTCCTCCAGCTCGAGGCCGTGAACCAGGAGGGGTCCGTCGCCATCGTATGGCACCGCAGCGACGAACCGGGGCCGGCACCCGCGATCCCGCTGCGCGGAAGCCGCTGGCTGGCTTCCGGGAGCGACACGCTGATCTCCAACGGCCCCTGGAGCACGAGCACCTTCCTCTGGACGGTCGACACGACCGCCGCGGGCAGCTACGACGGGGTCTGGAGGGGGTCGGGCACCGAGATCGTGCCGGTGGCCGAAGGCAGCTCGGTGGCGGTCCAGGTGCTGTGCTCCTCCGGGATCACGCCGGCCGAGCTGCAGTTCACCGGAGGCATGTCGCACGGCTGGGATGCGGAGTTCGGCAGGATCTGGGCGCCTCTCTTCAGCGCGGTGGATTCGCTCGTCGCCAGTGAGTTCCCGCCGGTGCCGGGGGCAGGCAATCTGTTGTGGCTCAAGGGATCAGGCTCAGGAGGCGCCTTCGAGCCCTGGAAGACCTCCGCCGCGCCGACGCCGCCGGCCCGCGCCCGCATGACGGTGCCTTCACCCTCTTCAGTGCCGGCATTCCACGCCATGAACTCCATGCCCGTGGCTGACGGAGTGTCGAGCACCGACATAGCATGCACCGGCGCCACCTTCGACGAGACGGCCGTCTTCGCCGGCGTTTTCGAGAGGATCCTCGCAAGGAGCGCCCTCCCGGGCATCCCTGGCACCGCATCGGTGACTGTGGAGCCCATGGGGGATTCGATCAGGGTCTGGATGGCCGGGAGCGGGGAGATCGAAGCGTCGGAACTCGCCGCCATGCTCCCCAGGCTGCTCGGCCCGACCGCGCTGTGCCCCCCCGAGAGCGAACTGGTGGCCAATGCCGCGCTCAGGGCGCGCCTGCTGCACGGCTCGTCGGCTGTCGTCCCCTCCCCGACCACGATGGTACACATACTGGCCGGAGTGCTGGGCCTGCTGGACTAGCTCCTGCGCCCGCCCCCGAAGGCGGTCCTCACCCATCCCCAGTTGATGATCAGGTGGAGCACCGCGAGGGTGATGAATGCGAAGCCTGCGTTGGGATGGACCAGCCTGAAGAGGTCTCCGTCCACCAGGCCGGCCCGCCTTCCCACCGCCGCCCCCGCGACCGCCAGGAAGGCCAGGGCCAGGAGCGGGTTCACGATCTTCAGCGCCGTCTGCTTCTTCATCTAACGCTCCTTCAGGTCAAATCCCTGAGAGATCTCGCGACCAGGCCCGATATCTCCTGCGCCAGGCGCCGTGCCTCGGCCTCGTCGGGGAGGGAGAGCAGATCCTCCTCGCCCCCCTCGGTCATGAGGCGGATCACGAACAGCTTGCCGGGGCCCCTGCCTTCATGGACGCCGCTCCGGGCGGTCAGGACGACCTCGCGTATCTGGGAGTACGAAACGCTCTGGCGCCTGGGATACCTCCCGGCCGTCGTGCGGGTGAAGGTGACGGTGGAAGCCGGGGGATCGATCACGATGACCCCCTGCCGCGCCGAGAGGGTGGCTGCGGAGATGGCGACGAAGATGCCCATGAATACGAACGGGATGATCATGGCCATCGGCGCGGCGTCTTCGAAGGGGCCACCCTTGTCGAAACCCCCTGCTGCGGAGAGCGACACCCCCATCGCGATCACCAGAGCCACGAGCGGCGCCAGGATGATGTACCTGTTCATCCTGAGCCCGCCCGGCTTCAGGTAGTACCTGCCGTCCCTGAACTCCAGCTCAGGCATCGCGACCTCCGTTGGATGGGGAAAGCCTCTCGTGCTCCCCGGCGAGCTCGTTCCAGCGGGCCTGGAGCCCGTTGACCCGGTCCGCCAGCCAGGCGTGCTCCTTCTGCAGCTCGACCACCCTCCTGCCGTCCGCGAGGATGCCTGGATCGCACAGGGCGGTCTCGATCTCCTTCTTCTTCTCCTCCAGCGGGATGAGGTCCCTCTCGACCCTCTGCATCCTCTTCTCGACCTCCAGGCGCTTCTTGTAGAGCCGGTTGCGCTCCTCCGCCTCGGCGCGCTTCCTCTGCTTCTCGACCTCCCTCTGGGACGGGCCCTGCGGTTCCGCTGCCCTCCTCTCGGCGCCGAACCCCGCCTCGAGCCCCTTCTGCTTCTTCTCGACGTACCAGGCGAACGAGCCCGCGAAGGGCCTGACCCTGCCGTTCTCGACCTCGTAGATCGAGTCGACGGTGGAAGAGAGCAGCTTCTCGTCGTGACTCACGAGGATCAGGGTGCCGGCGTAGTCCCGCAGTGCCTCCTCGAGCACCTCGCGCGAGAAGATGTCGAGGTGGTTCGTGGGCTCGTCGAGTATGAGCAGGTTGAGCGGTGTCATGAGGATGCGGGCCAGGGCCACGCGCGACTTCTCGCCGCCCGAGAGCACGGCTGTCTTCTTGAACGCCTCGTCGCCCGTGAAGAGGAACATGCCCAGATAGCTGCGCAATTCCCCCTGCGAACGCTCGGGGCAGACCGCCGCCACCTGGTCGAGCACCGACAGCTCGCGGTCGAGGGCGATCTCGACTTCCTGGGAATAATAGCCCAGCATCACCCCCGGCCCCGTCTTCGAGGTGCCCGACGTGGGCTCCTCGATTCCGGCCATGATCCTGGACAGGGTGGATTTGCCCTCGCCGTTCCTGCCGACGATCCCTATCCTGTCGCCTCTGCCCACCACCAGGTCTACGCCCGAGAAGATGCTGCGCTCGTAGCTCTTGGACACTCCCTTGAGCTCCAGGACCTTCTGCGGCCCCCGCGGCACCTCCGGGAAGCGTATCCGCATCCTCGACGGGCTCCTGTGGGTCTCGATCACCTCCATGCGCTCGAGCATCTTCATCCTGCTCTGCACGAGGTTGCGCTTCTTGGGATTGCTCCTGAACTTGTTGATGAAGCGTTCGTACCGCTCGCGCTGAGCGGCCTGCAGGCCCGCCTGCTTCTCCCTCTCGCGGATCTCCTCGCTCTTGATCTCCTCGTACCTGGTGTACCCGCCGCGGTAGGAGCTGAGGCGTCCGAACTCGATCTCGCACACCCTCCTCACGGTGCGGTCGAGGAACGCCGGGTCGTGGGATATCATCCAGACCGCCCCCGGGAAGGATTTGAGGTATTCCTCGAGCCATAGCCTGGCGTCGAGGTCGAGATGGTTCGTGGGCTCGTCGAGGAGCAGGAGGTCTGGATCGGCCAGCAGCAGGGCGGCCAGCTCGGCCCTCATCCTCCATCCGCCGGAGAACTCGACGAGAGGCTTCTCCATCTCGTCCTGCCTGAATCCCAGCCCTCCGAGCAGCCGCGCGGCCCTGTGCTCCAGGTCGTAGAAGCCCGCAGACTCGAGCACGGCCGAGGCGGCCTCGAGGTCCTTCAGGACGGCCTGCTCGGACTCGGAGTCGAGCTCGCCCGAGAGGTCCTCGTGAAGCCTGTGCTGGAGGGAGAGCGCCTTCCTGATCTCGTCGGAATGGAACATCACCCGCGAGAGCAGCGGTCCCGACGGGAACTCGGACATCTCCTGGGGCAGGTATCCGACCCTGACGCCCCGGGCCACGACAAGCGTTCCCTCGGTGGGTTCGAGCGATCCCGCCATCACCCTGAAGAGGGTCGTCTTGCCCGCGCCGTTGACCCCGACCAGCGCGGTCCTGTCGCCGCGTTCGATCGAGAAGCTCAGCCCCGAGAAGATCTCGTCCTCGCCGAAGGAGACGCCCAGGTTCCCGGCGTGCAGGATCATCCCCGCCCCCCCCGCTCCGCATCCCGGTCGCAGAGCGCGACGGGAACCGGGGCGAACCCCACCTGGTCGGCCGAACACATCACGTACCTCACTCCGTCGAGCTCGAACCGCGAGAGGTCGGCCCTCACCTCCCCGTGGAGGTGGCCGAAGACGCAGGCAGCGAACCCGGCACCCGCCAGGATGTCGGTGAATTCCGTCCTCCCGCCGTCCTCGGTGGGGGGGAAGTGCATCATGGCAACCCTGGGCCCGCCGTCGATATCCAGTGCCGATTCCACAGCCATCCCGAGCCTTCCGGTCTCCTTCTCCAATATGGGCCGGTCGCGCTCCTCGACGAAGAACTCGGAGGAGGGCAGCGTCCAGCCCCTGGCAGCGCAGAGCACGAAGCCGCCGGCATCTACCGCGGAGTTCAGCAGCGCCCCGACTCCCGCGGGGAGCATCGAACTGACGCTCGCGAGCGACTTCCACCAGTAGTCGTGGTTCCCCCGCGTGATGTACTTGCGCCCCGGCAGCGATCCGAGGAATGCAAGGTCGGGTATGGCGTCCGCTGGCCTGGAAGCCCAGGAAAGGTCGCCCGGGACGAGCACGACGTCATCCGCGCCCACCCTCGCCCGCCAGGCCTCCTCGATCCTCGAGGCGTGCCCCGCCCAGGCCTCCCCGAAGACATCCATCCTCTTGCCGGTCCCACCAGGCAGGTGGAGGTCCGAGATGGCCCAGAGCACGGTTCACCTCCGTCCGTTCGCGGTTATATACTCGCCACCCCGGTCGGGGGACGAACGGAGGACGCGCTGAAGAAGCTCGCGGTATTCGATCTGGACGGGACCCTGCACGATTCGTCGGCCGCCCTCACGCCGGCCCTCTCGATGGCCATGTCCGAGGTGGGCATCGACCCTCCGGACGGGGCTTCGATCGAATCGCTCTACGGCCAGCCCCTCGACATCCTCATGCCGACCCTGGTGCCCGACCCGGCCCTGCGCCCGGCTTTCCGTGAGGCCCTCGCGAGGATCCAGAGGCGCACGGTTCTGGAGTCGGGCAGGGTCTATCCCGGCGTGCCCGGGATGCTCTCCACGATCAGGTCGATGGGCTGGCGCACCGCGGTCTGTTCCAACGCAGGCAGGGCCTATGTCGTGATGGTGCTGGAAGCCCTGGGCATCGCAGGGCTTCTCGACATCGCGGAAGGGCTCGGTGACCGCGACGGCAAGGCGGATACCCTCGGGGCGCTGATCGAGGCCGAGGCTCCCTGCTTCGCCGTCATGACCGGGGACAGGTACCTGGACTTCGAGGCTGCGAGGGCGAACGGTATCCCGTCGATCGGCTGCACGTGGGGGTTCGGAGAGGCTCCCGAACTTCACCAGGCCGACATTGTCGCGGATTCGCCCGCCCTCCTGCCCGGCCTCCTCGAGGATCTGCTGAAGAGAGGGATCAGCCTCCGCAGCGGCTGACCCTGCCTCCGGCCACTTCCAGGGCGTGCGGCAGCAGCGGCAGCATGAAACCGAGGCTCTCGACGGCACCCTTCCTGCTGCCGGGAAGATTCGCGATCAGCGTGCCCCCGCGGATCCCGGCCACGGCTCTCGAGAGCCAGGCTGTGGGCACGGTTTCGGCCGACTTCGACCTGACGAGCTCCGGTACGCCGGGGACGAGCCTTTCGATCACGTCGAGGGTCGCCTCGGGTGTGCAGTCGCGGGGGGACAGCCCGGTTCCTCCGGTGGTGAGGATCAGGTCGCAGGAGCCGTCGTCGCACCACGAGCCGAGTCTCGCGGATATGGCCTCCCGGTCGTCGGGCTCGACGGCGTAGCGCACGGCGCTGAAGCCCGCGGCTTCCAGAGCTTCGATCAGAGCCGGCCCGCTCAGGTCCTCCCGCTCGCCGCGCACGCACGAGTCGCTGAGGGTAAGCACTCCGGCGTTCCCGCCCCCGGTCCGCTGGAAGGCCACGGCATCCCCGCAGTCCACCTCTCCTGGCTCTATCACGTCTGCATCCAGCCAGGGATGGTCCGCTTCGCCTGCGATGACCGCGATCACTGCGCAGCCGATACCCAGTAGGGTGCCCCCGGTGATGCTCTGCGCATCCAGGTCGCTGGCAGCCAGCAGGGTGAGCCTGGCGACATCGGGAGACGCATCCAGCCAGGAAGCGCGCCCCGAGGAGTCGAAGAGCGCCACCCGCTCCGGCGTGGGTTCACCCGAAACGTCGACCCCGAGCCTCGTGGAAGCCATCGGCACGTGCCCGTCCGGAGAGGGGATCCCTATGTACTCGACTCTGGCCACGGCCCTCCTCCCCACAGCGCGCACCGCTTGGCTGTCCGGCCGCTTCCCACCTGAGCGGTCAGCCTTTCAGCTCCCGCGCCCTGTACTCCCCCGACCTGCCCCCGGACTTCGAGAGCAGCCTGATATCAGAGATGATCATGGACCGGTCGATCGCCTTGAGCATGTCGTATACGGTCAGCAGGGCCACCGACACCCCCGTGAGGGCCTCCATCTCGAAGCCCGTCCTGTCGATGCCGGTCACCGTGCAGGTGCAGTCGACGGCCCCGTCGGAGCGTGTGAACTCGATCCCGGCGCTGGAGACCGAGGTGGAGTGGCACAGCGGGATGAGCCCGGGAACCCGCTTGACAGCCATGATGCCGGCCACCCGCGCCACAGCGAGCACGTCTCCCTTGGCCGCCGCGGCATCATCCATCGCGTGGGCAGCAGCCTCCGTCATCCGGATCCTGCCTGATGCGCAGGCGGTGCGCCGGGTCGCCGCCTTCTCCGATACATCCACCATGACCGCCCTGCCGGCTTCGTCGATGTGTGTGAGCCCGTCGCCGCGGCCGCCGCCCATGTCAGCCTCCCGTCCTCCACATCCTTATGCCGTCGCAGCCGGAGTGCCCCGCAGGCTTGGATTCGACCGCGCTCCTGACGACTTCGGAGATCTCCCGGTCGGGGGCGCCCGACCGCAGGAGATCCCTCAGCGGGAAGGCCTTGCCTGACCCCAGGCAGGAGACGAGGTCGCCCGTGGAGGTCATCCTGATCCTCCTGCACTTCCCGCAGAACCCGGGATCGGAGAGGGGAGCGATCACGCCGAACCCGAACCCCGTACCCTCTACCCCGAAGGAGGCCTGTATGTCCCCGGGCGCCCCGGGCAGCTCGACGACCGGCCCGAGCACCGAGGCGGCCCTCCGCACCTTCTCGATCGCGCCCGGCCCTCCGCCGGCCCCCGGCATCATCTCGATGAACCTCACCTCAGCCCCGACATCGTTCCCCCAGATCACGAAATCGACGATCTCGCCCTCGTTCACGCCGGGGATAAGCACCACGTTCACCCTCACGGGTTCGAGCCCGGAGGACCTGGCCGCTTCCACGGCCTCCTCGATCATCCCGACAGTCACCCTGGCGCGGCAGATGGAGGCGAGCACCCCGTCCCTCAGCGAGTCGAGGCTGATGTTGACCCTCTGGAGCCCGGCGCAGGCCAGGTCGTCGGCGTAACGGGGCAGCAGGATGCCGTTGGTCGTGAGCACCAGCTCGCGCGGCGCGAACCCGCGGATCATCCCGACCAGCTCCGGCAGGCCTTTCCTGAGAAGCGGCTCACCTCCGGTGATCCTGATCTTGGTGATCCCGAACGACCCGGTGAGGATGCCGCAGACGCGGGATATCTCCTCGAAGCCCAGCAGGTCGGCGTGCCTGACCAGCTCCACCCCCTCCGCCGGCATGCAGTAGGTGCACCTGAGGTTGCACCTGTCGGTGACGGAGAGCCTCAGGTAGTCGATCTCGCGGCCCAGGAGGTCCTTCATGTCCAGCAGATCCCGGTTTCGCGGCCCGTGTTGAAGCTGAAGGGGAGGACGTCGCCCGGTGAAACCCCGTCCAGGTTCCCGTGGCAGATCGCGAGGGCGTTGGTGCCGGCGGTGCTCATCAGGTCGCCCGAGCCGCTCGTGGCGGGCATGTCGAGCGCCCAGCCCCCGCCGTAGGGGATGGCGGTCACCCTGAGGAAGTTCGTGCGGCCCCGCTTCTGGCGGTGTGTGAACCTGCAGCCCCCCTCGAACCGCCTCCTCCTGAAGCCGGGGTGCCCCGACATCCTCCTGACGGCTGGCGCCACGTACTCCTGGAACGTGCAGAAGACCGAGACCGGGTTCCCCGGCAGGCAGAAGACCGGTTTCCCTTCCGCGAGCCCGAACGAGAAGGGCTTGCCCGGCTTCTGGGCCACTTCGCGGAACAGGAAGCGGACTCCCGCAGCCTCGAGGGCCGGGGCGACGTGGTCGTAGGCCCCCAGGGATATCCCCCCGGCCACAAGCAGGATGTCTGCCGAACCCAGGAGCGCTAGTGCGGCTTCCGAGGTCCTGCCGGGATCGTCGGGGACGTGGGCGGCCGGCCCCTGCCGCAGTCCGCATTCGAGAAGGAGGGAGGAGAGCATCGGCGAGTTGGCGTTCCTTACCTGGCCGGGCCCGGGTCTCTGACAGGGAGGGATCACCTCGCTGCCCGTGGTGAGGATCGCGGCCGAGGGACGGCGGTAGACCGACAGCTCGGTAGTCCCGGCCATGGCCGCCAGGCCCGCCGCCTTGGAGTCGAGGAGGTCGCCTCTCGAGAGGACCCTGGCGCCCGCGGTTATGTCCTCGCCCCGGAAGCAGACGTTCTCGGCGGGAGCCGGCATCGCGCAGGCGCGGAGCCTTCCACCGTCCACCCTGGAGGCCTCGAGCATGAGCACGCGGTCGGCTCCCTCCGGCACCGGCGCGCCCGTCATGATCGGCGCGGCCTGCCCGGGTGAGAGGGCCGCACCGCCGGAAGCCCCCGCGGGGATCTCTCCGAGGATCTCGTAAGATTCCGACTCTCCGGCGAGGGCGTACCCGTCCATCGCCGACCTGTCGAACGGGGGCATGTCGATGTCGCAGAGAAGGTCTTCGGCCAGGATGAAACCGGTCGACTCGCAGGCCGGCCTGCTGACCGCCACCGGTGCGGGGAGGTTCTCGAGCACGATGCCGAGGGCCTCCTCCGGGGTCAGCATGGCTTTGCCGATGTCGGTGCCTTCAGGCATCGCTGCCCTCCCGCAGGCTCCTCCGGCCGTGGCGGGAGGAGATGAGACCGAACACCGAATCCGCAGCCAGAGCGGCTGATGACTCGTCCAGAGGGCCGTCGAGGAGGAGATCCGCCTCCAGGGCCAGTTCCGGGTTCTTGGGCTCGATGCAGGGATCGCACGAGCGGATGTATGCGAGAAAGTCCGCCGGGATAACGGATGAGGCCGAGTTGCTCTCCCAGACCGCAAGGTCCTCGGTCACCCGGATACCCCGGATCAGCCCGGGGAGTTCCGCGGGCTCGGAGTAGCCCGCCACCGCGGCCCTCGAGGCGCCGGCCCCGATGAACCTCCAGGTGTCCGAACCCTCCCTGCCGGGCCCCTCGTGGACTCCGGCCGGGACATGACACCCGCGCGAGAGCTTGCAGCAGAGGCAGGAGAGCCCGGCATCGGCCGCACGACGGGCGATGGCACAGCAGAGCAGGGTCTTGCCGAGACCCGACGACGCAGCCGAGACTATCACGTTCAGTTTGCCTCCCATGCCGGGATATCTCTCTGCACGGCGCCCCCGCGTCAAGAAACGCTTGCCCCCGGGCCCGTCCCTCTGCAATCTTCGCATGGAAGGAGGTCGAGCGGGATGACGAACGGAGGAAGACTCGCCCCTGCCGCCGCCCTGCTGGCGGCCTGCGTGGCCTGCGGAGGCGGGGAGCCGCGCGCTCCCCATCTCATGGGATCCGTAACTGTGGACGGGATAGAGTTCGGGCTCGGCGGCGCGAGGGGCTCGGTCCTCAATGCGCCGAGGACCGTCTACTGGGCCGGGGTGGCCATGCCGGCCCTGGTGCGGATCGACCTGTTCGGGCTCGATGTCCCCGTCGACGACATGGGGCTCCCGTCCGGTGACGCGTTCCCGAGCCTCTCCCTGTTCCTGCCCGCCGGGCCGGGAGGCGACTTCTTCACGGGCCGGCCCGCCATCCCGGCGTCTCTCGAGATGCAGCTCGGCGGGGTGAAGACGTTCATACCCGAGTCACTACTGGTGAACTGCTCGGTGGTGCTCTCCGCAAGCCCGCTGGACACCTCGATCGTGGACGTCGCCCTCTCGTTCTCGTTCGACAGGGCCGACTCGCACTACGAAGGGACCTACGACTGCCCGGTGTGCTTCCCCGGCGTCGCCGCCTCGGAGGCTCCGGCCTATCCTGCGTCACCCTTCCCCGACACCCTGATCTTCTCGACGGGCGGCGACACCCTGCGACCGCTCTTCCTGGCGGCGATGCTGCAGAACTCCGCAGGAACAGACTGCTACACCGTGTACGCCTTCACCGAGCCCTACACCGGATCGGTGCCGTCGAAGTCCATGCAGACGAATCTCAGCTTCGGCATCCCCGAGGCGCTGGCCGACGGCCTGCCCGTTCCCACCCGGGTCGAGGCGCTGGTCACCGCGCCCGGAGACACGCTGGCATTTTCGGCGGGGTACGCCTTCTGCTGGGTTTCTGCTGTCGCCGAGGGCTCCGTGCTCAGGGGAGAGGTTCAGTTCCAGGGGAACGGGAGCGAGTCGGCCACCCGGTTCTACGGGGGCGGCCCGTTCGAGGCTCCGATCAAGTAGGAAGTATGGTCGAAGCCTCTTCCAGCATGCGCAGCACGGCCACGACCTTCCCCAGGATCTTCACCGGATCGCCGCCTTCGGAGAACCTCATCGGGGAATAGGCCGGATTGGCGGGGACCAGCTCGATCTCGACATCGGAAATGCGGCGGAACCTCTTGACCGTGGCCTCCTCGCCGACGAGCACGACCGCCGTCTCCCCCTGGGCGACGAACGGCTGCGACCGCACCAGGACCAGGTCTCCGTCGAGGATGCCGTCGCCCGTCATGCTGTCGCCCTTCACCCTGAGGAAGAAGTGGTTCCCCGCGGGGTAGCCGGGCAGCTCGACCCAGCCGGTGATGTTCTCCTGTGCGAGTATGGGCCTTCCGGCTGCGACCTGACCTATCACGGGCAGCCTGCCTCGAGCCGGCGCCCCCGGGACCGCGCCCGGGTTGACCGAGATGGCTCTGGCAGCCCTGTCCGACCTGTTGATGTAGCCGCGCGCGACCAGCCAGTCGAGGTGATCCTTCACGCTCTTGGTGCTGCGGAGGCCGACTGCGGACGCGATCTCGCGGATGCTCGGGGGATAGCCGTTGCGCTCGTCGAAGCGGCGGACGAACTCGAGGATCAGCGCCTTTCTCTCGGTGAGTTCCATGGCGCGAACATACACATGTGTTTGCATGCGTCAAGCCAGACACGCATGTGCCGGGCCGCGGGCTTCCGGGTCAGTCCGGCATCATCCCGCTGAAGAAGACCAGGTACGCGGCGATCCTCACCATCGTATCCTCGTCGGAGCCGTCGGCGTAGAGCATGGTGCCGAAGCTGCGGTCCTCCACGGTGCCGTCGCTCTGGATGGTCAGGACGAGGCTGAACGACGAGTCCGTGAGCCTGCCGTCGTCTTCGAGGTAGTACATGGTGTTGAAGCCCGCCCCCTCGATCCTGCCGTCCCGGATGTATCCCAGGGTGCTGAAGGAGGCGTCCTCTATGCGCGATTCGTCGCGGATGTATCCCAGGGTGCAGAAGGAGGCATCCTCTATGCGCCCGTCCTCCCTTATGTAAGCGATCGTGGAGAAGCTCTCGTCCTCGAGCCGGAGATCGCCCGCGGAAACGGAGGCGATCGATATGAAGAGAATGGCAGCCAGCAGGTTCCTCATCTGTAACGGAACCTCCTTTCGGTTGGTAAAGTAATGACCGCCGCCCTGCTGTCAATGGCGGCCGCATTCTCGTCGCTCCTCGACCCGGTGCCTCTGGACGTGAACGAGGCCTCCCTCCGAGACTTCGAGAACCTTCCCGGGATCGGCGCCTCGAGGGCTTCGGCCATCGTGGCGTTCCGCGACTCGTGCGGCCCGATCCTCGAGCTCGAGGATCTGCTCGCGGTGCCCGGGATCGGCCCCGAAACCCTCGAGGAGTTGCGCAGCATGCTCCTCGTGAGCGGCGATGCCTGCCTCCCGGTGGACACCTCCCACTGGCTGCCAGTCGTCGACAGCCTGCCCGATGCGCTTCTCCGCATCTGCGTCCTGGACGTGGGGGAGGGGGATGCCATCCTGCTCTCCTGCCCGGGCGGATCGACCGTCCTGGTCGACGGAGGCCCCGACGACGGCGGGCCCGTCGCGCCCCCCGTGGTCGCAAGGCTCCTCCTGCTAGGGGTCGACAGCCTGGATGCGGTGATCATCACCCATCCCCACGACGATCATATCGGCGGCCTCGTCGAGGTCTTCCGGCGGATCCCCGTCGGCTGCCTCTACGACCCCGGCACGGAGTCCGTATCGCCCGTGTACGAGGCGCTGCTCGGGGCGGTGGAGGAGTCATCCTCACGGTACGAGGCCCTCGGCGAGGGGATGACCCTGGATCTGGGCGGAGCGGTGCTGACGGTGATCGACGTCGGTGCGGCAGGGGTCGCCGAGGGCAACGAGAGTTCGGCGGTCATGCGCGTGACGTGCGGCCGTTTCTCCGCTCTTCTCGCGGGGGACATCGAGGAGCGGTCGGAGGTGAACCTGACCCCCGGGGCGCAGCCCGTCACCTTCATGGTGGCGCCCCACCACGGCAGCCACACATCCGCCTTCGAGCCCCTGCTGCGCAGGCTCCGGCCGCAGTTCGTCGCGGTGAGCGCCGGGCGCGACAACCCGTTCGGGCACCCCCACATGTCCGTGCTCGCGAAGTATGCGGAACTGGGCGCCTCGTGTTTGCGCACCGACATGTCGGGGACTATTTTCGTCGCGACGGACGGCTGGTCCATCGCCGTCTGCACCGATCTCGACGAATAGGGAGCATCAGTGAAACCCCGCTTCGGCCTGTCGCCTTATCTCTACATCCTCCCGGCCCTGGCGGTCGTAGTCGTCTTCAGGGTCGTCCCCATCGTCAGCTCCTTCCTCGCTTCCCTCACCGAATACGACATCGGCGGCTTCCACGGCTTCACCGGGCTCGACAACTACGCGAGGATGCTCTCGGACGCCCGCTTCTGGAGCAGCGTGTCCAACACCGTCTTCTTCGTGCTGGGCGTCGTCCCCCTCGGGATCGCGATCCCGCTCTTCCTTGCCGTGCTGCTGCGGGGGAGGCTGTTCGCCAAGGGATTCTATCGGACGATCTACTTCCTGCCTGTCGTCACCAGTGCAGTCGCCGTCTCTGTCGTGTGGACGTGGCTGTTCAACCCCGAGGCGGGCCCTCTGAACGGCGTGCTGGCCGCACTCGGGATGGACCCGCTCATGTGGCTCCGCGAGCCTCGCGGTGTGTTCGACATGCTCCTCTCGCCCCTGGGCGTCTCCCTGCCGGGCATCCTGGCCGGGCCCAGCCTCGCCCTCGTCTCACTCATGATCGTGAGTGTCTGGAAGAGCATCGGCTACAACACGGTGCTGTTCCTGGCCGGGCTCGAGAACATCCCGGGCGAATACTACGAGGCTGCGAAGCTGGACGGGGCCCGTCGCTGGGCCATCTTCAGGCACGTCACCTGGCCGCTGCTCTCGCCCACGACCTACTACGTGCTGATCATGAGCACGATCACGTCATTCCAGACGTTCGCGCTCGTTTACGTGATGACTCCGCCGCCCGGGGGCGGACCGCTCGGCACCACCAACCTGCTGGTCTTCTACCTGTACCAGAAGGCCTTCGACAGGTTCGACATAGGCTATGCCAGCGCGATCTCCGTCTTCCTGTTCGTGGTGCTGCTGGGCCTCACGATCCTCCAGAGGAGGCTCGCGGGCAGGCGGGTGGTGTACGAATGACGCCACGGGCCGCGGCGGGAGCCGTCCTCAGGCACTCCATGCTCGCCGCCGGCGGGCTGGTCATGCTGCTCCCCTTCCTCTGGATGATCGCCACGTCGCTGGAGCAGGGCGGCTTCTCGAACTACGCCGACGCATGGAACGAGGTGCCCTTCGGGCGGTACCTCGTGAACACCCTCATCGTCACCTCGCTGACCGTGCTGGGTGTCCTGATCACCTCGGCCCTGGCCGCCTACTCCTTCGCGACGATGGAGTACCGCGGTCGCAACTTCCTCTTCCTCCTGTTCCTCTCGACCATGATGGTGCCCCAGCCGGTCTACCTCGCTCCTTCGTACGTGATCCTCGCGAAGATCGGCTGGATCGACACCTTCGCCGCACTGATCGTGCCGTGGACGGCCAACGTCTTCAGCGTGTTCCTCCTCAGGCAGCACTTCAGGTCGCTGCCGAAGTCGCTCTACGAGGCCGCCGTGCTCGACGGCTGCAGCAGGTTCGGCTACCTGTGGCGGGTCGCCCTCCCGCTCTCCCGGTCGGCCATCGTGACTGTCGTCCTGTTCGACATCATCGGAAGCTGGAACAGCTTCATGTGGCCCCTCGTGGTGACGAACTCCGAGAACATGAGGGTTCTGCAGGTGGGGCTCTCCTACTTCAACCAGGAGCAGGCCAGCAACTTCCCCATGCTCATGGCGGCGTCCACCTTCTGCACGATCCCGCTGCTCGTCATGTTCGTGCTGGCCCAGAAGCAGATCGTGTCGAGCTACTCCCGCTCCGGCCTGAAGGACTGATGAGAGCCCTTCTTCTCGCTGCGGTGATCGCCCCGGCCGCGGCCTCCTCCGACCTGGGGGCCGAGGCGCTCGTGTTCCTCGACCGGCTCGCCTCGATGGGCTACGGGGGGATCTTCATGGCGCCGCTCGAAGTCTCGATCCTCGAGCCGTGCACTCTGGACGTGATGATGAACCCTCTCGCCGACAGGGGGTTCTTCATGGCCCTGGGCGGGGAGGACGTGCTCGACCTGTCCCTCGTGGTCGAAGGGAACGGCTGGTCGGTGAGCGACTCCTTCCCGGACGACTTCCCGGTGCTGGAACTGGACGCTCCCCTGGCCGCTACAGTCAGGAGAATGGTCGTGTGCGCCACGGACATGATCCACAATGCCGACCGCGACAGCGTGGTGCTGATGTACGCGGTTTCTGTCGTTGACCTTCCGGAACCGGCTGATGATGTTCCGGCGGAGCAGGATTCAACGGGGGTTCAATAGATGAAGACGGCAGGCATGGTTCTCACTGCGGCTGTCCTGGCGGCGGGCGCCGCGTCGGCCGCCGACACCGCAGGGTTCGCGTTCCTCAGGATCCCCGTGGGTGCCCGGGCAGCCGCCATGGGCGGGGCCTTCTGCGCCGTGACCGGCGATCCGGTCTCCCTGTACTGGAACCCGGCCTCGGCGGTCTCGGTCGCCTCGCAGGCCCTCACCACCCACTACACCGGCTACTTCCTCGACATGCAGGGCGGCTTCGCGGGGTGGGTCAACCCCGGCGAGGTCGATGCGATAGGAGTTTCCGCCAACTACTTCTACGGCGGCTCTTTCGACCGCACCACGATGGAGGACCCTCTCGGAACCGGTGAGCAGTTCTCGTCCAGCAGCGTGGCCCTGGCCGCCACGTACGCCCGGATCCTCACCCCGTCGATCAACGCGGGGATAACAGGCAAGTTCGTGTACTCCAGCATCGACGAGTACAGCGGCAACGCATTCTTCGTCGACGCCGGCGCCACCTGGAGGCCGGGCGGCGACAGCCCGTTCACGGCCGCGCTCGTGGTGAGGAACGCAGGCATCCAGACCAAGGCCTTCTACCGCGACAACGACCCCGTCCCGACCGAGATCGCCGCCGGAGGATGCTACAGCATCGTCGACCCCGGCATACTCGTGTCTGCCGAGGCGACCTATCCCGTGAACGGCGACCCCAACGCCGCCCTCGGCGTGGAGTATGCCGTGCTCGACATGCTGAGCCTCAGGGTCGGCGGCAACCTCAGGGACATGGACGCCTCCGAGGAGGCCGGCGGCGGATTCGTGGACGGGATGGCCTTCGGCGCGGGCACCTCCTTCGACCGCTTCGCCCTCGACTACTGCTTCAAGCCGTTCGCCGACCTCGGCACCGTCCACAGGATCTCGCTGGGCTACATTCTGTGACGGGAGCCCGCGCCGCGGTTCTGTCCACATTCGTCGGGGCGCTGGTCGTGTTCTCCGGGTGCGGCCCGGAGAGCAGGGCCGAAGGCAGGCAGCGGCGCCTCGACACCTTCCGCAGCGTGCTTCCCGATTCCGTGCTCGCTGCCTTCGACGCCATCGAATCACCCGTCGACTGCGGCCCCGTCTCCAGGATGCTCGCATCCGCCCGCGCATCGGACCCATCGGTAGAGGCCCGCATAGATTCGATCATGCACGCCGAGCTGATCGACTGTTTCAACGACAGCGACGTGGTCTACTTCTTCTGGTACTACTTCGCCGACGCTCTCGAGAAGGGCAGGATCCCCGAGCCCTAGGGATCGGACTTGATGGCCCCCCAGGTCGTGTTCTCGAGATCCAGCTGCCCGTAGGCGGTCACGACGAGATCCCAGATGTGGAGGTCCGCGGTCGCCTGCAGCTCCGAAGGCGGCGGTGGCGGCGGAGGAGGGGACGAGTTCGCTGCACAGATGAGGTAGATCACTACGGAGTCACCCGCGGAGGCGGGCGGCACGACGAAGATGGGCAGCGAATCGGTGGCGTTCTGGCTGACGTTCCAGTAGATCTCGTTCTCCCCGTTGATCGACAGCACCATTCGTGTCAGCGAGAACGTCTCCACCAGGGGCGTCTCCCACGTGACGCTGTACTGCTGCGCGGCGATGCTTACGGAGTCGGTGCCCGGCGGCAGTACGAGAGTGTCGGACATGAGCTCGTTCCAGTCCATCTCGTACGCTACTGCGTCGGCGAAAGAATGTGCGCCGTCAGAGATGAACTGCCAATCACCCGCGATCACCTGCCATCCCGGAGGCAGTTCGTCCATCGCATAATCCCAGAGCACCTGGTCCGCGGAGGCCGCGGATGCAAGGCCGGTCAGGCAGCACAATACGCTGATCCTCATGGCGATCCCCCCTTCACCCCGAATATGCTGGATCGCCACCTCCGGGCAGATGGCCCGTTGACCACATGGGGGGTTTCTCGTATCTTTGCCGTCACGATCGCGGGGTGGAGCAGTCCGGTAGCTCGTTGGGCTCATAACCCAAAGGTCGCAGGTTCGAATCCTGCCCCCGCAACCAGTATTGCCCCCGGCAGTCATGCCGGGGGCTTTTCATTTGCATGGGGGCAGGATCTACGGTTCCCTGCCGCCGCAACCCCTTCATTTCCGCGTCGGCGGAAATGAAGAGGCCCGGCAGCGATCCGCCAAACCGAGTCAATCTGGATCGGCGGACCGCGAGAGGGCCGGATCGTACTTCCACAGACGCGCCCGAAGGCAGAACACTCCTTTGAGCCGAAGTGACTCTGGCACGCGTGCTCGCAGTTTTCTTCGGAAACAGCTGTTACACTACCCATCAGTTCCGCGAAGCGGAACTGAAGTGACGCCAGCTGTTTCCGCCCCGGAAGCAGCGAGAAATGCCCCCGGCTGAAACCGGGGGCTTTTCCTATCGCGGAAACATCGAGAGACCCCCGGCAGATCCTGCTGGGGGTCCTTTTAGCAGGGACTTCGTTGCCTGCCCCTGTTCTGCAACAACATGACTCTGGAAGTAGCCTTGCCTCGGATGCAACTCCTGTTACGGTATCGATGCCAGCCGCTCAGTTCGAACTGAGGCAGACATTACCCCATGATCGAAGTGGCACTGTTGGAACCAGAATGATCCAGAGAACGAAGTTATTGACAAAAACAGCCTCATGCGTTAATAACGGACTCGGCTATTAACACCTCTGATAACTGGAGGCATGAATGCGGCGGGGATTGACGACGGGACGCCTTGTCGAGTCTTCCACTGCCGGAGAGACGGTTCGAGCATTCGTCCCCCTGCCCTTGCCCCCTGTGCCCGCGATCGAGATCACGGCAGACCGCCAGAGGCTCCTCGAAAAGGCGTTACTCGCATGCGGCCGGCTCGATGCAATCACGACCCTGCTGCCCGACCCGGATCTCTTCCTCTACGCCTATGTGCGAAGAGAAGCGGTGCTTTCGAGCCAGATTGAGGGGACGCAGTCCTCTCTCTCCGACCTGTTGCTTTTCGAGATGGAAGAGGCTCCCGGAGCCCCATTCGACGATGTCGCAGAAGTCTCGAACTATGTCGCAGCTCTGGAGTACGGACTCGATCGTCTGTCGGAGGGGTTCCCCCTGTGCAACCGACTCCTCCGTGAGATCCACGCTATCCTTCTTTCACGCGGACGCGGCTCGGACAGGCAGCCTGGTGAGTTCCGAACAATCCAGAACTGGATCGGGGGTACGCGTCCCGGCAACGCGCACTTCGTCCCGCCTCCACCTGGAGAGGTCGAGCACTGCATGTCCGAGCTGGAGAGCTTCATGAACAGCTCCAGCGAGACCGGAGCACTGGTGAAATCCGCACTGGCACACGTGCAGTTCGAGACGATCCATCCATTCCTCGACGGCAACGGGAGAGTAGGCAGGCTGCTGATCGTTCTGATCCTGAACATCGAAGGAGTCCTACGCCAGCCGCTCCTCTACCTCAGCCTCTACTTCAAACAGCACCGCGTCGAATATTACAACCTGCTCGACACCGTCCGATCAACAGGTGACTGGGAGGCCTGGCTCGACTTCTATCTCGAAGGTGTCGAGCGGACTGCGACAGGAGCTGTGGAGACCGCAGACAGGCTGCTTGCGCTGTTCCGTGACGACTCGGGAAGGATCAGGGCTCTCGGTCGTGCCGCGGCAAGTGTCCTGCGTGTCTTCGAGGCGCTTCGGCGCCGACCATTAGCCAGGATCGACTTCCTGGCGCAGCAGGCCGGCGTCTCGTACCCGACCGCCGCCCGCGCCGTCGAGTCGCTTGCGCGGCTGGGAATCATCTCCGAGGTGACAGGCCGCAGACGGAACCGCGTATATGCCTACGGCAGGTACGTCTCGATCCTGAGTGAAGGGGTCGAACCGGGTCGAATCGACCGCTGAGCAATACAGTCACTCCTTTGTCACCGCGACCTGTATCACAGGCCGATCGGGTCTGACTCCAGTTCGCATCATAAGTCGGTACAACGACAGAATGGCCCTGAAGTCAGCCTGATCCAAAACCACAACAGTCTCCTCATTTCACTCAGAAAGAGGTCAGCCCGTATTCCCTTGACGGCAGGCTGGTGGAGCAGGCTTCCGTCAAAGCCGGAACAGGCCTGCAGGTATCTCTTCCGGCATCAGGTGACGCCCTGCCTGCCGGGTGCTATATGGTTGTGGTGGAGCAGGGTGACACGCAGACCTTGCAAAAGGTGGTCGTGCTGAGATGACGAAGATGGACGGCGCCCGGCGGCTGGTTCAGGCACTGATGCTACCGGGCGCCGCCCTTGTCCTGGTTGGCGTATCCGAAGCCGACTTCATCTTCCACGTCGCGAACTACACGTATCTGCACGAGGAGGATCTTCCGCCTCAGAATCGGCTTCAGTCGGGCGATTTCAACGGGGATGAAAAAGCAGACTTCGTGATGGTTTCGCACACATCGTTTACCGAGGGCTACCTCGAGGTCTTCCTGGGGAACGGCGACGGTACGTTTCAGGCTTTAGATCATGTCATCACGAAGGATATCTGGGCCTGGGCGGTGGGGGATTTCGACAACAACGGACTGGACGATGTGCTGATCAAGGACTACGAAAGTTCTACTTCCGGCGATACGGCGCGGTGCTACCTGAGCATCGGCGGCGGGCAGTTCGCTGATCCTATCGATGTTCCAGGCTTTCTCCGGGAGGTGGCAGGTTATCCCTGCCACACGGACATCGATGACTACGATATGGACGGCAACCTCGACATCGCGCTGGCCGCATGGGATTCTGTCGAGGTGTACCTTGGGGCAGGGGACGGGACGTTCGCGATAACTTGGGGGATGAGCACTCCTGATGGCTGTTCTTTCAGTGTCGAATCAGGCGATATTGACGATGATGGCATACTGGATTTGATCCAAGTCGTTTACCAGTCGTTCGGCGTCTTCCCAGGCCTTGGGGATGGTACTTTCGGTTCGGTGACTGCCGGTGGAGGCTTCCCCGGACCCATCAATAACTACGGAGATGCCTGCTGTGGCGATTTCGATGAGGACGGCTGGAATGACGTCGCGGTGACCGCAGGCTCGGGCATCGGGTCGAATACCATCTTCGTGTTCCTCAACCATGGCGACGGGACGTTCTCCGCAAACGCAGATTACGAATATATCGACGGCTGGGCCTTTTTCGACATCTTCTGCGAGGATCTGGACCTGGATGGCCATCTCGATCTTGGTTCTTCGGTTGACGGAGGGGATTATGTGATGTTCCTCGAGGGCATCGGAGATGGATCGTTCGATGCCGCCCAGCCTCTATGGTTTGTGTCGGAATTCGGCGGGCTTGAGACTGCTCGGGGCGACTTCGACGGGGACGGCGATCCAGATGTCGCCGTGACGAGATATGGAGACTCGGTCGCTTACCCATCCGGCATCTACGTCATCCCCAACGAGACCATCCAGGAGGGTGTAGAGGGAGAAGAGCCTGTTCCAGGACTGCTGACACTGACGCCCTCCTGCAACCCCTTCACATCATCGGTGACGATCACCTGTGAAGGCTCATCGCTGCCGGCAATGCTCGAGGTCTTCGACATCACCGGACGGCTGATCCGCAGCCTGAATGATCCAGAAGGTATGTCCTTCACCTGGGACGGGCGTGACGGGTCGGGATTTTCAGTGCCGACCGGGACCTACCTGGTCCGGGGCGAGGTCGGCGGTCGGCTTTCATCGATCAGGCTGGTCAGGCTCTAGCGGCAGGCCGTGCCTGCCGTTTCTGGGTAACCTAATGCGTTGGTGTAATTCATCTTCGATCATTGGCTGCATAGCTCCGTAGAGAACCCCCGCAACCAGTATTGCCCCCGGCAGTCATGCCGGGGGCTTTTCATTGCCCGGGGGCAGGATCAGCGGTTCCCAGGCCAGGTCCGGGAAAGACTCGGGAGCCAGACAGGGTCTGACCGGCTGTTTGCAGGGTATGTCTATCAACAGGAATGGGCCTGAACGTTAATAGCCGGGTGTCTTGTTTACAGAAGTGATAATTGAACGTCTGCAGTCAATCGGGCTGGAGACTCCTGTAGACATCCCTGCGGTGGCCGACCCTGACGACGATCACGATCATACGGTCGTTCTCGATCAAGTACACCACCCTGATGTCGCCCGATCGAATCCTGTACAGATCATTGCCGGTCAGCTTGATCGAGCCTTTCGGTCGAGGATCGGAAGCGAGATCTTCGATGACCGCAGCCACCCTGACCCGGATCTTCTTCGGAAGAGCTTCGAGCTCCTTCTGCGCAGAACGCCTGACCAGGATCCGATAGGTCATCGACTACAGCCCTAGGGCCTGCTTGACTGTGCTCCAGGGGATGAGCTCCTCCGAGGAGCGGTTTCGCGCCGCCTCGATGTCGATGGCATCCTCGAGACGTTCGAGGATCTCGAGGTCTTCGACGGAGACGATGGCGCAGAGGCGCCTGCCCCTCCGCTCCACGACGATGCGCTCGCCCAGCAGATCTGCCCGGTTGGCGATGTCAGCCAGCCGGTCCCTTGCCTCTGTGATGGAAACTGTCATAGCAACCTCCGTTTGTACCAATCGTACATAACGTACAAACCGTAATCGGACAAGTTCGAGATCCAGCCTCCGAACCCACAGACCGCAGCTTCGAGCCCGCCCGACCTCGATACCGCTTTCATGGAGATCGGATCGTAGACGGGCGGACCGCGAGAGGGCCAAAGCGCATTTACACTTGCCCTTCTGGCAACGGGGAAGTATCCTGGTCTTGGAGTCAGCATGGAGGGTGCAGTCCATGAGGATTGTTTTCAAGCTACCCTGGCAAGTCACAGTCATCGCTGTGATGCTCTCGGGATGCGGCAGTTATGAGGACGAAACCGTCGTCTTCACCACGGTGCTGTCGACCGACGTTCAGCAGCTGATAGACAACGGGTATCTCGAGGGGGGGCTTGAACCTGTCGGGGAACAGTGGCAGGACTTCTACTTCGCAGAAACCCCCGGGATGCTGGACTCCCTATTCTGGGAATATCCTCCGGTTCTGGACAGCCTCTTCCCGGAAGGCGGCTCACTTCTGATACTGCACCTCGAAACAGACGTCGAGGATGAGATTCTGGGCTACTCTATGGAAGCCAGTTCAGATACGGTAAGGATATCCGTGGAGATAAGAGACCGGGATGTCAGCGACCCCTATCCTGGAATTCACGAGTGGGTCTTCCCGGTAGGAGTTGTTCTGGAGCCAGAGACTCCCGCCGAGTAGACCGAATGCCGGAGGAGTTCTGGTCCGACTACGACGGAGACGGCCTGCCCGACAGCTGCTGGGGGCTCGATGCCGAGATGGCCATGACGGAAGCCATGTTCGAATCAGTCGACCTCGTCGAGTTGTCTTTGGCAGGCAGTTCCGAATCTCTCTGGGCCGGGGATTCCACAGGCTCGACCTGGCAGCTCTCGAGGGGCTTCGATCTCGTTATCTATCTCGATACCCCCGCAGACACGCTGTCGGCCTACGGTTCGCAGGAGTTCCTTCTCAGGCCGGATTCTGCGGGAGTCTTCCACATCTGGAGATGGTGGGACTACTCCGATCCGGCAGCACCATACTGCTGGACCGAGCTGAAAGGTATAGGTACCTGGTCCCGCTGAATCCGGCGGCCACGGGATCGAGTCGGATACCCCGCGGGGTTGTCGGCGAGGGTGATGATCCGCCCGGGCGGATCATGCCCTGTCCATAAGTCCTCTACCGGTCGAGGAATCGATTGACCCCGGGGATAGGCGCCGGTATAAACGTCTCGATGAACCCGCGGCTTGTGAAGTCTTCCGACGGCGAACCGCTCGAGCCCTCATGGAGAACGATGGACCACTCCCGTCCTGAATGTGCAGGACAATCGCGAACTGCGAGCCGGATCCGTGCAGGTGACCTTCTGCTCGCCCTGGCGATCCTGTTCCTCATCGCTGGTTGCGGAAGGGAAGCCAGGCCGAACATCATCCTGATCCTCCTCGACACGACCAGGGCCGACCACCTGAGCTGCTACGGGTACGAGAGGGAGACGACCCCCGGGCTCGACAGCCTTGCCGAAGCGGGGACCAGGTTCGAGCGTGTCATGAGCGGCAGCCCCTGGACGCTTCCCTCGATGGCCACGATCTTCACCGGCCTCACCGAGAGATCCCACAAGGCCCGACTCAGCGACGGCGTCTTCTACGGCGTGGACCCCGGGCTCCCCTTCATGCCGGAGCTTCTGGCCAGGAGCGGCTACGAAACCGCGGCATTCTTCAACGTGATCTACATGAGCGAGCACTTCGGCTTCCACAGGGGATTCGAGCACTTCGACTGCCGTGGTCTCGAGGAGGTCACCCAGAGCAGGTGTGCCGGTGAGACCGTCGACGCTTTCCTCGCCTGGCTCGCGACCAGGGAAGGTGAGGACGCGCCCTTCTTCGCCGCGGTCCACTTCTTCGATCCTCATGCCACGTACGACCCGCCTTCACCCTTCGACACCCTATACGCAGACCCGGACTATTCGGGGCGCTTCGGCCGTGACTGGGGGGTGATGGCCGACATGTACGAGGCCAATTCGGGGGCAGTCGTCGTCGACTCGGCAGGGGCTCGCAACCTGGTGAACCTCTACGACGGCGAACTCGCATACACGGACGCGGAGATCGGCAGGCTGCTGGGCGGTCTGCGCGCATCCGGGTACGGCGCCAGCACCCTCGTCATCGTCATCGGAGACCATGGGGAGGAGTTCGGCGAGCACGGCAAATACACCCACGGGCATTCCCTTCACGCCGAACTGCTCGATGTGCCGCTGATCATCTCGGGTTGCGGCGTCCCATCCCGTCAGGTCGTCGAAGGCCTGGTCGGCACGATCGATGTGGCTCCGACCATCCTCGCTGCCGCTGATGTCCAGGTTCCGGAGATGATGCCGGGAAGAAGCCTGCTCCTGCCCGGCCCCGACCCGGAGAGGATCCTCGCCGCAAGCGGGCTCGGAGGCGGAGAGAACAGGGAGGCCTGCGTCAGGCAGGCCGACAGGAAGGTCATCTGGAACTCGGACACCGGAGAAGCCGTGATGTTCGATCAGGCTTCCGACCCCGGGGAGAATGCCCCGCTGCCTCCCGATGACACGCTGCTGCAGGAGGTGCTGTACTACTGGGCGACCCCGCCCGACGGCCAGCCCGCGGCGGTCCCCTGGAGCAGTGCGGTGACGGATCAGCTCAGGGATCTCGGATACATCAGATAGAGATCCGGAGAGGCTCCCGGACCATCCCGTCCTCCCGGTCTCCGCGCCACGATATGCAGCCCCGGTCCATACCCCGAGCCCCGAGGGTCAGAGGCGGTCGAGCGCCAGCTTGTAGACGACCGCGCCGTCTGCATCAGCGGTGTAGAGGCTGTCTCCGCTGACGCGGATGCAGTAGGGCATGCGTCCTGCAGGAACCCCGGTGTACAGGAAGCCCAGGAATTCCCCGGTTTCCGCCGAGAACACGTCCACGCGAGAACCGCGAGCCTCGTCCGTCTCTCCCCTGACGACGAAGACCATTCCGCCGTCCACGCAGAGATCCCAGACTGCCGGCCTGACCAGGCTGACGGCACGAAACTCGTCGGTGTCGTCGGAAATATCCACAACAGGCTCCGGGCTCGACTCTGGAACCGATCTGAAGACGAGCGCACCCTCGGCGGTGTACTTGTAGACCGCATAGTCCATGATGCTGGTGTAGTAGATGCTGCCTTCATCGTCGATGTCGATCGTGCAGGATCGATAGAAGTCGACGAGCGCTGGCGGCATGCCATCGAGATCGGAGGCTGTCCCCCCGAAGCGACGAAGGATCCGTCCGTCCGTCCCGGTTACGGTGATGGCGTTACACAAGTCCTCGACGTGAGGCGACGTGCAGTTAAGGACGATGATGGAATCCGAGACGGCGATGTCGAATATCTGCCAGAAGCCGGGTGGTTCGTCGGGGTCTATGCTCCGGGCGAATGAGCCGTTCCGGTCGAAGACCTCTATGATGCGTCTTTCGTCTATGAGGTAGACGTTGCCCGCATCGTCGACGCAGAAGTTGAAGAACAGCCCGGACAGCCTGCCCGGCCCCTCGCCCCATCCGCCGAACGAGGCAACGAACGAACCTTCCGGGTTGAAGATGTCGACCTGACCCAAGTACCGGTCGAGGACGAGCACGCGCCCGGAGTCATCGACACAGAGCCCGGTTGGAGTGAAGATCGCGCCTGGATCGTTGCCGTCGATGGTCATCTCGACGGTTGCCCGGAAGATCTCCGCAGGCGGCCGGGGACAGCCCTGAATGGACCCGGCGAGGATCACGGCCAGCGTTACGAAAACCGATCTCACCGCAATGACTGTTCCGGGCAGTTCTTCATTCGATCGAGCGGGTTCGCTTCCATCAGCCCGTGACGTGATCCCAGGCCACCGGGATCTCGCCGGGGAAGGGCCACAGCGAGACGTGATCCCTGTCCGCCAGGAAGAGGCCGTCCTGGCTGCTCTCGTAGCCCGACCACGCGAAGAACGGCACCTCGTTGATGCAGTCCTCGGAGACGATGGTCTTGGTCTTCTTGTCGGGCTGCCTCTCCAGCTCGATCAGGGCGCTCGTCAGGCGGCTCTGGGCCGAGAGATGCGTCCGCTCCGGCTCGAGTTCCGTGAACACCACCTGACGGAAGATCTTCCCTGGCCGGTGTGTCGAATACCACGCGTACTCGACCGGGGTGAGGTTGGAGACGAGAAGCAGCTGGATCGGGCACATGACGAGATAGATGTGGGTCTTCCTGACGTGATCGGGGCATCCCGCCGCAACGGCCACCTGGGCCGGCGACATGGCCTCGTGGCAGGAGTGCGATGCGAAGGTGTGGAGGTTGCGGCCCGGCTCGAGAGGCATCACCTCGCCGCCGGTCTTCACCAGCCAGATCCGCCTGTAGGCTTCGATCGGCGTGCACGAGAAGGCGTTGTTGGAGAGGGCAGTCTTGGTGCGCTTGCCCGCCTCCGCCGCCGCGAGCGCGCTTGCGGTGTCGCCTGCGGCGTCACGCCAACCCCCCTCGTCGAGATAGGAGAAGTCAGGCCTGCCGTTCGACGTCGCCAGTTCCACGAAGAGCTTCCGGCCCCTGAAGTGCTTGCCCGACCCCGGGCTGCGGTGGAGTGCCAGCCCCTCGATTCCGAGCGAAGTGGCGGTGATTACTCCCTGGGGGATGGACAGGACGAGGTGGACCTCGGGCATCTTATCCTCCTTGTTCCGCTTCCCGGCTTGTCGTATCGACCGGCTTCCTCATCGGGAGTCCCGGAACCCCGTCGACGAACGGCACTGTCGATTCACAATGCCTGCCGGAACGACAGGGCATCCGGGAATCCCGGCAGATCCCGGGGAACGTCAGGCCTTGGCGGTCTTGGGGGCCTGCTTCTCCTGCTTCTGCTTGGCAGACTTGGCCTGCTTGGTCTCGGTCTGCTTCTGGACCTTCGCCTTGTCCTTCTTGCCCTTCTCGCCCATTTCCTTCCCTCCTGAAGGAGTCCGACAGAGCCCGGAGCTTGCACGATCACCGGAATCCTCAGTGTTCCAGGGATTCCAGGGTCGGGCCCGCAAGTCCGGTCCATCCGGATTCTAGCCACTTCACGGACCGGAAGCCATGCCCGAACAGGCGTTCATTGACCCGCGCAGTGCCCGCCGGAATGATCGGGTGGCTGCAGAGTCACGGACTAGGAGGATCGACGATGAACCTGGCCACGGTCATCCTGCCGGCGATAGTTTCCATGCTTTCCGCGAACGGTGTCGAGCCCCCGGAGGGAGCGGGCATCCTTCACCCGCTGGCGGTGATCGCCGGGAGCCCTGCCCGTGTCGAGGGCATGGAGACGACGATTCTGTCTCCGATGGAGGCCGCCCGGGTCGCGGTAGATCATCTGCTTTCGCTGGGGGCGACCGACGTGCTGGTGTGCGAGGTCCACCGGATCGAGGCCCCGCTGACGGGATATCTCGTGGACGCGACGGGCTCGATGGAGATGGACCTTCTGTCGAACGGAGTCTGCTCGGGAGTCGCGCACTACGGCACCTTCAGGATAGTGCTGCGCGACGGCGCGGAATACGATGGTGAGCTGTACGCGCCGGGCGAGCTGATCTCCTTCATCGCGCGAGGTGTCGATTCGACGGGAGAAGTCGTCTGGCATCCGCCCTGCGGGCCCGACTATGTCCCGGCGAGAGACGAACCGGACTTCCCGGACTCTATGTTCCAGTTCGAATTCCTGCTGTGGCGGGAGGACTTCGAGTCCCTGGCATCGCGCTATCCTCGCCCGGAGCCGGGCGGTGCGGACGAGTGAGAGGCACGGAACCGGCCGGGCCATGCGGGGATTCATCTGTCGCAAGGCTCATCCGCCGGAGCCTTCGATGGAGAGGCAATCGATGAGAGTACGCTATGCCCCGGCCCTGATGGCCGTCACCACCGTCCTGGCGGGAACGGCCTTCGCCGGCATCCCGGCCGGCTACTACGACCCGGCCTCCGGGCTCGAGGGAGAGGCGCTCCAGTCCGCTCTCCACGGCATCATCGACGATCACGAGTCGATAAGTTACGAAGACATATGGCTCGCATTCTACACCACCGACGACAGGCCCGACGGATTCGTCTGGGACATGTACTCCGACGTCCCGGGCGGGACCCCTCCTTATCTCTATACTTTCTTCGATGACGAGGGCGGGTCGGCGAGCGCCGAGGGGCAGGGCTACAACCGCGAGCACTCCTGGCCCAAGAGCTGGTTCGGGGATCAGGCCCCCATGAATACGGACCTCTTCCACATCGTCCCCACGGACATCTACGTGAACAACCGCAGGGGCAACTTTCCCTACGGAGAAGTAGCCTCGCCCACCTGGACATCACTGAACGGCAGCCGGCTCGGGCCGTGCTCGTGGCCGGGATACTCGGGCACTGTCTTCGAGCCGATCGATGCCTTCAAGGGGGATTTCGCACGCAACTACTTCTACATGGCCACTAGGTACTACGGCGAGGATGCCGCGTGGCCGTCAGGCAACGGCATGACCGACGGCGCACAGCTCCTCGAATGGGCCGAGGGCATGCTCATCGCCTGGCATCTCTCCGACCCGGTGGGGGCGAAGGAGCTCGACCGCAACGAGGCCGTCTACGCCATACAGGAGAACAGGAACCCCTTCATCGACCATCCCGAGTATGTGCTGATGATGTACGAGCCCACCGGCATAGAGTATCCGGACGAAGCCCCATCGCTCGTCGCGGCTGCCGCGTCGCCCAACCCGTTCTCCGGATCGGTCGGGATCGTCTTCACCCTCTCCGCTCCCGCCGAAGTCGATCTGACCGTGTACGACGTGTACGGCAGGGAGGTCGTGGCGGTTCTCGACGATGCCGCGTACTGCGCCGGAGAGCACGTGGTCCCCTGGGACGGCGCGGGCGGATCGGGAGAGGCAGTTCCTCCGGGGGTCTACCTGTGCAGGATCGCGGTCCCCGGAGCCGGTTCGGTCTGCCAGGTCCTCAAGCTCTGACGAAGACGGCCGGGAGCCGGCACGGGACCCCCGGCCGCCCTCCGGCCTACTCCGAGGCTTTGATCCCCGCCCACGTCTCCCCGTCGAGATCCGCCATGGAGTAGGTCACGACGAGCTGTGGCCAGTATGCTTCGTCTCCGGAATCCTTCGACCAGAAGCCCGGTACGCATGTGGCCGTCGTCCCCGTCGATGTGCAGTACACCCCGTGGTTGGGATGCGCGCCGCCCGTCCAGGCCACCACGAACGAAGAGACGTCCTGTTCGAACCATGTGTGGGCCGCGGGCCATGCGCCCGTGGCGGACGGCGTCGTCCCGTAGTCCGGCTGGGTGTTGAAAGTGACGGTTCCTTCGCTCCAGGGCTCGTCGACCAGGTAGAAGACGGGCTGCCCTGACTGGGAGCCGTAGAAGCCGAAGCAGTAGAACCTCATGACGGCGGACTCGATGGTCGCGCCCGGAGGGAGCGCCGAGAGGTCCCACTCGATGAGCGTCCGGTCGTAGCACGACCCGTACCTGCCGAAGTAGATGTGTGTCGGCCCGCCGTTGGGATTCGTGGAGTCGGGCTTGCAGTCGCAGATGTAGGCGTCCTGCACCGGAGTGAGCGTGACCACCTCGGAGGATGCGGTACAGGCGGCGGCAATCAGACACGAGAGCATGAAAGCTGACATGATTCCCTCCATTTCCAGCAACGGCCAGCGTTGCTGGAAACATCATGGGTCGAACCGCCATTGTCAACAACCACCGCATCAGATGCCGTAACGCCATCGAGAAGCGCTTTACCAGCCCGGGCTCCTATGATATGATATTGCTGGAAACGGAGGTCTGATGGAGAAACCCAGGGGACTGCCACGCGGGTTCGACAGGATCTACGATGTCCTGGCCGCAGCGGACGAGTCGACGGGATCACGCAGGAAGATGGCGGAATCCCTGAGGGTCTCCACGCACACGCTCCAGCGGATCCTCACGGACGGTGACGTCCCCGACCTTTCCCTCCAGCAGTCATCATACATCACCGGTTCGTGGGCCCGGACGATCACGAGGATCGCTTGCGGCCTGGGGCTGGACGCGTTCGAACTCGTCCGCTCCACTGGCCTTCCGATCGACTCGAGGATCGAAGGGATCATCCGCGCAGAGGCCTCAGGCGACGGCGCGCGGGTACATCCACGGGTGCAGGGCGGGAACAGGCATTTCGACGATCTGGCGGGCTTCATGCTCGCCCTGCTCGGCCCGTCGAACGGCGGGAGCGGGACGGTGGCGAGCGCCAGGCGGCAGCTCGAGGATTCCCTCAGGAACTATCTGGTGAGCACCGGCGCCACGGCCCCCGGGCTCGCGGGCGGCGAGGAGCTTGCCGAGGGAGCTTACTGCCGGTCCTGCATGTCATCCCTGCTGAACGAGCACAACAGGGGGCCGTCAGACCGTTACTGCCGCTGGTGCTCGGACTCCGAAGGCAGACTCCGGACTGCGGACGAGGTGCGCGAGGTTCTCACCAGCTGGTTCATGCACTGGCAGCCCGGGATAACGCGTGAAGTCGCCGAGGGCAGAGTCCGTCACTACATGCTGTCCATGCCGGCCTGGTCGGAGCTTGCGGCGCAGACCGCAGAATCCTGCGGTGACGGCGGAAGCTGACCACCCCCGACCGGTCGGCCGCCGGTCGGGCTTTCTCCTCAGACTCCTGCGGGCTGGAGTTCCCTGATCTCTGCGTCTCCCACCGGTGCGGGCGCTGGCTTCCTGAGGACGAAGCGCGAGTAGATGCGATCGCCGGTGCGGAAGCTGCGGTTGAAGGTATGCGTCCCCTCCATCCCGGCGAACTCGCAGAACATGTGCCGGAGGCCCCTCGGGACGAGCTTCGTGATGAGGACCTTCTTCCTGTCGTTGTCGAGCTCCAGCGCCCTCAGGACGTTTGCGCTGATGTCCTCCTCCTCGACCAGCGCGAGGCCGCATTCGCCGAACATCCTTCTCAGCTCCACGAGCTGCGCCGGCGAATGGTAGTCGGTGTAGAGGAAGTGGCCACCCGGCCTGAGGATCCTCGACACGCCCTCCAGGAAGGCCTTCATGGAAGGGTAGCAGTGCGACGACTCGACGTTGATGACGGCGTCGAACTCGGCGTCGGGGAAGGACAGGGCACCCGCGTCGCCGCGGACGAAGGAGAGCCCCGGCACCGCATGCCTCGCCATGCAGAACTCGACGCTCTTCGGGGCGAAGTCGAGCCCGGTCATGGAGACGGGACGGTGGTACCTGTGGACGAAGCTCGCTCCCCCGCCCCTGCCGCATCCGACTTCGAGAACCCTCAGCCCTTCGAGGTCCACCGCACCGGCGACGCGGTCGTATAGCTGCATGCAGTACCTGAAAGGCTCGTCCCCGGGTTCGAGGCGCAGTGAGTGAGGCTCGTCGAGCCCTGCCCAGCCGTAGTTCATGAACAGCATGTTCCCGTCCCGGTCGATGCGGGTCATGTGGTCGTACCATCTGCGGATCACAGGGGCCTGGAGACGCTGGAGCGTGGAATACACGAACCCCGCTATCGTCATTGGATCTCCGTGTCGTGGGTGAGGGTGATTGGAGGGAATGGCCTTTGCTCCAGTAATATAACCGGTCACCTCGAGAAGCAAACCCCGGCGAGTCTCCCGCCCGAAGATATATCCCGCTGCTACCCGGATCCCCCGCCCATGTTCCGGATGACGGTGTCAGATGACGGTGTCAGAGGAAAAAACGTAAAGTACTCAAAATCGCTGACTATCACTATTTTGAAGATGCAGCACAGTTGAGTTGTTGCAGCTTTTTCTGTTGATTGTCAACTGTTTGAGAGATAGCAGCTTCATCACAACACATTTCAAATAGGTGGATATTGCGAATACCCTGCGTACTTTACGTTTTTTCCTCTGACACCGGACGGGGGGTCAGCGGAGCTCGAGGAGGTAGACCTTCGGGTAGTCGACTGGGTCGTCGGACCAGGCCGCTATGCGGTGATCTCCGATCGCGAACCGCCAGTAGATGCCGTCCGCGCCCGCCCCGGGGACCGTTACCGTGTACAGCCGGTTTCCCCCGGCGTCCCATACGTCGAACGTAGGGACCTCCGTCGTCCCCCTGAGCACCCACAGGTTGCCGTCGCCGTCGATTCCGAGCTGGCTGATCTGGTACCTCCAGGGCGAAGGTTCGTAATCTACCGCGAGCGACGAACCCATCGACGCTATCCTTCTGTCGATGAAAGCCTTCTCGTCGGCGATCTCCTCCGGGGTCCTGGCCACCCGCTCGACCGGGAGGGATACGCTGAGGATCACGGTCCCATCGGGCGTGGTACCGGTGATCTCGTACGAATCGAAGGACATGGGCGCGCAGTAGACGTTCCCCGAGGCGTCCGCGGTCCATGCCGCCGAGTGCATCACGTTGTCGACGATCTCGGTGAACCTGGTCGGATCGGCCTCCCACGTCCTCTCGAAGTAGACCGCCGAGGCGTCCTCCGACAGGTCGAACCGCCCCACGAGGAAGGTCGCGTCGACCCCGTCCTCGGACGGCTCTACGAGAAGCTGCCCGGCCACGAAGGAGGACTCTGCGGTTCCCACGGGGGAGAACGGAGGATCCGAGTAGAAGGGCATCCTCACGCCCTGATCGACGAGGTCGGTGTCGAGCAGGTGCACGCCGCCCGTGAAGATGTCGCACACGATGACCCTGCCGTCTCCGAGGACCGCCATGTCCGTAGGATTCATGTACTCTCCCGGACCTGAGCCCTGCCCGCCTGCCGTACGCACAAGGCCGCCCCCGGCATCGAAGACACGGATGCAGCAGGATATCCTGTCCAGGACGAGTATCGACCCGTCTGCGCCGAAGCACACCCTGTCTATCGAGCCGAAGACGTAGTCGGAATCTCCGGCCGCGACGCCGATCGAATCGACGATCGACAGGGTCCGCGCGGCAGGGGCCGCCGGCGCCGATCCGTCCGTACCGCACCCGGGGGCAAGGCAGACGATGATCGTGCCAACCGCAGAAACCAGTTCGGATCGAGATCGAAAGGAAGATCCGTACATCTGCTCCTCCTCGTAAGGTACGTACCCGAAAACGATCCTGATTCCCACCGTTGAAGACGCGGCCGGTCATCTCCGGGTTACAGCAGGTACCCGGCAGCGCCCGACCGAGTATCTTCGAGCCTGGAGCAACTATGAAATCGATCGGACTGCCGCTCTCGCTAGTGAAGCCCTACTGGAGGCGCTCCCTCTGCGCCCTCGGCCTCCTCGCGGCCCTCGTGGCGATGGACCTGGCGATCCCCAGGCTCATCCAGAGGCTCATCGACAGGGGCATCGCCCCCTCCGACCAGGTCGAGGTCATCCGCACCGGGATCCTCATGCTCGCGCTGTCAGTGGCCGGCACCGCCTTCGCCGTGGGCAACAACATCCTGTCGGTGAGGGTCGGCGAGAGCGTGGCCAGGGACCTGAGACGGCGGCTGTTCCGCAAGATCCAGTCCCTCTCCTCGCGGGAGCTAGACTCTACCGGCACGGGACAGCTCATGGTCCGCCTCACGAGCGACACCGCGGCCCTTCAGCGGCTCACGCAGATCTCCCTGCGGATAGGCACGAGGGCTCCGCTGATGATGCTCGGGAGCCTGATACTGATGATCCGGACGAACTCCGGGCTGGCGCTCTCGATGATTCCGCTGCTGGTCGTCACTTCCGCCGTGATCGTCCTCTTCGTGCCGAGGATGGAGCCGCTCTTCGGGAAGGTGCAGGCGAGGCTCGACAGGCTGAACACGGTTCTGCACGAGAACATCGCGGGTGTGCGCCTGGTGAGGGCCTTCGTCAGGAACGACCTCGAGGACGGCCGTTTCGACTCGGCGAACGGGGCGTTCGCCTCCGATTCCGCTGGAGTGATGAGGTTCATGGCCCTTCTCTCCCCCATCCTCACCGCGTTCGTGAACATCGGCATGGTGGCGGTGGTGTGGGCCGGCGGCCTCGACGCGATCAGGGGCGGGATGACAGCCGGGCAGCTCGTGGCCTTCGGCAACTACCTGCTCAGCACGATGACGCCGCTCGTTATGATGACAAACCTCTCCAACGTCTGGGCCAACGGACTGGCATCATCGCGCAGGATCCTGGGCGTCCTGGAAGAGATGCCGTCGGTGGCGGACCGCTCCGGGGCGGTGGACATAGCAGCTGGCGCACCGGGGCGCGTCGTCTTCGAGAGGGTGTCGTTCCGGTATCCCGGCAGCCCTGTCGATGCAGTCACGTGCGTGGATCTCGACATGGCGCCCGGCAGCATGACGGGCTTCCTCGGAGCGACGGGATCGGGGAAGACCACCCTGACGGGGCTCGTCCCGCGGTTCTACGATCCGACTGGAGGACGCCTCCTGCTGGACGGGATCGATCTGAGGGACATCCGGCTCTCGTCCCTGCGGAGGTTCGTTGCTGTCGTCCCGCAGGAGTCCATCCTCTTCTCCGGCACGGTATGGGACAACGTCGTCTTCGGCAGGCCGGAGGCCTCGATCGCCGAGGCCTCAGAGGCGGCCCGCATCGCCTGCGCGCTGGAGTTCATCGAGGATCTGCCGCAGGGCTGGGAGACCCGCGTGGAGGAGAGGGGGGTCAATCTCTCCGGCGGGCAGAAGCAGCGGATCGCCATCGCACGGGCCGTCCTCGCGAGGCCGCGCATCCTGGTGCTCGACGACAGCACGAGCTCGGTCGATGTCGAAACCGAGGCCAGGATACAGGAGGCGCTCGCATCGTCGCTGCCGGGCTGCACGAGGATCGTAGTGGCGCAGCGCGTGAGTTCTGTGCTCTCCGCGGACACGATCGTCCTCCTCGACGAGGGAAGGGTCGCCGCTGCCGGCCCGCACTCCGCGCTCCTCTCGGAGAGCCCGCTCTACCGCGAGATCTACGATTCGCAGCTCGGCGATCCTGAAGCGGACGGGGGAGAGGCATGAGCCCGGCCCGGGGATCTCGGGCAGGGGGATACGGGACGCCCGATGCCGGAAGCATGCTGCGGGCGAGGAGGCCCGCAGCCCCGGGGCGGATCGAGGAGGCTCGCGATCCGAAGGGAGCCCTCACGAGGCTCGCTGCGTATATGCGGCCCTACAGGGGCGCGCTGGCGACGGTCGTCCTCATGGTTGCCGGGTACACGCTCCTGGGGCTCGCGGGTCCGTGGCTGACGAGCACCGCGATAGACGGGTACATCATCCCTGGCAGGATCGAGGGGCTGGGTGCGATCGCCCTCGCCATGCTGGCATCCTACCTCCTCTCCGACCTGCTGCATGCGCTTGCCGATCGAAGGATGGCGGTCGTCTCGCAGGAATCTCTGATGCTCCTGAGGAGGGACCTCTTCGCCCGGCTGCAGGTCCTCCCCGTGAGCTTCTTCGACAGGACTCCGGCGGGAGAGCTCATGAGCAGGCTCACCAACGACATAGACGCCATCAACCAGGCCGTTTCCCAGAACGTCACCGCGCTGCTCGCCAGCGTCCTGTCCCTCGGGGGGATCCTCGCGGCGATGCTCCTGCTCGATGTCCAGCTCACGCTCGCAGCCCTGGCCGTCATCCCGGTGATGCTGCTCTTCACGGGATTCGTGGCGAAGTACACCCGCCGGGGCTTCAGGGATCTCCAGAAGCACCTCGGCTCGATGAACGGGATGCTGGAGGAGGCCATCACCGGCCGGAGGATAGCCGAGGCCTTCGGCAGGAAGGACGACGTCCTGGAGGAGTTCGACAGGCGGAACGAGGCGGTATTCCGGTCGGGCGTCGCGGCCAACAGTTATGCGCTGCTCCTGATGCCCGTGAGCAATGCGCTCGGGAACGTCTTCATCGTCGTTATGGCCGCCTTCGGTAGCTGGCTCGCGCTCAGGGACCTCGTGACGGTGGGCGTGATAGCTGCGTTCGTCACGTACGGGCGGAACTTCGTGCAGCCGCTGCGGCAGCTCGCCAACATGTACAACTCGATCCAGGCTGCTCTCGCCGGAGCCGAGAGGATCTTCGAGATACTCGACATGGCCCCGGAACCGGGAGCCGGCTACGGGGGCTGGGCGGGAGAGACCGCCGGAGACGTGCGGTTCGATTCTGTCGACTTCTCCTACGTCCCGGGGACGCAGATCCTGTCGGACATCGGCTTCCATGCCGAGAGGGGGCGCACCGTCGCCCTCGTCGGCCCCACCGGGGCGGGCAAGACGACGATGACCAACCTCCTCACCAGGTTCTACGAGATCGACTCGGGCGTCATCTCGATGGACGGCAGGGACATCAGGGAGATGGACCTCGCCTGCCTCCGGGGCAGCCTCGCGCTGGTCCTGCAGGACACGTTCCTCTTCGCCGACACGGTCATGGAGAACATCAGGTTCGGCAGGCTCGACGCGACGGACGGCGAGTGCGTCGAGGCGGCCCGCCTGGCCCAGGCCGACCACTTCATACGTCAGCTCCCGATGGGTTACGCCACCGACCTGTCCGAGGGGGCTGCCAACCTGAGCCAGGGGCAGAGGCAGCTCCTCTCCATCTCGAGGGCCATCCTCGCGGCGCCAGCCGTGCTTGTTCTGGACGAGGCGACAAGCAGCGTGGACACCAGGACGGAGAGGAGGATCCAGGAGGCCCTGAACCGTCTGAGGGCCGGGAGGACCAGCATCGTGATCGCGCACAGGCTCGCCACGATAAGGGATGCCGATCTGGTGCTGGTGCTGGACGGAGGGCGCATCGTGGAGCGCGGAACCCACTCCTCGCTGCTCGCCGCCCGCGGCTTCTACCGCTCCCTCTACGAGATCGGTGTCAGAGGAAAAAATGTCAAGTAATCATGGTATTCGCAGTAGTAGCCTATCTTTGACCATTATCGAAGAAACGCAATATAACTCCAGCGTTGCGTTATCCGCGGTCACCGGTGAATGTGTTCGTATGAGTCGTGCATCATGATAATGGTCATAGTCAGCCAGACTGATTACTTGACATTTTTTCCTCTGACACCGCCCGGGGGGACACCGCCCGGGGGGAATAGCGGGCGGGTGACAGGGTAAAACACAGGTACGAGGTTCTGGTCCGCCACCCAAAAGGCCTGAGGCCTGAATCAGGTTCCAACCGGAAGGAGCCGCAATGTCCCCGAGATCGCTGGCGCTCATGGCTCTGGTGTCCGCATCGGTGCTCCTCTCGGCGTGCGGGCAGGAGCCCCCCGCCGTCATGAGGCAGATATCGATCACCGGGAACGGCACCGCAGAGGCCGACCCCGACATCGCGACCATCGTGTTCGGCGTCGACATCAGCTCCGAGGATCCCGGCGCAGCCGTGGCCGAGGCCACGGAGATGATGAACCTGGCCATCGAAGCCGCCGGTACGGCGGGTGTAGCCCCGGAAGACATCAGCACACAGAGCTACAGCCTGTGGATCGAGAACGTGTACGACCCGCAGACCTACCAGTACACCGGGGAAATGCTCTATCACGTCTCGCACTACGAAACGGCAGACGTGCGCGATCTGGCAACGGTCGGCGACGTCCTTGCCGCCCTGGTCGACGCCGGGGTCAACAGCATCTCGAGCGTGACTTTCCGTGTCGAGGACCAGTCGGCCCTCTTCGCTCAGGCCAGGGAGGCGGCGATGGCGGATGCCGTGGGCAGGGCGGAGGCCATCGCTGAAGGACTGGGCGTGTCCCTGGGCGAACCGACGTATATCTCGGAGTACGGCGGTGGATACACCGCCTTCGACCAGCTCGGCAGGGCGTCCGGCATCACTTCGGCGAGCTACGACATGGAATCGGGCCCCTATTTCTCGCCCGGCTCCTTCTCGACTACCGCGAGCGTGACGGTGACCTTCGAGATGGAATAGGGCGATCCGGCCCCGGCGGGGGCGCAGGCTCCCGCCGGGGCTTTATCCGACACAGGCGGGATCATTTCCCTGCCTGTCGGATAGAGGATCTCATCACATCACCAGGAGGGTACGAATGCAGCTTTTCGGTCTGGTTCTCTCGGTAGTGCTCTCGCAGGGTTGAGGCGGCTCCGTCTGTGCCGGTCCGGCATGGAAGAGCGTCTGCGAGGGTGAACTGGCTTCCGTCTGGGTCGAGAACGGCGTCCTGTACGAGCCCTCTGGCCGGGCTGACGTCTTCTGCACCCGGATCCAGGTGAGGAACGAATCGGGCTCCGACATCGGAGTGGATCTGGGCGACGGTGATTCCAGGATAAGGCCGATCCAGTACTCCGGCCTCGATACGCCGGAGATGAGCGTGATCGACATCATATCCCCGATCGTCCCAGTCGTTTCCGACTCCCTCGCGGAAGCCGTGGCTTCATCCTGGGCCGCGGGAGAGCTGTTCACTCTGGAGCCGGGCGACACGATCGAGTACTACGGAGAATTCGACGGATCGGGGCCTGCGGACGTGGATGCGCTCGACTGCCGCTGGCTGATGCTCGCCTACGGCGGATGGATCGCCGTCACGGACGGCTCCACCGCCGAGGTGATATCCCCGGATGGCGGCTTCGTCTACATCCCCGCGAGGTTCCCGGTGACCTGGGCAGGCATGCCGCCGGAGTGACCGGCCTGACCCGCGGCGGCCCTCCGGTCGCTCAGCGCAGTATCACGAACCTGGTCGAGGCCGAAGCATCCCCGGAACGCACCATGGCGAGATAGACTCCCGAGGGGGTGCCGGCACCCGGCTCCCAGGAAGCAGCAGCTCCAGCGCCGGCAGGAGCTGTGTGCAGGAGCCTGCCCGCCCCGTCGTAGATCGACAGCACGGCCTGGCCGTCCAGCCCCGCCACGGCGAAGGAAACCGCCCCGGCCGAGGGTGACGGCGATGCGACCACCGAAAGCACCCCCGGCTGCGTGACACAACCTTCGATCCCGAGGGCGTCGCTCGACAGCTCCTTCACGCCGAATCCCCGCAGACCGGCGAAAAGCTGCGTGTCGGACCCGCCGTAGGCGATGTCCCACACGCACCTGCCCTCGATGCCCTCGTCGAGCGCCTGCCATGAATCTCCGCCGTCGGGGCTCCACTTCACCCCCGCGGTGTTGGTCCCTGCGAGGACGTTGTCGTTCCTGCTCCCCAGGACGGACCATGTCATGCCGGTCGAGCCGGGGCAGAGGCTCCACGTCGCGCCCGCATCGAGCGATCTGTAGACGCCCAGGTCGGTCCCGCAGTACATGGACGTCCCGTCCCAGCAGTACGAGAGGCACGGCATGTAGCTGCCCGAAAGGCCCGAACCGGCCGTGAAGCTCGCACCCCCGTCATCGGAATGGTAGACGGCCGTCCCGAGCTGCTGAAAGCTGGCGAACACGCGCAATCCGCCACCAGGGGCCTCCCCGAGCTCGATCGACGGGTACAGCGCGCCGGGCAGCCCCGACGAGGTGAGCCAGGCGGCCCCGCCGTCCGTCGTGTACCTTATCCCGCCGCTCGCGACACCCGCCCAGGCATGGTCAGGGTCCGCCGGATCGAACGCGACGGCCGTCACCTGCTGCCCGGTCAGGCCGGCGGAGGCCCAGGAATCCCCCAGGTCGTCCGACCTGAAGACCCCCGAGGCCGTCGCGGCGTAGATCGTCGAGCCCGCGTACTGGTCGTGGGATTCGGGCCAGATGTCGTAGACTGTCCAGTCTCCGAGCCCGTTCGAGGCGAGTTCCCAGGTCGCTCCGCCGTCGGCGCTGCGCCAGAGGCCGTGGGCCTCGCCTCCGGCGAGCAGGATGCCCTCACCCTGGAGGAAGGCGACCGCATGGATGAAGCCGTTGGTCATGCCCTGCTGCGAAACCGTGTACGACCCCGAGGAGAGCCTCCTGTAGACTCCCCCGTTGTGCCCTGCGAGGTATCCCTGGGAACCCGCGCAGGCGGCCTGCCAGTAGGATGCGGTGATGCCCGCCGGGTTGAGCGTCCAGGTCGATCCGCCGTTGGTGCTCTCGTACACTCCCTGGCCGATCACCGGCGCATAGAGCGCCCCCGACGACCAGACCGCGGGCGCGTAGCTCGTCCCGGAGACCACCTGGGTCCAGGTCGAGCCGTAGTTCGTGCTGAGGTAGAAACCGCCGTCGTTCGTTACGACGACAGTACCTTCAGAACCGCCAGGTGACGTCAGGATTCCCCAGCCCGACCCCGCGGGGCCCACGGCCGCCCATGTCGCGCCTGCGTCGTAGCTTCGGTATACCGAATTCGACAGGCCCGACATGGCGATGAACATCGTGTCGGGGTGGCCGGTGCAGAATCCGTATCCCTTGAGATATCCGGCGTCGAGGCCCACACTCGACCAGGTGGCGCCCCCGTCCGTCGAGCGCCGTATCCCCTGGCCTGACGAGAGCCCGGCGACGAGGATGTCCGGATCGGTCCAGTGGACGCCCGTCAGAAGGACGTATGCGGAGGACATCCCGCCCGGGACGACCCCCCATGTCTGCCCCTGGTCGTCGGACCTGTAGAGCCCCGTGCGCGTGGAGGCGAAGAAGGAGTTCGGCAGGGCCGACCCTCCGTTGCAGACGCTGTTGACCTGGATCGCCTGGAGACCAGTCTCCTGCCAGGTCTGGCCTCCGTCGGTGCTGCGCCAGACCCCCCCCGCATCGGACGCCATGGAGTAGCCGCACCCAGCCACAAGCACCGAGCTGCTTCCGGGCAGCGCCGCGATCGCCCTGACATTGCCACCCCAGGGGCCGGAGCCCGTCCATGTGCCGGTTCCGGCGGCAGATGACTCCGTGGGCGCGAATCCGAAGAGCTCGTCGAGCCTGGACGGGATGGCAGAGAAGGTCTCGCTGTCGTACAGGAAGCCTTCGGCATCCCGGAGTACGTCCGGGTTGCCCGAGGGAGCGGATGCTGCAAGGACGACCGCCATGAGCAGAAGCATCGGGGGCCTCCGTTCCATGTTGTTTTCCGGACGATCACGACTGACGGGCCGTCCGTCAACGACACCGCGGCCCGGGGTCCTGTAACTCCTCCGGCCGTCGGTGCGTCCTGTATCGTATCGTCGCATGCCGGTTAGCGGAAGGAGGATCGCATGAAACCTCGAGCTGGTGCTTTCGTCGCCGTGTGTTCCGCGCTGCTTGCCTCCTGTGGAGGGGGCGGGGGAGACGTCTCGGAGGAAGCCGGCCCCGTGCGGCTGGCCGTCGAGGATTCCATAGGAGTCGAGCTGGGCGACTCGAACTACGTCTTCGGATCCATCATGAGCATCGAGGCAGGGCCCGACGGCCTCCTGTACGTCCTCGACAGGGGGCGCGGCAGGGTGATGGTGTACGATTCCTCGGGGGCCTTCGTCAGGCAGATCGCGAGCCCGGGCTCGGGCCCCGGAGATCTGCTGAACCCGCTCTCCATGGCGGTCCTGGGCGACGGGCGCATAACGGTGTGCGCCGCCTACAACGGCGGGATGTACACGTACGGGCCCGACGGGACGTGGGAGGGCCTGACCGCATCATTCACCAGCAATCCCCCCCTCCTGATGGAGGGCGCGGATTCGGACGCATACGTCGCGATCAAGCTGGATGTCGACGTGGACGATTCCGGCGGCCTGACCCAGAGGGTGCGCATCGGCAGGTACGAGCAGGAAGAGGAGCCCACCGCGTGCTACCACGACGCCACCTCTCCGTTCGATCCCACCGACCTGACTTCGCTCATGCGGGAATCCTACCTCGGGTATGTCTACGGCGCGGCCTCGGACGGAACTGTGGCCGTGGCCAGAAGGGCTAGCACGGAGTACAGTGTTGAGCTCTTTGCGAGCGATGGCGCCCCCCTGGCGGTGCTCGAGGGGCTGCAGGAGCAGGTCCCCAAGACCGAGGACGAGATCGCCGACGAGAAGGCCTTCGTCGAATCCCTCCTGAACAGCATGGGAGCAAGCGGGATCATCATCGAGTACGAACCGGACCCCTTCAGGGAGCAGGTCTCCGGAGTGGGCTTCGACGGCTCGGGGAGAGTCTGGGTCGAGCGGGGGACCCGCGACGTGCCCGCGTTCGACGTCTGGAACCGGGCAGGAGAGCTCCTCTTCACCGCCGAGGTCGACTCGCCGGGATCGGACCTCTTCTTGTGGGAGGTCGAGTTCGGCCCGGAGACCATGTACGCCTATTCGATGGATCCCGAATCCTACCAGAAGGTCTACGTGATCCCCCTGCCCGACTAGCGCATTGGAGCGCGGGCGGATCGGGCCTTATATCCCCTGCTCGCGCTGCTGGATGCAGCAGCGGCAAGGGCGGATCGCCGGGCGCATCCCGCGTCGGACGGAGGATCATGGAGAAGCGGCAGATCTGGACGAGGGCGCTCGCGATTTCCGGGCTCGTGCTCATGGTTCTCGGTGCGCTGGATCCGCTCGCAGGCTCCCTGGTGATACTGGGTGGAGCAGGCATGGCCGCCGTCGGCGCCCACATCGGGCGAAGCCGTCACAAGACGCTCCTTCTGCGCGCCCTGGTGCTCGTCCTGGTCGGCGTCGCGCTGATGTTCGGCCTGAGCGCCATGGGAGGCCTCGGCGGCGAGACCGGGAGATCGATGTGGTGGGCTCTGGTCCTGCTGCCCTATCCCGCCGGCTGGATCATGGGGATCGCAGGCTCCATACGGAGGCTCGGCGAGATATGGAAACCCTCTCGAGCCTGAGCATGGCCGGGCGGCCGCCCGGTCGCCATCGACCCCTCATCGCTGCGGATCCGCGGCCGGGCCGGCAGGTTTCTGATCGTGACCGGCGCCCGACCGACCGGGAGACATCCACAAGCCGGCGGGCCGGCATGTCGCGTTGACCGTTCGAGGAGCCGACAGTATCCTTCTCCCCATGAGTTTCGCCATAGCGGAGCGGGCAAGGGCTGTGACCCCGAAGGTGATGCTCCGCCTCGCCCTCCCGCTTCTCCTCGCAGCTTCCTGCGGCGGCAGGGCGGATGGTCCGTCGGTCGTCATCGTCATACTGGACGCCGTGCCGGCGAGCCATGTCGGATACTGCGGATACGGAAGGAACACCACCCCTTCGCTCGACAGCCTGGCAGCCTCCGGCGCCGCGTTCCTCCAGTGCCAGGCCCAGTCCCCCTGGACCCTCCCTTCCTGTGCCAGCATCGTCTCGGGGCTCGATGTGAGGAGCCACGGTGCCCGGAGGTATTCCAGCGGCGAGGTGATGGGCCTAGGCCTCGACCTCCCCACCGTCTGGAGGGTCCTCGGCCGGGAGGGCTACCGCACCGCCGGATTCACGAACAGCTACATGCTGGGTCCCGAGTTCGGATGGCACAACGGTTTCGATGTCTTCTCGTGCACTGATCTCGGGCACCACAACTCGCGGGCTACGGTCGACATGTGCCTCGGGTGGATCGACGGCCTCGACAGGCGCCCATTCTTCGCCCTGGTGCATGTTTTCGAGCCTCACGACCCCTACGACCCCCTCCCCCCCTTCGACACGATGTTCGGAGAAGGCGGCGAGCCTTACAACTGGAACACTGAAGACACGGGCACTCCGCCGGACAGCGCATCGATCCGGCACCTGACTGACCTGTACGACGGGGGTCTGGCCGAGGCCGACCAGCAGCTCGGAAGGCTGCTGTCCGGTCTCCGTCAGCGCGGGCTCGACGGGAACACGATAGTGGTCGTCGTCGCGGATCATGGAGAGGAGTTCCTGGAGCACGGTTTCGCCTGGCACGGGAAGACCCTCTTCCAGCAAGCCCTCCATGTTCCGCTGGTGATCTCCGGCCCGGGGATCCCGACAGGTGAGGTCGAGCATCCTGTCGCCCAGGTGGACATCGTCCCGTCACTGATGGCACTCCTGGAGCTCGAATGGCCGGGACGGCTGGACGGGCGCGACCTCTTCGGGCCGGAGACGGGTGATGTCCCCATCTATTCGACCAATCTCAACGCAACTCCGCTCGAGGTCATCTGCGTCCGTCTCGGCGACTCGAAGACCGTCTGGGAGGCGACCGCCGATGCCGCGTTCACCTTCGATCTCGCCGCCGACCCCGGCGAGACCGTCTCGCTCCCGCCCGACTCCGCCGGGCTGATGCTGGTGAGGGAGGCCTGGGCCGTGCCCTGCGAATGCACACCGGTCCCGGTGAACAGGGAACGCGTGGACGCGATGCTGCGGGACCTCGGCTACCTCTAGCCGGTTCTCCCTGCCTGACTGCTCCCAATGGACGGATTAGGCGAATGGAAAGGGAAGGGGGGTGGCTG
>CAZMAT010000014.1:0-58682 GCA_964564435.1 uncultured bacterium
TGGTACCCCCGACGGGACTCGAACCCATGCTTTCGGCTCCGGAGGCCGACGCTCTATCCAACTGAGCTACGGGGGCACCGAGACTGAGATATACAAAACCGTCGTTGCCCCCGCAGGCTTGATCGCTTTCGCAGGTCCCTGCGGGACCATGCTGTCGCTACCGTTTCGCGCGCACCGCTCTCGCGGTGCTCAAGGAGTGAGCTACGGGGGCATGAAAACGAGTTTGAATTATAGCAGGAAAGCAGTGATGCCGAAAGAGGCCGCAGAGGTATGAAGACCTTCGGGCATCGTCTGAGGAAGTACGCTCCGGCATTCTCGCGACTCGCCATCCAGGGAAACCGATAACTGGCGAATCGCTGCCATGCCTGCTCATCTCCGCCGATGCGGAGATGAGCGAATGAAAACGAGTTTCAGCTTAGCAGGAAAGCAGTGATGCCGAAAGAGGCCGCAGAGGTATGAAGACCTTCGGGCATCGTCTGAGGAAGTACGCTCCGGCATTCTCGCGACTCGCCATCCAGGGAAACCGATAACTGGCGAATCGCTGCCATGCCTGCTCATCTCCGCCGATGCGGAGATGAGCGAATGAAAACGAGTTTCAGCTTAGCAGGAAAGCAGTGATGCCGAAAGAGGCGGCATTCATGCAAAGCCCTTCGGGCATCGTCAGAGGAATTGCGCTCCGGCCCTCTCGCGATCCGCCTGAGAAGTCATCCTCGAGATGGCGGATCGCTGCCGGGCCAGCTTGTTCCTGCAGACGCCGGAACAAGCGTGACGGGCCTGCTCATCTCCGCGGACGCGGAGATGAACGTGTCAGCCGAGAGAGACCTTCTGCACCATCGGACGGGTGCCGCGTTCCAGGGAGAGGACGGCGAACGAGGAGCCGTGGCCGCCCGAGGCGGAGCCGGGGTTCAGGAGGAGCCTGTCCCCCGTCCACTTCTCCTGCCACTCGTGGGAATGGCCGTGGATGATGATGTCGGGCTCGACATCGAAGGACTTCCTGACCCTCGCCTCCAGGTCCCACGGAGGGCCCCATCCGTGGATCAGGCCGATCCTCGAGCCTTCGAGCTCGAACACGAGCTTCTGACAGAGCAGCCTGGACAGGTCGAAGCCGTCCATGTTGCCCAGCACGCCCCGCACGGGCGCCAGGCGTTCGAGGTCCTCCAGCACGAAGGACTCTACGAAATCCCCGGCATGGATGACGAGATCGCTTTTCGCGCACTCCTCGTACACCCTGCCGGGGATCCCTGACGCTCTCGTCGGCACGTGAGTGTCCGAGAGAACGACGATTCTCAAGCTAACGGATCTTCTTCTTGTGCCGATTCGCGCGACGACGCTTCTTGCGCTTGTGCGTCGCGATCTTCAGCCGCTTGCGCTTCCTGCCGTTAGGCACTTACTTGGCCACCTCTTCCTTGACGGCCCGCGAGGGCTTGAAGACGGGGACGAGCCGCTTGGGAACGACCACGGCCTCGCCGGTGTGCGGGTTGCGCGCCTTGCGCTGGTTCCTGCTCACTACCTTGAATGTACCGAAGCCCCTGACCTCGATGTGCTCGTTGGAAGCAAGGGCCCTCTTAACCTCGGCGAAGAACTGGTTGACCACGGTGGCAACTTCCTTCTTCGTAAGGCCGGTGGTTTCCGCGATGCTCGAAACGATGTCGGCCTTCGTCATCTCGATCCTCCTGACCGCCGCGGCGCCCCCGCGGCAATTGAACCCCTGCCGCCCTGGCGTGACGGCGTTTTCATGACACACCCGGCGGAATCGCACGCCGGAAAGGGGGACCTGGTGGAGCTGACGGGAGTCGAACCCGTGACCCCTTGACTGCCAGTCAAGTGCTCATACCAACTGAGCTACAGCCCCACCGGGAAAAAGCACCACAAGATAAGGCACTCGGCGAAACTGTCAAGTATCTGCAATGTCACCTTTTGGAGCCTGGAGGGGCCTGAAGGCTCCCAGGGCCTCGCCTCTCTCCAGCGGCGTATCCGTAATGCGGAGAGCCACTTCCAGGGTCACCGCCACGGTGCCCCCGAAGAGGTGCCCTCCCCTGGCCTCGAATTCGTGGCTGCCGAGGACCGCGTGGACGTGGACGAACGGCTTACCGTCGAGCATCGCGACGTTTCCGGAGAGCGAGAGGACCTCGTCGGGCCCGGGGAAGGTCCGCCTGCGGTAGGCCGAGCCGTCGTACACACCCAGCTCGACGTCGGCCATCATGCCGACCCCGCAGAGCAGCACGGCTCCACCGACGCCCGTCTCCGCGCACCACCCGGCAAGAGCCTCGGGGAAGCGCTCACCCCTGTCGAATCTCAGCAGCGGAAAACTCCCGCCGTTCAGGACCCTCAACCCCCGCCACCCCCTCCGATGCTCCCGCCGGCAGTCCAGCTGGGGCTTCCCGTCTCTATCGAGCCGTGCTCGCAGCACGGGCAGGTGACGGTGTATCCGTCTCCGCCAGCTTCCATGACATACCCGTTCCCGTCGGACGGGCACACGAGGGGTACGGTCCTGCCGGACAACCGGTCGAGTTCCGCGATCGACGAGGCCCAGCGGCCGTAGGTCGTCCGATACAGGGCCTGTTCGGTCGAGAGCGAGTTCATGTTGGCCCTGCACTGGCGGGTCTCGGCTTCGTTCCTGAAACCGTCGCACCCGGGGGCGACGGCGAGGAGCGCCGCCAGGAGCAGTGCCGCGATCAGGGTGATGCGCATCTCCTACCTCATCACGACGATGCGCCTGGTGGCCGCTTCGCCCGTGCCGGTCGAGAGTCTTACGACATACACTCCCGACGGGGCCTCGGAACCGTCTCCGCACGAAAGGTTCCACACCGCCTCGCCGGAGCCGCCGGAAGTGCTCACCAGGATCACGTCGACGACACGGCCCGCCAGGTCGAGGACCTCGACTGTGCCGCCGCCCTGGGCTATCCCCCAGCGGAACGACACGGACCCGAGGGCGGGATTCTGCGACGGCGCTCCCAGGAATGTCGAGAAGGGAGACGGCCCGCCGCCGATGCCGACGCCGTACACCGGCAGGTATTCGGTGACGGGGGCGTGGTTCCTGGCCCATCCCGTGACCGTCGCTGTACCCGCGCCCTCCCCGATCGTCACGTCGATCACGGCCTGCCCGGCAGCGTTGGTGAAGCCCACGGCATAGCCGGCGGGATCGTCCCACTCACCCGCCATCACGCAGACCCTTCCGCCCTCCACCGGCCCGGAGGCGTCCGCGAGCGTCACCGTGACGGTCTGCGCCCCCACGTCGAAGTGTGCGGGGCATTCCACGGATAGAGCCCCCTGCGGCACCTCGCTCCACATGGGCAGCTCGGGGTCGCCGAAGAGCGTTATGGACTTGGCGATCCAGTCATAGTGGGTGTCGGATGGGATAAGGGGGATGAACTCGTCCCAGGCAAGCGCGTGCGCCGCGCCCAGGTGATAGACTCCGTTCACGAAGAACTCTGCGAAGAACTGCTGGTCGACCAGGTCGGACCACTGGTTGCCAGGGTCGGTGGGCTCACCCCAGCCGTAGCGGGTGTTCATCATGCAGAACCCGCCGCCGTTCGGGGCGTTCAGCCAGGCTTCCGCCAGGCAGTCGCCCGTGTCGAACGAGCCTGCCAGGCAGGCGAGGGAGTTCCAGATGCTGACGCGGCCGTGGGCCGAGATGTTGGTGAGGCCCAGGAAGTCGCTGGTGGTGAGATAGCCGTAGGCGTCGCCGATCGACACGAGCGTCTCGCTGCCGTGCCCGGCGTGGTTCACGAGCTGCATGCCGCGGTTGAGCATCTCCATCGAAAGCTCGTGGCTCTGGGTGCCGTTCTCCTCGTAATGCTTCACCACGGGCTGCCAGGCCGGCGGGGTGTAGAGCGTGTCGACCTTCTCCTTGCCGGCCGAACCCGGGCAGAAGGCGGGCGAAGTCCACAGGATCGCGGTGGTGAACCCCATCGACGTGTACCAGGGATCGGTGTCGTTCGAGTCGACCGAGGGGATCTGGTACGCGAGAACCTTGTCCGTGAAGATCCCCACCTCGGCCGTGGTGGAGCAGGCGGCCCGGCCCACGAGGTAGTCGGGATGATAGTCCATCACGTCCTGGCCTATCTCGCCCCAGATGCCGTCGTTGTCGAAGTCCCAGGCGTCCGCTCCGGGCGCCGTGTCGTTCATGTCGCTGAAATAGATGTCGGCTGCGGGATAGTCGACGTATTCCTCGGCGGTGGCCCAGCAGTTGCGCGCCGGGACCTGGTCGACGTCGCCGCCCAGGAGGACGTACATGGGCGCTCCCTGGTCCCACACGGTCCGCAGGAAGTGCCTCATCCTCTGGGGTCCGTCGACGCCGCTGAAGTTGGCCTGGATGTACTCCACGGTGACGATCGAGGCCGGTATCCCCATAGCAGTCTTGAAGGCGGCGAGAGGTTCGAAGGCGCCCGTCAGAGCCTCGGACGTGATGATGAGGTAGTCTCCGTAGGGCAGGTCGCGCGAATCGAGGACAACTGCGCCCGAAGGGCCCACGTCGCCCGGGTTGAGGACGGATGCCGCCACGAGTTCCCGTGCGGTGCGCTCGGAGGCCGCGCTCCTGGCGGCAGGGGCGCAGCCGGCGGGATCGGTCGAGCAGTGGAGCGTGAACGTCAGCGAGGTGACAGCCGAAAGCCTGCCGGTGGCGGGATTCCAGGAAAGGGGCTTCACCACGAGGCCGGCAACGGGATAGCCGAACAGGGAGCCGCCGCCCGAGAGTGACAGCACGGGGGCGTCGGTCTCCCTCGAGTAGGCTTCGGCGTCACGGGCGACGGGCGAGAAGTCCCAGGGCCGGGAGATGGGTACGGCGTGCTGCATGGGCCTGATGTCGTGCCGCCCCGGGAGCGCAGTGCGCTCGACGGAGACGATCGACACCGAATCCACGGAAGTCCAGGGGGCCAGCGCGGCCAGGAGAGGCACGGCCGGCAGGGCAGGTTCTCCGGGATGCCCCGAGGGGGAGGCGCCGGGGAGGGTCACTCTCTCGCCGAAGGCGCCGTCCTGGATCGAGAGTTCGTCCAGGGGCATGGTCCAGGTCAGCGTCAGGTCTCCGGCTCCGCCGACCCCGGCGGACAGAAGCAGGACGGCGAGTGCGGCAAGGGCTGGGAACCTCATCAGTAGACCTCCGGACGCCTGTCCGACAGGCAGTCGATCTTCTGCCGCACCCGCGGCACCTCTTCCGGATCGATATCGAAGTCGCGCACGCCCGGCGCGACGTCCCTCCACTGCAGCAGCGCCCCCGAAGGAGAGGAGACGGCCCCGCCGCCGCCGAACCTCACGCCGAGGTGCTCCCCTCCGGGATTGCATCCTGCCGTGAAGATCTGGGCTTCGGCAGACCTGGCCCGCAGGAGGCACCTGAATAGCTCCATCCGGGGCTCGGGCCACTCGGCGGGGACGAAGAGCATGCGCACCCCCGCCAGGGCGAGGCGGCGGGAGAGCTCGGGAAACCGCAGATCGTAGCAGACCACCGCGCCCGCCTCCATCCAGGGAGTCACGAACGTGCCGGATGGCGAGCCCGGAGTGAATACGGAGTCCTCGCCCATGAGCCTGAAGAGATGGGCCTTCTCCGTGCAGTGCACGACGGCGCCTTCACCGGAGATCACATGCAGCCGGTTCACGATGCCGCGGGGAGTGGAGACGGGAAGGGTCCCCGCCACGGCCCAGACTCCCTCGCGCGCGCAGAATGCCCTGACAAGCGGCAGGGGATCGGCATCTCCGTCCAGCGCCAGCCCGGGCAGCCTGTCGAGGACGTAGCCCGTGGTGAAGAGCTCGGGGAGCATGAATACATCGGGCAGGGGCCTGATCGAGGCGGCCTCGACTGCCTGCTCCTCCGCCTCCCGGGGCGTGCCGGCGATGTTCTGCTCCACCAGCCGGAGTATCATGCCTGCCCTATTGCCTTTCCGTGTTGGAGCGGATAGCTTTCAACGACAGTCTCGCGTCAATATACGAGGATACCGCCGCATGCGGACAATCCGGAAGGAGAGAACATTGGCCTCCCCCGCAGTGAGCAGCCGTGCAAGGCTCATCCAGGCATCGCCCATCCGCAAGCTCACCCCCCTGGCCGATGCAGCGAAGAAGCGCGGAATCGAGGTCTTCCACCTCAACATCGGCCAGCCCGACATACCCACGCCCTCCGACTACTGGGATGCGATGAACCGGAGGATTCCCCAGGTGCTGGCCTACGGTCCGAGCGTGGGCATACCCGAGCTCAGGCAGGGCATCTGCTCCTACTACAGGCGCGCCGGCATAGACGTGCAGCCCGCGCACGTCATGGTGACCTCCGGCGGCTCGGAGGCCGTGATCTTCGCCATCATGGCGGTGTGCGACGACGGCGGAGAGGTGGTCTGCTTCGAGCCCTTCTACACGAACTACAACGGTTTCGCCACCATGGCCGGGGTGAAGCTCGTACCCGTGAGTTCGAGGGTCGAGGACGGCTTCCACCTCCCTCCCGACGAGGCGATCGAAAAGGTCATCAGCGACAGGACCCGCGCGATCCTGATCTGCAACCCCAACAACCCCACCGGGACGGTGCTGACCGCGGAGGAGCTCGACCGCCTGGCCGGCATCTGCACCAGGCGCAACCTGTTCCTGCTCGCCGACGAGGTATACCGCGACTTCACCTTCGACGGCCGCGTCCACAAGTCCACGCTCGAGCTCGCGGGCATGGAGGACAGGGTGATAGTGATGGACTCCATCTCGAAGCGCTTCAGCTCCTGCGGCGCGAGGCTGGGGAACATCGTGTGCAGGAACGCGGAGGCCATGGACGGGATGGGCAGGTTCGGGCAGGCCAGGCTCTGCCCTCCGACGCTGGCGCAGTACGGCGCGGCCTACATGTACGAGAACCTTCACGAGGACTACTTCGCCGATGTCGCGAGAACCTATCAGAACAGGCGCGACTTGCTGGTCTCCGAGCTCGAGGGGGTCGAGGGAGTGTTCTTCCTCAAGCCCGAGGGCGCCTTCTACGCCACCATCAGGATCCCTGTCGACGATTCCGACAGGTTCGCGGCCTGGATGCTCGACGGCTTCAGCTTCGACAGGATGACCACCATGGTCGCCCCGGCAGCGGGCTTCTACGCCACTCCAGGGCTCGGCACCGACGAGATCCGCATCGCCTATGTCCTCAAGGAGGACAACATGCGGACTGCGCTCGCCGTGCTGCGCGAGGGCCTGAAGGCATACCCCGGCAGAAAGGTGCGATGAGCATCGTCCCGGCCAGGGTCGAAGGGCGCGATGCGGGCGATGTCCTGCTGTACGCCCTGAGCACGTGCGTATGGTGCCGCAGGGCCCGGCAGTACCTGGATTCGCTGGGTATCGCGTACTCCTACATCTACGTCGACCTTCTCGAGCCGGCGGACAGGGACGAGGCGGTCGAGGCGATGGCGGCGTACAACCCGCGCAGGTCGTTCCCTACGATCGTGATCGGGGGAGCCAGGGTCATCATGGGCTTCGACGAGAAGGCCCTGAGGGAGGCCCTGGGCTGACATGGAGCCGGAGGCGCTGCTCTCGAAGCTTTCGAACGAGGCGGAGGCTTCCGGGTACTCCATCAACCCCGACCGGGCCTTCGCCCTCGAACTAGCGCAGGGGCTCGCGCTCAACACCGCAAGGTACGGCTACCCGGCCTGCCCGTGCAGGCTGGCATCGGGTGACGCGAATGCAGACCGGGACATCGTCTGTCCCTGCGACTACAGGGATGCCGACCTCGACGAGTTCGGAAGCTGCTACTGCGCCCTGTACGTCAGTGCGGAGATCGCCCGGGGTGGAGGGAGCACCGCCCCTGTGCCCGAGAGGAGACCCGCGGGAGGCCCGTCTGCCGGAAGGGACACTATTCCTACCTCAGGTCTTCCATATCCGGTCTGGCGGTGTCGCGTGTGCGGTTATCTATGTGCACGGGATAATCCTCCAGGCGTATGCCCGGTGTGCAAGGCAGGCAGGGACAGGTTCGAGATATTCATCGGGGGTCCTAGTGGGTGACGGCGTCGGGAGCCCCTCCGGGCCCTCCCTCGATGCATATCCAGACCTCCGACGGCATGCAGGCCGAGCACTCTCCTGCCTCAGTCACCCATCCCGCCTCCACGCACTGCCTCCCCGGGCACGGTGAAGACACGATCCTCGCCCGTCCCCCGGAGATCTCCACAGCCAGGGGGCCCAGCCTCCCCTCCACGGTGAACGTGGTGTCCCTGCCGAGGTCGAACGAGGACTCACCAAAGGGCGAGTGGATCGTCAGCCTCGAGGCGTCACCGGCCCGCCCGCGCGCCAGCAGGACCGTTAGTGCAGCGAGGAAGGCGTAAAGAACCAGATCGGCGGGGCGGAAGAGCGGCCATTCACGTGACGATGCAGACATCCCTGCCACATTTCATACAGCGCCCCGATGATAATGCTGCGATTCTGACAGAATATCCCGATCTTTCTATCAAAACTGTCCCGCAGCCGGGGCAAAGGGTGTCGCATTCCCCGCCCAGGTTGCCGGGGTAGACGAAATCGAGGTGCTTCGAGAACACCTCCGCTGCCCTGCGGATCGTGTCCGGCGGGGTGGGCGGCCTGTCCATCCTGTAGCGCGGGAAGTACCGTGAGACGTGCAGAGGCGTGGCGCGGCCGGCATGGTCGTTGAGCCAGGAGGCCATCGCGGGCCAGTCGTCCGGATCGTCGTTCTCGCCCGGGATGAGCAGGAACGTCACCTCGAGATGCCTGCCCGCCCCCGCGATCCTCTCGATCGAGCGCAGGACGGGTTCGCGCGAACCGCCGCAAAGGTTGCGGTAGAAGCCGTCACGCCAGCCCTTGAGGTCTACGTTCCACGCGTCGGTGACTTCGATGAGCTCGTCCAGCGGGCCCGGCTCGACGTACCCGTTCGAGACCATCACGGTGAACCCGCCGGCACGCCGCACGAGCGGGGCCGTCTCGACGATGTACTCGAGCCAGACGACTGGTTCGGTGTATGTGAACGCGAGGCCCGAGCTGCCGCCCGAGACCGCCGCGGAGGCCAGGTCGGCCGGGGCGACGAGCCTGGTGGGGCTCTCCTGCTGGGAGATCTCCCAGTTCTGGCAGAAGCTGCACGACAGGTTGCATCCCGCGGGGCCCGTCGACAGGACCATCGAACCGGGATGGAAGTGGTAGAGGGGCTTCTTCTCCATGGGATCGGCCGAGATGCCGACGCACCTGCCCCATCCCGGGAGGGATGGCGAGCCTCCCGAGAGGCCTCTGACCCTGCATCTGCCGAGAGGTTCTCTCGCGGTCCAGAGGCAGTGCCTCGGGCAGAGCAGGCAGCGCCACGCCTCTCCGTTCCCGTCCGAGTCACCGGCCCGGGTCACCCAGCGCGGATCAGTCGAGGGTGCCGTACCGGGTCTCCGCGAGGCCTCCGCCGGGCAGCTCGGTGAGCACGAGCGCCCCGGAAGCCCCTGTCTCATCGGGTCTCATGGAGGATCCGGCCACCGCCAGCGCGGTCGAGAGGGCATCGGCCATGTCGGCCCTTTCGTGCAGCACCGTGACCGACGCCGGTACGGCCGCCGGCCAGCCTGTGGCGGGGTCGAGGATGTGCGACCAGCGCCTGCCGTCCTCGATGAAGAAGCTCTCGTAGTCGCCGGAGGTGGAGACGGCTCCCCCGTCCGTCTCGATCACGGTGTAGAAGCCGTCGCCACGGGGATGCCGGACGGCGATGCGCCACACCCTTCCGCCGCAGCGTATCTCTCCGCCCATGTCCACGAGCACGGCCCGCGCACCCATGCCGACTGCGAGATCGTAGGCCCTGTCCGCCGCGTATCCGGCGGCTATCGCACCCATGTCCAGCCCGGAGCCGGGCTCTGCCACCAGCCTGCGACCGTCTTCGGAGAAGCGGCTCCATCCGCACAGGGCCAGAGCGGAGTCGACCGACGACGATTCCGGAACCGCGGGCGAGCCTTCGAATCCCCAGAGTTCCACCAGCGGCCGTATCGTGGGATCGAACCTTCCGCCGGTGGATGCCGTCAGCTCGCGGGAAAGCGCCGTAAGCCTGGCGAGGTCGGGTGACGGGATGCAGGATCCCGTGGCGTCGAGGCGCCCGAGGGAGCCCGTGCCTTCTGGATCGAGATCGCGGTCGAGAGCCGTCACGAGAGCGGCCATGCAGTCGGCTATGGAGTCGGCCGACGCTTCGTCGGCCACCACGATGAGGCCGGCGATGGTGCCCATCGCGGGGAAGGACCGCCTGACCTCGATTTCCGATCCTCCCCCGGAGAGGATCCTGTATCCTGCCGCAATGACGAGGGACAGGACGAGGACCGCGGGGAGCAGGCGGCCCGGACGGAATCTGCTAGCGCATCCCTCCGCCATCGAGGGCCCTCATCTCGTCCGTGTGGTACTTGCAGAGATCGGAGCCGGGAATCGCCGGCCGGCCGCAGGTGCGGCACTTTCGGAGGTCGCTCTTCCTGACGGGCCTGTGGACCGGAGCGGACCCGGGGAAGACGATGGCCAGCAGGTGGAGGAACACGCCGAGCCCGGCCATGAACAGCGAATATCCCCCCACCTTCCAGATCATCCCGTTGGCCGGGCCCGTGAAGAAGGCCGCCGTCCAGGAGACGAGGGCCAGGAAGAACATGATGTTGGCGAAGCCTCGCATATCCGCGCCTCCCTACAGAAGGTCGAAGAAGCTGATCAGGTGATTGGTCCCCAGCACCGCCAGCCCCTCATCCTCGTAATCGGAAAGGTAGAGCCCGACGGCGCCTGCCTCGACGAGAAGGTTCACCCAGCCGATGCCCTCGCCCGACGAGATCTGGCCCCATCCCGGCAGGATCAGCGACTTCCACGCCTGGCTGCCGCGCTCCACCGGCTCCTCGACGGCATCGGTCACCGTGCGGGATTCGGAGAGCTGGAAAGCGAGCGGAGGGCGGAACTCCAGGGGCGTGGAGGCGGTGCCGACCTCGAGCATCGAAACGTCGGCCATGGACCAGAACTGCTCCCTGTCCACGAGGCCCCTGCGAAGGCTGTCGGCGAGGCCGAGCGGGAACGAGAGCGAGACCCAGCTCATGTCGTCGTACGAGACGAGGTCGAGCCTGACGTGGGTGATGCCGGTCGACGGGAACTCGGCGTCCTTCGCGAGGATGACGTCGAGCACCCTGTCGAAGGGTGCCGAGAGCAGGTCGATGTCGAACAGGCTCTGGCCCTGGAAGGAGATGCCCGAGGAGCCGACGGTGTCGACGCAGAGGGAGAGGCCGGTTCCGCGCAGGTCGAGGCCCGCGCGGGTGGATATCTCCAGAGTGTTGCACCCCGGGGCCGGAGTGCCGGCGGAGATGTCTATCCTCATCACGCTGACGAAGGGATCGCCCTCGATGAGGGATTCGACGACGCCGAACTCGAACTGTGTCTGAGCAAAGGCGGGAACCGCCGCCAGCGCCGCGAGGATGAGGTATCTCAACGCCGCCCCCTGATCTGGTTGAAGACGCGCCTCCAGTTGGATCCGGCCATCCTGTGCACGTCGATCTCCTTGAAACCGGCGCCGGCAAGGTACGAGAGGATCGAGGGCCACGACTCGCAGCCCGTGATGCCCGAGGGCAGGTTCGTCACCCCGTCGAAATCGCTGCCGAAACCGACGTGCTCGATGCCTGCGACGTCCACGGCATGCCTGACATGGTCGAGGACAGTTCCCATCCCCGCCTCTGCCCCGAGGAAGTCGGGGACGAATGTGATGCCGACCACTCCGCCGAGGCGGGCGATCTCACGGATGTCGTCGTCCGGGAGGTTCCTCGGGATGTCGCAGTAGCGCCTGCAGTTGCAGTGGGTCGCCACGACAGGCAGGCCCATCGACAGCATGGATGACCGCGACCTGTCGCAGAGATGGGAAACGTCGACGAGAATGCCCGATCTGACGAGTTTCGAGGCGAGCTTCCTCCCTGCAGGCGTCAGGTCCTCGTCGGTGCCGATCCCCCCGCCGTAGGAATTCATGCCGTTCCAGGTGAGGCTGGCGATGGAGACGCATGCGAGCTCGTCGTCGGTGATCCAGCCCGCGGCGATGGATTCGCAACCCTCCAGCCCGAGCAGGACCTCGACGCGCGTGGAGCTGATGCCCTTCCAGGCGTCCATGCCCTTGCGGAATGCCTTCGCCGGCTCCTTCCAGGCCTCGGCGCAGATGGCCCCAACGACCGTTCCGACACCCGCGGCCTCGGCCCTGGGCAGGTCGAAGTGGACCCGCCCGGAACCACCGGTGATCCAGGAGGCATCGTCGGCCTTCAGGAGCGTGTCGACATGGGCGTCGAATACGCCGTCCCGCGCGCCCTTCATCACGATCCCCGAGACCCGGTGAGGGCCGTGAAACCCGATGCGAGCGTGTCGGAACCGAGTATCATGATCAGCACGAGAGCGAGTATGAGGAGGAGCACCAGGACCTTGCCGTACTGGCGAGGCGCCCTGGGGTGCCTGTTCCTCCACTCGGTGGATATGTCCACTAGAAGACGCGCCCGATCCGGAAGACCTTGTGGTACTCACCGAAGAGGGGGAAGTGGAGGGTGTCGGGATAGGCGACGTAGATGCTGTCGTCGGTGAACGTGAGGTCGCATCCGAGAGGCCCCCGGCACTGGAGCACGAGCGGGTTGTCGGTGGAGTCGCGAAGAGAGTTCCAGGCCTCGCGGCATACCGCCCGCCTCTCGACCTCGGTTCCCCTGAAGGCCCTCACGGAGTCGTACGCATCGTTGACCGCCGCCCTTACGCCAGCCGGACCGAGGAGATGGAAGTCGACCATCTTCCAGATCATCACCAGGACAAGAAGGCCAAGAGCCCCCCAGATGAGGCAGCCGGGCCTGATCGCCCCGCGCCTGCTTCCCGCCATGCCCGTCACCGCCACTGCTTCACCATCCAGAGATGCACCGCCTCGCCATCTCCTCTGCCACGATGCCGAGGAGGCGCTGTTTCGCCGCGGAGTATTCCTCCAGGCCGGGATCATACACAATCCATTCGTCTACGGGTTCATCGTCGAGGATGCTCCGATCCATGACGAGGTCCGTGAACTCCAGGGACACTCTCATCTCCAGCTTGTACTCCTCGATCTCCTCCGAGGCCGAGAACGAGTAGGGGGTCCTGAAGAAGCCGGTCACCTGGCATTCCACGAGGGCGTCCGGGGACTCGGTGACCACCGACAGGCGCCCGCCCGAGATCAGCTCCGAGACGAAGAGCGAGTTCAGCTCCTGCTCGAGCCCGTATTCCTGGACCGAGCTCCTGAACTGGGCCACTCGGACGGTCGAGAGATGCCCGGGGAGGTTGCCGGTGAAGCTGTAGGCGCACCCGGCCGAGGCTGCGAGAATTACGGCAGCCACCAGGCTAAGCGCGCCCCGTGTGACCGAACCCGCCATCTCCCCTCCCTGTCGCGGGAAGGCTGTCCACCCTGGCCAGCTCAGCGGCCGGGACTTCGCAGAGGACCGCCTGCGCTATCCTGTCGCCCCTCGCGATGGTTGCCGGACCCTCACCGTGGTTCACGAGGATGACCTTGACCTCTCCCCTGTAGTCTGAGTCGACCGTGCCGGGGGAGTTCAGGACCGTGAGGCCCAGCTTCGCGGCCATGCCGCTGCGGGGCCTCACCTGCCATTCGTACCCTTCGGGGATGGCCACCCTGATCCCCGTGGGGACGAGCGCCCTGCCGCCCGGGAGGATGGTGACGGATTCCTCCAGGGCGGCCAGGAGATCGAAGCCGCTGGAGCCTCCGGTCGCCCTCGCGGGGAGGGGCAGCCCCTCCCCGTGGGGCAGGACCTCGACGAGTATCCTCTTCAAGCGGCCAGGGCCGTCAGGACCGGCCGGATTCCCCGGACGCGTCCTCGTCGACCCTCTTCATGGTGAGGTTGATCTTGCCGTCGTCCCGGATCTCCAGGACCTTCACCCTCACCCGGTCGCCCCTCTTGAGCACGTCGGAAACCTCGTTCACGCGCTCGTTGCTTATCTCGCTGACGTGGACCAGCCCGTCGGTGCCGGGCATGATCTCGACGAAGGCGCCGAACTTGGCCACGGTCGAGACCGTTCCCTCGTAGATCTTGCCCACCTGCGGGACGCCGACGATGTCCTCGACCATCTTCATGGCCTTGGCGGCCGCCGTGGAGTCGGTCGAGAGTATGCGCACGGTGCCGTCGTCGCAGATGTCGATCTTGACCCCTGCCTCCTCCTGGATGGAGCGGATCATCTTGCCGCCGGGGCCGATCAGCTTGCCGATCTTGTCGGGGTTGATCCGGGTGGTGCTCACCCTGGGGGCATACGGGCTCAGCTCGGCCCTGGGCTCTGCGATCGCGGCCTGCATGATGCCCAGGATGTGTTCCCTGCCCAGCTTCGCCTTCTCGAACGCCTCGGCAAGCATCGCCGTCGAGATGCCCTCGATCTTGAGGTCCATCTGGACGGCCGTCACACCGTTCCTGGTGCCGGCGATCTTGAAGTCCATCTCGCCGAGGTGGTCCTCGACGCCGGCGATGTCTGTCAGCACGACGTAGTCATCGCCGTGCTTGGCCAGGCCCAGCGCTATGCCGGCCACCGGGGCCTTTATGGGGACTCCCGCGTCCATCAGGCAGAGCGTGCCCCCGCAGACCGTGGCCATCGAGGACGAGCCGTTCGACTCGAGGATGTCTGACACGACGCGCACCGTGTACGGGAATGCCTCTTCGTCGGGCATGACGGCCTGGATGCCGCGCTCGGCCAGATGGCCGTGCCCTATCTCGCGCCTTCCGGGCCCCCTGATGGGCTTGACCTCGCCCACGCTGAAGGACGGGAAGTTGTAGTGCAGCATGAACCGCTTGGTGTACTCGCCCGTGATGGCGTCGATTCTCTGCTCGTCGCTGTCGCCGCCGAGAGTGGCCGCGACCAGCGCCTGGGTCTCGCCCCTGGTGAAGACCGCGGAGCCGTGGGCCCTGGGGACCAGCCCGATCTCGCATTCGATGTTCCGGATCTGGTCGGGTGAGCGCCCGTCGAAGCGGATCTTCTCCACCGCGAGCTTACGGCGGACATAGGCCTTCTCTATCTTCTCCATCACGTTGTCGCGGACATGCATCCAGGCGTCGTCAGCGGGCTGGAAGCCGAAGCGCTCGGCGATCTCGTCGGCGCGGGCTTTCGCCCTGTCGACGGCCTGCCCCCACATCTCCTTGCGCCCGTGGCCGTAGACTCCGTCGAATTCGGGGACGGAGACGGCCTCGACGGCCTGGACCAGGCCCTCGGGTATGGCGATCGGGGTGTGGGTGCGCTTCTCGCGCCCCGCCTGCCGGACGATCTCGAGCTGGAGCTCGTTGATCCTCATGGCCTCGGCTCTGGCGATCTCGATGGCTTCGAGCACGACGCTCTCGGGCACCTGGCTGCAGCCGCCTTCGAGCATCACCACGTCGGTCCCGCGGACGGCGACGACTATGTCGAGATTTGTCTCCTCGAGTTCGGCGAGCGTCGGGTTGACCACGAAGCGGTCGCCGATCCTTCCGATCCTCACAGCCGAGACCGGGCCCTTCCAGGGAATGTCGGAGAGCATCAGCGAGGCCGACGCCCCTATCATTCCCAGCAGGTCGGGATCGTTCTCGGAGTCGGAGCTGATCACCATGCAGTAGACCTGGGTCTCGCAGCCGTAGCCCTCGGGGAAGAGGGGCCTTATCGGCCTGTCGATCAGCCTCGCGGCGAGGATCTCCGCCTCGCTGGGCCTGCCCTCGCGCTTGAAGAACCCGCCGGGGATCTTGCCCGCGGCGTACGTGCGCTCGCGGTACTCGACCGTCAGGGGCAGGAAGTCCTGTCCGGGCCTGGCCTCCAGATCGGAGACCGCGGCCGTGAGGACCACGGAGTCGCCATATCTGACCAGGACCGCTCCATCCGCCTGCTTGGCGAGATGGCCGGTCTCGATGCTCAATTCCCGTCCGGCTACCATCGTCTCGACTTTGAAGGGCATCTTGTTCCTCTCATGATGGCCGCCCTGCGACACCCGTGTGATGCCGCCGGGACGGACCGCGGGTCTATCTCCTCAGACCCAGGTCGTTCACGATCTTCCTGTAGCGCTCCACCTCGGTGGATTCGAGGTACTGGAGGAGCCTGCGGCGCTTTCCGACGAGCTTCAGGAGGCCGCGCCTGCTGTTGTTGTCGTGGGGATGGCGCTTGCTGTGCTCGGTGAGCTCCCGGATACGCTCGGACATTATCGCAATCTGGACCTCCGGCTTGCCGGTGTCGCTCTCGCTCGCACCGAAGGTCTTCACCAGCTCGGCCTTCTTCTCGGCTGTGATGCTCATCCCTTTACTACCTCCAGAACCCGCTCGACATCACGAGCGATCCTACCTGTCAGTTCACCACTGGTCAGGCCGCTCTCGGGCGGCCTCAGGAACCGCCGGAACCCTATCCAGGCGGCTCTTCCGTACGCATCTCCCGACCAGCCCGGTATGTGCGCCTCGCAGACGCAGGCATCCCCGCGGGGTATGAAAACCGCCGCGGGACGGACCGATCCGTCCAGATCCACCGTTGCAGCGTAGCTCCCCGGTGGCGGGAGGAGCTTGGCTTCGGGAACCCGGACATTCAGGGTCGGGAATCCGAGCTTCCTGCTCAGGCCCGTGCCCCTCGAAACGGCCCCGAGGGCCGAGTATTCCCTTCCCAGGAGTTCCGCAGCCTCATCCAGCCCGGCCTGCGAAATCAGCAGCCTTATCCGGCGGCTCTTCACCGGCTCCCCGCCGTGGCACACCGGATCGACCACATGGAGGCCCACGGACCTCTCGTCGCACCAGGCCCTCAGCGTGGGGGTGGAACCCGCCCTCCCCGAGCCGAACCCGAAATCATAGCCAACGACGATCTGCTCGAAGCAGCATGATTCCAGAATGGCGTCCAGGAACTCGCACGGACCCGAGGCCATCGTGGCACCGTCGAAGGGGTGCACGACCAGGCCGCAGAGACCCGCATCCGAGAGGATTTTGCGTCTTTCGCCGGGCGTCGTCAACCTCGCATGCTTCGGGCAGGCCAGGACCTGCCGGGGCACGGGTTCGAAACACAGCACCGACGCGTCCGCAGAGAGGCTGACAGCCCGGTCCACGATGGCCATGTGGCCCCTGTGGAGCCCGTCGAAACCGCCCAGTGCCAGGACCTTCAATCCGCGGAGCCTCCACACCCGGCCGTGAGCACGGTCACGGGCCTTATGAACCGCCCGTCGCCGGTTCCAACGGCGATGAGCTCCCCTCCAGGCCCGTCGAGCAGCACGACAGTCCCCTCGGAGGCATCCTCCACCGGGTTCCCGTGGGACACCCGGGATGCCTCCTCCCCGGTCAGGATCCTTGCGGGAAATCCCCTCATCGCCAGTGCCGGAGCAAGCAGGGAACCCGGGGAATCGGGCCCGGCCGCACACTCCGCCCTGGTGAAGGCCCCGTACGATTCCCTGACGATGCCGGCGGCATGGGCGCCGCAGCCCAGGACCGCCCCGATGTCCGAGGCGAGCGCCCTTATGTAGGTGCCCGGAGACACGGTGACGGCGAGCCTGAATCTCCCGTCTCGGATCCACAGGATCTCCCAGGATCGGGCGGTCACCCGGCGCGAGGGCGTTTCCGGCGAACCGCCGGCCCTCGCGATGCGGAAGGAGGCCCGGCCGCCTATCTTGACGGCGGAGAAGGCCGGTACCTTCTGTTCGAATGCGCCCTCGAACCGCTCGAGGACCCTTGCGAGATCCTCGAGGGCCGGAGTCACCGGGTCGGCCCTTCCGACGACGGCGCCTTCGGAATCGAGGGAATCCGTCTCGATGCCGGTGACGACCTCGAAGGAGTAGCGCTTCTCGTGCCCCGACAGGTAGGCCGAAAGCCTCGTCGCACACCCGAGGAGCACGGGCAGCACTCCGGATGCCGAGGGATCGAGGGTCCCGGCGTGGCCGAACCTGCGGTATCCCCAGAATCGTGCGACTTCCGCCGAGGCCTTCCTCGAGGTGGATCCCGACGGCTTGTCCAGCAGGTAGACGGCCCCGCGGCCCCCATGGGGATCGAGGGTCATGTATCCTTCCGGTCCATCTTCCTCATCAGCCTGAGGACCTCCTCGCCTTCCTCGATCGAACTGTCCTGGAGGAAGTGGAGTTCGGGCACGGTCCTGAGGCTGAGCCTCTCGGCCAGCAGGCGGCGGGCATAGCCCTTCGCCGACTCCATGGCATCCCTGGAAAGGCGCTTCTCCTCGTCGGTGCCGAGGGTCGAGAAGAAGATGAACGCGTGAGTGGCGTCCGGAGACAGCTTCACGCGGGTCACGGTGATGAATCCTATCCTGGGATCGGCGATCTCGGTCCGCAGGATTCCCTCTATCTCTGCACGGACGGTCTCCGTGAGCCTCTGGAACCTTCTCTCCTTCATCGGATCGGAGCTAGAGCTCCCTCGACACCTCGACTATCTCGTAGCACTCGATGGTATCGCCCGACTTCAGATCGGCATAGCCCTCCAGGCCGATGCCGCACTCGTAGCCTGCGGCGACCTCCCTGCGGTCGTCCTTGAAGTGCTTCAGGGACGAGAGCTGGCCCTCCCACACGACCACGCCGTTCCGCACCAGACGGAAGCGGGAGTTCCGCTTCACCACGCCTCCGACCACGTAGCACCCGGCAATGGTCCCGATCTTCGGGACGCGGAAGATCTGGCGTATCTCGGCGGAACCCAGGAACTCCTCGCGCTTCTCGGGTTTCAGGAGGCCTGAAAGAGCCTTCTTCACGGTATCCTCGACATCGTAGATGATGCTGAAGCATTGGATGTCGACTCCGCTCGCCGCGGCGCGCTCGCGGGCCCTGGAGTCGGGCCTCACCCTGAAGCCGACGATGACGGCGCCGGATGCGGCTGCGAGCATGACGTCGCTCTCGGCGATGCCGCCGGCCCCGCTCCTGATCACGTCGACCGACACCTCGTCGGTGTTCATCCTGGTGAGAGTGTCCACGATGGCCTCAGCCGAGCCCTGGACGTCGGCCTTGACTATGAGCCTGAGTGTGCTGTCGCCTTCGGCGGCGGCCTTGAAGAAGTCCTCGAGGGTGACCTTCCGGTGGGACTGGAGCTCGCGCTCCCTCTCGACGATCTGGCGCCTCAGGCCTATCTCCTTCGCCTCCTGCTCGGACTCGACCACTGTAACGGAATCCCCGGCCTCGGGTACCCCGGTGCAGCCCATCAGCTGGATGGGAGTGCTGGGGCCGGCCTCCTCGACGGGCTCGTTGTTCTGGTCGTAGAGCGCCCTGACCCTTCCGGTGCACTGGCCGGCGATGAACGAGTCTCCGAGATGGAGGGTCCCGTCCTGGATCAGTATGCTGGCGACGGTTCCGCGGTAGGGGTCGACCCTGCCCTCGAGCACCGTGGCTCTTGCCGGGCGGTCGGGGCAGGCCTTCAGATCCAGCATGTCGGCCTGGACCAGGATCTTGTCCAGGAGATCGTCCACCCCCTGGCCTGTGATGGCGCTGACCTCTGCGCACTGGACCTCGCCGCTCCACTCCTCCACCAGCACCTTGTGGCTGGCCAGATCCTGCCTGATGAAGTCGGGGTTGGCCGTGGGCAGGTCCATCTTCGTGATCGCCACTACTATCGGCACTCCGGCGGCCTTCGCGTGATCGATGGCCTCCTCGGTCTGGGGCATCACCCGGCTGTCGCCCGCGACGACGAGGACGACGACGTCCGTCACCTGGGCGCCCCTGGTCCTCATGGCCGTGAACGCGGCATGTCCGGGGGTGTCGATGAAGGTGACGCTCCTGCCCCCTGCGACGTTCGCGACGTAGGCTCCTATGTGCTGCGTTATGCCGCCGGCCTCGGTCGAGATGACGTTGGTCGACCTTATCCTGTCGAGGAGGGCGGTCTTGCCGTGGTCGACATGACCCATGATCGTGACCACGGGGGCCCTCTGGACCTCCCTGCAGCTCTTCTCGACCCTGCGCTTCTCGATCGATTCGGCGCCGTACTCGGAGACGGTTTCGATGTGGTGCCCGAACTCGGCGGCCACTAGCGCGAGCGTATCAGCGTCGAGCCTCTGGTTGGCCGTGGTCATGAGGCCGAGTTCGAGGCACTTCGCGATGACCTCGCCGAGAGGCACGTCCATGAGGTCCGCCAGCTCGGAGGGGGAGGTGAACTCGGTCACCTGGAGGACCTCGCCCTCGCCTGAAGCGGTAAGCTTCTCGTGGCGCTCCTGCTTCTCCTCGCGGTAGCGCCGGCGGCGCTTCTTCTGGCTGCGGGCGGCATTCGAGCCCATCTGGGCCACGGTGTCGCGCACGGCCTTGACCGCCTCGGCGGACACGACCGCCTTCTTGCGGCGCTTCTTGCGCTTCTTGGACTTCGACGCGCGGTCGCGCGCCTCCTGCTTCTCCTTCTCGAACCTGTTGACAACGCTCTTGCGCTGATCCTCGGTGAGGGTGCTCATGTGGCTCTTGACGGCCACCTGCATGTCGGTGAGCACCTTGATGAGGGCCTCGCTCGAGATGTTGAGCTCCCTGGCCAGCTCGTAGACCCGCTGCTTCTTCTCCGCCTGCTGCTCAGTCATCTCCACCGCCCTGTCCGGCTCCGTCGGAAGCGGCCCTGCCGGCCTCGTGCTCCGCCCTGAGCGCCTCGACCTCGATGGCACGCTTCTCTACCAGACGCCTGGCCTCCTGATGGATCTGCCCGACCTTGACCGGCCCGATGCCGTGCACCTTGAGGAGATCCTCCTCGGTGACCTCCGCTATCGAGTTGGCCGAGTCGTACCCGGAGACCCGGAGGCGCTCGAGGAGCTTATCGCTTATCCCCGGGATCTCGGAGGCCTCGACCCTGAGCATCTCCTCCCAGCGCTTCTGCTCCTCCCAGAGGGACTGCGTCTCTATGTCTATCCTCGAGCCCACCAGCTCGCCGGCAAGCCTGACGTTGTGGCCGTTCTTGCCTATCGCGAGGGAGAGGTGGTCGTCGGGGACTATCGCGATCATCCTGATCCGCTCCTCGCCCGTTTCCGGATCGGTCTCGCGGGTCTGGTCGACATTGAGCACCGTAGCGGGCAGGAGGGCGTGGGTGACGAGCACCCTGCGGTCCATCGTCCAGGGGATGATGTCGATCCTCTCGCCGTTGAGCTCCCTCATCACGGCCTGGACCCTGCTCCCCTTGACTCCTACGAAGGTGCCCACTGCATCGACCCTGTGGTCGTTGCTCGCCACAGCGAGCTTGGTCCTGACGCCCGGCTCGCGGGCCATTGCCCGGACCTCGACGACGCCCTCCTCTATCTCGGGGGCTTCGCGCTCGAAGAGCCGCTTGACCAGGAGGGGCGTGGCCCTGGAGAGGACGAGCTGGGGCTCCATCGAATCGGGCTTCTCGACCCTGATGAGGACGGGGAGGATCGGGTCGTTCTGGTTGTAGCGCTCGCCCCTTGCCCGCTCCTCGGCGGGCACGACGGCCTCGATGCGCCCTGCGACCTGGACCAGGACCCTGTTCCTGTAGACCTGCTGGACACGGCACCTGGGGATGATGTGGCCGATCTTGTCCTCGTACTCGTGCTGCACCTGCTCGCGCTCCGCCATCCTGACCAGGGTCAGGAACTCCTGCCTGAACACGTTGACGGATGAGCGCTGGAACTCGGAGATGTCGACCGGCATCGAGATCTTCTCGCCGTTCTCGGCGTCGGGCTTGATCTTCCTGGCCTTCTTCCTGGCTATCTGGAGGTGCTCGCTGCCCTCCTCGACGTTCTCGACGACCTCCATCACGGCTTCCAGCCTGACGTCGCCGAGCTGGTGATCCCACGAGATCCTGATGTCCTGCGGGCTTCCGTACTCGAGTTCGGTGGCCTTCATCAGGGCCTGGAACAGGCTCCTGACGAGGACCTCCTTGTTCACGCCCTTCTCTCTGACCAGCCTCGCGAGAGCGTCAATCCTGTCGTAGTTCGACACTTCGTTCTCCCTAAACGGAAACGGGCTCCCGACCGGCTGCGCCCGTCAGGCCTTCCTGCCCTTGTTCACACCCGTCTCGAGGACTTCGACGGCGCGCGTCACGACCGAGATCGGCACTATCCTGCCCCCGGGAAGGACTAGGCATCCGCCCTCGAAGGACAGGAGCTCGCCCTCGAAAGTCTCGCCGCCGGCCTCGACCCTGATGGTCCTGCCGACGCATCTGAGCCAGTCGTTCTCGGACTCGAGCCTGCGCCCTACTCCGGGCGAGCCGACCTCGAGAACGTAGGATCCGGATTCGACCATCTCGCGGTCGAGCATGTCCTCGATCGCCCTCGAGAGAGCCGCGCATTCGCCGACAGTCACCCTGCCGGGCCGGTCGACGAGGACCCTCAGTACGGCCCTCCTGCCGGTCTGGAACCACCCCGCATCCACGACGAGGAGGCCCATGCCGCTCGCGAGCGTCTCGAGCGATTCCCTCAACCGGGCCGCGTCCAGTCGGCATCCCCCCAGTAAAGTACAAAACCGCCCCGCTGGCAGGTACACCCGCCCGCGCGGCTCGTACGCATGCAGGAGCTTTTAGCGCTTGAATCTAGCTGGAAACGCCAATCCTGACAAGGGCGGCGGGGCCGCGACAGGCCAGCCGCCCCCCCGCGCGATCGTCGACGATTTTGCACACGAATCCATCGTGTTCTTCTCTATTGTACACCCCGGGCCGGACACCTTGCCGGTGCGGACGTCCTGGGCGGTGTCCATACGTTGTGTTCAGCGAAGAGCATTGAAACATCGATGGACAGGATGGACAGGATCAGCGCAGAGCAGCAGGAAGAGCTATTGGTTGCATCAAGCGGCGAGAAAAGAGACATGGATGAACAAGGTCGACAGGGTGAAGGGTCAAAGGGAGAGAATGGTCCGGCGAATGAGCGTCATTTCTGTTCATCGACCGAGGGCTTGCGGTTTCGAGTGAGGCGGCGGTAATCAAGTTTCGGATTGCCGAAGTTGATGAGAAGCCCGATCTCGATCCCTGAAGCATTCAGGTAGTTGATGACCTGGGCCTGGTGTTCGGGCGCAAGCGACCGGACAGCCTTCAATTCGACAATCACTGATTCTTCAACGAGTAGATATGCGTAGAAGTCGCCGATGACCTCCCCTCGGAAGCTAACGCTTACAGAGTGTTGAGCCGATACATCGAGGCCCTTCTGTTTCAGGGCGAGGACAAGAGCCTTCTCGTAGACGGATTCTAGAAATCCTGCTCCCAGCTCGTTCATTACCTCAAACGCACAGCCAATGATACTCCGAGTCAGCTCCTCATGTTTCATATCATTGTTCTGCATTTTATCAGCTTATTACTTCTTGCCTGTCCTGTCCATCCTGTCCATCGATGTTACTCAACTCTGCTCATGCTGCTGACCGAATACCTGATGCTATGCTGCTTACCGTGCCCATCGATGTTTGATCGCCAGGTGCTGCCTGCCGCCGACCGAACCAGAAACCCTGTCCTGTCCATCCTGTCCATCGATGCTTGATCGCCCTATGCTGCCTGCCGCCGACCGAACCAGAAACCCTATCCTGTCCATCCTGTCCATCGATGTTACTCAACTCTGCTCATGCTGCTGACCGAATACCTGATGCTATGCTGCTTACCGTGCCCATCGATGTTTGATCGCCAGGTGCTGCCTGCCGCCGACCGAACCAGAAACCCTGTCCTGTCCATCCTGTCCATCGATGTTTGATCGCCCTATGCTGCCTGCCGCTTAACTGTTCCATCTGCGGCTCCTGTGTGGATACTGTAAGCAGATGTCTCACGTCCGCTGCATATATCTGTCGTGTAAGGATATAGCAGCGGCGTTAGCCTGTGGCACGGGAGTGGAGGATCACATCACCGAGGCCCTGACGTCCCCCTCTATGATGTCATCCTCCAGGATGTCGACGAAGGGGTTCCCGGCTTCGCCGAACCGCGTCACGAGCAGGGGCTCGATCTCCCTGAAGAGTGCGTACATCGAGTACATCGCCTCCTCGGGGCCCAGCAGCGAATCCAGCGAGGTCCTGAGCGTGTCGATCCGCGCCAGGAGGAAGTCGCGCTGGATCTCCGTATAGCCCTGGGATTCGACCCAGAAGGAGCTCGCGATCAGGAAGTGGAAAGCTATAGAGGTCCGCACGCCTTCCGCGCCGGTGAGCGCGATGCTGTCGGCCAGCTCGGCGGCCGCGGCCATCGCCGATCCTGGTATCCAGGGCTCCGGCGAATCGGGATCGAGATCCCTCGCGGCGAGCATCCCGCCCGTCCCGTACCAGACGCTCTCGAGATTCGAAAGGACGGCCGGGGGCACGTTGTCACGGAAGTCGCTCCGCGAGATCATGATCCGGTTCATGAGGAACATGTCCACGTCCTGGAGGCCGAGCACCGTGTTCAGGAAGGCGCTCCTCCACTCGGGAACAGGCCCCGTCCGGGGCATCGCGGCGATGACCTGCAACGGCACGATCCCGTCAGGAGGCCAGAGGGATATCCATTCGAAACCATCGATGAGGAGGCATACGGAAAGGTCGACCAACCCTTCGGGGCCGCGGGGATCGCCATGCAGGGCAAGGGCCACCGCTCTCGCCGCAATGTGTCCGGGCAGGATGGCGTCCGTCGACGCCAGCCCGCCTTCTGCCAGGGCCAGGAGACCTGTGGTGTCGCAGGCCATGGCCCTGCTGAAGAGGTCGGCGTCGGTGGCCGCCATCGCCGCCTGGTCGGCCAGGTCGGACGTCAGGCGATCGCGTATGTCGGCCGGGAGTTCGTCGCAGGTGGATGAGAGAGCCGCGCGGAGGCTGTCGGCGACTTCCGGATGGAATAGCATCGCGAGGCCCGAGGTCCATTCCGCCGACTCGATCCGCGGTTCGGTCCTGTCGTCGGTCGTGCTGGATGCGGCTATGCCCTGGAGCTTGTCCAGCCAGATCATGTGGAGGGCGTCGAAGCCGCCTCCCAGGGGGGCGAGGGAGACGGCCTGGTGGATGTAGTCCGCCCGCCTGTGGCCATGGAGCTGATAGGCCCTTCGCATGGCTCTCATCGTCATGTCGGGCATGCCCAGCCTCGTGTAGGTGAGCGCGAAGTTGTTGTTGAGCTCGGCGTAGTCGGGAGCCCGCGTCCTGAGGGATTCATAGGCGGCGAGCGCCTGCATGGTGGCTTCGAGCGAGAGGTCGCGGCCGGCTGGATACCCGGCCGCAAGCGTCAGCCTTGCAAGAGACGGATTCGCGGGCTGATAGAGGATGGCCTTGGTGAGCCAGGCGCTGCCGAGGCCGTACCATCCCCCGAGCTCCTCGGGGTTGACCTCGACGCACCTCGTGCATATCGCGATCGAGCTGTCGCAGCACACCCAGGCGTACTGGAACCGCTGCAGGGCCTCCTGCCGCCTGCCCTCGTCGCCGGTCTGCTCCCAGGCCATGGCTGCATTGGCCGCCAGGCCCAGTTCGCTCTCTATCCTGTCCAGATACTGGTCCTTGCCCATGAAGAGGTAGTGGCCGGACCTCATGCCGGTGACGTATCGCTCCGTGCCCCAGAGGGCCATGAACAGGGCCGGCAGCAGGAACAGGACGGCGACCGCCCTGGGCAGGGCTCTTTCGCCCGCCCTGCCTCCCGAGAGGAGCAGGCCGCAGAAGAGTGCGAACACGAAGGCGCCGGGCGGCCATCTAAGGCTGACCGACACGAAGGCCTCGCCGAGGAATGCGACGATGCCCGCCAGTATCCCGGCATCCCTGACGGACAGCCTCCTCCTCCCGCCCGACCCGTCGTCCATCGCGGAGGAGAAGAGCCTCCAGAAGGTCGCCGCGAAGAACAGCGCGCCCACGATGCCGATCTCCACGAGTATCTCGAGGTATTCGCAGTGGACGTGCAGGGTGTTGTGGCTGGTGCCCAGGATGCTGTACATCGGGTTCCGCACGGCCGGGAAGATGATCTGGAACGTGCCGGGGCCGTATCCCAGGAAGGGATTGGCGGCTATGAGCTTCAGGGCGCCGCCCCAGATGACCAGCCTCACCCTCGCGGTGCCCTCGCCGAGGCGGGACAGCTCCAGGAGCCTGTCCTTCATCAGCAGGCCGACTATCACGATTGCTGCCAGCGCCGCCAGCGGGATGACCAGGCTCCTCCTCGAACCCCCGCGGGTGCCGGTCGAAGAATAGAGCGCCATGAAGACAAGGCCGGCTACCATCCCGAGCAGGCTCCCGCGGGTGCCGCTGGCGGATATCGTCAGTACCGATATCAGCGTGAACGCGGCCATGGACGACAGTTTCGCGGCCCTGCCCATGCGCGATCCCATGAGGATCCCCACGGCTGCGGGCATGAAGGCCGCGACGAGGCCCCCCAGCAGGTTCGGGTTGCCCAGCGAACCTGAGACCCTGCCTCCGGAGCCGAGGTAGACATCCCAGGGGAAGATCACGACGTTCATCCACTGGAGCATCGAATAGACGCAGAGCAGGGCCATTATCGCGAGAAGACCCCACTGTACCGTGATCCTGCCCCTGTCGTCGAGCAGGAGCCCGGCCGCCCCGGCAGTCAGACCCAGCATGCCGAGGCTGATGATGATGTTGGGGCCGTTCACGGAAGGCACGCCGGAGAAGTGGCGGGCCGTCATCCATGCCATGAGCAGGAGAAAGGCCGACGCCAGCTTCCAGTCCACCGCGCGGTTGAGGGGGACCCCCCTGGCCGCCGCGGATGCCACCAGCAGCGAGACCGCGGCCCCTCCCAGGCAGTAGGCGAGCTCCTTGACCAGGATGCTCGACCTGTTGTTGGGAAGAAGGGTGAACACGACCAGGGCGGACACGAGTATCAGCAGCCAGGGGGCGACGGATCTCTCGAAGGGTCTACTGGTCATCCCTGGTCCTGTTCCTCTTCTCTCCACGCGAGATGAAGAAAGCGATGATGGCCGAGAAACCGACGGCATGGGCGAAGACGAGCACGGCCTGGTAGGGGGCCAGGGTAGGGAGCAGCAGGGCCAGGATGCCCATGAGCAGCCCGACCGCGTAGAGGAGCAGCACGGCCTCCCTGTGGCTCATGCCGATGCGCATCAGCCTGTGGGCCAGGTGGTTCCTGTCGCCGGAGAGGAGGGGCACGCCCCTCCGCTTCCTGTAGATGAGGACCAGCAGCGTGTCCAGCAGGGGCACTGCCAGGACCAGCAGCGGCGAGAAGATCGCGATCTCCCTGATGGAACCGGCGGGCGTGTAGACACCGAGGACCGATGCGATGCCCAGCATGAACCCGAGGAAGTTGCTGCCGCAGTCGCCCATGAAGATCGAGGCGGGATTGAAGTTGAAGACGAGGAACCCGCACGAGGCTCCGGACAGGGCGGCGCAGGCGAAGGCCACCGCCTCGTTGCCGGAGATAAGGTTGATGACCGTCAGAAAGGCCGTGGCTATCGCCGATACCCCGGCGGCGAGGCCGTCGGCGTGATCCAGGAGGTTGAGCGAGTTCGTTATCCCGACCAGCCAGATGATGGTGAGCGGGGCCGAGAGCCACGCCAGCGGGCCTCCGGCCAGGAAGATGCTGAGCTGGGCGCCCTTGAGCACGAAATAGACCCCGACCGCGAGTGCCGAGAGGGACTGGAGGAGGAGCTTCATCCGGGGGGAGAGCTCGAGCATGTCGTCGAGCAGACCCGTCAGGGCCATCAGGAGGCCCCCGCCGATGACCATCACCCCCAGGGACTGCCAGTTCAGGGGGGTGTCGGCTATCGCGCCCTCGGGCAGGCCGCGCCAGAAGACCAGCCCCGCCGCGATCGTCAGGGCGAAGGCCGAGTAGACCGCCGCCCCGCCCAGCAGGGGCGTGGCGATGAGGTGCTTCTTCCTGTTCCCGGGTCTGTCGACGAGGTTTGTCCGGAGAGCCACCCTCCTGGCCAACGGGGTCAGCAGGAGCGATAGCGTGAGCGCCCCGATGAAGGCGAACAGGATGTGCTGGATGGAATCGCTCATTTCGCGAGCCTTTCGCCGCCGGCGCCGAAGAAGTGGCAGCGCCCGGGCCTGAAGCCGAGCCGGAGCACGCCCCCGACGGAGGCCTCCACGGACGGGTCGCACCTCATGACGATCGGCTCACCCGTATCCGTTCTCATGTAGACGATCTTCTCGTTGCCCAGTATCTCCACGACCTCGGCGACGCAGGAGACCGGGCCTTCCTGGATCGGGACCACGTCCTCGGGCCTGATGCCGATCCTGGATGCTCCTGACGGAAGGTCCTGCCCCGACGCCACCGCCCCCGCCCTTCCGGCGCCCCCCCCGGCCAGGTCGAGGAAGTTCATGGCGGGGCTCCCGATGAAGCCGGCCACGAACGAGTTCACAGGTCTGTCGTAGAGCTCGAGAGGGGCGGCGAGCTGCTGGATCAGGCCGTCCCTGAGCACGACTATGCGGTCGCCCAGAGTCATGGCCTCGGCCTGGTCGTGCGTGACGTAGATCATCGTGGATCCGAGCCGGTGATGGATCCTGGCCAGCTCGCTGCGCATCTGGACGCGCAGCTTGGCGTCGAGGTTGGACAGAGGCTCGTCGAAGAGGAACACCGAGGGCTTCCTGACGATGGCCCTGCCCAGAGCGACCCTCTGCCTCTGACCGCCGGAGAGCTCGCGCGGCTTCCTGCCCAGCAGGGCTGTGATCTCCAGGATGCCCGCAGCCTCCTCGACCCTCCGGTTCATCTCCGGCCCCGGTATCCTCCGCATGCGCAGGGCGAACGCCATGTTGTCGAACACGGTCATGTGCGGGTAGAGGGCGTAGTTCTGGAAGACCATGGCGATGTCGCGGTCCTGCGGGGAGACTTCCGTGACGTCGCGCCCGCCTATCCACACGGAACCGGAGGTCGGGGTCTCGAGCCCTGCCAGTATCCTGAGCGAGGTCGACTTCCCGCATCCGCTCGGTCCCACGAGTACGAGAAAGGAGCCGTCCTCCGCGGTCACGGTGAAGTCCCTCAGGGCCGTCACCCCGCCGGGGAAGACCTTGCCTACGGATCTGAATTCGACTGCCGCCATGTCCTCCCCGTCACCTGACGAGGACCGACACCTCCCTGCCGCCGTATTCCGCGCGGAGATGGTTGTAGGGATCGGGCACCCAGACGTGCCCGTCCACGAGGAAGACGTACCTGTACCTTCCCTTCTCCAGGGCGGCCTCGGCCGTCCAGAATCCGTCCTCATCGGGGGTCATCGCACCGCAGGACGGGTCGAGCGTCCCCCCGGCGGATTCGAGGCCCCCCCATGCGTTCCAGTCGCCGATCACCTGCACCGAGGCGGCCCCGGGATACCAGAGCCTGAATCCGCCGGGATCCCCCAGGGTCGCGGGCGTGAAGGCGGAGCACCCGCAGAGGGCGAGCGCCAGCAGGAGCGCGGGTACGGCCGCGGCGATCCGAAGCCTCATGGGAACACCGCGCAGAGCGAGGCTCCGACGGTCGTCACGCCGCCAGACCTCTCGAGCACGAGCAGGGCTCGGGCGCCCTGCCTGAAGTAGGCCACGCCCAGGCTGCACGCCGGCTGGGGAAGGGCTCCTCCCCCTGCTTCGGGGCTCGCCGAGATGTCGAGCAGGGCATGCACCCCCGGAAGCGGCGAGTAGCCTGCGGTACCCGTGATCCTCACACTGTCCTGCATCAGCTCCACCCCGCCGCCCATGGAAGCCCGTCCCGCGTGGAGGACCGATTCGAGGCTGCACTGCCAGGAACGGCCTCCGATCCCGGTGGCGAGGAGGGAGTGGTGGAAGCCGCCCTCGGAGACGAGGTCGACCGATGCCCTTCCTCTCGCCGCCCCCGGATCGGCGGGATCATACCGGCAGCCGGCCATTCCGGAAAGTGCGGAGGTCAGCGGTCTGACGACGGCATCCAGCCCTACCGTGGTCCTGCCCGGCGAGAAGGCTTTCCCGGGCACATCGATCGAGTCCCCCGCCCAGGTGAACACGGGCACGAGCTCGAGGCGGCCCCCGCCCCAACCCATGGGCGAATACCCTGATCCTTCGACGACCAGGGCCGCGGAATCGGCTCCCGACCCGCTCCTGGCCAGGACGATCCAGGGCTCGATGATGCGCAGGTCGATGCGCGCCTCGTATGTGTCCAGGTCGAAAGCGGAGTCTGCGCCGGCGCTCCAGATCCGCGTGTAGCCGAAGCTGCCGAAGCCGAGCCAGGGAGAGGAGGCTTCGAAGACGCAGATGGTGTCGGCGCCGGGAAGGAAGTGCTCCGTGAAATCGAGGGTCGTTCCCAGGAGCCCGCCCAGGCAGCCGTGGATCGAGGACACGGAGTCGATGTCGACCCAGCCGTGCTCGATCAGCGGATCCCTGAGCCCGGGGACGAAGGGCGCCATGAGCGAACGCGAGATGCCGGCCCCGATCCAGGGGGTCCCGGGCCAGCCGGCCTCGATGCCGCCGCTCCGCAGGAAGATCTCGCTCGAATCGGCATCCCTGGCCGTCACGGTGAGGGAGGCGCCGATTCGCCCGGATTCGAGCTCGAGAGTCTCGCTCAGTTCCATGAGCCTGTCCCCGGCGCTGACCCACGAATCGCCGCCCGGCGTGCAGAGGGCCTCCGCTGCGAACATCGCCCTGTGGGAGAAGACCCAGCCTCCCGTTTCCAGGGAGTCGGGAGGGCTCGCCACCGCCATGAGGAGTATCAGTACCAGCTCGCACCTCCGAACCCGCATTCGACGGTGACGGCGTGAACCGCCGAGGAATCCTCGAGCGACAGCCCGTACCCGATGGTGAACCGCCCGACGTCGACTTCAGCCCCCGCGTTCCAGGCGTCCCCGTCGGAACCCGTTGCCGCTCTGAGCCAGGGCGTGACATCCAGCTCGGCCCCGAGCGCCGGGCCGTCACCCGAGACTGAGGCATGGACCCTCAGCTCGCGGGTGAAGATGTAGGTGGCCCCCCAGTGAGTCTCGGCCTCCGTCCCCTGCGGTGCCGACAGGGGGATGTCGACCACCGAGGCGCCGAGGGAGAACGTGGGGAAGATGGCGAACTGGAGCCCCGCGCTTCCGAGGGCCTCGTTGCCGCCTTCTCTCCTCTCGACCCTGCAGGCCGCTCCCAGGGCGATGCTCGGGCCGAAGAAGCCCTCGATGAATCCCACCGGATCACCCGTAGCGACCCATGCGCATGCCGCAGTGGCGGAGACGGGATCGGAGCCGTCCCCCGGCCCGGCCTGCGCCCCGGCCCAGCCCAGGACGATCGAGGAGAAGACGGGGCCGGTCCTGGTCCCGGCGCCGGCCGCGGCGGAGCTCACGGAGCCGTCGAGCCAGGACGCCGACAGGTCGATGCCCTCGATCCTGGAGATGCCGGCGGGGGCCTCGTAGGCGGTCGAGGGAGAGTCGCCCCATGCCGAGGGCCAGGCGGCCACGGCCAGGGCCTCCGCCGAACCGGCCCCGGACCATGCCGTGGAGGCGGAGAGGAGCAGGGCTTCAAGGCACGGGATCATCTCGGCTACCTCCCCTGGTCCGGTACCGGGATCATTATCTGGTAAAATCTGCGGTCTCCGTCAGCCCTCGACACGAAGACGGCGCCCGAGGCGCCTCCGCTCCGGGAGGAGCCATGCATAGGGAAGTTCGAGAGGCGGTTCTGCCGTACGCCCGGCACCGAGGCGCAGTCGGTGGAATCGAGCGCGAGCCTGGTGCCCAGCGACACGGAGAGGTAGCTGCCGGCAGCCATGCCGTGCAGGCCGGCTGCCAGTTCGGTGCGGTCGACCCTCACCGCTATCCCGCTGCTCTCGGGCAGGCAGGTCCCGAAATCAGCCCCGGCCAGGCTGTTGAAAGCCTCGAGCAGATCCTCCGGGGTGACGCACGCCCTCGCCGGCCCTGCCGGCGCCATGATCTCGAGAGGGGAGCCCAGCAGCGATTCGAGCCTTTCCGCCGACGAGTGGAGCCATCCCGTGACATCGAGGTCGCGCGGGGCCGCTCCAAGGAACGGAGTATTCCCGGGAGGGGGCTCCTGGAGCGGGGATTGCCCGGCTCCTCCGTCGACCCGGCCTGACGGGGCCGCGGCAGTCCCGTCGCCTCCGACCGACGATGATCCCGCCCCCGGCGGTCCGTCGAGGATCATCAGCACCGCGCCGGCGGGCGAGCCGTCATATCCCCGGAAGGAGGATACCGAAACCGTCAGATCCCTTCCCGGGGCGCACGGGGCGTTGGACAGCACGGACCGGGTCCTCATCGCCTGTATCGCAGGGCATCCGGGGCACGGCGAGTCGAGCCCCGCGAGCATCCTGTGGCACTGCCTGCCGGCGAGGGACCCGGGGCGCTCGCCTGCGACGGAAGCGAAAGAGCCGCTGCACCAGAGGATCCTGCAATCCCTGTCCACGCAGAAAACCGGGCTGCCCGTGGCTTCCAGCAGTGCGCGCCTCTGCTCCTCGTGGTCGAGGATGGCCCTGTTCCTCTGCTGTCCCTCGGTGAAGTCGCGGAGGGAGATGAGGAGGCCGCCCCCGCCCAGCCCCGTCGCGCGGATGATCACGGGGATGTAGACCGCTCCGGGGAGGGACAGCTCCCACTCGTAGGCCCGCACGTCGCCGGGGAGTATCCGCGAGAGGGCGGCATGCAGGCCCACCCGGTTGTCCAGGTCCATCGGGATGATCTCCTCGATGCGCCTGCCCTCGGCTTCGGACCCAGCCCTGATCCCGAGGAGCCTGCACATCTCCTCGTTGACCCTGACCACCAGCCCGTCGCGAACGATCATCAGGGCCTCGGGACAGGCCTCGAAACAGATCCTGCCGAGCTCCTCGGCCACCTAGTAGGCTCCCCTCCCCCTGAAGACGGTCGCCACGGTGCGCAGAAGTATCGCGACGTCGAGCATGAACGACTGATTCCTTATGTAGTAGAAGTCATACTCTATGTTGTCGTGGAGCGGTAGGTCCTTCCGGCCCATGATCTGCCAGAGCCCCGTAATGCCCGGCCTTACCTCGAGCCGCCTCTTCTGCCATTCCGAATACCCTTCGACGATGAAGGGCATCTCGGGCCGCGGGCCCACCATGCTCATGCTCCCGGCGACCACGTTGAAGAGCTGGGGCAGTTCGTCGAGGCTGGTGCGCCTGAGGAACCTCCCCACCCTGGTGACCCTCGGGTCGCCGGGCGAGAGCGGAGCGACCTCGTACTCCCCCGTCTCCGGCTTCATGGTCCTGAACTTGTAGAACGTGAAGGGGACGCCGTTCCGCCCTATCCTCACCTGCCTGAACACGGGCGATCCGTTTCCACCGAGCAGGAGGACCAGGTAGATGATCACGAGGAAGGGGCTCAGGACGACGATGGCCAGGGATGCCATCACGATGTCGGACAGGCGCTTGACCGCCCTCGCCGGCATCCCGTGGGGCGAATGCCCGATCTCGATGATGGGGAGCCTCGCCAGATCGTCCAGGTCGGTCGGGGCAGAGGAGATCTCGAACAGGTCGCTGACCACCCTGAAGTGCACGTCGCTCTTCTCGACGGACGATATGACGTCCAGGATCCTCCCCCGGTCGAGGTCGGGCGCCGCGAAGAACACCTCGTCTATCTTCATGCTCACCAGCAGTCTCGGGAGATCGCTCAGCGAGCCGGAGACCGGGATGCCTCCCACCGATTTCGGCCCGCCGTCGTCGGAGGCCGGCGAGATGAAGCCGACAACGACCGGGTGAGGTTTCGGGAGCTTCTCGAGGCTGCCCGCCACCCTGGTCGCGACCTCTCCGGTGCCCACCACGAGCACCCTCGGAGCCTCCATCACAGGGGCGACGCGCCGTGCCAGCGACCTGGCCGCCGCCCTGAAGATCGAGGCTACCGGAACGGCGCATGCCGTGTAGAGGATGAGCATCAGGCGCGAATAGTCCTGCTGGGCCAGGTAGCTGGCCGCCATCATCGCCACCGACATGGCCAGCAGGGCCTTCATTGTCTTCTGGATTTCGCCCGTGCCGCCGGGAAGCCTCCTGGGCCTGTAGAGCCCCGCCCAGCCGAAACAGACGATCCACAGGAGCCAGATCGCGGGTATGGTGTGAAGGTAGTCGCCGAAGCGGACGTCGAAACCGGGCACGTGACCGCCGATCACGGCGGATCTGAGCCAGAAGGTCAGGAGGAATATAACAGGCACGGCCACGGTGTCGGCAGCGAGCAGGAACAGGCTGAGGACCCTGTCGGCCCTCCTGACCGGGGCGAGCATCAGACGGCTCCGCTGCGGATGGCGCCCGCGCAGAGCCCGCACACGAGTGCGGCGCCCCTGACGAACGCGAAGGCCGGCACGAGGGGCGCGACCGGCGGATCGACGCGGAGCGCGGTGCGGATCAGCGGGATGCACGAGAGCAGGAATGCGGCCGACCAGGCGAGCGGGACCAGCGGTTCGACGAGGGCGAGGAGCGCCGCAGCCGGAGAGATGGCGCAGAGTGCTAGCTGGACGCGCAGACTCCCGGTCACGTACCTGTCGGAGATGCTCTTCGCGGGATGGATCCGCGTTACGACCGCCCTCCATCGCCCGCGGGAGAACTTCGTCCTGGCATAGGCGGCCAGGGTGGGCCTGTGTTCGTGCACGACCCTGGCCCCCGGCTCGAAGCGGAGGGTCATGCCGCGTTCGGCCATCCTGTAGGAGAGGTCCACATCCTCGTGGTCGGCCGCAGGGAAGTGCTCGTCGAATCCTCCGCACTCCTCGAGGGAAGCCTTCCTGAAGCCGCTAGAGTAGGTGTCCACCATGTCCACTGCTCCGCCCGGTTCCAGTCCCTCATATCTCTCCTCGAACTCCACCTGCTGGAGCCGCTGCACGATACGGGTCCCGCCCGAGGAGTAGACCCCCTTCACGGCGTCGGCGCCGGCCTCGACTGCCGCCGTGAGCGATGCCGCCCAGCCGGCCTCCGGTATGCAGTCGGCATCGGTGAAGAGGATCACGGGATCGGTCGAGGCCCGGAAGCCCCTGTTCCGGGCGGCGGACGGGCCGCCGTGCGTCCCCGTCACGATCGAGTCGGCCAGCGATGCGGCCCCGGCGGGGACGGGGAACGAGCCGTCGAGGGAAAGTATGATCCTGAGCCCTCCCGGCAGGTCCTGCGCCTTCAGCGCCGCCAGGCACTGGAGGAGCCTGGGGCCGGCCATGTGGACGGGGATCACCACGGAGGCAGGCATCTACCGACTCCCTGGCAGCAGGAACCGCCAGAAAGTCGAGAAGGCCTTCAGCGTCCTGCTCCTCTCCGCAGGATCCGAGATCGTCCTGGCGATGGTTCCGGCAACGTAGCCGGGCCTGAGGTAGAAACGCCGGCGGGCGTGGTCGCAGAAGGCCGAGATGTCGGATGCGGACAGCTCCGCGGTTCTCACTACAGCGGTGTGCAGGCCCTCCGGCGAGAGCCAGTCTCTGAAGCAGGAAGGCACGATCCTGCCTTCGACCGCAGCCTCGTCGTAGGCCTCGGTTCCCGGATAGACCATCAGGGGGTAGAACTGGGCCGTGTAGAGAGGCATGGAAAGGGCGAAGTCGAGGGTTCGCCGCATGGAGGCCCTGGTCTCGCCCGGCGCCCCGAACAGGAAGCAGCCGTGGACGAGCACTCCGGCGCGCTCCGCATCGAGGGCGAAGCGCCTCATGGTCTCGACGTCGAGCCCCTTCCGCATGGCCGCGAGCATGCCGGGGTCGCCGCTCTCGAAACCCGTGCAGACCGTTCTGAGGCCCGCCCTCCTGCATGCACGCAGCGTCTCGTAGTCGACGTCCGCCCTCATGTTGGCGGTCCAGCGGAGAGGGCTCCCGGCTTCGCAGAGTGCGTCGGCGAGGCTGCGCAGCCTAGTCCTGTCGGCCGAGATCGTGTCGTCCTCGAAGAAGACGGCCCTGATCTCCGGCATGTTGTCACGCACCCAGAGCACCTCTTCGACGATGTTCGAGACCGACCGCGTCCTCATGGCCCTGCCCGTCAGGGTCTGCGGGAAGAGGCAGAACGAGCAGGAGTTGGGGCATCCGCGCCCGCCCATCACCATCACCATGGGGTGCAGTGCGTTGGGATTGCTGTACCTGCGGGTGTCGAGGTGCCTTGCATACACCGAGCTCACGAACGGCAGCGAGTCGAGGTCGTCCAGCCTGCGGCAAGGACCTGTGTCGAAGGGTTCACCGCCCGTGCGAAGCAGCAGCCCGGGCACCGAGCGCAGGCTCATGGAGTCTCCGCCGGCGAGGGCGTCTGCCGCGAGGCGCACCGTCAGGTCGTACTCGCCGACGGCGACGGCCTGGAAGGAGCGGCCCGATGCGAGGGTTTCGCGCGGAAGGGCGGAGGGATGGGTCCCGACCAGTATGACGGTCCTCCCATCCCCGGCCAGGCGGTCGGCGAACGCCGTGTCGCTCTCGATCGAAGGAGTCGACGACTCGAGGACGACGAGCTGCGAACCATGGTCGGAGACCCTCCGCAGGACTGCATCCTCGTCGAGATCCGAGGCCGGGGCGTCCACCAGGTCGACATCGTGTCCGGCGGACTCGAGGGCGCAGACCGCGTAGGAAAGCCAGATGGGATAGTAGAGGGTGCCGCTCCTGGTCACGGCCGGGCTGCGCTGTCCCCTGCTGAACCGCCTCAGGAAGGGCGGGTTAACCGCGCTCGTCTTCATCCAGGATTCTCTCCAGAGTGGACCATACCCTGCCGGGATCGATGCGGAACATACAATCCCCCCGGCCCGTTCGACAGCCGCGGAACACGCTGTTGGAATAGCACGGGGAACAGGGGCTGTCAGTGCGAACCGCCTCGATCAGGCCGGGTGCGTAGAGGCTGTCCGGGTCGGTGGGGCCGAACAGGACCACCGCCGGAAGGCCCGCCGCGCAGGCGAGATGGGCGAGGCCGGAGTCGGGGCCGAGGAAGGCCCTGCATCGCTGCAGCACGGCGGCGGCCTCGCCCCATCCCGTGCGCCCGGTCAGATCGGCGGCGACGGCGGGCCCGGCGAGCCGGGAGACCATTCCAGCAGAGGACCGGTCGTGCGAGTCGCCCAGCAGGACAGCCTTCAGCCCGCGGCCCGATGCTCTGCTCACGACGTCGGCGAAGCTCTCGGGCGGCCATCTCTTCTCGAGGACGTTATCCCTCGGGTTCCGGCCTCCTCCGGGCGCCACGGCCAGGAAGGCTCCATCCCCGATCATGTCGCGGGCCGCCTCCGTCTCTCTGTCGAGCACCGCGAACAGCGGCCTGAAGGAGTCGACCCCGACACCGGCCAGGCGGGCATAGATGCCGGCGGCGAAACCGGGCGAGTCGAGCGGGCTGACCGTCTCCCAGGCGCCCAGCGGCGACCGGCCGCCGCTCCGTGAAGGGGCCCCGGTCGCGAGCCTTATCCATCTCCTGACGCCGGCGTTAGCGTGCATGACGACAGTGCGGTCGAACCCTCCCAGGGCGCGGGCGGAAGCGGCAGTCCAGAGAGCGAGCCTGGCCGCGCCGAGGATTCCGGGGGCGGGGAAAGGAGCCTCGATGACCGAGCGGAGCCCGGGCAACCTCCGCCATACCTCGGCGCTCGACGGCCCTGCCAGGGCGGTCCAATCCCCTCCGGAAGCGACCAGGGCCGCCGCGGCCGGAGTGGCCGTCAGGGCGTCGCCGAAGGCGTGGGTCTTAACTATCAGGCCGCGCAACGGCCGACCTCCGCGCGGCAAGGGACCTCGCCCTGAAGACCCCGTAGCCCGTTCCTGCCAGGACCGCCAGGGGGAAGTCGAGCGCGACCCTGTGGGGAGTGCCGGAGATCGATGCGAGATGGGCCAGGGTATAGGCTGCGACGGTCAAAGCCAGCATGAGCTTCGCAGGCTCCCGGGCCCTGATGTGGAGCAGGACCCCCGCGCCCGCGAAGAGAAGCACGAGCCCGAAGGTCAGAAGCCCCGCCAGCATGTAGTGAATTGGGAAATCATTGAACGGGAATGGCTTGAAGAATTCGGCGAACCTCAGCAGGACGAGCCTCGGGAGGAGGGCCGGATTGGCGGCTATGAACTCGATCGATCTCGAGGTGAGTATGCTGTCCCTCACCCACTCGGGCTCGTCCCTGAACTCGGGGAACTCGGCGAGCCACGGCTTCCGGATGGAGCCTGCGTACTCGTCCCTGAGCGGGGCGTAAAGCGTCCTCGCCCCCTGGATCTCCCCCTCGAAGTGAGACGAGAATATCCGGCCACCCGCCTCCCACAGGTTGACCCCGCCCTGGGTGGGGGTGATCCGCCACTGCCCGCTCACGGAGTGTGCATAGACTGCCCACGGCGCCAGGACGGCCAGGAAGACGGCGGAGCAGGCCGCGGCAAGGGCGGCCCTGCGGAGCATGGCTCGGCCGGGTGCGGCAAGGATGCAGAGGATGAACACGGCCATCACCGGCAGGGCGGCAGGACGGACGTAGTACGCGAGAGCCCAGACGGCTGATGCGACGAGGGCGCGTGGCACGCTCCGCCGGTCAAGGGCCGAGGTGGAGAGCAGGAGAGCCGACATGAAGAGGATGCCGAAGGCGGCCTGCGTGGCCGGGATGGCCTCGTAGTAGATCTCGAACGGGTCGAGAGCCATGAACAGGCAGACGAGTGCCAGCGGGCGACCCGAGAGGTGCCTCCGGGCCAGGCCGAATCCCAGCAGTACGGTCAGGAGGCCTGCGGCGAGCTGGAGCCCACGCACCGCCAGCAGGTCGCCCGCGCCGAAGACCGAATAGGCAGCCGCCATCAGCACGGGATAGCCGGGCGGGATGAAGATCGTGGGCCTGCCCGGCCTCAGGACTCCGTAGAAGCCGTCCACCCTCTGATAGAACTGGAAGGTCCTGTTGTGGATGAGCCTGGACACCTCGGACACATCCTCCGGGTAGAGCATCGAGGGCGAGAGGGTGAATCCCCTCCCTTCGAGGATGTTCACCGCGAGGTCCGAGTAGACCCTTCCCTCTCCGATGAGCACGCCCCCCCGCCCGGCGAGCAGGAAGGCGCCGATCCTGGCCGCCAGGGCCAGCACGAGGAGTATCTTCAGATGCCTGTCTTCCATATCCTGAACCATTCCGAACAGAGCAGGGAGAGTTCCCCCGGCTGTCCGTCCGACCAGACCGGAGCCGTCGCGGGATGTGCGACCAGTTCGCATTCACCGGCAGGCAGGGCAAGCCCTTCGAGGTATTCCCTGCGGATCCTCCCCGACACGCCGAAGCCCGCCATGCACCGGGGCACCGTGAGACCCGCCCTGCGGGCCATCCCCGCGAAGCGCCTGCCGAGCAGGTCGAGTATGGGACCAGAGGGGCGCGCGAACCTGTCCGGGAGCACCGCCGCCCTGACGCGGCCCGCCCCGTACTCCAGCGCGAGCCTCACGATGAGCCCTGCTAGCCCGGGCAGATGGTGGACGTGCCTGTGGCTGTCGAGCCACCGGACGGTGACTCCGTGCGATGCCGCAAGCTCTATCTGCGCCCTCCATTCGCGTTCCACCGCCGCCACTGCCCTTCTCCCCCCGGCCAGGATGCCTGCGTGCGTCAGCGGGGACATGGTGAGGAGCGGAGCTTCGACAGCGTTGAGGTGGACTCCTGCCGGGAACCCGAGGTCCAGGGCCATCCTGCAGGCCCTCGCCGCTCCGGGGGCCGACCCGAGTATCGAGAAGCCGTCGACCGAACCCGCGGCTATGCAGGCCGAGACTGCGTCGTCCACCTCGGTGCAGGAACCCGCATCGTCGATGACCACGCGGATGCTGCTGCCGGCACGGCCGGGACTCACACCCGCCTGGCCTTCAGCAGGGTCCTCCGGAGGTTCCCGGGCCCCAGAGCGGTGGCGACGGTCCTGAAGATGCGCGACGGATGGAGGTAGAACCGCCAGAAGGCCTGCTTCTTGAGGCGCTCGACCCTGCCGGGCTCGATCCCGTCCAGGTCGTAGACGCATTTATGGAAGCAGTCGAATTCGGTGTAGTCGCTGGTGACCAGGTGCCTGGTCCTGTTCCACAGCTCGGTGTGCGGGAAGGGGGTGGTGATGTCGAACAGCGCGTCGTCGAATGGATGGGAGGCTGCGAAGTCCACCGTGCGCTTCATCTCCCCGAGGGTCTCGCCAGGGGCGCCGAGCATGAAGTAGCCCTGCACCCTGATGCCCATCCGCCTCGCCATCTCCAGGGCCCTGACGACCCCCTGCACCGTGATGCCCTTGCTGTAGATGTCGTCGAGGACCCTCTGGGAGGCCGACTCCACCCCCATGTTGATCTTGGCCAGGCCCGCGTCCTTCATGTGGGAGAGCAGGTCCTCGTCGAGGAGGTCGGCCCTCACGTTGCAGCACCACTTCAGGCGCAGGCCCCTGGCGTTCATCTCGTCGCAGATCTCGTGGACCCATGCCTTGTCGAGGATGAAGGTCGAGTCCTCGAACATGAATGCGGTTATCCCGTATCCGGAGACGAGGGATTCGAGCTCGTCGACGATGGGCGAAGGCGACCTCTTGCGGAGCCTGGCGCCGAAGATCTCCGAGAGCGTGGGCTGGCAGAAGGTGCAGGTGAAGGGACAGCCGCGCGTGGCCATCACCGATGTCCCCTTCAGGCCGGGGTCGACCCTGTCCATCGAGTACCAGCTCCTGAAGTACCTGTCCATGTCGAACAGCCCGCGGTCGGGCTCGGGAAGGGCATCGAGATCGTCCACCAGGAGCAGCCCGGGGGTCCTCGCGGGAAGGCCGTCCTTCAGGACGCAGCTCCCGGGTATCGTCGAGGGATCGGCACCGCCGAGGATCAGGGGGAAGGCGGTCTCACCCTCGCCTGCATAGACCAGGTCGGCGCCGGTCGCGGTCAGCGTCTCCTCCGGGAGCACGGTGGCATGGGGCCCGCCGATCGCCAGGAAGGCGCCGGGGGCGTCGCGCCTGATGACGGCCACGGATTCCAGGGCCGCCCCGAGCTGGGGGGTCAGCACGGTGATGCAGACCAGGTCGGGCTTCGTGGAGGCCAGCATCCCCGACAGTTCACCGAAGGGATTCCTCTGGAAGGACATGTCGCAGAGGAAGGGTTCGACCCCCGGCATCCTCCTCAGCACCGCCGAGAGCGAGGCTATTCCCAGCGGGGGCTGCCCCGACGGATACCTGGTCTCGGGGAAGACGAACAGAACCCTTTCGAATCCGCTCATTTCCTTCTCCAGAACGATGATACGGTCGCAGATGCCGCGGCCAGGAGGACCGAATCGACGGGCAGCCTGTACCTCACCCCGCCGTGCCCGAGCGCGTGAACGGCGCAGTATGCGGCGAACACGGCAGCCATGAGCCATGCCAGAGATGACTTCCTGTACCTGTGGAGCGCCACGCCTGCCAGGCCGGCGGCCGCAGCGTACATGAGAGCCCCCGGGATCCACTCCCGCCCCGCGGGCGAGGAGGGCACGGGCGAGAGGTAGGCGGTCAGCCTCTCGACCGAGAGCCAGGCCATCAGCACCGGGTTGTCGAGCATGAACCGGCGTGCTCTGCCGCCCAGCTCCGCAGTCCGCTCCACCTCGCCGTCGAGTCCTGTGAAATCGGGATACGACAGGAGCTCCGGGGAGTGCACCTCGATCCATCCCGGCACCTCGATGCCCTCCTCGGACAGCGCCCCGGGGTTGTTGCGCATCCAGAGGTTCAGGGAACCCTTCGTCGGGAGCAGGACGGGACTGCCCACCTCGACGGCGTTACGCGCGACCCACGGAGCGACGCAGACGAGGAAGGAGGCGAGGACCCCCGCGGCGGCACGGATGCCCCTCGCGCGCCAGACGAATGCGATCTGCACGGGCAGCAGGAACAGGACCGTGCTCCTCACGAGGAAGAGCAGCCCCGCGGCCAGCCCGGCTGCCGCGGGCCTCGAGCGCCCCTCCATGGCGGAATGCGTGGCCAGGACCACCACGGGGATCATTCCTGCGTGGATGGCTTCGGTCATGGCGTTCGCCGTGTAGAAGACGTAATAGGGGTACAGCGCGAAGGAAAGCCCGGCCAGCAGAGCGCCCCGCGATCCGGCGAGCCTCCTCGCGATCTCGGACACGGCCAGCGCGCCCACGATCTGGGCGAGGAGATTCGGCAGGAACACCGCCCCGGAGACCCTTCCGGCGATCGCCATGCACGCTGCGAGGATCATGGGATAGCCGGGCTCGACGAGTGCGGACGGCTCCTCGACGGGACCGATGCCGAAGACGTAGCGCGGATCGGATGCCCAGGAGCCGGAGATTCCATCGCCCTCGCCCCCGCTCCTCCCGACCCTCAGCATGTTCTCGTCGGAGCCGAAGGAGAGGCCTTTCCCGTCAAGTATGCTCCCGGCAAGCCGCAGATAGAGCTCCTGGTCCCTGGCGGGCTCGGCGAGGGCTCCTCCGAGGCAAGCCATGAATGCGATCCGGACCGCTACGACTGCGGCCGCGACGGTCAGACCGACTGTTCTGTCAGCCATGCAGCCTTCCTGAGCCTGACCGGAGGATCGTGCCTCTCGCCGGAAAGGGCGACGGGATAGAAGTAGTCCTGCCAGTGGTAGTCCCTCCCCCTCACGGGGTCGGTCAGGGCGAGCCCGAGCAGGTAGGCGCCCGGTTCCAGGGTCTCCAGGTCGAGATCCATGCATACGACGGCCCTGCTCTTCAGGGACAGGAGGGGTTCGTTGAGCTCGAGGTTGTTCGATCCGATCACCCTCTCGCCGTCGGGCCTGTGCAGGGAGAACCCGAACACTATCCCGTCGGCGCCCCCGGGCAGCGACGTGGATATCTCGGCCCTCACCCTCAGGGTCCGCCCGGGTGCGAAGGAAGCCACGGGCAGATCGTCGTCTCCGGTGATGGCCACGCGGTCGAACCTGACCTCCCTGGTGCCCCACTCCCTGGGAGAGCAGGAGGCCGCCCGGGGTCCGGGTGTCGACCTGGACATGTAGGCCGCCAGCACGTCCTGAACCGGCCCGTCCATGACGACCCTCCCGTCTCCCAGCCAGATGGCCCTGTCGCAGAGCCTCCTGACGGCTGCGGGGTCGTGGGAGACGAACACGATCGTCCTGCCGGTGCCCCTGAAGCCGTAGATCCTGTCCTGGCACTTCTGCTGGAACTCTGCGTCGCCCACGGCGAGGACCTCGTCGATGAGCAGCAGATCGGGTTCGACGGCCGTGGCAAGGCTGAATCCGAGCCGCATGAACATGCCCGACGAGTAGAACTTCACCGGCGTGTCCAGGAACCTCGCAAGCCCTGCGAAAGAGGCGATGCCGGGGATGAGGGGCTCCATGTCCCTCCTCCCCAGTCCGAGCAGGGCGCCGTTCAGGTAGAGGTTCTCCAGACCGGTCAGCTCGGGATGGAACCCGACCCCGAGATCGAGCAGGGATGCGATCCTCCCCGAGGTCTCGACCGATCCCCGGGATGGACGGTAGATCCCCGCGAGCAGCTTGAGGGTGCTCGACTTGCCGGCCCCGTTGGGGCCCAGAAGGGCGACTGCCTCGCCGGGGCCTATGGAGAAGGTCACGCCGTCGAGTGCCTTCAGCTTCTCCGACCGGGTCCGCCGGTTGAAGAGGTTCGACATGGCCTCGAAGAGGCTCGAGGTGCGGTCGTGGAAGATCCTGTAGTCGAGTCCGACGCCGCTGAAGCGGACCGAGCCGGGCGCGGCCACTAAAGCTCCTTCACCACTGCCGGTTCGGCGGCCCGGAATGCCGCGAATCCCGCCAGGAGGAGCACGGCCGTCCAGGCGCACAGCGAGATCCAGCACCAGGAGGGCGGCCATGTCCCGTAGTACATGGCGGAATGCACTATCTCGAACGCCCCCGCCACGGGATTGAAGCGCATGGCGGCCTCGGCCCCCGGCGGGAGGAGCCCGGTGCCGAGGGGATAGATGACGGGCGAGGCGTAGAACCAGGCCAGCAGCACCACCTCGACGAGCTGCGACACGTCCCTGAGATAGACGTTCCAGACCGAGAGCGCGAGGGATATCCCGGTGGTCATCGCCATCAGCAGCAGCACAGCCGGGACGAGGGCTGCGATGGAGGCCGAAGGGGCATGCCCGAAGCCCCACAGGAGCGCCTCGGTCACCAGCAGGGCCAGGAGCAGGTGGACGGCGTTAGCCGCCACGCTCGCGGCAGGGAGCACCGCCCTCGGGAAGCTGATGCTCCTTATCAGCCTCGTGTTGTCGAGCAGGCTGGTGGTCGATGCGGTGAGGGAGGAGGAGAAGAAGTTCCAGACCAGCAGCCCGGTCAGGAGGAAGAGGGGATAATGCTCGATGTCGCCGCCGAACCTGATGATCCGGGTGAAGACCACGGTGAACACGACCATGTTGAACACGGGTTTCAGCAGGAACCACGCGAAGCCCAGAAGCGACCTCTTGTAGCGGACCTTCAGCTCCTTGGAGGCCAGGCTCGCGAGAAGGAGTGCGATCCCCGGGCGGGCGCCGCTCACCGGTCCTCCCCCAGCCTTCTCTCGGTGCCCGAACGGATGCGCCTCATGTTGCCGGCATGCCTCGCGATCAGGAGGATGGCGATGACGATGCATGCGATCCTCCCAGGCAGCCCGCAGGGGAGGAAGAGGGCGGCTGCCGACAGGGCGACGGCTGCAGCGACCGATGCGAGGGAAACGAATCTCCAGGCCGCCAGGACGGCGGCGAACACTGCCAGGGCGGCGAGCAGGGGCAGAGGAGCCATCACGGCAACGCCACCCAGGGCGGTGGCCACTCCCTTGCCCCCCCTGAAGCCGAGCCACGGGCTGAAGACGTGCCCGAGCACGGCTGCCACCACGGTGACGGCTGTGACGAGATCGTCATGGGTCAGCAGGAGTGCGGCGAGCGCCGGAACGGTGCCCTTGAGCGCATCCAGCAGAAGGCCGGCAGCCCCCGCGGCCTTCCCGCAGGAGCGCAGGAGGTTGGTGGCGCCCACGTTCCCGGACCCCGCCCTCCTGAGGTCGACTCCGCGCGACCTGGCCACGATCCAGCTCCAGGGCACGGAACCGCTCAGGAACCCGGCCAGCGGCAGGGCTATCCCGAGAGGATCCACCTAGTGCTCCCTCTTCCTGTAGATGATCCCCAGCGGTACCCCCTTCAGGCCGAGGAGCTCGCGCAGGCTGTTGTCGAGATATCTCCTGTAGTTCTCGGGGATCTCGTCGGGCCGGTTCGTGAAGATGAGGATCCTCGGAGGCTTCGAGGTCACCTGGGTGGCGTAGAAGAACCTGAGCGGCTTGCCCTTCGGAGACGGCGGCTGTACCGCCTCCACGGCCTCCTCGAGCCTGCGGTTGATCTCGGAAGTCGGGAGGGCCGAGCTCCTGTCATCGGAAACCCTTGCGGCCATTGGCAGTATCCTGCCCACACCGGCTCCGGTGAGCGCGGAGAAGAACATGACCGGTATCCATCTGGCGGGGCTGAACCTGTCGAGCAGGGTCTCGAGCCAGGCCTTCCTGTCGAAGCCCAGGTCGAGCTTGTTCACGCCTATGATGAGGCCCCTGCCCATCTCCCAGGCCTTGCCGGCGATGCGCAGATCCTGCACGGAGGGCGGTTCGGTGCCGTCCATGAGCATCAGCACCACGTCCGAACGCTCGAGGCTCCGCCAGGATCTGAGCGTGCTGTAGAACTCCAGGTCCTCCATGCGGCGGGCGGTGCGCCTCAGGCCCGCCGTATCCACCAGCCTGAAGGTGCGCTCCTTCCACTTCACGAAGGTGTCCGTCGCGTCCCGCGTGGTGCCGGGGACATCGGACACGATGCCGCGCTCGTAGCCCGCTAGTCGGTTGTAGATCGAGCTCTTGCCGACATTCGGCTTCCCGACGATCGCGAGGGAGACCGCATCGATCTCCTCGTGCTCCTCCTTCGGGAGCAGTGCGACCAGGGCGTCGAGGAGATCGCCCGAGCCCGTGCCGTGGAGGGCGCTGACCGGAAGCGGCTCGCCCAGCCCCAGAGGGTAGAACTCGGGCGCGGCCAGCATCACCCTTCCGCTCTCGGCCTTGTTCACGGCCACGATCGCGGGCCTGCCGGACCTCCTGATCAGGTCGGCGGCGGCTGTATCGAAGGGATGAGGGCCGGTGGCGCCGTCCACGACCAGGATGACTGCGTCCGCCTCGTCGAGTGCGAACCCGACCTGCCGCTCGATGGCGGACTGGATCGGGTCCTCGCTGCCGGGAACCAGCCCGCCGGTGTCGACTACAAAGAAGTCGTGGCCGGACCAGTTCGCGAGGGCGATGTTCCTGTCCCTGGTGACCCCCGGCGAACCCGACACGATCGCGGAGCTCCCTCCGACGATCCTGTTGAAGAGGGTCGACTTGCCGACGTTCACCCTGCCTATTATCGCAACCGTTGGTGCAGCCATGGGCTCCTCCCGCAAGACGGTGATTATACGGGCATCGGGCTCCTCCGGGAACCTGCCCGCCCGGGAAAGAGGTGTGTCTTGAACTTCCTGATCCTCGCGCTGTCGCTGATCCAGGCCGGTACGCAGCAGGGCGGCACTGGTCCGGACAGGGTCCTCGACAGGTTCCTCCATGCCGTGACCATCCGAGACAGCACCACGGCCCTCTCGCTCCTCTCGAACAGCGCGTTCGGACTGGTGGATTCGCTTGCCGACGCAGACCCCGAAAGGCTCGCCGAACTCGTGGAAGGGTTCGGAGTCGTGATCGACCCGGCGGCAATCGGCTCGGCCGACCCCAGGGCCATCCTCAGGGACGTCCTCACGTCAGACGCCCTGCTGGGCCTTGTGGCGATGGTGGACTACAGCATCGGCACGCCCGTGGTGGACGGCTCCCATGCCCTCCTCCCCGTCGATTTCTCGTTCATGGGCAACGAGGGCGTGATCACGGTCGAACTCAGGCGCGAAAACGGCAGATGGCGCCTGTGCGACTACTTCGGCAACACGCCGATGGGCGGCTAGCACCGGTACACCCCACTGTGGAAGCCGGAATGGCTTAGATTCCCACCGGCGCGCGGCTCCCTGACGCGCCGCGCCCGGGAGGATCCATGGCCGTGACGGGACGCGCCGGCGGAGGGTCGGAACTCCGCCGCACGATAGACATCTCGATAACCGAGGGCCTGTTCTCGCAGATCTTCGCGAGCCTCGCAGGCCCGGGGTGCGTCTTCCTCACCAAGCTGGCGATCGCCATGGGAGCCGGCCCGATGCACTTCGGGCTCCTCTCCGCCGCCGGGCAGGTCTCGCAGCTCTTCCAGCCCGTGGGCGTGGTGATGACGAGGTCCCTGACGCGAAGGAAGCGTGCGGTGATCACGCTTGCGGCCCTGGGGCGCGGAATGACCCCGATGTTCGGCGCCCTGCCCTTCCTGATCACCGGGTCGGGCTCGCTGGACGCCTTCCTGCTGGCCTTCACAGTGTCCACCGCCCTGCAGGCGGTCTCGACCAACGCCTGGATGGGCTGGATAGGCGACATGGTCCCGATGCGCATCAGGGGCAGGTTCTTCGCCAGGAGGAACCAGGTGCTGATGCTCGCCGGGCTTGCCGTCGGCTACGTCTTCGGGATCGGCATGGACATGTTCGAGAGGGAGCCCTCCGGCGTGGCCGGGGGCATCGTCCGCCTGCTCGACCTGCCCGACCTCCATCCCATGTCCATGCATGCCTTCCTCGTGCTGTTCCTGCTGGCTGGCGGCCTGGGGCTCTTCGGGCTTACGATCCTCCGCCGGCAACCCGAGAGGGGGAAGGAGATCGAGACCGACCCTCCTCTCTCGATGATCCTGTCTCCGCTCGCCGACCGCAATTTCAGGAAGCTGGCCCTGTTCGGGCTCTGGTGGATGCTGGCCGTCGGCGTTGGGGCCCCGTTCTGGCAGCCCTTCATGATCAGCGTCCTCCACATGAGCATCTTCTCCATCCAGATCTACGGGACTCTCAGCACGGTGGCGGCCATGATCTCGCTGAGGGTGTGGGGCGGGTTCATCGACCGCTGGGGGAACAGGAACGCTATGGCCCTTGCGGTCATACTCGGCAGCATCAACCCCATGCTGTGGGTCGCGGCAGGGCCGGGCACGGAGTGGCTGATCTTTGTCGAGGCCGTGCTGTCCGGGACGATGTGGGCCGGGGCGGCCATCGTGTCGACCAATTTCGTGCTCTCCATCTCGCCCCCCGCGAGGAGGCAGGCGAGTTCCGGCCTCTACGCCGCAGTCTGCGGCGCCGGCATGATCGTCACGATGCTCCTCTCGGGCGCGTTCATGCCCGGGTACGCCATGATCGGGGATTACATCCTGCACCCCATGCAGGTGCTGTTCTTCGGCACGGGAGTGCTGAGGCTGACGGCCCTCGTCCCGCTGTTCTGGGTCGAGGAGCCCCAGGCCAGACCCTTCACCGCCGTGATCAGGAGGGTGCTGGAGTTCGCATCCGTGAAGGTCGTGGCCCTGGCCGCGGTGCTCACCGCAGGCAGCAGGCGCGGGGAGGCTTGCGCGGGGCGCGGGGATTTAGATAATCCCACCGACGGAGGTGGAGATGAATCCTGAGCTCCTCACGAGCATCCTGACCGCGGTGGCGCTGGGCCTGGCTTCGGGCCTGATGATCAGGCTCCTCAGGAACGTCAGCGAGGGCAGGAAGCTGGGCTTCTGGGTCTTCCTGGCCGTGGCCGTGCTGTCGGCCTACCTGGTGACCCGGGCGATCCATCCCGACGTCTCGGGCACCGGCATGGAGATCTTCCTGACCACGGCCGTCATGCTCTCGGTGAACGCCCTGCTGCAGCTCATGAACATCCTGCTCTGGGAGCAGTTCCTCAGGCGCAGGCGGAACATCGCCGTCCCGCGGCTGATAATCGACCTGATAAACTTCCTGGTCCTGGCGGTGGTGGCCGTCAGCATGCTGAAGACGGTCTTCCACGTCGATCTCAACGCCCTTCTCGTCACATCCACCGTGGCGTCGGCGGTGGTGGGCCTCTCCCTGCAGGACGTCCTGGGCAGCGTCGTGGCCGGCCTCGCCCTCCAGATGGAGAAGCCTTTCGCGGTGGGCGACTGGGTCGAGATCGACGGCGACGAGGGGCAGATCATGCAGATGAGCTGGCGCGCCATCTACATGCGCGACCGCAGCTCGCACGTCATCATCCACCCCAACTCGAGCATCACGAAGCAGAAGGTCAGGAACCTCTCGAAGATCAGCCCGTTCATGGCCCGCTTCCAGATGGGCATCGCTTACCCCCATCCCCCCGGCGTGGTGAAGAGCACCCTCATCTCCGCGACCCGGGAGATCGACGAGATCAGGCGGGAGCCCCAGCCCCACGTGTTCCTCAAGTCCTTCGGCGACTCCGCCGTGGAGTACGAACTCAGGTTCTGGATGAACGACTACGGCAGGAAGTACGCCGTCCTCGACGCCGTTGCCACGCGCATCTGGTACGCCCTCCGCAGGTCGGGCATCGAGATCCCCTACCCCGTGCGCGACGTCAACGTCAGGATGATCCCCGAGGATCTCGAGAAGCGCAGGGAGGACTCCGCCTACGAGACCATCTATGCCGAGCTGCGCTCCATCCCGCTGTTCGACGGCCTCACGGACGCGCAGATAAGCTCGATCTCCGCCACATCCTGCATCCAGAGGTTCTCGGCCGGCGAGAGCCTGGTCATACAGGGCGACACCGGCGACTCGATGTTCCTCGTGAAGTCCGGGCAGCTCAGGGTCGAGGTGGCGGGAGCGTCGTCGCGCGCAGTGGTCGCGATGCTCGGGACAGGCGACTTCTTCGGCGAGATGAGCCTGCTCACCGGCGAGCCGCGGTCGGCATCCGTGATAGCCGAGTCGGATACCGAGGTGATAAGGATCGCGAAGGAAGACTTCGCCTCCGTGATCAGCACCGATGCCGGTGCCGTGGAGGTCCTGTCCGCGGCACTGGAGGAGAGGCTGAAGGAGAACGCCGAGAGGGCCGCCCTGTCGAGCGGTCAGGAATCCCGCGCCCCCCAGCGCTCACGGGCCGACATTCTCACGAAGATCAGGGGCTTCTTCGGGATCTGATACCGGGCTACCAGTCCTCCTGCTGTTCGGGCCCGCCGCCGCTCTCGAGCCCGTACATGATCCTGCGGATCGACTCCTCGTCGCTGCTGTCGAGCTGGCTGAACATCGTCTTCATCTGCGACATGTGCTCGGTCATGAAGACGATGGCCTTGTTCATGCCCGCCTTGTCGGCAGTCACCACGAGGTAGCGCCCCTGCGTCGAGAGCGTGATGGCCGTGTCGTCCTTGCGCAGGTCCCAGGCCTTGCCCTTGACGGGCATCCTGAAGGCGAAATACCCGGCCGACACGAACAGCGAGACGGTGCCTTCGACGAGGAAGTCGGCTATGGCCTCCTGCGGGAAGGGTATCATCACCCTCTCGGGTTCGTCCCCCGGGATCGAGAGGGTCTTCCGCCTGCCGCTCCCCGCCCTGAACAGCCGGGCTATGGCCGGAGGCGTGGCGACCGCCGTGATCAGGACCATGAGGATCACGACCGCCATGTCGCCCGGGCCTATCAGACCCCTCGAGAGCGCGAGGCTCGCGGCGATCAGCCCGACCTCCTGCCTGGGCAGCATGCCGACACCTATCCGCACGGCGCCCCGCATGTTGAAGCCGAAGGCGAGGCTGGGCAGGCCGCATCCGATGATCTTCCCGGCGGAGATCAGCAGGGTGTAGGCCAGCCCGAAGCCCAGCATCGAACCCACCCCGCCCAGGTCCGCCATCATCCCGGTCACGCAGAACACGATGGGCACCAGCATCTCCCGTATCGGGGCGAGGGCGTTGTGGAGGACGTGGACCATGTCGGTCTCCGAGAGGCTCAGGCCGATGACGTACGCCCCCACGATCAGGGCGAGGCCGGAGGCCTCCGCGATGCCTGCTCCCAGCAGCGCCGTGGCCAGGGCCGCGGCGCCCGCCGCCTCGAGCGAACCCAGCTTCAGGAGGAGCTTCGAGATGCGTTTCTTGAGGAGGATGCCGGTCAGCAGAAGGCCTGAGAAGACCACCACGGCCTTGGTCACCACTATCGTGACCTCGCGCAGCATCGACGGCGAAGTGCCGAAGGAGGACCCCATCACGAAGACGAGGCTGAGGAAGACGAGGCCTATGACATCGTCGATCACGGCGGCCGAGAGGATCGTCGCCCCTTCGGGCGAGTTGAGCTTCCTCGCGTCGCTGAGCACGCGCACGGTCAGCCCGACGGAGGTGGCGGTGGCAACGGCGCCCAGAACGAGTGCGACGGGGTCCGTCAGCGAGGCCGCCCTGCCTGCCCAGACCACCGACGCCGCGCCCAGGATGAAGCTGAGGACCGCTCCGCCCAGCCCGGCCGAGAGCCCGGCGGGAGCGTAGGCCAGGAACTTCTTCAGGTTCGTCTCGAGGCCGGCGTCGAACATCAGCACGACCGCGCCGACGATCGTCAGGGCCTGCAGGAGGCCCGGATCGAAGGCTCCGGAGGGAGTGAGCGGGAAGAGCGGGCCCAGGCCGGGGAACCGGACGCCGCCCAGCAGGGGCAGATGGACGGTCCCCGCGGGCATGGAGAGGCCGCCCAGGGCGAAGGGGCCGATGGCCAGGCCTGCGGCCACCTCGCCTATAACCGAGGGCTGGCCCAGCTTCCTCTCGAAGAACCTGCCCGTGAATTTGGCACATATGACGACGATCGCGGCCTGGAAAGCGAAGAGCAGTTCACCCTGCATGCGGCGATCTCCTTCTACCCGAGCAGCCTTCTCGCCTCGTCCAGGCTCTCCGCCTCCGTGAAGGCCCTGCGCTTGCGTTCGTCCGAGAGCAGCAGGGAGATCTCCGCGAGGCACTCGAGATGGGGGCCCGATGCGGCTGGATTCGCCAGCGCGAGGAAGATGAGATGGGCGCGGCCGCAGTCGAGGCAGCCGAAGTCGAGGCCGGCGCGGGAGATGCCGGCGGCGCTGCATCTGCGCTTCACGGCAGGGGTTGCGGCATGCGGGAGGGCGACCCCGTCAGTCAGCCCCGTGGGGAGGGATCGCTCCCTCTCCTCGACGTCCCTGACCGCCCGGGCCCTGTCAGTAACCAGACCGGCCGCGTCGAGCGCGTCGACGAGTTCCTCTATCGCTCCCCACCTGTCCCTGGACGACAGGTCGGGGATGAATGCGTCCAGTTCCGGACAGGCCTTTTTCTTCATGGCGGAGCCCCTGTTCTGGTGTTGAGGCATTCCAGCATGGAGCATGGCCAATGGGCCGCCCGGGGTCAAGAAGGATGGCGCACGAAGCCTGTCGAGATTAGCTTTCCGGCATGGATGGATCGACGGTCCGGACAGTCTTCGGCAACGAACTGCGGGGAGCCCTGCGCGACAGGACCCTCACCACCCATTTCATAGTCATACCCCTTCTCCTCTATCCCGTCATGCTCTGGCTCGGCATCACCGTCGCCCTCCTGTACGACGCGGGCTCCGAGGACATGTCGTACAGGGTCGGCATCTCTCCGGGCCTCGACCCCGCCCTCGCCGGGGAGTTCAGGGCGGATCCCGCCATCGACGCTTTCTTCGCTTCCAGCGGTTCGGAGACCGGGGGTCCGGCCGGAGGGTTCGACGCCACCGCAGGGCCCGTCCCCGGTGGAGACGGCCTCCCGGGAGGCTGCGTGATCACCGCGGACCTCTCGACCGACAGGGGCAGGACGGCTGCAGCGGTGCTCGAGGATCTGGCGAGGGACGTGCGGGCGGCAGGTTTCGCGCGCCTGAGAGACAGCCTCGGCATCGGACGCGCGGAGTGGGAGGTGTTCCGCATCTCGACATCCAACGAGGCCGGCGGCAGGGACATGGGCGGGTTCATCCTCGGCCTCCTCCTCCCGGCCACGTTCGCCGTGATGGTCTCGATAGGCTGCTTCTACACTGCCGTGGACGCCACCGCCGGGGAGAGGGAGAGGGGGACGATCGAGACCCTCCTCTCCACCGGGGCGGACAGGTTCTCGATCCTTGCGGGAAAGTACCTCTCTGTCCTGGTCTCGGGCATGACGTCCGGGCTTCTCAACACGGCCTCGATGATCCTGTGCGTTTCCGCCATCCTGGGCCCTCTGCTGCGCAGCGAGGGGGAGGAGATCTCGTTCGCCGTGGAACCGGGCGCCGCGTTCTCGGCGGTGTTCGCCTCCGCACTTCTTTCGGCTCTCCTCTCCGCCCTCATGATCGCCTCCTCGTCACTGGCGCGGAACTACAAGGAGGGGCAGGCCATGGTGACGCCGGTCTACCTGCTGTCGGTCCTCCCCGTCATCTTCATGCAGGATCCGTCGATATCGTTCTCGGTTTCCACTGCGGCCGTGCCGGTGCTCAACGCGGCCCTGCTCCTGAGGGACTCCCTCACCGGGCCGGCGCAGCCGCTCCCGATGGCCATATCGGCGGTCTCGACGGCTCTGTTCTGCCTCGCCGCCCTGTGGGCCGCATCGTCGCTGCTGTCGCGCGAGGAGGCGGCCTTCCCCGGAGAGGCCAACGGGAAGAGGAGCCTCTTCTCCCTGCTGCGCGGAAGGAGGAGCATCGGACATGCCTGACAGCGCCGTCACGGCTGTCGACCTGTGCAAATCGTTCGTCGACGATTCGAGGGGCGTCGTAAGGGCCGTTGACGAAGTGTCCTTCCACGTCGACAGGGGCGAGGTCCTGGGCATCCTCGGGGTCAACGGCGCAGGGAAGACCACCACCCTCAGGATGCTCGCGACGCTCATCGAACCCACGTCCGGAACCGCCTCGGTCGACGGGCACGATGTGCGTGAGGACCCGAAGGCCGCCCGGAGATCGCTCGGCTTCCTCTCGTCCACCACTGCGCTCTACCCCAGGCTCACCGCCAGGGAGACGCTCAGGTTCTTCGCCAGGATGAACGGATACCCCCGCGGGCGCCTGGAGGAGAGGGTCGAGAAGGTCGTGGAGATGATGTCGATAGGCTCCTATGCGGACACCAGGATCGAGAGGCTCTCCACGGGGATGAAGCAGAAGGTCTCCATCGGGAGGGCGATGGTCCACGATCCGCCGGTGCTGGTATTCGACGAACCGGCGGCCGGGCTCGACGTGCTCAACGCGCACGAGATGCTCGCGATGATCGAATCGCTGCGCGACTGCGGGCACGCAGTCGTCTTCTCCACGCACGTGATGTCCGAGGCCGAGAGGATCTGCAGCCGCATCGCCGTCATCCACCAGGGAAGGATCCTGGCCGAAGGCACCGTGACCGGCCTCCTCGAACGCACCCGTGCGAACACACTCGAGGATGCATTCGTGTCACTGGTGGAGTCCGCGCGTGCCTGAGAATCCCCGGTGGACGGCGTTCCTGGAACTCCTGGGCGCGGAGCTCCGGATGCTCTTCCGCGACAGGAAGACCCTCCTCATCTCCATAGTCCTGCCGGCAGTCCTGACTCCCGTGCTGATGTTCGGTTCCTCGAAGATCGCGGAAACCCGGGAGGAGGAGATCGCCGGCGACACGTGCAGGATCGTCCTGTCGGGGAACGCCCCCGATTCCGTCATCTCGGCGGTTTCCCGCGCGATCTCGTCGGGGGGCGGCCCGGTCTCGGTGTCCTTTGCGGATTCTCCCGACCCGGCGCAGCTCGATTCCGGGCTCGTTCATGCAATCGTCACGGCGGACGTCCGCAGGCGTCCGGTGCCCGTCGTGGACGTGGCCTACAGGGCCGACATGGACATTTCACGGGCCGCTCTCGACGTCATCCTGCCCCGGCTCGAATCGCTGCGCGACTCCACCAGGGAGGCGGTCCTGGCGCGGTCGGGGGTCTCGTGGGCGCCTGACTCGGCGATGATCCGGGTCGAAGACCTCGCTCCGCCGGGGGCGAGGGAGGGATCGGATTTCGGCAGGCTGGCCATGCTGTTCGTGATGATCCTGCTCCTGTCCGGGGTATCGGTGGCCGCGCTCGACAGCATAGCCGGAGAGAGGGAGCGGGGATCGCTCGAGACCCTGCTCTCGACCGGTGTCGACAGGGGGGTGATCACGGCCTCCAAGCTCGCTGCCGCCTGCGCAGTGGGCCTCATGTCGGCCCTCGTCCAGGCAGCCGACTTCGCCCTTCTCGCGAGATTCGGCTTCTTCGAGACGCAGGGAGGGGGAGTCCTGCCCCCCGCCTCGGCCTTCTCGCCGCTCCTCCTCGTGCCGGTGATACCGGCGGCGATCTTCGCCGCCGCCCTCGTCCTGTTCGTCTCCGCCGGGGCCTCGACCTTCAAGGAGGCTCAGCTCAAGATGTTCCCTGCCCTCCTGGCCGCTGCAGCCCCCACCCTAGTGACACTCTTCCCCGGGATAGGCAGCGCCCCGGTGACGAGGGCGGTGCCCGTCGCCGGCCTGGCGGTCTCCTTCCGCGAGATCCTCTCGGGCAGGCAGGACATCCCAGGCTTGCTGCTCGCCGCCCTCTCGACCCTGTCGCTCGCCGCGATCCTGGCATGGGCGGTGGCCAGGGCGATGTCGGGCGAGGGCGTCATCCGGGGCTCCGCATCCCCGGAACCGGGGCCGGGCATGCTGGGAAGGCGGGCCTTCCAGGTCTACGGCGTGATCTGGGCCGTCAACGTCATAACATCCATGCAGATGGAGAGGCTCTACGACGTCCGGACATCCCTGCTGGTCGGCCAGTTCCTGATCCTCCTGGCTCCGGCCGTCTATCTCGCGATCAGGTACAGGCTTCCCTCCCGGACCGTCCTCAGGCTGAGGTCGCCGGGGCTGCTCGCCCCTCTCCTGGCGTTACCCTGCGCCGCGGGCGGGGTGATCCTCTCGTCGGACCTGTACAGGCTGGCCTCGCTCCTGCTGCCCGCCGGAGAGCGAGTGCTCCACGACTTCGGCGAAACGATGACGACCGGTTCGACGGATCTGGCCGGGATGATCCTGCTCTACTGCCTGATCCCCGGCATCGTGGAGGAGTTCGTCTTCAGGGGCGTCCTGATGGGTTCGCTAGCAGAGCGAAGGGGGTGGGGGCCTCACGGTGCGCTCGTCGCCTCGGCCCTGGTCTTCGGGATGTTCCACTTCCTCTATTTCCGGATAGTGCCCACGGCCTTCATCGGGTTCCTGGCTGGCCTTGCGGTGCTCAGGTCGGGTTCGCTCTTCACCGGCATGGTCTGGCATGCAGCCTCGAATGCCGCCGCGCTGCTCGCGGCCAGGCAGGCGGTCGAGCCAGTCGGGCTGCCACTGTGGGGGCATGCCGCGGCTGCCGTCGTCGTAGTCGGAGGGCTGCTGCTGATGGGAAGGGGCCGGGTCAGACCCCTGGCCGGCCGGGGGCGGGACCCAGGATCGACAGGAGGCCGTCGAGGCGGAACGGCTTCTGCATGATGCCGTCGGGTGTGCGCGACCCCATCCTCTCCTCGACCTGGAGCCTGCTGTAGCCGCTTGCGATGATCACCCTGACGGCCGGATCCATGCCTCGCAGGAACTCGAGGACTTCGGGGCCGTCCATACCCGGCATCGCCAGATCGAGTATCACCGCATCGAACCCGCCCTTCGTCCTCCTGAAGATGTTGACGGCCTCTAGCCCCGACGAGGCTGCGGTGACGGTGTAGCCTATCTTGACGAGCATCCTCTCGAGCACGTTCCTCACGATCTCCTCGTCGTCGACGACCAGTACGCAGCCGTTCGGGGCCCTCTCTCCGCGCCTGGCCGGGACATCCGCGGCGGGTGACGATCCCTGGGGGCGAAGGGACGGGAGCAGCACCTGGACGGTGGTGCCCTGCCCCTTCTCGCTGAAGACGCGCACGGATCCGCCGTGTCCGCGCGAGATGCCCAGCACCGCAGCCAGCCCCAGCCCCCTCCCGGGTCCGCGGGTCGAATAGAAGGGGTTGAAGATCTTCTCCTTCTGCCCAGCATCGAGGCCCGATCCGTCGTCCGACACCTCGATGTAGGCGTATTCGCCCGAACGAAGCATGGCGGGCAGGAAGAAGCCCCTCAGGGAGCTCTCGTCGAACATCGCAGCGCCGGTCCGCACCGCGACGGATCCGCCGGAGCCGGGCAGGGCCTCGAAGGCGTTCTTGACCAGGTTCAGCACGACCTGCCCGATCTGGGTCGGGTCGGCCTCCACCAGGGGCAGCCCGTCGCCCATCACGAACTCGAGCGAAACGCCGTCCGGCCTGCTGACCGAGAGCAGGTCCTTCATATCCAGGATCAGGGTGTTGAGATCGAGGCTCACCTTGCTCGACCCGCCCCTGCCGGCGTAGGTGAGCATCTGGCGGCACAGGTCCGAAGCCTTCCTGGAGGATGACTCGACTTCGGCCAGGAGCCGGCGTGCCGATTCGGGCCCGTCGATCTGCTCCATCACGGTGTCCGTGTTCCCGATGATCGCCATGAGGATGTTGTTGAAGTCGTGCGCGATGCCGCCTGCGAGCATGCCGAGGCTCTCGTAGAGCTGGGTCCTCTGGAGCTGCTCTTCGAGGGCCTTCTGGTCGAGTTCCGCCTTCTTGATGTCGGTAACGTCGCGCACCGTGGAGACGACGCCCGTGAACCTGCCGCCGTGCATCACGGGAGACAGCCTCGTCGAGTAGAACTTCGCCCCCCCGGACAGGCTCAGGGTGTACTCGAACTCGGTGGTCCCGCCCTCGCGGAGTATCCCCATCGCCTGATTCATCAGCTCGGCCACCTGGGGCGGCAGGATCTCGGAGTAATGTCTGCCGATGAAGCGGGCCGGCGGCATGAGTAGCTCGATCCGCGGGGAGTTCACGAACTGGAAGCGCCCCCCGGCGTCGAACCTGAATACCGTGTCCTCCATCGCAGAGAGGATCCCCTCCATCAGCTCGACCGAGCCCCTGGCCTCGCTCTGGGCCCTGACGCGCTCCGTGACGTCCCTCATGATGCCCAGGACGAGCACCTCGCCGGGCCTGCCTATGGGGACGGTGACGACCTCCACCTCGACGGTGCCGCCGTCCTTGCGCCTCACGCCGATCGTGTAGTGCGGATCGATCGCGATCCCGCCGGCTCTGGCGCCGAACCTGTCCTCCATGAACTCCCGCTTCTCGGGGACGATCAGCACGTTGTAGTCGAAGTCCGGCGCGGTGAGTTCTCCGTACGAATAGCCGGTGATAGAGCAGAAGCTCGAGTTGACGTACTCGTACCTCCTGCCCCGCAGGATGTAGATGGCGTCGAAGCTGTTCTCGACTATGCTGTTGAACAGCCTGTTGCTGTTCCTGAGGGAGTCCTCGGCGACGCGGCGCCAGGTCTCGTCGAGCATGCAGTAGCAGGTCCAGCCCTCCATGTCGCCGGGAACCGCGAGGCGCGAGGCCGTCACCGATATGCGCCTGGCGGCCCCGGACCTGGCGATGACCGAGCACACACTCCCTCTCGGGGCAGGCGGCCCGCCAGGCGGAGGAGGGGCGGGGAGCGGGATGTCCTCCCCCGTTTCGTCGTCCATGAGGAGGACCACGTCGGATGCCTGTCTGCCCAGGGCTTCACCCGGCGTGGTGCCAGCCAGGGATGCGGCTGCGGAGTTGATGAACCGGATGGCTCCGCCGCCGTCGACGGCCAGGATCCCCTCCCGGGCAACGTCGAGCAGCGCTCCTGCCAGGCCGGGGATCGCTCCCGGTCCGCCAGGCACCTCCAAGGGGCTCCTTCCGGGTTCCGGCATGCCGGTGACCCCGCTCCTCTCAGTCCTCGGCCAGGACGATTATCCTGTCCCGTCCCGTGAAGGTGACGGCACCGGACTTGTCGGGGTTCACCACTATGCCGCCCTGCGGCTTGTCGACCTCGGACATCAGCCTGTAGCCGATGGCGGTCTCGCCCCTGATGGCGGCGGCCTCCACGACGGCGTGGAAGTCCATCGCCACCCCCGTCTTCACGTACATGGACGCCGGCCTGATGTAGACCTCCGAACCGTCGGGATCGAACAGGTCGCGGAAGACCGCCTTCAGCTCCCTGTTCTCGGCGACCTGGGCCAGCATCAGGCTTATGAGCTTGTCGCTCACGATGAAGTCGTCCGCATGGGTGACCTCGGCGAGCTCCCTGTTCCTGTCGTCGAGCATCTCGCTGACGATCGAGAAGGAGTATCCCGACTTCTCGCGGATATTGCGCAGGTGGAGCAGGGAGATCAGGGTCCTGGCGTCGGCCTGCTGCGGATCGAGCGCGTCGGAGTAGCTCTGGATGATAACGTGGTCGAAGGAGGCCAGGTCGAGGGAGTCGAGCAGGGCCCTGTCGGTGGTGTCACCCCTCGAAAGGGAGACCTTCGAGTTGCGGTACTCCCTCCCGAGAACCTGGGATTCGTCTATCTCGAACTCCGGATCCGCCACGATGCTCAGTTCCGAACCGGGATTGACGTATCCGTCCAGCTCGCGTGCGACGATCGGCACCCTCTGGTTCCAGCCCAGTATCAGGGTCCGTTCGGGTCCGCCGTGAGGCCTGGGCTC
>CAZMAT010000015.1:0-57440 GCA_964564435.1 uncultured bacterium
GCTTCTGGCTCGAGGAGTGTTATTAGCCTTCGGCACCGTCTGAGGAAGTACGCGTCGGTCCTTTCGCGATTAGCCATGCACTTTGATCGGACTGGTGGCTAATCGCTGCCGGACCAGGTTATTCCCGCGGACGCGAATCCGGAATACCGTCTGAGGAAGTTCGCTCCGGGCACTCTCGCGGTTCACCCAGCGTGTGAAGCACCGGATGGTGAACCGCTGTCGTGCCAGGTTATTCCCGCGGACGCGGGAATAACCGTGGTGCCGGAGGAGGGGATCGAACCCTCACGCCCTCGCGGACAGTGGATTTTGAGTCCACCGCGTCTGCCGTTCCGCCACTCCGGCACCGATCCGTCGTGTGCCGGGAATGTAGGAGCGGCGCGGGAAGCGGTCAACACGCATTTCTTGACACCGGGGACCGGTTCCGTGTAGTTTCGCCCCGGCCAGGGGCCCATAGCTCAGTTGGCTAGAGCCACCGGCTCATAACCGGTCGGTCCCTGGTTCGAGTCCAGGTGGGCCCACCAGATCATCTCGAAGGGCGGGTAGCTCAGTTGGCTAGAGCACAAGCTTCACACGTTTGGGGTCGCAGGTTCGACTCCTGTCCCGCCCACCACTCTTTCCCGCCATGTCCGGGCTCCGAGTGATCCCGGAACGACATGCCGGGACGAACGGCGGGGTGTGCCTCCGGGCACACCCCTTTTCGCATTCCCCCGGAGGCTGACTTTGGAAGGCTCTCTATCGGGTCTCCTGATGCTGCAGGAAGTGGATCTCCTGCTCGACAGGGAGAAGGCGGAACTCGCAGGCATCCCGGGCGAACTGTCCCTTGTCGAGGCCGAACTGGCTGCTGCGAGAACCGAATTCGAAAATGTCGAGAGCAGGCTCGCCGATCTGGCGTCGTCCCAGAAGAAGTGCGAGAGCGAGAAGGCCGAGGCTCGCCAGAAGCTCGCCGAATACAGGACGAAGCTCCTGTCGCTCAGGACGAATGCCGAGTACAAGGCGATGCTCGAACAGATCGCATATGTGGAGAAGAGGATCGACGACATCGACAGCCGCACGCTCGAACTGATGTACGAGGAGGACGGCGCCCGCGGCTCGATCGAGGAGGCGAGGAAGAAGCTCGACAGGTACTCCGAACGGGCCTCGAAGAAGAAGGAGTTCCTGACGGAGCGCGAGAAATCGCTTCGGGAGGAGATCTCCAGGCTCGAGGGCGACAGGACGGCCCGCGCGGCAGAGGTGTCGGTGAGACTCCTGAGGAAGTACCAGCAGCTCAGGGGGTCGGGCAGATCGAGCGCCGTCGTCGGCCTGGAGAGAGGGGCCTGCGGCGGCTGCCACACCAACGTCCCTCCTCAGAATGCGGTAGAGATCGGCCAGGGTGTCTCGTATTCCTGTCCGATCTGCGGCAGATACGTAGTCGATCTCGACGGGAACCGGCCGCCCGCCGAGGGAGTTTAGGGCAAAGGCAGGGCCGGGCGGGCAGCCGCCCCCTCGGTGGGGAGGAAAGTCCGGGCACCGTAGGGCAGGGCGCCGGGTAGCACCCGGTTCCGGCAACGGAAAGAAAGCGCCACAGAAACGAAACCGCCGCCCGGCGGCAAGGGTGAAAAGGTGGGGTAAGAGCCCACCGGGACCGGGGCAACCCGGTTCGCAAGGCAAGCCTCGCCCGGTGCAAGGCCCAATAGGGAGGGAGTCCTCCGGGACAGGGAGCTGCCCGCTCCCTCGACCTCCGGGTAGGCCGCTAGAGGCTCCGGGAGACCGGAGTCCCAGATGGATGGCTGCCGCCTCATGGCACAGAACCCGGCTTACAGCCCGACCCTGCCCCTTCCCGAGCAAGCGGACCCATGAAGAGGTGGACCGCACGGAATCCCGAACGTCCGAACCCTGATCCGGGCTCCGCCCTGGATCATGGCCTGCCTCTGCCCATGGCCCTGGTCCTGGCCCGGCGGGGGCACGATCCCGCCGGCTTCGGGCGCTATCTCTCGCCCTCGATCGACGACCTCTCGAACTGGGGCTCCATCCCGGGCATGCGCGAAGCAGCAGCGATCCTGGCCGAGGCCGCCTCCAGGGGAAGCCGGGTGCTGATCTGGGGCGACTTCGACGCCGACGGGCTGACGGCCTCGGCCGTGATGCACGGGGCGCTCGAGGCCGCCGGGGCGGTACCCACCATACACATCCCCGACAGGATGGAGGACGGGTACGGACTGGGAGGCAGGGCGGTCGAGATCGCGTCGGAGACCGGGGCCGGAATGCTGGTCACGGTAGACTGCGGCATCAACGCCTGCGCCGAGGTCGCGGCCCTCGAATCGGCCGGCATCAGGACGGTGGTCACCGACCATCACGAACCCGGTCCCGAACTCCCGAAGGCTTCGGCGATAGTCGACCCCCGCATGAGCCGTACCGGAGATTCCTGCTCCTGGGCGGCCCTCTCGGGTTCGGGCACCGCCTTCCTTCTCGGAAGGGCTCTCTCGGAGATGACCGGGACCCCCGGGATGCTCGAGAGATCCATCGCCCTGGCGTGCATCGGCACGATCTGCGACATCGTCCCTCTCTCGGGGGACAACAGGATAATCGCGAGACTCGGACTCGAGATGCTGAGGAATGGAGCAGTGCCAGGCATCTCCGCGCTTGCCGCCAGGGCAGGCTTCGATCTGGAGGGCACGACCGGGACCGACGTCTCGTTCCGGATAGGCCCCAGGCTGAATTCCTGCGGGCGCATCGCTTCTGCCGCCCCCGTGCTCGAACTCCTCCTCGCCGATTCGTTCGACGAAGCGGTCGAAGCCGCTGACGAGATGGAGAGGACGAACGACGCCAGGCGGATCCTCGACCGGAAGGTGACGGAGGAGGCTTCCAGGCTCTCGGCCGGTTTCGAGGGCGATCCGGCTCTCTTTCTGGCATCGCCGGAGTGGCACAAGGGTGTGATAGGGATAGCCGCCTCCAGGCTCGCGTCGGAGGAGGGCCGGCCGGTCGTCCTCTGCGCCGTGGACCGGGACGGCGGCGCGAGGGGTTCCGCCAGGGGAGTCCCCGGGATCAACCTCTTCGAGATCTTCTCCTCCATGAGCGGCATGCTCGGGAACTTCGGCGGCCATGCCGGAGCCGCCGGGCTCGAGTTCAAGGCTTCCGACCTCGAGGAGCTGCGGGCCAGGTTCAACGCCGAGGTGGGTGCGAGGCTGCCGGAGGGCCCGGATGCCGGATCGGTGCTGCTGGACGGGAGGCTCTCGGAGGATGACCTGACAATGGACCTGGCCAGTGAGCTCACCAGGATGGAACCTTTCGGCGAGGGCAACGAGGAGCCGGTCTGGATCACGGGTGACGCCAGGCCCGTGGAGTGGAGCAGGGTCGGGGGCGGCCGGCACCTGAGCTGCTCGTTCTCGATCGGAGGAAGGAAGCTCAGGGCGATAGGATTCGGGATGGGAGGGCTCGAGCGTCCCGCACAGGGTTCGCTCGATCTCGCATACTGCCTGAGGATCGACGAGTTCAGGGGCCGGAGGGAGCTCAGGCTCCATCTCCAGGACATCAGGCCCTCCAGGAGGTCCGATGGAAGGTCTTGAGGAGGCCGTTGCCGGCTTCTTCGACCACGGCCTCGAGCGCGGGCCGGCCGGGAGGTTCGGCCGCAGGCCGAGGCAGACCGCGATGGCCCTGATGGTTTCCAGATCCATCGAGGACGGGGGCCGTTACATCCTGGAGGCGGGCACGGGGGTGGGCAAGAGCCTGGCCTATCTGGTGCCCTCCATGCTGTCGGGCAGGCGCACGATCATCTCCACCGCCACCCTTACCCTACAGGATCAGCTCTTCCTCAGGGACATCCCCGACGTGGCCGGGCTGCTCTCGATCCCTGCCGGGACCGCGCTCCTCAAGGGGAGGGGGAACTACCTCTGCCTCAGGAAGTGGCGGTCGATGCCCCCCTCCGAGATCCCTGCCGACCTCGGGGAATGGCCTGACGAGACCCTGTCGGGGGATTTCTCCGAACTGCCCGGCGAACCGGACCCCGCAGCGCTGTCGAGGGTGAGGTCGGATTCCCTGGACTGCCTCGGGCCATCCTGCCCGGCGAGGGTAGGCTGCTTCCTGATGAAGGCCAGGGCCGAGGCCCGCAGGGCGGACATCCTCGTCGTCAACCACCATCTGCTGGTATCAGCCTCCCAGGGCGAGGACATCCTGCCCGATTCCGACGTGCTGGTCGTGGACGAGGCCCACAGGCTCGAGGACGCCGCTGCGGAATGCATGGGCATCACCCTGTCGGCCGGCATGATGATGCCGGTCATCGACGGCATCGCCTGGAGCGATTCACCGCTGACGGAGAAGGCCGCCCGGCTCTCCTCCGCCCGGATCGTCACGGCCCTGATAGAGGGGCTCCTGGGCAGGACGGCCGAGACTGCGCACTGGATCCCGGAAGAGCACAGGGAGGATCTGGAGGCCGTGTCGTCGGAGGCCTCGTCCCTCGGGGCATCCATGGCAGGGGCGGAGGGCCTCGCCGGACCCTCCGCGGCATGCCGCAAGATAGCCGCGACGTGCGATTCGCTTCTCGCGGCATCGATCGACGAGAACAGCATCTTCCTCGAAGCCGAGGGCGGCCGTCCCAGGATACGGGCGGTACCGCTGGATCCCGGCAGGCTTATCGAGTCCGAGGTCTTCTCGAGGTTCAGTGTGGTGATCGCAACCTCCGCAACGCTGTCCGTGGGCGGGAGCTTCGATTACATGGCCTCCCGCCTCGGGCTCGGCGAACGCGACGGGGAGTGCGACTTCGGAAGCCCCTTCGACTATGCCGACCAGGCGGTCATAACCTGCCCCCCCGGCCTCCCCCATCCCGACGAGCATGGCGCCCTGGCCGGCGAGGCCTGGAGGTGGGGGAGCGATCTGGCCTCGATCCTCGGCGGGAGGACGATGCTCCTGTTCACGAGCAACAGGAACCTCCAGCTCGCCGCCTCCGCCGCGCGCGGGTCGCTGCCCCACGGGGTGAGGATGCTCGTGCAGGGAGAGGCTTCGAGACGGGCCATCCTGGAGTCCTTCAGGAGCGATCCGGGTGCGGTGATCTTCGGAACCTCGAGCTTCTGGGAGGGGATCGACCTCCCCGGCGACATGCTCCAGGCGGTGGTCATCGACAGGCTTCCCTTCCCTTCGCCGGGCCATCCCTGGACCGCCTCCCGGATGAAGGCCATGGAGGAGGACGGGGGCAGCTCGTTCATGGGCCTCATGCTGCCCTCCGCAGTCATCAGGCTCCGCCAGGGAGTCGGCCGCCTCATCAGATCCTCCCGGGACAGGGGGGTCGTGGTCATCCTGGACAGGCGGCTGAGCTCCTCCTCGTACGGCCGGCTGATCATGCGCTCCCTGCCGGCCTTCAGGGGGGTCGCGCCGGACGAGGCCCTGGCCTTCGCACGGTCTATCGCCGCGGCGGACCGAGGCTGATGTGATGGACACGGGAGCGCCGCTTCCCATGCCCGGGCCCGGAGGGCGGCTGGACGCACCCCTCCCGGCAGGCTGTGCGTTCCATGTCAGGGGGACCTGTGCCTTCCGTGATACGGGACCCGGCAGGATGGTCTTCCTCAGGCAGGTTCACGGCGCCAGGATCGTCCGGGATCCGCAGGGCGGGGAGGAGGCGGACGGGATGATCCTCCGCAGGGGGGAGGGCAGGCCAGCTCTGAAGCTGGCCGACTGCGCATCCCTCTTCATCGCCTCGCGGGGATTCCTGGGGGCGGTGCACTCGGGCTGGCGGGGGCTTGCTTCGGGGGCGGTCGAAGCCCTCGTCCGGGCATTCCCCGACGAACCGGAGCTGGCGGTCGCCGGACCGTGCATATGCGCATCGTGCTACAGCGTCGGCTGTGATGTGAGGAGGCGGGTAATCGACCGCTCGGGCGGGGAGCATCCCGAAGGGAGGCTCGATCTCCGCGCAGCGCTCGTATCCCAGGCGAGGGCCGCCGGACTGGCATGCGTCATGATGCATTCGGGACCATGCACGATGTGCAGGCCCGACATGTTCCATTCCTTCAGGAGGGACGGGACCGGTCTGCGAAACATAGCATGGCTCGAAGGGTAGAATACCGAGGTTGATCCGGAGCCCGGGCGCGGGCATATTCCAGGCTCAACCATGATTCTCGGACCATCCGGGAGGAGGATATCTTGTTAAGGATCAGTTTCATAGGGCTCTGTCTCCCTCTCCTCGCATGCAGCCAGGCCCTCGCATCCGGCGCGTCGGGCGAGACCGCGGTCGCCGTGGCCCCGTTCGGCTACGGAGACTCCGACGGCCACTGGATAAGCGACAAGCTGCTCGACAACCTCGAATCGGAGATCGGGGCGGCCTCCGGGTACTCCTTCGTCTCCGGCGGCGACTTCGAGGACGCCGCCTCCGACCTCGGCTTCAGTTCGAACGACTTCCAGTACGGCATCCCGCCCGACATCGCCTGCCAGGCAGCCTCGGCGGCCGGGGCCGACCTGGTGGTCTACGGGTTCGTCTCGAACGCCGGAGCAGGGAACTACACGGTCTCCTGGAACATCGGGATAGTGGGCTCGGGCAGCACGGTGACCCCCCAGCCCTCGACGGTCATCAAGAACGGCGACGCCGTCTCGACCCTCGCGGGCCAGATGGTCGCCTCCATCTCGCAGGAAGTCGGGCAGCGCGCGCAGAACTCCCTCGACATGGCCGAGTACCACATCAGCACCGAGAACTGGCCGATGGCCATCACCTCCCTGAAGCAGGCCCTTTCGGTCGATCCGGCGCTGCTGGACGCCAACATCCTGCTCGCATCGATCTACATGAAGGCCGAAGTCGACTCCGTCGACAGGGCCGGCGAGATCTACGGCACCATCCTCGCAGCCGATCCCGCCAATTCCGAGGCCCTCGCCGGGCTCGGACAGATCAGCCTCCGCAACAACCTGCCCGAGCAGGCCCGCACATACTTCGAGCAGGCCATCGAGGCCGATCCCGACAACGCCTCGGCCTATGTCGGCCTGGCCTCCGCGTTCAATGCCATGGGCATGATAGACGAGGCCGTGAACAGCTTCGAGAGCGCCCTGGCCCAGAATCCCCAGAACCTGCAGGCGCGCTACGCGCTCGGCCTGCTGTACGAGCAGCTCGGTGACTACGAGGCCGCGATCCCCCATCTCGAAGGTGTCCTGGCGGCTCATCCCGAGTTCACCAACCTCAGGCTGAAGCTCGTGTCGGCATATTCCGAGACCGGCAGGCACGCCGAGGCAGCCGACAACGCCATACTCGTCCTAGAAGAGCAGCCCGACAACACGCAGCTCGCGCTCTACACGGCCCAGCTCGAAGCCACGGCCGGCAGGAGCGCCTCTGCCATCAGCCGCCTCGAGTCCATCATCTCGTCCTCGGGCGACAGGCAGGCCTACATGATGCTCGCCACGATCTACCGCGACGGCGGGCAGTACGGCTCGATGCAGCAGGTCTTCTCCAGGCTCCACAGCGCCTATCCCAACGACCCGGTCGCCAACTACATGGTGGGCGCCTTCTACTACCAGAGCGGGACCAGGCAGGCCCAGGTGTCCGAACTGGTGGCCGCCAACATCCCGACCTGGGAAGAGGCCGTTCAGAACCTCGGGACGGCAGTCTCCTACCTCAACCAGGTCACCGGCTACAGGAGCGGCCAGGCCCAGGAGATGGTCGCCGCAGCCCAGAACGCCATAGCCCTGTGCGAGGAGAAGATAGACAGGGTCCGCAGGTACAGCGAGTAACAAGGCCCGGACAGGCGGCCGCCGCAGCCCGCCGGGCTGCGGCGGCCTGCTTCGGGGGGACGCCCTGGAATCCAGATTCGTCGACAGAGTGGAGATACTCGTGGCTTCGGGCAAGGGAGGCGACGGGATAGTCGCCTTCCGGCGCGAGGCCTTCGTGCCCAAGGGCGGCCCGAGCGGAGGCGACGGCGGGCGTGGCGGCAGCGTGATACTCGTCGTCCGCAGATCCCTCTCCACACTGCTCGACTTCAGGGGCGGATCCGTCTTCAAGGCTGCGAGCGGAGCACAGGGCGGAGGCAACCGGATGACGGGGCGCGACGGGAGCGACCTCCTGCTGCCAGTTCCGCCGGGCACCGTCGTGACCGACGCAGTGACTGGAGAGCGGCTCGGCGACCTTGTCGAGGACGGGCAGACACTGGTCGTCGCGGAGGGCGGGGCGCCGGGCCGCGGAAACGCACGATTCGCGACCTCCACCAGGCAGACTCCCAGGTTCGCGACGCCCGGAGGCAGGAGTGTCGAGCGGAAGCTGATCCTTGATCTCAAGCTCATTGCCGACGCCGGGCTGGTCGGGCTCCCCAACGCGGGCAAGTCCACCCTCCTCTCGGCAGTCTCCAGAGCCAGGCCGAAGATCGGGAACTACCCCTTCACGACCCTGCATCCATGCCTCGGAGTCGTACGCATGGGGGAGGGGTTCGACTTCGTGGTCGCGGATCTCCCGGGCCTGATCGAGGGGGCTTCCGACGGCGCCGGCCTGGGCCTGAGGTTCCTGCGCCATGCCGAGAGAACCGCGATCCTCGTGTTCGTGCTCGCTCCGGACCTCGAGGAGCCGCCCATGGAGCAGCTCAGGATACTCAGGTCGGAGATGATGGCCTATGGAGATTCCTGGAGCGCCAGGGAGATCATCGTCCTCTCCAAGACCGACGTGTTGACCCCGGACGGAGTCCGGGATAAACTCGAAGGCATGCCGGAAGGCACGCTCGCCCTCAGTGCGGCGACGGGAGAGGGGGTGGCACGGTTCCTGGAGGTCCTGTCCCGGGCGGTGTCGGAGACGAGGAAGTCGAGGCCCTCGTCGCCCTGTCCCTCGCAAGAGGGGTCGGACGGGCCCTGCTCCGAAGGCTGCTCGCCTCCCTGACACCTCCGGAAGCGCTCGACAGCCTGTATTCCAGATTCCCCGGAAGCGGCCCCGCAAGGGAAGCCGTGCTGAAGGCCGCCTCCGTCCTCGAATGCACCAGCAGCACGATCGTCCACGCAGGATCACCCCGGTTCCCCTCCATACTCGACGACATCCCCGACCCGCCGGCAATCCTCTTCCTCAGGGGCGATCTCGGCCGGTTCTCCTCGATCCCCTCGGTCGCCGTGATAGGTTCGCGCAGGGCGTCCCAGTACGGCCTGCGCGCCGCGCGTGCCCTCGCATCGGGCATCGCGTCCCGGGGGGTGGGGATCGTCAGCGGCATGGCCAGGGGCATCGACGGCGAAGCCCACAGGGGCTGCCTCGAGGTCGGCGGATCCACGATCGCGGTTCTCGGCTGCGGCATCGACGTCGTCTACCCGCGCGAACACGCGGGCCTCGCGGAGGAGATCGCCGCGAACGGCGCCCTCGTGACTGAGTTCCCGCCAGGCACCCGGCCCGAGGCCTTCAACTTCCCGAGGAGGAACAGGCTGATAAGCGGGTTCTCCAGGGCTCTGGTCGTGGTCGAGGCCGGCGACAGGAGCGGCACCATGATCACGGTCGACGCCGCGCTCGAGCAGGGAAGGGACGTGTTCGCCGTCCCGGGCGAGATAACCCGCACCGGCTCCCGGGGCACCAACAGGCTCCTCAGGGAGGGTGCCATGGTGGCGACATGCCCCGGCGACATCCTCGAGTCTCTCGGAATCGCCGACGAGCCGTCCTGCGGCATGGTTCCGCAGGCCTCCCGCGGCGACCCCGTGACGGATGCCCTGGCGAAGGGCCCCGCCCACTTCGACGAGCTCGCCGGAGCGACGGGCATGGAGGCTCCCGAACTGCAGGCCCGCCTGCTCATGCTCGAGATGTCGGGCCGGATCGTGCGCCGCCCCGGCGGATTCTACACCCTTCCGTAAAGAGCGCTTTACACCCGCGTCGCCCCCGCTGTGCGATACCCCGAGATACATGACGCAATACATCCTCTATTGCTGAATATTGCGACATCGCGGGGTGGCAGGTTCCTTGCTCCAATTCAAGGCATGAACATGAAACCGAACATGATGGACACCTGCTCCCGCACCGGCTGCGATGCGGGCCGCAGGGGGGCCATGCTGTTGCTGGCCTCCGCGGCTGCGGCGGTGGTGATGCTGTCGGCCCTGATCCTGCTGGGCTACATCGGCAGGATGAGGAGCGGACAGACCTCCCGGGAGAGGGCGGCCCAGGCAGGCCTCACGAGCGCCGGCGCCGGCGACTGGCTGGCGTGGTCCCTCTCCGGGGGAGGGCTCCAGCCGCGCGATCTGGACGGGACGAGCTTCGAATCGGGGGGATTCTCGACCCGGATGGATCTCCTGTCTACCGCCCCCGTACCGCCTGCCTCCGTCACGATCGGGGAATTCCCGGCCGGTACCGCGGCAGTCGCGTCCGACGGCTCCATCAGTCTTCTCACGCCCTCGGGCGATTCGCTGGAGGTGAAGGTCTTCGATCCATCCGGCCGCTGGTTCGATCAGCTCCCTTCCCTCAGGGTCCCCGAGGGATCCGTGATAGCCGGAACGGGCTCAGGATCGGGATACCTTTTCGCGGTGATCACGGCGGATCCCGAGCCTTCGGTGCTCTTCACCGCCCGCGACGGTTCTGTGACGAGATGCGAAGCACCGGCCCTGGAACCCGCCTGGACTGCCGCCGAGGCCGGGCTCCTCGACGGCATGCCGGCTGTCGTGCTCTACCGGTCCGAAGGCCCGGCAGCAGCCATTCTGCATGACGGTTCCCTTCTCACAGGCGGCTCCGCCCTGGGAGCCGCCCTCGGGCTCTGCTGCGCCGGAACGCCCGTACATGCCGGGGATGGCCCGTCCTCCATCGTGCGCTGCGATGCCGACATGGACGGCGCCGTAGACCTGGCGACCATCTCTCCCTCGCGGACAACCTGCTTCGCCGCCTCGGGAGCGACATTCTCAGACTCCGTCCCCGGGGCCTCTCCCGCGGCTTGGGGTTTCAGCAGGGTCTCGTCGGGATTCGTCGTTTGCTGGGAAGGCGCATTTGGACGCACATGGAGGCGCCTGGGCTGGTCCGGCTTCCAGAGCCTCGATCCCGTGGCCGCCCTGTCGGGACCCCGCTGGACCGGTCTCATCCACGAGGACCGCAACTGCGTGGCCGGTGACGCGGACGGTCTCCGCATCGCATCCTGCGCGAGCGGCGAATCGATGCTCCTCGCTGGAGGCAGGTCCGTCTTCGCAGACATCGACGGCGGCACGCCCGACGCGATCGTCTGGAACGGCGGATCGCTGTCCATCGTACTGGACCCCGTGGAAGGCGAGGGGACCGGCTCGCTGTGGAGGCTCTCCACGATGGAGGAGCCGGGCAGCACGAGGATCGACACGCTGTTCATCCCCGTCTACATGGACGGCAGCGGAGCCCTCTCGGTGAGGACCGGCGGCGCATGACGGACTCGCGGGCCGGCTATTCCCTGATCGAGACCGTCCTGGCCTCCGCAATCCTGATAATCGTGACGGGGGCGCTTGCCATGTCCGTGAAGGCTTTTTCGGACGGCCAGGAGTCGTTGTCCTGCAGGGCTTCCGCGCTCGTAATCGCGGCCGAAGAGATGGCTGAAGCCGAATCAGGCCCCGGTTCCGTGGCTCCGGGCAGCCGGACCGTCGAAGTGGACGGAAGGGAATACTCGATAGACACTAGGCTCATTACGGAGGATCCGGGCGGTTCTTTCATCGATCTGACATTCACTGTGACGGTGACCGGCCCCTCCGGAGGGCCCGTCACCCTCGAGAGGCGTTTCGTGGAATCGAAAGGAGCGGGATGGAGATGAGGAGTCCCTGCGGAGCGAGGGGCGGTTTCACGCTGGTCGAGGTGCTCATTGCCAGCCTGATCCTCGCAATACTCGTGGTGGGCATCGGCGGTTTCTTCGGGCACATCATCAAGCAGTCCGTCATCATGGACGACAAGACCCAGGCCCTCGAGATAGCCCGCATGGGCATCGAGGAGATGCGCTCGGTGAGCATGGACACCGTGGCCGACGGCTCCATGGGCCCCGAGGTGACGGACAAGTTCTCGAAGTACGTGATAGTCAGCTCTCCATTCCCCTTGCTCTCGAACGCAAGGCTCGTGCAGTGCCTGGTGGTGTGGACCGGGGCCGACGGCTCCGACTCCCTCTCACTCAGCACCGTCTTCTAGGGGTGGTCGGGATGAAAGCAGACGAGACCAGGAGAGGCATGAGCCTCGTCGAGGTGACCATAGTCATCGTGGTCCTCGGCGTGATCATGGCCGGCGTCTTCATGATGTTCATAAGCGGAACCGAGCACTTCGAGTTCGCGCGCCGGCAGAACGAGCTCGACATGAACGCGAGGATGATCCTGGACAGGGTGTCCAACGAGATCATCTGGGCGGGCTACATGCCCGTCGGGGGATGGGACAACGACGAGTGGCACCCCATCACCAAGGCCACAGCCGATTCCATGTCCTTCTTCGCCGACCTCGACGAGTCGGCTTCGCTCGAACCCACCGACTACAGGCACATCACCCGGATCAACGACCAGGTGCGCATCTCCGACGAGGGAAGCAGGACCCAGAACGTCGGAGACGACGTCACATCGCTGCAGTACGTCTATCTCGACGAAGGGGGCAGCCAGATCCCCTTCCCCATCGACTCGACCACCCGTGACATGATCAGGCACGTGAGGATCACGCTTATCCTCACCTCCATCCATGGCGACAACGTCCTGCAGACCGTGATGCACACATCGGTCTCCCCCAGGAACCTCGGTGTGAACCACAACATCGACCCGATGTTCTGGCCGCCCGAGCCCATGAGGGGCCTGATCGTGCTGAACGTCGGCGGCGACAGCCTGAACCCCGCCCCCACGGTCGACGAGAACGAGTTCAGCACGAGGCTCCAGTACTGGGGATACACGGTGCGCGAACTGACCGACGACCAGCTCATCGGATACGACTACACCGAGGTCGACGCCCTGATCCTCAGGCACATCCCGGGCGGATCGCACTACAACCCCTCGTACCCGACCTTCTTCGCCGACCTGCCCGTGCCCACGATCACTCTGTCCGCGCAGGACGCGGTCGAGCTCTTCGCGATGGGCACATCCTACGGCGAGATCCAGAACGACCAGATGACCGTCGTGAAGTTCGGGCCTCCGGCCCATTTCACCGGCACCTTCAACGTGTACGAGGCCATGACCAACGGGTACCAGTCCGTGCTCGCCGGCATGTCCCCGGCTCTCGGCGACACACTGTACCTGACCCCGGGGACATCCTCCGACTCCTCGGGTGTCTATGCCGTCAACCTCGAGCTCGTGCCCGACAGCCTGCGCCGCGTGCACTTCAGCGCGTGGCAGAGCCGCAGCTACACCGAGCGCGGGTGGGAGGTCTTCTTCAACATCGTGATGTGGCTCGCGGTGGACGAGGAGGGCTACCTCGGAACGCCCATCACCACGCTCGAGGACTTCGAGGGCCCGCAGGCCACGGCCCAGGACGTCATCATCTGGAGCGACGACATAGTGCCCGCCGCGGGGACCGACACGACGCAGGTCTTCATCGACCAGTTCACGGGAGGCTATGCCGCGAACTGGACGATGAGCCCCCTCGGGGGCGGCAGGATAGGCGTCTACAACAACTCTCTCCGGCTGGACAGGGCGGCCGTCGGAGCAGAGACCCGGAACCTGGCCCTGCTGGGCCTCGACCTCTCGGCGTTCGACGAGAACGTCGACGACCTGAGGCTGACTTACCGTTCCTACAGCGGGGAGGGCGTCGCAGACTCCGCCGACGGCTTGTTCTTCTACGACTTCACGGCAACGCAGCTCACGTCGATCGACTTCGAGTCCGGCGCCCTGCCCTATCCGAACGTCACCTTCTCCGGCACGGGCGGGAGGTACAGGCGTCTCAACACCGCCGGATGGGGCGGGAACGGGTACTTCGTCACGCTGGACGCAAACGTCAGCGGGACCAACGGCTACAGCAGGATGCGGGTCTCCGTGCCGACGGCCGGAGTCTCCGCGGGCGACGCCATCGTGATCTCCTACAGGTTCCACGATCACGGAGACGAGTCGCACAACGGAAGCGCCTCCCCATGGCAGGCCGACTACCTGGCATGGAACTCCACGGGTGTCTACACACCCCCGAACCTCCTGTACTATCTCGACCCGGCAAACCTAGCCTGGGACAACAGCACATGGTACACCAGGACCGCTACCTTTACCATGCCCGCGGTCGTCCCGAACCCCATCTACGTCGTCTTCGGCCAGTACGACAACCAGCAGGCCACCTCCATCAGCGGCAGTGACGGCATCTCGTTCGACGACATAACCGTCACGGCCATCGGCGACAGCACCTACTCCCCGATCGGAACCTGCGCGGGGTCGGCCGCCTGGACGAGCACCACGATCGACCTCGACCAGGCTGCGCGGGACAACTCCTATCCCTTCGCGGCCAACTACAGGGTTGTGCTCAGCCAGTACGGCTCCGGCACCATGCCGGGGTCGGGCGGGCGCCTGTGGGACGACGTGGAGGTGACGGCCCTCCGGCCCGGCACCGTCGTCGACGGCTGGCGCCACGGCCGCATGGCGATGAACAGGGTCGACGACTGGAACATCAAGAACGTCATCCCGGCATTCGCCGACTCGTGGGTGAGCCAGACGTCATCGGGCAGCAATTACAGCAACAACTCCTACTGCTTCCTGCAGAGCCCCTCGATATCGGTGCCGGACTGGATCGACGCCCCCGTGTTCGAGTTCAGCCACAGGATGCTCGCCGAAGCGGGCAACGGCGACGACGGCGGGTACGTCCAGATCTCCGTCGACGGAGGGGCCTGGACCACGCTGACGGACGCCTCCGGTCTCCTGTACAACTACCCCTCCACGACGAACTTCCCGGGCGGATCGGGGATTCGCATCTTCGGCGGGAACACCATCAGCAGCCCGAGGATCGAGAGGGTGGCCCTCGATGCCTACAAGGGCCACACCGTGAGGTTCAGGTTCGTGTTCGGCTCCGACGGATCCACGACCAACGGTGGCTGGCTCCTCGACAACTTCCTCGTCCACGGCCAGGCATTGGGCTACCAGATCGGCTCCGTCCAGTTCCAGGCCCAGACGGTCCCCGCCCCCTGGAACTACCTGTGCGACGTCTACATGTCCTCCGGCTCCGACAGCTCGTTCGCCTCGGCGGGCGAGTGGGACAAGGCCGCGATGGTCCAGGTGGGCTCCGCCGTGCCCTTCACGGTGGGCACCGGGGGGTGGAACACGCTGGCGCTCGAGAACCCGTTCGTGCTGTCCCCCGGCGAGAACCTCTACCTGAAGATCGAACAGCTCGACGCCGGCTGGACCGCGAGCGAGATCGAATGGCTGTGCAGCACCGGTGGCGAGATAAGGTGCCGCCAGGCCGAGAGCGACCTGGTCGACCCGATCCTGCTGCTCCTCTACAACAACAGGCCCAACATCAGGCTGGTGACCACCGACGGCGAACTGGTGGTGGAAGGCGGTACCAACCCGGACGCCTCGGTGCCGCTCAACAACGGCAGCTCGTTCAACGACTGCGAGATGATCTTCACCCCGGCCGAGATGGGCACGGAGGGCAGCGCCGGAGCTTGGACCCACGGCGGCACCCTCGACGACTGGGAGATCGGCACGCCGGTCGTGCTGGGCGTCGACCCGTCCCTGACGTCCGAGAACGGGGCTTCGATCGCAGGCACGGACCTGACGGACGACGGCTTCTACAACCCGGGCGAATGGGCCTGGTTCCTCTCGCCCCCGTACCCGATGCCCGACGAGGCCACCTACGACAGCGTGGCGGTGGAGGTCTTCAAGTGCCTCCAGAACGCCCCCAACGACGACGCGTTCATCCAGGTGGCCTTCTCCGACACCGAGGCCCCTCCCGACGCCGCGTCGCCCCTCTGGACGAACGTGCGCGAATACTACGGCATCGGCGAGGAGATCTGGGACTACGAGGCGATCGACCTGACCGCCCAGTTCCAGGCCGCGTGGCTGCTGGGGCGGTCGTTCTACTTCATAAGATTCGTCGAGTCCTCGGGCCCGTTCGGCGAGCGCGGCGGGTGGAACCTCGACAACATCCAGTTCTTCGCAAGGTAGGAGGCACGGCGATGATCAGGAATCGATCCCGCAGGACCGGCGCCGCGCTTGCGCTGGTGGTGCTGTTCGGGCTTGTGCTCTCGATCCTGGCCGGGGCCGTCTACACCCTGTTCCAGATGAACGTGAAGAGCCACTCCTACAACAGGGACAGGATACAGGCCAGGTACACGGCGGAGGCCGGGGTGAACCTCGCCGTCCACATGATCATGGGCGGGGCCGACATCCCGCAGGGCACGCTCCCCGAGCAGTTCCTCCCCGAGCCGCCCGCGCTGGGCTTCTACGACCTGCCCGGGGAGGACCTGGGGACTGTGCGCGTGTTCGTGGACCCTAGCCAGAGGAACGCCGAGGTGGCCACCTCGAACGCCTATGCCGTGAGAGCCCTGGCGCACATCGGCTCGGGCGACTCCACCTACACCTACGGCATGGAGACCGTGGTGCTGCCAGAGAACTTCTCGCGGTTCGCAACCTTCCTCAACGAACCGCCCCTCGACGGGTACTACGGCGACGGGTACCGGTTCGACGGGCCGTTCTTCGGCAACGGGCCGGTGTGCCTGTGGAGCTCCAGCGCATCGTCCACCAACGACATCTGGTTCTACAGGTTCAGCCTGGCCTCCGACTACTACATCTACGGCACCAACGGATCGGGCTCCCACCAGACCTCCCCCCAGTGCTCGAACCTGACGGTCCAGCCCATCGAGAGGATGCTCATGGGCCCGCCGTACTTCGAGCTGGGGGTCGACCCCATCCCGTTCGGCCCCGACGAGGTCAACTGGCAGGACGCGCGCGACGCCGCCCTCAGCGGCGGGCTCTACCTCAACTCCGCGCAGGTGCCCACCGGAACCCGGATGATCCTGAGGGGCGACACGCTCTGGGGCGACACTCTCCTCATCAAGACCGGCCCGACGGCAGCCGTCCAGAGGATCTACATCGGTGACCTGTCCAACCGCGTAATCTGGATAGAGAACGGGGCGTCGGACAGGATCTACCTCAAGAGCTACCCCGACTACTCGCCGTGGTCGGACCCCATCTCGCCGGAGGGCATCACGCAGCCCCTGACGATAGGGTGCAACGGCAGCGTCTACACCCTGGGGCCCCTGCAGTACCGCGACAGGAACATCCTCGACATGGACAACACGACCCTGCTGGGGATCGTCATCGTATACGGCGACTTCGTGATAGCGAGAGATCCCGACCTGGTCGGCGGGACGGACTGGTCAGACACTCTGTGGCGGATAGTGGCCGACAACGACATTGAGTACGACTGCACTGTCATGGTGCTCAACGGGCAGTTCGTCGCTCAGGACGCCAACTATCCGAACCCAGCCGCAGACTTCATGTTCGTGGGCGGATACATCGTGAACGGCGAAGGCCTAACCACCATCGGGACGCGCGGCTGGTACACCGTCATCTACTTCGACTCGCGCCTGATGACCATGCACCCTCCGTTCTTCCCCCAGACCGGGAGGTGGGACGTCGGCTACTGGAAGGAATGGCCCGAGCTGACCCTCGACCTCCTGGACGACGACCTCTACTGAGCCGGTAGCGGTGAAGGGCATGGAGATCCGCAGGAGGAGGCAGGGCGGCACCGGGGCGGTGCTCGCCATACTGGTGGTGCTCTCAGGGGTGCTCGCCATCCTCGTGGCGGCTGTCTTCGTGCTCTTCCAGGCCAACGTCTCCTCGTACAGGTACAGGGCGGGGAGGGTGAGGGCGCAGCTCGCGGCAGAGTCCGGAGTGAGCCTCGCCCTCCACACCCTGGCGCAGGGCGACCGGGCGCCTTCCGGGGAGCCCTACTCGATGCCGGGCGACAGCGCCCAGTGGATCGCCCTCCCCTCGGGCGACAGGGTCTGGGTCGTGATCGACCCCTCCGTCATCAACGGCTCCCCGTACAGCGTGGGTACCGTTGAGATCAGGGCGCTGGGGCTGGCCGGCGAGATCACCCGCGAGGTCTCGGTCAGGGCGGCCCCCGACTATCCCTCACGGTACGCGCTGCTGACGGACATGGGAATCCCGCCGGGAATGGTCGGGGACGGAGCCAGGTTCGAAGGGCCGGTCCACTCGAACGGCATCGTGGACATCTCGAGCACCTCGCCAGATTCCGCCGGCGACCCCTGGGTGGCCTCGATATCGACGACCTCGCGTGGAGGCTTCAGGTTCTGCGACGCCGGGACCGGGTTCTCGCCCCACCCGGACGGCAGCAGGGTCTGGGTGAGGCCCTACCCCAGCCACAGGCAGGGCAGGCCCACGTGGGACCCCTTCGCGGATCCGGTGGACTTCGGCAGGCTCTCCGACCTCTTCGCCGACCTGAGGGCGGCCGCGGCCGACTCGGGCGAGGTGATATGGAACGCGAGGCGCCTCCTGATCGACGGAGACAGGCTGCTGGTCTCCTCCGAGCAGGGAGTCGTCAGCGACACTGTCGATCTCGCGACGACGGACCTGGTCTACGTCGCATCGTTCTCCGACGTGCTCGTGAAGACGGCGGGGGCGCTCACGTCACCGCTCACGATCGTGGCCAACGGGCAGATAGGCCTGATGGGGAACATCCACTGCTCGACCGGGGAGTTCACCGGCACCCCCCTGGGGCTCGTCTCGATGTCCGGGATCTGCATCCCGGTCGACCCCGACTCCTACGGGGGGGCGGACTGGCCTCCGCCGTGGCAGATAGAGACCGGCGGGCACCTGACCGTGGAAGCGTTCCTCTGCGCGCCCGACGGCGCGATCAGGGCCGAGGACCCGACCGCGGGCGGGCGCAGCCTGTCCTTCAACGTCATCGGGGGCCTGGCGGTAGGGAGGATGGGCGCCCTGAGCGCCGGGACACACGGCTACGACATGACCATCGTTTACGACGGGAGGCTGACCTCCGTGCATCCCCCCGCCTTCCCGTCCCTGGAGCAGTGGAAGATCTACTCATGGGTGCCCGACCCGGATCACGACGGGCATGAGATCGACGAGGACCTCTTCTGACGCCCCGGGCGCGGGCGCGCCCGGAGCACACCCGGAGTCTGCGCGGGGCTTCACCCTGATCGAGTTGGCCATCGTCATCGCGGTGATGGGAGTGCTGCTCGGCGCCGTGCTGCTCCTCTTCCAGGCCGGAAGCAGGTCTGCGGACATGGCTGGCGGATCGGCGGAAGCATCGATGGACGCCCGCACCGCGCTCGATGCCGTGGAGACATGCCTGCAGACCGCGGGTTCCCGCGGCGGAGCGCCGGCCGCGCATCCCGTTGCGGAGGCGTCCGTCGGCAGGATCGTCTTTCACGGGCGCTCGGGCCGGGGCGACGTCTGCGAGATAGTCATCGAACCACGCCCGGGAGGCGGCTTCACGATCCGCGAGGGCCAGGCGGCTTCGTTCGAGTCGGCCACCGGGCTCCTGCTGGAGTTCGCTTACTTCGACGGGACCGGCGGGCGGCTTTCCGAAGAGGATCTCTCGACGGTCTCCGGATGCGACATGATCCGAAGGATCGACTTCCGGATCGAACCCGCCGACGGGGGGGGAACCCTGTCCGGCAGCGCGAGCCCTCCGAACCTGTCCCTCTGATCCGGGTGGTCAGACCTCGAACCCGAGTTCGAGCGAGGATGCGAGAGTGTTCACCACGGCGGGGTCGAACAGGCTGCCGGCCCGGAGGCTGACGGCGCTCATCGCGGTCTGGGGCGTTCCCCTCTCGAGCTCGGACACGTATTCGTCGGCCACGGCGAGTATCCTGGCGGAGATGGGGATGCTGCTCGCCGAGAGCCCCGATGGCTGCCCGGAGCCGTCGTAGTGCTCGTTCATCCCCACGAGGCCGGTCATGGCCTCCTCCGGCAGCGAGAAGGCGCTCAGCTCCTGGTCGTCGAACCCCTCGTCCGCCGGGGTGCCGAGGACCGCAGGCGCGACGTGGTGGAGCAGGGCGGACATCCTCACCGCATCCAGCAGGCCGCTCTGGAGGCCCAGCCTCCTGCCGATCTCGACGGCCAGCCTCGCGACCCTGCGGCTGTGGCCCGACAGGCGGTGGTCGGCCCGGTCGAGCGAGTAGACCATCGCCTCCATGCAGCTCCAGGCCTCCAGCGACACCCTCTTGCCCAGCTCGAGGTTCTGCAGGGCGGCCTCGGTCAGCGAGATGAAGCTGTCGAGACGCGACTTGTCCAGGACCGTGATCTCGTCCGCCCAAACCTCGACGGTCAGCCCGGTGCGCCCCCGCCTCGCAAGGGGCGGCTCGGGCGGAGGAGCGGTCCCGGAGGGACGGATGACCGCGAATCCGGGGTACCCTATGCGGACCGAGCGGGGAGCGAAGGCGCCCTGGGCCTCCAGCGCGAGGGCCTGGAGGGCCTGGACCGTGGATGTCGATCTGGAGAGCCTCTCGGAGAGGGACGCCAGCGACCTCTGGATCGACAGGGATCTCCCCTTGGCCCACTTCGACTTCTCGAGGGAAACGGTGATCGCTATCTGGGCGGATATCAGGGCCGATGCCCCAAGGATCATGAAGAGAGGATCCCCCTCCTTGCCGATGTCCGAGAGCACGTCGTCCACGGCGGGGATGAACAGCGGGAGGAAGGCCATGGGCAGGAGCAGGCGCTGGGTCGTGCCCGGGATCGCGGAGAGCCCGGGGAACAGCCTGTCTCCTGCACCGATGCCCCTCAGGATCGCCACGGCGAACACGAACACCAGGTGCGACAGCACAAGCACGAAGGCTATGGCGGGGAGCCCTCCCGGGTCCGGGAGGACGGCCGATGCTGCCGCCCTGGCCGCCCTGAGACCCACCCACGAAACCATGGCCATCCGTGCGGAATGTCTGAGCGCAGAGCTCCTGGTCCTGCCGATCCTGATGGAATAGCCGAGATGCCCCACGAAGATCGAGGCCGTGAAGGCGGCCTCTATCGCCCCCGTGAAACCGGCCGTCGAGAGGAAGGCTGCGAATGCCGGCAGCAGGGTGACGCTGACGCCCCTTGATGTGAGGTATGCGAACGAGGAGGCCACGAGCGCGACCGCCCATGTCACCAGCAGCATCTCCAGCGTGATGTCCCTGTTCCAGCCGGGCTCGACGCCCGGGATGGCGAGCCCCGCGGCCAGCCAAAGCACGGCCTGGAAGGCGGTCAGGCCGGGATCGCGCTCAGGCGCCTGCGCCATCGGCCTGGTCACCTCCCGCGAGCACCCGCACCAGCGCGGACACGATCCGGGCGTCGAACTGGGTTCCCGCACCGGCGTTGATCGCGTCGACCGCGGTCCTCACGTCGCTGTTCTCGCGGTAGGACCGCCGCGAGGTGATCGCGTCGAAGGTGTCGGCCACCGCCACGATCCGTGCGGGGAACGGGATGTCCCTCCCCGAGAGCCCGAGCGGGTAGCCCTTCCCGTCGAGCCTCTCGTGATGGCTCTGCACGATGCTCCTGACCATGTCGTATCCCCCGAGGGTCCCCAGGATCCTCGTGCCCTCGGCGGGGTGCCTCTCGATGATCCCGCGTTCCTCCCTTGTCAGGAGACCCCTCTTCGTGAGGATCTCCACCGGGATCGCCACCTTGCCGAGATCGTGCAGGAGGGCGCCCACCATCAGCGTCCTCAGCATGTCGGGGGAGAGCTCGAGCTCCCGCCCTATCTTCTGGCTCAGCCTGCTGACCCTGATGGAGTGGCCGTGGGTGTAGTCGTCCTTCGAGTCGGCAAGCCTGGCGAGCATCATCGCCGCGGCGATGAACGCCTCCTCTATGGCCATCGAGTGTCCGACCGCCTTCCAGGAGTGCGTGATCAGCGAGACGAGGTTCTTCCTGAGAACGGGGTCCATCGCCGCTAGAGACTTCCCGGCCCTCCCCGGTACGAACATCAGCATGTCCGGAGAGGACGACAGGCCGAGCAGGGTGCCCTCGGCCCCGCCGAAGTGGAAGCCCTCGGCGACCGAGCCCGGGGGATGCGCGGAGGCCGGGGGCAGGTACCTGTCCACCACGGCGTGCTGACGGTTCTCTGTCCAGCCCGTCCATCCCCCCGACTCCTGGCGGGAGAGGATGGTCGTCTCGCCCGCGGCGCTGTGCAGGTATGCCTCCAGCAGGCCCATGTACTGGCCGACCGAGGAGGCGGTGGAGAGCTCGGCCGCGAGGTTGTTCTGCAGGGCGGTCTCGGATGCCAGCTCGACATAGGTCTTCTGGGCGTCCAGCCTCGTCTTCGCGAGGGTGGAGAAGGCCGCCGCGGAGCCGAGGAGCACTACGGCCTCAGTCATATCGCCCGCGGAGGCGGCATGGGACACGAGCATCGACAGAGGCAGCGACAGGGCGGAGGATACGCTCCAGGGCCTGACGTGGAGAATGGCTCTGGGCATGCGTGTCGAGATGGACTTCGCGAGCAGCCCTCCGGCGCCCGCGCCCAGGAACAGCAGGGCGAAGGACAGCCATCCCCTCGCGGGCATGATCGAAGCCAGGCCCAGGGTCACCGCGGGGGACAGCGCGGCGTCGAGGAGGGCTCTCCGCAGATCCGGCCTCCTGTCCCGTATGGAGTAGTAGAGCAGGGTCGAGAACAGGAATGCAGAGAAGGAGAGCAGATATGCGGACTCCGGGCTGCAGGCCGCGAACATGGCCGTGGCCGGGATGCGGTCGAGCGAGAGCCTCTGGTCGCCCTCGCGCCAGAAGGGCATCAGGCCGAGGATGACGGTGGAGGTCAGGAGTATGATCCGCAGGGGAGTGACGCAGTCTGAGACCAGGGCGGCGGCCGCCAGGACCGCGAGCGACAGCGCGAGCGGAAGTGAGGGCTTCACTCGGAGGATGGCCCTCATGTCGATCGGAATCCTCATTTCAGTCGGCCGCCATGCCCTCGAAGACCTGCACCAGCACGAACTGCCATCCGTCCCGCTCTATCTCGACGGCTGCCGCCATGCCGACGCGCGAGTAGCCGTCCAGGAGGCATGAGGCCCTGTGCGCGGGGCTGGTCAGTATCATCGACCAGGCCTCGTCGAGGCCCGATCCGCGCCCGATGTTCTCGGCGTATATCGTCCCGTCCCCGCCGAGGGCCCCGGCGAGCCCTTCACCGTGCACCACCGCACCGGACAGGGCTATGTCGCACGCCCTTTCGCGGGCTATGGCTTCGAGCCTCCCGTCGGCCTCGAGCGGCCCGGCTCCGGAGACCGCACGGATGGAATCGAGTTCGGCCAGGACGTCCGGGAGCGTCGATGCCTCCGAGTCGGGCAGATATCCTCCACCCAGCACCTCCGGGATCGATACCCCGCAGAGCACCGGGACCAGCATCAGGACCTCGGGCCCCGAGCCCCTGTCGGCCAGCGCCTCCACCCAGTAGACCCCGCGCCCGGCGAACCGCAGCCTGTAGGTTCCGTCAGGACCCCTGGGGCAACCAGCTACACATCCTGCGGGATCCTGGACCAGCATGGTGTCCGCCGCGGCGCCGGAGAGCGAGAAGGAGGCGGAGTCGCCCGGCTCCACCATGATCGGCAGCCCTTCGGGAACGCAGGCGGGCACCGGGGCGGTGACAAGCACTCCTCCGCCGGGGAGGCTGTCGAAACCCCACAGCATGTCTCCGTCGGAGAACAGGCCCTCGGAGGGCGAAGCACCCTCCTCCGTGACCGAGATGCTGCCCACCCGGCCAGGCCATCCCCTGGCGGCGGCAAGGACGATGAGTCTGCCTGACTCGGGGATGAATCCCAGGTCGGAGACGTCCGCTGCGATGCTGTCGAGCTGGGGCATCCTGGTGCCGGGAGCCGCCGGGGCGGCAATGGCGAGCAGTGCGGCAAGGCACGAAACCATGAAATCATTATAGTCAATCCCGCCGTCCATGGGCTCGCGCATTCCGGAGGAGGCCCCGGAGAGTTGAGGGTTCTGCTCGTTCAGTCGCCTTCGGGCCGCGGAGAACCGCCTGTCTTCCCTCTCGGGCTGGCATTCCTGGCAGGGCAGCTCGGAGGGCACGAGATCTCCGCGCTCGACATGTCGGTAGACCCTTCCGACCATCTCCGCGAGGCCGTCACCGGCTCGAGCCCGCCCGACGTCGTGGCCGTGTCGCTTCGCAACATCGACGACAGCGGCTACCCCGACACCTGGTCCTACCTGAGGCCCTTCGAATCGATGCTCGGCATCCTCGAGGGATGGGACGGCACACTGCTGGCCGGAGGCCCCGGCTTCACGATCAACGCCCCCGAGATAATGCGGAGATACGGCAGGATAGACGCCGGTGTGGCGGGGGAGGGCGAGGAGATCCTGCCCGGACTGCTGAACGATCCTTCCGGGCTCAGGCGGTCCAGGGCCCTGCACAGGGCTGCGCCCGTGGATCTGGCCGCAATACGGCCGCCCGACTATTCGATCCTGCCCCTCGGGCCCTACGACAGGCATTTCGGGATAGGCGTCCAGAGCAGGAGGGGCTGCGCCTTCGGCTGCACCTACTGCACATACGCATTCCTTGGCGGCAGGGCCTTCAGGTGCAGGAGCGCGGCTTCTGTCGCATCCGACATCAGGAGCATCAGGTCGCTCGGAGGCACCAGGTTCATGTTCGTGGACTCTGTTTTCGACGCTCCAGCCAGCTTCTTCCGCGAGCTCGTCGGGCTGCATCCCGACATCTCCGGCGGTCTCGAATGGGGCGCCTGGATCGACGCGGGGATCCCCGGGGAGGACATCGACGCGATGGCGGCGGCAGGGTGCAGGAAGGTCGACTTCTCGCCGGACGCCATCACCTCGGCAGGGATGAGGCGGCTGGGGAAGACCGGCGACTTCCGCTCGATCGTCCGGTCGGTACGGAGGGCCAGGTCGGCCGGCATGGACGTAGGGGTGAACTTCTTCTCCGGAAACCCGGGCGAGGGGTTCGCCGCGCTCCTGGCCAAGTTCGCCTTCATGGTCTCGGCGAGGCTCCTGCTGGGATACCGGCACACCACGGTGCACATAGGCACCATCCGCGTCTACAGGGGTTCCAGGATCGCCGAGGAGATGAAGGCCGACGGGAGGGTGCCGGGCGACTGTGACTTCCTCGACCCGGTCTTCCTCCCTGCGGGGGGGGCTGAAGGCATGCTCTTCGAGGCGTTCCAGGCCCTCAGGAGGACGAGGCATGACTGAGATCAGGCTGGGACTCGTGGGCTGGCCCCTGACCGGGTCGCTCTCCCCGGCCATCCACTCCGCCTTCCTCGCCGAAGCCGGCCTCGCGGGCTCCTATTCGGCCATCCCGGTGGAGTCGGCGAAGCTCGGGGCAGAGCTCGAACGGCTTCTGGCGGAGGGCTTCTCGGGTCTCAACGTCACGTTCCCGCACAAGACCGCCGCGGCCCTTCACTGCACAAACCTCGACCCCGATGCCGGGAGCATCGGGGCGGTGAACACGCTCACGGCGGAAGGCGTGGGATGGACCGGCGGGAACACCGACGTCGAGGGCTTCGCCAGGGCCTTCCGCGCCACCGGTTTCCCGGCCCCGCTGCTGATAGTCGGCTCCGGAGGGGCCGGGCGCGCCGCGGCCCGGGCCGCCGGGATGATGGGGATGGATCATCTCTGCTTCGGAAGGACTCCGGGGCACGGTGTGGCGAGCCTCGCCCGGTTCGCGGACGAGATGCGGCGCATGCGCAGCGGCACGGTCGTCAACGCCACCCCGCTGGGATGGCGCGACGACGATCCGTTCCCCGCCCCCCGCGGACTGCCGGAAGGCTTCTCCTTCATGGATCTCAACTACAACCCGGGATGGAGCTACAGGAACGCCCTGGCCCGCAGCGGAACAGGGGTCGCCACCGGCGAGCGCATGCTGATCGCCCAGGCGGCCCTGTCCTTCCGGCGCTGGACGGGCGTCGCCGTCCCGGAGGAGGCGGCCATGGCCGCCATAGGCCTGGCATGCGCCGGGGGCGTGGACCCGGCCATCCCGGAAAGGTGTGGAGATGCCAGTTCCCGGACCCGGTGACCCGACAGCCCCCGTTCAGGAGCTGGAGACCAGGGCCATGCTCGAGAACATCCTCCTGACCCCGCCCGATGGTCTTCCGGCCCTCTTCGCCCGGGCGAGGAGCGTCAGGAACGCACATTTCGGGAACAGGGCCTACCTCAGGGCCGTGATCGAGTTCTCCAACAACTGCAGGTGCAACTGCCACTACTGCGGGATGAGGCGCGACAACACGTCGCTCGAGCGTTTCAGGCTCGACGCGGCGGACATCCTCGAGGCGGCCAGGATGGCTGCGGGGGAGGGGATCGGGACTTTCTTCCTCCAGTCCGCCGAAACCGAGGAGTACGACGCGGCATGGCTCGCGGACATCATCCGCGAGGTCTCGGGCATGGGGATGAACGTGCTCCTCTGCGTCGGCGCGAGGGACGAGTCGGATCTGGACCTCTGGCGGGATGCAGGCGCATCCAAGTTCATCCTGAAGCACGAGACCTCCGATCCGGCCCTCTTCGCATCCATGAAGCCGGGGCTGAGCCTGGAGGAGAGGATGGGATGGCTCAGGACCCTGAAGAGGCACGGTTATGCGATTGGCTCGGGCCCGCTCCTGGGGCTCCCCGGCCAGACGATCGCCTCGCTCGTCGAAGACCTGCTGCTGCTTTCGGATCTCGACGTCGACATGTCCAGCGTGTCCGTGTTCCTCCCGGCGGCCGGCACGCCCCTCGCGCAGAGCCCTACGGGAGACGTGGACCTCGCGTTGAGGTTCGTGGCCGCCATGAGGATCTTCCTCGAGCGCACACTCATCCCGGCCACGAGCACCTTCGAGCGCCTGAGGCCGGGCGGCCAGCTGGCCTGCTTCGAGGCAGGCGCCAACGTCATCACGGTGAACATGACCCCGCCCGCCCGCAGGGATGGATACGAGCTCTACTCGAAGCGATACTTCGTCAGCCTTTCGCACGCCAGGTCGGTCATGGCGGAAGCCGGCCTCGTCGAGTCGACAGAGGAGGCACTTGGCTGACCTCCCGGACAGGATATCCATCGCCGGCCCGCCCTGCTCGGGCAAGACCACTATCGGAGAGGCCCTGGCGGGGCTCGCCGGGCGCCCGTTCGTGGACCTCGACTCCGAAGTGGCCAGGGAGGCAGGTCTGTCCATCCCGTCCATCTTCGAGGCGTACGGTGAGGACGGGTTCAGGGGTGTCGAGAGATCGGCCCTGCTTTCGATCCTCCGGCGGAGCGGCCGGTTCGTGCTGGCCCTCGGGGGGGGCACCCTCCTCGATCCGCTCAACCTGGCGGCCGTGCAGGAGAAATCGACTCTGGTGACGCTCCTGGTCCCGGCTGGAACTCTCCTGGAGAGGCTGGAGGGATCCGCGAGGCCTCTGGCCGCGGATCGCGAAGCGTTCTCGGGCCTCCTGGCCTCGAGGAGCGATCATTACGGAAGCCTCCCGGGAGGCATCGACTGTGCGGGGCGTTCCCCGGTCGGCTGTGCGGAGGCGATAATCGCAATGCTGAGCGGGGAGGCCGGGTCTTGACGGAGGCGGCGGGCTTCCCCATTTCAAAACCCGTACCTTCACGGAGGGATTCTTGACCAGGGAAGAGCTCGCGAGGGAGATGGCCCTGCGCACCGGGCTGTCGCGCCGGGAGGCCGCCGCGGCGCTGGAGGCCATGCTCGGCATCGTCGAGGAGGCACTCTGCGGCGGGCGGAGCGTGTTCCTCAGGGGATTCGGATGCTTCGAGCCCAGGCGGGGCGGGAGGCGCCGTGCCCGCGATCCCAGGGGGGAGGGGCTCATCGACATACCCGGAAGGGCGCGCCCGTTCTTCAGGCCCTATGACAGGCTGAGGGAGTCGGTGGGCGCCGCCCTCGCGGAATACGTCGACGTGGCCTTCTTCCACCCCGGCGGCCCTGGTGTCTCGAGGGTCTCCGTAAGCGGCGTCTGCGACGGGCGGGATGTCATCGAGAGCCCCATGCGGAGGCTCCCGGACGGGAGCTGGGTGGCCGAGCTCCGCCTGCCTTCCGGGGGGTGTCTCGCCTACATGTTCGACGTGGACGGGATGCTCGTTCCCGATCCCGCCCCGGGCGTCCCCAGGGATGCCTCGGGCAGGTCGGTCAGATCGCTGTGACGACCCGGAGGAGGCCCGGCTCGAAGAGGGTCCAGCCCCGCCGCAGGGGGCTCAGGGCCGTATCCGTCGTCGTCCTGTTCTTCGCGGGCGCCGGCCTGCTCATACTCCTGGCCGTGCCCGGCCTGGGCGCGGGGGGTGGGGCGGCCGGGGCGGTCCGCTCCTTCATCTACCGGATCCTCGGGTTCCTCGGATTCCTGCCCCCGCTGGCGCTCCTGCTCTGCTCGGCCAGGCTCCTCAGGCCCGGAATCCTGCCGGGGGCATTCCAGTTCCTGCACGGGCTCTCGGTCAACCTGCTGTTCCTCTCCGCGCTGACCGACATGGTCGGGAGGCGCATCAACCCGGTGCTCGCCTGGAAGCCGGGAGGCGCGCTCGCCGGCAGGGCGGTCGACGTCCTGGCCGGCTGGGCGGGCCCCGTGTTCGCCTACCTGATCCTGCTGATGGGTTTCGTGCTGTCCCTGATGGTGTTCACGGGCTGGGACATAGCCGGCGACCTGGCGAGCGTCCCGGTGCGCATCCCGAGGGTGAACACGGGCAGGCGCGGACCTGATGAACAGGGCCGCGTGCCTCTGCCGGCCGTTACGGAATCGGGCAACACATGGTCCCGGGTGAAGGAATCGGGTCCCCCGCCCGAGGTGCCCGGCTTCCTTCCCGCCACGGCCGTGAAGGAGGCCTTCGCGCGGCCCGGCGGTGAGGAACCTCCGGATGAGGATCCTCCCGTGCGTCATACCGTTGCATCCCGGCAACACGCCGCAGCGGAGGAGCCGGGGGAACACGTGGAGGAGCCCGTCCCGTCCGACCCGGCCGCCGTCGGGCATCCTGGCTCCGGACCCGTGGAGGAGGGCCGTCCCGCCCCTCCGGGAGTCCTTCCGCCCGAGACGGTGCTGATGTCGCCTTCCTCCACGTCGAAGTCGGGGGTCTCCGAGGCCGAGCTCAGGGAGAGGGCCGGACTCCTCGTCAGGAAGCTGTCCGAATTCGGGGTGGCCTGCGAGATAGTCGACTACAGGCCGGGTCCCGTCCTGACGAGGTTCGAGCTCAGACCGGGCCCCGGCGTGAAGGTGAACAGCATAGTGGGCCGTACGGACGATCTCGCCCTGGCCCTGAAGGCCTCGCGGATACGCATCCTCGCACCCATCCCCGGCAGGGACGCCGTGGGCATAGAGGTGCCGAATCCGGTCCCGGAGGCCGTCTTCCTGCGCGAGATACTCCGTTCCGTCTCGGGAGAGGCTCTCCCCGTCGCCCTGGGAAGGCGCATGGAGGGCGAGCCGATCGTGGTGGACATCGCCGAGATGCCCCATCTCCTGGTGGCGGGGGCCACGGGACAGGGCAAGAGCGTCTGCCTCCACACCATCATCTGCACCCTGCTAATGAAGAAGCGCCCCGACGAGGTGAGGCTGGCGCTCATCGACCCCAAGAGGGGGGCCGAGTTCAGGAACTACGAGGATCTGCCCCACCTGTGGTCGCCCGTGATCACCAACGCCCGGGAGGCCAAGCTGCTGCTCGAGGACCTGGTGAACACCATGGAGAACCGCTACGTCAGGCTCTCCCAGAACGGCGTGCGGTCGATAGCCGAGTACAACCGGGAGATGGCCGCGAAGCCCGACTCTACCGGCCCGATGCCCTACATCGTGCTCATCATAGACGAGCTGGCCGACTTCATGGTCACCTCGGCGAGCGAGATCGAGCAGCCGATAGTCAGGCTCGCCCAGATGGCCCGGGCCGTGGGCATCCACCTCGTGCTGGCCACGCAGAGGCCCTCGGTGGACGTCATCACCGGCATCATCAAGGCCAACTTCCCGTCACGTATCGCGTTCATGGTGAGCTCCAAGACGGATTCCAGGACCATCCTCGACATGAACGGCGCAGAGGCGCTCCTGGGGAAGGGGGACATGCTGTTCCTCCACTCCTCCTCGCCCGAGCCCCTCAGGGTCCAGGGCTCCCTCGTGACCACGAAGGAGATCAGGCAGATAGTGAACGACTGGAGGCAGCAGGATCTCCAGTACCAGTTCGCCTTCGACCCGGCCGTGCTCTCGGGAGGGAACAATCCCGACCCGGTGGGCCTAGATGCCGATGACCCCCTCATCCAGAAGGCAAGGGAACTCGTGATAAGGTATCAGATCGGCTCCACGTCGCTGCTCCAGAGGAAGCTCAGGCTGGGATTCTCCAGGGCGGGGAGGATCATGGACGAGCTGGAGGAGAGGGGCGTGGTGGGACCCTCCCGCGACGGGCGGGCCCGGAAGGTCCTCGTGACCAGGGAGGAGGCCGGGCTCGTGGCCCCGGTGGACACTCCGGAGGAGGATGGCTCTTGAGGAGGTTCCTGCCCTTCCTGCTGCTCGCTGCGGTCGCCTCCTGCGGGCGCGAACCGCTCGAAACCGACGACGCGGGCCTCGTAGTGGAGGAGAGCGATCTCGACGCCTTCGCCCGGGCTTCACAGCTCTATTTCAGGGGCAACCTGTCCAGGGCGAGGGACGGCTTCAACGTACTTGTCTACAGGTTCCCAGATTCACAGCTCGCCGAGGACGCGGGCCTCGCGATCCGTAGGATAGAACAGGACCTGGGCTCGGTGCCGGCTGGTGATTCCGGCTCCGCGCCCTCCCGGTCCGTCGAGATCGCAGTCGTCGGGCTCCCTATGAACTCCGCGCGCATCTCGCAGGTCGTGGGAGCACTCCAGGCCTCCGGCTGGACCTCATGGCCGGTCCTCGACGAAGGGGCCCCCGACATCACGGTGGTGCTCTTCCCCGACGGCCTGGCCCAGGAGGCCTCGGTCGCGGGAGACTCCCTCCATGCATGGCTGACCTCCCCGGCCTCCATACCCGTACAGCCGGGCGGCCAGATGATGGATGCCATAGTGCCAGGCCACGACGGGCTGGTGGTCGTGATCGGCGGAGACGCAGCCGTATCCCCCCGGGCCCCGTCCACCGGTTCCGGAGGGTCGATTTGACGAATATCACGATCCTGCTCACAGCCGCCTGTGCCGCCTCCGGCCCAGCATGCGGTATGCTGGAGAAGCTCGAGTCCGCCTCCCTGCTGTCGGCCGATTTCTCCCAGTCCGACTACTGGGCGCTCACGAGGGAGACCGAATCCTCCTCCGGCAGGCTCCTGCTCGCGAGGGACGGGAGGTTCCTGCTCGACTACGCCGATCCGGAGGGAAGGCGGATGGGTTTCGACGGATCGGTCGTATACACGGTCGATCCTCTCTACATGCAGGTTCTCCTGGACCCATCGTCGGAACCCGCCAGCTTCACGGCACTCCTGGAATCCGCAGGCGACCCCGGGCTCGCGACAGCTTCCAGGATCAGCGGCGACACGGTCTTCGTCGACCTTGAGGGGGAGATCGGACAGGGCATCTCGCGCATGAGCTTCGCCTACCTGATGTCGGACAGCCTCCCCAGGATGCTCAGCACGTATGACGGCAACGGCAACCACAGCACCTGGACGCTCCGCTCCGTCTCGGTGACGGGAGGCGATCCAGGCGGTTCCTTCGACATGGTAGTGCCCGGCGGCTACGAAGTCCTGAGGGCCGGTGACCTCTGACCGCGGCAGGCGCGCCGCCTGCATCGTCACCCTGGGATGCCCCCGCAACGAGGTGGATTCGGAGTCGTTCGCGGCGGTCATCCGCCGCGCCGGTTACCGCATCGTCCGCGACCCGGAGGAGGCCGTGCTCCTCCTCCTCAACACATGCGCCTTCATCGCCCCTGCAGTGGAGGAGTCGGTCGAGGCCCTGTCCGAGGCTCTGGCATGGCGCGCAGGCGGCGGAGGCAGGAGGTTCGTCCTGGCGGGATGCCTCCCCGGGAGGTTCGGAGACGACGGTTCGGGCGGGCTGGAAGGGATAGACGCCCTGGTCGGGCCGGCCGACACCGCTTCGCTGGCCGCCTTCCTCGGGGTCGACCCCGATGCCCGGGGGCGCTCGCGCATCTCCCGCAGGTTCGACAGATACCTCAAGATCGCCGACGGCTGCCTCAACAGATGCTCCTTCTGCGTCCTCCCGGCCATAAGGGGGCCGTTCAGGCCCGCAAGCGCCTCCGGCATCATCGCCGAGGCGGGCGACCTGGCGGCCTCGGGTGCCCGCGAGATAGGGGTGGTTGCCCAGGATCTCCTCGCATGGAGGGACGGCTCGATGGGGCCGGCCGATCTGGTCTCCGAACTGGCCTCGCGCCATCCCCGCACGTGGTTCCGCCTCTATTACCTCAATCCACGGAGATTCGACGAATCCATCCTCGAGGCGATGAACCGCTTCCGCAACCTGGCGCCCTACCTGGACATCCCCGTGCAGCACGCTTCGGACCGCGTCCTGGCCAGGATGAACAGGGGCTATGGGAGGGCCGCTCTGGAGAGGATATGCGACCTGGTGTCGCATGCAGGTTTCGACATCGCGTGCAGGTTCACCGTGATCGCCGGCTACCCCGGCGAGACTGCAGGTGACTTCGAGGACCTCTGCTCGTTCCTGAGGGGTGCATCCAGCCTCAGGAGCCTGGTGGTCTTCCCCTACTGGCACGAGGAGGGTTCCGTCGAATACGGCAGGGGCGACGACGACCTCGTCGACCCGGCCATCGTCGACGAAAGGCTCGGCATCCTCGACTCCATAGGAGAGGAAGCCGCGGAAGCCTGGGGCGGCAGGCTCCCGGGCAGGCGGATCCCCGTCCTGGCCGAATCCTCCCGCCGCGGGAGGACCGTGTTCGACGCTCCGATGGTCGACGGCAGCGTCCTGTTCACATCCCCCGTGCGCGCAGGGGCCTTCCACGAGGCGATCGTCGAAGGGTGCGAGGGGCTTTCGACCACTGTGACCGTCTCCGGGGGGAATTGACAGCGGAATCGGCCTTTCCGATGCTTTCTCCGTTCATCCGTGTCCCGGCTGTCCGACTCGAGATGGGAAGGTGCTGTCGTGCTGACCACTGCAGTTGTGCTCACATCCGCCCTCTTCGCCCTGCCCCTGTCGAACCTCGAGCTCGCCGAGCAGGCCGTCGGTGAAGCCTGTTCATCCATCTCGGATTCGGTGCTGGCTTCCGGCATCGACAGCGTCCGTCTGGAGATGGCGGGTGAACATCCCGGCAACTGGCTCGTGGAGCAGTGCATCAAGGCCGAGATGGACGGATCGGGCCTCGTCGTGGTCTCCACGAGCGCTCCTTCCGCTCGCGAGCCACAGTCTGCCGCCCCCGCGACCGGCGCCGTCGCCCTCAGGGTCAGGCCCATGGAACTCTCGGTCATCCTCGGCAACACCAGCCGATCCTGGCTCGTCGGACCGCAGAAGGTCGAGAGGACCGTCACCTGCGAGCTGTATGCCGAACTGGCCGACTCCTCGGGCACGGTCATCGGCTCGGTCAGGAGCAGTGCCACCCGTTCGGACAGGGTGCCCGTCTCCGATCTCCCCGAACTCAGGGGTTCCTCGGAACAGGCCTGGCTCACGGGCGGCGAGCCGCAGGCCTCGACCGGCGGCCTGCTGGAGCCGCTGGTGGTCACGGGCGTCGTTGCCAGCCTGATCTATCTCTTCTATTCCAGCAGGGCCGAATGAGGAGGATCCCCGCCGCTGCATTCCTGCTGATCGCCGCTTCGTGCGGAGGCGGAGGGGGGGCGTCACTCCTCGAGGAAGCCCGCGTGCTGAGGCAGGCCGGGCACTTCTCCGAAGCCCTGGTCCTCTACGGGGAGGCCCTCTCGGGAGAGGGGGCCGGGTACGACAGGGATGCGTGGCTCGAGTACGCCGACACCGCCCTTCTGGCCTGCGGGGCCGAGAGGAGCCGTCCGGTGCGCCAGCAGACCCTCGAGGTGCTGACAGTCCTCCAGGCCGATTCGGTCCTCAGAGGAGGGGCGAGGCTCGCTGAACTCTGGCGGCGCCTGGCATGGGAGATGCTCAGGGACAGGGATTCCCTGCAGGCCTATGCGGCCCTCGAGAGCTCCCTGGTCTGTACGGACATGGTCCAGGTCTTCGAGGACGAATGGCTCTTCAGGGGGGTCTACGCATCCCGCCATCTCTCGCTGGTGGCCGGACTGCCCGATTCCCTCGCCTCGACCCCGGAAGGGGACGCGCTGCTGGACGAAAGCGCCGAGAGACACCTCGTGGAGCTCTCCAGGATCCCCCTCATGCGGACCGACCTCAGGAGCCAGATCCTGGGCGCCTCCGCCCTGCTCCTGCCCTTCACCGACAGGAGGATCGAGGAACTGGAGGTCCTGACGGAACTGGACAGGATGGGCGGGATAGATCCCGCACTGAGGGAGCGCCGCATGCGCCTCCTGCTCTCGGGCGCCACGGAGGACATGGCACAGGGGAGGAGCACTCTCGCGAGGGAGAAGCTCCTCGAGGTCTGGGATTCCGACTTCGCGACCGACCGGGTCGAGGCGGCCCTGATGCTCGGCATCATGGCCGAGGAGTCCGGGAGGACCGAGGAGGCACTGGACTGGTACCGCTCGGCGTGCAGCGCCTCTCCGGGCCTGGGTTCCCCTGCCGCGGTCGAAGCCGCGGCCAGGCGTGATTCGCTTACATTCCTGAGCAACTGACGGGAGCCAGATGAGATCCTTCTTGAGCTCGCCGGGAACGGGGTTCGTCCTCGCCGTCCTCGCCCTCCTGTCTGCCGGCTGCGGCAGGCAGTACGACGGTCAGGGCCTGGACAGGCCCGGGCTCGAGGCCCTTGCGGCGGAGGCGTACGACAGCGGGAACTGGCCCGAAGCCGAGATCCTCTATACTCAACTCCTCTTCAACTACCCCGGCGCGACCGACACCGACCTCTATCTCTACAGGCTGGGTATCGCGGATGCAGGACAGAAGCTGTGGGCCGACGCCGACTTCCAGTTCAGGAGGATCCTCTCCGAGTTCCCGGGCAGTGCGCTGGCCGACGAGGCCCAGTACAGGATAGCCCTCACCTACTGGCTCCAGAACCGCGACTTCAGGAGGGATCTGACCCCCGTCACGCAGTCCATCGCCGAGGTGAGGGTGTTCTTCGAGGAATTCCCCGAATCCGATCTCATGCCGCAGGTGGAGGCCCTGGAGGACAGCTGCCTCTCGCACCTGGCCAGGCGCTCGCTGTTCATAGGCCAGTTCTACGAGCGCAGGGACAGGGACGAGGCTGCGATCCTCTACTATCGCGAAGCCCTAGAGGACTACGAAGGAAGGGGCTGCATGGGCGAACTCCTGGTCTCGATGGGCGACCTCTACCTCAAGACGGGCAACTTGTTCGCGGCTAAATCCAGCTACAACAGGGCCATTTCCGAGTGCGGCCTCTCGGGGGATCTCCTCGACAGGGCGGAGGAGGGCCTCGCCAGGGCTGGAGGAGTGTGACCGGCATCCTGGGAGGGACGTTCGACCCGCCCCACATCGGCCACCTTGTCCTCGCCGGTGAGGCGGCGGCCCGCTTTTCGCTGGACAGGGTGCTCCTAGTGCCGTCACGGCTGCCCCCCCACAAGATGAACGGCCCGGTCACGCCCTTCGAGGACAGGCTCGAGATGCTCTCGCTGGCCGCGGCCTGCGACCCCCTGCTCGAGGTGGCGGACCTCGAGGCAGCCTCAGGTCCTTCCTACACGATCGATCTGCTGCGCAGGGCGCGTGTCGAAGGCATTGACCCGGTCTTCATCACCGGGTCGGACAGCCTGTCCGAGATGCCGTCCTGGAAGGAGTATCCGCTCTTCCTCGACCTGGCCCGCTTCGTGGCGGGAACCAGGGCGGGATGCGGACAGCCCGTCATACCTCCCGCAGCCGCCGGCAGGATCGAAGTTTTCGACATCCCAGGGATCCTCGTCTCCTCGAGTGAGCTGCGGGAACGGTTTGCCCGGTCCATGCCCACTCGATATCTTATTCCCGAGTCCGTCCGCAGCTTCATTTCCCGAAGGGGGCTCTATGGCTTCCGAGAAGGGCGTTGACCGCCTCCTCTCAGTCCTGCTCGCCGAGGACGTGAGCGACATCCACTTCAAGGTGGGGAGCCCGCCCATCCTCCGGAAGGCCGGGCTCATCGTGAGGGCCGAGTCGGTGGGCGCACTCCAGCCCGAGCATGTGGATCAGCTCGCCTTCGAGATGATGACCGAGCCTCAGAGGAAGAGGTTCGCGGTGGGCGAGGAGATAGACCTCGCCCACTCCCTGCCGGGCACCGCCAGGTTCAGGGTGAACGTCTACAGGCAGCGTGGATCCACGGCCATAGTCATGCGGCGCATTCCGTTCGAAATCCCCGACATAGACACGCTGGGCCTCCCGCCGATCGTGAAGCGCATAGCCCTCGAGCAGCGCGGTCTGGTGCTTGTCACGGGGGCCACCGGCAGCGGCAAGTCGACCACGCTCGCCTCCATGATCGACTTCATCAACGAGAACGAGAAGCGCCACATCGTCACAGTCGAGGACCCGATCGAGTTCCTGCATCACGACAAGGTGTCCAGCGTCTGCCAGAGGGAGGTCGGCATCGACACCGAGAGCTGGACCTCCGCCCTCAGGTCCGTGTTCAGGCAGGATCCCGACGTCATCCTGATCGGCGAGATGAGGGACTCCGCCAGCGCGGCGGTGGCGATCACCGGAGCCGAGACCGGCCATCTCGTCATGAGCACCCTGCATACATCCGACGCCCCCGAGACGGTGAACAGGATCATCGACATGTTCCCGTCCCACCAGCAGAAGCAGGTCCGTACCCAGCTCGGCGGCCTGCTCAAGGCCGTGATAAGCCAGAGGCTGCTGACCAACCGCGAGGGCAAGGGACTGGTGCTCGCCGCGGAGGTGATGGTCCACACCGCTCTCATCCAGAACTACATCACCGATCCCCAGAAGACCCATCTCATACGTGACGCGATCGAGACCAGCGGGCCCCAGTACGGGATGCAGAGTTTCGACATGGCCCTCCTCAGGCTCCTCGCCCAGGGCAGCATAGACGAGGTCACGGCGCTGGCCGCCGCCACCAACCCGACGGCGCTCCAGCTCAAGCTGAAGGGTGTGGAGGCTCCATCCGACTGGAGGATGTAGCGTGGAACTGCAGTTCTCGTTCTTCCTGCTTGCGCTCCTGCTCCTGGCTGCTTTCGCGGCTTTCCTGGTCTGGCTCGGCGTGAAGGCCCAGAGGAAGCCCGTGATGACCGGGAACGAGGGGATGATCGGTCTCACCGGCTTCATCACCAGCCGCAGGGGATTCAGGGACAGGCAGGTGGTCGAGGTGCGCGGGGAGCTTTGGTGGTGCACGGGCAAGGCCGAGATCCCTCCCGGCACCGAGGTCAGGGTCACCGGCATCGACGATCTGACGCTCGAGGTTGCACCGCTGGGGAATGCTCCGGCGAGATGATCCAGGAATGATCCGGTGGTTTCAGGGAGGTAGGATATGGGTCCGGCGCTGACCGTTCTCGTCGTTGCGTTCCTCTTCGTGCTGCTCACTTCCCTCAGGGTGCTCAAGGAGTACCAGAGGGGCGTCATCTTCAGGCTCGGCAAGGTGGCAGGGGTCAAGGGCCCAGGGCTGATCGTGGTGTGGCCGCTTATCGACCAGATGAAGAGGGTGGACCTCAGGGTCGTGACGATGGACGTCCCCCCGCAGGACGTCATCACCAAGGACAACGTCTCGGTTAAGGTCAACGCGGTTGTCTACTTCCGAGTCCTCGACCCCATCAAGGCCACGATCGAGGTCGAGAACTACCACTACGCCACCAGCCAGCTCGCGCAGACCACCCTGCGCAGCGTACTCGGCGAGTCGGTGATGGACGAGCTCCTGTCCAACCGCGAGCAGATCAACGCCCAGCTCCAGACGATCCTCGACAGGCTGACCGATCCCTGGGGCATCAAGGTGACGATGGTCGAGGTGAAGCACGTCGACCTGCCCGTGGAGATGCAGAGGGTCATGGCGCGCCAGGCCGAGGCCGAGAGGGATCGCCGCGCCAAGATCATCCATGCCGACGCCGAGTACCAGGCCTCGCAGAAACTGGCCGACGCCGCCGACATCATCAGCGCGCATCCGATCGCCCTGCAGCTCAGGTATCTGCACACCCTGACAGAGATAGCGTCCGAGAACAACTCCACCACGATCTTCCCGCTCCCCATCGAGCTCCTGAAGCCCTTCATCAAGGCCGCCAGGGAGATGGATCAGTGAGGTTCACGGGGGCCTGGACCGCTCTGGTGACTCCCTTCAGGGGGGGAGCGGTCGATTACGACTCCCTCGGCAGGCTGATCGACTGGCAGATCGACCAGGGGATAGACGGTCTGGTGGCCTGCGGATGCACCGGCGAGGCCGCCACCCTCGGACGGGACGAACACCTCGAGGTGGTGCGGTTCACTGTAGAGAGGGCGCAGGGCCGGGTGCCCGTCATGGGGGGCAGCGGCAGGAACGACACCAGTGCCACGGTCTCGCTCTCGCGCGAGGTGGCCTCACTGGGCGTGGACGCCCTGCTGGTCATCACGCCCTACTACAACAAACCGACCCAGAGGGGTCTGACGGCCCACTTCGAGGCGGTGGCCGGAGCCGCGGGCATCCCCGTGGTCGCCTACAACGTGCCGGGCAGGACCGGCGTCTCCATCGCGCCTCCCACGGTTGCTGCGATGGCTGCGAATCCGCTCATAACCTGCATAAAGGACGCCGGCGGAGCCGCCGAGAGGGTGACCGCGATAAGGTCGCTGTGCGGTATAGGGATCCTCAGCGGAGACGATCACCTCGCGCTCGCCGAGATGGCCCTCGGAGCCGACGGGGTGATCTCCGTGGTCTCGAACGTCGCCCCGGCCGCTGTCGCGGAGATGATGAAGCTGGCATCGGAGAACAGGTACGACGCCGCGAGGCGGATCAACGACAGGCTCCACCCACTGATGGAGGCGCTCTTCCTCGAATCGAACCCGATCCCGGTCAAGTGCGCCCTGGCGATGATGGGCATGATCGCGGACGAGCTCCGGCTTCCCCTGACTCCGATGCGAGAAGATCTCAGGCCCGCCCTGTCGTCCGCCCTCCGGGCCGCCGGAGTGGCGTGACGAGGCTGATCCTCTTCGGCGGGGGCGGCCGCATGGGCAGAGCCGTGCGGGAGGCCGCCGGCCCCGGGTTCAGCATCGTGTCCGTGGTCGATCCCGCCGCCGGACCCGGCATGGATGCCCCCGTGGAGGACGCCGACGTGATAATCGATTTCTCCAGGCCGGAGGCCTTCCTCTCCCTGGATGCGCTGCTCGCCGGATCCAGGGCCGCACTCGTCTCCGGGACCACCGGCCTGGGCGGCCGGGAGCGGATGCTGCTCGAGCGCTGGTCGCGCGACCGGGCCGTGTTCCATTCCCCGAACATGAGCTACGGCGTCTATCTGCTGTCCCGTCTGGTGTTCGAGGCGGCCCGCATCTCCGGCGACAGGTACGACTTCGAGCTGGTCGAGTACCACCACAGGGGCAAGCAGGACAGCCCGAGCGGCACGGCCCTCAGGCTCCTGGAAGCCTGGAAGGCCGGTACCGGCAGGGATCTCAGGCTCACCAGCGGAAGGTCGGGGACATCCTCCCAGAGGGATCCCGACGAGGCCGGTGTCTTCTCGGTGCGCGGCGGCGACGTGGCGGGCGACCACGAGGTGCACCTCCTCGGCGACGGAGACAGGCTGGTCCTCGCGCACAGGTCCTCCGGGCGCAGGACATTCGCACTCGGGGCACTCATGGCCGCCGAGGCCATAGTGGGGAAACCTGCCGGCCTGTACGGGATGGACGATCTCGCGGAGTGGAGGGGAGGCTGCATCTGAAGAGGCAGCCGGCCGTATCGGGCCTCTTCTATCCTTCCGTCCCGGGGACCCTCAGATCGCAGGTCGAGGGTTTCCTCCGGAAGGCGCGCATGGAGCCCGGCCCCGGCGTGACAGGGCTGGTGTGCCCGCATGCGGGATACGTCTATTCCGGATCGGTGGCAGGCATGGCATATGCCTCGGCTCCCCCGGGGATCAGGTCCGTGGTCGTGCTGGCCCCGTGCCACAGATACCCCGTGCGCACGGTTTCGGTCTTCGGCGGAGAATCCTACGTGACTCCCCTGGGAGAGGCCCCGGTGGACCGCGATCTCGTCGAGCATCTCTCGGACAGGGGATACGGCTGGACCCTCCCGGCTCATTCCGCCGAGCACGCCGAGGAGGTCCAGATACCGTTCATCCAGGTGAGATGGCCGGGGGCCGCCGTGACGCCGGTACTCATGGGGACGATCGATCCCGCCTTCTGCCTGGGCTTCGCCCGCGACCTCCACGCCGCGATCGGCGGGGACCAGGACATCCTCGTGGTCGCATCCTCGGATCTCTCGCACTACCACCCCCTGGCCGAGGCGAACGCCATGGACGGGATCCTGATGGACGACTTCCGGAGGCGCGACCCTTCGTCGCTGTCACGGCACGTGGTGGATGGTTCGTCCGAGGCCTGTGGAGCCGGACCCATCCTGACCCTGCTGTACCTGTCCGAGCTGAGGCACCCGAACGGATACGAAGCGAAGATAGTCGGGTATTCGACTTCGGCCTCCGCCTCCGGTGACTCGGGAGCCGTGGTGGGGTACATGGCCGGAACCGTCGGGAGGCGGCTCGATGCTTGACGAAGCGTCCCGGTCGGCGCTGCTCTGCGCCGCGAGGGAGGCCGTGAGGGCCGCTGCGGCCGGCTCGAGGCCCCCCGTCCCGCCCGAACTCCCGGGATGCGGCGGTTACGCAGACGCCGGGGCATTCGTGACCCTGACCTCGAAGGGGGACCTCAGGGGCTGCATAGGGCTCTTCAGGGGCACCGGCAGCCTGGGGAGGACCGTCGTGGCGATGGCCGCCGCAGCCGCCGTGGACGACCCCAGGTTCCCGCCCGTGCGGGCGTCCGAGGTCGACGATCTGGATATAGACATCTCCGTCCTCGGGCCGATCCTGAGATCCTCGCCGGATCTCGTGGTGCCCGGTGTCCACGGGGTGCTGGTACAGGGCGGGGGGCGTTCCGGGACGCTCCTGCCCCAGGTGGCCGTCGAGCAGGGCTGGTCGCGCGAGGAGCTGCTGACCCACGCCTGCCTGAAGGCCGGGCTGCCGCCCGACGCCTGGCGTCACGGAGCGGTGGCGGTATCGACTTACACGGCCGAGGTTTTCGGCGACTCTGGAAGGAAGGGATGACATGCCGAAGTGTGGTATCCTGTTCGTGGCCGCCTCGGGCCTGCTGATCGCCGGATGCAAGGTGCCCGGCTTCGGGGAGATCGACGACAAGATATCGACCATGACACAGAGGCTCGATGCTCTCGAAGAGGCTGCCGGCGACGCCGCCGACATCGACCTTTCCGGGATGGACGAGCGGCTGGCCGCGATCGAGCAGGTCATGGGCGGAGAGGGCGTGCAGGACGGCTCGATGGCCGGTCTGGCGGAGGCCATCGAGACAGTGGACTCCCTGCAGGCGGGCATGGCAGAGATGGAGCTGCTCGTCGCATCCCAGAGAGACAGCCTCGATGCAGCCTATCAGATGCTCGAAGCCTCCATGGCCTCGGTCGATTCTCTCGAGGACCGCATCGACGACCTCGAAGGCGAAGTGGCCTCGCTGCACACGACGCAGAGCTCCGGCACGAGCGGAACATCGCGGGGCGGCACGAGCGGCGGTACCAGCGGCAGGTCGGGCGGGACATCGGGCGGCTCGAGCGGCAGGTCCGGCGGCACGAGCGGAGGCTCCAGCGGAGGCACGAGCCGCTGACCGCACGGATCCAGGGATGACGTCGAGGCGGCCGGGAGCCACGCTCCCGGCCGCCTCTCCTTCTGCGGTAGCGCCGGCCTATCCGAAGATGATCCTGCAGTACTTCTTCTTGCCCACCCTCAGGAGGATCGAGTTCCCTTCCACGCACGAAGGATCGATCCGGGAGTCGGGGTCCGTCACCGGTGAACCGCCGGCACTGAGTCCGTTCTGCTTCGCGAGCCTCCTGACCTCCGTGCGGCTGGGGCAGAGCCCCGATGCCACGAAGAGGTCGGTGTAGGAGAGCGTACGATCCGAGAGGCCTGCGAGCGGGGCCTCGAACGTCGGCACCGATCCGATGTCGCCCGAACCGACGAAGAGGGCCCTGGCCGCATCCCTGGCCCTGTCGGCCTCGGCAGTGCCGTGGGCGATCGCGGTAGCCTCCCATGCCAGCCTGCTCTTGGCCTCGTTGACCTCCTCTCCCTTCAGCGCTGCGTAGCCCTCGATCTCTGCGACAGGGAGGAACGTGTAGAGCTTCAGGAAGTATGCCGCGTCCCTGTCGTCGACGTTCATCCAGAACTGGTAGTAGTCGTAGGGCGACGTCATGGCGGGGTCGAGCCAGACCGCCCCGCCGGGCATGGACTTGCTCATCTTCTCGCCGTTCGAGGATGTCACCAGCGGGCAGGTCATGCCGTAGACCTCGCTGCCCTCGGTCCTCCTCACGAGCTCGATTCCGGCCACGATGTTCCCCCACTGGTCCGCGCCGCCTATCTCGAGCGTGCATCCGCGGCTCCTGTAGAGGTGGAGGAAGTCATACGCCTGCAGGAGCATGTAGTTGAACTCGAGGAAGGACAGCCCCTTCTCCAGGCGCAGCCTCACGGAGTCCGCGGTGAGCATCCTGTTGACGCTGAAGTGCTTCCCGATATCCCTGATGAAGTCGAGATAGCCGAGCCCGTCCAGCCAGTCGGCATTGTTGAGGAGTTCCGCATCGGATGGACCCCTGCCGAAACGGAGGAACCGGCGCATCTGTGTCGAAATGCTCCCGACCCAGGAGTCGACGGTTTCCCTGGACTCGACCGTACGCTCGGTGCTCCTCCCGGACGGATCGCTGACGAGCGCAGTGGCGCCGCCGATGAGGATCAGGGGCTTGTGTCCGGCCTTCTGGAGCCAGGCAGCCGCCATCAGGGGCACCATGTGCCCCAGGTGAAGGCTCGAAGCCGTTGCGTCGAATCCGGCGTAGAACACTAGCCTCTCCTGGTCGAGGAGCCTGCGCATTTTGTCCTCGTCGGTGACCTGGAAGACGAGCCCACGCTCGCTCATCGTCCTCAGCACATCCACGGAACCCTCCCGTCGGTTGCGACTGGCGGACAGTACGGACAGGTCGATATGTTGTCAACGGACTGGGCTCCCCGGAGCCCGTGACGGGAGGACGGGATGCACATCGTCGAGATGGAACACCCCCTTGCGAGGGATATCCTCTGCAGGCTCAGGGACGAGAGGACGGGACCCGGGGCCTTCCGGTCCCTGTCGCGCGCCATGGGCCACCTCCTCGCCGTGGAGTGCACCAGGAGGCTCGGAACCTCGCCTATCCAGGTGAAGACCCCCCTGGAGGAGACCTTCGGCGAGCTGTGCACGTCGCCCCCCGTGCTCCTTCCGGTCCTCAGGGCCGGCATGGGCCTGCTGCCGGCATTCCAGGACCTTCTTCCGGGCTCCCCGGTGGGTTTCGTGGCGGTGAGGCGCGACGAGGCCACGGCGAAACCGCTCTGGTTCTACGACTCCGTCCCTCAGCTCGAGGGCAGGCATGTGATCGTGCTCGATCCGATGCTCGCCACCGGGGGAACCTCCGGGGCCGTGGTGGAGTACGTATTCGGAAGGGGCGCGGCCGAAGTCACCCTCGCGTGCGTGGTGGCCGCACCGGAAGGGGTTGCGGAGCTCTGCAGGTTCGACGGGCTCCTCATCATCGCGGCGGCGGTCGACCGCGAACTGGACGACAGATGGTACATCCTCCCAGGTCTCGGCGACTACGGGGACAGGCTCTTCGGAGAGGGCTCCCCGGAACCCGGGCCCTAGCCTCATAAAGTCTTGCCGAGCCTGTTCCGTCTGAGGAAGAGGATAATCCTCGCCGTGGCGGCCGGCATAGCGGCCACCCTGTTCTTCATGGAGCCGCCCGCCTGGAATTCCGGGCCGGCCTGGAGCTTCTGCGACGACCGGGTGAGGCTCTGCCGCATGGTCGACTCCCTAGGGGCGATACTCGCGGATACCCTCCAGGTGAGGGTGACCACGATAGGTGACGGCTTCCTCGGCGGGGCCCTGTGGGACGTGGGCGTGACCGGCGACGACTATGTGGATGTCTGCACCGTGCTGAGGGACAGCCTGGGCTGGTCGGTGCAGCACGCCGGCGACACGATAGAGGCCTCCTTCACACGCGGGCGCCTCGTCGAGGTCAGGGCCCTGCCGCGGGGCGGCAGGGGATTCTACTCGATCCTCTTCGGCGCCGGGGGCGGTCCGGAATCCTGGCAGTACGTCAGGCAGGAGGAGTGGACGAGGATCAGAGCCGTTTCCTGCACGGTCACCAGCACCGTCTGGCAGAGCCTGTGGGACGGCGCCCTGCCGGAGGACCTCACCCCCAGCGGTTCGATCATCACCGACAGGGATTCCTCGAGGGCCTGGGCGTACATCTCCGAGCTGCAGCACGAGCTGACCGACAGGCTGCTGGCGTACGACATCGACTTCTACTACGACGTCCAGTCCGACGACAGGGTCTTCATCCTCCTCGAGGAGGTCAGGTACCCCGACGCCTCGGAGACCGGCTTCAGGCGCATCATCGCGGTCAAGTACGCTTTCGCCGCCGGGAGGACCATCGAGGTCTTCCCGTTCTACCACATCCCCGACTCGTCGGACGTCGCCGTCCTCGACCACTACCACCGCGACGGGGCATCGATCCGGACCATGTTCCTCAAGATGCCCGTGCCATTCGGCCGGATCAGCTCTCCCTTCTCCGGGTCGAGGCTCCATCCAGTGCTGGGCTACAGCAGGGCCCACAACGGAATCGACTATGCGGCTCCGGAAGGCACCGAGATCTACGCGGTCGGCGACGGGGTCATCACGGTGAGGCAGTCGAGCGGCGGATACGGCAACCTCGTCAGGATCAGGCACGGCAACGGCTACGAGACGGGGTACGGCCACATGAGCGCTTTCGCCGCCGGGCAGTCCGTGGGGACCTACGTGAGGCAGGGCGAGATCATCGGCTATGTGGGCTCCACGGGGCTCTCCACGGGCCCCCACGTCCATTTCGAGATGAAGAGGAACGGGACGTACGTGAACCCTTCGGAGGAGATCCTGCCGCCGGTCGACCCACTCGAGGGCGCCGAACTCGAGGCGTTCCAGGTCGGAGTCACTGCGATCGAAGCCTGCTGGGCCCGTATGGCGGACGATCTCCCCCCTCCGCCGGAGGAGCCAGTTGTCCCCTGAGGATCGCGCCCCCGGAGGATGGCTGGCCGACGAGCTCTACTGGGACGGGGTCTTCTCCTCCCTGCTCGACCGTGTCTCCACCCTCAGGACCACCCGCTCGGGAGGGCTGGGCGGCGCCGCCCGGAGCCTGGCGATCGCATCGGTCCACAGGCTGGCGGGCCCCACGGTCGTCGTCGCGCCTTCCCCCCGTGAAGCCGAGAGCCTGAGGGACGATCTCAGGGCCATCGTAGGGGATGTCCTGTACTTCCCCCAGTACGACATGCTTCCCTACGAGGGCGAGCCCGCCCATCCCGGAGTAGTCGCCGACAGGGTCGAGTGCATGGCCGGGCTCTCATCCGGCAGGGCCGGGACGATAGTCGTGGTCCCGGCCCAGGCCCTCGTCAAGAAGATCCCGCCCCCGGCCCGCTTCGAGCGCCTCAGGGTCTACAGGGGGATGCAGATCGAGATGAACGCCCTCGGGAGCTGGCTGGTCTCCGCCGGCTACGCCCGCGAGGACTCGGTCTACGAGCAGGGCAGGTGGGCGCTCCGCGGAGGAGTGATCGACGTCGGCTCGTTCGGCCTGGACAATCCCGTCAGGCTTGAGTTCGCGGGGGACGAGGTCGAGTCCCTGCGGATCTTCGACCAGAGGTCCCAGAGGAGCATCAGGGAGGTCCAGTCGGTGACGCTCCTCCCGGCCAGGGAGGTCTTCCTCCCCCCGGAGGCATGGGACGCAGCTCTGGAGCGGCTGGGCGACGGACACGCCCTGGAGCCGCTCCTGATGAGCTCGACCAGCTTCCCCGGCATCGAGCACCATCTCCCGCTCTTCATGGACGGGCTTTCGTCGCTCCTCGACTACCTGCCCTCGATCGGCACCCTCGTCATGGTCGAGCCGGACAGGATCCGCGAATCGATGGAATCCTCGCACGCAGTCCTGCGGGAGTCGTTCCCCGGGAGCCTGCCCTTCGGGTTCGGAGACCAGTTCTTCGAGCCGGACCAGGTGCTCACGGCCCTGGCGGCCTGCCCCAGGTCCCTCGTGATGGAGCTGGCGCCCTCCTCCGACGTCGACTGCTACACGCACACCATGCCCCAGGAGAGCTTCCTCGGCCATCCCGAGGAGATGCTGCGGCTCTTCGCCCAGTGGAGGTCGGAGGGATACAGGATCGGGATCTGCTGCGACACGCCTGCCGAGGCCGAGACCTTCCGCTCCCTCCTGCCGCCTGCGCTGGAGTCCTCGGTGTCCGTGGACGTGGCCTCCCTGTCCGAGGGTTTCAGGATGCCGGAGGAGAGGATAGCGGTGCTCGTCGAACGGCGGCTGCTCTCGGGCAGGCGGAGGCCCGGCATCGTGAGGCGCTTCAGGGGCGGCGAGGCCGTTTCGTCCGTCGACGATCTCCCGCCGGGGAGCCTCGTGGTCCACAGGCAGTACGGCGTCGGGCTCTTCAGGGGTCTCGAGAGGGTCGAGTCCGGGGGCGAGACCCTCGACTGCCTGGCCATCGAGTATGCCGACGGCGACAGGCTGCTCATCCCCGTCTCCGAGGTCGGTCAGGTCCACAGGTACATGGTCCCCGGCGATGCCTCGCCCCAGCTCGACAGGATCGGCACCGGCCAGTGGAACGCGAAGGTCTCGAGGGCCAGGGCCCGCGCGGGCGAGATCGCCGGCAGGCTCGCAGTGATCTATGCGGAGCGGATGGCCAGGAGGCGGGAGCCCCTCGGCCCTGCCGGGCACCTGATGGAGACCCTGGAGAGGACCTTCCCGTTCGAGGAGACCCCCGACCAGCAGGAGGCCATCGACAGGACGAAACGGGACTTCCTCTCCGACACGCCCATGGACAGGCTGGTCTGCGGCGACGTCGGGTACGGCAAGACGGAGGTGGCGCTCCGGGCGGCGTTCCGGATGGCCGAGGCCGGGAGGCAGGTGGCCGTGATGGTGCCTACCACCATCCTCGCCGAGCAGCATTACCAGACCTTCCGCGACAGGCTCGCCGAGTTCCCGGTGAAGGTGGCCTGCCTGAGCCGTTTCCAGGACAGGGAGACCAGGCGGAAGGTGCTCGAGGAACTGGCGGAAGGCTCGGCCGGCATCGTGATCGGGACCCACATGCTGCTTTCGAGGGACGTGCGCTTCAACAGGCTGGGGCTCGTGATAATCGACGAGGAGCACCGGTTCGGGGTCAGACAGAAGGAATACCTCAGGGAGATGAGGACCTCCGTGGACACCCTCTCGATGACCGCCACTCCGATCCCCAGGACGCTGCACATGGCCCTCTCGGGCTTCAGGGACATATCCATCATCGCCACCCCGCCGCGCGACAGGTACCCCATACACACCGAGCTCGTCACCTTCAACCGAAGGGTGATACAGACCGCCGTCCAGAGGGAGCTGGAGCGCGAAGGGCAGGTCTTCTTCGTCCACAACCGGATCCATACGCTCGAGAAGGTGCGGGCCGAGCTCGCCGGCTTCCTGGGTGGAGTCAGGATCGCCATGGCCCACGGCCAGATGAAGCCCGAGCAGCTCGAGGACGTGATGTCCTCCTTCATGCAGGGAGACTGCGACGTGCTCCTTTCGACCGCGATCATCGAATCCGGCCTCGACCTGCCGAGGGTGAACACCATCTTCATCGACAACGCCCACACGTTCGGGATGGCCGACCTCTACCAGCTCAGGGGGCGCGTCGGGAGGAGCTACCTCCGCGCATACTGCTACCTGATCCATCCCGCCGGCAGGACTGGCATGAGCCCGGAGGCGCGCACCAGGCTCGAGTCGATCCAGAGGTTCACCGAGCTGGGGTCCGGATGGCACATGGCCATGAGGGACCTCGAGATAAGGGGAGCCGGCGAGTTCCTGGGGGCGAGGCAGCACGGCCACATCGAATCCATCGGGTACTCGATGTTCGAGTCCCTCATCCGGGAGGAGGCCGAGAGGCTTTCGGGATCGGCCGGGGACGCGGTGCAGCAGGTCAGGATCGAGCTGCCCATGGAGGCCTTCCTGCCCGAGGACTACATGCCTGACGTCGTCGAGAGGGTGCGCCTCTACAGGTACGTCTGGAGGGCCGGGAGCGAGTCGGAGATCGAGGACTGGAAGAGCTTCGTGAGGGACAGGTTCGGCGATCCCCCGGAGCAGGTCGTGAACTGTGCCGAGAGGGCAAGGATCCATCTCCTGGCTCGCGGAGCGGGCGCAGAGGAAGTGATCGGGAGCGGCAGGTCGGTGCGCATCGTCCTCGGCCCCGGGAGGGGTGCTCAGGCGTCGAAGGCTCTCTCCGGAAGACCCGGCCTTTCCATAAGGCATGAGAAGACCGGCAGGACTGTCATCGGGATCGACTGTGCCGGCCCGGGGGAGACGACGGGGTCGGTGACATCCATATTGCGGCTGCTCGCCTGAGATGCTATCAATACCTGACTACACCCACATTTTCGAGAGGTGACACAGATGCGTTACGGAGCGCTGGGTCTTGCGGCCATCGTCCTCGCAGCCGGATGCGGGTCGAAGCCTGACGTGCTTGCCACTGTGGGCGACAGGCAGATCACGGAGCAGGATTTCGAGCAGGCCTTCCAGCGGCTCAGCCCTTCCGAGCAGGTGGAGGTGCTCTCTCCCGGAGGAAGGCTCTCGCTCGTCGAGAGGCTGGTCGACAAGAACCTCCTCGAGCAGGCCGCGGAGCGCATGGGCGCGCCGGGATCGGAATGGTGGGTGTCGCTCTACCAGGATGCCGCCCTGTCTGCTTCCTGGACGGAGCAGAGGTTCTCCGCCTTCATGCATGAAAACCCTGACATGGAGGACTTCATCGATCTGTCCCGCGCGTTCTCCCTGGCAGTGATACTCCTGCCGGACAGCATGAGTGCCGCTCGCGCGCTCGACACGTGGGGCTCCCCGGACTTCCCATCCGACCTGCCCATGGCCCTCGCGCCCTGGAGCGTCGGCGGGTCGAGCTACAGGCACATGGACGGCTACCTCTGGCAGTTCCCCGCGGACATCGAGGAGGCGTTCTCGGGCCACTCCGGAACCGGGCCGTTCATGGCGCCCCTTTACGGCGCCTGGGCAGTCGCCGAACTCGAGACCGGGCAGGATGCCCTTCTCGATTCGGTGCCCCCCGAGGTCGCAATATCGACATTCCAGAAGGTGCTGATGTCGGAACTGGCGCTCGATCCGAGGAGCGTGGCCATCGAGGCTCTCGCCCGCAGGCTCTCGGTCGAAGGCGGCGAGTACGCGATGCCGGACACATCAGGGATCGACAGGTCGGATGTGCTGGCCTTCTACGACGGCGGGCAGGTGACGGCAGGCGACATCGTCGATCTGGCAACCCGCATGGGGCGCTGGCGGTTCTTCGGCAACCCGCCCGTAGAGCTTTCGGCTTTCCTGCCGCCGGCCCAGTCGGGAGCCGGCGCAGGCATCGATCTCTGGTATTACGTGAGCTCCGTGGCACAGACCAGGTGGGCGGCCGCCAGAGCCCGTTCGGAGGGCGTGCCGGATTCGATCCTCGCACCGGTCGCGGCCATGGCTTCGGTCGAGCACCTTCTCCGGCTGAACGTGCTGGATGCGGTGGAAGAGCCCGATTCGGCGGCGGTCGTGGCCTGGTACGATTCGAACGAGGCCTCCTACATGATCCCCGAGCGAAGGTCGGCACTGCTGGCCTACCTCCCGGTGGAGGCTGCCGATTCCATAGGGACCCCTGATTCGTTCGACGAGCTGTCCTCCTGGACCTTCGTCGACGAATCCGGTTCCCCCGCCCCCACCCAGCCGCAGCCGGCGGAGGCCTTCGGAGCGATCGCGGATACCCTGTTCTCGCAGTCTCCGGGTGTCCTCTGCGGCCCGCTCGATATGGGAGTGGAGGGGGCAAGAGCCTACTTCCAGGTCGTGGACATACTGCCCGAGCAGCCCGCTGAACCCGCCGAGATCTGGGGCATCCTGTCGGACGACTGCAGGGCCGTGCGCATCCAGGAGACCTTCGACGCCTTCATGGAGGAACTGGCTGCCGACATGGGTGTAGAGATAGACACTTCCGCGGTCGAGAACGTCGATCCGTGGTCCGGTTCCTACTGAAACGAGACGGGGGTTTCCAATGCGATATGCTGTCCTCGCCGCGACGATCCTCATCCTGCTTCCCACGCCGGCCCGGGCCGACGTTCTCGCCTCTGTCGACGAGTCCACCCTCACCTGGGACCAGCTCGTAGCCATGGTGGGCGGGGAGGAGAACCGGCAGTATCTGGCGGTCGGCAGCGAGTCCGAGGCCGAGGAGATGCTCAGGAGCTGGGTGCGCGAAGAGCTGGTGGTCCGTGCCGCCCTGGCCGACGGCATGGATCAGAGACCCGAGATCGCCTATGCCATCGACCAGGCGGTAAGGCAGATCCTGCTGGAGGCCTACCTCGGAGAGCAGACCGCGGATGTGGAGATGTCCCTTTTGACGGTCGAGAACTATGTGTCGGCCTGGAGGGGCAGTTACGAGACGGAGATACACGCCAGGCACATCCTGCTCCCCGACATGGCGCAGGCTCAGGCGGCGCAGGCCAGGCTGCAGGCGGGCGAGAGCTTCGACGTCCTGGCCCAGGAGATATCGATCTGCCCCAGTTCGGCAGAGGGCGGCGATCTCGGCTGGCTCCGCCGCGGCCAGGCCGTGCTCGGGTTCGAGGAGGCCGCCTTCTCGCTCTCCCCGGGTCAGACGAGCGGCATAGTCGAGACGTCCATGGGCTTCCACATCATCAAGCTGCTGGAGACGCGGCCCATCACGCCCGCTCCCACGGACGAGGAGATCTTCCAGCTCGCAGGTGACGAACTCATGATGGACGCTCAGGAGACGGCCGTCATGACCCTGCTCGACTCCCTCGAGACCCTCCATGCCGTTTCGGTGTATCCGGAGAGACTGCTTGAGCACGTCAGCCAGTGAGCCCGGCAACGGGGCCGGGACCGGCAGGCTGCTGCCGGCGGTCGCGGTGGCCGTCTCCGTGCTGGTCATCCTGGGGGCCTTCCTGCTCGCAGGCCGGTCCGCTTCCGGGAACGACGGGATGCCGGTCCGCGGGGAAGGCGGCAACGATCCGGATCGCCGTGTGGCCGCGAGCGTCGGGGACCGGTGCCTGTATGCCGACGAGATCAGCCTGGTGGGAACCGGGCCGGGACCCGAATCGTGGGTCGAGGACGAGCTTCTCGCCCAGCTCGCGGTCGAATCGGGCCTCGAGGACCCGGTGGTCTCCGGGTTCATCCAGCGCAGGGCCAGACAGCTCTATCTCCGCGACCTGATCCTCGAGCCGGCCCTGGCGGCGGTGGAGGAGCCCACTGCCGACGAGGTGATGGCCCTGATGCGCACGGACAGCCTGCTGTACCTCGTCGAGAGGCACTACTTCGAGATACTGACCGCCGACAGCGTCGCGGCAGAATCGCTCCGTGCAAGGATCTCGGCCGGCCAGAGCTTCCAGGTGACGGCCGAGAACCTCTCCCTGGGCCAGAAGGCTGCGATCGGCGGTGACATGGGGTTCATGGTCGGGGGCGAACTCACGGGCAGGGGCTTCCCGGCCGTGACCGGGCGCCTCGAGGGACTGGGCGGAGTGGTGGGCTCCGACCTCGGATGGCACATCTTCCTTGTGACCGAGACGAGGCCGCTCACCGACACGGCCAGAGTCATGCAGAGCCTGTCCCAGGTGATGCTCGAACAGGGACGGCTCGCCGTGGTGGACAGCCTCCTGGACGCCGCCAGGGCAGTCAGGGAAGTAGAGGTCGATGAGTCATGCTGGCGCTGATGATCCTGGTTTCCGCCTGGGGTACCGCCGACCGGATCGAGGCCGTGGTCGGCGACTATCCCATCCTCAGATCGGAGATATCCGACAGGCTCGCTGCTTCGGCGGAGGCTCTCTCGCGGCCCGTCCCCGACGACTCCGCCTCCTTCGCCGTCGCCCTTTCCGAGATCGTCGAGGAGAGGCTCCTGGTCGAGGGTGCGAGGGACGCCGGATTCTTCCCCGGCCCGGAGGCGGTCGAGGCCATGGTCGAAGGCAGGATCGGGGAGATGAAGGAGGAGTTCGGATCCGAACAGCAGTATCTCACTGCTCTCGCGGAAGCCGGGCTCTCCGAGGACGAACTCAGGCTGCAGCTCTCGGACCTCATGGGGGAGCAGCGGGCCGTTTCGGATTTCGTCCAGTCGAAGACATCGAAGCTCCTCGAAACGCTGCCCGCCGACCCCGTGAGCTATCTCAACTCCAATCTCGACATTCTCGAAGAGGAGCTGATGCCCAGGAACCTTTCGTGGATCCTGATACCCGTGCTCCCCGGAGGGCCGGAGGCCGACTCGGCCCTGGCGTTCCTCTCGGGTCTCGCCGACAGGATTTCGGCCGGCGAGTCCTTCGGCGACCTGGCCCTGCAGTATTCCCAGGATCCCGGCTCGGCGGCCGAAGGCGGCTTCCTGGGCCAGTTCGGACCCGGCGACATGACCCCCGCGTTCGTGGCCGCCCTGGACGCCCTCGAGCCGGGCGGCATGTCCCGGCCTTTCCTCTCGCCCTACGGGGCGCACCTCGCCAGGCTGGACTCGCGAGATTCGACCGGGATGATGACCGCGAGCCACATCCTGATCCTCCTCGAGCTGGAACAGGATGACGCCGACCGTGCCCGCGGGCTGGCCGACTCGGTGGCCTCGCTCGTCGTGTCCGGCACCGTCTCCTTCGAGGAGGCCGCCCTGCGGTGGAGCGCCGATCCCGTGTCATCGAGGGACGGCGGAACCCTGGGCATCGTGCTGGTCGAGAACTCCATCCCCGAGGCAGCCGGGCTCCTGGCATCGTCGAGCCCCGGTTCGATATCAGGCCCCGTCCTCCTCGGTGACGCATCCGGCTATGCCATCATCAGGGACGACGGAGCCTCGCAGGGATTCGACTGGACCGGCTTCGAACGCGACTGGCTCGACGACCTGGTGAGGAACGTCGTCTACACTCACGGGCTGAACTCGCTCGTCGACTCTCTCCGGATGGCGGTGCCCGTCATCTACACCCGGGATGCGGATTGACGTCTTCCTCCGGCTGGCAGGCATCCTCAGAACGAGGAGCCTCGCCGGAGACGCCTGCGACGGCGGGTTCGTCAGGATCAACGGACGGACCGCCAAGCCGGCCGCGAGGATCTCCGCGGGTGACAGGATCGACATGTGCATGCCCGACGGCCGCGATGCGTCGTTCATCGTCGACTCCCTGCCCGTCGGCAGGCAGGTGGCCAGGCGTGACCGATCGTCTCTCTTCCACGAGATCACGCCCGATGGAGTGCCCGGCAGTGCCGGCCGGGTCTGATCCCGCCCGGGGATCGCCTCCCTCAGTGCCCGTCCCGGGCCGTCACCTCACGCGCCGGGGGTCGGCTCGATGATCAGGTTCGACAGGGTCTGCCGATCCTATTCCGAGTGGCCCGCTCTAGAGGATGTCTCCTTCACCGTGGACCCGGGCGAGTTCGTGGTGCTGACCGGCCCGAGCGGAGCCGGGAAGACGACGATACTCCGGCTGATCTGGATGGGCGATCTCCCCGGGAGGGGCCGTGTGGAGGTGGCAGGCTTCGCTTCGGACAGGATGAAGCCGTCCGACTTCCACGAGCTCCGCCGGAAGATAGGCGTGGTCTTCCAGGACTTCAGGCTGCTGCCGGACAGGACCGTCTTCGACAACGTGGCGCTGCCGCTGCAGGTCGCCGGCGCCGGCCCGCGTGCCGTGCGGAAGAGGGTCTTCTCCCTCCTCGGCGAGCTGGGGCTGAGCCACAGGCGGCTGTCCATGCCCCACGAGCTCTCGGGCGGCGAACAGCAGAGAGTCGCAGTGGCCCGGGCCATGGTGGCGCATCCTTCCGTGCTGCTGGCCGACGAGCCCACCGGCAACCTGGATCCGGTCGTCTCCCGAAGGGTCATCGAACTCCTAGTGGACATCAACAGGAGCGGAACCGCCGTCCTGATGGCCACGCACGACCCCAGGCAGATCCCTCCGGGGCTCGCAAGGCTCGTCTTCATAGACCAGGGCCGCCTGAGGGATCCTTCTGATTTCAGGCCGGGAGAGTACGTGTGATCCCCGCCATGCCCGTCATCAGGGAGACCTGGCTCAACATGAGCGGCAAGAAGTCCGCCCTTGCCTCGACGTTTCTCATGGTGAGCCTGTCCTTCGTCGTGTTCGACACATTCCTGGTCGTCACATGGAATCTCAGGAGGATCCTGGAGCGTGAACAGAGCGAGGTAGGGATCGAGGTCTTCCTCGAGACGGGCACGGCGGAGGCCGATGCACGCGCGCTGGCCGACATCGTGAGCGGAATGGACGGCGTGCAGTCCGTCTACTACGTCTCTCCGGCCGAGGCGGAGGCGGTGTTCAGGGCCGAGATCCCCGACAGGGCAGGGCTCCTCGACCTGATGGGAGAGGGATTCCAGCTCCCTGCATCCCTCCAGATCGCCCTGCTGCCCTCCTGGAGGAACTCGGACAGGATGGCGACGCTCGCCGGTTCGCTTTCTGGATTCGAGGGAGTTTACGACGTGGTGTACGGCGAGAGCTACCTCCCGGGGCTGACCAGCCTCATCGGGACGCTCCACAGGCTCGATCTCTTCGCGGGAACGATGGTGCTGCTCGGAGTCTCGCTCGTAGTCGCCGGAGCGATCAGGCTCGCCGTTGCCGGAAGGGCTCTCACGGTAGAGATCATGAGCATCGCCGGGGCATCGGACGGTTTCATCAGGGGGCCTTTCCTGCTGGAGGGGTTCGTCTCCGGCGTCGCCGGGGCTGCCGGCGGGCTGCTGTTCACATATGCCGTATCGCTCGTCCTCTCCGGATCGATCGGCCACGAGTTCCTTCCGGGCCGCTGGATCGCCGGAGTGCTGTTCCTCGGTGCCGCAACCGGGCTTGCAGGGAGCTGGGTAGGGCTCTCCAGCAGCCTTCCCAGACCCAGGAAATGAAAGAACGGGAGACACTATGATCATGGCCTGCCTCCTTCACGATCTCGCCCTAGCCGCCACGGTATCCCAGGCCGCCGACTCCACAGGGGCGATGCAGCCGGGCTGCATGGATCCGACCAGTCTGACGAGCCTCCTGCCCATCGTGGCCATGGTCGCGATCTTCTACTTCCTGATCATCAGGCCGCAGCAGAAGCAGCAGAAGGACCTCAAGTCGATGCGCGACGCGCTGAAGAAGGACGACAGGATCGTCACCTCGGGCGGGATCCACGGCGTGGTGGCCGCCATCAAGGGCGAGGTGGTCTCGGTCAGGATCGCCGACGGCGTGAAGATCGACCTGGACAGGTCGGCCATCGCCCTGATCGAGAAGGGGGGAGAGGCCGAGCAGTGAGGTCGATCCGCATCTTCGGCTCGCCCGGGCTGAGATCGGTTTCGAGGGATGTGGATCCCGCCGTCGACGGGCCCCTCCTAGGGGAGCTCCTGCCGGAGATGGACAGGCTGCTGACGGAGGAGGAGGGGATCGGCCTCGCGGCGCCCCAGGCAGGGGAGAACATCAGGGTCTTCATCCTGGAGACCTCGATGCTGCCTTCCCTGTGCGGCCACAGGGTGTTCGTGAATCCGAGGCTCGAGGCCTACGGACCGCCATCCCGGCGGGAGGAGGGATGCCTCAGCGTGCCCGGCATCTACGAGCCGGTGACGAGGCCATCGCTTCTCAGGATAAGCGCGCTCGACCCCTCGGGCATCCGGTTCGAGCTCGAACTCGACGGCATGGCCGCCCGCGCGGCGCAGCACGAGAACGACCATCTCGACGGCATCCTCTTCGTCGACAGGCTCGGCGCCCTGAGGCGAAAGCTGCTCAGGTCGAAGCTCCAGAAGCTGGCCGGAGGATGACCGGATCCCCTCCGGGGCCCGTCTTCCTCGGGACGGCCGCCTTTGCCGTACCCATCCTGGAATCGCTCGCAGGGTCACGCCACCGCCCGTCTCTGGTGGTGACCCGGGTTGACTCGAAGGCGGGACGCGGGCTCAGGGAATCCGTCACCCCGGTCGCCGCGGCTGCCTGCGCCCTCGGGCTGCCGGTGGTGAAGACCGCCCATCCGTCATCGGTCGCCGGGATCCCAGAGGGCTGCCGGTTCGCGGTCTCCGCGGCCTTCGGCCTGTGGCTGCCCGCGAAGTTCATCGCATTGTTCCCGCAGGGCGTGCTCAACGTGCATCCGTCCCTGCTGCCCAGGCACCGGGGGCCCTGTCCGGTGGAGAGGGCGATACTCGAAGGCGACCCGGAGACCGGGGTCTCCTTCATGCTGACCGACTCCGGCTGGGACACGGGGCCAGTAGCGAGCGTCATCCGGACCCCCGTCGGGGTGGATGAGGATTCCGGGATGCTCTCCTCGCGGCTGGCGGAGATGGCCGCGCGAGAGATAGGCGGGATCATCGACGGATACCTGGGGGGGCTCCTGGAACCTGTTCCACAGTCCGGCGAGGCCACTCATGCGGACAAACTGACGGACCGGGAGGCCCTGCTCGACTGGAGCAGGCCGGCGGGGGAGCTGCTCAGGACGGTGCGGGCGTTCGCCCCGGCGCCCGGCGCCAGGACATCGTTCCGTGGCAGGCTGCTCAAGGTCCTGGCCGCGGCCGCATCCGACAGCACGATTCCCGCCGGCTCGCTGGCGGTCCGTGACGGGCGCCTCCTCGCGGGATGCGGCGAAGGCTCGATGGAGCTCCTGAGGCTCCAGCCCGAATCGAGGAAGGCGATGGACGGCGGCGCGTTCCTGGCGGGCTACCGGCCGCTTCCCGGGGAACCCCTTGGCTAGGTCGGACCTGCTCTTCAGAGCCGGGCTCCTGGGTGCATCCATGCCATTCCTCCTGATCGGGCTCCTCCTGTCGACTTCCACCGGGGGAGCCGGCTGGGCCGCCCTGTCGGCCGCGGCCGTGCTGCTTCCCCAGATGGCTGCTTCTGCCGCCATGGCCTTCGGGATGCGCCGGCTGCTCCTGGGCCTGCTCGGGGTCTCGTATCACGCTCTCCGGCTGGCGATGCCCCCGGGGGCGAGGAGGGCCCTGGCTGCGGAGACCATGGTCGTCGAGGTGAACGACAGGGCCCTGGAGGGCATCCTGCGCTCCGGGGGCCTGACCCCGGAAAGGGTGCTCCTGCTGCTTCCCCACTGCCTCCAGACGCACGTCTGCATCCACCGGATAGTCCATGACCATTCCCTCTGCAAGAGATGCGGCGCGTGCGACATGGGGGCTCTGCTGGAACTCGCCGGGAAGCGCGGGATCGAGCTGTCGATCGCGACGGGCGGCACCGCGGCCCGCAGGGCGGTGGAGGAGTCGAGACCCGGGATGGTCGTCGCAGTGGCCTGCCCCCGTGATCTTTCGTCGGGAATACTGGATTCCGCTTCGGTGCCGGTATACGGAGTCCTCAACAGCCGGCCGAACGGCGACTGCTTCGATACACGGGTCGATACGGCCCTGATAGAATCGGTCCTGGAGCGGATGCTCCGCCCCCCGGACCGCCGCTCTCCGGACCGCCTCTAGCTTCCGGTCCCGACCCTGATCCAGGATTCCGCCGGGGAGACCCGGCACCCGCCTGACCACGCCGAATCGGCGCGATATGTGGCGGAGGGCCGCCTGCCGGGAAGCAGGCGACCCTCGGGACCATCATCCTGCGATGCCGATATTGCGGAGGTCACCCCCCGGAACTTGAGGGTGTCAACGCCGTTTTCTAGCGTGACGGTTTCGCCGGTTTGGGTGTGACAGATTT
>CAZMAT010000016.1:0-57071 GCA_964564435.1 uncultured bacterium
AAATCTGTCACACCCAAACCGGCGAAACCGTCACGCTAGAAAACGGCGTTGACAAGAAGCCAGCGATCCAGCCTGCAGCCTGAACTCCTGCCGGCTCCACCGGAGCCGGTAATAAACGCACATCATGGCAGGAGTGATGGTCTCTCGCTGTCTGCCTCCGGCAGATAGCTGGCGACGCCCTCATTTCCGCGTCAGCGGAAATGAGCTGGCCTGACAGATGCCCGCCATCCTGTGCTCTTCTAGCGTGGCGGGCAGCGAGAAGGCCCGGAGCGTACTTCCTCAGCCGCATGTCCGTCTCCGCGTCCGCGGATCCGGGTGCAGTTCAACCCCCTGCCGGGGTTTCCACGCCCTCTCGCGGTTTTCCTGCGGAAAACCACTGACGGGCTACCCGTCGATTCCGCGGAGCGGAATCGATGCGCTGCGAGAGTGCCGGAGTGTACTTCCTCAGCCGCTTGTCCGGCTCCGCGTCCGCGGATCCGGGTGCAGTTCAACCCCCTGCCGGGGTTTCCACGCCCTCTCGCGGTTTTCCTGCGGAAAACCACTGACGGGCTACCCGTCGATTCCGCGGAGCGGAATCGATGACCTGCGAGAGCGATCAAGGGCGGCCGGACGAAGCCGTCCCGGCGGCCCGCCGGCCTATGTTTCCGCTCACCTCAACAGTACCACGCGCGTGGAAGCCTCGAGATCGGCACTGGAGAGCCTCAGGAAGTACACTCCCTGGGTCAGGGCACTGCCGTTCCCGTCGAGGCCGTCCCAGTAGTGGGTCTGGGAGCCCGCAGGCAGGGTTCCAAGATCCTGCGTCTTCACAAGACGCCCTGTGGCGTCATAGACCTCGAGCGTCAGAGGAGAAAGCCCTGTGTTCTGGAAGGAGAGCTCGATGCCGGCAGCCGTGGGGTTGGGAGAGGCATGGAGGACGCTCGATTCCATTTCCGGGGAGGGTTCGATCCCTGTGTCGGGTTCCCATCGGGCGACGTGGCTGGCAAGGCTCCCCCCGGCCACGGTGAAGTAACCTCCCACATACACGTCCGAGCCGCCCGAGGCGACAGCGTAGACCCAGAGGTCCACACCGCTTCCCAGTGCCGACCAGCTGCTGCCGTCCCATAGGGCGACGTAACTGGCAGGATTGCCTCCGGCCTCGGTGAACCAGCCCCCCGCATACAAGTCCGAGCCGATCACGGCGATAGCCGCGACTTCTGCGTTCACACCGCTTCCGAGCGCCGCCCAGCTGCCATCCCACCGGGCGATGCGGTTGGCGGGGTTGCCTCCGGCCTGGGTGAACAAGCCCCCCACATACACGTCCGAGCCGCTCACGGCGATGGCAAGGACACCACCGCTCACACCGCCTCCAAGCGCCGACCAGCTGCTGCCGTTCCATCGGGCGATGCGGTTGGTAGAGATCGCCCCGGCATGGGTGAAGAATCCTCCCACATAGACGTCCGAGCCGTTATGGGCGATGGCGTGGACAGAACCGTTCAGACCGCTTCCCAGCGCCGACCAGCTGCTGCCGTTCCATCGGGCGATGCGTCTGGCAATGACCCCCCCGGCCTGGGTGAAGTCTCCTACCACGTACACGTCCGAGCCGCTCACTTCGATATCCCGGACAGCGTTGTTAACACCGCTCCCCAGTGGTGACCAGCTGCTGCCGTTCCAGCGGGCGACATAGTTGGCAGGATTCCCACCGGCCTGGGTGAAGGATCCCCCGACATAAACGTCCGAGCCGCTCACTGCGATAGCCGAGACTTGCGCGTTCACTCCGCTTCCCAGCGTAGACCAGCTGCTGCCGTCCCATCGGGCGATGTTGTTGGCAGCGATGCTCCCGGCGTCGGTGAAGGTTCCACCCACATATACGTCCGATCAGCTCACTGCGACAGCAGAGACGAAAGGGCCGATGACACCACTTCCCAGCGGGTGCCAGGAGCCATCCAGGTCCTGCCCGGCAGGAGGGAGAACTGGTGCGAGAGGTGAGTCATCCTCCTCCACGATCGCGACGTCGGAGGCAAGTACGGTTCCCAGAGGCGGTATCGCTTCTGGAGATGCCACGGAGGAGATCAGCAGAAGAGCAGCGAACAGGTTCCACGCTCTCATGTAATCCTCCTTCACGGGGACTTGGAGGAACTCGTACGAGTGTAGTGCCGTAACCATATGCAGGTCAATGGTTGGTCAAGCATCTATGAGAGAAAGGCAGCCGTGTTCAGGCGGCCCATCAGCATCAGGCACACCCCTCCACCTCGAAGAGATTGAGATGCAATCGGTGTAGTCAGAGGATTGCAGGAGCCCCGCCGGATGAACTGCGGAAGCCGTCCAGATGAGCGGCAATACTGACCAGATAAGCATCGGTTCCTGGGTGACGTCTACGAGCCTGGATGCCCTGGCTTATGCCGGCTTTTACTTCCTTCAGCCGATCCTCGAAGCAAGACGAAGCACCTCTTCGAAACTGCTGCAGCGCTGCCCCTCAATCCTGCTGAGCGGAATTGAGGGAATCCGCCAGGTCGTTTATGCTCACCGGCTTGTACAGCACCACCGCGCCCCCGCCCGGGAAGCGCACGCCCGAACCGGCTTCCGCTATCACGACGGCGCGGCACTTCGGGCAGGTCCTGACTATCTCCGCGAGGCAGGCATCCGCCTCCGACTGGTCGCGGGGCGAGTCGATCACGGCCACTCCCGCCGGGCGCCCCAGCGGTGCGAGTTCGAGCACCATGCGCGCCGTGGATTCGGCGACGAGATCGAATCCCAGGAGCTGGAGCATCTCTCCGCTGGAACCCTCCGGGGCATCGCCGAGAGTCACGAGGAGTGCGAGGGGTTTCCTGGCAGCGGGACCCTGTCCCTTGCGGGCCTGGGTTTCGGACTTCCGCCCACCCCGCACGGCCTTCTCCATCTGGCTGTCGAGCAGGACGCTTATCACCGCCCTGGAGCCGTCGATGAGCGCCGAAGCGGTATAGAGCCTGCAGACCACCCTCGCCCCCGCGCTGTCGACCACGGTGGCCTCCACGGACTTGAGCGAACGGCCCTGCCTCCCGAGGTCGACCACGAAGGAGAGGCCTGCTTCGACCAGCGTCCTGCCGAGGACGGATTCGCGCGTGGTGCCGAAGAGGTCGAGGCAGGCGTCGTTCATCTCGAGGACCCGCCCGGTCGACGCGTCGGCTGCCATCACGGCCACGGGGATGCTCCTGAAGAGAAGGCTCCTGCCTTCGGGATCGGGCGCCATGGAAAGCGGCCTCGAGCGGCCGGCCGGCTCATCCTCTCTGCCGGGGATCTCCTTTGTGCTCATCAGCCCTTCACTGTCCGCGTGGAAACGCCGTTCGACCATGACCCACATGACTAAGATGCATCACCGGAGCCCGGGGAGGAACCTCCTCCCGCCGCGTCACGGGCGGCCATCCTCATCCGCGCCGCCATCAGGACCGCCCGGGCGGCGGCCACCGCAACCTCACGCCTCCTGCTCCTCAGCAGGGGGAGCACGATGCCCGGCCTCGCTCCCGAGAGAGCCGCGAGCCTCGCGAGAGCCGCGAGATCCTCGCTCCTGCGTTCCACTCCCGCGCTCTCCGCGGCGGATGCAGCAGCTAGAATCATTCCCGCACCGGGAGACATGCCCCTCTTCTCCATCACCGTGACGATCAGTGCGAAAGCTCGCCCGTCCGCCGATCCGGCAGTCCTCTCGAGAGCAGCTCCCAGCTTCCGCCCGCCCCTGCCGGGGAGGGCGGCGAGGCACCCGAGTGCCGGGATGGTGGAATCGGTGCCCAGCAGACCGAGCGCCGCATCCTCGACCGAGTCCAGCACGGACGGTGAGAGGGACGACGGATTCAGCCACTGGAGGGCTTGCGCCGCCCCGCCGTCGTTTCCCGCCTCGCGGGCGACAAGGAGCGCTCCTTCATCCCCCCCGGATGCGGCTATGGCCTTCCAGAGAGCCGCAGTCCTCTGCCGGGGCGCTCCCGAGACCATCTCCGACAACACGCCCATCGCCCCTGGATCGGCGAGGAGAGCAAGGCCCTCCAGGGCCGCTTCACGCTCCGCCCTGTCGTTCCGGCTCCCGTCATCGGGCGATCCCAGCCTGCCCACGAGGATCCCGAGCGCCCCGGGCGCCCTCACCGCCCCTGCCGCCCTAAGGGCCGCCCTCCTGACCCAGGTGCTGGGATCTGCGGTCCTCTCCACGATGGCCTCCACCGATGAGGCCGATCCGGAGAGGGCGAGCGCCTCCACCGCCCTGGTCCTCACATGGGGGCTGGGATCCGTGAGAGACTCCACCAGGATCGCCTGCGACCCCGGACACGCCAGGGAACCGAGCGAGAGTGCCGCGCTCTTCCTGATGCCATCGGGCAGACTGCTCGCGAGGATGCTCTCGAGGAGGCCCGATGCCCTCCTGTCGCCTGCTATCCCGGCGGCCTCCAGCACGGCCTTGGCGTCGGAATGATCCCGGGTCCCGGAGTCCACGAGCCCGATCCATCCCGGCATGATGCTCCCGGGGTCTTCCTGCCGACCGTCGCCGCAGCCCTCGACGGGAGATCCGACACCGGCCCCGACGAGTTCGGACAGGGTTAGCGGAGCGAGGTCGCCCCGTTTTTCGCGCTTCGCGACCCCGGCGACTCCGGCCAGATCCTCGAGGGTCATGCCGGCCTTCAGTTCGAGGACGACCGTGCAGATGTCCACGAATGGGAAGAACCTGAACCTGCCGAAGCGGTCGAGCGTCTCTATCCCGCCCCTCGCCCTGTCGGACTCGGAGTAGAATGCAGGGGCGCGCGACCTGAACTCCTCGCGCGCCGCGGCCATCGCCCGTTCGAGCAGGGGCCCGGGCCCGACGCAGACGAAGTCGTCCCCCCCGACATGACCCGTGAAGAGCCCTCTGCATGCGCGCGTGAGCGATTCGGCCAGGGTCCTTATCACGGCATCGCCGCGGGCGAAACCGTAGTAGTCGTTGAAGGGCTTGAAGTCCGTGATGTCGGCATAGGCCACGGCGCCCCCGCCCGACCTGATGGCCTCTCCCAGCACGGCCGCTATCCTTGCGTTGCCGGGAAGGCCCGTGAGCGGGCTCTCCTCCCTGGCCGACCCTATCCTGGCGACCAGGCTTTCGACATAGGCAGCGATCGTTTCGCGCGGGAGCCCCGGGGGCAGCACCGCCCAGGCCCCGGCCCCGAGCCACGCCCCGGCGTCCTCAGGTCCGGCGATCGCTATCCAGGGCAGCCCCGCCGCCACAAGAGGCGCAGCGATCCCGCATGCCGCGCCGGGATCGAATCCCGGGCCCACCACGCAGGGGCCGTCCGCATCCCGGCAGGGTCCGGAGAGACCGGACCGGCCTGATGTACCCGGGGCCAGGAATCTGACCAGGAGCCCCCTCCGTCACTGGAGCCGGCCGAGCGGCTCCGGTCTCGTGCATACGGCCCTTCCGAGGATGGCTTCGACGATCAGATCGGGATCTATCATCCCCGCCGGCTGGCCCGACGATCCGAGGACGACCCCTGCCGGGGCGCCCGACCTGCGCAGGTCGTAGAGGACCTTGCCGATGACGGTGGATCTGTCGAAGGAGGGGATCCCCTCGATGATCCCCGGCAGGTCCCAGTCGCCGGTCTGTCTCAGCAGCAGCGAGGTCCGCACGATCCCGGCCAGGTTCCTGCCGCCGGGCTCGAATACGAGCAGGAATCCGGCGTCCCTCGAGAGTGCGACCCTCGTGGCCTCCTCCCTGGAGATGTCGGAGGGTATGGAGGGATAGTCCTCATAGCCCTTCATGTGCATCTCGGCGGGAGACGATCCGAGGTCGAGCACCCGGTCGGCGTCCCGGCCGGCCTCCGCGCCCTCGGAATGCAGGTAGGACCTGACCTCCTCCCTGCTCTCGAAGAACCTGGAGGAGCCTCCCCTGCCCATGAGCAGCCTGGGGAGCCACCCGGCCACGAGGACTACGGGATACAGAACCGTCCTGATCATCGAGAGGGGAAGGGCGGCCCTGTCCACCAGCGAGTCGCGGTGGATGAAGGCCGCATGCTTGGGTATCACCTCGGCGAAGACTAGGATCACGAGGCCCACCGCAACTGCGGACGCCGTCTCGATCCAGTGCCTGCCGGTGGCCTCGGCCAGGCCGGCAGCCAGGCTCGAGCAAAGGACCGTTCCGATGTTGGTCCCGACCAGGGTGGTCGTCAGATAGCGCTCCGGGTCCTTCATGAACCTGACGCTGCGGGCCGCCCTGGGATCACCCTCCCTGGCCCTGGCCAGGGCCCTGATCCTGCTGGCAGCCGAGAAGGCCGTCTCTGTGCCGCTCGAGAAGGCGGTCAGGACAAGCGACATAAGCATCAGGAGCCAGTCCGTCACCGTGCCTCCCCCTCCACCTTCTCTATGAACAGAGTCCCGATCCGCCGGCCCTCCATGGTGAGCACCCTCATGTGGATGCCGCCGATCTCGAGCGTGTCTCCGACTGCGGGGATGTGCCCGGTGACCTCCTCGAAGAACCCGCCGCACGTCTCCGCATACTCCGGATCCATGTCGCCGTCCAGCAGCTTCTCGGCGGTCTCGACCCGGAGGGAGCCGGGGATCACGAGTCCGCCCCCCCTCCTGTGCACGCCGTCGGGGAGGTCCTTCCTGCCGCTCATCGCATGGAACACGGCGAACTCCAGGATGTCCTCCACGGTGAGCAGACCCGTCCAGTCGCCGTATTCGTCGAAGACTGCCCCGATCCCTGCACCGCAGGCCCTGAGAGTCGCCAAAGCGTCGTCGAGCGGCGAGTTCTCGGGGAGGAGCTCGATGGGATAGATGGAAGGAGCGGATCCGTCGCCTGCGAGCAGCTCCCTCGAATCGACGAAGCCGGTCACGGAGTCGCCCGGGCCTTCGAGCAGGGGGTACCGCGTATGACCGGAGGCCATGACCTCGCTGAGCATCCTCTCTCGGGACCATTCGCGCCTGAGCACCACGACCTCCGACCTCGGGACCATCGCCTGCCTGCACTGCCGCTCGCCCAGGGAGAGCAGCGACACCGTCACGAGGGCCTCACGCCCCAGAACGCCCTCCGAGTGGCCGAGTTCGAGAAGGGAGATGATCTCGGCTTCGGAGAGCTTGCGGGCCTGACCGTGCGAAGGCGCTCTCACGAACACGTGGCTGATCCTGTCCAGGGCGCAGGAGATCACCCATACAACCCTGACGAAGACGGTCAGAGGCCCCGCGACGAACCCCGCCACCTGCTGGGCGTGCACCGTGGCGTAGGCCTTCGGCGAGATCTCGCCGCAGATCAGGAGCAGGAACGTCATTCCGACGACGGAGATCCCCAGGGCGGCGTCTCCGCTGACGAACTCCAGCACCAGCAGGGAAGCCACCGTCGAGGCGGCCACGTTCACCAGGGTGTTGCCCAGGAGGATCGAGGAGAGGAGCCTGTCCGGCTTCTGGAGCAGGGCCAGGGCCCGCCTGCCCCCGGGCGTGCACTCGAGCCTCTTCTTCTGGACGTGGTCGAGGCTGAACAGCGCGGACTCGCTGCCCGAGAAGAAGGCGGACATGCACAGGAGCAGGCAGAGGAGCAGGATGCTCAGCTGCGCCTCCCTGACCGTCCGGTCGAGTCGGGGGCGGCCACCTCGATCAGATCCATGGGGAAGGACTGGCTGTAGGTCTTGCTGAAGTAGCCCCGGCTGGAGTAGGTGGGTTCGATCCGGATGACCAGCTCCATCGTACCGCCCTGGACGGGGTCGCCGAGCACGTCCGTCCCGTCCCAGGAGAGGGAGAAGCCGCCCTCCTCCATCCTGCCGTTGTGGAGCGTGGCCACGGCGGCTCCCGAGGCATCGGTCACCTGGGCCAGGACCATGGACTTCTCGAAGAGCGTCCCGGAGACGGTGCATCCCCTGCCCGTCGCCGAGAGCACGCCCGGCGCCATGTCCGTGCCCACCCAGAAGTACCTGGCCCCCTCTCTCTCGGCTACGAACACCTGGCCGTAGCGCCTCCACATCGCCAGGCCGGTGGGGTGGTCGAACTGCCGGTCACCGGTGCCGGGGGAGCCGAAGCTCGCGATGTAGTCGAGATCGGGATCGAACTTGTGGATCCTGCACGAGATGCTGTCGGAGACCCAGGTGTTCCCGTAGTAGTCGACGACCGGATAGTTGAAGACGGATCCGCCGCAGTCGTCGAGCGTGGCGGTGGCGGTCACCCCGCCGTCCTCGATCCTGCACAGGGAGGTGCCGCCCTCTGTCACTGCGACGGCGAAGTTCTCGTCCAGCGCGTTCCACTGGCCTTCGCCGTAGACGGCCAGGCCCGTGGGAGTATCGAGCGGGACTGTCGACGGGGTCGAATCGGACGGGGAGTCGTAGATCAGCAGGGCACCGAGGGCCCTGTCGGTGACGTAGATGGACTGCCTGTCGCCAAGGGCGACTCCCCAGGGTTCCGAAAGGCCGTCCGAAATGAACTCCCTGGCCCGCATGCGCGTCCCCCTGCGCTCCAGCACAACCACCCTGCCGTTGCCCGTGTCGGCCACGACCACGAGCCCGGATGCGTCCGCGGCTATCCCGTGGGGGGACGAGAGCTGTGCGTTGCCTGCTCCGTTCCCCCCGTACAGCCCGAGCGTGTACATGTTGGCGTTGTAGATGACGTGCCCGGTGCGGCTGTTCACGCCGTAGACGGCCAGCTCGTCGTCATCCTCCTCGCCGGGGCTGTTCCATTCCGTGAGCTTCACGCAGGCCAGCCCCTGGGGGTCGTCGAACCTCACGAGCCCTCCGAGCAGCATGGCGAGCTGGTCGGTGCCGGCCCTGTAGATGCCCATGCAGTGCCCGTAGGGCGGGAACACGAGGAGGGTCGGTTCGGCGGGCTCGACAGTCCAGGCCGACAGCGCGGCGATTGCCATCAGCGCAGATATCATTCCATCAGCCTCCCATAGATCCAGCATGACCTGGTGACCCTTTTGACGTACTCGCGGGTCTCGCGGTACGTGATCCTCTCGGTGAACCACTCGTGGTCGGATGTGTAGGGCAGGGACTCCCTCCACCGGGAGGCGTTCCCCGGCCCGGCGTTGTATGCCGCGAGGATCAGGGGAAGCTCCCCGGAGAAGGCGCCCCACTGCCTATCGATGTAGATGGAGCCGTAACGGATCGAGTTCCGGGGCTCGTAGAGCTGGGCGCCCGCGAGTTCGGGCAGCCCGTACCATCTCGCCACGTCGTGCGCCGTACCGGGCATGAGCTGGATAAGCCCCCTGGCCCCGACGGAGGATGTGGCCAGGCGGTCGAAGGAGCTCTCCTCGCGCATGATCGCCGTTATCAGCTCCGGGCTCGTCGACAGGTCGCCGGCCACCTCGCGGACGAGGTCGGAATACGGGGCGGGGAACTGCAGGATCGCCACGGAGTCGGGAAGCATGCCCGAGCCGGAGTACCGGAGCCGCGAATCCAGGGCTCCGCAGAGCTCGATCGCCCTCCTGTGCTCACCGAGGATCGACAGGCCGGCGATCCTCGAGACGGTGTCGGGAATGGCCGAGTATCTCAGGACCTCGGCTGCGAGGCGGCCGTATCCGGCCCTCACGAGCGCCAGCGCTTCGGCAGGCGGGTCCAGGGAGGGGTACGAAGGGTGCCAGGCCGCTTCGTCCCCCAGGATGTCCGAGGCCAGGAGGCCGTAGTATTCCCAGGGATGCCCGGAGGCTGCCTCGCGGAGGAGTTCCGTGCGCCCGGCCGAGCCGGCCGGCGTCGCCCTTGCGCTCCAGTAGAGCATCTCGTCCCTCCAGAAGCCCGACTCGAACTCCGAACAGCCGGTGGTCCAGAGGGAGAGGGCGGCATCCGAGTCGCCCTGTGCGAATCGCGCGAAACCGCCCCTCCAGTAGCAGCTCTCGTCGTACCTGCCCTCCCCGGATGCGGCGAGGGCGGTCTCGAAGGCCTCCGCGGCGCGGGGCCAGTCCTGCTCGGCATCGTAGTAGCGTCCGGCGAGGAAGGCTGACTCGTGGGAAGCGGGATGATCCGGCCACGAGCCGGCGAAATCGAGATAGGCGCTCCAGGCCTCGGCGTCGCGGTCGAGGTCCCTCAGGGCCCTGGCCCGGAAGAGGGATGCCCTGGCCCTCAGGGAATCGGGCGCGGCTGCGTCTGTGGAATCGCACAGGCCGAGCAGGTCCGAGGGCCTCGAAGCCGCCCGCAGCAGGGCCATCCTCGCGCCGGCCGAGAAGCACGGGTCGGTCGAGGAGGAGACGAGGCCGGCCAGTTCGGAAGTGTGCCCCGACTGGGCCAGCGCGTCCGCAACCCTCCAGGAGGTCCTCCAGCCCGGGGAGCCCCGCGAGATCAGCAGAAGCGCGGCCTCCCCCGCAGGCCCGGGCTGGGAACCGAGGATGGCTGCCGCAGCCGCCTCGTCGAGGCAGTGCGTGGCACCCATCCTCGCAACCGCCAGCAGATCGGCGTCCTCGGCCCTGCCGGAAGCCCTCAGCGCCTCCATGTACCTGTCCCAGACCTCCTGCGGGATGGAGAGCCTCTTCCTCATCTCCTCCGCCAGCCTCTCCGCGGCGTCGGGGAAGATGCCCGCCAGGTCGGCGCATGCCTTCATCTGGTCGGCAGTGAGGGACCCGGGAGGGGCCAGGCGCAGACGGACCAGCACCTCGGCCGGGGTGGAGGGAGCGGCCAGGCCGCCCGGTGGCTGGATGAAGCCCCCGAGATACGTGCGGAGGTATGGATCGGCGGTGCAGGCGGAGGCTCCGGCCGAATCCCCGGCCAGGTCGAGCAGGCTGGCCTGCCACCCACCGAGCGGGGAGCCCCAGGCTGTCTCGAGGCTGTCTATGAACAGCACGCCTTCGGCTTCGCGGCCGCAGGAGTGGTAGAGACCCACCAGGCGGTACAGAGCCGCATCCCGCTCTCCGGGCATCGTTCCGAGGATCCCTGTCAGAGCTTCGAGCGACTCGTCGAACCGGCCCGTCAGCATCAGGGAATCGGCTTCCCCGAAAACCGGCGCCGCAGGCGCCTCTCCGGGCTCCGGTGCATCCACTGTCCTGCCGCCGGAGGATCCGAAGCAGGAGACTGCCAGCACTGCAGCCGCATATACGTATGATCTCGGGGGCAAACCGCTCCCTCCTCCGGCCCGGCCGGATCAGTGCCTGAAGTGCCTGCGGCCGGTGAGCAGCATCGTGATGCCGGCCTCGTCGGCCGCCCTGAACACCTCCTCGTCCCTCAGCGAACCGCCGGGCTGGACGATGGCCGTGATGCCCGCGGAGGCGGCCCTGTCGACCGTGTCGCGGAAGGGGATCAGCCCGTCGCTGGCGAGAGCCGCCCCGCGGATGTCGAGCCCGGCGGCCGCCGCCCTCCGGATGGCCAGGTCGAGGCTCTCTATCCTGCTCATCTGGCCGGCACCGATGCCCAGAGCGGCATCGGGCCCGCAGACCACCATCGCATTGCTCTTGACCGTCCTGCAGATCCGCCAGGCCAGGTCCATGGCCCCGGCCTCGCCGGCGGTCGGCGGCCTCGAGCCGGCCAGCACGGCGGAGGAGAGGTCGCCCGCGGCTCCGGGATCGGGTTCCTGCACGAGCAGGGCGCCCCAGATGCTCCTGATCTGGAGCCCGGTCTCGCGACCCGGCGGCATGCCGAGAACCCTCAGCTTCTTCCTCGTTCTCAGCCTGTCGAGAGCCCCCGGCTCGAATCCCGGAGCCAGCACCAGCTCGAGGAAGAGGCCCTTCAGCCTGTCCACCAGGGCCGTGTCCAGAGTGGAGTTGACAGCCAGCACGCCCCCGTACGGGGAGTCGGAATCCGCTGCGGAGGCCCTCTCCCAGGCGGTGGCGAGGTCGTCGGCGCGCGCGGCGATGCACGGGTTGCCGTGCTTCACCACGACCAGCGCCTTCCCGGGCAGGTCGCTCACCAGGTCCCACGCGGCCGAGGCGTCGAGGTAGTTGTTGTAGCTGAGCGCATCGCCGTGCAGGAGCGAGGCGGCCGAGAATCCCTCCCTCCTGGCGCCGAAATGCACCTTTGCTGCCTGATGGGGGTTCTCGCCGTAGCGGAGCCCCGGTTCGACGCCCTCTGCCAGCTTGAGCGAAACAGCGAGGTCGTAGGAGGCGGCCGCGTCGAAGGTGCGCGAGGCCATCGCGCGCCTGAACACGACATCGTCGCGCCCTCCGGCGATGGCTTCGAGGACCTCCCCGAAGCAGCCCCCCCCTGCCGCGGAGATGACGTGGACATAGTTCTTGGCCGCGGCCCGGGCCATGGCGGGCCCGCCGACGTCGATCAGCTCGACTGCGGAGGGATCGTCGCCGGGGATGTCCTGGCGTGAGGAGAAGGGGTAGAAGTCCACCGCGACGAGGTCGAAGACGATGCCTCCTTCGGCCTCCATCCGTGCCCGGTCCTCGCCGGCCGCAAGGATCCCGGCGTGGAGAGCCGGATGGAGGGTCTTCACCCTTCCGCCCAGCAGGGAGGAGATGCCCGTGATCTCCTCCGTGGGCGACACCGGGATGCCCAGTTCCGTGATGCACAGGGCGGTGCCACCGGATGCGTGGAGCACCCAGCCCAGGCCGTGGAGGCCGCGGGCGAGCGCCGGGACGTCCTGCTTGGAATAGCAGCTCAAGAGCGCGTGTCTAGCCATGTGTTGCGAACCACTCCCTCGCTTCGAAGACCGGAATGGGCTCCCTCTTGTGCGCCCCGGCCCTGCCGAGCGCGTCGATCCTGGCCGCGACCGCGGGGTCGACGGCATGCCCTTCGAATCTGCGCCTCAGGTCAAGATATGTGAAACCCATCTCGCCCTCGTCAGTCTGCCCCGCCCAGAGCCCCGCGGTCGGTGGCCTGTCGATGACCCGGCCCGGAACTCCGAGCACCCTCGCGAGCCCGTAGACCTCGTCCTTGTAGAGCCTCGCAAGAGGGGCGATGTCGCAGGCCCCGTCGCCCCACTTGGTCGAGTACCCGACGAGGTGTTCGGAGTAGTTCCCCGAGCCCACCACCAGCCTTCCGCCGGACATGGCGTACAGCACCGTCATCCTCAGCCGCGGCTTGATGTTGGCCTTCACCATCCCTGGCGCCCCCTCGAGCCCGCAGGCCGCGACCATGGCGGCGTGGGCGGCATCGAGTCCCACGATCCTGTATCCCACCCCGGCTGACCGGGCGGTCTCGGATGCCAGCGCCTCGTCTGCCGGATCGCTCCCGCAGGGCATGTTGACCGCCAGCACCGACTCCCCTCCGAGCGCCTTCGCCGCGAGGAAGGCGGACACCGCCGAATCGACCCCGCCGCTCAGGCCCAGCACGACCCCGTTCACGCCCGCGCCGGCCACCCTTCCGGCCATCCATGACGAGATGTCGGCCGCCAGATCCATATAGACACGTTCAGACGGCATCGTTCCCCGCCTTCCTCAACCTGAGGGTGAGCTGCCTGAGACCGGGATCCACGGAGTGGACCTCCACCGTCACCCGGCTGCCGGGTCTGAGGGAGTCGAGCAGCGATCCCCTGCCGTAGTGCAGCCTTGCAGGCGCGAGGCCGTCCAGGGGAAGATCGGCGAGCCTGACGAAGACGCCGAAGTCCTCCACTCCGCTCACGACACCCTGGTACTCGCCGCCGGGCCTCTTCGACAGGTACAGGAGAGCCATCATCTCCAGGCTCTCCCTCTCGGCGTCCTCGGCGGCCTGCTCGGTGCCGCTGCACTCCTCCGCCATGCCGGCCGTGTCCTCGTCCCAGCCCGCGCCGGCGGGGATCCTCCCGTCCTCCTCCATGCGGCCGAGGACCTGGTGCACGACGAGGTCGGGATACCGCCGGATCGGGCTGGTGAAGTGCATGTAGTTCGTGAGGCCCAGCCCGAAATGGCCCGAATCCTCCGCGCTGTAGACGGCCTTCTTCAGCGATCTGAGCACGGCCTCCCTGGCGAGCGGGAAGGCTGGAGTCGACCTGGCCCCTTCCAGAAGCTTCGACAGGTCTCGCGAGGAGGGCATCCTCCCTCTGGGAAGAGATATCCCGAGAGCTTCCAGCTCGGTCCTGAGGCGCACCGCGGAGTCCCTGTCGGGCTTTCCGTGAACGCGGTACAGGACGGGCCAGCCGCCATACCCGCACATCTCGGCGACGGCCCTGTTGGCCTCCACCATGAAATTCTCGATCATCCTGTGCGACTCGTCGTCCGAAGACCTGACGAACTCCGACGGCCAGTCGTCCGGGCCGAACCTCACCTCGAACTCGTAGCTCCCGAGATCCAGCGCTCCTCTCGACTCGCGCCCCCTGTCGAGCAGGGACGAGAGTTCGGCCATGTCGCGGAGGAGCCCGTCCGCCGCCGCGTGTCCCGATCCGGCCCCCCTCATGCCGAGCAGGGCCTCCTCGTAGCAGAGCCTCGCCGACGATCTTATGACCGATGGGAAGACCTCGTAGGAGAGCCTCCTGCCCGAGCGGTCATAGACGAGCATCACGGTCCGGGCGAGCTTGTCCTCCTCCGGCCCCAGGCTGCATGCGCCGTTCGAGAGAGACTCGGGGAGCATCGGGATGACCCTGTCCGGAAGGTAGACGCTCGTACCCCTGGCGGCGGCCTCCCGGTCCACGGGCCCGCCCCTGGGCACGTAGGCCGCGACGTCGGCTATGTGCACCCCGAGCAGCCAGCCCCCGGGCGTCCTGGAGAGCGAGACGGCGTCATCGAAATCCCTTGCGTCGACAGGATCGACCGTGATCACGGCCAGATCCCTGAGATCCCTCCTGCCCTCCGGGGAGGGCCTTCCGAGAGCCGCCCCGGACGCAGCTGCCAGGACTTCCGACGGGAAGGAATCGGAGAAGCCGTGATCGCGGCAGATGGCGTCCATGTAGACCGAGGGCGACAGACCTTCGCCCAGCACGCCGGAGAGCCTGGCCGTGACCTTCCTGCCCGGCGGGTCGAGGGTTCCCCAGACCACCTTGCCCTCCCTGAGCCCGTCCATCCTTTCGGAGGAGATGCGGATGCCCCGGGGCAGCGAAGGATCGACCGGATCGAGCATCCAGCCATCCCCGGCCCGCCTCAGGACTCCGCTCACGCCGCTCCTGGTCCGCTCGACCACGGAGACGATGGATCCCTCGGGCAGGGAGAGGTGGCGCCCGCCGCCCCTCACGAGCTTCACCAGGACTATGTCGCCGTCGATGGCTCCGCCGATCCTCCCGCTGTCCACAAGTATCCTGCCGGCGGGGGCCGCGACCGAACCGGAGCCGTTCGCCCTGACCCTCAGCCTTCCCCTGTGGAGGCCCATGGTCCCGCAGGCCGTGAACCGGCCCTTGCCGGTGCGGCAGAGGTAGCCCAGGGCGACCATCTCCTGTATCGCATCGCCCAGGCCCTCCATCCCCGACCGCGCGGATATCTCGCCGGCCGTCAGCCTCGCGCCCGGAGCGCTCTCGAAGACCCCGAGCACTGCCTCCCTCACCGATGCCGGAAGCTTCTCAGACAGATGGATCACCCTCCCTGAGGAACCGCATGGTCCCCGATTCGCCGCCCCATCCCGGCACGTCGAGCCTCCCGCCGCCCGGGAATGCCGACAGCGCCGAGAGAGCCACCAGCAGAGGCACGGAAAACGACTTCACCGCGGGATCGACATCGACCGGGCCCTTCCTCTCCCATTCGAACCGGATGGCAGCGCCCCCCTCTGCCGGGGCCGACCTGAACCTCCCCGCCCCTCCGAGGGAGAGCAGACATGCGGCGGACAGGCCGAGGCACGCAGGAGAGAACGACACGGCCCAGGCCGGCCATTCCGTCGATGCATCCACCGATCTGCCGCAGGCTGCACGGCATGCGTCCAGAAGCCAGGGGCAGGCCCCCGAGGCTGAGTCCGAGACAGCCTCGGAAACGGAGGAAAGCTCCCCGAGCCTTCCCGAGAGATCGGCCGCCGCCTCCGCGGCGCTGCGGCAGGTCCGGGCCGAGTCCTCCCCCTCCCATCCGTACATCGCGGCCAGGTCGAGGTTGCCGATCAGCCCGACCAGGCTGTTGTTGAGGACGTGGACGAACATGGGCGCGAGGAGCCCGGCCGACGCCGCGGCCAGGAGCCTCGCCGCCAGCGCGGGGCTGTCCAGGGCGCCGAGCACGGACAGCACAGCCGGTGCAAGCTCACCCGTCGCCGGGAGCCTGAGGTGCGCCCCGGCGCCTGCCCCGGGGGCGTCGGAAACGACCACGCGGAAATCGCCGGCGGCGGGAACAGCTGCGTGGGGCGCCCCCTCCACGGTCACCCGGACCCTCCGGAACGCCCGAGATTCGGCGGTATCGCTGCTCCCGGTCAATGTTTCACCGCCCTCCGGGATGCACCAGTGGCACGAATCTCACGGGATCCCCGACTCTCTCGCGGAAGCCCTCCGGCGTCCTCTCCACGAGCACGAGCTGCTGGAAGGCGCCTCCGACGGGGATGACGAGCCGCCCGCCCTGCGAGAGCTGCCCGGGCAGCACGGCGGGCATCGCCGGCGGGGCCGCGGAGACGATGATCGCGTCATACGGGGCCGCCTGCTCCCAGCCTGAGTAGCCGTCCGCCGCGATGACAGAGACGGAGTCGGACAGACCCAGCGTCCTCAGGCGCGCCAGAGCCTCCATGCAGAGCTCGGGCAGCACGTCGAGAGAGACCACACGGGCGCCCATCCTGGCGAGAAGGGCGGTCTGGTAGCCGGAGCCGGTTCCTATCTCGAGCACCTTCCTCCCGCCCAGGGGCGAGGCCATCGAGAGCATGAGGGCCAGGACGAAGGGCTGCGAGACGGTCTGGCCCGATCGGATCGGGACGGGGTGGTCGCCGTAGGCGGTACGGAGGTCGGCCCCCTCGATGAAGAGATGCCTGGGGACTTCCGACATCGCCTCGAGCACCGACGGTTCGGTGATGCCGCGGGCCGCGACCTGACCCTCGACCATCTCCCTGCGAAGGATTGCGGCCGGCCCCGAGTCAGCCCGATCCACCCTCGCCGCTCCTTCCCTCCAGACGCCGCTTCTCCTCGCGGAGCCTCCTCCAGGCCGCCAGCCGCTCGGCGATGGCCGCCTCGCGCCCGGAACCCGAAGGCCTGTAGATCACCGGTTCGCCGAGGGCCTCCGGGAAGTGCACGTGGGTGACGATCCCGTCGCCCACGTCGTGGGCGTACTGGTATCCCCTGCCGTATTCGAGATCCTTCATCAGGCGCGTCGGGGCGTTCCTTATCACCAGGGGCACCGGGAGGCTGCCCGAGGATCCGGCGAGGTCGACCGCGGCCTTCCATGCCATGTAGACCGAATTCGAGCGCGGCGCGGTAGCAAGGTAGCAGACCGCCTCGGCCAGGGCGAGATCCCCTTCGGGGGAGCCCAGGAACCGGTAGGAATCAGCGGCGCGCATGGCCACCGTGAGCGCCCCCGGGTCGGCCAGGCCTATGTCCTCGCTGGCGAACCTGATCATCCTTCGCGCGATGTAGAGGGGATCCTCGCCGGACACGATCATCCTCGCCAGCCAGTAGAGGGCTGCGTCGACGTCGCCTGACCTGAGGGACTTGTGGAGGGCGCTGATGAGGTTGAAGTGCTCCTCGCCGCTCTTGTCGTACCTGAGGAGCGCCTTCTCGAGTATCCCGGCCACCTCCTCCGAAGTGAAGCCGGCATCCCCGGCCGTGCCGGCGACGAGTTCGAGCAGGTTCAGCGCACGGCGGCCGTCTCCGTCGGAGGCGGATGCGATGGGAACCAGCGCCTCGCGGGGCGGGACGGCGGAGAATCTTTCCGCGAATTCCGGGCTCGACGAGGCCTTCTGCAGGAGGTCGAGCAGTTCGCCCTCGGAGAGGGGCTTGAGCACGTAAACCGCACACCGGCTAAGCAGCGGGGCGTTTATCTCGAACGAGGGATTCTCTGTGGTCGCGCCCACGAGGCGGATGGTGCCGTCCTCGACATGGGGCAGGAAAGCATCCTGCTGGGCCCGGTTGAACCTGTGTATCTCGTCGACGAAGAGGAGCGTGGAAACTCCTCCGGAGCGCCTTTCGGCGGCCTCCTCGACGATCTTCCTGACGAGGGGGACCCCTCCTGTGACGGCGCTGAACCGGACGAAGAACTCCTTCGTCTCACCCGCGACCAGGAGGGCGAGCGTTGTCTTCCCCGTCCCGGGAGGGCCCCACAGGATGAACGAACCGAGCGAGTCGGAACGGAGCGCACGCATGAAGGGCGCCCCGGGAGACAGGAGATGCGCCTGCCCCACCATGCCCTCTAGGCTGGACGGCCTGAGGGAATCCGCGAGAGGCGGCCTCCTGGCTGCGTGAACTGCGTCGTTTCCCACGCAGCTATCCTACAAAGGAGGGGGCATCCGTGAGAAGAGCCCGGGCCTTCGCCCGGGCTCTCCGCATGGTACTGACCGGGGAGGCTATAGGTTGCCCTGCGCCCCCTGGGGCTGCTGCATCTGGCTCTGCATCTGCATGATGAGCATCTGGACCATCGGAGCCACGTCCACGGTCTGGGCGGGGGTTCCTGGCATGAGGTCCACCGCGCCCTCCATTCCGAAGCCGCGGACGCTGAGGATCTGCTCGTCACCGTCGGTGGCCCTGGTGGCCTTCGCGTATCCCAGAGGGATGATCGGGAGATCTGCGCAGAGGAAGACCTCGGCCGCCATCTCGGGGCCCGTCACCGTGAACATCGAGCCGCCCATGCTGGTGCCGGCGATGTCCATGTCGGTGTTCTCGGAGGTGAACTCGTACTGGGAGATCTTCTCGAGCAGGCTGTCGGTCGCGGCCTCGTCGCCGACCTCGATCTGCATCCCGGCCTGGAGCTGCGCGAGGAACGCGGAGTCGGACAGGACGGGCTCGATCGTGGCGGGGACGTTGGAGAGGTCGTAGGCCATCAGCGTGCCGTTGTCCATGACCTTCACCATCTTGATGGCGCCGACGAGGGCCATGAAGTTCTGGATGTTCTCCTCGGTGGTGAGCATCTGCCGGGGGTCGGACGGCACGTTGGCCGCGACGTAGGCAGCGGGGTCGGCATAGAACTCGTTGGCAGTCTCGGACGTCCTGGTCATCACATCGCGGATCCGGGCGGGATCGACCAGGATCTGGACGGATTCGCCCTGGCTTTCGACCTGGACCCAGAAGCACTCGACGCCGGCCATTTCCTGGGTGGAGACTACGGAGAGCTTCACCTCGGTGGAATCCTGGTTGACGCCGTAGCAGATCCACTGGCCGACGGCCAGCTCGGGGGTCTGGAGATCGATCCGGGGAACGCCCTGATCGCCGGCCACCGCCGTGGAGTCCGCACCCTGCTCATCGGCGGGCTTCTCGCCGCATCCCGGCAGGATAGCCAGCATTGCGGCCATGGACAACGTGAGGAGGAACCTCATGGAAACCACCTTTCGACGTGACGGCCCCGGAGGCGGGATGCCCCCGGAACTTGGAGCGGAATATGGGACCCGGCGGCCGGCCGGGTCAAACCGGCTGTTCCGAATCGACCCTTATGACGAACCCGACCTGATAGCCCGCATCCTCGAGGCGGGCCCGCCCGCCGAGGAACTCGAGGTTCACGATGAAGCCGGCTCCGGCGACGATACCGCCGTCCCTCTCCACGAGACGGCAGGCGGCCAGCGCCGACCCGCCGGTGGCCACCAGGTCGTCGACCACGAACACCCTGGTCCCGGAGGGGAGGGAGCCCTTGTGCATCTCGACCCTCGCGCTGCCGTATTCCAGGTCGTAGTCCTCCCCTATGGTCTCTGCGGGCAGCTTGCCCGGCTTCCTCACGAGCACCAGCGGCAGACCCCTCCGTTCAGCCAGGACGGCCCCGAACACGAAGCCCCTCGATTCGATCGAGGCCACGGCATCGTACCTGATCGAGGCCGTGCGGCGCTCGAGGAGCGTGACCGCGTCGCCCAGCGCACCCGGCTCGGTGAGGATCGTGGTGATGTCCTTGAAGACCACGGGGGGCCTGGGGAAGTCGGGGACGTTCCTGATGAGCTTCTCGAGATCCTCTGCGCTCCTCATGGCTTTTTCCTCCCGCACTCCTCGACGAACGAGAAGGCCTCCTCCGGGGTCGCGGCCTGGGCCACGCCCGGAATGACGGTCCATGTCCCGTGGCAGCACACAGGCCTCCCGGCCTGGAGTGCGTATGCGATCTCGGAGAGAGTGCCGTTCGCGCCGCCGACAGCCACGAGGCACGACCCGGCCAGGGCCACGGCCCTGTTCCGGCCGAGCCCGAGACCGGTGGGCAGAACGATGTCCAGACAGGGGTTCCCCTCGGAAGGATCGGTGCCGGGCAGGATTCCGACCGTCAGCCCGCCGGCTTCCCGTGCGCCCCTGCAGGCCTCCTCCATCACGCCGTGCCCTCCCCCGCAGACCACGGTGTAGCCTGACGATCCGAGGAGGAATCCGAGCTTCCTGGCGAATGCGAGGTGCCCTTCGGGCGCATCCGCCGAACCGGCGATCGAAACGGTGCTGAAAGGTCCGGCCATCGGACTCCCGGAGAAATGTGGTCGGGGCGAGAGGATTTGAACCTCCGACCTCCTGGTCCCGAACCAGGCGCGCTAGCCGGACTGCGCTACGCCCCGACGGTCACCGAATCTAGCTTGGCACTCTCCGGAGGGTCAACGCCCTATGAGGAAACCAGCTCCGGCGAGCACTCCGGTCATCACGAGGGTCACTATTGCCCCGGCTCCCGCGACTCCGAGCGCTATCGAGGGAAGGGCCAGCCGGAACGGGATGCCGAATAGCATGGCGGCCACGCACCCCGACCAGGCTCCGGTCATCGGCAGGGGGATGGCCACGAACACTGCCAGTCCCAGCGCCTCGTACTTCTCGATGCTGCTCCCGGCCCTCTTCCTCGCCCGCTCGAACACACCCTCGAAGAACCTCCTGAAGATCCGCCACCTCGAGAGGAACCTGCTGACGGGGTCCAGCAGCCAGAGTATGAAGGGCACCGGGAGCATGTTGCCCGCGACCGCGAGGATGTAGATCTGCCACCAGTCCCAGCCCCACGAGTCCTTCATCAGGGTGAACGCTATCGGTATGCTCGCCCTGAGCTCCGTCAGGGGAATCGCGGAGAGCAGCAGCATCTGGGCCCAGTCGGGCAGGAATGCCAGCTTTGCGAGGATCCATTCACCCATCCGACCCGAACCTCCCCGTGAGCGGCACGAACCTGCACGGCACGGCCTCACCGTACTCCGCCATCCCGCCGTCGGTCTTCCTGAAGAACCTGAGCACCTGCCCCCCTTCGGCCTGCACCGGGGCTCCCAGCCTGCCCCCCTCGGCGAGCTGGTCGAACAGGGCCGGGTGGACGGACCGCGAGGCGGCGCTCAGGAGTATGCAATCGTACGGCGCGCCCGAAGGCCATCCCGCGCTGCCGTCCCCGTAGTTCACGTGGACGTTGGACAGCCCGAGGCCCTCGATCACCTTCCTGGACCTGTGGACCAGGTCGAGCATCGTCTCGATAGCGGTGACGCGGCCGCACAGCATCCCGGCCAGGCATGCCAGGTATCCGCTGCCGCTGCCTATCTCGAGCATCGAATCCGATGGTCCGGGGTCGAGTGCCGTGAGGCAGGTGAGAACCGTCGCGGGCTGGCTGAGGGTCTGGCCCCGGCCTATGGGCAGCGAGGAGTCGGCGTAGGCCCTGTGCCACAGGGGCGGCTCCACGAACAGGTGTCTGGGGATGGAGGCCATCGCATCGAGGACGCGGACCGCCGCGGGGTCGGACGGGTCTACGGATGCCGCCAGCCTCCGGATCATCTCTCCGCGGGGCTTGCTGAAGTCGGTCAACGGCCCACCGATCCGTGGCTTGTCTGCAGGAAGAGGGCCGCGAAGCGGCCCGGCCCGTGGTAGAAAGCTGGTCGGGGCGACTGGATTCGAACCAGCGACCCCTTGAACCCCATTCAAGTGCGCTACCGGACTGCGCCACGCCCCGACCGGCCGGAAACTCTACGTCGAAACTCCGCCCCCGTCAACGGCCATGGGGTCCCTCCCGAGGGCTTCTATGATGGCCCGCAGCTCGTTGCAGGCTTCCGACAGCGGGCTGCCTCCGGAGCCGGGGGCGGCTTCGGCCGGGATCTCGAGCTCCATCTGCTCCTGGCCGGCGGCGTGCCTCAGCTCCTCTATCTTCTGCCTGGCCCCGTCGACAGTGAACCTCTCCTCGTACAGGAGCCTGCGGATGAGCCTGATGAGCTCCAGGTCGCGCGGCCTGTAGACCCTGTTGCCGGACTGGTTCTTGGAGGGACGCAGCATGGGGAACGCCGTCTCCCAGTACCTGAGGACGTGAGGCTTGAGGTCGGTCATGTCGCAGACCTCGCTGATCGAATAGTAGAGCCTTTCACTTTCCCTGGGCACCAGTTTCACGTCCCTCCGCGTAAGAATGCGCGGTCATCCGTCGCAGCCGATCCCTGGCTCACTTCCTGCCCTTGGCACCGGGCCTTTCGTCCTTCTTCGGGCCGCCCACGGGCTGTGTGAGCCTCTTCAGGAGCCTCTTCAGGAAGGGCTCGTCCTCGCCCAGGTGCTTCCTGACCTCCAGGAGGTCCCGCTTCGCCCTCTCGTTGTCCTCGTTCCAGGACAGCGCGTCGTTCAGGGCGTCCCTGGCCTTCTGCCACTGCTTGCCCTTCATGTACGCCTCGCCCAGGAGGACATGGTTGTCGGAGTTGAAGTACTCGACTTCGCAGGCTATCCTGAGGTGGTCGGCGGCCTCCCTGTGCCGGAGCTTGCCGGCGGCGGCCCTGGCCAGCGCGCGCCTGAGCGCGGGCTGGCGCGGGTACTGCGGGATGAGCCTCTGCATCATGTCCGAGGCCTGCCAGAAGTTGCCCTGCTCGCAGAGCCTGTCGGCCTGCCGGATGGTCCGCCTGACCTTGTCGTCGAGCCTCTGGGCGGCTCCCGCCCTGGGCTCCTCCCTGCCGGCCTCGGCCGTCCCGGCCGCGCCGGAGGACGATTTCCCGCGCTCCTCCCTCACGGCAGTCGATTCGATGCCCTGGATCGGGGAGAGGGTCAGGTCGTACTCGCGCCTGGAGGTGATCGAACCGAGGACCTGGTAGGCCTCGTTGATCAGCATGAAGCGGGCGGTGGCCTCGGGGCCGCCGCCCGCTATGTCCGGGTGCAGGCGCTTGGCGAGATCGAAGTAGGCCTTCTCTATGTCCTCCTTCGAGGCGTTCCGGGCCACGCCGAGGACCTGGTAGTGGTCCTGCTGCTCCCCCGCCTGTTCAGCGCCCGTCACTAGCCCGTAAACCCGCTACCTGAGAACCGCGAACCTGCTGGCGGCGCCCAGGCCCTGTCCGGTTGCCTCGAGGGTGTAAACCCCGGCAGGCAGCCCGTCGACGGGGATCGATACCTCGTTGGCGCCCTCCTGCAGGCTGATCGCAGGTACTTCAGTGACGACCCTTCCCGCGAGGTCGAGCACCCTCAGGTCCACCGCGCCCGGGCTGACCATCGTGACGGTGGCCGAGGCGGAGATCGACGCAGGGTTGGGCCACACGGGCCCGACCGAGAGCCCGCCGGGGACGGGGGCGCCCTCCTGATCCTCGATGCCCGTGAAGCCCGGGGCCATCATGCAGATCAGGATGTTCATGTAGCGGCACGACTCTTCCATCGCCGCGAGCCCCGAGGGGTTGCTCTGGTTGCCCCAGAAGCCGTCCTCGTCGCACTCCACCGTCATGGCCATGCACCTGGGGTGCCCGCCGCCGTTCCAGTACGTCCAGTCGACCGCGTCGCCGTTGGCGTTGTAGCCCAGCACGTCGCCGCACTGGCCCGCGGCGTAGCCGTTGTACTCGGTCATGGCCGCGCTCCAGGCGGCGTAGGTGGCCTCGTCGGGGGTGCTGCTGCCGTTGTATCCGAAGGGCCTGAGCAGGTACCCGCCGTATGTGTGGTAGTGGATGCCGCCCACGGGGTCGATCGAGTCTATCAGGTTCATCACGGTCTGCGTCTCGGGCTCGCTGCCGGCGCTCGGACCGCGGTAGGTCTCGTCGTAGGGATCCGGGCTCGAGCCCTCGTCGTCGTAGCCCCACTGGTACGGATAGTTCCTGTTGAGGTCGACCCCGTCGGGGGAGCTCTGGTTCTTCCGGACGTTGCCGCCCATCGGGTTGCAGTTGAGTATGTAGCTGTCGGGGTTGACGATGGGCACGAAGTAGACCTGGGTGTTGTCGAGGATCCATGTGGCCATCGTGTCGGTGTCGTAGTTGGTGGCCAGCCAGTCCGCGAAGTCGATGAGGCAGGCGTTGCCGCCCGGCTCGCGGGCATGGGTGAGGGCCGTGAAGAACATGGCGGGCTTGTACGACCCGCCGATGGAGCTCGACATGCGGATCATCATGATGTCGCGGCCCTGCACCGACGTGCCGATCGACACGGGCGTGTCCACGAGATCGGAGTGCTCTGCCGAGAGGGTGGCCCAGAAGGCGTTGTTCTCCTCCCAGCTGTAGTATGCTCCGGCATTGCCCCTGTTCTCGTCGGTCAGCATGCCCCACTCGGCCGGCAGGACCTCGTACCTGCCGGAATAGAGGGCGGCGAGGCCGGTCTCCCTGTCGGGGAGGTAGACGTCGATCCAGCCCTCCCTGGCGTTTGCGGCGGCGATGTCCATCCCGTCGGCCGCCAGAACGTCGAGCGTTCCCGGCGCTACATCGAAGATCCGCACGAGCCTCTCGGCCGATGCGGGAACCGCGGCAGCCAGGATCAGCAGAAGAGAGCCGAACCTCATCTCAGCCTCCATGGTTGTTGACTTCAGGCATATGAATAGCTAGTTTTGGGCCTCGAAACGGATAACACCGGAGGATCCGGAAGGGTTCCTCCGAGAGAGCACGGGTTTTCCCAATACTGTGAAAGGAGACCACGCTTGGCAAGGAGCGCCAGTGCGGCCAAGAACATGAGGAAGGATGCCAGGAGGCATCTCCAGGTCAAGAGCCAGCTCCGCACGCTCAGGACCGCGATGCGCCGCGTGCGCGAGGCCTCCACGGCCGAAGAGGGCACCGAGGCGATGAAGACCGCCCAGTGCCTGCTCGACAGGGCCGGCCGCAAGCGAATCGTGCACCCGAACACCGCCGACCGCCTGAAGAGCCGCCTCGCGGCCAGGATCAGAGAGCGCGGCTGATCCTCTCGATCAGGCTTGCGCCGCCGGGCATGTCCTTCACCGAGTAGCCCCCGGCGGCCAGGGCGTCGCGCATCCCGTCGGCCTCTGCGAACAGCTTCCGCTCCCTGAGCATCGACCTGTATCCGGACAGCAGCCCGAGCAGGAGAGGCTCCGTATCGGATGATGCGGATGCAGCCCGGGCAGAGAGGCCCAGCAGTTCGCAGGCCATCAGCGAGAGCCCGCCCGACATCGCGGCCCTCGGGCCCGGTTCGACACCCGTCTCCAGCGCCTGGTTGCATCTCCTGACGTAGTCGAACAGCACGGCCACGGCTCCGGGCGTGTCCAGGTCTTCCGAGAGCCTGCCGGTGAATGAGGCCAGGGCCTCCTCCACGAACGAGACGGCGGAGTCGGGCGCCGCGCCCACCGGGTCGGCAGGGCCGAGCCTCGATGCCAGATCGCGGATCCTCCCCAGGGCGCTCGCGGCGGACGACAGCCCCTCGTCGGAGAAGTCCAGCGGGCTGCGGTAGTGGCTGCGCAGGATGTAGAGCCTGATTGTCATCGGATCGTACCGCTCGAACATCTCCTTGAGCGACCGCGCGTTCCCGAGGCTCTTGCCCATCTTCTGTCCGTCGATGGTCACCATGTTGTTGTGCAGCCAGAACCTCGCGAACTGCCTCCCGGTGGCCGCCTCGCTCTGGGCTATCTCGGACTCGTGGTGCGGGAAGACGTTCTCCAGCCCTCCCCCGTGGATGTCTATGGACTCGCCGAGGTAGCGCATGGCCATCGCCGAGCATTCGAGGTGCCATCCCGGGAAGCCCCAGCCCCAGGGCGAGCGCCACTTCAGGATGTGCCCCGAGTCGGCCTCCTTCCAGAGGGCGAAGTCCAGCGGATCGCGCTTGTCGGACTGCACCTCCACCCTGGTGCCCGCAACGAGTTCGTCCGGCCTGCGCCCCGAGAGCCTGCCGTATCCCGGGAAGCTCCTGACGGAGAAATAGACGTTCCCCCCGGCCTGGTACGCGTGCCCCTTCTCGATGAGCGCCCTCACCAGTTCGATCTGCTCCGGTATGTGCCCCGAGGCCCGCGGCGAGATGTCGGGCCTGAGGTTCCCAAGCCTGTCCATGTCCTCGAAGTAGGACCTGGTGTACTTCTCGGCTATCTCCATGGGCTCGAGCCTCTCGAGCCTGGCCTGCCTCTGGAGCTTGTCGTCGCCGGTCTCGGAGTTCTCTGACAGGTGGCCCACGTCGGTGATGTTCTGCACGTACCTGACGCGATAGCCTTCATGCCTCATGAACCTCACAAGGACGTCGAACGAGACGTAGCTCTTCGCGTGTCCGAGGTGGCTGTCGCCGTAGACAGTCGGCCCGCAGACGTAGACCCCGGCCGAAGGGGGCGACAGGGGCTCGAAGTCCCTGGTGGAGCCTGTCAGCGTGTCGTGCAGCCTAAGCATCGCGCCCTCCGAAGTAGTCTATCCTCATGGCCCGGCGGACCCGTCCGAGCGTCTCGTCCGCCTCGGTGCAGGCCCTCTTCGTGCCTTCGACCAGTATCTCGTCGATCAGGCCCGGCCCGGAGAAGGCGGCCCGCCTCTCGCGCATCGGGGAGAGCAGGGCCTCCAGGACCTCGACCATCCGCTTCTTACACGCCACGCAACCGATGGTGCCCGCCCTGCAGCTCTCCTCGACGGACAGCGACTCCGGCGCGTTGAAAGCCCTGTGATAGGCGGCTATCGTGCAGATCTCGGGATGGCCGGGATCGGACTTGTGTATCCGCGCGGGATCCGTGACGGCCGACATCACCTTCTCGCGCACGACGGCCGGCTCGTCGGAGAGATGGATGCAGTTTCCGAGGGACTTGGACATCTTGGCCGCGCCGTCCGTTCCCACGAGCCTCGGAACTCGGCTGACGAGAGCCTCGGGCTCGGGGAAGACGGGGCCGTAGAGCTCGTTGAACCTCCCGGCCACGAACCTGGTCATCTCGATGTGCGGGAGCTGGTCCTCCCCGACCGGCACCAGGTCGGCCCTGCAGAAGAGGATGTCCGCCGCCTGGCTGACGGGATACCCCAGGAAGCCGTAGGTCATGTCGGTGTATCCGTACGAGCCGGCCTCCGACTTGATCGTGGGGTTGTGCCTGAGCCTGTTCACAGTGACGAGCATGGAGAAGAACACGGTCAGCTCGGCTATCCCCGGGACCATGCTCTGCACGAACATCACCGACTTCTCCGGGTCGAGCCCGGCCGAGATGTTGTCCAGGGCCACCTGCCTGACGTCGTCCGAAAGGCGGTCCGGCCTGTCGAAGTTGGTCGTGAGCGCCTGCACGTCGGCGACTATGATGAAAGTCTCGTACTGGTCCTGCAGGGCGGCCCTGTTGAGGAGGGAGCCCACGAGGTGGCCCAGGTGGAGGGCCCCGGTGGGCCTGTCGCCCGTGAGAATGCGCTTCTTCATCATGCTCCGTGGGCGGGTCTGCCCGGGAATACGGGAGCGTCGGCCTCCCTGAAGGAGGTCAGGTCGATCTCCCCGGTATGGGTGTCGAGAATCCTGTAAACGTCGTCCACCAGGGGCTTCAGCCTGGGGCACAGCCTGGCGTAGTCGTCGAGATACCTCATGGTCCTGGGCAGGGAGTCGAGATAGCCGGCCCGCTCGAAGGCCCTGTACTGGTAGGCGAACGTCCCGGCGGCCTTCAGGCTCCTCTGGCAGGCGCAGGCCGCGACCCTGAACAGGTTCGACCTCCCCGTGGAGTGAAGGAACTTCCTCGCAAGGGTCTCCCATGTGGAGCCGATGTCGACGTAGCTGTCCCTCAGCATGCTCACCAGGTCGTATTCGGGAGGGCCGAACCGCGCGTCCTGCCAGTCCACCATGACCACCGAGCCTGACCTGATCATCAGGTTGGCGCTGTGGAAGTCCCTGTGGGCGAAGACCCGCGGGCCTTCGGAAACCAGCGCGCAGAGGTTCCGGAAATGCTCCTGGAGGGCCTTCACCTCGTCGGGCGGGACGCGGAGCAGCCTGAAGAAGAGGTGCTCGAGAGTATGGTCGAGTTCGGCGGCGAAGAAGCTCGCGGTGAAATGGCGCCTCCCCGCGATCGACTCGGCGCATTCGGACTGCGAGAGCTCCCTCTGCATGCGCTCGAGGAGCTCGAGGGCGTCGCCCAGCGACTTCATGTAGCCTGCGGGAGGCAGATCCAGGAGCCTCGTGTCGCCCAGGTCCTCCATGATGGCCCAGCCGGCGGGGATGTCCGTGAAGTAGAGCTCGGGCACCGGGAACTTCCTGGAGTGCAGGAGGTTGTTGATGTCGACCCAGGAGTCCATCGGGATCCTGCCGCTCTCCATCGCGATGAAGGACTCGTACTGCGTCACGACCCGGAAGAATGACCGCCGGGACGCGTCGCCGGCCAGCGGGGTGAACCCCGTGACGGGCCCCACCCTGCTCCGCACCCATTCCTCGAACATTCCGAGCGTACCGGTCTCAGGCATCACACTGGCTCCCGGAGAAGGCCGTCGGCGGTCCGACCGCCGCACGGGTCAGAGTCTACTCCATTCCGGCACCGGGTGGCGAACCGCCGCGCACCTCGTCCCACGGCAGCACCGACGATACGAGTTCCCCTCCCGCCAGCTCCGATCCGTCCAGCATCACCGAATCGGCAAGCCGCGCTCCTCTGCGCACCCGGCAGCCCCTGCCCATGAACCAGCGGCCCGAGAGCGCGGCTCCATCCTCCACGACCGCGTCCGGATGGACGAAGGAACCCGTCGAGAGGAGCCCCGCCCTGTAGCTCTCCACGGAGCCCGTGTCGATCCACGAGGCCCCTGGTCCGGCTTCGTGCACCGCGAGCCTCATCCCGGCTTCCGAGGCGGATCCGGCGAGCCCGTCGAACATGCCGGCGCCCGGCATCCTCGAAGCCAGCCCGAACACAACCGGCTCCATGATGCCGATGCCCCAGTAGTGCATCCCGCAGGGCCCGCATCCGAACGAACCGTCACACCCCGACGCGAGCCTCCCGTATCCCTGGACGGGGGGCCCGGCCAGCACGGTCCAGTCGCTGCCGGAACTCAGATGCGCCGCGAGCATCGCTCCAGGGTCGGCATCCGTCACCATGTCGGTGTTCACCACGAACCATGTCCCCCGGGCCTCGCCGGCGAGCCCGGCGATGGTCCTGCAGGCGCCCAGCGGCCTGCTCTCGAAGAGGATACCGCACTCCGACCCGGTGGCTTCCTCGATCGTCCGCCTCACCAGATCGGGGCACCTGGAGGCGTTGGCCAGGATCCTGCCGGGTCCCAGGGCGCCGATTGAGGCTGCCAGTCTGCCCAGGACAGTTCCCGCTCCCCACGGAAGGAGCGACTTGGGTCTGAGAAAGGAAAGGGGTTCCGCCCTGGTGCCGCTTCCCGCGGTCAGGAACAGAACCCCCTCGAGCGGGACAGGCTGCGGTTCAGCCGTAGATCTGCTTCCTGTTGCAGTCGCAGAGCTTGATCCTTCTGCGCTGGGGGCGCCAGTTCCCCTGGTCGTCGGTGACGGAGGCGTAGTGCACGACAGGAACCTTGTCCTTGCCGCAAACCGGGCAGTTCTCGTGAGCGATCGTCCTCACCTCGTGGGCGAGTTTCGCGGTAAAGCTGCGATCCTTCTTCGGCATTGCGTCTATCCTCTCCTGCTCATGGACGGAACGGCCCCCGCCGCCGCGAGGACCGCGTCGAGCCTCTTCCTGTCGCCTGTCTCGCGGAAGGCCGCGAACGCGGCCTCCAGCATCGATCCGACGCCCCTGCGGACCTGGACGGCATCGTATCTGCCACCGGAGGCCCACCAGAACGGGCACGAGTATAACATCCCGTCGACGAGGGCCGCAACATCCCCTCCAGAGCACCCCCGCGCCCACGGGAGCACCAGGTCCCTCAGTGTGTACAGGGCGGAATGGTCCGGAACGTCCGGATCGCTCCACAGGGGCCAGGGGACTCCCCTTTCGAGGTCGGCCGGCGTTGTCGACCAGGAACCGCGGGGCACCTCGGCCTCGCTCGCAGAAAAGGCATCAGCCACTTCCGACAGGGTCGAGAGCCGGGCGCCACCGGCCTTCGGGACAGTCTCGAGGAACGGTATGAGGAATCTCTCGACGGCTCCCTTCCTGTGGTGTCCGAAGGTCTCCCCGTCGAGGGCGATGACGATGTACGCGTCACGGCCGCCGGACCAGCGTGAGAGCCCGTCCAGGAGGCGCAGGGCGGTGGATTGCCCGTCGGTCTCGTGGAACGCAATCCTGTTGCTCCAGAAGTTGCTCCTCAGGAAGACGCGCAGCCCGCCCACCGAAGGTATCCAGTCGAACGGGGCCTGCCTGCCGGAGTGGACCCAGGGGATGTCGTCGGTGATCGTCCAGCCCAAGCCCAGGCTGGAGAAGAGGGGGGCGAGGGACGGGTCCCAGGCCATCTCGGGAGGGAACACGCCCCTGATATCCCTGCCCGGCAGGAAGGAGGCGTTCCCTTCGGTGTTGAGCCGGATCTGCCTCCCGGCCTCCGATGGAGGCACCAGGGGCAGTATGGGGTGGTAGGCCCCCGTCGTGCAGAGCTCGAATCCCCGGGCGCCCGCCAGGGTTTCGAGGGTCCCGGGCGCGCTCCCGGAGAGCCGCCTGGTCAGGGACAGGTTGATGTTTAGCGTCACCCCCGCACCCGTGGCTGCCAGGGCACGGGCGAGGGGCGCATAACATTCCCGGTCGACCAGGGCGAGGGTCTCCGCGTCCTGGGTGGGCGGCTGGTAGAGGTGCAGGAGCAGGGCGACCCGATTCATCCCGGGAAGCTCACCTCGACAGTGTCGCCTTCCGAGAGGCCCGTGAAGAAAGAGGCGCTGCCGCCGCTGAGGGCGACCTCGAGCAGGCCGCAGCTCCCTTCGAGGAGCAGGAGGCCGGGCCTCGCGGGACCGTAGGTGTCGGCCGGCCTGATCGTGAAGCTGCTGCCCCTGGGATTCCTCAGAGCGATGGGCTCGCGCCCGCCGAGATCCTCCCATGTCAGCCAGAGTATGCAGTTGCCGAAACCGTCCACCCTCGCGATCGGGACATCGAGCACGTCCCCCCTGGCCGAGGCCGAGCCCTTCGGGAACCTCACCAGCGTGGCCGGGTCGACCGCTTCGAGCGATTCCACCCAGCCCCTGTCGGAGAGCGCCCTCGCAAGGGCGGGCGCGAAGATGTCCCTGGCGTGGAATGTGGGGCTGCAGGGGTGCGCGGGGATCGGCAGGGAGTAGGCCCTCTCGGTGTCCACCCAGCTCAGGAGCCCGTTGTCGGGGCAGGCGGTCACGCATCCCCCGCACTCGGCCAGGATCGCCCTCCGGGAGGTGCCCACGCCGGGATCGACCACGGCCAGCACGCCCGATCCGCGCGGAAGGCGGGGAAGGCTCACCATGAGGTCGAACGCTCCGCCGCGGATGTCGCCCGGCGGGATGCTGCACGTGAGGTCGACTAGGTTCGCCTGCCCCCCTAGAGCTCCGAGGAGGGCTGCCTTCATCTGGCCGCAGTAGGTGTCCCTGGTTCCGAAATCAGACAGGACGAAAACGTTGTGGATCATCTGTGCCTCACTACGACCAGCGTCTGGTCGTCCGCTCTGGGCTGCCCGGCCGAATGCCTCTTCACCGAATCCAGGATCCTGGAGACTATCTGCCTGCTCGAGAGGTCCCTCGATCTCAGTGCCACGTCCACGAGGCGGGAGAGGCCGAACTCCTCTCCGTCCCGGTCCATGGCCTCCGTGATGCCGTCCGTGTAGAGGATCAGCACGTCGGCAGTCTCGAGGTTCATGAAGCCGTGCTCGTACTCGGCTCCAGGGACGGCGCCGAGGAGGAGCCCGCCCTCGGTGAGCAGCTTCGTCTGGCCCTCCCTCTTCACCAGCACAGGGGGATTGTGGCCGGCGTTGACGTAGGTCAGCAGGCCGCTGTCCAGGTTCAGCACGCCGTAGAAGAGGCCGGCGAGGGAGGAGCCCTCCGCCCCTGCCGAGATCGAGTCGTTGACACGGCGCATGATCTCGCTGATCGAATAGACGTTCTGGACCTGTGCGTTGAGGTTGCCCTTCAGGCTGGCCATGGTCAGGGCAGCGGGGATGCCCTTCCCCGTCACGTCTCCGACCGCAAGACCGAGGTTGTTCTCGGGCAGTTCGAAGAAGTCGTAGTAGTCGCCGCCTATCTCGCGCGCTGGGCTGTAGAAGGATTCCACGTCGTAGGCCTCCAGCCTCGGGGCGTGGTCGGGGAGCAGGTCCTTCTGTATCTCCCGCGCCGTGCTCAGCTCCTCCTGGATGGTCGCTCCGGAGGAGACTCTGTTCAGGAGCAGGTCGGGCAGCCTCCTGCGGACCGGCTCCGAAGCCAGCAGCACCGGGCTCGAAGTAACGAGCCTGGCCGATTCCATCCTGATCTTCTCGTCAGGGTCCTTGAGGAGCCCCGAGACGATCTCGGCGGTATCCGGTTCGGACAGGAGCTGGTGGTGCTCCTCCAGGAGGGATACCACCTCGCGTCTGACCCCGGGTGACGGATCGGCGGACGCATCTGCGAGGCGGGAGAGCATCCCGGCCACGGGCAGGTGGATGGCGTCCACCACCCCCCTGACGGCTCTCGATCTCACGGTGGAGTCGTCGTCTGCCAGGAGCTTCCCCAGCGCTTCGGAACACACCGGCCCGAGCCTGCCCGAAAGCCTTCCCAGGGCCTCTCCGGCCACGGCCCTGACGGACCTCTCAGGGTCACCGGCCAGTGCGCCGAGGATGTGCTCGGCAGTTTCGCCTCCCAGGCCCTGCCTCAGGATGGCGCGGGCGAGGGAGGCCCTCACCAGGGGCGAGGAGTCGGCAGCCAGGTCGTCCACGAAGACGCGCCCGTCCACTCCGAGAGATTCGAGATTCAGGATCACGAACCATGCGAGACGGGCCCTGGTCTCGGCCGGACCCGTCCCGATGAGCTTGCGGCAAGTGAGGGAGGTTATCTCGACGAGGTCCCACCTCTGCCTGGCCATGAGCTGCCCGAGCGCTTCGCGGCCCTGGTAGGCTTCGGAACCGAGCGCCGTCTCCACGAGGTCTATCTGGCGCTCCCTGTCGAACACCCTGAAGTACCTGAGTATGAGCGACGCGAAGGGATGGTCGCCCGAGATGCGGCTCTTGGCGATGTTCCAGAGCCTGTCGTCCTCCTCGCGGGTGAGCCAGGAGTGGTTCATCAGGAGGCACGTGACAATGGCTGTCTGGTCCTTCTCCTCGAGGTTCGAGACAAGAGCCCTCCTGACGTCCCCGTCGAAGTACCTCAGCCTCCCGCCGATCTGCCTGGCCACCATGCCCTTGCCGCCCGACGGGAGCTTGCCCAGCAGGATCCAGAGGAGATCCGTGAACTCCTCCGAGAACTCCTCGGGAGCCCTGTTGAGCAGGCCCCATGCGAGCCTGGCCGAGAGCCTCCCGTTGCCCGAGGACAGCACGCCGTTGACGGCTTCCTTCTCGTCGGCGCCCACCCGTGGGAACCTGCTGCCGATGAAGGCCATCAGCTCCCCCCTGACCTCCTCCGACGGATCCCCGACCAGTGTCGAGTAGTAGCCGCCTGGATCGTCGGCGAGCCCCCAGATCGAGATGCCGTGCATGAAGGAGGCCCTCACCGAAGCGTCGGGGTCGGAGACCAGGCGCCCGAGGATGTCGCGGAAGCGGACATCCGATCTGGTCCACTGCATGGAGGCGGCCTCGGCGAGGCTCCTCCTCTTGCCGGGATCGGGGGATGACGACAGCCTGTCGCAGAGGCTTGCTATCCCCCCGTCGACGGCGGACGGATCCTTGAGGAGGACCGTGAGGACGTCCACGAGGTTGTCCCCGTCCTCCTCGCGCGAGGCGGCATGGAGCAGGACCGCCTTCTCGTCGGCGGAGAAGACGGGATGGAAGTGAGCGAGGCTGAAGCCGGCCTTCCTGACCCTCGATTCGCGCGAAGAGAGGAGGATCTCCGAGATGGAGTGCACCAGCGGGTCTCCGCGGGAGACCATGGTCCTGATCGCGTCGTCGGCAGCATTCATCAGGGTTGCGTCGGACGTGGCGAAATGGTGCTCGCCGTCTATCGTCACACGCCTGAACGGGGCCACGCCCCTGGCCGCGTCGCTTCCGGCATATCGCGCCGTCAGCTCGTCGGGGGATGGGAACCTCCCGGCGTGGATCAGGAAGAGCCTCTCCCAGAGGTCGAAGAGGGTGTGCTGGAAGAGGTTCTCGGATACGAGGGGTTCGTACATCGAGATGAGCACGTGTTCAGCCGCATCGATCGGGTCCAGCGAGAGGAGCCTGTCGTATTCGTCGTGCCCCTGTTCGAGCCTCCAGCCCCTGCTCCCGGCGGGCGCGGGCAGGCTGACGTGGGCGTCGCCGTAGGATGCGAACAGGATCTCGAGCTTCGGGGAGGACGAGGCGAGGACGAGCCTGCGCCTGTGCTCCGTGGCCCGTATCATCAGCGAGAGCGCGACGTCCCAGATGTAGGCCGACCAGATGCCGGTGAAGCGCCTGAGCGTGTCCAGGTCGTAGAAGACCGCGCAGTCCTCCGGGCCCGTGAGAAGGCTCTCGACCTTCCTTACATCGAGGTCGGCGGAGATCAGCTCGACCGGGTTGAGCCCCTCCCCGGCCGAGATCGACAGGAGGAGCCTAGCCATGGAGGTCTTCCCCGAACCGAGCGACCCGCTCAGGCAGACGAACCCCCGCCGTCTGAGGACGTCGAGGGACCTGTCGAGGGAGGGAGTGTCGACCATCCCCCGGTCTATGTGCCCGAAGCTCTCGAGCAGGCTGTCGCCACAGGGATAGGGGAGCCCGTCGCGGGAGACGTTCGAGAGCCATCCCGCAACCTGGCCTGCCATGATCCGGAGGGCTTCCTCGGGCGTTCCGAAGATCCAGAAGGTCTTCCAGGAGCGCAGCTTTGCATGGATGGCGTCCTCGGAGACCGGTTCGCCGAGGCTCAGGGCAGCCATGGGCAGCGACAGGGCGAATCCCTCGTAGAAGATCCTCCTGATCTCGTCGGAAGGATCTCCGTTGAATACGAGGAGCACCGCGTCGGAATCGGACGGCGTGTCGACCAGCTCGACGCCGTCGGCCCAGGCAGGCGGACGTGCCCTTCCGAGGTCGTTCCTGAGCAACTCGACCAGCCCGCCCTGGAACACTCGCCTCTCGGCGGCGAGACAGAGTCGGAGGTATTCCACTTATGTGAGGGGCCAGGTCAGGGTGACCCTGGTGTTCCCTTCTTCGTCTAGGCCGAATTCGACCCATCTCGCGAGGTTCCGCGCGATCAGAATCCCGCGGCCCCTGTCGCAGAAGAGCTTCTCCCCCTCGCCGGGCTGGTAGCCGAGATCGCACTCCGGCTTCCATGATCCGGTGTCGGACACCTTCACCAGCAGCCTGCCGGGGAGGACCTCGAAGTCGACCCTGACCTGCTTGTCGGCGTTCATCCCGTTGCCGTGCTCCATCCCGTTCTTGACGAGCTCGAGCACCGAGATGGAGAGGGATGTGAGTTCGTCCTCCTCGACTCCGGCGGCCAGACCCACCTTCTCGACGAAGACCTGGACGGGTTCGAGAAAGGCCTCGATGCTCGGGACGGCGAGGCTTATCGGGCTCAAGCCCCGGCACCGCCTCCGAAGCTCCTGATCGCCTCGGCTTCGTCCTGGAAGGTCTCGAAGATCGTGATGAGCTTCGTGATGATGAAGAGCTCGTGTATCTTCTTGGTGGCGTTGAGTATCTTTATCTCCCCGCCGGCCCTGCTGATCGTGGTGTGGCCCGACACGATCACACCGAGGCCCGAGCTGTCCATCCACGACACCCCGCCGAGGTCGAGCAGCACCTTGTTGTGCCTGTCCTGGTTGACCACGTTCTGGAACGATGTCTTGAGCTCCATGAGCTCGGGGCCGCTTATGAGCTTGCCGGACACCCTGAGTATCGTCACGCCGTCCTTGATCTGCTCCTGGATCTTCAATGCACACCTCCGCGATGTATGGATCCCACTTTCGGCACGGATATCTCAAAGCTCGCCCCTGCTGTAAAGCCCCCGCCCCTGTACTCCCCGGTCACGGCCGTGGCTTGGCGGTGAGGAGACGGGAGAAGGGTCACAGGGCTTCCACGGTCTGGCGGAGTGCTGCCGGATCGGAGGAAGGTCTGCCGCATGCTTCCCCCACGCAGGCCTGGGCATAGGGATGTCCGAGGAACGGGAGGGAGAGTTCGGCCATCGCCTGGCTGTCCGCAGGGACCGCCGGATCGAAGGCAGTCACCCCGCCGGCTCCGGCGAGAGCCAGGGCCTCGGCCGCGAGCGCGTCGTAGGCCGGGTCTCCCGGGGTGCCGACCAGGTTGATGTGTACCGCTCCCCCGGCCTGCTGGGCTTCATCCCCCCCCGGCGGGGAGCCGGATTCCCCGAGCCCCGACACCAGTTCCTCGAAGAACGCCCTGTCTCGCGCCCCGGAGATCCTCGCCACCTCGGCCCCGCCGCCGTCGAGAACTATCGTCGAGGGGAGGAGACCCGGGAGGCGATACCTCTCCTCCAGCAGGGCCGCGGTCTCCGGATCGACCCATACGATCGGGAAGGAGAGCCCGGCCTGCGAGGCGTACCGCCTGAACGGCTCCGGTTCGGGATCGCCTATGTCCACCCCTATGACCGTCACCGGCACAGTGCCTCCGGCCAGCACGGCTTCGATCTCGGGCAGCTCGCGGATGCAGGGCGTACACCACGTCGCCCAGAAGTTCAGGATGACCGGCCTGCCTGCGCCCGCTTCGAGAAGGCTGTCGAGGGCCCGTCCGCCCTCGAACGCCGGCGATCCGCCCGTGGCTGCCGTCCTCTCTCCGTGATCGGCGACATGGATCGCCACCGGCAAGAGAAGCACCGCCACCAGGCCGATCCAGGCCAGGTCGGACCGCCTGGCTCGCACGGCCTAGGGACGTCCCCTGCGCGCGGAGTGCGAGAGCGCGCCCGCGGGGCACGCTCCGATGCAGCGGCCGCACCTTATGCACTCGGCCGAGGAGGGATCGAACCTGATCTCTATCCCCATCGGGCAGACCCTCCGGCACGTTCCGCAACCCGTGCAGGAATCCGAAACCCTCATCGAGAACACCGATACCCTCCCCGCCAGCCCCCACGCCGCGCCGAGCGGGCAGAGGTACCTGCAGAACGGGCGGCTGACAGAGGTCGAGAGGGCTGCCACCAGAGCGGCGACGGCCGATTTCCACGCGAAGAGGAAGCTGGTCTGGAGGGTCCTTCCCGCGTCGAGGAGGACCAGGGGCCATCCCGCCCAGACAGTCCCGGCCGGGCACACCGCCTTGCAGAACCACGGGTCGCCGCCACCGCCTGGCTCTGTACGCAGCAGCAGGGGCAGGAGCAGGACGAAGACAGCCAGCACGGCATACTTCGCCCTCCGCAGGGAGTCCGGCGGGTCGAGGGGGGGCAGCCGCACGAGATGGAGGACGTCCTGGAACAGCCCGAAAGGGCATAAGTGCGAGCAGGCGATCCGTCCCGCCAGGAATCCGGGAAGCATCACGAAGCCAGCCACCCCGGCCAGGGTCCACAGCCCCGAGGCCGGGGAGGACAGCCCGGCGAGGCCGCCCGGAGTGGCCAGCAGGTTCTGGACCGAACCGATGGGGCACGCCAGCATGGCTGATGGACACGAATAGCAGTGGAGCCCGGGGATGCAGAAGGCCTTGGCGGGGCCTCTGTACAGGGTTCCGTCGAGCCATCCCGCGAGATGCAGGTTCGCCGCAACAGCCGTGACGGCCTGCGACAGGATCCTGACGGCCCCGCGGGTCATCCGACCCCGATGCATTCGAGGCACACCGTGGCGGCCTTCCTGAAGACGATCGACGGATCCCCGAGCGCGTATCCGATGATGAAGGACGCCAGGCAGAGGAGCGCCAGCAGGAGGCCCGCGGTTCTCCCGGCCTTCACCGGAGGGCTCCGGCGGATTCCGGGGCTTCAGGAGGTATGGAGGCGGCGAGCGGGGTCGAACCGCTGTATGGCGGATTTGCAATCCGCTGCCTTACCACTTGGCTACGCCGCCTCGCCTATGTGCCGGCATATCCATCCCCGCAGTCCCGGGTCGATCCGGGAGAGACCATTACAGAGACGGCGGGGGAGGTTGTGGAGCGGGAAACGGGACTCGAACCCGCGACCTCCACCTTGGCAAGGTGGAGCTCTACCAACTGAGCTATTCCCGCTCCGAATCGGCCGGATTATTGCGGAGGGCGCCGATCCGTGTCAAGGCAGGAGCTCCACGATCCAGGCATCGCCGTATCCGTGCGACAGGGCGGTCTCGAGCCCCTCCCCTGCATCCTCCCTGCTGCCGTAGGAACCGAGCCTCACCTTCCACCAGGAGCCTTCGAAGTCGACCCGGCTCACGAGCCCGGTGGCCGCCGATGCGATCCCGGCCAGCCTCGCCGCATCCTCCTCGGCTGCGCATGCCGCCACCTGGACGGCCCAGGAACCTGCTGCGGGAGGCTCCGCGGCACCCGTACCCGGCTCTCCCGGATACGCCAGTTCGTTCACGAGGGGGAAGCCCTCGAACGGATCCTCGGGATAGACGACGGGATCGCCGTAGGGATCGACCACGCTTTCGTCCGGCAAGGCCTGCACGCGGTCGCCGGAACTCCCGGAACTGGCCGAGGAGGCTCCGCACCCGCACCAGGCGGCAACGGATGCCGCCAGAACCACCGCTGCTGCGCTGTGACGGTTCATCCGATCTCCGTCCCGTATTCGACTCTCACCAGCGTCAGACCCTTCGCCGGAAGCGACGGCCCCGCGAGCGTCCTGTCGCCGGTTTCGAGGATCTCGCGCACCCTCCCGGCAGCGAACCTGCCCCGGCCGATCTCGACGAGGGTACCGGCCCATATCCTGACCATGCCCCTGAGGAATCTGTCTGCGCGGATCACCAGGGTCCAGCCCCCGGCGTCCTCCGCCACATCCGCGGCGCGCACGTCGACTCTCCAGGTCCTGTTCCCGCTGCCCTCCTTCGACATGCCGCGCCAGTCGGACACACCGACGGACATCTCGGCTGCGGCCCTCATGGCGGCCGTATCGAGGCAGGGCCAGGGGCACTCGAAGGCGTATCTCCCGGAAAGCGGGCTCCTGCCCTTCAGGATACGGTAGGAGTATTCCCGCCCACACGCAGAGAACCTGGCGTGGAATCCGGGATCCGCACGGCGGATGTCTTGCATCGAGACGTCGGACGGCAGGATTTCGGGAAGGCCCGTTACTACGCGGCGCTCCTCGGCCTCTTCGACGTCGACATGGGCGACCTGGCCAGATGCATGCACCCCGGCGTCGGTCCTCCCGCTGCCGGTCACCCGGCACTGCCGGCCGAGGAGAACAGCCAGGCACCGCTCGATCTCGCCCTGGACGGTGCGTCCTGCCGGCTGGGCCTGCCATCCGGCATAGCCCGTACCGTCGTATTCGACCGTGAATCGCAGCCTGACAGCCATCAGAGCCCCGCCACCCCGGCCAGAAGCAGCGCCCATGCAGCACAGACCTCGGCCATCATCGCCGGACCCGCGGGCTCCGGATCCGCTGCCGCAGGCCTGTACGCCGACAGGGAGCGGGAAAGCCTCTCGACAATCTCCCCAGGTCTGGTGCGCAAAGGATGCACACCCCTCATGCCCTCGCGGATCTCCGCGGAGGCCGAGAGGACGTCACCCGCATCGGCGAGGAGCGAACGGCCCGCGGGCGCGCGGCCGGCCCACGATCCGAGGAGCGCTCCGATCCCCTTCGCCGGGGCCCTCTTCGCGAAGTACAGGCCGCACGAGACCGAGAGCGCCCACCTGAGCGGAGCCAGGACGCCTCCCGCGGGATCCGAAAAGGCGAACCAGAGGGCGACTGCGAGAGGGGCGGCCGACACCGCCAGGGCCGCCGCGAGCCACTTCAACCTCCATCTGAAGGTTCCCAGGACGGGGAACAGGAGTGCCGCCGGGAGCAGCGCAGGGCTCAGGAGAAGGCATGCGGCCGGAGCGGAGACCATGCCGAGCAGACCGGCGGCGGCCCGCGGCGGACCGCCCATCAGGTCCCCTCCTCGAGCCTCTTGAGCGCAAGGTGGAATTCGAGGGGGGGAGCGGCGTTGAACTCCAGCTCCTCCCCGGTGACGGGGTGGATGAAGCCGAGTGTCTCGGCGTGGAGCATCTGATGGCCGGCGAGGCGCACCACATCGGCCACGTAGGCCCTCGCAGATGCGGTGGACGGCATCCCGCGGGGCCTCATCCCGCCATATCTGGCATCGGCGATCACCGGGCAGCCCATCGAGGCCATGTGGACCCTGATCTGGTGGGTCCGCCCGGTTTCGAGCCTGCACTCGAGCATGCAGGCCAGGTCGAACTCCCTCATGACCCTGTAGTTGGTCACGGCGCGCCTGCCAGTGGTCGTTATGCGCATGAGCTTGCGCTGTCCGGGATCCCTGCCTATCGGAGCGTCGACCCTTCCCGCGGGCGGATCGGGCCTACCCCACACGAGAGCGAGGTAGCGCCTCTTTACCGTCCGCGCCGCGAGCTGGGCCGACAGGCCGGCGTGCGTCCTGTCGTCCTTCGCGACCACGAGGAGACCGGTGGTATCCTTGTCGAGCCTGTGCACGATCCCGGGGCGGAGTTCGCCGGATATGCCCGACAGGCCCGCGCTGCAGTGCGCGAGCAGGGCGTTGACGAGTGTCCCGGCCGGAGAGGAAGGGGATGGGTGCACCACCAGCCCCGCAGGCTTGAAGATGACCAGGAGGTGGTCATCCTCGTAGGCTATGTCGAGGTCCATGGGCTCCGGGGTCAGGTCGATCCCGACCGGGTCGGGCACTTCCAGGACGAACTCCTCCCCCGGCTTCACCCTGTGCGAGGGCTTGGTGACGTGGCAGCCCTGGAGGAGCACCCTCCCGTTGACTATCAGGGTCGAGATGTAGCTGCGGCTGAGGCCGGGCGCCTTCAGAGCCAGAAAGCTGTCCAGCCTCAGCCCTGTCTCGCCGTCTTCGACCTTCAGGCTGAGAGTTTCCAAGCCCGTATCGGTCTAGAGGGTCCTCTTGATGATGTGGTAGCCGAAGTCCGTCTCGACCACGCCTGAGATCCCGCCGACCTGGAGGGCGAAGGCGGCGTTCTCGAACTCGGGGACCATCGCACCCCTGCCGAACTGGCCGAGGGAACCGCCGCCCGCACCCGAGGGGCAGTCGGAGTATTCGATGGCGGCGTCCTCGAAGGTCATAGCCCCCGTCTGGATCTGTGAAAGCAGGTCGGCGGCGAGCTGGGCTGCCTCTTCGGCGGTCCTGGTGACCGTGGGCGCGGCCCTCATGGCGCCGGCGTAGGCTATCAGGATGTGGCTCGCCTCGATGGTCTGGGGTGCGTTGACTGCCAAGCTGTCTCCTCCGGTTGCTGCGGAATCCGCCGGGGCAGGTTCCCCGCCCTCGGGGCGGCCGCAGGCGGACAGGGCCAGTGCGGCGACGGCCGCGGCTGCGATCATGATCCGCATCTAGTGTGACCTCCATGATTGTGTGCTTTTGTTTGTCCGGGAACGAGCATCTAACTATACTCCAAACGTCCGGGCATCCAACAGGCCGTCCTCTCCTCCATCGCGACGGTCTTCCGGTTTCCTGAAAGGAGGCACCCTTGGACAGGGAACTGCTGTTCTCGGCCCGCGCCAGATCAATGAAGAGATCCGTGATCCGCGAGCTCCTGAAGCTCACTTCCAACCCCGAGATCATCTCCTTCGCCGGAGGCCTCCCCGCTCCCGAGACCTTCCCGGTGGCCGAGGTCGCGATGGCCACCAACAAGGTCCTCTGGGAGGAGTCCGACAAGGCTCTTCAGTACGGCTCCACCGAGGGCGACATGCGCCTGAGGCAGGACCTGGCCGATCTCATGAAGCAGGACGGCACGCCGGCCGACCCCTCGAACATCCTGGTCACCGTGGCCTCCCAGCAGGGGCTCGACTTCGTCGGCAAGATATTCCTCGACCCCGGCGACACCTGCGTCGTGGGCCTCCCGACCTACCTCGGCGCCCTGCAGGCATTCCGCAGCTACCAGGGCAAGCCCGTCGGAGTTCCCCTGGACGACCACGGGATGCGGCCCGACATGCTCGCCGACATCATCCGCAGGCTCGAATCCGAGAACAGAAGGCCCAAGTTCATATACGTCATCCCGGACTTCCAGAATCCCGCGGGGGTCACCATCCCCGAGAACAGGCGCCGCGAGATCATCCGCATCGCCCGGGAGGGCGGCTACCTGATCATCGAGGACACTCCCTACAGGCAGCTCCGCTACACCGGCAAGCACGAGCCCACCTTCCAGTCGATGGCTCCCGACTCCGTCCTCTCCCTCTACACCTTCTCGAAGATCCTCATGCCGGGCTTCCGCCTTGGCTGGGCCTACGGACCCGACTGGATAATCGACAAGATGGTCATGGCCAAGCAGGGGACGGACCTCTGCTCCCCTCCGTTCAACCAGGCGATAGCGCACCATGTGATGGCGAGCGGAGCCCTGCAGAAGGGCCTGGTGAAGACGATCGAGCTCTACGCCAGGCGGCGCGAGCTGATGCTGAGCTGCCTCGACAACCACCTCCTCGACGTCCCCGGGATCAAGTGGACGAAGCCCGAGGGCGGCCTGTTCCTCTGGCTGACGCTGCCCGAGGGCATGAACTCCGACGACATGTTCCACGCCGCCATCAAGGAGAAGGTCGCCTACGTCCCGGGCAGCGCGTTCTACCCCGACGAGGACGACCACAGGAGCATGAGGCTGAACTTCAGCTACGCCTCCGAGATGCAGATCTGCGAAGGCGTGAAGCGGCTGAGCGCGCTGATACATAAACAGGTCTGAGAGTCAGCCCATGAAGAAGGGGGGCCGCCCTCGGGCAGCCCCCCTCTTCCATCTCCGATGGATCTAGAACGTGTAGGTCGCGGCGAGAGTGCCCATGAAGCCGTTCTCGCCATCCCCGCCGATCATGTAGGGCCCGTCGTGGAGGAAGCCCTCGGTGATCGTGGCGTCGACCGTGAAGTTGTCCCAGTGGAGGCCGATGCCGAAGTCGGTGTTGAAGTCGGTCGAGAAGCTGTTCACGTCGCCCTGCGAATCGTACTCGGTATGGCTGGTGGCGCCTGCGCGGAAGGTGATCCACTTGCCGACGTACTGCTCGATGCCGCCGGTGATCCTGGGGATGATGACGTGCATCCTGCTGTCCCAGTTTTCGTAAGCGTCACCGCTGTAGGACGTGCTGATGACCCCGGTGTACACGCCGACCACGACAGCGGTCTGGGGCGCCACGAAGTGATTGTGCCCTGCACCGAGGTCGATGGATATGGAGGTCGCCTTGGCGTCCTCGGTGTCGTCGTCGCCGTCGATCAGGGTGGACATCTGGACGCCGGCGGAGATGATCGGGAACAGGTTGATGAAGGCATCCTGGTGACCGCGGACGGAGGCGCCGACGTTGAGGTTGCTGTCACCGACCTCGGGATCCTCGCCGATGGTCTCGGTGGCCTTGCCGTAGCCGAAGCCGATCGCAAGGTCGCTGTAGTCGCCGAAGATGCCGACCTCGGTGCCCCAGTTCGCGTCGAAGCCCATGTCCTTCGAGGTGATCTCGACTTCTTCCTCGATCACCGTGGACTTCTCGTAGTCGAGCCCGACTATCATGCCCCACGTGCCGGGGTGGTAGAGCACCTCGAGCATGTCTCCGTGGTTGATCGTCACGCCCAGGGTCGAGCCGTCGAAGTTCTTCACGAGGCCGAACCAGCCGTCCGAATCCCCGGTCCCGTCGGACTGGCCCGTCGCGAACTCGTAGTCGGAGATCGTTCCGGGATAGGCCCACATCTCGACGTAGTCCTCGAGCATCAGCCTGGGGTCGCCGCCGAGGGTCGCCAGGCGCGGATAACTCGCTGAGGCAGCCACAGCAAGGATCAGGACGGTTGTCAGTGCCAGCTTCATAGATACCCTCCCGGGCTCGATTTGGGGAAACCGGACCACTCCCGCGGAGCGGTCCCGATGCTGGCCGTATATCGCGGTTTCCCGGCGTAAGTCAACGATCCCTCATATGACGGTTCCGGGCTTGATCACGCCGTTCTTGGGGATGACGATTATCCCGTCCCTTATGAAGTAGCCTTCGCCGTCGAAGAAGTCCAGGGCCTTCTCGTTCACAAGACAGCTGCCGTCGCCGACCCGGGCGTTCTTGTCGATGATTGCCCTGCGTATCAGGCAGTTCTCGCCAATTCCGACAGCGGGCTGCCCGGCATCTCCGGGGCTCCGGGAGTCACGGAAGCTCCCCTCCCAGTAGTCCGAACCCATGAAGACGCAGTCCTCGAGCACCGAACCGTTCCTCACCCTGCTCCTCAGGCCGATTATGCTCCGTCGGATCGTCGCGCCCGAGAGCTCGCTCGCCTCGCAGATCACCGCACTGTCGAGCGTGCAGTTCCTTACGCGGGCGCCCGGCAGCGCCCTCGCCCTCGAGAAGATGGGCACGCCGTTCTTGAACAGGTCGAGCTGCGGGTTCTCCGACGCGAGGTCGAGGTTCGCCTCGAAGAAGCTGCCTATGGTCCCGATGTCGGACCAGTAGCCGTCGAAGAGGTACGACTGTACCTTCATGCGGCTTATGGCCCAGGGGATGACCTCCTTGCCGAAGTCGGTCATGGATTCGTTTCCGAGGGCCTCCATCAGCACGTCCGGCCTGAACAGGTATATCCCCATGCTCCCGAGGAGCGGCCGCCCGGGAGTGAGCCCGGGGCCTTGGCTCACGAGCCCGTCCAGGGAGTCTGCAGCGGGCTTCTCCCTGAACTCCGTTATCCTGCCTCCCGAGGCGATCTTCATTATCCCCAGGCCCGGAGCGTCGGCTTTCGACACCGGCATTGTGGCTATCGAGATGTCCGCGCCGGAATCGAGGTGGCTCCTCTCGAAATCACGGAAGTTCATCCTGTAGAGCTGGTCGCCGGAGAGTATGAGCACGAGCTCCGGGCGGCTGTCCATGATGTGCACGAGGCTCTTGCGGACGGCATCTGCTGTGCCCTGGAACCAGCTCTTGTTGCTGGCGGTCTGCTCTGCGGCGAGGATTGACACGAAGCCGTCGGTGAACCTGTCGAACCTGTAGGTCTGCGAGACGTGCCTGTTGAGGCTCTCGCTGTTGTACTGCGTCAGGACGAGGATTCGCCTGATCTCGTCGTTGATGCAGTTGGACACGGGGATGTCTATCAGGCGGTACTTGCCGCCCACGGGGACTGCCGGCTTGCTCCTGTGGAGGGTCAGCGGGAAGAGACGAGTGCCGCTGCCGCCCCCGAGAATAACGGCGAGGATCCTGCTCACGCCCGACCTCCATCGATGCAGTCGGGCATGAGATTATCGAACTGGAAACCCGCGTCAAGGTTGTCCGGTGGATGCTTCGTGGTTTTATCTAAGTCAAATGTTGACATTGTTAGAGTTTCTTAAAATGATACTTTCAGTTTCTGGAGGTGGATATGGATCTCGGAAGTGCGCTCTGCCCCGGATGCGGGAGACCGATGACTCCCGTGGCGTGTACGTGCGAGAACTGCTCGCTCAGGCTGGAGGGGTCTTTCACGGTGTCGCCCCTCGCCTCCCTGCCGGTTCAGGATCAGGCCATCGTGATCGCCTTCCTCAGGAGCTTCGGGTCCATCAAGAAGGTCCAGGAGCTGCTGGGAGTGAGCTTCCCCACTGCGCGAGCCCGCATCGAGAGGATAGTCGACAACCTGAACGGGACGATGACCGCTCCGGACGGCAGGGACGACATCCTCGAACTGCTCGCCAGGGGCGAGCTGACCGTCGCGCAGGCCATGGAGAGGCTGTGATGCCGGCGCTGCTGCTCGTGGCCAGGATCGGGAGGGTGCCGGTCGTGCTGCCGTGGTTCCCGGTCTGGATGATCCTGATGCCCCTTTCCTGGATCGCGTGGGTGCTGACCCTCCCGGTCCCGAGGTTCTGCCGCGGCAGGACTCTCGGTCTGCTTCGCGAAGCCCCCGGGCTGGTGCTAGCCCTCGCCCGTCTGCACGGCACGAGGATTGGAGTCGATTCGTTCGAAGGCGCGCGGTTCTCGCTCGCCTGGGTCTGATCAGACCGAAGGGATGGTGCGAGGTGGCCGAGTCTAGGAAGAAGATCCTGGCGATGCTCTCGGAGAAGAAGATCAGTGTGGACGAGGCCTCGATGCTCCTCGAGAAGCTCTCGTCAGCCCCCGGGGAGCCCGCTCCAGAGCCGGGCCAGACGGGCGACTCACCGAGGAATCTGCGCTACCTCAGGGTGGTGGTGGATTCCCAGGACGGCGACAAGGTCAACGTCAGGATACCCCTCAGCCTCATCAAGACCGGCATCAGGCTCGGCTCGCTGATGCCCAAGGACGCCGCCGAGGCCATGAGCGAGAAGGGCATCGACCTCTCGAGCCTCTCCAAGCTCGACGAGGAGGAGCTCGTCAGGTTCCTCGCCGAGCTCAAGGTCGACGTCGAGAGCAGCGACGGGGAGACCGTCAGGGTCTTCACGGAATAGCCCGCCCTCCTGGCGGGACGGGGCGCAGGCGGATATCTTCCCGCCTGCGCCAAACTTTCCCGGAGGTCATCGATGAGGATAGCTCTTGCAGGCCCGCCCGGCGGCGGGAGGACGACCCTCTTCAGGGCGCTCGCCGGGAACCCGTCGGCCGACTCCGGAAATCCCCTGACCGTCCAGGTCCCCGACGCCCGGCTCGATTTCCTGTCGGAGGTCTGGAAGCCCAGGAAGACCGTCCATGCCAGCATAGTCTTCACCGACACGCAGTCCCCCGCCTTCTCGCCGAAGGCCCTCTCGGACCTCAGGGACGCATCCGTGATCGCGCTCGTGCTGGACAGCTACGCCACCGGCAGCGCGGCTTCGGACTTCCTCTCGTGCGAGTCCGAGATGATCCTGTCCGACCTCTCGGTCCTCGAGAAGAGAACCGAGAGGCTGACCCGCGAGGGGAAGACCCGGACGATGGAGGCGAAGGTGCTGGAGGAGGCGGGTGCGATGCTCGCCGACGGCAGGCCTCTCCGAACCGGCACCTTCGATGCCGATGCGCTGGCGCTGCTCTCCCCGTTCGCACCGCTGACGCTCAAGCCGCTGTTCGTCGTCTCGAACCGGGCCGACACGCCGGTTTCCAACGAGGCAGTCCTGCTCGAGCGCTGTTCCGCGTCGTCCGCGAAGTGCCTGCCCGTGAACGCCGCATTCGAGCTGGAGCTGGCCGAGATCCCGGAGGCCGAGAGGGGCGAGTTCCTCGAGTCCATGGGCTACGAGGGCTCGGGGCTCGCCAGGATCGTCACCGGGGCTTTCGACGCGCTCGATCTGATCGTGTTCCTCACGATGGGACACGACGAGGTGAGGGCCTGGCCTGTCACGAGAAACGCGAGCGCCCTCGAGGCCGCGGGGAGGATCCACTCCGACCTGGCCCGCGGGTTCATCAGGGCCCAGGTGGTGGCATACGACGATTTCCACGGCTGCCCCGACATGCAGGCGCTCAAGGAGAGGAACCTGGTGAGGCTGGAGGGTCGCGACTACACGGTCCGCGACGGCGACATCCTGGAGATCCGCTTCAGCGTCTGACCGGCGTCAGTCGGCCACCCGGTCCATCCAGCCCGGGTCCCGGGGCGAGAGCTTCAGGCTCCTCTTCATGTGCCGCCATTCGTGGACGATCTGGCTGATCTCCGCGGACGCGAGCAGCAGGACGCACATCAGATAGATCCAGAGGAACGTGGCCATGACGGTCGCCAGGGAGCCGTAGACGAGCCCCCAGTCGGGGCTGCTTATGCTCCAGATGTAGAACCTCGTCCCCGCCCACGCCATGGCAGACGCCAACACTGTGGCGGTCCCCGCCTGCCGCAGGGAGACCCTCCGGTTGGGCGCGGCCCAGAAGAGCGTGAAGAACAGCAGGCTGGTGAAGAAGAATCCCAGGGCCTGCGCCGAGCCGGTGCCCACGAGCCTTCCCACGAGGGGCCAGCGAGCGGCGATCTCGCCCGGCAGGCTGTCTCTCACCAGCGAGGCCAGCGTGTTCATCACGAGCGTGGCGAACAGGCATATCGAGACCATCAGGGCGAGCAGGAAGTCGTAGAGCTTGCCGAGTATGGGGTTGCGCCCCCGCGGGACTTCGAAGACGCGGTCGAAGGCGGTCCGGATCGTCCCGAAGAGCCTGCTCACGAGCCAGAACAGCGACAGGAGCCCGATGGCCCCGGTGATGCTCGTGCTGGCGCCGGAGAAGAACGCGTCCTCCAGCTCCTGGTACATCCTCTCTGGCACCAGCGGCCCGGCTTCGGAGATCCACGATCCCACCACGGCCCTCAGCTCGTCGTCGCCGCGGAAGGCGAAGCCCGACAGCGTCACTAGAAGCAGCCCCAGGGGTATCACGGTGACCAGGAAGTTGAACGAGATGGCCGCAGCAGAGAAGTAGACGCTGTCCGCGTCCCACTTGCCGTACAGCCTCCTGCCGAAGAAGCGGACGAACCTGACGAGGGTCCTGACCCCTGTCTCGATCCGCTGGACGGCGGGTATCACTCTACTGTCACGCTCTTCGCGAGGTTGCGCGGCTTGTCCACGTCGCAGCCCCTGGCCGTGGCCACATGATAGGCGAGGAGCTGGAGCGGTATCACGGTGAGCAGGGGCATCAGGGGATCGACGGCCGCCGGCACCCACAGCACGTGGTCGCTGACCGACGAGATCTCCTCGTCACCCTCCGTGGCCACGGCGAGCACCCTGCCCCGCCTGGCCCTCACCTCCTGGATGTTCGAGAGGATCTTGTCGTAGGCCGCATCCTTCACCGCGATGACGAGGACCGGCATCTCCTCGTCGATCAGGGCAATGGGGCCGTGCTTCATCTCCGCAGCCGGATACCCTTCGGCGTGGATGTACGAGATCTCCTTGAGCTTCAGCGCCCCTTCAAGGGCGACCGGGTAGTTGTATCCCCTTCCGAGGTACAGGAAGTTCCGCGCGAAGGTGAACTCCCTCGCGAGCGAGGCTATGACGTCGGAACTCTCGAGTATCTTCGAGACCTTCCCGGGGATGAGCTTTATCTCCCTGGCCAGTTCGACGCCCTGGGCCCTGCTGAGCACCCCGCGTGCCCTTCCGAACGCCATCGCCACCAGCGAAAGGACCATCACCTGGGATGTGAAAGCCTTGGTCGAGGCGACGCCTATCTCCGGCCCGGCATGGATGTAGACGCCCGCGTCCGTCTCCCGGGCTATGGTCGATCCGACCACGTTCACTATGCCGAACACCCTGCATCCCCTGCTCCTGCAGGCCCGCAGCGCCGCCAGGGTGTCGGCGGTCTCCCCGCTCTGGCTGATCACGAACATTATCGAGCCCGGGCTTATCACGAAGTCACGGTACCTGAACTCGGAGGCGTACTCTACGTCCACGGGCACCCTGGCCAGGGATTCTATCAGGTACTTTCCTATCAGCGCGGCATGCCACGAGGTCCCGCAGGCGGTGATGATGATCCGCTGGACGGCATTCATGTCGGCTGGAGTAAGGCCGAGCCCGCCCAGGTGGGCCGTGCCCTCGTCGAGGTCGATCCTGCCGAGGAAGGCGTTGGTGAGCGACTCCGGCTGGCTGAAGATCTCCTTGAGCATGTAGTGCGAGAAGCCGTTCTTCTCGATCTCGGCGAGGTCCCATTCCACGGTTTCGACCCGGTCGCGCAAAAGCCCCGGCGTCCTGTCGGATGACATCCCCTCCAGGCCCACGCTCACGACCTCGCCTTCGCCCAGGAAGATCACGTCGCGGGTGTGGGAGATGATCGCCGCAACGTCGCTCGCCACGATGAACTCGGATTCGCCGACACCTACCACGAGAGGGCTCCCGTGTCTGGCCGCCACCATCGTGCCGGGTTCGAGGGTGGAGATCACGGCTATGCCGTATGCCCCCTGTACCCTGGCCAGGGCGGACCTGACGGCCTCGAAGAGGCCCTTGCCCGCCGCAACCTCGAGGCCGACGAGCTGGGCGATGACCTCGGTGTCGGTATCGGACTTGAACTCGATGCCCTGTTCCTGGAGCTCGCGCCTGAGAGCCCTGTAGTTCTCGATTATGCCGTTGTGCACCAAGGCTATCCTGCCGGTGCTGTCCATCTGGGGATGGGCGTTCCTCTCCGAGGGTTCGCCGTGCGTCGCCCATCTCGTGTGCGCTATCCCTGCAGTGGCCTTGACGGCATTGCCGGGGTCGAGCGCCTCGAGGTCGGCCACCCTCCCCCTGCACCTGCGGATGATGAGCCCGTCTGCGCTCTGCACGGCGTATCCGGCGGAGTCGTAACCCCTGTATTCGAGCCTGCGCAGGCCGCCGAGGAGTATCTCCAGGGCGTTCTTGGAGCCCACGTACCCGACTATTCCGCACATGGTTCACCCGCTATCTCGACGAACCCGGCTCTGATCGAATCGAGGGCGCGCTCGTCGGAATCCTCGGCTATAAGCCTCACGACCGGCTCCGTGCCGGACCGCCTCACGTGGACCCATCCCCCGGGCGTGGTGAACCTGAGCCCGTCCCTCATGTCGGAAGGGCTGCCGAACTCACTCTCCAGACGGGGTCTCAGGTCGTCGAGGGTCCCCTCGAACCTGAACTTGAGCTTGATCATCCTGAGCGGGGGTAGCGTGGAGATCCATTCGGACAGGGTGCAGTCCCTCTCCCTGAGCAGCGAGACGGCATAGGCCGCAGCCACCGCGCTGTCGCGCCCGGGATGGCATTCCCGGTCTATCACGCCGCCGTTCCCCTCGCCTCCGATGCTGGCGCCCCTGGCCTCCATCTCCTCGACCACGTTCACCTCGCCCACCGGCGATCTCGAGAGCACGGCGCCGTGCCTCGAAGCGCATATCCCGGCGAGTCCGGACGTGGACATGTTGACGACGACCGGCGACTTCCTGTGGGAGAGCACATGATCGACGGCGAGCGCGACGGTGTACTCCTCCCCCGGCGCCCTTCCGGTCTCGTCGACCAGGGCGAGCCTGTCGCCGTCGGGGTCGTACGCGAAACCGATGTCGGCGCCAGTCTCCACGACCGCCCTGCAGAGGTCGCCGATGTACTTCGGCAGCGGCTCGGCCACCCTGGGGAAATCGCCCGAAGGGGTCATGGAGCTGTTGATGATTGAGTATTCCACACCCAGCATGTCCATCAGCACCGGCCCCAGAACGAGCCCCGTGCCTCCCACGACGTCGAGCACGGCGCGCATGGGCCTGCCGTCGCACCGCACGAGCGGCAGCGCCGCCACGTTCTCGACATGCCTGTCGACCGCGCCGTAGGAATGTGCCGGAGCGCCAGCGTCATCGTACGCGGCCCACTTCCTGGCGGCGGCCGTCCTCTCCATCAGCGCCGCCCTGGCGGGCGCCCTGAGGAACACCCCGTCGCGGCCTATCAGCTTCAGTGCATTCCAGTCGCCAGGGTTGTGGCTCGAAGTGATCGCGATCCCGCCCCTGGCCCCGGAGGCGATGACCTCCATCTGGATGGTCGGGGTGGGCGCCACGCCTATCAGCACCGGCTCGCACCCGACCGCGCAGAGCCCGGACACCACGGCGGCCTCGACGGCGGGCCCGCTGCGGCGGGTGTCCCTGCCGACGATCACCGGGCCCGGTCCGGCGATCTCGCCGAAAGCCGCTGCAAAACCCATCGCGTCGGCGACCGTGAAGGATCTGCCGAACACGCCTCTGATGCCGGAACCGCTGATGATGGGCTTATCCAAGGAGAACCCGTCCCGTGAACGAGCTGGAGCCGGCGATCGGACTCGAACCGATGACCTGCGCATTACGAGTGCGCTGCTCTACCACCTGAGCTACGCCGGCGCCTTCCGGGGATCGGCAATAATAGTCACGCGGGGACCGAAATCAAAGCCCACCCAGAAGGGAGCCCTCCCCGCCCAGTATCGAGACCACGAGGGCGAACCCGAACTGCGAATAGCCGAGATCCGTCTCCTCGGCCGGGTAGACTGCCTGCTCGGTTCCGTCCACCACGGCGCTGCCGGTGGAGAGGTCCATGAACGTCCTCCGGTATTCGAGCCTGCCGCTGAGCGGGCCGCTGATCGAAACTTCGCCTCCCGCGGAGAACCCGAATCCCACGCTCGCGCCGTCGGCCTCCACGAACCTGCCGTACCTGTCGGTTCCGCTGTAGTCTCCCGAGAGATAGACGGCGCCGGGCCCGGCGAAGACCTCGAATCCGTCGAGGAGTTCGAGCCCGGCCGTCGGGAAGAGGGTGACGAGGAAGGCATCAACGCTGCCGTCCCAGCCTGCCGGGGCGTCCTTCGAGAAGTCCTCCAGCCCCACCGAGAAGCTCAGAGGGCCTGGAGCGTCCACGGTGACCACCGCGCCGAGGCATGTGCCGGGCGTCAGGAACGCGCTGTCGTAGAACGGCTCGGTCGGTGAGAGGCTGGATGCGGCGGCACCTACGCTCACCTCCATGCCCGGCGATGCGGCGGGCAGCGCCAGGCAGGCCAGCAGGGGGAGGACGCGATGGGTTCTGCCCGTCATTTCGGCTTTCCGGCCGCGAGCCCCGCCGAGATGTACTCCAGGAGCCCGCCGGCCTCGAGGACCGCGATCATCTCCGGGGGCAGGGCCGGGAAGGAGAACGGTTTACCTCCGACCGTCACGGTGCCGCTCTTGGCATCGATCGAGACCTCGTCGCCGGGCCTGTATGCGTCCACCGCCTCGGGGCACTCGACCAGCAGGAGCCCCTGGTTGATGGCGCTGCGGTAGAAGATCCGCGAGAACGACTTGGCCACCACCCCGGCCAGGCCTACGTACTTCAGCCCGAGCGAGGGCTGCTCCCGGCTCGAGCCGCAGCCGAAGTTGCTGCCGGCCAAGATGATGTCGCCGGGCTTGACCGATCCCGCGAAGGAAGGGTCGAGGTCCTCGAGCAGGTGCTCCCTGATCTCGGGGCCCTTCGAGCATGAGTACGTGTACTTGCCGGGGAACAGGAGGTCGGTGTTTATGTCGTCCTGATCGTAGCGGAACACGGCCATCTCACACCTCCCTCGGGTCGGTGATGACACCTGTCAGAGCGCTCGCCGCGGCGGTCTCCGGGGAGGAGAGATAGATCTCCGCGTCCTTCTCCCCCATCCTGCCCTTGAAGTTCCGGTTCGCAGTCGAGAGGCACCTCTCCCCGGGGGCCAGGACGCCCTGGTGGGCGCCGAGGCATGGGCCGCATCCGGGCGGTATCACAGTCCCGCCGGCCTGCATGAGATCCTCGAGGAAGCCGGCCCTCATCGCCTGGATGTAGACCTCGCGCGAGGCCGGGGCCACTATGAGCCTGACGGACGGGGCCACCTTCCGGCCCTTCAGTATGGCCGCGGCAGCCTTGAAGTCCTCAAGCCTGCCGTTCGTGCAGGTCCCGAGGAGGACCTGGTCTATCCTCGTCTCGGGCAGTTCCTTCACCGGCACGACGTTGTCGACGGTGTGCGGCCTTGCGACGACCGGAACGAGGCCGGACAGGTCGTAGTCGAGAGTCCTGACGAAAGGCGCGTCGTGATCGCTCCACACCGCGCCGTCGCAACGGGTCCCCCTGTCCTTGAAGAACTCCCTCGTCTGGCCGTCGGCCGGGAAGACGGCGATCTTGGCTCCCATCTCGACGCCCATATTGCTGATGGTCATGCGCTCGGAGATCCGGAGCGAGGAGATCCCAGCTCCGTGGAACTCGACGGCCATGTAGTTGGCCCCGTCGGCTCCGATGTCGCCGATGATCCTGAGGACGATGTCCTTGGCCGACACCATGCGCCCGAGCCCGCCCTCGAGGTTCACGCAGATGCTCTCTGGGACCTTGAGCCAGGTGCGCCCCGTGATCCAGAGCCCGGCCGCCTCGGTCCTGTCTATGCCGGTGGCGAACGAGTTGAATGCGCCGTAGGTGCAGGTGTGGCTGTCGCTGCCGACGACTAGGCTGCCCGGGGGGCAGAGCCCCATCTCGGGAACCACCTGGTGGCAGATGCCGGTGCCCATCTCGTAGAAGCGCTCGATGCCCTGCCTCTTCACGAACTCGCGTATCTTGCGCTGGCCCGCGGCATCCTTGCTCGTGTCGGCCGGGATCACGTGGTCGAGGACGATCGCGATCCTTTCCGGGTGCTTCACACGGCCGCCCGGGACGGTGCTCTCGAACTTGTCGATGATGGCCGAGCTGTTGTCGTGGGTGAGGACGATGTCGGGCTCGACGAAGACGATCTCGCCCGTCTTCACCTCGTGCCCGGCTATGCGCCCCAGCACCTTCATCGCGAACGTCAGGCCCATCCAGTCCCTACCCTTCCGAAGAGGTCGCACTTACCGAAGATCGACGCCCGATGTATTCTATCAATAACAACATTGTTCCCCGCCCGACAAACCCGGAGGATTCGCCTGCACACGGTCGAGTCACAGGTTCGACAGGCCCGGATGGGTTCATGAGGATCCTGCAGGGAAGAGGCGAGGTGTCGGAGGCCGAGCCCGGCATCCTGGCCGACGAATCGGGCATGGCCGGGGCATGGTGCGAAGAGGCGTGCTGGCCCTCCTCGGCCGAGGAGGCTTCTGAGTACGTGCTGTCATGTGCGTCGAGGAACCTCCCCCTGACGATCTCCGGCGGACGCACGGGCGTCGTCGCTGGCGCGCTGCCCGATGGCGGGGCCGTTCTCTCCACCTCCCTCATGAAGAGCATCGGGCCTGTCGAGGGAGGCAGGGTCGCCGTCGATGCGGGCGTCACACTGAAGGAGCTGTCGCGCAGGCTGTCGTCCGATGCCCCGGGCCTGTTCTTCCCTCCCGATCCCACCGAGGCGACGGCATCCCTGGGCGGCATGGCCGCGACCGACGCTTCGGGGTCCGACAGCCTGCTGTACGGCTCGACGCGGAGATGGGTGGAATCCGCCGACCTGGTCCTCCCCGACGGTTCCCCGGTCACGCTCGTGCGGGGGTACTGCGCCTTCGGCCCGGACGGCATCTGCCGCCATCCCTCGCTCGGAACGCTCGCTCTCGGAGAGATCCCCGCCCGCCCGAACCCGAAGGACGCTGCGGGCTACGCCCTGCGCGGGGGCATGGACATCCTCGACCTCTTCCTGGGTTCCGAGGGTACGCTCGGGCTCGTGACCGGGCTGGTGCTGAGGCTCGCTCCGAAGCCGTACGCGATCATCGACGCGGTCCTCTTCCACCCCGATTCCTCGGCACTGTGGCCACTGGCCAGGTCGGTCCGGGAATCCGGGCTGGCGCTGCGGGCCCTCGAGGTCATGGATCGGGAGTGCCTCGACTTCATGAGGCGTGACCCCCTCCCGGGGGCGGTCCTGCCGCCGGAGGGCGCCTCCTGCGCAGTGATGGTCCGCCTGGAATCCTCCGGCGATGCGATGACGGACTCGATCCTGGGCAGGCTGGACGACCTGGCGACCTCTTCCGGGATACCGGGCGACTTCGTCTGGGCAGGATTCGACGAGGCCTGGGATTCGAGGATGAGGAGCTTCCGCCACTCCCTGCCCGAGATGGTGAACAGGGAGATATCGAGGCTCAGGCTTAAGGTGCCCGGGATACGCAAGTACGGGTCCGACTCGGCCGTGTCACCCGAGCTGACAGGGGACTTCCACGCGGGGATCAGGGCCATCCTCGACGGGGCCGGTCTCACGGGCGTCGTATTCGGCCACGCCGGGCAGGGGCACCTGCACGCCAACGCCATCCCGCGCGACGGTGCGGAGATGGAGGCGTCCGCGCGGTGCATGCACGGGATAGCCCGGCAGGCAGTGTCGATGGGCGGAACGGTCTCGGCCGAGCACGGCCTCGGCAGGCTCAAGGGAGAGCTGCTGGGGATGATGCACCCCCCCGGCGTGATCGCGTCGATGGCGCGGCTCAGGCGGGCGATCGATCCGGACGGGCGCTTCGGCCCGGCTATACGGTGGGCCTGAGGAGCAACCGGCTTCCGGCTTCCGGCGTTCGGCGTCCGGAGGTCCGAAACCGGAAACCGGATACCGGATACCGGATACCGGAAACCTGATGCCGGAAGCCGTTTACCGGGAACTGGGCAGAGGCCTGAACGAACCCTCGCTGTAGTAGAGCAGGGCCCCATCCTGGAGGCCGGTTTCCAGCACGGCCTCCCTCGCGTCCCCGGCCACCGCGATCACGCCGATCGCACAGAACCTCTCCCCGGCAGGGATCTCGAGTCTCGCCAATCCGGAACCCGCGGTGACGGTCACGCGACCCTCGATCGACGAGATGCTGTGGGTCGAGAGGGCGGAGCACCGCCCGGAGCCGCCTGCCATGCGGACCGCCTCGTTCAGCCCGTTCCTGAAGACATAGGCTCCGTTCAGGTTGTCCGGGACGTTGAGGATGACCACATCCCCGCCATCAGCATGTTCCAGGATGTCCGCGGCCAGGGAGTCGCACAGCCTGCCAGCACCAGCCCAGCCGGCGGAGAGATGGAGGGTCGATACGAATCCTCCGGCAATGGCCGCCATTAGTACCGCTTTCGCGGTCCTCCCCTCCCCGGCGACTGACACGAGGACCAGTATCGAAGCGAGGATCAGCGGGATTCCTGGAAGGTACAGCAGTCTCTCGGACTGGGTGTCGAACAGGGCGACCTTCATGCCGATCACAGGGAGGAGCAGCACGAGAAAGCTCGTGCAGAGCGCCGCTACAGATCGCGACAGGGCCGGGGCGGGTCTTCTCCTCCTGAAGAGCATGACAGCGAGGATGATCACGGGCACGGCAACAGCCGGGGCCAGGGCGGGCGGGAAGCCCGACAACGCCGGCAGCAGCCCCGAGGGCAGAGGCGGCAGGAAGGCCCTGACGGTGAATCTGAACAGGTTCTCGAGGGGGTTCCATCCAGTCCCTGCGAGAAGGCTTGAGCCAGCCCCCGCCTGGATGCCCGGGCTGACGAGCATCCGGAAACCTGCGTAAGCCGCCGGGAGTGCCAGAAGTGCGAGCCGGCCGGCGAGGCCCGCCCGGCACCTGCCCGGGCGCGGAGCCGGGATCAGGGCCCAGGCGGCGGGCAGTGTGGCGGCGCTCTCCTTGCAGAGCACCCCGGCGAGCCAGAGGAGCAGCGCCGCGGGGATCCTCCCCCGCATGAACAGCAGCGTGGCGCCCAGGCCCAGCGCCGCTGCTAGCAGGTCGGTCCTGCCAGAGATCCAGCAGACCGATTCCGAGTGACACGGCAGGACCGCGAAGACGCATGCAGCGAGACACGCGGCTGTTTCCGGAGCCCGCAGCCCCGCGCCCTCGAAGATCCGGCGCGCCAGTGCGTACACGAGGAGCGAGGCCACGATGTGGAGCAGCAGGTTCGTTGCATGGAACCCGGCCTCCCGGCCGCTCCAGACCGCGCGGTCGGCCATGAGGCTCAGCACAGTCCCGGGCCTCAGGAACAGGTCGCCGTCCGGGCCGCCCCAGGAGGCGAAGAAGCCCTCCCTGTCGATCCTGTCGACGAGATGGAAGTCGTCGGACTGGAATCCCGCCCCGAGGCAGGCATGGTATGCCGCCG
>CAZMAT010000017.1:0-19476 GCA_964564435.1 uncultured bacterium
TGGTGCGACGGCGCGCGCAGGAGGTTCTATCTCAGACCTTCGTACCTCCTCTACAAGGGGATCCAGTGCCTGCGCCACCCCCTGACGGAAGGCAGGAGGACCATGAAGGCCTTCGGCACGTTCCGGAAGCACCTCTTCCGCAACTCCGGCGCCGCCCGCGCATGACGACGGCCGTGATCCTCCTCTGGGTGTCTGCGGGGCTCCTGCTCCTGCACTACGCAGGCTATCCCCTGGCGCTGGCCCTGGCGGCCGGCCTCGTGGGGAGGCGTCGCGGCGCAGAACCCGCGGGAGGCGGACCCCTCAAGGTGAGCGTTCTGATCTCAGCGAGGAACGAGGAGAGGCATATCGGCGCCAGGATCGAGAACCTCCTCGCCCAGGACTACGAAGGTCCGGTCGAGATACTCGTCGGCTCCGACGCCTCCACCGACGGCACCGACCGGATAGTCTCCGGTTTCGAGGGGGTGAGGCTGCTCAGGTCGGAGACGAGGTCGGGCAAGCCGAGGATGCTGCAGGCCCTCAGGAGGATGGCGACCGGCGACGTGCTCGTCTTCACCGATGCCGACACCGTCTTCGCCCCGGGGACCATCGGCAGCCTCGTCCGGCCCTTCGCCGACCCGGGTATCGGGTGCGTCGACGGGGTCAGGCTGAACAGCCTGGACGGGAGCACATGCGAGAGCACCTACATGAAGTACGAGAGATGGATAAAGAGGATGTGCAGCAGGTTCGGGGCCGTGCTCGGAGGGACCGGAGCGGTGTTCGCCCTCCGTGCGTCCGCCTTCTCCCCTCTCGCGGAGGACAGGTCGGATGACTTCGAACTCGCTGTCATGGCCAGGATGCAGGGCTTCGGATGCGTGTGCGCGCAGGGGGCGGTGGCCGTGGAGCCCTCCCCGGACGACCGCGCCCAGTACAGGCGCATGGTGAGGATAGTGAGCTGGATGTCCGGGAGCGGCCTGCGGATGTTCGCCATGGCGCTGTCCCGCGGCCGCGCGGGTCTCGCCCTGCAGCTCCTCGTGCACAAGATCCTCCGGTGGATCTCGGGCTACCTCCTGGTGATCGCCACGGTCTGCGCGGGACTGCTGTCCTCTGCCGCACCCTTCTCCTTCATCTTCTGGCTCCTGATGGTCTTCCATACCCTCGCCCTGGCCGGGCTGCTCCTCGGGGACTCCATGCCGGGACCGGCGAGGTTCCCGTTCTATTTCTGGGTCATGAACCTCGCATCGATGGTGGGATTCGCCAGGATGATCACGGGGAGACCCGTGGAGACCTGGGACCGCAGGGCCGGACGGACGGGGACCCCGGCATGAGGAAGCTGCTCATCCTCATGGGGATCCTGGCCGACGGAGCCGCCGTCGCCATCTCCCTCGCGGCCGCGAGCTGGCTGAAGTTCGACTCCGGGCTGTTCCCCGGCACCGAAGGCCCCGGCCCGAGCGCCATGATCGCCGGGATCTCGGTCTCGGTCCTCTACTGGATCCTGTTCTTCGCCGTCACGGGCTGCTACACGATGCACTGGGACAGGAGCTGGAACGACGAGATGCGGATGACAGCCAAACCGGTGACGGCCGGGATGGTCCTGCTCGCCGCCATCACGTTCCTGGCCGCGCCCGGATTCTCGATAGGCAGGTGGATCTTCCTCTTCTACTACCTGCTCACCCTCGCCTCCGTATTCGCGGCCCGCGGCTTCGTGCGGCTGATCGAGAAGAAATCCGCGGAGCGAGGGCTGGTCTGGCGCAGGACGGTGATAGTCGGGACAGGCTCGAAGGCTCTGGCCATGGCTTCCGACCTCGCCGACCGCCCGGCCCTGGGCTACAGGACGATCGGGTTCGTCAGATCCACGTGCGAGAACGGCTCGTCGGAGGTCCCCGCCGACCGGATACTGGGCGACAGCTCCGAGCTGCCCGGCATAATCGAGAGGGAGGGGGCCACCGAGATCATCATCACCCTCGCCTCGAACTTCCACGACGACATCCTGTCCATGCTCCTGCCCGCCACCTGCTCCGGAGTGAGGGTGAAGGTCGTCCCCGACCTCTTCGACGTGATCGCGGGGCATGTCCACAACACCCAGATACACGGCGCTCAGCTGATGGAGATCACGCCCGGGATGATGCCCTTCTGGCAGAAGCTGGCGAAGGTGGTGCTGGACTACACCTTCAGCTCACTGGTCCTCCTGATCGGCTCTCCCGTCCTCCTGGCGATCGCGATCGCCATAAAGCTGGACAGCCGGGGCACGGTCTTCTACTCGCAGACGAGGGTCGGCATGGGCGGGAGGCCCTTCCCCATCTACAAGTTCAGGAGCATGATAAGCGAGGCCGAGAAGAACACGGGGCCAGTCTGGGCAGGCAAGAACGATCCCAGGATCACCAGGGTCGGCGCCTTCATAAGGAAGACCCATCTCGACGAGATCCCTCAGTTCATCAATGTCCTGCGCGGCGAGATGTCGGTGGTCGGCCCGAGGCCGGAACGCCCCAAGATCGTCGAGGAGCTCAAGAAGGTCTATCCTTTCTTCGAGAAGAGGCTCACCCTGAAGCCCGGCATCACGGGCTGGGCGCAGGTGAAGCTCGATTATGTCGACACCGTCGAGAACATCGCCGACAGGCTCAGGTACGATTTCTTCTACATGGAGAACCAGTCGCTGTTCCTGGACATCGAGATCATGCTCCGCACGATGATCGTGATGATCACCGGGAAGGGCGCCCACTAGCACGGAGGCACCGGATATGCCCGTTCCGCTACTCGACATCTCCCGCCAGCACGCGCCCATACTTTCCGAGCTGAGAGCCGTCCTCGACGAGGCCCTGGCGGGATCGCGCTTCATAAAGGGCCCCGCTCTGGAGAGGTTCGAGCACGACCTCGCGGGCTACTGCGACGCGAGGCGAGCGGTGGGCTGCGCGTCCGGCACCGACGCCATCATCCTCGCCCTCCAGGCGCTCGACCTGGCGCCGGGCGAGGAGGTCGTGACCACGCCGTTCACGTTCTTCGCATCGGCTGGAGCCATCGTCAGGGCGGGCGGGATACCCGTCTTCATCGACATCCAGCCCGACACCTTCAACATCTCGCCGGCCGCCTTCAAGCGCTTCCTCGACCAGAACTGCGCCCTGACGGACAGGGGCGCCGTCGACAGGCGGACGGGGCAGGCGGTACGGGCGCTGGTCGCGGTGGACCTCTTCGGCCAGGTGGCCGACATGGACTCCCTCGAGAGGACCTGCTCCGACTGGGGGATATCGCTGGTCGAGGACGCATGCCAGTCGATAGGCGCCATGTGGAAGGAACGCAGGGCGGGGACCTTCGGACGGGTGGGATGCTTCAGCTTCTTCCCGTCCAAGAACCTGGGCGCCCTCGGCGACGCGGGTGCGATGGTCACCGACGACTGCGCGCTGGCCGACAGGCTGGTGAGCCTGCGCGAGCACGGCGGGCAGGGCTACATCCACCGCGAGGTGGGCACCAACAGCAGGATGGACGCCATCCAGGCCGGCTTCCTCTCGGTGAAGCTGCGGCATCTCGATGGATGGCACGACGGGAGGCGCCGGAACGCCGAGCTCTACGCCCGGGCTTTCGCCGATGTCGACGAGATCGCCACCCCCGTGATCGATCCCAGGGCATGGTCCATCTACAACCAGTACACCGTCAGGGCGGCCGACAGGGACGGTCTGATGGCCCATCTCAAGTCTTCCGGGATAGGCTGTGCCGTCTACTACCCGCTCCCCCTCCATCTGCAGGAGTGCTTCTCCGGCCTCGGATACTCCGCGGGCGACTTCCCCGTGTCAGAGAAGGCTGCCGCGGAGGTCCTCTCGCTGCCCGTCTTCGGAGAACTCACGGAGGAGGAGATAGGAGAGGTCGTCGGCTCGGTGAAGGACTTCTACGCGAAGGGCCGCGGGAGGTGAATTGCCTGTCGGGGCCTTCCTCCTGATCCTCGTGGCGTCGCTCGATTCGTTCGTCGACGACCTGGGGGAAGGCTATCTCGACATGATCTCGGGCCCGGCGGCCGGCTTCGGCGCTTCGGCAACCGGCATGGCTCTGGCGCTCGAACCCGCCGGGGACTTGTCGGGATTCCTGGGGGACGGGCCGGCGGACGCGGCTTCCGATGCCTGTGACCTGCTCTTCGGATACGCTTCCATCGGCCTCTCCTCCGGCCTCTGGGCCGCCGGGGGCCTTTTCGACGACGACGGGCTCGAATTGACCGGCATGCGCTGCACTGAAGCCCTCGCGCTGAGCTACGGGATATCGGGGCTCCTGAAGGTCGCGACACGCAGGGTGCGGCCGGACGGGTCGGACAGAATGAGCTTCCCCTCGTTCCATTCCGCGTCCTCCGCAGCCTTCGCGGCCGTGGTCTGGAGCGAGCACGGGCCCTCGGCCGGAGTCCCCGCGGCAGCCCTGGCGGCATTCACCGCCCTCTCGCGGGTGCACCGCGGGGACCATCACGTCTCGGATGCGGTGGCAGGGCTGGCGATCGGAGCGGCTGCGGGGATCGCCGCGGCAGGCCGGGGAGGCACGGAGGGCGGCGGCCCGACTGTCGGCGTCGTCCTCACCGGGGACGGGGTCATCCCGGTCCTCAGGTGAGGGGGGAGGGTTCGTGAAAGACAGGATTCGCAGCTTCGGACACGCGTTCAGGGGCATCCGGACCCTCGTGGCCTCGGAGGCGAACGCAAGGATCCATCTCGCCGCGACGATAGCGGTGACAGCCCTCGGGATAGCCTGCAGGCTCCAGACCGGTGAATGGACCGCGATAATCCTCGCGATCTCGACGGTCTGGAGCGCGGAAGCCATGAACACCGCCGTCGAGCGGCTGGCGGACAGGACCGCGCCCGAGCGCCATCCTCTCGTCCGCGCGGCCAAGGACGTGGCCGCGGCCGGCGTGCTGATCGCCTCCCTGGGGGCGCTGGCAGTGGGACTGGCCGTGTTCCTGCCCAGGTTCGCATGATCCCCGTTCCGGACATGAAAAGAGGATGGAGCACGTATGCTTGACAGGGAGCTCCTGCGGCACGACCCGGCGAAGGTGGCCCGGGCCTGCGCATCGAAGAACGAACCTTGCAGGATCGACGAATGGAGCGCTTGCGACGAGGCCAGGCGGGCGGCCGTCCACGAGCTGGACGAGCTGCGCAAGAGGCGCAACGAACTCTCGCAGCGCGTGTCCGCCGTGAAGCGCGGAGGGGGCGACGCATCGGCCCTCCTGGAGGAGGCGCGGTCGGCCGGGGAGAGGATACCGGAGCTCGAGGCCGGGGAGAAGACCCTGGGAGAGCGGATGGACGCCCTGGAGCTGACATTCCCCAACATCCCCGACGAGGACGTCCCGGTAGGGAAGGACGCCTCCGCCAACGTGGTCCTGCGCGAGTGGGGGGAGAAGCCCCGGTTCGATTTCGAGCCCAGGCCCCACTGGGATCTCCTCGAGGGCGTGCTCGACTTCGAAGCCGCGGGGAGGATCGCGGGATCGAACTTCATCCTCCTCCGCGGCTGGGCCGCGAGGCTCCAGAGGACGCTCATCTCCTGGATGCTCGACCGCCATTCCGCCACGGGCATGGAGGAGATATGGCCGCCCTTCCTCGCTTCCGCGGAGAGCATGACGGCCACGGGGCAGCTCCCCAAGCTCGGCGACGACATGTATCACCTGCCCGGCGACGGCCTCTATCTGATACCGACCGGCGAAGTGCCCGTGACCAACCTCTACCGCGGGGAGACGCTGGACGAGAAGGACCTCCCCGTGAGGATGTGCTGCTACACCCCGTGCTTCAGGCGAGAGGCGGGCTCCTACGGAAGGGAGACCAGGGGGCTGAACAGGGTCCACCAGTTCGAGAAGGTGGAGATGGTGCGGCTGGAGCATCCCGACAGGTCCGCCGCGGCTCACGAGGAGATGGTCGAGCAGTCCTGTTCCCTGCTCAGGACACTCGGGATCCCCTACCGCGTGGTTCTGCTCTCGACAGGCGACCTCAGCTTCTCTGCCGCGAAGTGCTGCGACCTCGAGATATGGTCCGGCGGCCAGCAGCGATGGCTGGAAGTATCCTCAGTGTCCAACTTCCGCGACTTCCAGGCCAGGCGGGGTAACATGAAGTTCAGGCCTTCCGGCGGAGGGAGGACGAGATTCGTCCACACCCTCAACGGCTCCGGACTGGCCCTCCCGAGGCTCGTCGCGGCCCTGGTGGAGAACCGGCAGAGGCGGGACGGAGTCGGGGAATGGCTGCTCGACGAGATCGTACGGCTGCTGGCCCTCGATCCTGCGGCGGGGAGGTCGCCGGCATCCTGACGCGGGCCGGCGGCAGAGCGCCCTACGTTCCGATCTGGTACACGAACGGACGGCGATCCCTGAAGCCGCAGGCCTCGGTGAAACCCTCCGCAGCGAGGACTCTCGCCCCTTCGGAGAGACCGAAGAAGACATGAGTCTCCGAATGGGTGTCCGAGCCTATCGTGACGAGCCTGCCGCCGCATTTACGGTACAGTCTGATGACCGAGGCGGACGGATACGTGGTCGACTCGGGCCTCCGGAGCCCTGCGGTGTTCACCTCCAGCGCTATCCCCCTGTCCACCATCGCCTCGAACAGCCGGCCCAGCAGCCCCGGCCATAGCGAAGCCTCTTCGATGTCCACGGGGCCCAGGCGGGCGAGCCCCCGGCGCCAGATGCCCAGGTGGGCCAGGATGTCTATGGGAGAGCCCTCGGCGATCGTGACGCATATCCGCAGATATTCCTCGACCAGCTCGCGGGGATCGGCTCCTTCGAACCCGGAGGCGTCCAGGAGGAGCCTGTCGCCGATCCAGTGCAGAGCCCCGGTGACGAAATCGAGGCGGACGCCGTCCGCCGATTCCATGGCCCTGCCCATGTAGAGATGGGGTTCCCCGATTTCGATTCCTGCGAGGAGGGCCGGGCTCCCCGGCACCTCTCCGGCCAGGGCGAGGGCGCGGGAATAGGCCTCCGCGGAGAAGGCGCCGGTGCAGTAGTCCGCGGGATGGAAGTCCACGTGCGCGACGAAACCCACCCCCAGCAGTCCGCCGGCTGTCGCACGCGCGGCCAGTTCCGCCGCAGGGATGTCGGCATCGGGCGAGTCGTCGGTGTGCACGTGCATGTCGATGATCCCGGAGCCCGCGGTCATGTCTGTCCCTTCCTCCTCCGGGATCACATATTTCGTGTCACACAAACGAGAGGCAGGGCAATATGCGCAATTTCACGATAGCTGCGCTCGCCGTGACCGCGATCGCCTGCTCCCAGGGCATCCCCCTGATATCCGAGGTCTGCGTCACGCCGACCGCCGGAGAGTTCGTAGAGATCCACAATCCCACGTCATCCTCCATCGCGCTGGACAACGTGTACCTGTGCGACCTTTACGGGACATCCGCCTCGCTGGCCTCCTTCTACCCGCAGATCGTAGCGGGCCCCGTCACCAACGCCTCGGCGGACTTCCTCGTCATGTTCCCGGCCGGCGCCTCCCTGCCGGCCGGAGGAGTGATAACCGTGGCGGTGAAGGGATCGGACTTCCAGGCCACCTACGGCGAGGCGCCCGACTACGAGATCCAGAACTCCGGAATCGGCACCCAGATGGCCACCCCTCCGAACGGCTACATCAACTCGACCGCCGGGCTGACCAACAACGACGAAGTCGTGGTCCTCTTCTACTGGGACGCCGCGACCGACCTCGTCTACGACCTCGACTACGCCCTCTGGGGCGACGAAAACAACAGGAGAGTCGACAAGACCGGCATATCCATCGACGGCCCCGACGCGGACGGAACCGCGACGGCCTACCTCGCCGAGACGGCTCCGGCTTCGCAGATCGCGATCAATCCCACCGGCCATTCCTCCGGCTTCTCCTTCCAGAGGACGGACTTCGCCGAGGGCACCGAGACCCTCACCGGGGGCAACGGGCTCACCGGCCACGACGAGACCAGCGAGAACATGTCCACGACATGGACGATCGCCGCAGTCACGCCGGGCACCATCTACACCTCCCTCTCCCGGACCACGTGGGGGCAGATAAAGAGCCTGTGGTAGCAGCGGGCGTCCGGCCGGGCGACTACGGCTACTCCTCGAGCCTCGGGATGCTCGAGATAGGGATCGGCGCGTCGGGGATCGCCGGCGCGCGGTTCCTCCCTTGCACCCATGCCCCGGACCTGCCCTCCTGCCTCCTGAAGGACGAGCTGGACCGTTATTTCGTCGGTGAGCGCGTCGAGTTCACCTCCGACGTGGATCTCGGAGGAGTGTCGGGCTTCAGGCTCGAGGTGCTCATGGCGATGAGGAGGATCCCGTACGGCCGGGTGGCCACCTACGGCATGCTCGCACGCGCGGTCGGCAGGCCCGGAGCGGCGAGGGCGGTCGGGGCGGCCTGCAGATCGAATCCCGTCGGGCTGATCGTGCCGTGCCACAGGGTGGTCGCGGCGGACGGGCCCGGAGGCTATTCCGGTTCGGATCCCGGGAACATCTCCTTGAAACTGTCCCTGTTGAGGCTCGAGGGAGCCGGACCGGATCCCGCAGGCAGGTTCGGCCCGCCCGCGCTGCTTCAGGTTCTGCCTGGCTAGTAGCCTACGCTGAGCCCGGCCACGATCATGCCGGTCTCGAGATCCAGCGGGACCGAGAACTCGAACCCGATGAGTTCTGGCACGAACATGCCGTACTCCCCCTCCGACCCCTCGCCCTTGATGATGTAGATGCAGCCGGCCTTCAGGGCGTGGAAGAAGGTGTTCTCCACGGCATCCCAGTCCCTGTCGCCGTACTCGTCATCGGGGATGTCCGAGAGATCGGGCCCGTATCCGGCCTCCCATCCCCCGTACACCTCCAGGTCGCTGCCCAGGAGAGTCCCGGCCTGTATCGAACCCCTGGGACTCACGACCTGGGGGGGCATGACGTAGTTGATGCCGCCCAGGATCGAGAGAGCGCGATCGGAACCGGGATCCAGGAGCCCGTACTTGATGAACGGGCCTATGCCGTATCCCATCGCCGCGAGCCCGAGGTCTATCTCCTCGGTGGCCCCCACGGAGAACGAGAAGCCGGGATAGGAGTCCATGAAGTCCTCCCCCGTCTCCTCGGCTTCGAGCCTGTCCGCGCTGCTGAAGTAGGCGGGCATCATGACGCCCCCCCTGAAGGAGGCGCGCTCCTCCCCCAACGTCCTCGCACCCTGCATCGAGCCGTAGTAGCAGCCGCAGGACAGGGCCGCCAGCACGGCGGGCAGCGCGGATACCCTCATGCCGCCTCCTTCGTTCCGGGGAATGTAGCACCGGCGCGCACCCGGGTCTATCCCGGGGGAGCCTCCGGCAGCCCGTGGTTTCGTCGACGCCGGGCGTGGAACGGGGATATCTTCCGGAGAACACTGGAGGATTCCATGCACGCCATCGTCCTTGTCGCACTGGTTGCGGCCCCTGTCAGGATAGCGGTCCTGGGGGACAGGACCACGGGCGGAGACGACGCGGAGGCGTTCGGACGGTGCGTTTCGCTGGCGGTTTCCATGCGCCCGGACGCGGTGATCTCCGTGGGCGACCTGATAGAGGGGCCCGGTCCGGCCGGGCTTGATTCCCAGTGGGCCGAGGTGTCGGCCCTGCTGGCCCCGCTCGTGTCGTCCGCACCCTTCTTCGCCACCCCGGGCAACCACGATGCCGCAGGTCCGGGGGGCGGGCGGGTCGCGACCCTTGCCGGGCCGGCTCCCGGCACAGGCGTGGACACCGTCATGGGCGTGCTGATCGTGTCGTGGGACACTTCAGGCGACATCGGCGACACCGGTGCCGCGCTCCGCAGCCTTGATTCCCTGTTGTCGGGGATCTCCCCCGAGAGCGCGTCGGTGCTCGTCACGCACAGGCCGTGCTGGCTCGAGGGGCAGGGGAGCACCGGTCTCGCCGGGGGGGTGAGGGCGGCGGCGGAGAGGGCCGACATCGAGGCGGTCCTTTCCGGGCACATCCACATCCTGCGCACCGAGCGCGCCGGGGGTGTCCTGTACGTCTCGGCCGGCCCTTCGGGAGGGGCCAGCCTGCCGTCGAGCCCGACAGGCGCCACGCTGCCGCAGGTGGGCTGGCTGACGGTCGACCGCGATTCGGCCAGCTTCGTGTCGCTGCCCGAGTGCGCGGCGCTTCGAGGGGGCTTCGACTCCCCCGGTGAGGCACTTCTCCTCGGCATCCTGAGGAGGGCCGCGGCCGGATTCCCCGCGGACTGATCGGCGGGGGCCCACCGGCCCATATTCCACCGGCCGGCGCCTCATGCCGGCCCGCGCACCGGTCGACGGGAGGACGGAATGCCTGAGAGAGCGCTGATCGTGCTGTCGGGATGCGGGAACAGGGACGGCTCCGAGATCCACGAGACTGTCTGCGCCCTGCTCGCGCTGCGCCAGTCGGGCTTCGAGGCCGTGTTCGCGGCTCCCGACATCGAGCAGTCGGCAACCGTCAACCATCTCACGGGTGCGGCCGCCGGGTCACGAAGGGTCCTCGACGAAGCGGCGAGGATGGCCAGGGGCCGGATACGCCCCCTGAGCTCCTTCCAGCCTCCGGATTTCGACCTGGTGGTCATCCCGGGAGGGATGGGCGCGGCGACCACCCTGTGCCGCGTGGCGGACGACGGGGCGTCCGGCTGGGTGGAGCCGTCGGTCGCATCCCTGGTCACCGGCGCCAGGAAGGCCGGCCGGCCAATCGGCGCCATGTGCATAGCCCCCATGATCCTCGCCGTGTGCCTGCCGGGGGTCACCATCACGCTGGGCTCGGAGTGCGGGGATGCCGCGCGTGCCCGCGCCCTGGGAGCCAGCACCGTCGAGTGCCCGGCTTCCGATGCGGTGACCGACCCGGTCTTCAGGGTCGTCACGACCCCCGCCTACATGGTTGCGAAAGGGATCGAGGAGGTCTACCTCGGAGCCGCCCGGATGGTCGAGGAGCTGGGGGGCCTCCTCTGAAGAACCCTGTCGGCGCCTTCACACCCTTCGCCGCAGGGGCGGCCTGGGCGGCCCTGCTCTTCCTGCTCCCCCGCGGATATGCAATAGACGACACCTACATCCACCTCCAGTACGCCCGGAACCTCGCCGAGGGCGAGGGCCTGCGCTTCTCCGCGGGCACCCCCCCGGTCTATGCATGCAGCAGCCCTGCCTGGGCGTTCCTCCTGTCCCTCCCCTTCCATGCCGGGCTCGGCGGACCCGTATCGGCCAGGCTCCTCTCGTCGATCTCGGCGGGAGCGGCCGCCGTCCTGGCCTGGGCGGCCGCCGGGCGGATCGCCGGGAACGGGGGCAGGAGCGCTCCGGCGGCAGCCATGATCTTCTGCATGGCCGATCCCTGGATTACCCGCTGGGGAGCCTCGGGGATGGAGGCCTCCCTGGCCGCGGCGGTGGCGGCGGCCTGGCTCCTGACGATGCTCTCACGCTCCGTGAGGCCATCCGCATCGGGCGCCCTGGCCGGGCTGGCCTTCCTCGTCAGGCCCGAGCTCGCGATCCTCGGACCCCTGGGCCTCCTCCGCAGCGAGTACAGGACCAGCCTCCGCCGGACCACGCTGCTGATCCTGCCCTGGGGGGCGGTCGTATCCGCCTGGAGCCTCTTCGCCCTCTCCTACTTCGGCAGGGCCGTCCCCGAAGCCGTATCGGCCAAGGCCAGCACCGTTCCGATCCTCTCCTATCTGGCATCGGAGCTGCCTCGTCTGGCCGGATCGCTCGCCGTCTCCTGCGGGCCCCTCGCCGCTGCCGCCATCTTCGCCGTCGTGCGCGGGAAGGGGCCCTCTCCGGAGGGATCGGTGCGGAGGACGGGAGGCATCTCCCTCGCAGTCCTCCCCGCGGTGATCCTGGCTGTCATGCTGCTCGCGGGCGGGGCTCCGGCGACCACGCGCTACATGGTCCCCGTGATGCCCCTGCTGTTCGCCGGGCTGGCGTCCGCGGCCTTCGGCCCGGGAGCCTTGCCGCGCCGGGGCGCCGGGGCCGCCTCTGTACTCACGCTTGCCCTTCAGATCTGGTTCTCGGCTTCGGTCGTCTGGCCCCACATGGCCGTCGCGGCGGCCAACATGGGGATCTACGGCGAGGTGGCGTCGGGGCTCGACTCCCTCACCCCTCCGGGATCGCTGGTCGCGGTGCAGGAGATAGGGGTCTTCGGGTACGAGGGGCACAGGCGCCTCCTCGACCTCGGCGGCCTGGTGACGCCCGGGGCCCGGTCCGGGTACCCGGGGCTCGACACCGACGCAATGGCTTCGGTCTCGTACCTGAGGGACCGCGGGGTCACCCACATCCTCGATCCGCACGGGGCCGTCGCCCGGCTGGCAGGCTCGGAGGACCGCCTGGGCGTAGCGTTCGAACCTCTCGGTTCCTGGGTCTTCCCAGGGGGTACGTCCCTGTCGGGCGGCGAGACCTACACCCGTGTCCTCTACAGGCTGGACTGGAGATGAGCACCCGCGCGCCGGTCACGGTGATCGTCCCCAACTACGAGGGCAGGGAGCTGCTCGCGAGATGCCTCCCCTCCATCCTCTCCCAGGAACCCGCCCCGGCCGAGGTCCTGGTGGTCGACAACGGCTCGACGGACGGTTCGCAGGGGATGGTCGGGCGCGACTTCCCTTCCGTCAGGCTGATCGCGCTCGGTTCCAACCTGGGGTTCGCACGGGCCAACAACATCGCGGCTGCCGAGGCTTCGAACCCTCTCCTCGCGCTGGTCAACAACGACTGCGTGGCCGCACCGGGATGGCTGGAGGCCCTTGTAGGCGCGGCGGGTGGACCAGGGGACGGGATCGGCGCCGTCACCAGCTCCATGAGGAACTCGCGCGACCCCGGACTGATCGATTCGGCCGGAGGCGAGACCGACCATATGTGCTTCGCCAGGGACAGGGGGGCCGGCCGCCCGGCCTCGGAATTCGCAAGCCGCACGGAGGTGCCGTTCCCGTGCGCGGGCGCCTGCCTCGTCCGCCGTGACGCCCTCGAGGACGGCAAAACGCTGTTCTGGGAGCGGCTGGTCTTCTACATGGAGGACGTCGACCTGGGATTCAGGCTCCACGCGGGGGGATGGCGCGTGCTGTACGAACCGGACGCGGTGATAGCCCACGAGCACTCCGCAACCGGGTCGAGGAATCCCCTGGGCAAGGAGATCAACTGCGTCCGCAACCGACTGCTGGTCCTGAGGCGGCACCTGCCCGCCGGCCTGTTCCGCTCGATGCTGCCGCTGATGCTGGCCTACCAGGCCGTCTGGGCGCTCTCGGCAGCCCTAGCCCTGCGCGGGCGCCAGCTCAGGGCGCTGGCGGAGGGTACGGCCATGGGGCTTTCGTGGCGGGTGGACGGGATGCGGCCGCCTTCGGGGCACCTTCTCCTGTCGCGGTTCGCGACCCCGCCCGGCGGAGGGCGGTTGAAGCGCGCGGCCCAGGGGATGGCGGAAAGGCTCGTGGGGGATTACTGCCGGAGGGCCTGAGCCTTCCTGGTGCGGATCCCCAGGGCCCTGCGCAGGGCCGTGGACAACCCGAACACCCCCGCCAGATCCCGGAACAGGAAGATGCGATAGGCGACGGAGCCGAACCTCGGGACCGACGCCTTCCCGAACGGTGCGGAAAGCGTCCTGGCGGGGCAGCCGACCCATTGCAGGTAGGGGGCGAAGTTCTCCCGCAGGGACCCTGGACCGAGACGCCATCTCTCCTGGGCTTCGGAGATGCGGCATGAGAGCCCGGGATCGGCAGCCAGCCGCAGGATCGCGCCGGCCATGGCTCCGGGATCGCGCTGGGGCACCACCAGGCCCAGTCCGTGCGACTCGACCTCGGCGGCCACCTCCGACCCGGCGGTGCACACGACGGGGATCCCCCGGGCGATCCAGTCCAGGGCCCTCGTGCGCGCGCCGAGCTCTGTCTCGAGCCCCGGCAGGTCGGCGAAGACGGCTGCGGACGCCCCTTCCAGGACCTCCGCGAGCCCGGGTCCGGGCAGCCATCCCGCCAGGCGGAAGCGGTCCCTCATGGGTGACGATCCGGCGAGCGCCGAGAACTCCGACCACCCTCCGCCGGAATGGGGCGTGAGCCCTCCCGTGGCTGTGAAGGAGATCCTCCCGTCCTCCTTCATGGCCCCTTCCAGAGCCCTGAACAGCGTTTCGTGGTCGAACCAGGTGTTGAAGGAGCCGGTCGAGACCACCGGGAAGCATCCCGCCGGGGCCTGCCTGCGCGGGCTGCCAGCCGGGCGGGGCATGGCGCAGTGCGGTATCGCGTGCACGGGAGGCGCCGCCAGTGCGGCGGCCCCTATGCGGCCGGAGATCAGGAGCTCGCCCAGCACGGCCAGCCTCTGCCGCGAGGTCGGGGTCGAGAAGGCATCCCCGGCCGCCAGGAGCGCGGATTCGAGGCTCGAGATCCGCACGGCATGCATCCGCCTCGTCACAGGGTCGTCCGATGCGCAGACCACTTCGGACGTGTGGGAGCCGTTGATGTCGATCCAGAGGGGGCAGTCGGAGCCGGCAAGAGCCGCCGCCTCGGCCGGATAGGGGCTGATGGCGGTGACAGAGTCGAAACGGTCCCCCGCGAGCAGGCTCCTGAGCTTCGATGCCCCGGCCTGTCCGGCTCCCGATACCTCTGTGACCTCGTGGCCCGCCCCCTCGAGGGCCGCGAGGAACCTGGAGGTTCGCGCCGCGCAGGCTCCCTCGCCGGAATGCTCCGATCCTCCCGGGCATCCCGCGAGCAGCACCCTGGACATGCCGGTCAGGCCCCGGTCACTGTCCGGAAGGCCTTCATCGTGGCTTCCGCACAGTTCGCCCACGTGTACGCACCGAGGATCCTGCGCCTCTCCACGAGCTGTTCCTCCGGTACTCCCCTGTCCATGCAGAGCTTCACGGCGGTGGCGATCGAAACCGGGTCGGAGGGATCGAACAGGTCGCAGGCGGAGGAGAAAATCTCGCGGATCGAGGCCCTCCCTGATGCCGCCACGGGCAGGCCGTAGGAGAAGGCCTCGGGCAGAGTGAAGCCGAAACCCTCGTAGACGGCGGCGTGCACCAGGATGGATGCGCCCGAGTACAGCTCGGCAAGCCTCCGCTCCGTCACGTACCCTTCGAATCGCACGCTCCCGGCTATGCCCAGGCGCGCGGGGATGTCCCTTATCTCGCCTGCGCGGAATCCGTCCGCACCGGCCACCACGAGGTTCGGGAGGTCGCCCTGGCCGGCCTCCCGCTCGAGCATAGCCCAGGCTTCGAAAACCCGCCCCAGGTTCTTCCTGGGTTCGACGAGTCCGACCATGAGGACATGGCCGCCTCCGGGGGGCTTCCTGCCCGGATCTGAAAGCGGGGGGAGATGGTCGACGCCGGGAGGCGTGAGGAAGACGCGCCCCTCGGCGAGCGGGAAGATTCCGAGCAGGTCGTCCATCGTGGTGCGGGAGTTGACCAGCAGGCAGTCGGCGCATCCCGCGGCATCCGATATCCGGGCCCTCCAGGCCGCCGTGTCGCCGGCCTCTTTCATCTCCGGGTGGAGGAAGGGCCCCAGGTCGTGGATCATGGTCGACCTCTTCGTCCTGCCTCCGTGGATGCTCGGCACGGTGCTCCCGAAGGAATGCACCAGGTCGACTCCGTCCAGGGCGGAGAACACGCCGGGGCCTATCCGGGAGGAGATCCTGCCGGGACGGTGCAGTACGCGGACAGGCCCGGTACCGATCCCGAGCCTCTTCCATGCCGCCAGGCGCCCCGACTCTATCCACACCGTCGGTTTCTCGCCGGAGTCCGCGAGGCTGCGCGAGAGCTCTATGCCGTAGCGGCCGATGCCCGTGGGACGGGACGGGTCGAAGTCGACCTGGAGCGCGAGGTTCAAATGCGCCTCTCCGCGCTCATCCCGCGATCCATCCCGCTGCGAGCGCCAGCGGGAGGGCGGGCAGCATGTTCGCCACCTCGATCTTCCTGATCCCGAGTATGTCGATGCCCAGACCCACCAGGATCACACCGCCCGCCGCCGACATCTCGGATACCGGGCCGGCAGGGATGGACGCGCCGAAGAGCGATGCCGCCAGAGTCAGCCCGCCCTGGTACAGCACCAGCGGCACTATCGAGAGCACCACTCCGAACCCGAGGGCGGAAGCCAGCATGAGCGCGGCGAATCCGTCCATGACGGCCTTGGCCAGGAGCAGTTCCGAAGAGCCTCCCAGACCCTCCTCCAGAGAGCCGACGACGGTCATGGAACCCATGCAGAAGAGGAGGAACGCCGTGGTCATGCCCTGGGCGAAGGTGGCCGAGGAGAGGCCCGCCCTGTTCCTGATCCTCTCCCCCAGGCGCAGGAGCCGGGCTTCCAGCCCGAGGGCCTCCCCGGCGATGGAGCCAGCTATGCAGGAGATCGCGAGTATGAGGAAGCTGCCGGTCTCGAGGGCCATGGAGACCCCCATGACGAGCGTGAAGAGCCCTATAGCCCGGAAGGCGGCGGGAGAGAGCCTGGCCGGCAGCCTGGACCCGGCGAGGCACCCGAGGATGCCTCCGGCCGCGACCGTCGCGGCGTTCACCGCCGTTCCGAGGAAGAGCATCAGCCCCTGCGCCTCCCGACGGGGGCCATGTAGACGGTCGTCTCGCTCCGGCCGTCGAGGCCCAGCATGCGGTCCGACTCGTCCTGCAGGTATGCCCCGATGGCGCAGGTCCCCAGCCCGAGATGCTCGCAGGCCAGGTAGAGGTTCTCGCAGGCGTGGCCGGCATCGAGGAGGACAAGCTTCGGCGCGGCAGGGCCGTATCTCCACGAACTCCGCGCCGGGACGGCGGCCCAGATCACCAGGACGGGGGCCGAGGCGGCGAAGGCCTGGCCGTTGCAGGCTTCGAGCAGCTTCTCCTTCCCGGGATGGGCTGCCTTGCGCCAGAGCGAGTGGCCGTCCGGAAGATAGACGTAGAGCCCGGGCTCGATGCCTGCGATGCGGGAGACCACGACGTACGTGTCGAGGGGATGCCTCGCCCCGCCCGAAGGGGAGGTGCGGAAGCCGGCCTGGTTCGCCAGCGGCTTCAGGAGCCCCTGGGCGGCCCAGAGCAGGAAGGAGAGCTCTCCGATCGAGAGATCCCCTGCGGAATAGCTGCGCCGGCTCCTCCTGTCCGAGAGCATCCGGCCGAGAGAGGGGCCGGCATGATCGGAATCCGCGGGAGGCAGTTCGATGATCTCCGCGTCCGCGGGAGGTACGGGCTGTGCTGGCGGGGCCGGGATCCCCCTGTCCTGATCCGATTCGAAGCCTTCCACTTCGTCCCATCTGCTGTGCAGAAGCACTGCTGCATCCATCGCTCCGTCTCCCATGGGGTCCTTCCCTGCCGGATGCCGGCTGTGGAGTGTTTCCTGGATCGTGCGTTCGTCCATATCAACCGGCATGGCGCCGGTCAAGATCGTCCAGCCGGGGTACCCGGGGTCCGGGGTCATGTCCGGCGGATATCAGAGAGGGGGAGAGGCTTCCGGCTCGCCGGGGTGTCAGCATCCTGACGATTCGTCGACTATTCGACTCCGCACGGGGATCAGACCCTGGACTCCCCCAGTATGTCGAACGCCTGGCGGAGCCTTTCTCCGACGCATCGCGCCAGGGCTCCCTCCTGTTCCAGGTCGTGCGCGACGGAGTCCCTCCAGCCGTGTTTCAGGCAGATGCCGGGGCATACCGTGAAGGGCCCCTCGCAGTGATCGCCGCTTCCGATCGCAGAAAGGGCCGCCTCGGCCGAGCAGGCGGATACGAGGCCCGGCGGCAGTGCCGGGGCAAGCGCGCCGGCGGGGGTCCCGGCCTCGCAGCAGGAGGAACCGAGATCCCGCATCAGCGCCTTCCATCCCCGGATGTACTCGATTATCGCGAGGTCGGAGGCCAGCGGGACGATGCGCGGACCGCAGGCGAGCACTGGTTCGGGAATGAAGATCCATTCGCCGTAGAGCACCGAGACTGCCTTCTCGTGGATCGATCCGAAGAGGAGGCTGGCTCTTTCGGGAGTTCGCCCGGCGTGCACCGCGAGGACGACCGAGAGAGCGCCGTCGAAGTCGTAATCGCAGTACAGCTCGATGCTGTCGATTATTGGACGCTCGCGGGAGGGTGACAGGCCGCTGCCGGAGCCGTCCAGCCCGAGCCCCAGCTCTTCTAGGATGAAGCGGCAGCGGGAGTCGGCAACCGGGGATGCCCCGGCGGCAGAGCCATTTCCATCAACGGCGGGCACGGCGGAACTCATCGGGATTCTATGCCCAATTCTTCCCCCAGCGGATCCTGGCGTCGGATGCTCGTTGTCGCCAGCAGCACATCAAGCATACGGCTTGCCATCGGCGCCTGCGCGCACGGGCTTGCGCCGCAGCGGCCCATCCCGCATCTATCGGCATCGATGCGGCCCGAACCGGAGGTATTGTCTGACTGCGGCGGCGATTGCGGTATTCGCTCTCACGTACGTCCTGATCGCGGCCAGGGAGCTGAGCTTCATCCCCATCGGGCGTCCCGCGGGCGCCCTCCTGGGTGCCATGCTCATGGTCGCACTCGGGGTGATGACTCCGGAGGAGTCGTTCCGGGCGGTGGACTGCTCCACCATACTGCTGCTGTTCAGCATGATGCTCCTGTCGGCCTACCTGGAGGACGCCGGGATACTGGATGTCCTCGCGAGGCGGGCGACGGCCTGCGCGGATTCGCCCCGGATCCTCCTCGCCATGACGTCAGTATCAGCGGCGGCCCTGTCGGCGCTACTCGTGAACGACACGGTATGCGTGTTCATGACGCCGTTCGTGCTGTCCGCCGCGCGCAGATCCGGGCTCGATCCGGGGCCCTACCTGATAGCCCTGGCGACGGGCGCGAACATCGGCAGCGCGGCCACACTCGTGGGCAATCCGCAGAACATGATCATCGGCTCGATTAGCGGTTACGGCTTCTCGGAGTACCTGTGGAGGAGCCTGCCGGCGGTCCTGGCGGCCCTGGCGGTCAACATCGTCCTGCTCGTGCTGTTCTTCGGGAAAAGGGTCTCCGCGCGCATCGCACCTCTCGAACCCGCTCCGCCGACCCGGGCCTCCGGCCGGGGCAGGCCGGTGGAGTACGCGGTTCTGGCAGCCATCGCCGCCGGGTTCTTCGCCGGCCTGCACATGGGCTACACCGCCCTCGCCGGGGTCCTGGTCATCATGGTCTCGAGGAGGAGGAACCCCGCCGCCGTGTTCGAGCGGGTCGACTGGACCCTGCTCGTGTTCTTCGCAGCTCTCTTCATGGTGGTCGCAGGCCTGAACGGCACCGGGGTCGTCGCCAGGGCGTGGGCTGCCGCTGCCCCCTCGATGGACTTCGTCTCTGCAGGCGGCCTGGCCCTGTTCACGGCCTTCGTCACGCTGGGTTCGAACCTGGTGTCGAACGTGCCCATGACACTGCTCACCGGCCCCCATCTCGCGTCTCTGGGTGACCCGGCGACGGGATGGGTGCTCCTGGGGTTCGTCACGACGATCGCGGGCAACCTGACGCTGGTGGGGTCGGTGGCGAACATCATAGTCGCGGAGAGGGCGAAGGGTGCGTACGACCTGGGCTATGTGGAGTACCTGAAGTTCGGCGCCGTCTCGACGGTACTGTCGCTCGCCGCAGGAGTCCCGCTGATCTGCCTGCTCCCCGGGGGATAAGGCAGGAGGGTCGATCGCCCTTCGGGCATCGTCTGTCGAAGTACGCTCCGGCC
>CAZMAT010000017.1:19576-48550 GCA_964564435.1 uncultured bacterium
GTTTGCGAAGCAAACATGCGAGAGACTATGACTCGAGCCATTACTTGCGCTGATCTGCCTGCTCCCCGGGGGAGAAGGCAGGAGGGTCGATCGCCCTTCGGGCATCGTCTGTCGAAGTACGCTCCGGCCCTCTCGCGGTTCACCCAGCGTCGAACGCACATGATGGTGAACCGCTGTCGGGCCCTTCATTTCCGCTGACGCGGAAATGAAGGCGTCGCCAGCATGTTTGCGAAGCAAACATGCGAGAGACTATGACTCGAGCCATTACTTGCGCTGATCCACCTGCTCTCCGGCGGAGCCGGTGGATGCTGCGTCATAGATGCCGCAGGCTATGGTCCTGATCCGCCGAGGCGGATCAGGCACGCCCTCCCGCAGATTCGCTTCGCGAACCATGCTGACGGGCTACACGGCGATTTCGCGAAGCGAAATCGCGGAAATGAAGGGCCCGGGGGCGGACCCCCGGGCCTCCGTGCGGTTCCGGTACTGCGCCTAGACGAGCCCGCGGAGCTGGGCCGCCTTCGCCACGCGCTCGATCGCGATCATGTAGGCCGCGTCGCGCATGTAGGCGTTGTGCTTCTCCGCCATGTCGGCCACGGCGTGGAAGGCGTTGGTCATCTTGGTGTCGAGCTTGGAGAGGACCTCGTCCTTCTCCCAGTAGTAGTTCATGTTGTTCTGGACCTGCTCGAAGTAGGAGCAGGTGACCCCGCCGGCGTTGCAGAGGAAGTCGGGGATAAGGTAGATGCCGCGCTGCTTGATCACATCGTCGGCATCGGGGGTGGTGGGGCCGTTCGCACCCTCGGCGAGTATCTTGACCCTCGGGTGGATCTTCTTGGCGTTCTCGCCGTTGATCTGGTTCTCGAGGGCGGCGGGCACGAGGATGTCGGCCTCCGTCTCGATCCAGGCATCGCCGGGGAGCTTCTCGTAGCCGGCCGCTATCGCCTTGCCGGCGTCGACGGTGCCGAACTTGTCGGTTATGCCCATGAGGAACTTCAGGTCGATCCCGTCCATCTTGCGGTAGGTGTAGGAGACCTGGTCCTTCTGGTCCCAGCAGGATACGCAGACCACCTTGCCGCCGTAGCGGGTGAAGAGGTCGACGGCGTACTGGGCCACGTTGCCGAAGCCCTGGACCGCCATGGTCGTGGTCTTGATGTCGATGCCCTTGCGCTTGAGGGCCTCGCGGACCGTGTAGATCACGCCGTAGCCGGTGGCTTCCGTGCGGCCGAGGGAGCCGCCGACGCCGACGGGCTTGCCTGTGATGAAGCCGGGGTACTTGCCGCCGGACAGGGTCTCGAATTCATCGAGCATCCAGATCATGTGCTGGCCGGAGGTCATGACGTCGGGGGCGGGCACGTCCTGCACGGGGCCCACGTTCTTCCAGACCTGGCGGACCCAGCCGCGGCAGATGCGCTCCTGCTCGAGCTGGGAGAGCTCGTGGGGATCGCAGATGACGCCGCCCTTGCCACCGCCCAGAGGGATGTCGACGACCGAGCATTTCCAGGTCATCCAGGTGGCGAGTGCCTTCACAGTATCGGCGGTCTCGTGGGGGTGGAAGCGGATGCCGCCCTTGCAGGGTCCGCGAACGTCGCTGTGCTGTACGCGGAAACCGCGGAAGACCTTCACGCTGCCGTCATCCATGCGGACGGGGATGGTGAAGTGATACTCGCGCTGAGGCCAGCGCAGGAACTCGCGGACGCCCGGCTCGAGACCCAGCATTTCGGCCACGCGGTCGAACTGCGCCTGAGCCATGGCGAACGGGTTGAACCCCTTCTCCACTTTGACCTCCTGAACAGACGGTTACGGTACCGGAGAGATAAAAATAGGCGCCGCACCGTTTTCGGTGCAGTGTCGCCTAGCTTCGCGTTGTCAATATACTCGCCGCGGGACGGACGGGGCAAGGCTGGCGGTCCCGCACACCGACCCGAAGTAGGCCGTGTTCAGCCCGGCCCTGGCCTGCAGTACGGCGCGTCTTGCGGAGAGACTGCGCCAGCGCGAGCCGCACGTGCGCCAGGCTTCGTCGACCAGCGAGGCCGCGCTCTCCACCCACCCGGGCCGGGAGGTCGGCACGGAGAGGCCGCCGAGCCCAGCCTCCTCCATGAATCTCGTACCCTTCGACGAGTACGGCACCGCGACGGGAAGCGCACCGGTCACCACGGACAGGATCGCACCGTGGAGGGGGGCGGTCACGACGACCCTGCACCCGGCCATCGCGTCCATGAACGCCTGCAGGTTCCCGGTCTCGAGGATCGAGGCGCGGTCCGACCTCTGCATCCTGCCGAGGACCTCGCGGCAGAAGCGGTCGTCGGAATTGGAGAGCGGTCCCGTGTGGAAAGGGAGGAGGAGGACCCTGCCCCCCCTTTTCGCGATGTGCCCGTCGAGCAGGCGCGCCCAGTCCGCGGCAGCGGAGATCCCTCCTCCCGGGCGGTCGAGCCCCAGCTTCCGCCTCGTCTCGAGCGGGAGGAGCCCTCCGGTCCGGTTGGAGACATCGCGGGGCGCTGCCCCGAGGATGTCCGAGTCGACAGGGCCGGGCCTGCGCCCCCTGCACAGGCAGAACGCGGAGTCGGCAGCGCGCAGGACCCTCCCGGAGCGGAACCCGAGGCCGGCGAGGAGGTCGGCGGAAGGCGCGTCCCTAACGCTGATCCCCCTGGCGGTCGCCATGCTCCGGGCTATCCAGGCGCGGGTCCAGGGGCGCAGCTCTCCTCCCTGTCCGAGCCCGACGAGCCATGCGAAGGAGCGTTTCCCGAAGGAGACCGACAGCAGGAACGGCAGCAGGTTGAAAGGCGAGTAGAGTAGAGAGGAGCTGTCCTGGACGAGCTCCCCTCCGCCTACTACGACGATGTCCGACCAGAGGACTCCGCGGATCATCGAGGCCAGGCGCCCCCCGCGGGTGGAAAAACCCTTCGCGCCCCACCGTGCGGCCGTTCCCGCTGGGTCGCCCGACATCACGCCCACGTCGAAGGAATCGCCGAGCTCCTGCATCTGGGCTGCGAACACGGCCAGATCGCCGATGTTGGAACCGGCGCTCTCAATCTGGCCCCAGCTCGATGTGAAGACCCTCGGCCTCCGCAAGGGCCCCTCAGCTCCCCCGGCCGAAGCTCCGGAGGATCTCGGCCATGCGGCGGAGGGAGGCCTCGGCCAGCCCGTTGACCGACCCCTCCGGGTAGCACCCGCCCGGGCCCGCCGGAGACCCGGAGGGGACTCCGGTGAGCAGTTCGATGCCCTCGTCGATGGTTCTTACGGGGTAGATGGAGAAGCTGCCGGCCTCGACCGCAGCCACGACGTCGTCGTCGAGCTGCAGGCTCCCGACGTTGGATGCCGGCACGAGCACACCCTGGGTGCCGGTCAGGCCCCTGCGCCTGCAGACGTTGAAGAAGCCCTCGATCTTGTAGTTCACGCCGCCGATGGGCTGGATCTCGCCGTACTGGTTCACGGACCCGGTGACTGCCAGGTCCTGGCGCACCGGGAGCCCCGAGAGGGCGCTGAGGAGGGCATAGAGCTCCGCGCTCGACGCGCTGTCGCCCTCGACCCCTCCGTAGCTCTGCTCGATGCAGATGCTGGCGGACAGCGACAGGGGGAAGTCGAGCGCATACCTGCCCCTGAGGAAGCCGGTGATGATGAGGATGCCCTTGGTGTGCAGGGAGCCGGAGAGATCGGCCTCCCTCTCGATGTTTATCACGCCTTCGCGCCCGGCCGATACGCGGGCCGTCACCCTCATCGGGAGCCCGTACGAGTAGTCGACGCCGCTGAGCACCACCAGGCCGTTGACCTGCCCCGCCTTCGACCCCGAGGTGTCTATCATCATCTCGCCGCGCTCGATGCTGTCCAGGGCGTACTCCTGCCCCATCGAGAGCCTCTCGCGCTTCTCGAGGATCGCCTTCCGGACGTGGGCGGCCTCGACCACCGGTGATGACTCGCACCGGGCCCAGTAGGCGGCCTGCCTGGCGTAGTCGGCTATGCGGCTGAACTGGGTCGAGATCCTGTCCCTCCTGTCCGCCATCCTCACGGCCTGCTCGGCGAGCGCGGCCACGGCGGAACCGGAGAGCGGGGTCAGCTTCTCGTTGCCCGCGATGAATGCGATCACTCCGCCGAAATCCCTCAGGTTCTCCGGAGTCAGGTCCATCTCGTCGTCGAAGTCGGCCCTGATGCGGAACAGGAGCCCGAACTCCGGCTCGCTCATGCCGAGCATCGTGTAGAGGTAGTCGGAGCCCAGGAGGATCACCTTCACGTCGATCTCCACGGGCTCGGGCTGCAGGTCGACGGGGAAGAGGTTCAGCGGGTCGTGCTGCCTGATGACCACTGTCTGGTTCCGGAGGGTCTGCATCAGCGCCGGCCAGAGCCCGGGCTGCCTGAGTATGTCCATGGCGTCCATTATGATGTATCCGCCGTTGGCCCTGAGGAGCGATCCGGCGCGGATCAGGGTGAAGTCGCTGTAGGGCTTGTTGTCGACCGTCAGCCTGTCGATGCTGCCGAAGAGGCTCACCTGGTCGGGGAACTGCTCGATCACGACCGGCCTGCCCCTCTTGCTGCTGTTGTCCACCAGGAGGTTGGCGGAGAAGAGGTAGTACGGATCCTCGCCCTCGCCGGGGTTGAGGAACTGCTCGAGGTTTTCGAGGATGGCTGCGGAGAGGGAGTCGGCATAGGCCTCGACCTTGGCGTCACCCGTCTCCTTCAGCCTGTCGAGGATGCCCTCGACTGTGGGCCTGAGCGTCCTCCTGACGAGCTCCTGGTCCTCCCCGGCCGCCTCCATCTCGATTCTCTGGTTGCGCCTTATCACGTCTATCAGGCGCCCGAAGAGCGCCTCGTGGTCGGAGGTGTACTTCTCCCTCGCCTCCGCGGTGAGACTCCCGGCCTTCTGCATCTCGTCGAGCTTGTCGAATCCCGCGGGCTCGCCGTTCACGACAGGGAGGACCTCGGGGCCGAACTGGCCGGGTCCGGTCTGCACCTTCACCAGCGCGAAGCCCTTCTCCGACGCCTCCCGGCTGAAGGCGTCAAGATGCTCCTGCTGCCTCGCGGTGGCGTCGGTACGGATCTTCTTGCGCTCGCTGCCCATGCGGTCGCCCGACATGACCGCCGGGATGTTGCTCTTCAGGAGCTCGACGCACTGGGCGAGGCTCCCGACGAACTCCTCGCCGTCGTCGGCGGGCAGGGTGATGACCATCGGGCGCTGGGGATCCTCGAAGTTGTGCACGAAGAGGATGTCCTTGAGATCATCGGTAGTGAGGTCGAGGGAATCGAGTATCCGCTTCACGGTGGATTCGCGCCCGGTGCCGGACACGCCGGTCACGAACATGTTGTAGCCCAGCGACTGGATCTCGAGGCCGAGCCTGACCGCCTTGACTGCGCGCTCCTGGCCGACGATCCTGTTGCTGGTGGAAGCCCTGTCGGTCCTGTCGAAACCCATGGCACCCTCGGGACAGCGCCACCTGAGATCTCCTGGAGCAAGCGGCTCCGGCATGCTCTTCCCTCCAGTCCTGTCCGGCCTGCGGCTCCATGTCCGCGCCTTTTCATACCACCCGGCGGCATGGCGTCAATGGGCCGGCGCAGACGGACGTGGCCCGGAGCCTGCCGTCGCGGCCCGCTGAGACCCTCAGCACGACGGTGGCGCCCTCCCTGCGCGATATCAGGCGCGCCTGCGAGTACAGGGGGGACGGCAGGAAGACGTCGGCATACCCCCTGTCGTCCTCGAGCATGAGGAAACCGGCCCCCGCCGAGAGGCTCCTGCGGGAGGCCACCCTCCCCCAGATGCCTCCCGGAACGGCCCCGGGCTGACGATCGAGCGGGATGGTACCGTCCGGGCGGTCGACCAGCGAGAGAGGGCTGCAGGTGACCGCCGCCCCGAGGAACTCGAGATCGAGCGAGACCATCTCGCTCCTGCAGTGTTCGGGGATCCCGGGCAGCCCCTCCTCCTCCCGGGTGAAGAACCCGCCGGCCCTGCGGTTCATCTCCCAGAGGGCCCCGGGGCGGGTCAGGCCGATCTCCCCGAAACACCCGGCCTGCGCCATGGCCTTCACGACCCCGCGCCCCACGCCCGCGGCGACGACCTGCCCCGGGGAGTCGTACGGCCTCCCCCTCGCGAGCGCGGCATGCTCCGAGGGTCCCATGCCTCGCAGGCTCGAGAATCCGAGCATCACGCCCCCCCCGGACGGCCTGGCGCACCACTCCCCCGAGTTGACCCCCGGCGGCGCGATCGCGAGCCCGAGGCGCCTGGCCTCCTCCACATAGGTCCGCTGGTCGTAGAAGCCTCCGCCTCCGGCCAGGACGGCGGCCATGAAGCATGCCGGGCTCGAGGCCTTCAGGGATGCCGAGATGCAAGCTATCGCCGCATACGAGTAGGCGTGGGCCCGGCAGAACCCGTACCCGGCGAAGCGCGAGAGGAAGGCGTGGACGGCCGAGGCCCGGGCGCAATCCACCCCGAATGCCTCGAGATCCGCGGGCGACAGATTCTTCCTCTTCAGCCGGCGCCTGACCAGGTCGCCCTGCCCGTCGTCGATTCCGAGGAGCCTTGCGGCGCACTCCGAGACGTCCTCCTCGTAGAGCATCTCGCCGAAGCTGCCCCCCAGGATGTCGCGCAGCTCGTCGAACTCCCACTCCGGACGGGCTTCGCCCCTCATGGCAGCGAAGAATCGCTCCCTGGTCCCGCTGCCCGAGGCGCCCGGCCTGACCAGGGCCAGCGATCGCGCCACGTCGTCGAGGCTCGCAACCCTCATCTCCGTCAGGAGGCCCCTTAACGCCGGAGACTCGACATGGGCGACGCCTATCGTCCGGCCCGACGCCATCAACTCCAGGGCCTCCCGGATGTCCCCCGGGACATGCGGCATCCCGCCACGGGCCGCCTGCCCGCCCCGCGAATCCCATCCGAGGGCGAGGGATATGGCGGTGAGGCCGCGCTGCCCGAGCAGATCCATCTTCAGGAGCCCGGCTCTCTCGACCCCCACCATGTCGAACTGGGTGACGGCCTGGCCCGACGTGCCGGGCGACAGCGGCACGACCTCGCAGATCGGGCGCGGGGATATCACTATCCCGCAGGGGTGGGGGGCGACGTGCGAGGGCAGGCCCTCGAGCAGGGCGGCGTCGGCCAGGAGGCGCCTGCCGGCATCCCTCCGCCAGACCGCGGCATCCCGGTCGTCGAGGAGCACCGACATCGAGTCTATGTCGGACGGGCCCAGCCCGGCCGCGGAGGCGGCGCAGCGGAACGCGGAACTGCGCCTGTGCCTCACGATCTCGCCCACGCAGGCCGACTCCCGGCCCCACCTGCCCAGGACGAAGGACACGACCTCGTCGCGCCGCGCACTGTCTATGTCGAGGTCGATGTCGGGCGGATCGGGCCTCTGCGGGTTGAAGAACCTGCTGAAGGACAGGCCGCAGCGCAACGGGCAGACCCCCGAGATGCCCAGCAGGTAGCTCACCATGCTGCCGGCGGCCGACCCGCGCGCCGTCGCCGATATGCCCCTCGCGGCGCAGAATTCCGCAACCTCCCTGAAGGCGAGGAAGTACCCGGCCAGGCCCGCGGCCGCTATGGCCTCGAGCTCCGTCTCCAGGCGCCTCCGGGCCGCCATGCCGTTTCCGTAGGTGCGCCGGAAGGCCTCCTCGGCCATGCTGTGCAGGAGCGGCACGCTGCCGGCATCTACGGCCGACATGAGGAGGCCGGCATGGGGGTGGAACGTGTCCAGACGGGATGCGAGCAGGGCAGCGCCATCGCGCGAGGCGCGCAGGCCGGTGAACTGCCGCTCAAGCGCTCCGTCGCCGGGCATGGAGGCATGGCGCGAGGCGAACGCCCGGGACGGCAGCGAAGCCTCGGGAGAACCGGCGGAGGCGGCCCGCAGGAGCCTGTGCGCCCTGCGCGAGGGTTCCGCGATGGACACGACCGGCCAGCATGCCGCAGGCACGATGCCCGCCCCGGTGAACGAAGCCTCCGACACCCCGGGATCGTTTCCGAAACACGCCGGGAGGACCGCGCCGAAAAGGGCGCCCGAGAACCCGGCCTCCGCCAGGGCGAGTGCGTCACCCGGCCGGGAGACGAGCGCCGCCAGACGGTCCGTGCCGTACGAGAAGGCTTCCGCGAGGGGGAGCTGCGACGAGACGGCCGTGACAAGGGACGAGAGCTGTGCCCAGCCGCCTTCGATGGAGGCCAGGACCACTCCAGGGGAGATCCGGCAGCCGGCTCCCGGCTTCATGCCTTCCGGGGCGGCAGCCTGGAACTCGTGCTGGCCGTGGAGACCCCCGGAATCGGCGAGCAGCACACCGGCAGCCCCGGGCGGCGCCGCGCAGGCGATGCCGGCCGGCGTCTCGACGCCGTAGCCGAAGGAGTAGCAGCTCCTCGCAACGATTATGGCGCTCATGCCCCGATGTATACATATGTTTGCATCGGGGCGCCAGCCCTCTGAACCGGGCCGGCCGCTTCACACAATGATGCGATATGGAGCCTGCTGCAGATGGAGCGGGAGGTGCCGCTCCTGGATCAGCCCGTGCGCCTCTGCCCGCCGGTTTCGCTCCGGCGGCCGGCCTGACCGGCGCCGGAAGCGCGGAGGGCCAGCCCGCCGGTCGACGGCATGACGGGGACGCCGGATTCCAGGTACATCTCCATGCGGTAGAAGGGGACCTTGCCGCGGTCTTCGAGGAGCTTGGAGCCCTCGCCCGTGACGACGAACCCGCAGCCGAGGTAGCAGGAGATGGCACGGGGATTGGTTCTGCGGACATGGAGCCTTACCGTGTCGAAACCCAGCACCCTCCTGGCGGCGGGGATCGCCTTCGCTATGGCCCTGCGGCCTATCCCCCTGCCCAGGGACTCGGTCCGTCCGATCACTATCCCCATCACGCCTATCGACCTGTCGTTCCTCTTCATGTCGAACCAGATGCCGCCCACGGTGGAACCGTCGACCTCTATCGCGTACCAGACATAGTCGAGGCCCCAGCCCTCGAATCCCGAACCGTCGAAGTTCACGGGGCTCAGCCTCTCCATGTACCTGTCGGAGTCGATCTCGTCGCGCCAGCGCTCGAGCGAGGGCAGGTCGCGCTCCGCGAATCTCCTCAGGGATATCCTCATCACCGTTCTTCCTTCATAAAAACGACCCGGACGACCGGGTAACATCCTGTTATTATAAATCCCCGCTCCGCCCCCGGGCAAGGTCTTCCCCCCGGAGGGCCGGGGAGTGTAGCTTTGCGGGGGCGTTCCGGAACGGGAGAATCTCTTGAGGACATCCGACAGGGGACACTGGGACAGGTTCTGGACCCGGGGGCGCGAGACCCGGGAGATCTACGACAACGCCGGCAGGATCACCGGAGAGATCGCCCTGGCCATGGACGTGCGGGGAAGGGCCTGCCTCGAGGTGGGAGCGGCCACCGCGCGGGATACAGCGGCCCTCGCCCGGGCCGGCGCTTTCGCCGTCGCCCTCGACTACTCCCCCGCCGCGCTCTCGCTCGCGAGGGATGTCTGCCGGGGCACCGGGGCCGCCCTCGTCTGCGGCGACGCCTTCCATCTCCCCTTCCGTGACGGTTCCTTCGATCTCGTTTTCCATCAGGGAGTCCTCGAACACTTCCGGGAGCCTGCGGGCCTGCTGGACGAGAACAGGAGGGTGCTCTCGGCATCGGGCCTCGTCCTGGTCGACGTTCCCCAGACATTCCACCCGTACACTCTCGTGAAGAAGATCCTGATCGCCGCCGGAGCCTGGTTCGCGGGATGGGAGACCCAGTTCACGAGGCGGTCCCTGGAGACGCTCCTGCGGAAGAGCGGCCTCGAGCCCCGCAGGGCTTACGGCCGGTTCATGAGCCCTTCGCTCCCGTACCGGATCCTGAGGGAGATCCTCTTCAGGGCGGGTGTCAGGCTCCCGCTGGATCCCGTCCTCGTCGGCCCGGTGCACAGGCTGAGGGCCCGCGTCAGGGGAGCGGTGGAGGGCACGCGTGTCGGCCCGGCGCTCGGCTACGTCATCGGGGTCTTCGCCGGGAGGGACGCCCCGTGAAGGTGCTCGTGCTCAACTGGCGGGATCCGAGGAACCCGGAGGCGGGGGGTGCCGAGGTTCACCTCCACGAGATAATGCGGCGGGCCGCCTCGGCCGGCCATGAGATAGTGCAGGTCTCCCAGGCCTGCGAAGGGCTGCCCGGGGAGGAGACCATCGACGGAGTGCGGATACTCCGCAGAGGCGGCCGGTTCACCTTCAACCTCGGCCTCCGGGGATGGTGCAGGAGGCATCTCGATCCCGCCTCCTTCGACCTGGTGGTAGAGGACCTCTGCAAGCTGCCGTTCTTCTCGCCCTCCTGGTCGCCCGCCCCGGTGCTCGTGCTGGTGCCGCACCTCTTCGGCACCACGGCCTACAGGGAGGTGGCGTTCCCCCTGGCGCTCTACGTCAACGCCCTCGAGAGGCTGATACCGCGGGTGTACCGCGGCTGCCGCTTCGTGGCCATCTCTGAGAGCACGAAGCGCGACCTGGAGCGAAGGGGGATCCCCGGCGGGGACATCTCCGTCAGCCCCTGCGGCATAGATCTCGACGAGTACACGCCTTCGCCTTCGGGCACGCACGATCCACGAACGATCCTCTATGTAGGCAGGCTGAAGAGGTACAAGGGGGTGCAGACCCTCGTCGAAGCTCTCTCCATCCTCAGGGATCGCGGATCGGACGCCGTCCTGCGGGTCGTGGGGACGGGCGACTGCCGGGAGGAGCTCGAGCGTCTCGCAGGCAGGCTCGGCCTGCAGGACAGGGTCTTCTTCACGGGCTTCGTCCCAGGGGAGATCAAGCTGGCCGAGCTCAGGAACGCATGCGTCGCCGCCCTGCCCTCGGAGAAGGAGGGCTGGGGCCTCACCGTGATCGAGGCCAATGCGTGCGGGACCCCGGTGGTCGCCAGCGACAGCGACGGCCTGAGGGACTCCGTGCGCAACGGAGAGACCGGCATCCTGGTGCCTCACGGCGATCCCGCCGCCCTTGCCGACGCCCTGTCGGCCGTTCTTTCCGACCCCGTCCTCAGGGCGCGCCTGTCCGAGGCCGGGAAGGCCTGGGCCGGGCGCTTCAGGTGGGACGTCACCGCGGGCGAGGTCATCGGCGAGATGATCAGGGCGGCCGGGGCGGGCGTTCAGCGGTAGAGGCGCATCCACAGGCCGTCGGGGAGCCCAGCGGCCCTTATGGACTCCGCGGCCCTGTCCACGTCGTACTCCACCCTCACGTGCCGGTACGCTCCCGAATCGGTATCCAGGAGCAGGTAGGCCGCCCTCGGATCTGCGTCGCGGGGCTGGCCCACGCTGCCCGCTGCGACTACGCAGCATCCCGGGAGGATCCCCCCCTCGTCGGTCGAGAACGATCCGTCGGGTCGCCACACCCCCGGGACGTGGGTGTGGCCTGTCAGCATCACGATTCCTGGGAAGAGCGTGCAGCACTTCCGTGCCAGCGACGGATGCAGGATGTAGGTGAACGAGCCCGGGTCGGGCGGGAAGGAATGGCAGAGGAGACAGCCGGCCCTGTGCGCGGTGAGGGGGAGTCCGGCGAGGTATGCGAGCGAGTCAGGGTCGAGGATCTTCCTGTTCCAGCAGACCGTCACCGCGGCAGCGGGGCCGAAGTTCCCGAGGGGTTCGACACCGCCGGCACCCAGGTCGTGGTTGCCCGCGACCACAAGGTCACAGGCCGCCCGGACGACCCGGATGCAGGGGGACGGGTCTCCGCCGTAGCCGACGACGTCCCCTAGGCAGACCGTGCAGTCGGCGCCCGAACCGTCCGCGTGGGAGAGCACGGCCTCCAGCGCGGGGAGGTTGGAGTGGACGTCCGAGAGGACCCTGAGGAGCAAGCGCTATCCCCCGCCCCCGGATCTGCAGGCCTTGTCGAGCACCCCGTTGATGAAGGCCGCGGCCTCGTCGTCGAGGAATTCGCGCGAGAGCTCGATGGCCTCGTCGATCGCCACCGGAACCGGGGTTCCGGCGTATCTCACCTCGGCAAGGCCCTGCTCGAGTATCAGCCTGGCCAGCAGGTGGAGCCGCGAGAGGCTCCAGTTCCTGAGAGCCGCCTCGAGTACGGCGTCCAGACCCGCCCTGTCCCTGTCGATCCCCGCCGCGAGCTCTCTGATCCAGAGCCTCTCGGGCGGATCGAACCTCATCGAGAGGCCCAGCCTGTCCAGGTTCTCGGCGAGGCCGTCGCCGTTCATGTCGGAGGCGTACCTCGCCTGCAGCAGGAACTTGCGCGCCCTGTTGCGGACTCCCAAGCTACTTCGCCCCCTCCGGGGCTTCCTCTTCCTCGCAGGCTTCGCCGTCGAGGTAGCGGTAGAGCCCGGCCATCTCTAGGGCGGTCATGGCTGCGTCGAAACCGCGGTTCCCCGACTTCGCCCCGGCCCTGTCCACCGCCTGCTCGACCGAGTCGGCCGTGATGATCCCGTAGATGACGGGGATCTCGGATTCGGCGGCCAGGGCGGCTATGCCCTTGGCGCTCTCGGCGGCCACGTACTCGAAGTGGGGCGTGTCGCCGCGGATCACGGCGCCGAGGCAGACGACCGCGTCGAATCCGCCGGCCAGCACGACGCGCGAAGCCACGGCGGGAATCTCCCAGGCTCCGGGGGTCCTGAAGATGTCGATGTCGTCCGGATTGACCCCGTGGCGCTCCAGGCAGTCCAGGGCGCCCTCCACGAGCCTGTCGGTGATGAAGCCGTTGAACCTGCTCACTACGAGGGCCACCCTGAGACCCCCGCCCTCGAGGCTGCCCTCATGTATCCAGGCCATTCCCCACTCCTTCCAGCATGTGACCGAGCTTCTCCTTCTTCGTCCTCAGATACTTCTCGTTCTCGCTGACGGGATCGACCTCGAGCCTCACCCGCTCCACGACCTCCAGGCCGTAGCCGCTCAGGCCGACGATCTTGCGAGGGTTGTTGGTCAGGAGCCTTATCGTCGAGAGCCCCAGATCGGCCAGGATCTGGGCACCGATCCCGTAGTCCCTCAGGTCGGCCTCGAAGCCGAGCCTCTCGTTGGCTTCGACGGTGTCGAGCCCGTGGTCCTGGAGGTTGTAGGCATGGATCTTGTTCACTATGCCTATCCCCCTGCCCTCCTGGGACATGTAGAGGAGCACTCCGGCCCCCTCCTCCTCGATCCTCCGCATCGCGAGATGGAGCTGGGAGCCGCAGTCGCACCTCCTCGACCCGAAGACGTCCCCGGTGAGGCACTGGGAGTGCACCCTCACCAGCACGCCGCCGCGCCCGGCGACATCCCCCTTCACGAGGGCCACGTGGAGTTCCCTGTCCACGAGGCTTTCGTATATGGACAGCCTGAACGAGCCCCATTCGGTCGGCAGGTCGGACTCGGCCACCCTGCGGACGAGCTTCTCGGTCCTCCTCCTGTACTTCACCAGCTCCTCGACGGTTGTGAGGAGCAAGCCATGCCTCTGTGCGAACTCCCACAACTGGGGGAGCCTCGCCATGGTCCCGTCGTCGTTCATCACCTCGCAAAGCACGCCTGCGGGTCTGAGGCCGGAGAGCCTGGCGAGGTCGACTGCGGCCTCGGTGTGCCCGGTGCGCCTGAGCACGCCGCCCTCGCGGGCGCAGAGCGGGAAGATGTGGCCGGGCCTGGCGAGGTCCTCCGGCCTGGAGCCGTCACCGATGGCCACCTCGATGGTCTTCGCCCTGTCGGCGGCGGAGATGCCGGTGCTCACGCCCCGGGCCGCGTCTATGCTCACCATGAAGGCCGTGCTGTGGAGGGCGGTGTTGCGCGTCACCATCTCCCCTATCTCGAGCCTGTCGAGGCTCTCGCGGGTCATGGCGAGGCAGATCAGCCCCCTGGCCTCCCTGGCCATGAAGTTGATCTCGCGCGCCGAGCACTTCTCCGCCGCCACGACGATGTCGCCCTCGTTCTCGCGGTTCTCGTCGTCCACGACGATTATCATCTCGCCGCGGCCAATCGCTTCGAGAGCCTCCTCAGCCCTGGCTGTGCCGTTCAAGGTACTCCCTCAGGAGCGCATCGCGCTCCGCTGTTCCGGACGCACCGCGCCGCCCCCCGGGTTCCCTTCGGGATACCGCGAGGCCGGCCATGACATACTTGCCGATGATGTCGAACTCGATGTTCACACGGGTGCCCCCGCGCCAGGTGGAGGCGCTGGTCGATGCGATGGTGAGCGGGATCAGCGCCACTCCGAATCGTCCGGCCTCCGAGGAGGCCACGGTCAGGCTTATGCCGTCCACGGCGACGGATCCCTTCTCCACGACCAGACCCTCGAACGAGCCGGGGAAGGACACGGTCGCCTCCATGCCCGCGCCTGAACGCCTCACGGCCTCCACGACGCCGGTGCAGTCGACGTGCCCGGTGACGAAATGGCCGTGCAGCCTTCCGGAAAGGGGCAGGGGAAGCTCCAGGTTCACCAGGTCCCCCGGGCGGTAGGAGGCCGCCTTCGTCCGCGACAGGGTCTCCTCCGAGAGGTCGAACAGGCAGTCTCCGCCGGACGAGTCCCTGACGGTCAGGCACGAGCCGTCCACACAGACGCTCCAGCCCCGCTCCACCGCGAACCCGGGCGCGCGCAGGCGCAGCAGGGCCCCTGCCTCGGCCACGGAAGCCGTCCTATCTATCAGACCCGTGAACAATACGGCCCTCCGTCAGCACGTCGCAGCCAAGCAGCTCGATGTGAGGATCCTCCACGCGGAATGCCTCCGCGATCGAGAAGGCCCCTATGTCCCCCAGCGCCGGCAGCCCGGTGGCTCCGAGCAGCACCGGGGCAGTCAGGAAGCTCAGCCTGTCCGCCAGGCCGGCGGATACCAGGGAGGCCGCCAGAGCCGCCCCGCCTTCGCACAGGATCTCACCGATCCCGAGGGACGCGCAGCCTTCCAGCAGCGCCGCCAGGTCGAGGCCCCCCGGACCCTCCGGCAGGAGGAGCACCTCGGCTCCGCCGGGGATCCGGTCCGGCTCCGCCCCTCCCCGGACCGCCAGGATCGTCCGGGCTCTCCCGTCGAAGACCTTCGCATCCGCCGGGAGGGGCCTCCTCCCTGCCACCACGATCCTCCTGAAGCCCGGGCCAGGAGGCGAGGGCGGCAGAAGCGAGGGGTCGTCGGCCAGAACCGTTCCGGCCCCCACCATCACGGCATCGGCCTCCGCCCTCATCCCGCCGGCCCTCTCCCGGGCGGGCCCGGACGTGATCCATCTGCTCGACCCGTCGCGGGCCGCGATCCTGCCGTCGAGGGAGGCGGCGAGCTTGAGCCTCAGGAAGCTCCTGCCGGTTCTCTTGTAGTGCAGGTACGCCCGGTTCAGCTCGGCCGCCCCCGGAGCGTTCAGGCCCACGAGCACCTCGATCCCCCCGGCCCTGAGGGCCTCGAATCCCCGCCCGTCGACCCTCGCATCGGGATCTGACATGGCGGCGACCACCCTGGCTATGCCCGCCGAAATGATCCTCTCGACGCAGGGCCCCGTGCGGCCGTGGTGGCAGCAGGGCTCGAGGGTGACCACGAGGGTCGCGCCGCGGGCGAGTTCGCCGGCTTCGTCGAGAGCCACAGCCTCGGCATGGGGGCCTCCGCAGCAGCCGTGCCATCCCCTCCCGACCGCCGTTCCGTCCCTTACGACGACAGCTCCGACCATCGGGTTGGGAAAGGTCGCGCCCCTTCCGTTCCGGGCCAGCCCCAGCGCCTCGGCCATGGCCTTCTCCAGCACGGGGTCGGGCCGGGGGCAGTCCGGGTCCAATTCACTGCTCCGGTGTGATTTCCGACACGCTGAGCCTGCCCATCACTGCCGTGATCACGTACTGGGACTCGAGGCTGCCCTCGGCCAGGATGATGTGAGTGGCGTCCGCGACCGGCTGCCCGAACGTCGGATCCATGGCGACCCACGATCCCACCCAGACCAGCGGCCAGGCGTGGTATCCGAAGGACCCGTCGAGGTACACTATGCCGGCGCAGGTCCTGGCCGGCAGGCCGGCGGCCCGGGCGAGGGCCACGAACAGCACGGTGTGCTCGTTGCAGTCACCCCTGCCGCTCTGGAGGACCTCGACCGACGACGGCAGGGAGACGGTCGGGCTGTTCTCCACGAAGACGTCGACGAAACTGCATATGGCCATCGCCGCCTGCCACGAATCGCGGGCGCCGGCGGTCAGGCTGTCGGCGACCCTGACGAGCGAGGAATCGCCGGTCTGTATCATCGGCTCAGCGCTGAGCCACTGCTCGAACCCGGCCGGGACAGCGGCGGGGAAGTCGGCGACCGAGTCCGGGGTGGTCGTCGTCACGGTGACGGTGGCACCCTCCGCCGTCTGCACCGGAGGATAGTCCAGTACGAATTGCGTCCAGTCTATGTCGCCCTCGAGGGAGAACGTCCTCGAACCCGTGCGCCTCGGATCGCTGACCGGTGTCGAAGTCACGGCGAAAACCTCGTACAGGTCGCGGGTGCTCGACACGTCGCCGCCCTGTCCGGGCGGAACCCTGGTGAGCTCCATGCCCAGGCCCTCGTCGAGCTCCCTCACGATCTGCCCGTCGTGGACCCAGACCTTCGTGACCGTGCCCATGTAGCTGATCTCGAGCACGGAGGCATGGACGGTGTCGCCCAGGAGAACCACGTCCTCCGTGGCGACGCAGGTTATCCCGGCTTCGCTCACGGAGCCCGTGGCGGGGTCGAAGGAGGGGAAGCTCGCGGAGTCGCCCTCGCGCCAGGCCATCCCTGCGGCTGCGAGGTCCGTGACGGCAGGGATGTAGTCTCCCTCGAAGGAGGCGGTCATCTCCGTCTCGCGTCCGGCGGAGGTGACGGTGGTCGTCAGGACGCCGTCGCCCCGCTCGGTGTGGGACTCCAGGTAGGCCGAACCGTCCGACAGGCTGAAGTCGATGCTCGAGAGGTTCAGCGTCGAGTCGGCGCGCGCCTCGAGGGTCATCACGACGTGCCTCGTGCTGCCCATGAGGTTGAGGTCCCATACGGTCTCCTCGCGGAGCAGCAGGGAGTCTCCGGCGGTCTCTTCGAGGTCGATCTGGAAGTAGCCTATCTCCTCGCCCTGCAGGGACACGGCGAACCTCTGCACGCCGGCTCCGCCGCCCGAAGGAAGCGGGGCTCCGCAGGAGGACGCCAGCAGGATCGCAGCGAGGGGAGCCGGCGCGTACCGGGTCATCGGAAACCTCCCGAAATGAACGTTTCTATCGCGTTGGCTATCCTGGGGCCCGCAGCCCCGTCCCAGAACGGGATCTCCGGCGGGGAGGGCGGCCTTTTCGAGATCTGCAGCCTGACGGCATCCGGGATGCCGCGGGGATCGGGGCAGAGGACGTTGGTGCCGAGCTCGACGGTGATGGGCCTTTCGGTGTTGGGCCTCACCGTGACGCAGGGCACACCGAGCACCGACGTCTCCTCCTGGACTCCGCCGGAGTCGGTGATGACCACACCGGCCGAACTCTCGAGCGAAGTGAACTCCAGATAGCCCATCGGCTGCGTGAGCTCGACGTTGTCCGGGACCGCGAGCCCCCATTGCTCGAGATTCCTGCCGGTGCGGGGATGTGCGGGGAACAGGAAACGCAGCGGAGACAGCGATCCGAGTGAGTCGAGTATGGCAGGGAGCCGTTCCGGGGAGTCGACGTTGGAAGGCCTGTGGAGAGTCACGAGGCCGTACCCGTCCTCGGGCGGGCGGTGCCTCCGCCTCGCCAGCGGGAGAAGCCTGAACAGGGTGTCTATCATGGGATTGCCGGTCATCACGACACCGGCGGCCGGGCGCCCTTCGGAAGCGAGATTCCTCCGGGCCTCGGGGCTGGTGATCAGCATCAGGTCGGAGAGCTGGTCAGTCAGGATCCTGTTGATCTCCTCGGGCATGGTCCTGTCGCCGCTCCGGAGGCCGGACTCGACGTGGCAGACGGGGATGCCGTACCTCACGGCCACCAGAGCGCACGCCAGGGTGGAGTTCACGTCGCCCACCACCACCAGCAGCTCGGGCAGCGGGTCGGGGAGAGCCTCCTCGTACCTCTGCATCACCGTCGCGGTCTGAACCGTGATCGAAGCCGAGCCGGCGCCGAGATTCACGTCCGGGCGGGGCAGCCCGAGATCGTCGAAGAAGGACTGGGACATGGCGTGGTCGTAGTGCTGACCCGTATGGACCAGCCTGATGCCCGCCCCGTCGCCCAGGGCCCTCACCACGGGGTCCACCTTCATGAAGTTGGGCCTGGCTCCGCAGACCAGGTCGATCACGTCAGGCTCCGGTTCCCGGTTCGGCGTCGATCTTGCCGAGCCTCCGCAGGTGCCTGCCGCCCTCGAACTCCTCCGCCAGGAAGGCATCCAGGGTTTCCCAGGCCAGGAAACAGCCGGTGAGGCCCGCCCCCAGCACCAGGACATTCGCGTCGTTGTGCCTCCTCGCGAACCTGGCCATCAGAGGGTAGAGGCACAGCGCCGCCCGGATCCCGCGCCTCCGGTTGGCGGCGATGCTCATGCCGATCCCGGTGTTGCAGATCAGGAGGCCCAGGTCGGCGGAACCGCCCAGCACGGCATCGGCCACGGGGCCAGCATAGTCGGGGTAGTCGACGGAGCCAGGCCCGGCGGGCCCCAGGTCGAGCACTTCGTGCCCGGCTGCCCGGAGCTTCTCTGCAAGGGCCAGCCTGAGGCCGGTCCCGGCATGGTCGGAGGCTGCGGCGACCCTCATGTCAGGCCTTCTTTCCGCCCAGGAAGGAGGCAACGACGCCGGAGAGGACTATCGAGCACAGCTTCGATTCGGCCGAATCCGCCCTGGAGGTGAGGACGACGGGGCACTTCGCGCCCATCACCACGGCTCCGAGTTCGGCTCCCGCCAGGAAGATGAGCGACTTGTAGAGGATGTTGCCCGATTCGATGTCGGGCAGCAGGAGGATGTCGGCGTCGCCCGCGACCGGGCTCTGGGACTTCTTGATCTTCACCGACTCCATGGAGACCGAAAGGTCGAGGGAGAGCGGGGCATCGAAGATGACATCTCCGAGAAGCCCCTGCCCGGCCATCTCCTTGAGACGGGCGGCTTCGAGAGTGCGGGGCATCCTGTCGTAGGGCTCCTCCTTGGCGCAGACCATCGTGCACTTGGGCCTGTCGATGCCGAGGGCGTTCGCCACAGTGACCGCATTGCGCAGGAGCACGACCTTGTCCTCGAGCCCCGGGGCGATCACCATGGCGGCATCGGTGATGACGAGGAGCTTGTGGTACGTGGGGACCTCGAACACCCCGACATGGCTCAGCAGTCCCTCGCCCCTGATCCCGTGCTCCCTGTCGACTATCGCATGGAGGAACTTGCTGGTGGCGACGAGGCCCTTCATGAGGACGTCGGCGCGCCCCTCCCGGATGACCTCCACACCCTTGAGGGCGGAGGAGGGATCGTCGGGGCACTCGATGATCTCGATCCCGTTCAGGTCGAAGCCGGCCTGTTCGGCGCAGGCCCTGATCTCCTTCGAGGGGCCGATCAGCACCGCCTCGACCATGTCGGCCCGTACGGCCTCGCCGACGGCGGTGAGGGTCTCCACCTCGTCGGCGCGGACCACCGCCACCCGGCGGGACGGCAGCTGCCTGGCAAGGGCCTTGAGTTCGGCGAGCGTCTTTGTGGGATTCATGGGTCCCTCCGTGTTGTTTCACGCCAGTCGATGACGGCTTCCGCGCCGCATTCCCGAAGTCGTAAAATATAGGACCGCCTTCGATCGCACTGCAACGCGGAGTTGACACCGGAGGTGCGCGCCCGAAAGATTCAAGAGGGCGAAGCCGCCCCCACTCGTTCAGGCATGCCCCCGGAGGATGGAAACTGGTCTCGGTCCGGGGGGTGTGCGAAGCTCCCGAAGGAAGGTGCCCCATGAGGCGAATCCCGTCTCAGATGGTCAGGCCGACCATCGCGAAACACATGCTGGCCGACGGCTTCGAGATGGTTCTCGACCTGCGGAAGAGCCACGGCAGCTGGGTCCACGACTCCGAAGGGAACCGCGACTTCCTCGATCTCTTCAGCTTCTTCGGTTCGCTGCCGCTCGGGATGAACCATCCGAAGCTCATGGAGCCGGACTTCATGAAGCATCTCGCGGAAGTGGCCGTCAACAAGCCGTCGAACTCGGACTTCTACACCGAGGAGATGGCCCTCTTCGTCGATACCTTCGCCGATACCGTGATCCCGCAGACCCACCCCTACCTCTTCTTCGTCGACGGAGGGGCCCTGGGTGTCGAGAACGCCCTGAAGGCCGCCTTCGACTGGAAGGTACGCAAGAACCTGGCCGCCGGCAGGGGCGAGACCGGCAGCAGGGTCATCCACTTCAGGCACGCGTTCCACGGCCGCACCGGGTACACTCTGTCGCTCACGAACACGGCCGATCCCCGGAAGTACATGTACTTCCCGAGGTTCGACTGGCCGAGGATCCAGAGCCCTGCCGCGACCTTCCCGCTCGAGAAGCACCTGGAGCAGACCGTCGCATCCGAGAAGGCCGCGCTGTCAGAGATCGACGCGGCCATATCTGCGTACGGCCACGACATCGCCTGCCTGCTCGTCGAGCCCATCCAGGCCGAGGGCGGCGACAGGCACTTCAGGCCCGAGTTCCTGGCCGAGCTCCGCAGGCGGGCGGACGCTCACGATTTCATGCTCATCTTCGACGAGGTGCAGTCGGGCATGGGGCTGACCGGCGAATGGTGGGCCTGGCAGAGCATCGGCGTGGCGCCAGACATGTTCGCCTTCGGCAAGAAGAGCCAGATCTGCGGCATGGCCTCCAGCAGGAGGATCGACGAGGTCAGGGACAACGTCTTCCACGAATCCAGCAGGCTCAACTCCACATGGGGCGGAAACCTGACCGACATGGTCAGGTCCACGAAGTACCTCGAGATAATGAAGGAGGAGAACATCCTCCGGAACGTCCGCGAGCGCGGCGAGCAGCTCATGAATGGGCTCCACGGCATCGCGGCCCGGTTCCCGCAGATCTCGAACCTCAGGGGCAGGGGGCTGATGTGCGCCATGGACCTGCCCGACGGGAAGTCGAGGGACGGCGTCATCGCGAGCATCTACGAGAAGGGCGCCATCATCCTGCCCTGCGGCACCAACAGCATCAGGTTCAGGCCGCCCCTGAACATCAGCTCCTCGGAGATCGACCTGGCGCTCGACATCATAGGCAGATCCCTGTAGCGGGCCGGCACCCGGCCGCTCCGGGACACGACGGGCGGCTGGGCCGCCGGGAGACTGTCCGATGCGGATGATAGGATCGAAGGAATTCCCAGTTCCCCTCGGAGCCGCGGACCTGTCCGCGGCTCCCGAGGGGGCGCCGGTGGTCGTGCACGGTTCCGTGATGAGGATCAGGAGGCTCTCCTGGGGGGCCTTCATCGTTCTCAGGCGGCACGACGGCCTGTTGCAGTGCGTGGTCGAGTCGGGCGCCTGCGACGGCGAAGTCCAGCACCTCCAGGAGGAGAGCTGCGTCGAGATCGCCGGCACGGTGCGGCGGGCCTCGATGAAGGACCCGTCGATACGGCCCAGGGACACCGAGATCCATGTCGACTCCGTCAGGATCCTGTCGGAACCGGCGGCACCCATCCCGGCCGACCTCACCAAGAAGGTCCTCGACCTCCACATCGACACCAACCTCGACCTGCGGCCCGTGAGCCTCCGCCATCCCGTCGAGCGTGCAAGGCTGCGCGTCGCTTCGGTCCTGGAGGCGGGCTTCCGCGAGCACCTCGCCTCGAGGGGCTTCACGTCGATAAGGTCGCCCAAGATCTGCTTCGCCGGGGCCGAGGGCGGAGCCAACATCTTCAAGGTCCAGTACTTCGACAGGACTGCATTCCTGGCTCAGTCGCCCCAGTTCTACAAGCAGATGGCCGTGGCGTTCTACGAGCGGGTGTACGAAACCGGACCGGTCTTCAGGGCCGAACCGCACCAGACATCGCGGCACGTCAACGAGTACACCTCGCTCGACCTCGAGATGGGCTTCATCTCCGGGTTCGGCGACGTGATGTCGCTGGAGACCGAGCTGCTGGGCAGCATGATCAGCCGCGTCTCTTCGGAGTGCGGGTACGAACTGGACCTCCTCGGGGCGACGCTCCCGTCCGTTCCCGATGCCATACCCTGCATCACCCTGGAGGAGGCCCACGCGATCGCCGGAGCGGCGGCCGGCAGGGACTTCTCGGGTGAACCGGACCTCGACCCGGAGGAGGAGCGGCTCGTCTGCGAGCACTCCGCCAGGGAATGGGGCAGCGAGTTCGCCTTCGTGACCCACTACCCCACCTCGAAGCGGCCGTTCTACGCCATGGACGATCCGGGCGCGCCCGGCCTGACCCTCAGCTTCGACCTGCTCTTCAGGGGCCTCGAGATCACGACGGGCGGCCAGAGGATCCACGACTACGCGATGCAGGTGGAGAAGATGCGCTCCTTCGGGCTCGACCCCGCCCAGTTCGAGAGCTACCTGTCCGCCCACAGGGCGGGCCTGCCTCCGCACGGCGGCCTGGCCATAGGCCTCGAGAGGCTGACCGCGAGGCTCCTGGACATCGACAACATCCGTCTGACCACGATGTTCCCCAGGGACGCGAAGCGGCTGGTCCCCTGACGGTATCCGGAGCCCCGGGGCGGGATCGCGCCATGTCCGCCATCACCCTGGGCACGGCGGCGGCAGGCGAGAGGATCGAGGAGAACCGAAGCAGGTTCCAGGCCTGCGGAGGCCCCTGCCGTTCCCGTGACGAGGCCCTTCCGCTCGTGGCATCCCTCATTGGCGAGTTCAGGCTCGGCAGGGCCACGCAGCTCAGCTGGGCCGCCCGGATCGACGGGAGGCCCGTGACGGAGATCCGCGAGGACGGAGGCGAGAGCGGAGCCTCCAGGTGCATCCTGGACGTGATGCGGGCGGCAGGCGCTCTGGACTGCCTGGTGCTGGTTGCGAGGTGGTACGGAGGAAGGCATCTCGGAGGCGCGAGGTTCAGGATGTATTCGGGCCTGACCGCGAAACTGCTCAGGGAGTCCGGTCAGGTCCGCTGAAGCCGGTCCGGCTGTCCGCCTCCGGAACCTCGCCGTCGGGCTCCCCGCCGGTCTCGGGAGTCAGCGACTCACCGGCCCCGCACCCCGGGCACCTGAGGAAAGTGAACTCCCTGTCGGTCATCAGGATGGTGCCGCAGACCGGGCACGGCACGGGGGGATCGGTCTCCACCAGGTCCTCGTCGGGATTGCCGGGCGATCCCTCGCGTGTCTTCGCTGCCGCTCCCGGCCCCTTCCTCCCCGGGGCCAGCGCGGCAACGGTCTCGGCATTCCGCAGGAACCTGCTGGGCGCACCCGTGAACCTGGCGAGGATCTCGGTGATCCTCTTCCGGAGTGTGGCTGCGGCCTGGGCGGCCTCCTCGAACCACTCCTCCCCCTGGATGAGGCTCGTTGCGATCTTCGCGAGTTCGCCCTCGATCATCCTGATCCCGGGCTGGTAGCGGGTCCGGCTCCTCTCACGGAGAGACTCCAATGCCGTCCGCGAGCCGTCCGCGAGGGCTTCGTCCTTCTCGATCCCGAAACCCTCCTCGAGACGGACGGTCCTCCTGCGCAACTGCTCTATCTCGGCCAGCATCGAGAGGTTGTTACGCTTCATGCCCCCCCGTTCTTGCCGTGGAACCGGCGTGAGCGTAGAATCCACAGGTTCTGTCCACAAGGGGGAAACATGAAGGATGCCTTCAGGATTCTCGCCATCAACCCGGGCTCCACGTCGACAAAGATATCCGTTTTCGAGGACGAGCGAGAGGTTTGCGCGGTCAAGCTCTCCCACTCCGTCGAGGATCTGGCACCCTTCGACCGGATAGTGGACCAGTACGAGTTCCGCAGGAAAGTCATAGTGTCGGAGCTCGCGAAGGCAGGGTTCCCGGTTTCCTCCTTCGACGCCGTTGTCGGGAGGGGCGGGGTCCTCTACCCTCTCGAAGGCGGCACCTACGCCATCAACGAGATCATGCTCGACCACGTCCGCAGGGGAGTGCAGGGCGAGCACCCATCCAACCTGGGCGCGCTGATAGCCGATTCCTTCTCCCGTGAGGCGGAATGCCCGGCGTTCATCGTGGATCCGGTGGTGGTCGACGAGATGATGCCGCTCGCGAGGTACAGCGGCCTCCCCCAGCTCCCCAGGAGGTCGATCCTCCATGCGCTCAACCAGAGGGCGGTCGCGAGGCAGGCATGCCTGGACGCAGGCATCGACTACGACAAGGCAAGGCTCATAGTCACGCATCTCGGCGGAGGGATCTCCGTCGGGGCCCACTGCGACGGCAGGATCATCGACGTCAACAATGCGCTCAACGGCGACGGCCCCTTCTCTCCCGAGAGGTCGGGCGGGCTGCCGGTCGGCGACCTTATTGCACTCTGCTTCAGCGGGCGCTACACGCTCGACCAGCTCAAGAAGCTGAACAAGGGATCGGGCGGGCTCGTGGCCTACCTGGGCACCAACGACATGCGCGAGGCCAACAGGAGGATGAAGGAAGGCGACGAGGAGGCGGGCAGGGTCTACCAGGCCATGGCCTACCAGGTATCCAAGGAGATCGCGTCCCTTTCGGCCGTCCTGGAGGGCAGGATAGACATGATCGTCCTCACCGGCGGCATCGCGTACGACGAGGATTTCTGTTCACTCGTGAGGGACCGCGTCGGATTCCTCGCCCCCGTGAGGATCTACCCGGGCGAGATGGAGATGCAGGCCCTCGCCCTCGGAGGTCTGCGCGTCCTGCGCGGCCTCGAGCAACCAAGGTCGTACAGCCCCGCCGTGAGCTGACGCAGGGAGGCCAGTCCATGCCAGGCCGTCTTGAGGAGCAGAAGAAGCGCTGGGAGGAGCAGACAGTAGCTCCCGTGACCGGGAAGTCGCCGGAGCAGAAGGCGGCGTTCGAGACCGGATCGGGCATCCCGGTGGAGCGGGTGTACATCCCGGACGGAGAGTGCCCCGGCTATGAAGAGAAGCTGGGCTTCCCGGGCGAGTACCCGTTCACGCGGGGGGTGCAGCCCACGATGTACCGGGGCCGGTTCTGGACCATGAGGCAGTACGCCGGGTTCGGAACTGCCGAGGAATCGAACGGAAGGTACAGGTATCTCCTCTCACAGGGCCAGACCGGCCTGTCCGTGGCCTTCGACCTGCCCACCCAGATCGGGCTCGATTCCGACGACCCCCTGAGCGCAGGCGAAGTGGGCAAGGTCGGCGTGGCGATCGACAGCCTGGCCGACATGGAGATCCTGTTCGACGGGATCCCCCTCGACTCGGTCTCCACCTCGATGACGATCAACGCGCCGGCGGCCGTGCTCCTCGCGATGTACATCTGCGTGGGAGAGAAGCAGGGTGCCGGGGCCGGGAAGCTCCGCGGCACGATCCAGAACGACATACTCAAGGAGTACATGGCAAGGGGCACGTACATCTTCCCGCCCGCCCAGTCCATGAGGCTCATCACCGACATCTTCGCGTACTGCGGCGACAAGGTGCCGAAGTGGAACACCATCAGCATCTCGGGCTACCACATACGGGAAGCCGGCAGCACGGCGCCGCAGGAGGTGGGGTTCACCCTCGCCGACGGGATCGCATACGTCGAAGCTGCCATCAGGGCGGGCCTGGACGTCGACGACTTCGCCCCCCGCCTGAGCTTCTTCTTCAACGCGCACAACGATCTCCTCGAGGAGGTCGCCAAGTTCAGGGCCGCACGGAGGCTCTGGGCCAGGATAATGAAGGAGCGGTTCGGGGCGCGGAAGCCCGAGAGCATGATGCTCCGCTTCCACACCCAGACGGGGGGCTCGACCCTCACCGCCCAGCAGCCGGACAACAACATCATCAGGGTGACGATACAGACTCTGGCGGCAGTGCTCGGCGGCACGCAGAGCCTCCACACCAACAGCCGGGACGAGGCCCTCGCGCTGCCGTCCGAGAAGTCGGTGCGCATAGCCCTGCGGACCCAGCAGGTGGTCGCCTGCGAGAGCGGAGTCACGAACACTGTCGACCCGCTGGCCGGGAGCTGGTACGTCGAGAGCCTCACCGACGGCATAGAGAGCCAGGCGGCGGCGTACATCGAGAGGATCGACGCTCTCGGAGGCATGGTGGCCGCCATCGAGGAGGGCTTCCCCCAGAGGCAGATCCAGGACGCCGCATACGTCTGCCAGAGGCAGATCGAGTCCGGCGAACGCGTGGTGGTCGGGGTCAACAGCTTCAGGGTGGAGGAACCGCCACCCTCGGGGCTGCTGAAGGTCGATCCGGCGCTCGAGACATCCCAGAAGGCCAAGCTCGTGAAGATGAAGGCCGGCAGGGACAACCCGGCCGTCTCGGCCCGGCTCGCCGCCCTGGAGGCCGCGGCCTCCACCGATGCGAACCTCATGCCGGTGATCATTGACTGCGTCAGGGAGTACGCCACGCTCGGAGAGGTCTGCGGGGTCCTGAGGAAGGTCTTCGGAGAATACAGACCCTCCGTCATACTCTAGACGTGGTCGGCGCAATCAGGATCGCCGCCTGCGCAGCGCTCGCGGCAGCCATCCCATGCTGCGGAGGAGCCCGCCCCGGAGACGCCTGGCTCTTCATCCTCGACGGCGACACCGTCACGGTGGCCGAGGCCGCAGCCCACTGGGATTCGCTCGACCAGGCCGACAGGGATGCGTTCTCCGAAAGCGCCGATCCTGGGCGCGACTATGTCGCGGCCTACTCGAGGATGCTGCTCGTGAGGCGCGAACTGCGCCTGCAGGGCTTCGAGGACAGCGAGTCCTTCTCGATCCAGCGGGTTGCCGCCGCCAGGAACGCCATGGCCCGGGCCCTCGGGGACTCCATGCTGGCAGGAGCCCTGGCGTCCGTCACCGACGAGGACGTGGAAGCCTTCCTGGAGGACTACGGCACCTCCGTGCTAGTCACCATGTCGAACCGGGTGGACACCGTCACGACCGGACCGGTTCCGCTGCCGGAGCTCCCCCTCAGAGTCTCCGGAGCGATCAGGGACCTCGGGCAGGGAGAAACGGCCTGGCTCCCGGACGGTGTCACCGTCATGCTCGATTCGGTGTTCCCGTCCGATCCCGGGATGCTGGCCGGGATGGCTGCGGATTCCGCCGGGGCGGCATCCTACGCCCGCGACAGGATCGGCAGGCTCAGGGCCTCGGCCTCGATCGAGGACCTTCTCGCGGCCGGCCGGTCGGGAGGATCGGACGCGATCAGGCCGGATGCGGTGGCAGGGCTCGCCCGCTCCTTCGACGGCGGGCCGGAGCCTGCACCGGGCGACACCGTCCTGGCCTGTCCCGCGGGGGTCTGGACCGCATCCCGGCTGGCCGGTGAGATCGCGTTTCATGGGACCTCGGAGCCGATCCGGCCCTCCGACAGCTCATGGGTGCATTCTTTCGCCCTGCTGGTCGCAAACCGGAGCTGCATGGCCACGGAGTTCCAGTCCCGGTATCCGGCGGCCGCGGAGGCGATCTTCGCGGAGGCATACCGCACGGCCGTCTCGAACGCAGCCGAGAGCCTGTACCGCCGCAGTGTGCTCGACGGGATCGAGATCACTCCTGGGATGATCGACTCCGCCTACGCCGCCTCGCCCCCCGTCATCGAGGAGAAGCGCGTGGTTCAGGCCGTCTCCATTCCGCAGGACAGGCTCGCCGAGTTCAGGGAGTCGATGGCGGCCGGCACCGCCCGGGAATACGCGGAAGGCCTCGAAGGCCTCTTCGTGGCCGGGCAGACCGCCGTGCAGGAATCCCCTCCGCTGTCGAGGAGCGAGTTCCCGTTCGGCCTGGGAGACAGCGTCTTCGCGCTTCCCGACACCGTGGCCTGGACGGACCCCGTCCCGACCGGGCCCGATCCGGCCGCCCCGTACGCCTCCATGAGGCTGGTCGGGATCATCCCGGCGAGGACGGCGACGAGGGAGGAAGCCGAGCCCGGACTGAGCGCCTCCATCCGGTCGGCCATGATCGAGAGCCGCATCCTGGCCTGGCTGGACGGGCTCTCCGAGGCGGCCGGCCTTGTGATCGACGAGGAGCTTATTGATTCGCTTCCCGCCGACCCCGGAGCCTGGAGAGACCTCTGAAGAGCAGGGCGGAGGCGGATGACCGCCCGGCTCCGCCCCGGGGCATGAAGGACTCGCGGCCGGCCGTTTCCGCCGGGATGCTTGTCTCCGCTCTGCTGGCCGTCCTGTTCCTCATCCCCGGAATATTCGACCCCACGTACAACTCGAGGCTGGCTGTCTATCCAGCAGCAGGTGCGGTCATGCTGCTGGCTGGCGCAGGCGGCATCACCGTCCGCTTCGCCCTCGCGAGCGCCATGCTCCCCGCCCTGCAGATCGCGGGCCTGCTCCCGGGCGGGGCCGTTCCGGGATCCATACCCCAGATCGTCAGATGGATCTCGTTCTGGATGATGCTGTGCGGCGCCTCCGGGATGCTCCGGACTCAGGGCCGGGGGAGGGTGTTCGGCGGCATCGCTCTCGCCGCCGCGCTGATCGCCGTTCTGTCGCTGATCCTGCCGGACGACCTGCCGTCGGGGAATCCCAACAGGCAGGGACCGCTCCTCGCGATCTCCCTGCTGGCCGTATCCACCGGAATGTACCGCCCGGGCAGGGCGGCGGGCGCTGCGCTCGTGCTCCTGATCGCCGCAGGCCTGTGGAGGAGCGGATTCTACACCGCCATGGCCACGGCGGTGTCCGCTCTGGCCTGGTTCCTCATCCGGAGGCGCCGGAGGACCTCCCTCCAGGGGATACCGATCGCAGGGATGATCCTGCTGCAGGCTTTCCTGCTGACAAGGCCGCAGGCGGCGGCGGCGATCCACCCGTCGATCGAGCTGAGGACCCTGATCTGGAGATCGGGTTTCGCCCTGCTCGACGAGGCGGGGCCCGCGGGCACCGGGACCGCGGTCTCGAGGCTCGGCATCATGGCGGAGGGCACAGACAGGATGCAGGAGCTCGCAGGGCCGGACAGCAGGGTGGACTTCCTCCACTCCGAGATGCTCACCCTCCCGGTGGAGCAGGGAGTCGCAGGCATGGCTGCCCTGGTGCTGTTCGCGCTTCTTGCCCTCACCGGCAGGATGAGCCGCGCCCGGGGCTCCGCCCTCGTCTGCTGCTGGCCGTTCCTGGCGATCGACCTCCCTCTGGCGACCCCGCTGGGCGCGATCCCGATCGCGGCCGGCCTGGCCTGGGCGTCAGGGGCCGGTGCAGGCCGCCTATTAGGTCGCACGGCC
>CAZMAT010000018.1:0-39172 GCA_964564435.1 uncultured bacterium
GATACTGTCACATCCTTCCCGGCGATTCTGTCTATCCTAGAAACGGCGATGACAAGTCCATCATCAGGTCGACGCTTCCAAAGATCTGCCCGACGTACCCCGCCAGCTCGTCCTGGACGTAGTACTTGATCCAGCTGTAGGTGGAGTCTTCCACGACACCGAAGTCCGAGACGGCCAGCGCCCAGATGTACAGGGATATCTCCTGGGGGTGGTTCCAGTCGTACGTGCTCCTGCCGCCCGACGACTCGATTCCCACAAGCCCCCCGCAGCTCGCGGCGAAGAGGCTGTCGGGAACGGTTATGTGCGCGTCGATGGAGGCCTTGTCGTAGATGTCGTCCCAGCAGGGGAATATGAATCTGCCCTACGCCGGCTCCATGCCCTCCGTGAAATGGGTCAGACAGGGTCCGAGGTGTTCGTTCCAGAAGAATCCGGAGCAGGCGCCGTGGGTGGGCGAACCGGAGAACGCCAGCCAGACCGTCATGGAATCCCCTGCGGCCAGCGGAGCCGACAGCGCGAGACCGACCGAGCTGTCAGACTAAGTGAACGACAGGCTGCCCGAAGCGTCCCAGGCCGAATCCACCCCGAGAGCCAGCAGGTCGAGCTGGATCTGGTCCAATCCGTTCTCCTCGCTCTCGAACAGGATGCCGACCGTACCCACGAGGGTCTCTGTCTCGGGATGGAGGTCGAGTGAGACGTCGTAATGAAGGACGTCGAAACTGTGAGGGCCTCTCGACGGACAGGTCAACGGCGCGAAGACCGTCTTCCCGTCGTGCGCATCCTGGAGCGAAGACGGGAAGACCGCGAGAATCGATGCGATGAGCAGTAGCGTCATTTCATCTCCTCGATCAGGCGTCTAGCATCGGATGTGAGCCTCGAGCCTTCCTCAAACAGTTCCCGGAGCGAATTCAGGGTAATGATATATTCAGTCATCACGCTGGGCAATACCGGCTATTGCTTCGCACCCCGGAGTACGAAAACCGGACGATCTCGCGGAGACAAAGCTGCCTGTCGAGTCGATCCGTAACCGCCCGAGCCCATTCAGATCGCTGTTTCGACGGGAAACCGGCCTGACCCGTACACCATCGCAGGAATCAGAAAACATGACGGGGATGTCGAGAGGCACTCTCCCGTCTTCCCCATGCGGAGGGGTTTCCCCCGACCTCGCGCCGGGACCGCAAGTTAAAAGCGGTCTGGCCGAACGGGCTTACAGGTCCGTATCGATCAGGCTGTCCTGGAGTACGATACCTATCGGGAGGAGGATATCCTCGCAGGCCGGCTGGTTGCCTGCGGCGGAAAACCAACCGCCTTCATACTGCCTGATCGACAGCCACACCTCGACGGTGTCCCCGGAAGCACTGATCCCATGATCCAACACACTTTGCCCGCAGGGTATGAATCTATCAGGAGGAGCGATCCGTCCTCGGGGAACAACGAGTCGAGAACTGCAGGGTATTGAAGGAAGATCGAATCGAGCATATCCGGAGTCTCGACCAGGATTACGATCCAAAGGGATACTTCTCATAGTCGACAGGAACAATGTAATCGGAAACGAACCCGTTGTCCGTGAGCTGCAACACGCTGCATGGCATCACAGTAGAGTACGTTTCTACGTAATCCTCATACTCCATATCCCTGCCGCAGCCGGCAAGGCCAACCATGAAGCCGATCATCAACAATCCCGGACCATTGATCGCGATCCTCATGGACAGATCCTCCTGACAAGCAACTGGAATGATGATACGGCGAACCGATGCAGGCAGCAAGGCGTTGCAGGGCCTGAAGGAAGGAGACACAGGGGAACCGATCGTTTCGAACTCCCCTGCCCGATAACAGGAGCTGCATGGCTTCGCTTCCCGGACATTCCATGTTGACATGATTCCGAATCATGCGAACCATCCAATTTGATGGAGTTCTCCAGTGGAGGTGGTTGGGATGCAGCGACTCTTCCTCCTCATGCTTTTCATGATCACGGTTTCGGTGTGCCATGCCGACAGCGCAACCCAGACCGACTGGGCCGGCGGCCCCGGGACCCCCGGTCCGGTGACGGCATGGGGTGACGGCTTCTTCGAGTGCGCAGGAGCCTCCTGGTCCTCTCCCTCCGGACAGGTCGACATCCTCCCGGGCGAGTACGAGAACTTCATCGACGACGCCTTCGCGGGCGAACACATCGATGCCGCCGATGTCGACGGCGACGGGGATCTCGATGTACTCGGCAGCAGCTATTCATACATAGGCTGGTGGGAGAACGCCGACGGATCCGGGACTGACTGGGCCGAGCACTCGATCAAGACAGGATCGGGCGGTTACATCTGCACCGGTGACCTCGACGGCGACGGCGACACCGACTTCGTTGCAGCACAGGACACTGTCTCCTGGTACGAAAACGTCGACGGCCAGGGCGCTTCATGGATCGGAACCACTGTCAGCGCCATTCCCGAGCAACCCGTGACGCCATGCACGGGCGACTTCGACGGAGACGGCGACAACGATATTCTCTGCGCAGACGTTTTCGGTGCGTACATCTACTGGTGGGAGAACACTCTCGGTGACGGCTCAGTATGGCTCCAGCACATCATCTCACCGGGCCTGTGCACTTCCTATCACGGCGTGTATCCCGGCGATCTCGACGGAGACGGGGATTTCGACGTCATTGCAGCAGGCTCCGTCATCCACGGCGTGTACTGGCTCGAGAACACCGACGGGCTCGGCACTGTCTGGGATCTGGCCGAGATAGATGACAGCTTCTGCAGTTCACTCTCGGTTTACGCGGCCGACATCGACGGAGACGGTGATCTCGATGCCCTAGGTTCTGGAACCGGTGAGGACGCAGTCTCGTGGTGGGAGAACCTGGATGGCACGGGCTCGGACTGGAGCAAGCACATCGTTGCCGGCTTCTCCGATTGCTGCTGGGGCCTCGGGTCCGGCGATCTCGACCGGGACGGGGACAGCGACATCCTGGTGAGCACCGGGCTGGATGGAAGGTACATCTGGCTCGAGAATACCGACGGCCTCGGAACTGCCTGGTCGGAGCACACGGTCTGCGACTTCGTCGAATACCCCGGGGCCATGTGCATCATCGCGGGTGACGTCGACGGCGACGGCTGGACTGACATCCTGGGAGAAGACCTCATCCGCTGGTGGGACATCCATGTGAACGAGGCGCTCCTGGAATCCAGCATCCTGTACCTGCCGGGCGATCCGGGCTGGGGAGCCCTGGACTGGACTGGGGACTCTCCCGATCTGACCGACATCTCCTTCCAGGTGAGGGCTTCCGACGATTTCTCCGATATGGGTGAATGGTCGGACATCCTGGATGAGCCCTGCAGCCTTTCGGGCATCCTCCCCGAAAACGCGAACTACTTCCAGTACAGGGCCATCCTGACCACGGAGGACCTTGCCGTCAGCCCGTCTCTCCATGAAGTCACGGTCTCATGGAACCCGCTCGGCACCGAGGGACCCGCAATGCCTGGCAGCTTCGAGCTTCTGCCCTTCGCATCCAACCCTGTCTCCGGCCCTCTGACCGTCACGATCGGTGTTCCCGAGCCGTCGATGGTTTCACTGACCGTTTTCGATATCACAGGCAGGGTTGCAGGATCGACCGGTCCGATGGAGTTCCAGCCCGGCTACTCGCAGGTTGCGCTGGGCGAGCATCAACCGGGCGTCTACTTCGTTCTGATGCAGGCCGGGGAGTACTCTGCGGCCAGGCGCCTCGTGGTGCTGGAGTAGCCCGCGGATTCGATCCGCGTTCCTCCTGGGTCGCCATCTGCACGTATTGCGATCTACTGGAAGGATCGGACTGTCGTGCGTGTTCCGGATTGGCATATCGAGCGACCCTCCCGATAATCGAACCGTAGACGTGGTCAGAGCGATTCGCCCAGCCTGACGGGAGGGCAGTGGGATGGCCAGCATGCCGGGCATATCGCCGGGAATAATCCTCGCCGCCGGTCTGCTGTTCTTCCTCGGAGCCCTCGCACACAGGCTCTCGGAGCGGGTGGGCGTACCCGCCCTGCTCCTCTTCCTCGCCATAGGAATGCTGGCGGGCTCCGACGGCATCGGGGGTATAAGCTTCGACGACCCCTATGCCGCAAACTCCGTCGGGGTCTTCGCGCTTGCGTTCATCCTCTTCGCAGGCGGTCTCGACACGGACTGGGGCGGCGTACGCCCCGTACTGCGGCGTGGCCTCGTCCTCGCCACCCTGGGGGTGGCCGCCACAGCCCTGCTGGTGGGCCTGTTCTGCCGCTATGCACTGGGATTCCCGCTTATCGAAGGACTTCTGCTCGGCGCCATAGTGTCCTCGACCGATGCTGCGGCCGTCTTCGCGATCATGAGATCACGCAGAGTGAAGCTGAAGGGGGATCTGAAGCCTCTGCTCGAGCTGGAATCGGGCAGCAACGATCCGATGGCGGTGTTCCTGACGGTCACGATCCTCGGCTTTGCGACCGGGACCGGCACGTCCTGGACCGCTTCCCTGGTTTCGCTCGTGCAGAACATGTCCGTCGGGATACTGACGGGAGCAGGGATCGGGTTCCTTGCATCTCTCGCCTTCAACCGCCTGCACCTGGCCTTCGAGGGGCTCTATCCAGTCCTCAGCATGAGCGTCGTCCTCGTAACCTACGGCCTGTGCGCGACCCTCGGGGGGAACGGCTTCCTCGCGGTGTACGTCTGCGGCATCGTCATGGGCAACAGGGATTTCCTGCACAAGCGCGGGCTGACGCGCTTCCATGACGGAGTGGGATGGCTGATGCAGATCGTGCTCTTCGTGGTGCTGGGCCTGCTCGTGTTTCCGTCACGCATCCTCCCGGTGGCCGGTACTGCGCTTTCGGTTTCCATCTTCCTGATGTTCGCGGCCAGGCCTGCTGCCGTTTTCGCGAGTCTCGCCGGCAGCTCCTTCTCTATGCGGGAGAGGGCCCTGGTGGCCTGGACCGGCCTGCGCGGAGCCGTTCCCGTCGTGCTGGCGACCTTTCCGTACATGGCCGGTTACGGTCATTCCGACATCCTGTTCGACATCGTGTTCTTCGTGGTCGTGCTGTCAGCGCTGCTCCAGGGCAGGACCCTCATGGCCGTCGCGAGATGGCTCGGGGTGGATGCGCCGCTCGGGGACAGGCCGAAATACCCGATCGAGTTCGAGAGGACAGCCGGCATGGACGGCGAGACTCTCGAGATAGACATCCCCCCGCATTCCACCGTGGTGGGGAGACCGGTGTCGGGAATCGGGCTGCCCGAAGGGGTTCTGATACTGCTCATCCGAAGGGGGAGCGAGTTCCTTGTGCCGAAGGGGCGGACCCTGCTGGAGCCATACGACACCCTGATGCTCATGGCGGACAGGGAGGCTCTCCAGCAAGCGAGCGGGATCATACTCGAGGAGGAGTCACCGGCGACTAGAGAGTCGCAAGGGCATTCGCCCGGGGATCAATAGCCCGCCCGGAAATCGGCTGCTCAGAGTGTTTCCGCAACCGTCCGCCCCGATGAATTCGTATCAGGCGCCTGGATGGACGGAGCGCAGACCGGGGGGGATCGATGTCGCCGAGAACTGCAGCGTTCGCGTGTTCGTTCCTCATGCTTGGTTCCGTGGCCTGTGGGAGCACCCGGGATGCGGGCGCAGACTCCTCTCTCGAACCGCCCGTAGCCGATGTCGACACATCGGATCCCGTGATGGTCGCGGAAGCCTTCTATGATGCCGTGGACCGGAAGGACATCGAGGCCGCGCTGGTGTGGATCCTGCCCGAGCAGCAGGCCGAGGTGAGGCAGACGTTCGGGATCGACGGGATGCCCGATCTGCCTCCCGGCTACGAAGTCTCCGTCGACATCCGGGATGACATCGGCGAGGCCTCGATCGCCGGCACGAACATCAAGGTGGCGTTGTTATTCAGCGATGGCCGCTGGTGGGTGTGCGAGTGAAGCGGGCGGCTTCCGGCACCGCGCTCCAGTGATCCCGGCATCGAGGGTCGAGAGGAACTAGTCCTTCCGGTAGGTGGTGTGCGGCGTAAGGCTGCCGCACTTCGGGCAGAGCACGAGGCGGACGGGGTGCCCCGAAGCCTTCCAGCGAACGCCGCCGGCATCCCAGACCGAGATCTCGTGGCCGCACGCGCAGCGCATCATCCATCTCTGCGATTCCTCGCGCATGTCACGCGCCCATGAAGCAGGCACGACTGACGTGAGGATCTTCTGGATCAATGTCATCCCAGCCCCCAGGTGTAGAGTTCAACCCTGATCAGCAACGAGGAACATACGATTGTACCGCCGAAGACTACCAGCGCCCTGCCCCAAGCTCCGGCATCCGGCCGGATGATGCAGTCCTCCCGTACCCGAACGGAGTGAATGCACGGATCTGCCTGGAGAATGGCGCCACCCCTCCGAACGACAACCCGAGCAGGATCTGCCTTCGTCGACACCATGCGCTGACGCTCTCCTCGGGTTGTCGCCAGAGCAGCTCTTGCACCATTCGAACTTACGGAATAAACTGACATTGTAGCAACCAGACCAATCCACATCCGGGGGGAGGGAACAGTGGATAGAGAGGGGAATGCCTGTACGGTCGCTGCGGGAGGGGAACCGCGACGCTGTACGCGCTGCATACTGCCCGGAACCTATCCGGACATAAGGTTCGACGAGGAGGGCGTGTGCAGTGTCTGCAGGGAGTACGACCAGAACTGGGCCGAGTGGAGGAGACGCGGAGAAGGGCATGCACGGGCGGAACTGGATGCGATCCTCGCCCGGATCAGGAGTCTGCACAGGCGGTACGATGCCCTTGTTCCCCTGAGCGGCGGCAAGGACAGCACCTACGTGCTCTACCTCGCTCGAAGGAAGCTCGGACTCAACGTCCTGGCAGCCACCTTCGACAACGGATTCCAGTCACAGCAGGCGATCGACAACATCCGGAACGCTGTGAGGATCCTCGACGTCGATCTCGTAACGGTAAAACCGCAGTGGAGCCTGATGAAGAAGCTCTACAGGACTTTCCTGCTCGATGCGGGCGAGTTCTGCACTCCGTGCAACATCGGCATCACCGAGATGAACGACCGGCTGGCACTGCAGGAGCGCATCCCGGTCGTCTTCCAGGGGAACTCGAGGCGTTCGGACGAGAACTCGGCGAAGGAGATCTACCACTGCAGCCAGAGATATTTCGCCAGGGTGGTCAGAACCTGCGGAATCGAGAGGGATCTGAAGGGGAGCATCTACGAAGGCGCCTTGAAGTCGATCACCCTTACAGGCCGCGTCGACAGGCGCCTCAGCAGGATGGCGAACGCCAGGCACCTGTACCGCCTCGCCAGACACCCTCTCCTGCTGAGCATCCCCGACTACTTCGAATGGCGCGAGCCCGAGATCTACCCGATCCTGCACGACGAACTGGAGTGGCAGGCGGCCACGAAGCTGAAGGAACACTCCGACTGCCGGATGAACGAGGCCAAGAGCCACCTGCGCACACTGCGCTGGGGATTCGGCTGCAAGACCCAGAAGCTGGCTGCACTCGTGCGGGACGGACAGATCGAGAGGCAGGCCGCCCTGGAGGGGATCATCGGAGAGTGCGACGAGCCCGCGGCCTTCGCGAACCTGCTGTCGGAGCTCGATCTCGACCGGAGCGACGTGGCATCGATCAGGGCGAACTACCACATGAGATTCGTGGACAGGTAAGCCCGGAGATCATCCAGGCGATCCTCCGCCATGGATCGACTGAGAGCGGATGTCACTGCCTCAAGAAGGCGCAGGCCAGGCAGGATCCGTCTATTTCGGTGACAGATGCCTCGAGGCCACGGCTTTCCGCCAGCTCCAGGAACCCCTCACGGTTGAACGTGCCGGACCGGAAGCCGTCCCTGCATACGATGACCCCGTCCCGCGTCTGTTCACGGTCCAGAGCGCCGAGAAGGCCGGCGGCGGCCTGCGCCTGGAACCACTCTACGCGTTCCGGCCAGATGGAGGGGGAATAGGTGGAGAAGATCGTCCGCCCTCCAGGCCGGGTGACCCGCAGGGCTTCGTCCAGCAGGGTGCCGGGATCGGCCCCGAAGGCGCAGATGCCGTTCTGCACGCATATGACAGCATCGAAGGAGGCGTCGCGAAACCCGAGGCCGCAGGCGTCCATCGCCGCGAAGCTCACTGCCCGCGAACCCCGGGCCTGCTCGATCCCGAGCCTCAGGCTGCCACCTGCATTGTCGATGCCGACGACCACCGGAATCGTTTCGGCCAGCCGGAACGCGACCCTGCCGTAGCCGCACCCCAGCTCGAGCACGGCGCCAGCGCCTGTGAGGGTCTCCTCCAGATAAGCGACTTCGGCCTCGAGGTATCTGCGTATCCGCGGGGAGGCCAGCTCGTAGCACCTGCGGAGCCTCTCCCCCGAGAGCCTCTCCCTGTAGTAGCCGGGCTGAGCCACCTCTTCGCCTCCACCTCCTGGCGGTATCGTGACCGGGCCACCCAGGTATGCCGGAGTCATCCAGTCTGCGGGAATTGCGGCTCCAGTCGCAGGTCCTGGGCCGCCGCCCGCCCTATCTCACGACGGACCTGATCGCGATCGAGAAGATCTCCTGGGTGTGGCTGTACCCCTTCTCCTTCGGGGGGAAGCCCGCGTCGAAGGCCTGGGCGGCGCCTTCGTCGATGTTGTAGACGTCGCTGTATCTGAAGACCCTCCTGCCGGCAGGAGCGGCGTTCCCGCCCAGATCGAGCGCGAGCATTCCGTGGGGGCAGTCTCCGTCAGGGTTGCTCAGGCCGAAGTCCCTGCCGCTTTTGAAACCGAGCCGGCAGTAGTTGTGCGGATCGCCGAAGATGACGATCATCCCAGCGCCTCTTCCGCGGGCGATGTCCGCGGTGTGCCTGACGAGGGCGCCGCCGATGCCCCTCCGCTGATGCGACGGCAGCACGCAGAGCGGGCCGAAGCTGACGATCTCGCTCTCGGAGCCGTCCTCTCCGATCAGCCACGCCCGCGTGTACATGATGCTCCCCACGATGCGGCCGTCCGATTCCGCGACGAAGTCCAGCTCCGGGATGAAGTCGGGATGGCTCCGCATGACATGGGCGAGGTAGTGTTCGCTGCATCCCGGGAAGTAGAGGTTCCAGAACGCCTCCCGGTTCAGCTCCTCCACCTGCCTGTGGTCCTCCGCGGTCTCTCTCCTTATCGTGAACTCCATGTCAGTACGCCACCGTCCCCATCGCCGACTCCTCGAAGTCCAGCGGCCATGACCAGGTCGCGCTGCCGTTCGTAGAGAACCTGTACATGTGGACGCGGACCTCTCCTTCTCCATCAGCGCCTACTGCGCCGAGGTCCACGCCGATCTCCGCCTCCCAGGAGTCCCCATCCCCGGATGCCGCGGACTGCCATCCCCCGTCCCAGGGTGTCACTTCGCCACCCTCGTATCTGATGGCGCTGGATCCGCCGTCGGGAAAGGCCTTGATCCTCCAGCAGGCGCCGTTTCCGAACACGACCACCCCGAAGGACTCGTCCTCCGGCAGGCAGCCGGGTCCGAGGGCCATGGAGGAATGGAAACGGAGCATGCCGTCGGAGAATCCTGCGAGAACCTCCATGGGTCCGACTGCGGCGGGGCTGCCGTCCTCTCCTGAGAAGACGGTCTCGGGCAGGCCGCCGTACTCGCCGGGAGCGGCATCACCGTCGATCGAGGCGCCCGGGCCGCAGGGGGCGGCAACCATGTATCTGGCTACGGGCCAGCATGTATCGATGACTGCGATCTTCCCGCGGTCGCCGTAGGGCACACGGGCATGGATCACCGGAGCCGGGAACACCTCCCCCGAAGGTTCGGCGTCGAACTCCACCGTGATGCGACCGAGCGGCTCCAGAGTCACGGACATGCTCTCGGGGTCGAGTCCCCAGGCGCCCGGCTCCAGCGTTATCTCCACGATGCGCTCTGTCCCCTCCTGCGAGGCCAGCTCGAGGCGCGCGGGGCCCGGACCCGCCAGAGGTGCGGGTGTGAGCAGCCCGTCGGAGATCCTGTAGAGAAGCTCCTCCTCCGCAACGGTATTCATGTCGCGCGGGTAGACCGCCCTGGGGTCGAGCAGGGCGAACGAGACGGAGTCGCCGTCGACAGTCAGCCAGCCGACCTGGGGAAGGCATCCCGACTCGACCGACTCGGTTCCGTAGTCGCCCCCGGAGGTACCCATGGTTATGTACTCGACTCCATCCACCCTCTCCCAGGCATAGGTGTGGATGTGACCGGCGAGCACCGCCTCGAGATCGGCACTCACGACCGCTGCGCGAAGACGGGCCAGTGCCTCGGGCTCGTCGTCCCACAGGATCCAGAAGGGCTTGTGGGTCACCATGACGGCTGTTTCCGAGGGGTCGACCAGCGCGAGCAGCGAGTCGAGGCGCCCGAGGCAGCCGTCGTCAGGGTAATCGTATCTGGATGTATCCCAGACGACGAAGACGACGCCCCCGACCTCCTCGATCCTGTCGGGAGCCGAACCCGTCCTCGACCGCCAGACGGGCTCGGCGACGTCGTAGGTGATGTCATGGTTGCCCGGGACCATCACGAACGGGAGATCCCCGAGGATGCTCCCCGTCATACCCAGCACGTGGTCCCACTGCTCGCCGATCGCGTCGGCATCCTCGGTATAGCCGTCGACCAGGTCGCCAACGTTCACGACCATGTCGGGAGACATGGCCGAGATCGCCTCGAGACTTGCGGCGAACTCGGCGTCGTCGGGACCGCCGGTCCTGTCGCCGAGAACGGCGATCCTCACCGGCGACGCAGCCACAGCAAGCGCCATCAGAAATGGTATCACGAGCCTCCTCCATCATGTTCGGACGAGTAGAGCAACCCCGGGGCGATCATAACCCGGCCGCGCAGACAACGGTTGACGGACTGGTGAACTGGCCGTTCAGACAGGTTCGAACCCTCGACTCACCGTGCGTCAGACTGAAACAAAAGGCCGTACATTGCCTTATCGACGGCACATGACTGGTTCCCTGCGCCGGGGAACCGGATAATACTGCGGCTGGCATCACGGCCGGGCAGCAGCTCCAGGGCACGCCCGGTCTTTCAAACGCCCAACGGAGGTTGTCTCGGATGGTCGCTCTGATTCTGACCCTTGCCATTGCAGGCACGACGCCTTTGGAGATCCTGTCCGTGGAGCCCTGTTCTATTCCGGGGGACGGCGCGTTCCCGCTGCATCTCGACGGGTTCGAGGCAGGCGCATTCGGTCTTCCCGGCATCACCGCCAGCAGGTTCGTCTATGCCCCGCCCGTGACTAACAGCTGGGCCGCCTGGACCGTGGAGGCTGATCCGGACGGCGCAATCGTCTGCACGGAGGCCGATCTCTCGGGAGTTCCGGTCATCACGGAGTACCAGCCCGCAGGCGGCAACGGGAGCCAGGCCCTGGCCTGCGTTACGGGCGCCGACACCCTCTGGAACTGCCTCCTCGAGGGAACGGACGAGTTCGAGAACGGGCCGGTGGTTGCGGGGTCCCGGGAATCTGGATACCTCCTCAGCAGCCGCCCCGACTGCAACGGCGACTGGACGAGGATCGTCAGGATCACGCCGGAGGGCGATGTCGTCTTTTCCGTGATCCTCTCCAGCATCTACCTGCTCGACCTCGCGGAACCGGTGGGCGAGATCGGCCCGTCGGTCTCCTCGCTGGGCATGACATCCTCCGGAGACGTGATCGTCGCGGGGAGGGTCTCGCAGTGGTTCACCTCGCCCGCTGAGTGGTTCGTGTGCCTGCTGGACGGGGAAACGGGAGCGCCGTTGTGGAAGGCCGTCGGCTCGGGAATCGGCCTGGCTGCCATCGAACAGGCCATCGAGACTCCCTCTGGAATCGTGATCGGTGTCGGCAAGACATCAGCCCCCCTCGATGGAGAGACCTGGATGTGGGGCGAGTGTTTCCCGCTGCTCGTCGTCCTCGGGCCGGACGGGACCCTTGTCGAGGAGGCCTCGGTCGGGCTGGAGTCGGCCGACGGACTGACGGGGATCGCAGCGACCGGCACTCCGGGGGTATTCCTGGCTGCGGGGCTCGACACCGGCATGATGAGCGTGGTGCTCGCCAGGATCAGGATTCCGGCCGCGCTGTAGATCAGATTACCCCGCATGACCCGGTCCGTCATCGCCGGGAACGGAGGGATGCGCTCTGGGATAGATGGGGCATCCCCCTTCGGAGGTGGCGGTGAACCGGAAGTGTAAGCGTATTTTCAGGTTGATCGTGGCTTCGATCGCGGCGGCCGCCGCAGGGCTGCTGTCGTACGCTCTGCTGTTCGGGAAGCTCTTCCCGTTCTCCCCCGTGGTCATCGGATTCGAGCGGAACGACCTCGACAATGCAGTGGTCTACACCCAGAAGGGGTACGACTTCGGCGACCTCCGCTGGATGGATACGGTGTTCGGGAGGGTCGAGGAGTTCCACGGCCTCCAGTTCACCTCCCGGCCCAGGATCATCCTGTTCGGCGATGACGGGACCTATGCGCGCCGGTCGATATCCAGGGCACGCCTCTGCGCCTTCTACAACGGCACGATCGTGGTTTCACCCTGGCTGTCGCGGGAGGACGCCGACGGCACCGTATCGCTCGAAACCTACCTCGAGCACGAGCTCTCCCACGTCATCCTCTTCCAGAACCTGGGCATCCCCGCTTCCATCCGCTACCCGAAGTGGCTGCTCGAGGGCATCGCCACCCTGGCCTCGCGCCAGATGGGAACGACGTTCTACCCGGACTCGGCAGAGACGGTGCGGCTCATCGCTGAAGGCAACTGGATGCCCCCCGGGCTATTCGGTACGGATGCCGAGGATGCTGTGATACTGGATGTGGAGAACCGGATGCCCTTCGTCTACTGCGAGTTCGCACTCATCGTGGATGATCTCGTCGAGAGGTACGGGCGCGACCGCTTCCAGGAGTACATGACCGGGCACACGTTCTGGAGTGATCCGGACGAGGTTTTCGAGAGGACATACGGACTTGAGTTCGATGATCACCTATCATCATTCAGATCAGATATCTGCCATTGAGATTAAGTTAAAGTAAAGCATTGCTTTATGACTGCATCTGAAGCATCTGAAACCAGGAACCGACCGGGGCGGGGTCAGGGCTGGAGCTCGGCGAGGTTGAAGTCGACCCAGAAGAGGCCGCTTTCCTGTGAGGTCTGCGCGGCAAGTGCCTCGCCGATATCCGCAGGGGGCGACTCGAGCTCGTCCCACCAGACCCTGTCGGCCTCGCAGCCGTACTGGAAGAACACCCGGTTCGGCGCGAATTCCTCCGCCCAGGCCGCCATGTCGGCCAGGTAGCCCTCCATGTCGGAGTAGCCCTGCCCGTCGTCGACGAAGATCAGATCCCCCCGGTACGACGGAGGCATGAACGCCGGGTCCCAGTGCTTCAGGAAGAGCCCCCGGTCGGAGCCGTATGACTGGAGATGAGTCTCCCAGGCCTCCGCCGTGGCGTCTTCCACGGGGGTTCCCTCCCCGCCCTCGGTGACGTTCCCGTACCACTCCACGTCGACGCCGAAGCCGATGACGCAGGGGTGATCGTCGTACCTGTCCATCACGAGCGCGATGAGAGCATCCACGTCGGCGAAGCCGGGCTCGACCTGCAGGAAGACACTGATGCCGCACTGGTCGAACCAGTCCAGGTATTCCTCGTGCAGATCCTCGTCCGAGAAGCTGACATGGGGATAGGTTCCCCCGTCCGACGGGAACTCGAGGTTGATGCCATCGATGCCCTCATCGACAGTCCCGACCACCCAGAGGGCGCAGGGGGTCGAGCCTGGGAAGGCGGAGGACATGGCCTCGATGCAGTCCTGCCAGCCGGCGGGATCGGGGTAGGGGTCGGCACCGTAGCTCGAAGACCTGACGCCTGCATATCCCACATCGCCCGTCCAGTCAGGCCCCGACGGGGAGTCCGATCCGCAGCCGGACGAGGCCAGCATCAGGGAGGCGGCAATGGCGGAAAGGGATGTGCATATCATTCCCAGTACACGACAAGGCTCTGCGCGAAGAGAATAATCCGACATCCCCGGCCTTCCTCGTTGAAACCCGTTGCCGCCCGGCTGACTCCGTGCAATTGCGCGGGAGCGCCGGCCGGGTTACAATACCCCGGCACCGGATGATAACGGTACGATCGATGGAGGGGATATGAAGAAGACATCGTTTGTTTGCGCATGTGCGATCCTCGCCGTTGCGGCAGGCTGCGGAGACCCGTCGTCGCCTACGGGAACGCTGCCGCAGGTCACCGGCCTCGTGGTGGTCGACTCCCTCTGCGAGGGAACCGAAGTCTGTCTGAGGTGGAACTCGGTGCCCGACGTTGACGGATACAGGCTCTACTGGTCCGAGACCACGGGCGCGTGGGATGAACTGGTCAACATCGTGGACACCACATATGTCGACGACGTCTCGACCCATGACGGCGGAGCCGGCTACTATACCGTCCTCGCCTTCAAGGGAGTGGACACCTCAGAGGATTACGCCGATTACGCAAACACCCTCGCCAACACGTGCGGGAGCTATACGCTCTGGATAGGCGGATCATCGCTGGACAGTCTGGATGCCATCATTTTCGGGGAGGAGGAGGGGCTTCGAGGGATTGCGGGAGATGTAACCTTCCTTCAGGACGCATACTGCTATCAAGCACCTTCCTCAGAGCATATAGCCCTCTATTCCGGCGATGTCCCTCCCTATGGAGACGGGAACAGCGTCATCATGGCAAACGGTGACAACCCACGGATCGCTCCGGCCTCGGGGTATGTCGATTCGTTGTCGCTGTTCGAATCCGACAGGCTGTTCATCGAGCTGGAGAGCGGCAACTTCGTCAAGATGAGCATAACGGACATGCCTGAGGATACCGTGGTGGTCGGCTCGGACACCCTTTGGATATCTGGAGTTGAGTTCTACTACTGGTACCAGCCCATACCGAACCTGAGGATCTTCGGCAGCTACTAGACGGTCATTTCCGAGTCATCGGAAATGACCAGGCCCGACAGCGGTTCACCATCCAGTGCATGCTCCGCTTGGTGAACCGCGAGAGGGCCGGAGCGTACTTCCTCAGACGAACCAGCAGGGCTTGCATCAATGCGTTTCGACGGAGCCAGGAAGACTTGCACGCGCACTCGCGGCCTTCTTCGAAAACCGCTGTAGCGCTACGTATCATTTTGCAGGGCCGAAATGAAGGGCAAGTCAAGCATTTCAAACCAGAAAGCGTCCGGGGGGAAAGCGTCCGGGGCGGGGGCGGCTTTGCAGGGTTCCGCGCGGGTTTCATATTCCGGGACTGTGCCGATTACAGCGTCCTAGCCGTCGACATTCCGAACTGGACCGCATCGAAGGGAGTGCTATGCCGAGGATCCTGCTGATCGTGGTTGCGCTGCTGGTCACCGTTTTCGCCGGCTGCGGCGAGAAGCCGGCGGACAATGCTGCCGCGGATTCCACCGCTGTGACCACCGATGCGCCCGAGACGCCTGAGACCCCCGCCCTGAGCGAGACGATCACCCTCCCCGCAGGATGGGAGATCAACGACGCCCTGACCCCCGCCGAGGTCGAGGCGGTCATGGGCCGCACCGGCTTCCAGACCTGGGCCGAGACGCTCAGCGACCCGGCCGCCGGCAAGCCCCAGGGCAGCTTCTATGACGGACAGCTCGCGGCCTCCACGGTCAACTTCCTCGTCTACTGCGCCGAGGGCCAGAGCAACTACGACAGGGTGCTCGCATTCGTGCAGAACCCGGTCGAGGTGCAGAACGAGATGTGGGACCAGGCCGTGACAGGCGAGATGACCGACGCCGGCTCCACCCTGGCCGCCATCCTGGTCCGCAGGGGCGACGTCTGCATCAGGATCAGGTACAACGTCGAGATCTACCCCGAGCTCGACAGGACCGCGACCCTCACCGCGCTCGCGGAGCTTCTGATCAACAGGCTGTACGCACAGTAGTCCGACGGATCCGATACGGAGGAGGCCGCGGGCGACCGCGGCCTCCCTCCTTTTCTGAAGACTCGTCAGTTGCCCAGCAATACCACCCTGGACGAGGCGCAGCCCGAAGACGAATCCAGGCGGATCAGGTAGCATCCCGACGGCAGGGGCGCACCCGAACCGTCGGTTCCGGGCACCGTGAGCAGGCCGGAGTCGCCCGCACCGGCGGGCAGATCGCACGACCACACGGCCCGTCCCGCCAGGTCGTACAAGCCGAGAACGGCATCCGTCGCAACCCCGGGAAGGCTCCACGAAACGCTGAAGGCTCCCCCGGCGGGGTTCGGGAAGGCCGGGCCGAGCGCCGCGATCGAGCCCGCGTCGCCCTCCCCGCCTACGATCCCGGTCTGGTTCGGTACGAACACCTCGGCGGGATCGCCCAGATAATTGTTCTCCTGGAGGACCCAGTTCTGCAGCGTCATGCCGCCTGCGGCCTTGAAGGCATCCTTCGCAGCGGCCTGCATGTCGCCGATACGCTCGATGCCACTTCCGAAGAGCTGATCCGCGAAGTGGACCTCGAGCCACTCCGAGGGACCCATCTCGGGAGGCGTCCCCCAGCCGTAGTTCGAGTTGTACATGACTGCGACCGCGCCTCCGTCGGGCCACATCATCAGGCGCTCGGCGCTGCATCCATTGGCCGAGAGTATCCCGGGGTCGCAGGCCATGGAATGGAGGATGGTCAGCCTGTCCGAGTTGGTCATGCCGGTGTAGTTCTGGTTCGTGAACATGTTGGCGGGCTCGTAGTACCAGTAGACGCCGCCGGAGCCGCCGTGGCCCTGGTCGCTCACGTAGCTGGCCCCCTGGTTGATCATGTCGATCTGGTCCGTGGGATGGCCCGACCAGTATTCGTACCGCTTCAACTGCACCCACGACGGCGGGATCCTGTTCGAGATCGAGTCGCAGACGAAGCTGCCCCAGTAGCCGTCGGGCTCGGTGTCGGGCCACAGGCCGGCGCCGCACAGGAGGGCGGTGGTGCGCCACGACCCCTCGGCAGACTCCGTCTCGTAGGCGATCGCCTTGGATACCATCGTGGCGACGTGCACCTGCACGTCGGAGCTGAACCTCCCCACCGCGATGTCGGAGTAGTAGTCGATCCAGTCGGTGTTCTCACCGTAAAGGTGGTCGCCGTCGCCGTCCCACATGCGGGTGAGGTCCGAATAGTAGAGGTCGGCGGTCTGGGCGAGCATCAGGCTGTCGCCGCCCACGACGAGGCTCGAGATCCTCTGGGTCGGGCCCCAGTCGCCGATGATCAGGGCATAGACGAGCCCCTGGTTCTGATATGCGTACTTGAGGTAGTTGCGGATCTGCTCCTGGGTGTCGTACCCGGTGTAGGAGGCGTAGATCGATTCGAGCGGGACGTAGGCCGCCTGGAGCCCTGTCGCGTTCCGGTGGTCGACCAGCGGCTGGAGCGTCGCCTCCATCGAGGCCGGGCCTATGGCTACCCAGACCGGCCAGGAGTCGTCGGTTTCCCTCTCCTCCGGCCGGCATGCCGCGAGATCACCGGGATTAGCCACTATGTGGGCGAGTATGGATTCCGCGTGGCCGATCTGCCCGGCGGTCAGGCGGAGCCGCTCTGCTGCCGGATCGGACGAGTAGGAGAGGGTGATCCTGGCTTCGGTGATCACCGAGAGCCTGCCCGACAGCGGATGGTACGAGAAGGGCGAGATCGAGACGGACCCGAGCTGGAAGCCCGTTCTCGTGCCGGTGCTGGTCTCGACGACCGGGCTCGCCGGGAACCGTGCGTCGGAGATGTAGATGGCGGGATCGCGCAGGAAGGGCCCCGGCTGCTCGCCGAAGGAGACGACCCGCACGGGCAGGATGTCGTGGAAGCCGTCGAGGGTCTCCTCTGCGAGTATCTCGACCTCCGCGCTGGTCACGGACATCCCCTGCGGGATGACGAAGGTGCTGGTCACGACGGGGAGGTTCGGCATCCCCTCGTCGAACCAGGTCAGCCCCCCGGGGCACGCCGGAAGCTCGCCGCCTGCGTAGTTCGAGAGGGTGAATCCGCCGCTTCCCATCGAGAAATCGACGGAGATCTCCCCGGCCGGTGCCGGAACCGCCACCAGTGCCGTCGCAATCACGAGGTATCTCATCTCATCTCCCGGGATCGTTGTGGAATGGCGGGCTCACAAGCATTAGAATATGCACACAAAGGGACGGAAGGGGTCTGGCGGAAGCCTGATCCGCCCGGGAACTGGAGGTCGGGAGTGGACCGGATACTCGTGGGCAAGGGCGTCGAACAGGTGAACCTCCTCGCGAAGTACGGGAACCGTCACGGCCTGGTCGCGGGGGCCACCGGCACGGGCAAGACGGTTTCGCTGCTGGTGCTGGCGGAGGGCTTCTCGCGCATGGGCGTGCCGGTCTTCATGGCCGACGTGAAGGGCGACGTGGCGGGCCTCGCGATGCCCGGGGAGATGAACGATCGCGTGAAGGAGCGAGTCTCCTCCATCGGCATCGAGGGATACACGAACGAGGCAAGCCCGGTGATACTCTGGGACCTCTACGGGAAGAAGGGGCACCCCGTCCGCACCACCGTGAGCGAGATGGGCCCCACGCTCCTCGGCAGGATACTGGAACTCAACGACACCCAGTCGGGTGTCCTCGAGATCGCCTTCAAGATGGCCGACGACCAGGGGCTCCTCCTCCTCGACCTCGAAGACCTGCGGGCGCTGCTCGGCTTCGTGGCCGAGCACCGGAAGGACGTGTCGACCGAGTACGGGCTCGTGTCCGCCCCCTCGATCGCCGCGATACAGCGCGCGCTCCTCAGGCTCGACCGCGAGGGAGGCGAGGGCTTCTTCGGGGAACCGGCCCTGGAACTCGGCGACCTGATGAGAACCGACCTCCAGGGCAGGGGCGTGATCAGCATCCTGGCGGCCGATCAGCTCGTGCTCAAGCCGCGCCTGTACTCGAGCTTCCTGCTGTGGCTCCTGTCGGAGCTCTTCGAGACCCTGCCGGAGGTCGGCGACGAGGACAGGCCGCGGATGGTGTTCTTCTTCGACGAGGCCCACCTCCTCTTCGCCGATGCGCCGCCGGCGCTCAGGCAGCGGGTCGAGCAGGTCGTGCGGCTCGTCAGGTCCAAGGGCGTGGGGGTCTACTTCTGCTCCCAGTTCCCGGACGACGTTCCCGACGAGATCCTGGGCCAGATGGGCAACCGCATCCAGCACGCCCTCCGAGCCTTCACCCCGCGCGACCTCAAGGCCGTGAAGACAGCCGCCGAGACCTTCGTGCCCAACCCTCCGCTCGACGTGGCTTCGGTCATATCGCAGCTCGGCGTGGGCGAGGCGCTCGTCTCCATGCTTCGCGAGAAGGGCGTCCCCATGCCCGTGGAGCGCGCGATCATCTGCCCTCCCAGGTGCAGGATGGGCTCCCTTACCGACGCTGAGAGGGACGAGGTCCGCAGGCGCAGCCCCCTCGGCTCGAGGTACGACGTCGCGGTGGACAGGGAGTCGGCCTTCGAGATCCTGTCGAACCGGGCCGCCCAGGCCGCACCCGCGGCTGCCGACTCGAAGAAGGAGGAGGATAAGCCGAAGGGCAGGCTCGGCGAGATCCTCTGGGGCACCGGGCGCCGCCAGGGCATGGTCGAGACGCTGGCCAAGCAGACCATGAGGACGGTCGGCAGCCAGGTCGGGCGGTCGATTTTCAGGGGCCTGCTGGGAGGGATCCTCGGGAGGAGCTAGGCCCTCCCCGTCACCCGGGACGAGGCGATCCAGCTCATCAGGACGGCGCCGGCAACCGCGGCGTTGAGGGACTCGACATCCCTGGACTGAGGCACGGCAAGGGAGCCCCGGCAAATGGCCCGGGCTGCATCCGATATCCCATGGGCTTCCGAACCCACCACCAGGGCACATCGCGAGGGGATCGAAGCGGAATAGACCGGGCGTCCGCCCGTCTCTGCGGAAAGCGCCGTGTACCCAGCGACTTCGAGGACGGCGGACGCCTTCGGGGCGTCCAGCCCCCGCATCACCGGTATGAAGGCGTTGGCTCCCGCGGCTGCCCTGGTCACCTTGGGCGAGTACGGGTTGCACGTGCCCCCGAGGGCGATCACGGCGGCGAACCCGAATGCGGCTGCGCATCGCAGGAGGGTCCCGGCGTTGCCGGGATCAGCGATCCCGTCCAGAACGAGCACGGAAGAGGGGCCGCGGCCGGGTTCGAGCCTTTCGGGCTGCGCCGGAAGCCGGCACACGGCGGCAATTCCCTGGGAGTGTATGGTATCCGACAGGAGGCCGAAGACCTTCTCCGGAAGGAGCAGGGCTCTGATGCCCCCCCCGCCGGGCAGCCCCGCGGCGGCTTCCGCCCCCTCGCACACGAGCAGCTCGAGGATCAGCCCGGGGGACCTGCGTGCGATGTCACCGACGAACCTGGGGCCCTCCACCAGGAAGGCCCCGTGCTTGTCCACCCCCCGGTGGGTCGAGAGCTCGACGGCCCTCCTGACGGAGCGGTTGCCGGGCGACTCGACCCTCTCCACGGGGTTCAGGAGGTATGCCGGCCCGAGGCCAGTATCCTGTCGATGATCTCAGCAATGCCCGCGCCCGGGGCGATGCCCACCAGGCCCTTCAGCCTCGACACGTCGGGCACGCGCCTCTGCATGTCCTCGAAGTCCTTCGGGTAGGCCTCGTCGTACGGGACCAGCCTGATCTCGGAGGCCGAGCCCGTCTTCTGCTTCACGAGCCCGGCGAGATCCATTATCGAGATCTCCTCGGTGGAGCCGATGTTCACCGCGAGGCCGGCCGAATCCCGAGTCTCCATCAGGGCCAGGATGCAGTCCACGACCTCGTACACGAGGCTGAAGCACCTGGTCTGCGTGCCGTCGCCGTAGACGGTGATCGGCTCACCGGCGAGGGCCTGCCTGATGAACCGGGGAAGCACCATGCCGTACCTGCCGGACTGCCTTGGGCCCACGGTGTTGAAGAGGCGGCCTATGGTGACGGGGAGGCCTCGCGCCTTGGAGTAGGCCAGGGCCAGGAACTCGTCGATGGTCTTCGAGCAGGCGTAGCTCCAGCGGCTGCGGCTCGTGGCCCCGAACACCAGGTCGCCGTCCTCGTGGAAGGGCACCGCCTCGCCCTTGCCGTAGACCTCGGATGTGGACGCGATGAACGTCCTGCGGCTCTTCTTGCCCGCAGCGCGGAGCACGTTCTCGGTGCCCCGCACGTTCACCTCGATGGTCTCCACGGGATGCCTGATGATCGTCTCCACACCGACAGCGGCCGCCAGGTGGATCACGGAACCGCACAGGTCCACCGCCTCCGCAACCAGCGACTCGTCGCAGACCGAGCCGATCGTGTAGCTGAAGCGCGGATCGCCGGCGCAGTGCTCCAGGTTCGCGAGGTTGCCCGTGGAGAGGTCGTCGAGGACGAGCACGCTCCTGCCCTTCGCGAGCAGGGCCTCGCAGACGTGCGAACCGATGAAGCCCGCCCCGCCCGTGACGAGGAAGTCGTAGCCGCGGATCTTCAGATCGCCCAAGTCCCTCCTAGTGCGGGATCATGCCCAGCAGCACGCCCGCCGCGATGGCGCTGCCAATCACCCCGGCCACGTTCGGACCCATGGCGTGCATGAGGAGGTGGTTCTTCGGGTCGTACTCGCGCCCGACAGTCTCGGACACGCGTGCCGAGTCGGGCACGGCCGAGACGCCCGCCGAGCCTATCAGCGGGTTGATCTTGCTGCCTTCCTTCAGGAACAGGTTCATGAACTTGGCGAAGAGCACGCCGCCCGCCGATGCGGTGGCGAAGCTCGCAGCCCCCAGAACGAAGATCAGGATCGACTGGGGCGTGAGGAAGAAGCTCGCCTGGGTGCTTGTGCCCACCGAGAAGCCCAGCAGCATCACTACGATGTTGTTGAGGGCGTTCTGGGCGCTGTCGGAGAGCCGGTTCGTCACTCCGCTCTCCCGGAGGAGGTTCCCGAAGAAGAGCATCCCGAGCAGGGTGATCGCGCCCGGGGCGATGAAGGCCGTCACGATGAAGGCCACGATGGGGAAGAGCACTTTCTCCAACCGCGACACCTGCCGGGCCGGCCTCATCCTGATCCTGCGCTCGGCCGGAGTCGTGAGCAGCTTCATGATGGGCGGCTGGATCACCGGCACCAGGCCCATGTAGGAGTAGGCTGCGATGGCGATGGCTCCCAGCAGATGCGGGGCCATCTGGCTGGCGACGAAGATCGCAGTGGGCCCGTCGGCCCCTCCGATGATCCCTATCGCTGCGGCTTCCTTCAGGTCGAAGCCGAGCAGCAGGGATCCCATCAGGGTGAGGAATATCCCGATCTGCGCGGCGGCGCCGAGGAGGAGCAGCTTGGGGTTGGACAGCAGCGCGCTGAAGTCTGTCATCGCCCCGATCCCGAGGAAGATCAGCGGCGGGAAGAGGCCGCTCGAGACGCCGAAGTAGTAGAGCCTGAAGACGGACTGCTGCCCGCCCAGCACGTCCTGGTAGCCTATCGGCATAAGGGTCGGATCGTACGGGATGTTGCCCGCCACTATCCCGAACCCGATCGGTATCAGGAGCAGCGGTTCGTAGTTCTTCCTGACGGCGAGCCAGATCATCGCCAGCCCGACCGCGATCATGATCAGGTTTCCGATTTCGATGTTCCCGAATCCCGTGACCCGGAAAATGCTCGACAGATCGGACGCGGTCCCGGACTGTACGCCAGCTGCGGCCGTCAGCACGCCCAGAAGGCGGCCGGCCGGGGGCATATCAACTCCCTATCTTCATCAAGAGTGCGTTTTCGAGCACGGTTTCCCCCTGCTTCACGGGGATGCTGCCCACTGTCCCGCTGAACGGGGATTCGATCTCGTTCTCCATCTTCATCGCTTCCATGATGGCGACGGTCTGGCCGACGCGGACCTGGTCGCCTTCCTTCACCAGGAGCTTCAGGATGAGCCCCGGAAGCGGCGCCAGGATGTCGCCGCGGCCGGCTGACGCGGTTCCCGGAGGAGAGGTCTTGTCCGGGGCTTCGGCCGCGCTCACCACATGGGGCTTGGTCTCGAGCCTCGGGGTCTTGGAGGAGGCCTTCCTGGGCGCCTCGATCTCCACGTCGAACTGCTTGCCGTTCACGGAGACATCGACGCGGTCGTCGATCATCCTGCCGACGTTCACGTCGTAGCTCCTGCCGCCGATGGTCACCTTGTATTCGGGCATCAGAGACTCCTGTTCCGCGGGCGTCCCCCGAGGGCCTGCCTGCCGAGGAGGACCTCGGCGCGCCCCGCGAGCCGCCACGGCCTGTATGGCTTGTCGTACAATCCCAGTGTCAGCCTGACGTGCTCGATCTGCTCGAGGCTCTGGAGGTGGGCGTGGATCGCGCTCACGGCGGCGGCGATCTCCTCGTCCGTCGGCTGGAGCGGCGAGGCGGACTCCTGCACGGCTCCGCCCTCGGCCTTCTTCGCCTCGGACCTGGCGATCATCCTGGAGAGCAGGGGCAGGAGCAGAGTCAGGATCACCAGCCCGGAGAAGACTATCACCATCCCGACTACCGACACTTTAGCACCCTGTCCGAGGACGGGTTCCGCGGACTGCCCCGCGGCGGCCAGAAGGACCAGCCCAGCCGTCATAGAGGGATGTTCCCGTGCTTCTTGGAGGGCATGAAGCGCCTCTTGCCCGACAGCATCTCCAGAGCCCTCACGACCCGGAACCTCGTCGAGGAGGGAACGATGACATCGTCCACGTAGCCGCGCTCAGCCGCAGTGAAGGGGTTGGCGAAGTGCTCCTTGTAGTCCTCCACCAGCTCCTTCTTCCTGTCGGCGGGGGACTGCGCCTTCTCGAGGTCCTTGCTGAAGATGATCTCCACCGCGCCCTCGGGCCCCATCACGGCTATCTCGGCGCTCGGCCAGGCGTAGTTCACGTCGGCCCTCAGGTGCTTGGAGCTCATGACGTCGTAGGCGCCGCCGTAGGCCTTGCGCACGATCACGGTCACCTTCGGCACCGTGGCTTCGGCGAAGGCGTAGAGCAGCTTGGCCCCGTTGCGGATGATGCCCGCGTACTCCTGCTTCGTGCCGGGCATGAAGCCGGGCACGTCGACGAAGGTCAGCACCGGGATGTTGAAGGCGTCGCAGAAGCGTACGAACCTGGCGCCCTTTATCGAGGCGTCGTTGTCGAGCACGCCGGCGAGGAACGAGGGCTGGTTCGCGACCACGCCCACGGACCTGCCGTTCATCCTGGCGAACCCTACTATTATGTTGGGGGCGAACATCCTCTGGATCTCGAGGAACTCGCCGCCGTCCACGACTGCGGAGATGATCTTCCTCATCTCATAGGGCTTGTTCGGGTTGTCGGGGACGAAGTCGTCGAGCCAGGACTCCATCCTGTCGATGGGATCCGTGGGGGTGGAGGCGACCGGGTCCTCCATGTTGTTCTGGGGGATGTAGCTCACGAGCTTGCGTACGAACAGGAGAGCCTCCTGCTCGGTCTTGCAGGTGAGGCTCGCAACGCCGCTGCGCGTGGCGTGGATGTGCGCCCCGCCGAGCTGGTCGACCGTCACGTCCTCGCCGGTGACTGTCTTCACGACCTTCGGGCCGGTTACGAACATGTAGCTCGTGTTCTCGACCATGATCGTGAAGTCGGTGATCGCGGGGCTGTAGACCGCGCCGCCGGCGCAGGGGCCCATGATAACGGAGATCTGGGGGATGACGCCGGAGTAGACAACGTTGCGCAGGAAGATCTCGCCGTATCCCGCCAGGCTCTCGATGCCCTCCTGGATGCGCGCTCCGCCCGAGTCGTTGAGCCCGATGACCGGGGCGCCGTTCTCGGCGGCCATCTCCATGATCTTGATCACCTTCTCGGCGAAGGTCTCGGAGAGAGATCCGCCGAAGACGGTGAAGTCGTGGGAGAATACGTAGACCAGCCGGCCGTCGATCGTGCCGTAGCCGGTGACCACGCCGTCGCCGGGGATGTGCTTCGAGTCGAGCCCGAACTTCGTGCACCTGTGGGACACGAACATGTCGAACTCCTCGAAGCTCCCCTCGTCGAGCAGGAGCTCGATCCTCTCCCTCGCGGTCAGCTTGCCCAGGGCGTGCTGCTTCTCGATCCTGTCGAGTCCGCCGCCCTCCTGCGCCTTCTCCCGCTGCGCGAGGAGCTTCTCGACCTTTTCCGCCGATGTCATAGGCCCTCTTCCTTTTCAGTCGTTCCGTGTTCGCATATCTCAGTCAGAACCCTCCCGCTCGACTTCGGATGGATGAAGGCTATCAGGCTGCCTCCCGCGCCCATCCTCGGCTCGCGGTCTATCATCTCCACGCCCTTCTCCACGAGTGTCCGGACCGTGCCGGACGCGTCGCGCACGGAGTAGGCGATGTGGTGTACGCCCTGCCCCCTCTTCTCGATGAACTGGGCGATGGGGCTGTCGGGGGAGGTCGGCTCCAGGAGCTCTATCCTGGCTTCTCCGACGCGGAACATGGCCACCCTCACCTTCTGGGAGGGGACCTCCTCGCGCCCCAGATCCTCGAGGCCGAGCACGTCGCGGTAGAACGGGACGGACGCCTCCAGGCCCTCGACTGCAATGCCTATGTGGTCGATGTGATCGATCATGCCTCTACCGGAGCCCTTCCCGGGAGCGAGAGCCGCTCTCCGATCTCGTAAGGCGTTGTCTCTCCTGCAAGGACCATGTCGACCGCCCTCTCGACCCCCAGGGTGCGCTCCAGGAGCTCCAGGGCGGCCCTTGCCCCCTGTTCCGCGGCGATGCGGAGCAGGTTCTCTCGGACCCTCCCGCGCCGGGAGGCTTCGAAATCCCTCCCGGACGCGAGCAGTCTGTCGATCTCGGAGAAGACATCACCGAGGCCTTCTCCGCTGGTCACCGAGCATCTGACCACGGGGGGCCTGACCGTGCCCTCCGGCGCGAAATCGAGGCCCGCCCGGACGATGGCTTCGAGCTGGTCGATCCCGGGCCTGTCGGCCTTGTTGAGGACTATGAGGTCCCCGATCTCCATGATGCCGGCCTTCATCATCTGCACGTCGTCGCCCAGGCCGGGGACGAGGACCAGGATGGTCAGGTCGGCAATGGAGGCGACCTCGACCTCCCCCTGGCCCACGCCCACGGTCTCGATCAGCACCGGATCGTACCCTCCGGCGGTGATAACCTCCACCGCCTGAGCCGTGGTGCCGGCCAGCCCTCCGATGTGCCCCCTGCTGCCCATGCTCCGGATGAATATGTCCGGGTCGCAGGCATGGCGCTGCATCCTGAGCCTGTCGCCCAGGATGGCCCCTCCGGAGAACGGCGAGGAGGGATCGACGGCGATCACGCCGGGGCGCTTCCCGGCACTCTTCCAGTGAGCCAGCAGGACGTCCGCCAGGCTGCTCTTGCCTGCGCCCGGAGGACCCGTTATCCCGACCGAACGCGACCCGGGGCAGGGATCGTAGAGCTCGTGCAGGAGCGCGGCGGCTTCGGCCCCGCCGTTCTCGACGACGGTGAGGGCCCGCGCGAGACCGCGCGTGTCACCCTTCCTGACGAGTCCGGCGAGATGCCCGGGATCAGCGGCCCTCAAACACACCTCCGGCCGGGTCAGACCTTCGTTCCGGATAAAGCAGCCGCCTCGAACTCCCTCTTTATGAAATCCACCACATCCGGGGCGGGCGTGCCCGGCGTGAAGATGGCCCTGAAACCGGCGGCCGTGAGCCCCGGGATGTCCTCCTCGGGGATCACTCCCCCGCCGAAGAGGATGATGTCCGAAGCCCCGCGTTCTGCCAGGCACGAAGCGACGGCCGGGAAGAGGTGATTGTGCGCACCCGAGAGCAGCGAGAGGCCCACGAAGTCCACATCCTCCTGAACGGCTGCGGCGGCTATCGCCTCCGGGGTCTGCCTTATGCCCGTGTAGACCACTTCCATCCCGGCGTCCCTCAGGGCGCGGGCTATGTACTTGGCTCCACGATCGTGCCCGTCGAGGCCGGGTTTGGCGATCAGGATCCTGATCTTCCTCTCACCCATCAGAGGCGCCTCCGGTGAAGGATTGAAACGGAACAGTCCTGCGGAATCAACATAACCCCCGGGGGCAAGTCAAGCCGGTCGCTTCCCGGGGCCCCGCCCGTGAGACATATTCCAGAGTCGCCGTCGCCCCAACAAACCGAAATCACCACTGAGGTTCTTCCGGAGGTCTGAAATGTTCGGGAGCATCGCGATCTGTTCCGGAAGGTCGAGTGAGGCCCTTGCAGGGAGGATATGCGAACTCCTGGGGGTGGAGCCCGAGCCGGTCGAGTTCGTCGAGTTCTCCAACGGCAACCTCATGGTGAACTTCGTTGGCGGCACCGTCCGTGAGAAGGACGTGTTCGTGATCCAGTCCGGCGAACGGTCGATCTTCCAGGACCGGAGCCGGGCCTTCGGCACAGTTTCGGGCGACATCCTCGAACTCCTCCAGATGATGTACGCCATCAAGGACAGCGCGGGCAGGATCACCGCGGTCACACCGTACTTCCCCTACGCCCGGAGCGACAAGAAGGACAAGCCGCGCATCGCCATATCCGCCAAGATGATGTTCGACCTGATGGGCGCCGTGCGGGCGAGCAGGGTGCTGACGATGACCCTGCACTGCCCGCAGAGCCAGGGATTCAGCGACATCCCGGTCGATCAGCTCCACGCCCAGGGCACCTTCATGAAGAAGATCCTGGAGCTCGGCCGCGAGCGGATAGCCTTTCTGGCGCCCGACTCCGGGAGCATCCTCGAGAACGACTCCATGGCCGTGTATGTGTCGCGGGCCATCAAGGAGGCCGGAGGCGCGCCCGAGGTTGTGACGGGCTACGTGAAGAAGGTGCGCTTCGACGACTCCGAGCGCCCGCACGTCAGGTCGGTCGAGGGCGTGGACAACCTCGAGAACCGCACGGTAATCATGTGCGACGACGAGATCCTGTCGGGCAGGAGCCTGGTGCTGTCGGCAGAGACCGCCAGGGACCGCGGCGCCGAGGAGATCTTCGCGTTCGTGACCCACGGGGTGCTGTCGGGCCAGGCGGTGAAGCTCATCGAGGAAAGCCCGATCACCAGGCTCTTCATAACCGACACGATAGAGTTCGACGTCGGCGCCGCGGCAGCGGTCAACGGCGGGCCCGTCACCAAGATCGAAACAGTCTCGGTGGCCCCGGTCTTCGCCGAGGCCATCAAGCGGATCCACTCCGGTCAGAGCCTGAGCAGCCTGTTCCTGTAGTTTCGCAGGGCGAAACTACACGCCGGCAGAAGTGTTCCGAGCTACTCGAGCCGTGTAGTGCGTCAGGCGAGGAACCTTCGAGAGGCCATCAAACCAGCCCATCCAACCCGTTCGCAGGGCGTGACTACACGCCGGCACAAGACCGCTTTTAACTTTCGGTCCCAACTCGCCGGGCTGGGACTCGAGATCCGTAATGAGAAAGCGACAGTCTTCAGCTAGAGGTTCTCCCAGTCCCTGGTGCCGCGCAGATCGAAGCCACACTGGCAGGTTTCGGCGTACCAGGAGAACGGGGCTCCGCACGATGGGCAGGCCCATCTCTCCATCTGCAGGCGCCTCCATTCGGATGCGCCTTTCTCCCTTATCTCCGCGAGGTTCCTGATAGTCGCCCTGAAGTGAGGCGGGAGGCTGTCGCCCGAGGATGCGATCCTCCGGTATTCGCCGCACGGGAAGTCCGGGCAGTCGGAGCAGAACTCGACCCCCCGAGTCGAGGCGCAGGCCCTCATCGGGCACTTTGAGCAACCCGCGAACACGTCTTCCGACCTGCACCCCCTGCAGTGGATCTCCGACGGCTCGATTCCGAGGACTCCGGCGATGCCCTCCTGCGTGCCTTCGCGCTCGGCCTTCAGAATCTCGCAGGCCACTCATTCCGCGTCTGCGGGATGAGGGCTGGGAGCGGCAGTGACTTTGCGAAGCAAAGTCGCGAGCGCGAACCAGCGTGCTGCTCTGTATGGTTCCGTTTGACCTGCCATTTCCCCGGCTAGCGCTCAGCGCACTGCGTGTAGCAGAGCATTCTGCAGTACGATCCAACCCTGGGCAGACAAAAATCCGGTCTCGTTTCTGCGAGACTGCCGCCTATCCAGTCTCTCCTTGCGAGACTGCACGCACACTCGCAGTTTCCCGGCAGGAAACTGCTGTAGTGCTACTCACCAGTTCCGCTTCGCGTAACTGGCGGGTCGAGCAGCTCGTCGCCGTCCAGCAGGCTCTGGTATTCGGCGTAGAGCGGTCTGGCCTCGTCGAACCGGCCCAGCGCCCACAGGGCGTCGGCAAGGTTGCGGTATGCCACCGCCCTGGTCGGATCCAGCGATATGACATGACGGAGGATGGGTTCGGCTTCTGAAGGATGGCCCGCCTCCAGAAGGAAGAAGCCGTAGTCGTTGGCGATCACGACAGCTTCTTCGAAGGGCATGTGACCGGCATAGGCGCAGGCCCGATAACCCTCCTCCGAATCGATGCTCAATATCCAGCCGTAATCCAGGTCGAACAGGTAGTCGTGCTCGAACGGCAGGGTCATCACGGAGCAAGCGGCCATCACGTCTCCGTCGTGATAGGACTGCAGCGCGAGCCCGTGGCTGCGCCTGAGCAGGGCGGCTCCCATCTCCTCCGATTCGTAGTAGAACTGGGGGTAGAAGACCATCGAGAGGGTATCGACCGCCTGGGAGATCATACCCGAGTCGATCAGGTGCCAGGCCGCATCCACCGCGTCCTGCGTGGGATCCATCGTCCCCTGCTCCAGGAGCGTGAGGGCGGGCGGCGCGGTCTCGAGGCGGTACTCGGCCCAGTACGTGAAGGCGCTGTAAGGCATCTGGGAGTAGACCTGCACGATCCCGTCGACTGGCAGCCAGCGCCATTCGGTCTTGGCCGGGTTGTACATCCCCCCGTACTCGAACGTCCCGAAGTCCGTCGTATCAGCCCCCGCTCCCACCAGGTGCAGCACGGCGCCCTCCCAGTAGCCCTCCTCGGGCACGATCAGGAGGTCGTCGCATCCCGGCGGCAGAAGGGAGTCGGGGAGATCCTCGATCCCCCTGAGGATGGCCTGGTCTACGCATTCGCGGACGCGGGCCCCGGCGTCCGATCCGATACCGTCCGGAAGAGGCCCTGCGGCAAGGAGAACCACAAGCAGGCAGGTCGGGACCATCGTCATCCCCTCTGGAGGGAGTCGCCGAAACGGTCCCTCATGATATGGCAGAACGACATGCCGCCCGTCTTCCGGTAGTAGTCCTGGTGGTACTCCTCCGCGGGCCAGAAGACCGTGGCGGGCACGATCTCCGTGACCACAGCGAAACCCCGTTCCTTCAGAATCCCGGCCAGCCTCTCCGCCTCCAGCCTCTGGGCTTCATCGGTGCAGAAGACCGCCGACCTGTACTGCCGCCCGCGGTCGGGTCCCTGTCCGTCCGCCTGGGTCGGATCGTGGATCTCGAAGAACAGCCTGGCCAGATCGGTGAAGCTCGTCACACCAGGATCGAAGACGACCTCGACCGCCTCGGCGTATCCGGTCGAACCCGAGCAGACGAGCTCGTAGGAGGGGTTCGGCTCGACGCCGCCGATATAGCCGACCGTGGTTCGGATCACCCCGGGATGCCTGCGGAAGTGCTGCTGCATCCCCCAGAAGCAGCCGCCTGCGAAGACAGCCCGCCGGGTCTCCCGGATCGGATCGCCTTGCTCCACTCTTCCTCCGTCCGAACGGTCTAGGCCCGGATCGACCACTCCTCCGCCGATTCCTGGACCAGGCCGATGCCGCCCTGGGCCAGGGCTTCGCGGAACATCTCGAGGGTCTTCTCGCGCCTGGAGACCAGGATGCTTCGCCCGTCGGGGGTCCTGAAATCCAGCAGATCCTTGTTCATCGCGTACTTTCCGAGGGTGATCCTCATCCCGGAGTACGGGAACGACACGGGAGTCCCCTTCACCAGGAGCATCCAGAGCGCCCCCTGGCTCTGCAGGAAAGCCCACTTGCCGAGGTCGTGCCAGACGAACCGCCGGTCGGTGATGTAGAACCTCGAGGAGGCCGGATACTTGATCTTCCCGCCCTGCAGGGTGAGGATCATGCCCGACTTGAGGATCTTCTCGCCGGTATCGGGAACGAACTTGGCCATCATGCCCCGCTTTCCGATTCGGAACCCGCTCGTCCGGCGCGCAGGCTCCTGAAGAAGGATCGGATGAGGCTGCCGGCCTCTTCGGCCATCAGCCCCCCCGTGACTGCCGGATAATGGTTGAGGCTTCCCATCGCCATGATGTCCGTCACGGACCCGAACGCCCCGAAGCGCGGATCGGGAGCGCCGAACACGATCCTGGACACGCGGGCCAGCACCGCCAGACCCCCGCACATGAGGCACGGTTCGATTGTCGAAACCAGCACGGATCCCTCGAGGCGCCAGTCCGAGAGCGCCTCGGCCGCCTTCTCGATCGCGATGTGCTCGGCGTGCGCCGAGGGCCGGCCAAGAGCTGCGGTCATGTTGTGGCCGCGGAAGACGCGGCCGTCCGGAAGCGCCAGGACAGCTCCCACCGGCACCTCGGCCTCCGAAAGGGCCAGGCCGGCCTCCAAGAGTGCCATGCGCATCAGCTCCTGATCGGGGATCACGACCATTCCGGCCTATCTGCCCCGCATCATCGCTTCGATGTCGGAGGGCTCCCTCGGGATCATGTCCGAGAGGATCCGGTTGCCGCCATCCGCCACCATCACGTCGTCCTCGATGCGGATCCCGGTCGACTCGGAGGCGATGTACAGCCCGGGTTCGACGGTGAACACCATGCCGGGCGCGGCGGGGATGTCGGGGATGGCTTCATCGTGGGTATCCAGTCCGAGATGGTGGCCGGTACGGTGGTAGTAGACGGCCTCGAGCCCGGCCGGATCTGCGATGACCCCGGCCGAAGCAAGCCTCTCGGCGTAGGCGGTCGCCACCTCCTGGTTCCAGTCGGCGTGCAGCTTGCCCGGGGTCAGCCGGGCTGTGGCGTCCCTCTGGGTCTCGAGTACCAGCTCCATGAGCTGCCGCTGCCTGTCCGTGTACCTTCCCGAAACCGGCACGGTCCTGGTGATGTCGGAGCTGTACAGGCTCCATGCCGCCCCGAAGTCGATCAGGAGGAGATCGCCGTCGTCGAGAACAGCGTCGTTGCTCGTGTAGTGGAGGCATGTGGCCCTTCCGCCGCCGGCGGCTATCACGGGGAAGGCCGCCCGGGCGCCAGAGGCTATGAAGGTCTTCATTATCTCGGCTTCGACGACGCATTCGCGGATTCCGGGCCTGAGCACCGAGAGGACGGCCGCGAAGGCCTCGCCCGTGATCCTTGCGGCCTCGCGCATCAGCTCGATCTCCCTGTCGTCCTTCACCATCCTCATGGCGAAGATGTGCGGCGAGAGCCTCCTGTGCGCGCGGTCGGGCCAGGCCTCGGCGAGCCTCCCGGCGAATCTCTGCCTTTCGCCCCTGGGCTGCCCGAGGCCGCTCGACGGATAGTCGACGAAGACGTCCTCGATCCCGCTCCGCGACAGGAGCCTGTCGATGAAGCCCTCCCAGCCGCGGTCGGTCCTTACGTCCCTGATGCCCGAGACCTCGGAGGCCTCCTCCTTCGTGAGCTTCCTGCCCCACCACTTCTCGTACTCGGGATCGAACGGATCGGTGAACAGCATCTCCTGCACGCCCGCGGCGGGGGTCCGGATCATCAGGAGCCAGGTGTTCTCCTGCACCATCCCGGTCAGGTAGTAGAGGTTACGGGAAGGTACATAGGGATGGGTGGCATCCGCCGAAGACGGCTTCTCGCTCGACGGCGGGACTATCGCCAGGCTGCGGTCCGGCAGCCTTTCCATCAGGGCGGCCCTGCGGGCTGCGAAATCCTGCGCGGACAGCATGGGGTACCTCCGTTGTCAGGTGATCAGGAGATCGGACACGGGTCGCTTCGGAACATGATGAACGCCTTCGGAGTCGCGCCAGTACTCCACCGGGCCTCCGGGCGGCAGCGTCTCCAGGACGACCTCCTCCGCCGGCTCCCCGAGGGCAATCACCAGGATGGGCGACAGGCTATCGGGCACGCACAGCAGGCTGCCCATCCCCGCACGGTCGAACGACATCAGGATGCAGGCCCCGAGCCCGGCGGCATGGGCGTCGAGAGTGATGTAGCCCGCAGCGATCCCCGCGTCTATCCTGGTGAAGGGCTTCTCCTCCGAGGGCGCGAGGATCACGACGTATCCCGCCGGTCTCTCGCCTTCGCCGGGGCCCTGCCAGTCCTTCAGATACGCTGCCCACGAGAGCAGGGGGAAGAGGGCCTCTCTGCGGGCCTTGTCGAGGATGATGACGTATCGCAGCTCCTGCAGGTTCCCTGCGCAGGGGGCGAGCCCCGCAGCCTCGACGAGGCCGAGCGCAGTTGCGGGATCGATGCCGAGCGCCTCCCTGAAGCGCCTGACGGTCCTCGCATGCATGCACAGATCGAAAAGGTCCATGTCCACCTCCGGTGAGGCGCGGCGGAGCCGCCGCCCGACCCGAACATGCCCGGCGGAGCGCCCGGGGGGGAGTACGCGGAGGGGCCGCCCGGAGGCGGCCCCCTGTCGATCTGCGGGATCCCGTCAGCTCTTGATCTCGATCTTCTTGTGGACGGCCCTGTCCTCCTTGGGCAGGACGATCGTCAGCACGCCGTCCTTGCACTGGGCGGCGGCCTCCTCGGGCTTCACGTCCACCGGGAGGGCGATGGCGCGGACGAACGAGCCGTAGCGCATCTCGCGGTGGTGGTAGCGCTTCTCGGCCTTGTCGTCCTTCACCTCCTTCTTCTCCCCCTTGATGGTCAGGACGCCGTTCGAGACCTGGATGTCGATCTCGTCCTTGCAGAGCCCGGGGAGCTCGAGCTTCACCTCGAGCGTGTCCTTCGTCTCGATGACATCTATCGCGGGCACCCAGTCGAATCCGTTGGCGCCGCCCGGGAAGATGTCCTCGAGCATCCTGTTCATCGTGTATCCAGCCCAGTCGAAGGGCATCAGGTACCTCTCCCGCCTTCTGTCCGGAAGATTCGCCATTTCCGTTCTCCTCTCCTGTCCGTTATCCAAGCCGTTCCATCCGGCTTTCCGCCACTACTTACAGCAACAGTCTTGCCAGGCTGAACGATCCCGCAACGCGAACAGGGGCAGGAGCTTCCGGCACCCGACCGGGCGAGGCGCGCCATCATGGCGCGGTTCAGGCCTTCCTGGCCGAGACGCTCACCCCGTCGAGCAGGATGCAGGGGTAACGGGCCCAGCTGGACGGATCGTGGATCCTGTCCTCGACGCCGACGACCCTCTGCATCACGTCCCACACGTTGCCGGCGACCATGCCGTCCCTCACCCTGCCGACGATCCTGCCCCCCCTGACGAGCAGGCCAGGGTTCATTCCCACGGAGAAGTCGCCGTTGATGATGTTGCCCGAGTGCGCACCCATCGCCCCCATGAGGATGACGCCCTCGTCCATCGCCGAGACCATCTCGTCGAAGGACATGTCGCCGGGCTCGAAGCCCTCCTGGGCCAGGCCTGCCGCAGGCAGACCCGCTATGGCGTCGTCTCCCCGGAACCCGCTCCCGGTCGGTTCTATGCCGAGCCTCACGGCGTAGTCGAGGTTGGTGTAGAGGCTCTCGAATACACCGTTCCTGATCATCGGGAACTTGCGGGTCGGCATGCCCTCGTCGTCGAACGGGGTAGCCCCCATTGCGCCTTCCGCGTGCGGATCCTCGACGAAGGTGATCTTCTCCGAGACGACCCTCTCGCCCTTCCTGCCGATCAGCGGGGAGGTCCCGAAATAGACGGAACGCGCGCTCAGGGCGGATCTCAGCCTCCAAGTCAGGGCGTTCATGGCCTGGGGGTGGAACAGCACCTTCATCCTGCCGGTGGGGGCGTCGACCTCCTCCAGGCCGCGGGAGTAGAACTCCACGAGCTCGTCGAGGCGGTCAGGGGCGATCTCGCATTTGTCGAGAGAGTACCTGAACTGGCCCAGCGAGGTCTCGGTCGCGGGGAAGAGCACCTGCGCGCCGACGTAGAATCCCCCGCTCGAAGACGAGACGTCGAGCGAGTTCGAATTGATGATCCTGGTGGTGCTCTTCACGAAGCCGCCCGAGCAGTCCACCTGGCCGCCGACCCTGCCCGAGAGCCCGTCCAGGGCGCTCCTGCACGCGTCGACGATGTCCGAGTAGCCCAGGTCTGCGATGGAGGGGTGGACAGTGTCGAGCTCGACGGGTGCGTGCGGCCCCGGGAAGCGGTACCCGGCTTCCACTCCGCCCTCCATCGAGGCCACGGCATTCGAGAGAAGATCATGCCGGTCAGTCAGGTTCTGCGTGTAGGCGGTTCCGAGGATGCCTTTCCTGATGATCCTGAGCGAATAGCCGGAATTCATGGATGTGGACAGCTCGGTGACCGAGCCGTTCCTCATCGACAGCCCGGTGCTGCTGTGCTCGCGGTAGAAGACCTCGGCCTGGTCGGCTGCGTCCATCGCCATCCGGAGAAGCTTCTCCATCACACACCCCCCACTACCATGCCCGATATGAGCACATGAGGGCCTCCGTAGTTCGACTTGATGTTGGTCTGCCCCTTGCCGCACCCGCCGCGCTCCGACAGCCTGAAGTCGGAGGCGGTGTCCGCGATGCTGGCGAGCGTGGTGAAGAGGTTGCCCATGATGTTGATGTCGCGGATCATGCGGCCGACCCGGCCGTTCTCCACGACGAAACCGTACTGGGCGCCGAAGGTGAAGTTCTCGCCGCTGGTCTGGCCGCCCTTGGCGTCGAGGAGGTACAGGCCGTCGCCCATCCTGCGGAAGAGGTCGTCGACCCCCGCGGCGCCGGGTTCGATGAAGATCGTGCCCATCCGCACGATGGGCTCGTAGCGGTAGTCCTCGGCGACGTCGTGGCCCGTGGGGGTCTCGCCGAAAGCCGCGGCGGTGGCCCTGGAGTGGAGCCTCCCCGTCAGGACGCCGTTCTTCATGAGCTGGACGCGCCTGACGGCCACTCCCTCGTCGTCGTAACTGTAGCGCCCGAGCTGGCCCGGGAGGGTGGAGTCGGCCACGATGCTGACGGCGCTGGAACCGAGTTGCGTCCCGAGAGCCATCCTCGAGCGGAGGGAGGGGTTGTCCTCGATGATGTCGGCCTCGCTGAAGTGTCCGAAGGCCTCGTGGGTGAAAACGCCGGCCATGCTCGGGTTGAGCACGACGTCGTAGGTCCCGCCCTTCACCGGTTCGGCGTCGAGAAGCCTGGCTGCGATGCCGGCCCGCTCGAGGAAGACGTCCTCGCGGCCGACGAGCGACTCCCATCCGTCGGCTCCACCCACGGCCACGCGGATGTTCTGGAGCATGTCGCCCTTCTTCGCGACAACCTCGCCCGCGATCGCCACGGTGACGAGCACCTCGCGGATGGCCGTCCCCTCGCTGTTCACGTAGAACTTCTCGCGGCATACCTCGTGATAGGCCACGTTGGTGGTGGCAATGCCGGGCTGGCCGAGCATCAGGGTGTTGTAGGCCCTCGCAGCCGCGATCTTGTCCGTGATCGGGACCTGCCTGGGGTCGACCGACATTACAGGCTCGACATCGTCCTCGACCACGGGCACGGGCGCGAGTTCGACCTTCTTCCCGCCGAACCGCATCATCGTGGAGGCTCCCTCGGTCGCGAGCGTGAGCGCCCTCGGCACGTCCTCCTCCTTCGTGACGACCGCGGAGGAGAACCCGGTGCCGCACTGCGCCCTCACGACGTAGCCGTCGGTCGCACTGGCGTTGACCTGTTTGATCTCCTTGCCGCTGAAGGAGATCACGGTCTGCTTCCGGATCTCGTAGCGGATGTCCGCGAAATCCGCGGTCCGCTTCGAGATCATCGACCTCAGTCTTTCCCGCATGGCATTCCTCTCGCCTGGATGGCCGGGCAACGCTGTGGTGATCGAGGATGCGCAGATATAAGGAAGGCCGCGCGGTTGGTCGAAGATGCCGTCTGTGATGTGGTTTGCGTCAGCGATGAGCGCCCGCGACCCGGCGCAGCACGAGGAGGTAGAGGCAGAAGGCGGCGGCAGCGAAGCCCGAGGCCTGTCCGAGGATGATCAGAATCGCCCCGGAAGTCGGCCAATGGCCTGCAAGGGCTGACGGCATGGCGGCACCGGTCATCCGGAATGCCGGCGAGAAGAGGCTGTCGAGAGGATCGACCAGGGGGGAGAGCGAGTAGAGGGTGAAGGCTCCCGCCAGCACCGATGCAGGCGCAGGCGTCGTCAGGAGGCCTGCCGTGGCCGACAGGGCGGCCGTCCACGCCACGAGGGCGATGCCCGCACAGGCCACGGGTACGAGATGCGGGCCGAATCCTGCCGGCATCGCCGCCGCCACCGCGCCCCACGACAGGACCAGTATGACGGAGGAGAACAGCATCTGGGCCAGGACGACCTGCCAGAACCCGGCAATCCTCGACACGGGAGCCATAAGGCTCGAGCCGAACCAGGGCTCCCCCCAGAACATCGAGAAGAACCTCGCGCCTGAAGCCGCCGAGACGAGGCAGACAGCGAAGGTGGCGCTCGCGAAGGCCACCTGTATCGAGCTCATGCCGGTCGCGATCGTGGTTTCCAGGGGATGAACGAGATAGATAGTGACCGCGAGGACAGCCGGAACCAGGAAGTACGGGGGCAGGAAGGACTGCACGAGCCTTTCGGTGGCCTCCCTGAAGTAGAAGCTTCTCAACTCACTCCTCCACCCTTGCGATCTCGTCTGCGATACCGCACAGGCCGAGCGGATTCGGCGCGGCAACCACGATCGTGCAGCCCCTCCCCTTCAGATCCGAGAGGATCCCGATCACGCGGTCGGACCACGAGGAGGGCATCGAGGCCAGCGGGTCGCAGACCGCGAGGACCGGAGGGCCTGCGATGTCCGGGATGGAGAACTCCATGAATCCGGGCATCCACTGCGCAAGGCTCCCGGTGCGGGTCACAGATTCCTTCTCGAGGCCGTTCGCCGTCATCCAGCCGACCAGTGCGGCCCTGTCACGCCTGCTGCCGCAGCCGTGGACGGCCAGCCTGGCGGCCAGCTGGCGCAACGGGGCGCGGGCCGGGTCGAGGCTCGTGGCACGCGTGAGGAAGACCGCGCCCGGCAGTCCCCTGGCGAATCCCGGCTCCGAGCCGTTCACCTCGATGTGCCCTTCGAAGGGTCTCCTGACTCCCGAGAGGATACCCAGCAGGTCTTCGCCTTCGTTTCCGGAGTAGTCCGTGAAGAGGACGAGCCGACCCGGCCCGGCCACGACATCCATCGGGCGGCTGGACCTGCCTATCCTCATCTTGGACATGGATATCACTTCGAAGGCCTCCCCAGGGTCATCCCTCGCTTGCGGGCAAGCGCCGGGAGTCTCTCGGACATCATCACGGTCTCCCCTCGCGCTTCGGCGCAGCGATGCACATAAATACCCCATGAGAGCAATTGCTGCCACCCTGTCGCTCGCTGCCGCGTTCTGCGCCGGCTGCGGGCCTCGCCCCACCGGGATCCTGAGCACCGACCTCGACTCTCTCGTGGTCACGGTGGCCGTAGACGGACCGGCCAGCGTGGAAGGGATCCCGAGACAGGGCCTCGACCCCCTCGAGATCGCACTCCTGTCGGTAGAGTCGGGCGTCGCCGGGATAGAGCTCCACTGCGACAGGGGGGACTCCGCCGCCGCAGCCGCATCTCTCTGCAGGGCCGCCGGCGTCCCGGCCATCGTTAGGGTTTCCGGGACGAGCAGGCTGATCGCCGACGTGGAAGGCCTCTCCTGGACGCCGAGGTATTCCTGGTTCCCCGAGGGCGACATGGTGAGGTTCGAGGCGAATGTCATCATCCACAACTCCACGAGCCAGACCTGGCGGGGCGTGTCCATGAGGATCATCGACACGGACGGCCTTTCTCTCGCATCGACCACCGGGCTGATCGACCTCCCGCCGGGCGACGAGGTAGTCCCGTGGTGGAATGCTACGGGTACTGCGCTCGATCCGGTGATCATCTACTCGTGGCCGGTCCCTGGCGCGTGGACGGCCCTCCTCCCGGTGATCGTCCAGGGGGCCGGACCGTTCATCGAGGCTGGCGAAGAGTCGAATACTCCGATCGCTTCGGGGGACACGGTCTGGATCCCCGCGCCTGATCTCGAGATCAGCCAGACATCGGTGCAGACCCCCCGGGGGTACGATCTAGAGGTCACCCTGTCCAGCTCTTCGCAGAACGGACGGAGCGTACTGGTGCGCTATCCCTCCACGCTGTCGAGCGGGGCGAGCACGAGCTTCGACATCCCTTCCGCCGTGAACTTGGGCGGGACGGCAGGCACTTCGGCCACCTTCCACGGGACGCTGCGGTATTCGACGTCCCGCTGACCCGCTCCTTGACCGGAACCGGCCGTGAGCGTAGACTACCGTTCCATCTCGATCTGGGTGCGCCCGTAGCTCAACTGGATAGAGCGTCTGGCTACGGACCAGAAGGTTCCGGGTTCAACTCCTGGCGGGCGTACCA
>CAZMAT010000019.1:0-36469 GCA_964564435.1 uncultured bacterium
AGATGGAAGTCGTCGGACTGGAATCCCGCCCCGAGGCAGGCATGGTATGCCGCCGTGCAGAGCAGAACCATCGCAGCAGCCCGCAGGTGTCCCCGCAGATGCCGGTTCTTCTCGGAGTTCACCGGTCTAGAGCCTCCACATGAACACCGTGCCGGCAGGCCCCTCCCACCTGTGCATCTCGTTCACCGAGTTCACAAGGATCGTATCCTGCGGTGATGTGCTCTGAGCCCGGTCGGGGTACAGCAGTCCCCACTCCCGTAATCCTGCAATCCCTCGGGCCCGGTACAGCTCAGCAGGTAATCCGGCGATCTCATCCCGACGTACTCCCTCAGATGCCCGGACTCTATCGCATCGGCCATCCCGCCGTCACCGACGAGGCCTTCGAGCTGCAGCACCCTGCCGTGGAAGAACCACGCAAAACTCCCTGCCTGATCACCCATCGCAATCAGCGTGCCATCCCCGGTTTCGGAGTTCAACTGCCTGGCTATCAGCAGATTCCTTAGTCTGAAGTCGCCCGGATCGGTGCGCGTCCATTCGATACCCCAGTAGAATGAGCATGCGACGAGCAGCAGCGGTCCGGCAGCCTTGACCGACGTCGGGAAGAAACTTCGCAGCAGGGGGATACGGCGCTCGAGAACGATCCATGTCTTGTCCAGTATGTCAGGAAGCGAGAAGAGAGTGAAGAGGACGGCCGGCCATGCATACCAGAACCAGAGCCTCATCTGCTGCCGAACAGGTAGAGCGCCGCGTAGAGGATGAGCGCGAGAGGGATGACGATGCCGCTGACCCTGGCTGACTGGGCGGAGGCGGCCGACGGATGCTCGATGCGATCGTGGATGGCTCTGGAGAGACCGGGCAGCGACACCGCTGAAATGATGAGAAAGAGCAGGTAGAGCCCCCACGGAGATCTGAATCAGAGCGGATCGGACAGCAGGAAGAGCTGTCGAGCGAAGAGTTCGTTGAAGGAGAACGGCGATGCCTTGATCGAACCCGAAACAGACATGAAATGGCCGAAGACACACCAGTTGTAGGTGAGGTATGCCGCTGGAACGATCAGGGACGGGATGACGACGGCGATGGCTCCTTTCCGGTTGCCAGCTCTGACAAGCCTGGGGATGACGACCGTCATGAACAGGAGGACCAGAAGGGCTGCGTCGATCCGGGACATGATCACTAGCATGAAAACCATCCCGAGGACGACGAGATCCCCGAGTCCGGGCGATTCCCCTGATGCAGCCCTGTCAGCGAGGATCACCGCCGCGATGCAGAGAGGAATGAGGATGCTCGTCTCCATGGACATCCTGGCAAAATCCCTGGCATATCGGAGCAGCAGGAATGCGCATATCGTCGAAGTAAGCAGAGTGTGGCGCCTGGAGATGTGGAGGATCCCGGCGAGCACGCCCGAAAAGACAAGGAGGATCGAGAGGATGCCGACGATACGGAGATGAACGAGAGGATCGTGAGTCGACAGGAACACGGGGAGGATGGCTACCATCCACATGGGATGATAGCCGTTCGTCAGGGTCGTGCCGTCGAATGTCGATGTTCCGGTATCAGCGATGTTGCGCGCGATTACGAAACAGTAGAACGCATCGTCCTCGAAGCTGCAGGCCAGCTCTTCTTCCGATGCTGCCAGGATCGTACACGCACTTGACAGCCCCAGCAGGACGACCGCCGCGACGAGCAATCCCGTCGACGTCCCGGATGCGTTCCAGTGATGCCTCAATCTCTGCCTATCGCTTCATCGATATCGGGTCTTCCGCGTCCGGGTCACGGTCAGAAGACGAAGTCCGTAGAGACGAACCTTGATGACCGCCCACGGATCATGCTGCGGAGGATGGCGCGGTTCTCGTCGGTCCCCTTGGCGGCGACCAGGGTGCGGATCGAGAACACCCGCAGGGCGTCGGACACCGACAGGGTGCCCTCCGCGGAGTCCTTGCGCCCGGTGAACGGGAATGTGTCGGGGCCCCTCTGGCACTGGCTGTTCAGGTTCACCCGGCATACCTGGTTCACCAGGGGGTCGATCAGGGCGGCCAGCGTCGCGGGGTCCCTCCCGAAAAGGCTCACCTGCTGGCCGTAGTCGGACCGGGCGATCCAACCGAGTGGTTCCTCGATCGAGTCGAACGAAGCCACGGGCACCACGGGGCCGAACTGCTCCTCCGAGTAGAGCCGCATGCCCGGGCCGACGGGGTACACGACGGCAGGGATCATCAGGGTCCCCGTCGCCTCCCCGCCTCCGGGATTCACAACGCTGGATCCTCCCCTGACGGCATCCGCGATGAGTTCACCCATCGCTTCCACCTTGCCGTCCTCGGGCAGCGGCGTGATCGCGACGCCCTCCTCCCACGGCATGCCGGAGCGAAGCGCGTCGACAGCGGCCGAGAGGCGCTCCAGGAACTCCCCGGAGATGCTGCGGTGCACGAACAGCATCTTCAGGGCTGTGCAGCGCTGGCCGTTGAAGGACAGTGCGCCGAGGGCGCATTCCTTCACGGCGAGGTCGAGGTCGGCGTCGGGCAGAACGATCGCGGCGTTCTTCGCTTCGAGGCCCAGCACGCACCTGAGTCTGTGGGGCTTGGGATGCTGCCTCCTGAGCGTGTCCGCCACCCTGCTGGTGCCGATGAAGGCGAGGACGTCGACCTTCCCCGACTCCATCAGCGGGCCGACGACAGTCCTGCCGTCCCCGTAGACCGTGTTGACCACACCCTCCGGGAAGCAGTCCCGGAAGGCCGCGAGCAGGGGTTCGTGCAGCAGGACCCCCAGCTTGGGCGGCTTGAAGATCACCGAGTTCCCCATCAGGAGAGCCGGGATTAGCGTGGTGAAGGTCTCGTTGAGGGGATAGTTGAACGGGCCCATGCAGAGAGCCACCCCGAGGGGCGCGCGCCTGATCTGGCCTACCACCCCGTCCTCGATCGCGAACCTGGAGGACGCACGGTCGAGGTCCTTCATGGCCTCGATGGTGTCGCGTACGTAGTCGACCGTTCTGTCGAACTCCTTCCGCGAATCAGGAAGGCTCTTCCCGATCTCCCACATCATCCGGCGGACAACTTCTTCCCGGCACTCCGCCATACGGGAGACGAAGCCCGACATGCACCCGATCCGCTCCTCCACCGGCATGGTCGGCCACGCTCCCCTGCCGCCGTCCTGGGAGGCGCATGCGGCGTCCAGCGCCTCCAGGGACTCCTTCCCGGTGAGGAGCGGATAGCCGCCGATCCTCCTCCGCTCGCAGGCGGGCGCCGGGGTGCATATTGGTGACAGGACGTCCTGGAGGGGGCCTTCCCACTGCCTGATCCCGCCGCTGAACAGATAGCCTCGCTGCTCCATGCCAGGTCCCGGCATGTGCTCCGGGGGGATCGCTCCGTCTGCTGGGAACGCACCGGCGAGTTCGCGCATCACCTCAGTCCTCCGCATGGATTGCACGGGCTGGCCATGGCTTCCGCCTCAGGGCCTCACTTCAGCAGGGACGCTATGACCACGAGCAGGAAGAAGGATATGCCCGCATAGGTGTCGAGCCAGCCGAGGGCATTCCCCCAGGCCGCCCTCCTCCTGCCCGTCTTCTCGAGCACGAAGTTCAGGTTCAGGTGCTGGGTGGCCCTCTGGCTCTCCTGCACCGCCTTCCTGCCGAAAACGAGGCTCGGCAGGGCGATCAGCAGCATGAGGGGGACCGTTGCCATCACGATGCCCTGCCCTATCGTGTTACCGATCGAATCTAGCGACTTGGTGAGGACCTCCAGCATGCTGGTGATCGAAAGGGCGCTACCGGCCACCGCGAAGGGCGCGGCCGTGATGGAGAGGAACACGAGCAGCGGCAGCAGGCCCAGGATGCCGTACCGGAGACCGGCGTTGGCATGTGCGGTGATCCCGGTTCCCAGTTCGCCCGTCACCGCGGCCTCGAGCACGAGAGCCTGGCCGCACTGGGAGCAGAAGAGGCCGGTGTGGAGGTTCGCGGCCGAGCAGTTCCTGCATATCCTGAGGTATCTCGAACGGTCGGGGAAGAGCTCGGGGTCGATCCTGATCTCCATCACCTGACGGTTCCTGTCGCGCACCAGCATGCCCGGGTTCTCGGGGAGCCTTAGGTCGCGGTTCGAGGAATCGACCGGGATGACGGCCGTATCGTCGCCGTCGGTCACCGTCAGTGAGATCCCCTCCCCCTCGTCGATGGGGATGAGGTCCGAGGCCTCCTTCCCTGCCAGGGCATCCTCGGGAAGTCCCGGCGGCTCCTCCATCCCAGGTCCGAGGATCAGGTCGGTGAAGGCCCCCTTCACGGAATCGACCTTCTGCTGGAGCTTCTGCTTCTGTTCGGCCCTGCGCCTGGCCGCCTCCTCGTCCTTGATGAAGCGGTCCCACTGGGCCACCGCATCGCCCCGGATGGCGGAAGCACCCTGCACGGCGTACATCGAGACGAGGCCGAGGATCTCGTCGATCCTGTCGGCGGGCGCGGTCAGACGGAGCTGGGTCGCATACTCGACCTCCTGCACCGTTGCCTTGATCTCGCGCCTGACGTACTCCCTCTGCCCGACCCTGAACCTGCCCAGGCTCGCGATCGCGACACCGTCCTGCTCGCTGTACTGGTGCAGCCTTGCGCCCGCCCTCGACAGGGCGAAGAGGACGCACCGCATGAGGACAGTGCTCGGCACCGGATAGGGCTGGACGCGGGTCACCTGCAAGGCTCACCTCCGTGCATGTCCGGACAACGCCCGGCGCGGCGGGATGCAATCCGCACGCCGTGCCCTCCTATATGATAACGGCGCGGACCACGAGGCGCCTCCGCCCCGGGTCGAGGACGGCGAGCACGTACGAACCAGGCGAATCCCGCCTGTACATGAAGAGTCCTGACTCGGCCCCCGAGATCTCGGCAGCAGCCTCGGCGAATCCGTGGAGGCTCATCCCGGTTTCGTCCATGGAATCCGGGATCGAGGCGTCCTCCTGCGAGACGGGGCCGAATCCGAGAGACAGAGCCTGCTCAGTGAGCGACGCGAACCCGGCCGGATCGAACCCCATGACCGCTTCGGCGAAGAGGTCCTCGCAGTCTGCGCCGTACGAACTGTCCGTGAAGGACACGACGGTCGCCCCTTCGGGGATCTCGAGCCCGCTCACCTGTTCCGCGAAACCCGCAGGAGACCTCCCGCAGCCCGACAGCAGCACGGCAAGAACCGGCACGATCAAGGGCAGGTGCTTCACGGCCACCTCCAGTCGGCAGTCACGCTCCGATACCCCGCCGGTATTATCATGCCGGGGTCCGCGGGCGGGAACAACCGGGCGGGCCATGCTGCGCCGGCCGCTTTCTGGTTTGAAATGCTTGACATGCATTGGCATTTACTGTTTGCCGATACTTTTGCTTTGAAACAGCTGCTGTTGGTCCAACCTGCAGCAAGCTGATGCGAGTCACAGCCCCCACGGAATGAATGCTTCCCAATGATTTCTGCATGCAGGCCAACAAGGTGACATCCCTGGTGACCATGCAGACACACAGGCAAGACCCGGAGAGCCTGAACCCAACGATCCTGTACTCTGACTGGATATCATTACATCGAGCCTGCCATGACATATCTTCCGATCACAGGGTCACCGGGACAGCAGGAACGATTGGTGTCCAGTTGTCCTATCCATCCGGGAAAGCCAAAGGATTTGAAGGCGTTCTGGGGGTCAGCGCGCAAGGAGGAAGGCGGCCAGGATCATGCCCGAGTCCGCTGCTGCGTGGGAGAGAGCCGGTACCTCGATCCCCCCCGTCCTCCTGGAGATGGCCGTCCAGGCCAGGGACGACCCGAACAGGACCGCCAGACATGCCGCGATCCAGACCGGTTCCATGAGGGTCGAGAGGACGAGCCCGTGATAACCCGCGAACATGATGGCGGCGGGCACGGAGAAACCCGGAAGACTCCGCAGGCGGCCCCAGTGCGCCTGTTCGAAAAACGGATGGACGATCCCGTAATAAGGCACCATCAGAACCAGAGCCCACCCCTGGAGTCCGTAAGCAGCCAGCCACTGGTCCACGGGGACCCTGACCATCGACGGGAGCAAGAGCCATGTCAACGGCCCCGCGAGGAGGCATGGGAGAGCCGAGGCCAGCGCAGTGCGGGTGTCCCAGCCCTCTGCCGCTTCACGCAGATGCCGGCCTGAAAAGAGCAGGATCAGTGCATGGTAGACGAGGATGGTCGCCCAGGCGCTCTCGAGCAGGAGCCAGAAAACGCCGACGGCCATCCAGGGCGCAAGCATGCCGGCGATGGCGGATACCGCCGTTCTAGGCACAGATCTGTTGCCGGGGTTCATCATCGGGGTGCACGGCTCAGTAGACGACCGAACGCACGGGTTCCCTGCGTGAACGGATCGCCGCCAGCCTCGAGCGGCTGCAGAAGAGCTTCACCAGCAGGAACCCGGCGGCAAAACCTCCGGCGTGAGCCCATACGGCGACTCCTCCGGCTCCCGGAGCGAGGAGGCCGGAGGCCAGCTGGAGCAGGAACCAGTATCCCAGCATGAACAGGGCCGGCACCGGGATCACCCTGATGAAGAAGCCGAGGAATACGAGCATCTGGACTCTCACCCTCGGATAGAGTCGCAGGTAGGCCCCCATGATCCCGCCGATCGCTCCGGAGGCTCCCACCATCGGGATTGTGCTGCCGGGATCGGATGCGATCTGGGCCGCGACGGCGGCGAGCCCGCAGAGCAGGTAGAAGAGCGCGAAACGCACAGGACCCATCGCGTCCTCGACGTTGTCGCCGAACACGAGCAGGAACCACATGTTGCCGATGATGTGCATCCAGTCGGCATGCATGAACATCGACGTCACAGCCGTGCGCCAGTCGGGGATGCCGTCGAGGACGGCCAGCAGGGTCTTGCCGTCCGTTATCCTCATCCCGGGGGTCACTCTCCCGAGCAGTTCGCCGGGGATTGCTCCGAACCGCCATATCGACTGCGAGAGATGCGGATCAGCGCCGAGATGCTGCACGAACACCCACACCGCCGCGTTCACCGCAACTATCAGGAACGTGACGAGCGAAGCCCGGACGGTCGGATTCTCATCTCGGAGAGGGAACAAACAGACCTCCAGGGGTCGAGGCGGATCGGTCCTGCCGCACTGGTGTCAGTCGCCCAGGATGACGACCTTCTCGGAGTATTCGGCACCCGCCGACGCGGCCTCGAAGAAATAGACGCCCGATGGCAGACCGTCCAGGTCGACTGCGGACATCCCACCCGGGGAGGAGACCGTGCGCACCAGGCGTCCGGACATGTCTGCGAGCCGGCATGTCCAGGCGGCGTCCGGGAGAATGAATCCGAGCGTACCGCGGCAGGGGTTCGAGACGATCGAGAGCGACCCGCCTGTTGTCTGTCCGGGCGTCGAAAGGCCGCCCGGCGTGAGGAGCGCCGCGAGGTGGAGAGGGACGGAGGTCTGATCCTGGAGGCAGGCCATCACGGTCTGCGACTGGCTCCCGCCGAGCGGCGGGATCACGCTGACGCCGTAGACCCGTTCGCCGTAGGTCTGCTGCCAGAGCTCGGTTCCGTCCGCGCCATCGACGAGGGCGACCCGGTAGCCGTTGACGCTGCCCGCAGCGATGCAGGCTGCATACAGGTCACCCATCCGGATGGAGTCGGCCCAGGTAGCGCTCCAGGTGTTTGAGCCGGACGGATAGGTCCACCGGGTCGATCCGTCCTCCCCGTCGAGGCACCTGACTCCCGCGTTGTCAGCCGCCAGGGCCACCTCGCCCGTGCCGCCGCCGTCCAGATCGGGGCCGCCCTCGATGTCCAGGAGCATTCCGCCGGACGAGACAGACCAGAGCGGATTGCCCGACTGATCGAGGCACACCGCCTTCCCGTCGAAGGTCGAGGCGAGGATCGCGGGGAAGGTGTCGTCCCTGTCGGACGTGCTGACGCACATCACGTCGCCGTCGACATCCACGGACCAGAGCAGGGAGCCGGCCGCACCTGACAGCAGCCACACCTGCTGGAGGGCCAGAGAGTTGCCGCCGACGCCCGCAACGACTTCCTGCACACCGTCGCCATCCACGTCCGGATAGGGACAGACGTCCTCCACGGCGTCGAGGAAGCCGGACGCCGTCCAGAGCGTGTCTCCCAGAGCCCCGTCGATGCACACCACGGTTCCGTCGTGATCGTTGGAATTGCCACCGAACGAGCCCACCGCCTCGGGTCTGCCGTCGCTGGTGAAGTCATCCAGAGCGCAAGCGCCGTATCCCCATCCGTTGTTGGGTCCGTACAGGTAGCAGCTCCACTGCCAGATGACGTCACCGGATGCTCCCGAAACGGCGATGAGGCACCTGCCCGGAGGGTCGTATCCTCCGGGCGTGCAGGCAAGAATGTCATTTATGCCGTCTCCATCGAGATCGCCGGCAACGGCGAGGCCTTCGTCCTGATAGATCCCCTGGCACTGGTCGGATGTCCAGATTACGGAGCCGTCGGCTCCGGACAGAGCCTGGAGAGTCGGCTCCTCGTCGGAGTAGTACAGGCCGGCGACGGCATCCGGCATTCCGTCGGCATCTAGATCGCCCGGGCACACGCAGGCGTACACCCCGCCGTTCCCGACGGCGGACCAGAGCGTTTCAGGCGCAAGTGCGGCACATGCAGCGAGCAGCAGTATCATGCTGAACCTCCGGACTCCGGTCTGCCGAGGATCTCCCTGAGCTTTCGGCCGAGCTGATCGCGGGTGAAGGGTTTCGCGAGAAAGTCGACCGAGTCGTCGAGGATGCCCCTGTGGACGATCACATTCGACGTGTATCCCGACATGTAGAGACACTTCATCCCCGGGTTGGCCTTCCCGACGAGGTTCACGAACTCGCGCACGTTCATGCCCGGCATCACCACGTCAGTCACGAGTACATCCACCCGTTCGCCGGAAGCGGCCGTCATCTCCAGGGCCCGCTCGGGGCAGTCCGCCGGGATGACCCTGTATCCGAGCCTCACCAGAAAGGCTTCGACCGTCGCCCTGACCGATGATTCGTCCTCGACGAGCAGCACGGTCTCCTTCCCGGTGCGGAGTTCTGCGGGCGATTCGGTCCGGTGCCTCTCCGGGCTGCCGTCGCAGGCGGGGAAGCCCACCCTGAAGGTGCTCCCCTGCCCCGGTTCGGAGTAGACGCTGATGAAGCCCTCGTTCTGCCTGACGATGCCGTGCACCGTAGCCAGGCCGAGCCCCGCCCCCTTGCCTACATCCTTCGTGGTGAAGAAGGGTTCGAAGATGTGGGCAACCGTCTCGGCACTCATCCCGCTGCCGTTGTCGGAAACGATGATCATCGCGTAGATGCCGGGCTTCGTGTCGAGGCGGCTCCGGCAGTAGTCTTCGTCGAGCTCGGTGCGGGCGGTCTCGATGGTCAGGACGCCGGGGCCCTCGAATGCGTCCCGCGCATTGAGCGCCAGGTTGACCAGGAGCTGGTCGAGCTGGGCCGGATCGATCATCACCGGGGGGACCCCCGCCCCGGGGAGCCAGTGCAGTTCGACATCCTCTCCGATGAGCCTGCCGAGCATCTTCATCATGCTCGCGATCGCGTCGTTGACGTCCGTCACGCGGGGCGAGACTGGCTGCCTCCGGGCGAAGGCCAGGAGATGCTTCACGAGTTCGATGGACCGGTCGGCGATGTGGACGATCTCGTCGAGCCAATCTCTCATGGGATTCCCGGGCGCCGTGCTCTCCCTGCAGAGTTCGGCGTAGTTGAGGATACCCATGAGCAGATTGTTGAAGTCGTGAGCCACCCCGCCGGCCAGACGCCCCACGGCTTCGAGCTTCTGGGCCTGTTCCAGCTGCGTCCGGAGCCTCTCGGTCTCGAGGCCGAGGCGCTCTGACTCGGTGATGTCCCTGGTTATGTACCACCGGTATCCGGACTCGCCATCCGGGTCCGGCACCGAATAGGCCCTGACCTCGACGAGAAGGGGCATGCCGTCCTTCCTGACGAGTCTCATGGCGTAGAAGCCAGGTGGGTCCGACGTTCCGAAGGCCTGCGATCCGGCCCCGGAGCCCCGGCAGGCATCGGTGCTCACAGACAGCGGGTCGGCGGCGCCCACAAGTTCGCCGGGCGTGTAACCCAGCATCTCGCAGTAGGCGGGATTGGCCTCGATGATCAGCCCGTCCGGGCCAGCCATGACCATGCCGTCCCTGCTGCCCTCGAAGATCTCGCGGGAGCGTCTCTGGCTCTCCGTCAGGGCGTCCTTCGCCCTTCTGCGCTCGACCAGATCGAGGATCACGGAGGCGAAGTACTCGAGGATCTGCATCCTTCGACGGAAGAGGACCTGCGGGATTCCTGACGCGGCAAACACCGCGGCTGTCGAGCCATCCCGCGAGACCGGCACCGCCGCAGCCATGGTCTGCCCGTCGGAGATCGGCGAGGAGGCGGGTGCACCGTCCCTGACACACCTCCGGAAGACATCATCCAGTGCCGGCCCCGGCCGCGGGGGGCAGGAGGAATCGCCGGCTCCGATCAGGCAGAAGAATCCCTCCTCCGCTCCGACCAGCGACAGCACCAGCCCTGCCGCAGAAGCCAGGAACTCACCCGGCGGGAGCTCGGCGATACGGCGGATCAGCTCGAGCCTGATCTCGACCATGCCCCTGCTCAGCCGCTCCTCGGTCCTGTCGCGGAACACGAGTACGACGCCGGTGAGCTTCATGCCCGAGTCGACGATCGGCGATACGGAATGCTCGATCGGGGTGCGCCTGCCGTCGCGAGAGACAAGGATGCCATCCGACGGGCGCGTGCCGCTCCCGCCGGCCAGGACCCCGGCCACGGGGTCTGCGACGGGTTCGCCGCTATCTGGATCGACGATCCTGAACACATCGGCGACCGGCCTGCCGAAGGCCTCGGAGCCGCGCCAACCCGTGAGCTCCTCGGCCGCGGGATTGATCAGGTCGACCCTTCCGTCGAGATCCGTGGAGACCACTGCGTCGTCGACCGCGCGAAGCGTGATGCCGTGCCGGTCCTGCGAGGCCCTTAGGCGCGACTCGGAGCGGTACAGCTCCTCGAAGTGGCGCTTCTTCTCGCGCTGCCAGAGGAAGAGGCCCACGAAGCAGATCGCGAACGCAGATGCGACAAGCATCCCGATGAGGAGCCCGAAACGCGAGCGCAGGCCGCCTGTGGCCGCCGACTCGTCCATCATCGCGATCAGGATCCACGGGGAACCCTGCACCGGCGCGGCTGCGGCGAGCACCCTCCCGCCATGATAGGCCGTCCCCGACATGGAGACCCGGGTGCCGGAGGCAGCCTGTGCCTCCACCTGCCCGGCATCAGACAGGGGGATCCGCAGTTCAAGTGCGGAAAAGCCCGAGCGCTCGGGGTCGGTGAGATACACGACCTCGTCGCCTCGCACCTCTATGAGGGCGACCTCGACGGATTCACCGATGGATGGCCCGGGTCTGAGGATCGGCTCGAGGAAGGAAGATGCGTCGCTGATGAGGACAAGGCAGGTCGGGGGGACACGCATCCGGCCGTCCTCGTCAGGTAGAGGCGCGATCACCGACATGTGCGGCACGGAGTCGCCTGTGTGCAGGTGCATGTCCACGAAGGACGGGATGGTCACGGCAGCCGTCGTCATGAGATCCCGGGGCAGGCCTCCGGTGAAGAGAGGAGGATCCGATCCCGAGACGAGCAGCGCTCCGGAGGAATCCACCAGCATGACGTCGAGATAGCTGTGTTCGAGCATGGTCTGCCGGAAGATCGATTCCAGCACGGAAGCCGAGGGAGCCGACCTGGATTCGAGGAAGTCGGAGACGGCGGGAGTCAGCAGAGGATCGGTCGATATCGTACCGGCGTCGGTGATCTGGTCGAGACGCCAGATACCGACCTGCCCGGAGGAGAATCCGGCGATGGATTCGAGTTCGCTCCAGGCGTTCCTCCTGGCCTGCCTGCGCTCGGTGTCGAGGATCAGCGCGCCGGCCGCGGCGAGAAGGATCAGCGCGCCCGACATCCAGGCGATCGCGGTGCGTGCGGACGGTTCTTTCACTGCGGGGAGGGGGTTCCGGCCTTCGCCCGGCGGGACGGGATCACACTGAAGGATGGCTCTCGCCCGTATCCCGGAAGAGCTGCCGTGGCACACCCCCTGGGAAGATTGCATTAACAGTCTACTTCAAGCTGTGTCCTCCGGTCAAGACGACCCGGCTCGGCCGGATGCGGCCGTCAGGGAATGATTCCGGGCGGCCTGGGGACTGTACGGAACGGCCTGCCCAGCATGAATGACACCCACTCCCCGAGCGAGAGTACGGGACCGCCGGCCGGCGGGCCGAATCCGACCGTCGCGAATATCCACTCACCGGTCAGCTTCGGATCGAAGGCTATGCAGCCCGCGGGTGTGGCTCCATGCGCTATCAGCCGTTGCTGGAACGCCAGCATGCGCCACTCGAACTCGAAATGCTGCCAGCGCGTTCCGCAGACGGTGCAGACTGCGTCGTCCATCTGCATGTAGGACGGGGCTGCCGGCGGTTCGCGCCTGAACAGAGGCAGTTCGAGCGCTTCTCTCACCAGGCAGTTCTGGAATTCGTCCATCCAGCCCGGCCCGTGTTCCTTGCCCGCCCAGAACCTGAACTGGGGCCACCCGCACGGGCAGGGATGCCCCGACAGGTACTCCCCCAGCACCCCGCGAACTGCCGCATGGGTTTCGTCCAGCAGATCCCGTTGAGTCACCGCGCCCTGCCCGTGGTCTGCGGTTCAGCGGGTGAGCCAGCCGCTGAGGGCATAGTCGCGGATGCCGTCCTCGATCCGGAATGCCGCCTCGAATCCGATTCTCCTGGAGGCTTCCGCAGTGTCGCACGTGGTGTCGGACTGATAGTTGCCCCCGAAGGGATTGGCAAAGTACTCCGGCCTCCTGTCGAGACCCAGCTCGGTGTTGAGGATGTCCACCAGGGTGTTGAACGTGGTCGCGCGCCCCGACGCGCAGTTCACGACGCAGCTCTCGCCGGCCCGGGATGCCAACAGGTTCGCCCGCACGACATCCTTCACATAGATGTAGTCGCGCTTCTGCTCGCCGAACTCGAACAGGCGGGGGTTCCCCGACAGCATCTGCCGCGCGAGCTGGTGGATCATCGTGGCGCGCGATCCCTTGTGGTTCTCGCGCGGGCCGTAGACGTTGCAGTACCGCAGACCTACGATGACGACTCCGGGGTTGGCGGCTGCGAACGAAGCTGCGAAATCCTCCAGCGCCTTCTTGGATTCCGCATACGGTGTGTTCAGGTCGAAGGGACCCTCCTCGCGGAATGGGGCGGCGTTCCTGCCGTACACGGCCGTCGAGGAGGCGTACACGATCCTCCTGCAGCCCCTGTCGACGGCATACCTGAAGAGGGCGGAGGAGGATTCGACGTTCGCCCTGAACATCTCGGCCCTGTCCATGTTCCTCGTATTGTTCAGGGCTGCCTGGTGGAACACGGCATCCACTTCACCGATCGCATCCCAGTCGATGCCCAGAAACCCGGGATTGAGGCACTTTCCGGTGAAGCCGGGGAGCTGCTGCTCGGCCTCGTTACCGGTGATGACGACGTCGTGGCCCGAAGCAAGTAGTTCCAGCGCAAGGTTCGAGCCCACGAGCCCGGTCCCGCCGGTCACCAGACATCTCATCTCCACTCCACCTCCGGCATGCCCGCCCCTGCCGGCAAAGAGGCATGCACGCTCCGGGCACGGCCCGGGCTCGCGTCAGAAGAAGATCTTTGCCAGCTTGAGCGCGCCCTGCGCCCAGGGAGTCCGGTGGGTGAGGCCCGGCCTCTTCCCGAACCGGCTGCAGTTCTCGAGGTACCACCTGTAGTTCCGGAGGAGGGCGTCGACGTTGGAGTACCTGGGCGCGAATCCGAGCCTGTCGACGGCCTTCTGGATCGACACGAAGGACTCCTTGTCGACGGTCTCGTAGATCCACTTGTACAGAGGAGAGAGGTGCAGCGACTCGAGGAGCCTCAGCATCAGCACGGCGGGCTTCACCGGGATCGAGGATATCCGCCGCCCGTGCCCGGCGAAGTCGAGCACCGCCTGGAAATCGGAGCGGGGAGTGCCGTAGACGGCCGCTCCGACGTTGAAGGTGTCGTTCGCGAGGTCGCCGGGCAGCGTCGAGCAGAGCCAGATCGCATCGCAGAGGTCCTCGACGTCCAGGAACTGGTACGGATTGTTCCCCCTGCCCAGTACCGGGAACCCGTGTCCGTCCTTCGCCCATTCGTAGAGCAGTGCGAAGACCCCGAGACGCTCGGGGCCGATGAAGGACTTTGGCCTGAGGATGGGCACGGTGACGCCGTTCCCGCGGAACTCCTCGCACACCCTTTCTGCCGCGACCTTCGCCTCGCCGTACGGGCCTACGCCGTAAAGCCTGTCGGTCTCGAAGAGCGGATGATGGTCGGGTATGCCGTAGACGGCGGTGGTCGAGATATGGACGATCCGCTTCACGCCGGCCTTCACCGACTCCTCCATCACGATCCTGGTGCCCTCGATGTCGGTGCTGTAGATGTCCTCGGGCTTGTAGAGGGGCAGCGCCGCCGCGGCGTGCACCACCACGTCGGCGCCTTCGAGGGATCGCACCACGTCATCGAGGATGCGGATGTCCCCCTGGATCGCCCTTATCCTGTCCCTGCAGTCTTCATAATCGAACTCGACGAGGTCCAGGACCGTTACATCCTGCCCCCGGGCGAGGAGGTAGCGCACCAGGTTTATGCCGAGAAAGCCGGATCCCCCGGTGATCAGATATCTGCTCACTTCGATCTTTCCTTCCGTTGCCCGGAAATCTGCGCTCAGGCTCCTAATATGTGTTCCTCATGAGCTGGCGGGGTCTGCCGGTGGAGAGACACCGGGGACGATCCGTCTCATGCTCCGCAGTCTCCAGACCGCGCGGGGTTCACGAGATGGCGGCTGCACTCCTCGACGAGTCCCGAGATCAGCTCCCTGACGGACACGATTCGCTCGACCCGGTAGGCATTTGCTCCGCAGGTCGCGAAACCGGCGCTCATCTCTCCGCGGTAGGCGTTGACCAGGGCCTGGGCGATGCAGTAGGGAGACTTTGCCGGATCGCACGGGGTCAGGCACCTGTACTCGCAATGGAAGGGCGCCTTCTCCCCTCTCGTTATCCGATCCACGAAGTCGTTCCGGATCACCCTGATGGGAAGCCCGAGGGGGCTCCTGATCAGCAGGATGTCCTCTTCGCGGCAGTTCAGATAGGCTTCCTTGTACTCCTTCGAGACATCGCACTCGTCCGTGCACACGAAACGTGTGCCCATCTGCACACCCGAGGCGCCAAGGTTCAGGAAGCGGGCCATGTCCTTCCCGTCGAATATGCCGCCCGCGGCGATTACCGGTATCGAAACGCCCTTCTCCTCCCCGAATCGTCTGGTGACGGCAAGGACATCCCGGACAATCGATTCCAGCGGGAGGTGGGATCCGGCCAGGTCGTCCATGGAGAAGCCGAGATGCCCGCCGGCCAGTATTCCCTCGACAACAACGGCGTCGGGGAGTCTCGAGTGCCTCTTCGACCAGGACTGGCATATCAGTTCCGCTGCCCGGCCTGATGAGACGATGGGAATGAGCTTGATGCTCTCGTTCCTGACCATGGAAGGCAGCTTCAGGGGCAGGCCGGCGCCGGAGATGATCGCTGCGACACCCTCCTCGTCCGCCGCCCTGACCAGGTCGGCGAAGTTGGTCAAGGCGCACATTATGTTGACCCCGAACGGGTTCTTCGTCAATGACCTGGTCTCGCGGATCATCTCCCTCAGGCTGACGTACGACCGGGCGGCGCAGTCGAGGGTCCGATCGGGCCATTCCTCCCCGGTTCCCACCGATGCAACGACTCCGAGGGCGCCCTCGTTCGAGACGGCGGAAGCCAGGTGCGTTGCCGAAACACGCACGCCCATGCCACCCTGGATGATGGGAGGATTGATCCGGAGGTCGCCGATTACAAGGTCGGGAAGGACAGCACTGTTCATCCCAGGTATCCCTTCAGCGAACGGGCCTTTACCGAACGGTCAGTCCAGAGGTGCTACAGTGGCATGGAAGGCTCATCCGCTCCAGCGAATCTCGGCTACCGCAGTGGAGCTAGAATAACGGTTGTTCCGGACGATGACCAATGGTCGATGAGAATGGAGAATGGAGAATGAGAATGGTGTCAGGCTACTTTTGCGTTAACAGATACGAACAGATCCTCCCTGCCCTGTGCAGTGGAATGCGCCAGAGATGCGGGATTACATCATTTAAGACCGGACGATCTCCTGACATCCCATGCTTTACCTGCGTCCTGGCCGGTCTCCCAGTACCTGTTGTCCGGCATCGTCAGCGTGAAGGGCCTGATCCTCGTGATGTCGGGCCTGCCGTCGGGACAGCAGGCCGGATCGGCATAAGCCCCTACGATCTCCCCGATGAACAGGTCGTTCGTCGGCAGCTCGACCGTCTGGACCAGCCTGCACTCCATGTTCACGGGGCATTCCTCCGCCATGGGCGCTCCGGTCTCTTCGCCGGTCACCACCGTGAAGAGCTTCGACTTGTCGGTATCGGCCCCGCTGACCATCCCGCAATGATCGACCCTGTCGATCAGGCTCGACTGCGGGATGCCCACGCTGAACGCTCTCGAGGCACGGATGCAGCCGTTCGTGAAATGCCCCCGGCCTATCGCGACTGCGATCAGGGGCGGCCTGAAGTTGACCCTCGAAACCCACGCGACGGTCATGAAGTTGGCCCGTCCACCCGCTTGGGCACCGACGAGCACAACGGGCATCGGGTATGGGAACGCGTTCCTTTCTATCCTTATCTGACCCATCGGAAACCTCCTCTCAGGCGCACTTTCCGGTCGTGCATGACGCATTCCTGCCCGCCGTCATCCGCGAGACGACGGCTGCGATCATGCACCAGTCCGAAATCGCTCCAACCGCTGCCATCGCGACCATGAACCCGGCGGGAACGAACGAGAGCACCATGTCGCCCTGCAGAAAGCCTATTCCGCTCAGCGCGAACATGACGCTCCCCATCGCGCAGCCGATTCTCCTGGTCAGCCCGTGCTCGGGGATCGGATCGGTGTGGAAGATGTGCCGGAACAGGGCGTTGTAGCATCGATCGTAGAAGCTCCTCCTCGTGATTCCACCGGTGAAGGTCAGGCAGCCCAGGAGGATGAAGTAGATACCGGTCAACGTCTGAGGACCTGGATCCGAAAGAGCCTGGAGGATCGTCCCGAATCTGTGGAATGGCAGCAGGATCAATCCTGAAGCAAGCCCGATCGAACCCGTTATCGTGCAGCAGACGGGTGTCCAGCGTGTCAGCAGACCTATTCCAGGAATGCTCTCGAGATCGCTCCTCGAGAAGCCCTGGGTAGCCAGGAGCCTGATCCTCTTCTCCTCCATCCGTTCCTCCTTGATTTCGCCTCTTAGACGGTACGATCGTGTCTACGCCATTCAGCCCGGGAAAGCCGCACCGTAGATCAACCCGGCCGCGGTCGAGAAGGCTATCACCAGCAGGACATACACGGCTGTCCGTCCGGTTCCGATCACGCTCCTGATCACCAGCATGCTCGACAGGGACAGGGCCGGGCCCGCCAGCAGGAGGGCCAGCGCAGGACCCGATGCCATTCCGGACCTCATGGGACCCTGTACGATCGGGACCTCGGTCAGCGTTGCGAAATACATGAAGGCTCCAGAGACCGAGGCCGCCAGGGTGACCGTCAACTGTGATCCCGAGCAGAGCCTTTCCATGAAGTCGAAAGGGATAATCCCCGGAGAGTCCGACGTCCCGAGCAGGAAGCCGGAGGCGGCCACCCCGGCCAGGAGCAGAGGCAGGACCTTGATCGTCAGCGAGAGCGACTCCTCGAACCATTCCCGAAGCAGGCCCCCTCCGTTGAAGAGGAGTATCGAGAAGCCTGCCACTCCGGCCAGGAAAGCAGGTTTGGGATCGTCCGGGACCATGATCGCGAGAGCGATCACGGGCGCGGATACGAGAACCGGTTTCCACCATCGGACCCCGAACCATCCCACGAGCATTGCTGCCTCGGCTGCGGCGCACAGGGCGACGATCCCCCAGGAGGCGAACGGGGATACGAAGGACAGGGTCTCCTCGCAGGGGCAACCGGCGCGCGAGAAGACAAGGACGCCTGTCAGAGCGGCTATGAGCGACAGCGTCCTCGGGAGAGGCACCCCGTCGGGCTCCCGGGTCGCGGCCGGTCCCGCGATCGCTCCATCAGGGCGCCTTCCGAAGAAGAGGTTCATGCACAACCCGATGGCCATGCCGAGAACGATCGAGAAAACAGCCTCGCCGCACCCAGCCCGGGACCGAGCACCCTCGCGGACATCACCGCTGCGAGAACGTTGATCGCGGGTCCTGCGAACAGGAAGGTGGAAGCCGGACCGATCCCCGCCCCGGCGCCGAAGATGCCTGCGAACATCGGCAGGACGGTGCACGAGCACACGGCGAGGAGGCAGCCGGCCAGCGAGGCGGCGGGATACGCAATCCTCCCGGGGGTCGATGGCCCCAGATACCTGAGGATGGCCTGCTTCCGCATCATCGCGCTTATGGCTCCTGCAATCAGCAGAGCCGGCAGAAGGCTCGTCACAACATGCAGCTTCGCGTATTCCTGCAGCAGAGTGAGCGACGTCCCGACCGCCCGGTAGAAACCGGGGCTCCGGAGGGGGGCCGCCCACACCGCGGCCACACCCAGGGTCAGCAACGCAAGCGTCTTCAGTTCACGCTTCAATGCAGCCTCCGGCGGGGTGTGCCAGCCGCCTCTTCCGCTCCTCCGTGAACTCCCACCAAGGGCGCGGATCGCCGCCCCCCATGAACCTTGTGATCGAGATGAAAAGGTCGATCACGCAGGGGTCGAGCCTTGCGCCCGTGCGCCTGCACAACTCGTCGTACATGGCATAAGGGTCGCGGCCCGCCACCTGGGCGGGTTCGGTGATCCCGAGCAGCTCGAGGTCGGCGGCCATGGCCGGCCCGACGTTGGGCAGGTCGGTGAGGCACGTCATCCGGTTCCGATCGACTTTCGACGGATTCATCCGCGCTCCCCTCCCGGATCCCGCCGGCGGGATCGTCCGAAGGCCGGACCTACGCCCCCAGCCCCCTGAAGTAGACCGTTCCGCTCTCCCTGTCCACTACCAGCCAGTGAGTCCCGGAGTGCGTCCATGAGTTCTCTACCTCGTCGAAGTAGCAGTCCTTGTCGCAGATCGCTCCGGGAGCCCAGTCCGGGTCGAATCTGTCGTATCCGGCAGGAAGGTCGAACTCTTCCTCGATGTCGGACCAGTAGACATCCCTGTATCCGGTGGCGATCAGGGAGTCGATGCAGTCGCTGGTCGCCGTGAATCTCAGGTAGAGGCTGTAGCCCTGCCATGTGTCGCCGACTCCCTGGAGGTCGCTCACTCCGCCGACGACCGGGGACATCAGCACTGCCTCGAACATCTCGCGTGGCGTGTTCGTGGATGTCGGTCCTGGTCCCCCGCAGCCAGCCACGGCGGCCAGTGCGACCGCTGCAAGGATGCCCATCGACGTACGATCTGCCGTCACAGCCACCGTCCGACCTTCCTTCGATACTCCGAGTACGCATTTCCGAAGCCGGAGTGGAGGCGCTCCTCCTCCCGCGGCACCACGATCCGGTCGATCAGGAGCATCACCGGGACCAGTAGAACGAGGGCGGCCGGGCTCCCGGCTGCCAAGGCTAAGCCGGCATAGATCATCGCCGATCCGATATAGGCCGGATTCCTCGACCTGGAGTAGATCCCGGAAGTCACCAGAGCCTCCGCCGTGTGAGAAGGTTCGAAGGGAGTGCCGGCGCGGCGGAGAGCTGCCGCAGCGGAAGCCAGGATAACAGTTCCGGTCGAAACGAGGATGATTCCGCAACCTGCGGCGATCCGCGGATCGATCGGGATACTCAGATGCAGGAGAAGGTCAGCCGCGAATCCGAGCACGAGCCCGGCCAGGAACAGGATCCCCGGCTGCACGCCTCTTCAGCCCTTGCCGGTGGGCTTTCCGGTCGTCGATCTGGCCAGCCGGAAGATCAGGATGAAAAGCGAGACGAACACAATCGACATGGGAAGCGCCACCCTGACGGCATCGACCTCACCCGAGGAGGCCTCCCCCCCGGAGAGCCTCATCAGAAGCCATTCGGCCAGGCCCGGCGAGAAGCCGACGAGGGCTATCCAGGCCGCGAAGAGCGCTATCAGAACGGGGCACGGCCAGAGCTTCGGCTGCGGAACCTCGACTCCGGCGCCCTTCGCCATGGCATCCACGGCGTCCTTCGCATCCTTCAGGGAGGCGCCGGTGCTCTCGCGGTAGAGCTTGATGGCTTCGATGTACTGCCCCTCGGCGATCATCGTCCTGACGCGTTCGAGGTTCTCGGAGGTGATGAGATTCGGCTCCGACCTGCCTGGCTCGTCGTCCCGTATCGTAACCTCGGTACCGCAGTAGCCGCAGACGATGGTGCGCGAACCGGACACGACCTGCAGGCTTCCGCCGCACTTGGGGCATTCGTGGGTCTCGACAGCCATTCGCAGCCCCTTTCCGGGTTGAAACCGATCCGTTCGACGATTCGGATGGAACATGATGAAGAACGATACGGAGGGGAATGGATCGCCAGAATGTGCCCGAGAGGGACGATCCTTGCCGCATTGTCTAACAGAACCTATCTGGTTGTCGTCTCGACAGATGGCCGGAATCGGATGCTCCCGGGCCGAACCGGTTGTTCCCGGGGACCCCTGGAGACGGTGCAGAGTATTCCATATTGATTGACCACGACAGGCAGCTCCACCGGAGAGAGGGAGGATCCGACTTGAGACCGAGCTACCCCGTGACGCGCGAGAACGATGAATCGACTGTTCTTTTCGGCCATGAGATCCCCGATCCTTTCCGGTGGCTCGAGAACGACGCATCGCCGGAGGTTGCGCGCTGGGTGGAGGAGCAGAACGCCGTTACATCGGCCTTTCTGTCGCGGATCCCCTTCCGTGGAGCCGTGAGGCGCCGGCTCGAAGCGCTGCTCGACTACAAGAAGTACGGGCTCCCGTTCACCGAGGGCGGATGCAGATACTTCCTCATGCACGAAGGACTGCAGAACCAGGCGGTTCTCTTCAGGGAGAAACCCGGGTCCCCGCCCGAGGTCTTCCTCGATCCCAACAGCTTTTCGCCAGACGGCACCACTTCGCTGGCCGGGATGGGATTCTCCAGGGATGGCAGCCTGCTTGCGTATCAGATCTCGGAGAAGGGCTCGGACTTGCGGACGATCCGTGTCGTCTCCACGGACTCCCCTGACGAGGTGCTGGAAACCATCATCGATTCCAAGTTCTCACAGCCATCATGGCATGGGAACGAGGGTTTCTTCTATTCCACCTATCCCAGACCGGTCGCTGGAAGCCTCCTCTCCGGCGTTACCGAGCTTCACAGGCTGATGTTCCACAGGCTCGGTACCCCTCAGACGGAGGATGAGCTCGTCTACGGAGGAGATGCGACCCCCCGCCGCTATGTGAACGGTCGGGTGACCGAGGACGGGAGGTGGTTGGTCATCTCTGCAGCCATGTCATCGACCGGTAACGAGATCCACGTCAGGGACCTCTCCAGGCCTGGATCGGAGATCATCACAGTAGTGCGCGGCTTCGAGAACGAGAACGGCGTAGTCTGCAGCTCGGGCGATTCGCTGTTCCTGGAGACCAGCCTGGACGCCTCGAACAACAGGCTGGTCCGCGTCGACATGAACGATCCCGATTCGGGGAAGTGGGTGGATGTGATCCCGGAGAGGGAGGAGGTCCTGAGTGTGTCCGGCGGCGGCGGATACTTCTTCGCCAGCTATCTGAAGGACGCTCTCTCCGCTGTGGAACAGCTCGACATGGAGGGAAACCCCATCAGGTGGATCGGGCTCCCGGGAGCAGGCACGGCCAGCGGGTTCGACGCCAGGGTGCACGAAGAGGAGATCTTCTACAGCTTCACCAGTTATCTCCATCCCGTCGAGATCTTCGCACTCGACCCCGCCACGGGAGAGTCGCGCCTCTACAGACCGTCGGGGGTCGACTTCGATCCGTCCCCATTCGAATCCTATCAGGTTTTCTACACATCCCGTGACGGCACCCGGGTCCCGATGATGCTCACCCACAGGCGCGGGCTCGCACGGGACGGGAGCAAACCGGTTCTCCTGAGCGGATATGGAGGCTTCAACCAAAGCCTTACTCCCGGTTTCAGTCCGTTCACCACCATCTGGGTGGAGAACGGCGGGGTGTTCGCCGTCCCGAACCTGCGCGGCGGGGGGGAATACGGTGAGAAGTGGCACCTGGCCGGCACCAGGATGCAGAAGCAGAACGTGTTCGACGACTTCGTCTCGGCGGCCGGATTCCTGATGGACGAAGGCTATACCAGCCCGGAGAGGCTTGTGATTTCGGGAGGGTCGAACGGAGGGCTGCTCGTCGGTGCGGCGATGACGCAGAGACCCGACCTCTTCCGGGTTGCACTCCCGGACGTCGGGGTGATGGACATGCTGCGTTATCATCTCTTCACCGCCGGAGCCGGATGGGCGTACGACTATGGCACGGCCGAGGAAGACGAGGAGATGTTCCTCTACCTGCTGGGCTACTCGCCCCTGCACAACCTGAAGAGCGGGGTGAGGTATCCTGCCACCCTGGTGACCACGGCCGACCACGACGACAGGGTCGTCCCGGCCCATTCCTTCAAGTTCGCGGCCCGCCTGCAGAAGGTACAGGAGGGAACCGATCCCGTGCTGATAAGGATCGATGTCGATTCGGGGCACGGCATGGGGAAGCCGCTTTCAAAGCGAATCAGTGATCTCGCCGATCGGTTGTCCTTCGCCTTTCATTTCATCGGATCGACGCCTTTCTACGAAGGAGATCACGCATGACGGTATCGCTCCTCAGGATAGACGGCTTCCCCCGTCTGCAAGGGGCAGGTCTTCCAGACACGTCAGACGAACACCTGCAGAGTTTTCACAGGCCTGGATTGTGAACCGGCTGGGCTGATGAGGGATCGAGGTCTCCAGGTTATCGACGTCAGGCCTCGACTCTGAAGCTCGTCGATCTGAAGCTGCTGTAGTACCGTCCGTCGGTGGCGGTAAACTTCAGTACTGAGTAGTCCGGATCATCGATCCCCTGGGCATAGTAGCGCTCGTCGCCGTCCCTCCAGACGGTCCTGCGTGTCTCCTCGTCGCGGAGGACCTCCATCGTGCCTCTGAGCATGACTCCTCTGTAGGACTCTCCGTCGAAGAAGTAGACGCATGCCCTGGGATCGGCGAGATACTGCCCCACTCTCATCGATGAAGTGTTCGTCGTGAAGAGGATCGTCCTGATCCCCTGCCTCGACCTGGGTGGCAGCATGGCCTTGGTGTTGGGGAAGCCCTCGCTGTCCACGGAGCTGATGAGTGCGGCGCCAGCGCCGTCTATCAGGTCGCCGACAGTCTTCTCCGGATCGAACATCAGGCTCTCCTTCCGCACACGCAACGCTCCTCACGACCGACAATCCTCACAAATCCCGTATGAATGCACCCCGGACCACCCAGAGATGGAAAAGGGCCCAGATCGAGAACGGGACGAACGGCAGGAAGAGCAGTGCGCCCGGGCTGATTCCCCCGCTGTGGATGTCCCGGCACCAGATCACAGTCATCGAGTAGAGCCAGAGGGCATTCACGATCTGTGCCGCAAGCCAGCCCCAGGGGCGCATGCGCAGCAGCCCGGCGATGCTTGCGATCAGCGCGGCCTCGGCCCAGACGAGGTCTCCTATCATGAATCCGAAGGTCGACGACAGCGCGCCCTCTTCAAGTCCCGCGGGTGGGGTGTCGACTGCGAACAGGCGCAGGAAGACGAGCCCCCAGAACGCCGGGGTGAGAATCGCCCCGATGGAGTTGACGACAACTATCGCGGTTATCCCGCGCTGTCTCGAAACGTGTCCGGGCATGAACGCCTCCGATGCTTTTCGTCACACTTCGTCTCTTTTCATGATCATCGCCTTGCCGCGGAACGTCAAGCATGCCTTATCTCAACAGCCGGCTCCGAGGGCGGGAGGCTCCCCCGATCTCCATGTTCGTGCATGTTACTCCAGCACAGACGGGGGGTCGAAATGCGCTGGTCAGTACTCGTGGCCGCTCTTCTGCCTTTCTGGGTACAAGGAGACGCCGGATACCTCGGCTCGGTGGTGAGAGGTCCGTCGGCGCTCTCCGATTCTGGGCCTACGGTCAGGATGCTGGCCCAGGACGTGCTGATCAGCGTCGACCGCAGCAAGTACGAGATGACGGGATGCTTCCTCCTCCATTCGCTATGTGACGAGGGCATCGTTTACATGTACTTCCCGGTGGACATCATCACACCCTTCGTCCCCGTGCTCTACTCCTCGACCGATCCAGATGCTTTTCTCGAAAGGGTCGACGTGACGGTCGACGGCGCCCGGGCCGAGGTGTTCCCGATGTTCGTCTGCGAGTGGGACCCTTCCGAAGAGCACTCCCTCCCGTGGGAGTCGGTCAGGGAGATGACCAGACCACTCTTCCCGGACGAGCCCGATGTGGGAGAGCCTTTCTACGCGACGAGTATCCCCACATGGGAACAGGTGACCGACTCCTGTATGGAATGGGAGGCAGGCCTGCCGGGAATCCAGAGCCAGGCGCTGAACGCCTCCTGGTCGGCCGTATTCGGTGAGGACGACACCGTGCTCGTCGAGTACCACGTGACGGGGCGCATGACGAAGGACTACGAATCGACCATGTCCATCCTCTGCTATCCGCTGCAGACGGGGTCGACGTGGTCGGGATCCATCGGCAGCGGCAGGGTGACGGTCGTTCCATCCGGGTTCGCCGACCTCGGAGAGATATCCTTCATCGTCGGCTCCATGCTCCCGGAAGCGGCAGAGCTCCCTCCGAGTGCCTTCGAACCTCTTCCGGAGATCGCGGGACACGACGCGTTCACGGCCACCAGGCTCTCCGGCATGACGGGAGAGCAGTTCCCGGGCGGCTTCAGCTGGAGCTTTTCCGACTTCGAGCCCTCGGCGGTCCCCGAGGGCTGGCGGGGGCTGTTCCCCGGCCTCGGCGATATGTACGCGGTGGTCGCGGACAGCGTGAGGGAGTGGCGGACTTCGGAATCCGCACCGAGACCTGTGGGCTGGGGCGGATCGTTCATCTATGCCTTTCTCTCCGACAACCCTCCCGAAAGGCTGACTGTCATCGAACTGGACGGCGTGCCGCTCCACGACTCACCGGACCCCGACGCCCCCGTGATCTCCCTGCTGCCGGTGAACACCGTGCTGACGGTGATCGAGACGCGCGGACCCTGGATCCTGGTTGACTGCAGCCCCTACGACATAGTGAACTATGAGCGGATGGGTCCCCTTCACGGCTGGATCGAACTCCACCGTACCGGCGGAGACGGATTGTCGAGGCCCGCCGCCCTGCCGATGCTCTGAGATCCGCCGCCGGAGCCGGCCCCGCCCCGGTCAGGCCTGTCAGTCTGCGCGGTAGATGGTGTACTCGCCCGGTGCCCCGGGGATGATCCGGAACGTCTGGGACGCCAGCGTATGAGGGTCGGTCGCTTCGAGGACGATAACGGTCTCCGTGCCGATCTCGAACACGGGGGTCCCGATGGAGAGCGGCCCGTCCGGACCGATTCCGGATACCTGCTCCGAGAAGACGATCCGGGAGCCTGAATCCTCCGTCGCATCCGCAAGCCACTGGAGATGGACGGTCGACTCGACGACCTCGAATCCGTAGTTCCCGACCACGACACGGTAATGGCCCGCGACTCCGTCCGACTCCCAGAATCCGCCGCTCGCGACCGATGAGACGTTCGGATCGACCAGGGGAGCCTGGACGGAGCCTGCGTCAAGCATCAGCAGGGCTGACAGGAGTGCCGCGTGCATCATCCCTCCGGAAGGCTGCGGGGCACGGGTGTCACCTCAGACGAAGTCGATGCTGCTCGCCGAGGCCGACACGACGTAGCAGCGCTCGATGTTGGACCCCTCGTCGGCGGGGACCATGAAGAACCCGGACCTGCCGGGCTGATAGCCCTGCGTGGTTCCCAGCAGCACCTCGCCGTCCCTGAACACGACCCTGATCTTCCGCCCAATCGGGGGATGCGCGGGATCGAAGGACTTACGCTCCATGTGGCGAGGGTCGCCCTCGAGATCCTTGACGAAGAACACCGCCTTCAGCTCGCTGATCTTCACTGTCAGCGGACCCTTCTCCCCCGGCTGGGAGGAGGGTATGACGTGGAACGATTCCTTGTTGGGCAGGAAGTCCGAGGTCTCGCCCTTCAGGATGCGTCCGTCCGAGTATCTCGCCACGACCCTGTTCATCAGATACCCCCTGCATGGACGATGCCTGACCCGAACGCTGAAGCGCCGCCGCCGGGAACCCCGCCCGGCGATCCTCGCGAACCCGGCTCCGAGCAGCCGGATTCAGCTCGCACGCATCATCATGGCGCTCCATTCCCCCGTCAAGCGCTACGCGGTGTGCGCGATCCCGGGCCATGAACCCGGGGGGGAGCGTCTTTCGGGAGCAGGTGCGGGTAGCTGCCTTCCGGGATCGCACCTATGTTCTGTCAGTGGTTTTGTCCGGGCATGACGGGAGGAAGTCGATGAAGGCCAGTTATCTCCTTCTCATTGTCCCCCTGTGCGCCGGCACGGCGTCGGGCGGAATGGATCTCGTCTACGAGAGCCCGGAGCCGGTCGGACAGGTGGAGGTCCTCTCCGAGGGCGGAGGGGACACAGTTGTCAGGTTTTCTCTGGATGCGCTCGAATCCGAGGGAGTGTCGATCGACGGTTTCGGCGACGGCACGCTGCTCCGCATCCCTGGTGGAGGCATATCAGGGATCGTCGGCCGCCCGGACCTCCCGGTCATCCGCAGGATGGTCAGGGTGCCCTCCACGGGGGATGTCAGGGTCGAACTGCTCGAGCAGGAAACCTCCAGTCTGGGAGTTATGAGGATTCCGCCCCTACAGCCGTTCCCATCGCACGAAGGCGAAGCTCTCCCCTTCCGGATCGACGAGGAATTCTACGCTGGAAGCGGTCCTTATCCCGCATCTCCGGTGATCGTCGAAGCGGTCGAGGTCCTGCGCGACATACGGATCGCCTGGATCTGCTTCTACCCGGTTTCCTGGGACCCGTCCACCGGCGAGGCGGTGCTGAATAACGAGGTCACTGTGCGCATCCACTCGGGTGACGGCAGGGGGGACAACGAGCTGACAAGGCCATTCACGGGCCTGACGCGCAGCTTCCTGCCTCTTTACGACGAGGTGCTTGGCTTCCCCGAGAGGGAGGGAGCCGACATCATCGACGGCAGCTATCTGTTCATCTCCTCCGAGGAGGGGCTCGAACTCGCCGACGCCCTGATCGACTGGAAGTACAGGAAGGGATTCGAGGTCGTCACGGCAACGGTCCCCGAGATCGGGTCGACGCCCGGGGCGATAGACGCATGGATCGAGAACGCCTTCGGCACCTGGGCGAATCCGCCCGAGTACATCCTGATCGTGGGTGACGACTACGTCGTCCCGCCTCCCTACTATTCCTCCTTCGCCTCCGACAACATGTACGGCGTCGTCGGGTCGGGATCGGTGCCGTCGATCCATGTCGGGCGGCTCACCGGGAGCGACTCGGACGACCTGGCGTACGAGACCTGGAAGGTCACGAGCCACGAGATGGACCCGTACGAACCGTCCCCGGGCTGGTTCCAGAGAGGCATAAGCGTCGGCCACGTGCAGTTCGCCGACAACTCGTACGAGTACGTCGAGTTCATGGAGAATGCCGGGATGGATGTGACATGGTTCTGCGACACCGGCGGGATCCCCCCCACCATCGCCGGTCTCGCGGAGAGCCTGAACGAGGGCTGCTCGATGTTCGGCATCTGCGGCCACGGCAACCTGACGACGATCGTGCCTCCCGGCTTCACCAACTCGAACGTGGAAGCCCTGATGAACGGTCGGCGCCTGGGCTGGTGGGTGCTCGTGGCGTGCAACACCGGCGAGTTCGACGGCGAGTACTGCTTCAGTGAAGCCCTGATGGGGGCGGGCGACGCAGTCGAGTGCAAGGGCGCCATAGGCGTGATGAGCCCGACCACGAGCAGCCCGATAGGTCCGGCCGACTCGCTGGGCAAGTGGATCTTCGAGGGCCGGTTCGCCCAGGGCATGAGCCACATGGGCGCGATCACCGACTGGGGGAAGGCCCGGGTCTACAGCTACTACGGATCCAGCGGCGTCTCGAACAACCACATGCACATGGTGTTCGGATGCCCGGAGCTCGACATATGCAACGTGCCTTCCCCGCTGCCCCAGATCGTCTGCAGCCACCCCGACTCCATCCTCCCAGGCACGCAGACCTTTCCGGTGACTGTCGGGGGTGAGCCCACGGAAGGCGTGCTGGTGGCCGTGATGATCCAGGATTCGGTTTCCGGTGAGTGGATGGAGTCGTTCTACTCCGACGCATCGGGGGACGTCACATTCGACATACCCTCTTATACTCCGGGCAGTTCCGTCTGCGTCACCGCAACCGGCCAGAACCTGCACCCCTATCTCTCGGACGGGCTGGTCGGGATAGGCGACGAGAGCGGGCCTGCTCTCCGGGCTTCCCTCGGAGTCTGTCCGGTGCCGTGCCGCGGTGTTCTGTCGATCGGCTTCACGCTCCCGGAGGCTGGCCGGGCCGTAGTCTCGGTATACGACATGGCGGGCAGGGTCGTGGCCAAGCCTGTGGATGACGTGCTCGCAGCCGGGGATCATTCGGCGGTCTGGGGCTGTTCAGGGCAGGGAGCCGGAGTCGTGCCCGCGGGAGTCTACTTCTGCAGGCTGGAGACGGCCTCGGCCTCGCTCACGCGAAGGCTTGTCCTGCTCCCCTGACCGGGGTCAGACAACCCTCGGAATCGGTTCTGTAACGATATGGTTGCCTTGATGATACATCGATAGTCGTTTTACGGGTAATTCTTTGAGGAAAAGTGTTGTTCACGGCTGCGGAGTATGTCTGCATGCCGGGAATCGCCAGCATTCCCGAGTGATATGGCACGACAGAACCCCTGTGCAGCACAAGGTGTTCATGCAGCTATCCTGTTCCTATCAGAGGCATTACCTGTTCAGCCACGCCTATTTGTTAACGCAAAAGTAGCCTGACACCAACAACGGGGCGAGATTCCTGGGCAGCATATCCAGGGATTCCAGCAGGTCCCATTCCTCGAGCTTGTCCGCAAGAGACTGCGGTAGGTCACCGCGGGGTGTGCCTCTGAGAAGCATCTCGGTCTCCTCCTCCGAGAACACTGCTCCATCCACGACCCGGTCGTTCCCTCTGTTCGCCGGACAGATGGCCTGGCAACGCATGCAGCCAACCAGGCAGTTGTACCAAAAAGAGTCAAGCCATTCCGGGAACTGAACTTCGCCCGGCATTTCGTTCCAGAGGGTGATGCACCTCTCGGCCCTCACCAGGAATCGCTCCGGATCGATGGCGCCAGAGGGGCAGGCTTCGGTGCAGGCCCTGCAGGACGCACACGATTCCATCGCGGCCGGCTCCGTCCAAACGTGGCTAGAGCATTCGAGGTCGGTGAAGAAGGCTGCCAGCCTGATGTAGCTTCCCATTCCGTCGACGTAGGTGATGTTGTTCCTGCCGTAGCGGGCCAGGCCGCACGAGACGGCCAGGAGCTTCACGGGCAGGCGGGCCCTGGACGCGCGGAAGCCCGAAGGTCTGAGTATCGAAGACAGCGCCTCGCCGGCGGACCGATCCTTCCGCATGCAGTGCAGATAGTGGGGGGGGGATGGTCACCATCGTCCGTGCTCCCCGGCGATCGAACCAGAGGTGCACCGGATCGTCGGGGATGACGACGATGACGATCGACTTCGCATCAGGCAGGTCATCAGGAGGCGAGTAGACGAAACCGGACAGGTTCTCGCCGAAGAAGTCACTGTCTATGATCCCCTCGCTGCGCCAGCGTTCGATGCTGCTCCGGAGGTCGGCCATGCGAGTCATGGGCACCATCCGGGCACGGTATCCCAGCGCTTCGAGCCGGTTGATCACGTCATCCTGCATGGTCATAGCCAGTTCTCCCTCACGGATGAAGTCGCAAAGTCTGGTCTGCGTCACCGCATCGTTGAGCGTTCTCAGGGCAGCTTCCTGCAGTATTCGATGAAGCGGGCCTCGATCTCGAAACCCAGCCCGGCGTAGATCCGGAAGGCCTCCGGGCTGTCGCCGAAGGTCTCGAGCGCAATCGGAGCCGTGCTGCCCTTCCTGAGCCACCTCATCGCGGTCAGGGTGAGCTGCTTCTGGAGCCCGAGGCTGCGGTGGCGAGGCAGGACGCCAGGGGAGTCGATCACGAGGTCGGACTCCCGACCCGGCCCTGCCGGTTTCCGGAACGCAGCCACGATCCCTGCGACATCTCCTTCGGGGTCGAAAGCAAGGAAGATACCGTGAGGGTCGTGGAGTTCCGGGCGGGTTTCGATCTCTTTTTCGAGGTATCCGGCATCCACGATCCCGGGGGAGTTCTCGGTGTGCCCCCACATGTCGCCGTAACTGCCGTTCAGCGCTTCGGCAAGGATACTGAGGTCGCCGACAGATGCGAAGTCCACCGCGCTGTATCCTGTTGGCCAGACCGGTTCGAGTGCGTCAATCTCCGCACCGGCTCTCATGAATCTGTTCTCGCCGGCTACGGTGAATCCCCGCGAGGACAGGAAGGCGCTACCCGCATCGTTCGAAGCACCGACAGCCGATGTGGCATGGGTCGATCCGACTTCGATCGATCGCATCAGCGCGGCCTCCATCAGCCTGCTCCCGATCCCGCGCCTCCGCAGATCGGGCCTGATTGCCGTATAGACGATGGATCGCTCCGGCGATTGAGCCCACGTGAAGGCGTACCCGGCCATGTTCTCCGGATCTGCCCCGATCCAGGCCGTCCACCTGTCACGCGCCGGGTCGTGACCGGGCCATGCCAGCGTCGAAAAGGCGGCCTGCTCGCTGACATCGTTGCCGGAACGATCGACCTCTTCGATCTCGCGGCGCAGCCTGACGAACGCCGGCATGTCCGTCGCCCTGTCGAACGGCCTCACTACGAACGGGGTCGGACTACATTCCATAATGGACCTGCAATATCATGCCCGCCATTTATATACAATAGCAGTCATTCCACGGGTTGTCTCCTGAAGAAGTACTGTTCATGGATGCTCCATCCTTCAGCATCCGTGCTAATCCCTTCGCTCCGGATCGAGCGCCGAAAGGATCACTGATGCAGTCCTTACGGCATTCCACGAGCAGCCAGACCCAGTTCACCTTTCATGCCGCCGGATCGTCAGGCAGGCATCCTCCACGGAACTGCCGGGTCACTCGGTCGTCTTGCCGTCGAATTCCTCGCTGTCTGCCTCGGCCTCCTCGCGCGTGCAGTGGATCACGCCGTCGCGGTGGTTGGGCGGGGCGTAGAGCGTGTAGAGCTTGAGCGGCACGTTCCCTGTGTTGACTATGTTGTGATTGGCTCCGGAAGGGACCAGCACGGCATAACCGGCTCTTATCGGAGTTCTCACACCGTCGAGGATAGCTTCTCCGCTCCCCTCCTCCACACGGAAGAACTGGTCGAGATGATGCACTTCCATGCCGATCTCGCCGCCCGGCACGATCGACATGAGCACGAGCTGGCAATGCCCCGAGGTGTAGAGCACTCGTCTGAAGTCGCTGTTGGCGACTGCCATTCTCTCGATGTCCTGCACGAATCCCTTAATCATTCCTCCCTCGGTTCCTATCCAGACAGTCCGGTCAGGATCGCTCCGACTCCGGTCTAGACTACCCTCCCGCTCAACGGGTTCCAAATTCGCGGGCGCATCCCGGATACGTCAGGCAGCCGCGGTGTTCACTGCCGATCCGTCGGCCCTTGCTCTCTTGAACAGGATAGCCATGCACCATGTAGAGCCGGGGAACGTCACAGCCCACAGCGCAGCGATCCAGATCAGCCAGTGGACGTACATCTGCAAGGCGATGAACGGGATCAGGAGGCCGTTCGCAATGAGGAAAACCCTTGCAGTTCTTGCGAGTCCTCTCCCTTTGAGCGTGAATGCGGCGAACAGCGTGGAGAGGCTCATGAAGCTGTACCCCAGTATGTCCACGGCATACAGGAAAGAGTCGAACGGCGTGAAGAGGAAAGCCTCCATGCCCGCCACCCTGCCTGCAGCGAGCCTTGGGCCGACCCATGTGAGCTGCACGTAGTAGTTGATGCTGATCAGGACGGTGTAGACCGTCGCGAAGGCGAGTGCGGTCTGGCTCCACACCTTCTGGTCGTTCGGAGTGGCCTTGTGGAGGCTGACCATCATCACGAGGAAGGACGAACCGAGCAGGAGCGAGGGGGTGAGAAGCACGAAGAGCCCGAAAGGAGTGCTGGGATTGTCGGCTCCACCGCCCGAACCCATCAGCCCGAGCCATTCCGCGATCTGCGCCAGGTCGTAGAAGATGCTGAAGAATGTCGCCAGCACCGCCGACCAGATGCCGGCATTCCGAGTCGAGGAAGGGATCGCCTGCAGCATGCACACCTCCTCGGATGGGCTATCGTATGGGGTCAGACTACTGTCAAAACCGGCCTTGCATCAATATGGCTACCATTTCTTTACAACCAAGGTCGTTTTACAGGTTGTTCCATGAAGAATAGTGCTTTTCACGAACGCTCTGTAAATCGCCATTCCGTGAGTCGACTACAAACCGGCTCTTGTTGCAACGACACCTGATGCCGATGCTCCACACGCTACTCGACCGGCTGAATCCCTCTCCATCAAGCCATCCCGGCTGGGTTCCACACACCTGCCTGTTAACGCAAAAGTAGCCTGACACCATCGATCACTAGAAGGAACACCTCTCGCAGCCGCCCTTCATATCGTAGAAATATGCCTCGGCGTTCTTCAGATAGAAGGTTCCGATCGTGTAGCCTGTCTTCTCGTTATAGATCTCCCGCAGGCTGGGCATGGACTCCATGGAGAAATCGACGACCTCCTGCCTCTGGTCGATGGCGGCGGTTGCGGTGATCCTCATCCACTCGCCCATGCCGCCGACCGCGCAGAGTTCTATCTTCGGGTTCTCCCGAACCTGACGGTAAACGTTCTTGTGAGTACCGACGCCGAGGTAGAGCCTTCCTTCGAACTCCATGAAGAAGCCCAGGGGTCTGACCCTGGGTTGATCGCCATCCACGGTCGCGAGGTAGAAGACACGGCTGCTCCTGAGAAACTCCAGCACACGCTTCACTCGAACGACCTCCTCAAGATGTGGTTCGCCCATTCCCACCGGACTCCGGCGGCCGCACTCTGCGGAACCGCGCCAGGAGGGCGGAACACCAGATAACAATGACGGCGGAGTATGCGCACATGCTGAAACCAGGATGTGCGAGACGCGTGGCTACGCCCAGGTTTACCATGAACACCTGGTGGAAGATGTCCAGCATCAGCACGAGTGTGATACAACCCAGCAGAATCATGCTGCCCGAGAGCCATTCCAGCGTCTCTTCACGCCTCTCTTGCGCGAGCCAGTAGCTCCTGTTAGGCAGATTGATCATGGCATCGGGAAGCTTGCCCATGGCGAGAGGGATCACAAGGAACACCGCTGCCAGTAGAGCAACCGTTCCAAGATACACTATCGCGAGCTCGGTTCTCCCTCCCCATCCGTCCGGCGCTCCGGAGATGCCGAAATGGGTAGCGGTGCGTTCCGGCAGCAGAGGCAGGTAGTGGAGGGCGTGATAGACGCATGCGGTGCAGAGCAGTACGAAGAGGAGTACGACAGGTCCCTTCATGATCAAACTCCGATCCGAGATTGTCGGATCTTTGCCCCGGATGAAGCGCCTTTTCTACAACAGCCCAAGGAGTCAGACCGACGAGTCTTATCCTGTCTACGGATGACCCGGTCTAGTCGTTCAGGACGAAGACGATCTTGAGTGTCACCTTGTAGGCCGTTATCCTGCCGGCTTCCACCTCTACCTGCTGGCTCTTCACCCAGGCCCCGCTCACGTTTTCAAGGGTCTTGTTCGCCCTGGCGATACCCTGCGCGATCGCGTCCTCGAAACCCTTCTCCGATGAGGCGATGACTTCCGTGACCTTTGCGATGGACATCTCACCCTCCTTCCGAGTACCGAGAACATAATGGGGTCAGACTACTCCCGAAACCAGCCCTGCATCTCATTCTACAACTAATAGATACAGCTATAGACGTTTTACAGGTTATCCACGATAGAAAAGTGCTGTTCACGGATACTGTCCGAATCGGCGTTTTCAGAAGCACATCAGTCCCGCTACAGGCAGACAACGAAGCGGATGCTCAACCTGCCGGCAACCTGTGCTCAATCTGATGAGGATTCTTGCGCCGTCTATCTGTTAACGCAAAAGTAGCCTGACACCAATTGGACACCAGTAGGTGTTCGTCAGCAGAGAGACCGGAATGGGATCCCGTGCCGTTCGCAACCCTCGGCGAGGTGCATCCTTGTCTCGTGGAAGAACTCACCCGTCATCGCCCGCTCCAGGCCGTGCCTGCGGTACACCGCTGCGGCATAACCGTAGTTCATCGAATCTGCCAGGATCGAGTCGACCTTCCCGGCAAGCGCGTCTGCGAGTGCATCCGAACCGGGGAGCATCGGAGCGATCATCGCGAAGGTCTTCACACCGGCCCTGTGCAGTGCGTCGAGTGCGGCGATCCTCTCCCCCACCGGCGGGGCGCAGGGCTCGAACAGCTTCCTGATCGAATCGTCCGAAGTTGTGACCGAGAAGCCCACCTCGAAGTCCCGCGCGGAGGCGATGATGTCCAGGTCCCGCAGCACCATCGGCGACCGAGTCTGCACCGTTACCGGCCAGCAGTAACTCGAGAAGATCTCCAGACAGCGCCTGGTGAGCAGGTATCGCTCCTCCAGCGGTTGGTAGGGATCGCAGACCCCGCTCATCCAGACTCTGTCCCTCCTCTTCCGGACCGACTCGACCTCGAGGAGTTCCGCCGCGTTCACCTTCACGTCGACGAACATGCCCCAGGGCTCGGTGTGCCCGGTCACGCGCTTCATGAACCTGGCGTAGCAGTAGGTGCAGGCGTGCATGCAGCCGACGTACGGATTCAGCGCGTATGGGTATACCTGCGACTTCGAGAGGATGGTCTTCGACCGTATCTCCCGCACGACCGGGGTCGGACTGTTCACTTTAACGCTCCTGTAATCCTTTGTCGTTCTTCATAATGCAACTGATGCCGATTCCCGGTTTATCACGTGTAACCGCATCGCGTGAGCGATAGCCGGACAAGACGACACAGAGCCCGAAACAACGCCGTCTCCGGGGAAAAGAGCACTTTCGCAGGTTCCGACGCCCTCCGTAGAGCAGCCTGACTCTGTTGCCTGACGCCATGCGGAGTCGTCCGTATCTACAGATTCCTCTGGTAGTAGACGACGTCGAAGCGCCGCCCGTTCTTGAGGCCGATCCCGGCAAACCTTCCACACTCCACGAAACCGTTCCTCGCGTGGAACCTGATGCTTCCCTCCTTCAGCGAGGAGATGCTCGCGAGGATGCTGGTTATACCCTTCGCCCTGGCGCCTTCGATCAGATGCTCCAGCAGAGATTTCCCGATCCCTCTGCCGGTCTGGCCGGGCTTGATGAAGTAGGAGATCTCCGCAGTCGAGGAGAAGGAGGATATCGGGCTGTAGGGGCGCAGCATCCCGAATCCCGCGATCTCGCTCCCTTCGATTCGCACCGTCGCGTTCGGATACCCCTGGCACATGTTCAGGAGCATGCCGAAGGCTTCGTACGGCAGCCTCCTCGCTGGATACGCCGCGAAACTGTTCTCGATGTAGTGGTTGAAGATGTCGATGACGGCCTCGCGGTCCTCGGCCGCCATGGGAGCGAAAGCATTTATCATGCGATCCCCCTGAAGGAATGGGTCGGCCTCTGTCTCCTCCGTTATCGATGCCGCCTGGAAGAAAGCGTTTCCATCGAACCGAACATGGCGCTTCCCCGTCGGTTCCGCGGCCATGATGGGAATAGTCGGACCATCATCTCGGTCTGATCATCCCTTCACCCGAGTATCTGCGGGTTCATCCTCCATACGCTGTATGTGAGCGCGGACGCGAAGGTGACCCACAGCAGGTACGGGATGAGAAGCGCTCCCGCGAGGGGTCTGATCCGCCAGAAGGCGGCCAGCGTGGCAAGGATGAGCACCCAAAGCAGGATGATCTCGACGAAAGAGGCGGCACCCAGCTGCCATCTGAAGAACAGCCAGCTCCACAGCGCATTGAAGGCTAGCTGCACGAGGAACAGGACGATCGCGGTCTTGGCGCCGCGAAAGCCTCCGACCCGCCATACGAGCCAGGCGGCGACGCCCATCATCGCGAAGAGCACTGTCCAGACAGGGCCGAACAACCATCCCGGCGGCGCCCACCCGGGACGGACGAGCTGCGAGTAGAACGGGCCGGCGCTCATGGTTGCGATTCCCCCGATCGCGGCGGCCGCGAACGAGACGGCGAGCCAGAACACGAGACCCATGATCTGCCTGGTTCCGGATTGAGCCATCGTACCCTCCCTCGGTTCGACCTCACTCGCCCGGGCGGGTTTCCACCCGATCCATGCGTGCGTCCTCGTACAGCCAGACCATCCGGTCGAGGAACCAGAGCTTCGACAGGTAGATCA
>CAZMAT010000020.1:0-32700 GCA_964564435.1 uncultured bacterium
TCTGGTTCCAGCCCAGTATCAGGGTCCGTTCGGGTCCGCCGTGAGGCCTGGGCTCGGTGGAGACCGAGCTCCTGTCGACAGCCGGGGCCGGCCTGCCGGAGAGCCTTATCGTGTCGTCGTCCTCCGAGATGACGACCACCATCGAGCCATCCGTGATCCGCGAATCCATCGGCGGATTGAGGAGCACCGAGCCGTCGGGATTCCTCAGGCCGATGAGGCAGGAATCCTCGTAGGCGTGGAGCGCCTCTCCGTAGGTCCGCCCCGTCAGCGCAGGCTCGGACTTGAAGTAGATCTCGTCCCCTCCGAAGTCGAGCAGTTCCGTGTAGACGACTGACAGGCCCGACTGCCGGCATGTCTGGGCGGAGATCCTCGCGATCATGTCTCCCGCGAGGATGAGCTGGACCTCGTCCCCGCCGACCATCTCGGCGACCGTGAGGTTGTCGGGATCGCGGAGGACGCCCACGATGTGGTAGGGTTCCTTCCGCCTGGCGGGGTTGTTCACCAGCGCCAGCACGCTCTTGATGACGCTGGAATCGGGGTTCTCGCCCTCGGGCGGCAGTATGATGATGGCCCGGGCGTCCCTGTGGTTGACTATCTCGAGGTCGACCAGCTCTATCGGGCAGCCGGTCCTGCACACGACGCGCGTGGTCTTCGTGTCCGGGATCCTGGACCGGATCTCGTCCTCCATCTCCACCTTGTCCCTCTCGGCGAGGACGGCGATGCAGGCGTGCTTCAGGCTCGCGTTTGCCTCGACGATCTCGTTGATCACCGTGAAGATCTGGGACGACCATCCCAGGATGATGGTATGGTCGGATTCTGCCACGAAGGATCTGCCCTTCCTGATCTGCTCGAGCTTGGCGTCGATCCCGTTCGTGATGATGCCGATCAGGGTGCCGACGATGAAGATGCCGCCTATGGTGACGGTGAGCATGGCGAGGAGGAACGCGGGCCCGCCCTGGTCGCCGCCCATCGTCCCGGCATCCAGCGTCCTCATCAGACCCGCCCAGGCGACTCCCGGGAACCCTCTCTGATCGGGGTCCACGCCCGTCGAGGTGACGAACGCGGCCACCATGGTGACCAGGATGAGCGTGGCGGCGAAGAGCATGACGATCATCGCCCCGGTGCCCCGCGAGGTCGTGTTGTCGAACCAGTATCTCAGTCTCTTCCGGAACGAGATGTCAGACATGCGCCGATCCCTCCGATCGCCGGTGATGCCCTGTCGAGGTCACTGGACGGGCGGTGCGGGGATGTCCTCCCGCCGACGCCCCTCTATCGTGATCGTGCCCCTGATGCTCTCGAGCCTGCGCGACTTCCTGCCGATGCCCCACACGAGCATGGTGATGGGCTGCCTGTGAGCATCCCTGAAGCTGATTATGATCTTGCCGAAGCCGAGCATCCTCTCCAGGATGTCGCCGGTGTCGATGATGGTGCTGTAGTCCTCACGCGAGATCTGCTGTCCGCTCTCGGTGGGCCCCTTCTGTACGTTGATGTAGTTGGGCGTGATGGCTACGTAGTTGAAGAGTCCCCTCACCCACGACACCCCGATGGCGAACAGGAAGATCAGGGCGAAGGCCAGGTAGGCGAAGCCGTTCATCCTGGCGTCGACCTCTCCGAGCGTGGTGACGATGTCGGAAAGCACTCCGATGAGATAGAGCCATACGAACAGCGCCACTCCGGCGAGGAGGAATATCAGGAGCTCCTTCATGCCCACTTCGTATTCCTCGATGATGAAGTTGAAGAGGAACACGGCGAGCCACACGGCGCCGAGAGTGCCGAGGTGCATGCCGGGGACGAAGGAGAGCCCGAAGAAGAGAAGCGAGAGGATGACCGTCGGAGCATAGATGATCTTGCTGGTCCAGCCGAATATGACGAGCCACTCGCTTATCTCGGAGTCCTTCTTGAGCTGCGAGTCCATCTCGATGCGGGTCCGCATGGTCCTGCGCATCAGGAGCCAGGCCCCCACGAGCAGGGCCAGCATCAGCACCGGTGCCAGGATCACTATCAGTCTGACGATGTCCATCCGATCCTCCAGACGGTTCTTTTCGAGTCCTGTCGGCTCTCCGTGATCCGCGGTCCGATCATGACCCGGGCGTCGGGGACATGGCCGGCTCGTCTTCTATCAGAGCCTTCTTGACCGCTTCGAACAGCTTCGCGGCAGAGAAGGGCTTCTGAAGGAAACTCGCGCTCCTGCGACCGCCGGCTTCCCGAGCCAGCTCTCCCGGATACCCGGATATGAAGAGTATCCTGATCGACGGATCGACCCCGCAGACCGCATCCGCGACCGCCTCCCCGTTCATGCCGGGCATCACCATGTCCGTGACCAGGAGGTCCACCCTGCCGGCGGCCGAAACCTCGGCCGCAGCCCGCAGGGGATCCTCCACCTCGATCACCCTGTATCCGGCATGCCTCAGCAGCCCGCAGACGAGCCCCCGCACGGCCCGGTCATCCTCGACCACCATCACGACGCGTGCGGACCCGGCCGCATCGCCGGCGGGCCCGGGAGTGCCGGAGGCATCGCCGCCCTTACCGGCCGTTTCTGGGAGTGAAACCGTGAACACCGTCCCTTCTCCGGGACGGCTTTCCACCCTGATCTGGCCGCCATGCTGGTTCACGATCCCATAGACCGTCGAAAGGCCCAGACCGGTGCCCTTGCCCGTCTCCTTCGTGGTGAAGAAGGGCTCGAAGAGATGGGCGAGAGTCTCCTCGTCCATCCCGGTGCCGGTGTCCGATATCGACAGGTCGATGAAGCGGTCGCCGTCCGCGCTCCCGGCGGAGCGGCGCGTCGAGATGCCTATCGTACCGCCATAGGGCATGGCATCCCTCGCATTCACGGCCAGATTCATGATCACCTGCTCGATCTGGCCCGGATCCGCCATCACGCTCCCGATGGACGGGTCGAGATCCGTCTCTATCCTCACGTCCTCGCCTATCAGCCTCGCCATGATGCTGGAGAAACCGCGGATGACCTCGTTGAGGTCGACCTCCTTCATGACGAGGACCTGCCGGCGGCCGAAGGCCAGGAGCTGCCACGTCAGGTCCCTCGCCCTCTCGCCCGCCTTCCGTATCTCGACAAGGGAGGAGCGGATGGGGTGCGGGCCCGGTGGGGAGCTCTCGAGGGCCAGTTCTACATGGCCCAGGATGACCGTGAGCAGGTTGTTGAAATCGTGCGCGACCCCTCCCGCCAGGCGACCCACCGACTCCATGCGCTGGGAGAGGTTGAGCTGCTCGCGGAGGCTGGCCTCCCGCCTCTCGGATTCGACCCTCTCGCTGATGTCCCTCGACACTCCGAGGATTCCCGGCATCCCACCGCCCGAGTCCTCGAGCGGCGTGAGCCAGGTGCCGAGCCAGCGGGTTCCCGTGGGGAATCCCGCCTCGCCCTCGTGGTACGCCGGCGTGCCGTCCGACATCACCTTCCTGAGGGAGGCCTGCTGCTGCCTGGAGATGACTCCATCGAAGAAATGCGCCCGTTCCCTGCCTATGATCATCTCGGGGGGCAGCGCGAGCGCGGTGGCCGCCGCGCCGTTCACGAACCGCACCGTGTCGTCGGCACCGATGACGAAGATCATGTCCTTGGATGACTCGGCGAGCGTCCTGTAGCGGCCCTCGCTCTCCTTCAACGAAGCCTCGGCCGCCTTCTGCTCGCTCACGTCCTCGGTGAGGATCACGACCTTGTCGACGCTCCCTTCCTCATCGAGGATCGCATAGAAGTGCTGCGACACCCATGAGGCCGCGCCGGGCCTGCTGCTGTTGGTCCTCGTGTCGGGGATGTGGAGGGAGCCGCCCTTCTCGTAGATCCTCCTCAGCTCGGAGGTCCATTCGCCGAGATAGCTGTCCTTGTCGTCGAGGGTGAGGGTCTCCCTCTCGGTCTCGAAATCCTTCTGGACCTCCTCGCGCGCCATCCCCCAGATGTTCTGCCAGGCGCGGTTGCACGAGAGGAGCCTGCCGGTGCGGCTGCGAACCGATATGCCGATGGGGGATTCGGAGATGATGGCGTTCGAGAACTGCTCGTTGCTGAAGATGCTTTCCCCGTTCTTCAGCCTGCCGGTGATGTCGCGCGAGTGCTCGACGACGCCCGTGATCACGCCAGTCGGGTCGTCCCTGAGGGGATGGCAGGTGATCTCGATCCAGGAACCCGGAGGACATCCGGGGAAGGATTCCTGGAAGATCCCGGACTGCATGAAACCGGTTTCGATGGCCTTCCGGGAGGGACAGTCCCTGCAGGCATCCTGATGAGCGCGGAAAACTTCGCGGCAGGGCTTTCCGACGGCGTCGTCGGTGAGCCCGAACCATCTCCTGACTGTTTCGTTGAAGCCGGTGATCCTGAGATCCCTGTCGAGGATCGTCACGCCGTCGTCAAGGGTTGAGAAGAGGCCTTCCAGGAGCCTTTTGGATTCGCTCTCCGCGGCACCGGACACAGTGGAGAACTCCGCACTGGCCGGAGAATCCCCATCCGCCGTTCCGCCGGCCCTCCTGCTCGTGCCCATGCTGCACCGTCCCGCGAGTGGTTGGAGTCCGGTAGGCAACCTGGTTCGATTATTGCAGAACGGGATGCCGGGGTCTATCTCGTACGGGCGCCGGCATGCGGGCTCGCCGGCGCTCCGGGGATCGACATGCACCGAATTCGTGCGTACTATCGCCCGGGCGGCACTCCATGCCGCTGTTTCGTCGGAGGACGGCCGTGTCGTTCCTTTCGGGCCTCGCAGGGGCCAGGGGCAGGCTTTCGGGATTCTCGCTCATGTCGGCCGGAAACGTGCTGACGGCCGTTCTCACTTACCTCCGGCAGGCCGAGATAGCGCGCGTTTTCGGCACCAGCGGCATGACGGACGCCTACGCCGTCGCCCTCGTGTTCCCGATCCTCGCCCAGCAGGTGATCGCACACGCCTTCGGCTCGAGCTTCGTCCCCGTCTACACCGAGGTCCTGCACAGGAAGGGCCGGGCGGCCGCCGCCGGCCTGGTGAACCGGATCCTCTGCTGGATCGGGATTTCCGGAGGCCTGCTGATACTCGCCCTGCTCGGAGGCAGCAGGGGTCTTGTCACGATAGCCGGACCCGGGCTCGGGGCCGGGAATCTCGACCTCTCGGCAGGCATGCTGAGGATCATGCTGCCCATGCTCGTACTCGTGGCATCGACAGGGATCCTCACGGGGCTCCTGAGCGCCCAGCGGCGGTTCGGCGCAGTGAGCGCAGTCAGCGTCGCGAACATCGCAGTCTCGTTCGCGACAGTCGCCATCTTCCACGCGAGGCTGGGGATCATGGTCCTGCCGGTTTCGGGCCTGGCCGGATCGGTGGCGGGGTTCGCGATCTCCGCCGCCTTTGCGGTCGGATCGGGGCATGTCCCGCGGTTCGAGCCCGATCCCCGGGATGCAGACTTTTCGCGCCTCCTGGGCCTCTCGGCCCCGGTCATGACAGGGGCCGTACTCGGCTTCCTCGGCCCCATGGCGGACAGGGCGCTAGCGTCGGTGCTGGCAGAGAGCTCCGTCACCGCGATGGACTACGCCGCCAGGATCAGGGACATGGCTCTGGCCGTGCTCTTCCTCCCCATGTCCGCGCTTGCCGACGTGGGGCTCTCGGAGAAGTCGGCGAGGAACGACATGCCCGCATTCGGGGAGGAGCTCCGTTCCCTCCTGAACTGGACGTCGTTCCTCATGCTGCCTGCGGCGGTCCTGCTGTCGATGTTCGCCACGCCTGCGGTCTCGGTCCTGTTCATGCGGGGGAGCTTCGACAGGGAGAGCGCGGAGCTGGTTGGGAGGGCTCTGGCGTTCTACGCCCCGTGGCTGGCCCAGTTCGGATTCGGTGCGGTGATCTCCAGGGGCTTCTACGCGATGAAGGACACGGGGACGCCCGTGCTGATAGGCATCTGGGGCATGGCCGCGAACGTGCTGCTCAACGTGATCCTGATGGACTCCATGGGGATAGCCGGGCTGGCACTGTCGTCCACGCTGACCTCCACCGCGAAGACCATCCTGCTGGTTCACTTCTTCAGGAGGAAGTCGCCGGACATCTCGTTCCGACCGGTGCTGATCGAGCATGCAAGGCTCCTGGCCGCCGTTGCCGCCATGATCCCGGCGGGTCTCCTGCTGAGCAGGGTGCTTCCTGTCGGTCTGGATGCCGGTTTTGCGGGCAGGGCTGCCAACCTGGCCCTGGTCACCACCCTGTCGGCCGGTGTCTACGGCCTGGTCTGCCTGTTGCTCGGAGCCTCCCCGGCGAGGATCGCGGCAGGCCGCCTCAGGCGCGCCCGGTCATCGGGGTAGCGAAGCCAGGATCTCCTCGAACAGCCTCCTCGAATCCCTGACGTGATGGCGGGCGAATGCGTACTCGCGGTTCCGGCGCCTCACCTCCAGGGTCGAGGCCCAGTTCGCGGCCAGGTCATCGAGCAGCAGGGCCAGCTCTGATGGAGTGCGGAAGGTCCTCGTGAGCCCCGGAGCGGTCACGGCGAGCTCGGACCAGGGCTGTACCGCCGGGAAGAGGCCGGCGGCCTGGTACTCTGCAACCTTCATCTGATAGGTGGTGTGCCATCCCTCCTCGAGGCATGCGACTCCGATCTGATGGCCGGCGAGAAGGCCGGGGAGCTCCAGCCGGGGTACCGGGGGGATCAGCCGCACCCTTCCGCCCGTCCTCCTGCACATCTCCGAGATCTCGTCGCGAAGAGGCCCGTCGCCCGCCACGGTCCCCCTCAATCCGGACATCGAGACGCCTTCGACGAAGATGTCAGGCCGCTCGGCATCCACGAGGCTCGTCGTCAGGAGCGCGGTCTCGGCGACCGGGGGCTCGGCGTATCTGAACCTGTCGAGATCGATGGAGTGGGGCAGGTGGACAGCTCCGGGGAAGCCGGGCTGGGCCCCGGTCACGAACAGGGCCGAGGCTGCAAGGCTGTCGCGGGTGCTCGCAGGGAGCAGCCCGGGTCTGGAGTGATACCGGATGGCGTACGGGAGGACGGCGTCGGAGGCTCCCAGTGCGGCCCTCTCGTCCGTGCACAGAACGATGTCGGCCCCGAAGGCTGCGAATGCAGCCCTCGTCTCGCGGGCATGGGCCTTCCGCTGGAGGGATTCCTTGATCCTGTTCAGCGCCGGCCACCTGCCGATCAACCGTGCCCTGGCCGACAGGCCCGTGACCTGCACTCCCTCGCACGACCGCATCCCGGCGGGCACGGATGCCCCGATGAAAGCCATCCCGTGAGCCGGGATAAGCAGGTCGGCGACGGTGGCCCATCCCCCGGAGACGCCCGGGCGGATGAACCAGGAGGACACCAGGAATCTCATGCCCCGCTGCCCCCTGTGACCTCGCGGAACGCGTCTGCGGTGAGCCTGGCGCAGTTCTCCCAGGTCAGGGAGCTCATCGCCCGACACTCTCGATCGCCCGGTGCGGAACCACGGCCCATGGCAAGAGCGACTGCCGCCGCTTCGGCCGCCGATTCGGCGGAGCCCGTCTCGAAACCGACGAACAGCCCGTCGAACAGCTCGACTATCGCGCTGTTCCTGGCAGCCGCGACCGGCAGGCCCTGCCGGATGGCCTCGGCGACAGTGAGGCCGAAGCCCTCGTGGATGGAGGAGTGGATGTATGCCGAGGCATGGGCGTACAGGGTGGAGAGGGCGTCTTCTCCGACATATCCCGTGAAGTGCACCAGGCCGCCCATACCGAGTTCACGCACGAGTGCCCTGGTCTCCTGGGCGCGGTAGCCGTCTCCCCCGGCGATCACTAGGCCCGGGAACGAGGCGCCGAGCCTCTCCGACAGCAGCTTCGATGCCCGGATGGCCGTCGCATGATCCTTCCTGGGTTCAACGGTGCCCACGCTCAGCAGATAGCCGGGGGTGACGCCGGGAGGCAGGTCGTCGGGCCCCCCCGGCGGGATGAGCGCGTGGTCGCATCCCAGAGGAGTCGGGTGGCAGCGGCCTCGCGCCTCCGGGAACACCTCGAGGAGATGGTTCAGGGTCGTGATCGAGTTGACGGTGATCGCGGCGCATTCCCTCACCACCCGGGCGGTCCTCCGGCGGTAGAAGTCGCGCATGCCTGGGTCGAGGATGCCATCGAAGAGGAAGGGCGCCATGTCGTGGATCATGGCCGTCCGGGGGGCGCGGCTGGGGAGCAGGTCGCCGTTGGGGAAATGATGCACGTCGATGCGGGCGGTCATGCTGGTGAGCCAGGGGATGACCGCCGGACCGATCCCGTGGAGGTGCGGGAATGTCCTGACCACAGGGCCTGGCCCGAGCCGTTCGCGGAGGCTCGTGCGGAAGCGTTTCCACGTCCAGTACTCGATCTCGTGCCCGAGGCCTGAGAGAGCGCGCCCGAGCTCGAAAGCGTAGCGTGCGACCCCGGTGAGGGGATGCGCCATGACCGCCGCATTCACCGCCACCCTCACGGCCGATTCCTGGTTTCAGATGTTTCAGATGCAATCATTTCTTGTTGCCCTGCTTGCAGATGATAGTCAGGCATGCTATGTTATTAGCATGTTTATGGCATTTGTATATACTAGTAGAGATGTTTTCCTGCAATCATGGATCCACACTGAGGAGCCTGGTGATTGATGATGGCGCAAGATTCAATCTCCGCGAGATGTCTGCTCTGGAAATCCCTGCTTCGAACAGAAGCCGGGCTGCAGTTGTCCTGGCTGCACTCACGGATCCCCCCTTGGACCTTCCTTTCAACCTATTGCAGTCGATAGTGTACAGCTTGCATACTCGTTCGATGATGGCCTCTACTTCCTCGTGCTCCTGGCCCCTGCTCCTGGTCTGCCTTCTTCGATCATCGAGAATGAGTGCTGATTCGACAGCGAACTCCCTGCTTCCCAGAACCGTCCCGACGTAGTCATAACGGCGTTGATCCGAACGAGAACCATTCTCGACAACCACTCCGCTCCTGCCGATTCTGAGGTTGCCCGATTCCAGCAGATCCGATTCTCCGTCCGCGATTCCTGATGACAGATACGAGAGGTATGCACCTCTGGATGCGTCATCATCTATCCCGAAGACTCTAAGGGCCGTATTCACGTCATGCCAGAGATGCTCGGCACCGTGGATCATCGCCCTGTGGCCGGTCCAGGGGTAGTCGGCGAGATCCGAGAGGTTATCCACCAATCCGGCCCTCAATGGGTTCAGGTTGATGTATCTGATGAGTTCATAAAGGTATTCTTCTCTACAGACAAGGATCGACTTGAAGCGTGACATGAAGACATGCCCCCTGTGATCATGCCGTCGGTTGTAGGATTTACTGAACCCACCGAGAAGACGGTGCATGATCTCATGAAGCTTGTGTGACCCGACCTCGATGAGGAGATGGTAATGATTGGGCATCAGTGCCCATGCGTAGACCCTGAAATCCATCGATGGGCCGAGGAAATCCATACGAGCAAGGAAGCTTCCCTTGTCCGCATCGGTTCCGAGCACATACTCGTCCCCCACACCATGCCCCATCACATGGTGCAACGAACCGGGATGATCCAGCCGCGATCCAACTCTCATACACAGGAGTTTTATCCATTGCGGGATATAATGCAAGAGCAAATGCCATAAGTGGCGCTATCAGCATGCAACAGTTGGAGTTACGGCTGCATCTGAAGCATCTGAAACCAGGGATCGACCGGGCTAGAGGAAGTAGCGGAGCCAGATGTACAATGCCGAGACGGCGACCGTCAGGAGCATGTACGGGAACCCCGTCTTCGTGAAGCGCACGAAGGATATGGGACAGTCGTTGCCCTCCCCCACCCTCGCCGTCACCACATTTGCCGAGGCCCCGATCAGCGTACCGTTGCCACCGAGGCATGCCCCGAGTGCGAGCGACCACCAGAGCGGCATCGCGACGGCACTCCTGATCGCGGCGGGGTCGCTCAGACCCATGGCAGCTGCATAGTGCGCGATCATGACCTCCACCATCGGGATGAGAGCCATCACGATGGGGATGTTGTCGAGGATCGACGAGGCCAGGGCGCTGCCCCACAGCAGGAGCATGCAGGCGTAGAACAGGTTGTCCGCCGACAGGCCTATGAGCTTCGTGGCCAGGAACTCGATCACCCCCGTGTACTCGAGCGCTCCTACCAGGATGAACAGGCCGATGAAGAAGAAGAGGACGCTCCACTCCACGTCCTTGAAGAAGCCCTCGACGTCCACTTTGTTCACCAGCAAAACGATCATCGCCCCGACGAGCGCGATGACACCTGCTTCGATACCGAGAACCCCGTGGAGCATGAAGCCGGCCATGGTGAGCCCGATGATCAAGAGCGTCCTGGTCATCATCGGCCTGTCGAGGATAGCCAGTTTCGGTATGGCTTCGCGGATGCGGAGCCTGATGTGCTCCTCCACTCCGAACCTGCGCCTGTTCCTCAGATAGAGCACCACGAGGAACACGGCCATGATCAGCACGGTGGCGGGAGTCAGATGTTCCACGAAGTCGAGGAAGGTCAGTCCGGCCGCCGAACCTATGATGACGTTGGGCGGGTCGCCGATCAGGGTTGCCGTGCCGCCGATGTTCGAGGCCAGCGCCTCGAGGATCAGGAACGGCACTGCGTCGACTTCCAGTATCTTGGTGACGAGGATCGTCACGGGGATGACCAGTATCACAGTGGTCACGTTGTCGAGGAATGCCGACAGGAGAGCCGTCGTGCCGACCAGGACGATCAGGATCCTGACGGGCCGGCCGTCCGCCCTACGGGCGATCGAGATCGCCACCCATTCGAAGAAGCCGGTCTGCGCCAGGACGTTGACCTCGATCATCATCCCGACGAGGAGGAAGATCACGTTCAGGTCGACGCTCGCCACGGCCTCGTGATACGGCATGACGTGGAACAGCAGGATCGCCCCTGCGCCGACGAGTGCGGCGATTGTCTTGTGGACCTTCTCGGATGCTATGAAGAGATAGACGATTCCGAAGATGAGGATCGCGGAAAGCATCGGAATCCTCCTAGAGGGTCAGGACCCGGTCGATGAGCCGGTAGTTGTCGATGACACCCACGAGCCTGGAGCCATCGAGTACGTAGATGTTCCGGTAACCCTTCACGGCGATCTGGAACACGATCTCGAGAAGCGTCGCGTCCTTGTCTATCGACCCGCCGGGTTCCTGTATCTCCTTCACCTTGATGATGTGCCTCGATGCGAAATACTTCTCGAACGGATCGAGGTTCCTCACGAAAGAGACCGTCTTCAGGTTCTGGAAGAACTGCGGGACGCCCACCCTGAAGAGATGGATGGAGGAGACGAAGCCGATGTAGTTCCCTTCGGCATCGACAACCGGGAGGTTAGCGAGGTTGTGTGCGTGCATCAGATGGGCGACCTCGCCGATGGACATCCCGGGAGACGCAGTTACTTCCACCCTTCGCATCAGGTCGCGGGCGAGCACCTGGTCGGATATCTCCAGCCCCGAGTCGTCCAGGGCCTTCCAGATCTCTTCAGGGCCCGCCTCGAGGATCCGCTCCATGTTCGAGCCCTTCTCGAGGAACTGGATCAGACCCCTCATGGCCCGCAACTGCAGGTAAGGCTTCGAAAGCGACGAAATGAGGAGAAGAATGACATGCACCGGCTTCCCGTCAGGGCTGTCGAAGGGTATCCCCTGCCGGGAGATGCCGATGGAAACGAAGAATCCTTCGAACTCCGCGAGCCTCGTATGCGGACAGGCTATGCCCATGCCGAGTGCCGTGGTCTGCGACCTCTCGCGGGCGAGAAGCGGTTCGAGGATGGCCTCCCGGCCGACATCGGATCCGGTAGCCGCTCCAACCGGGAACAGCTCGGTGACCATCCTTTCGATGGCCTCCTCACCCGATCCAGCCTCGATGCCCGTGATGATGTGGCGCGGCCCGAGGCATTCGCTGAGCTTCATCAGCCTCTCCGTCCGATCATGTACGACTGGATTCGGTTCCCGCCTGCCTTAAAGTGAGGTCGATCATAACACTCTGCGGGCAATGCGAGGCAAACCTCACTGCATCATGCTGTCTGCTGACAGATGCAGGCATGCGCCGCCCGGGTCGGGCCTTCGGCCCGGATGCTCGACAGGGCGTGGCAGTGATGGCATCATCAACCGCACAGGGGATCTTCGGACAAGGAGTGACAAATGTCCGGTTCTGCCTCTCTGGAATCGCTCTCGGTGTTCCTCCCGGTGCTGCTCGTGATGGTCGTGATCGGGGTGCCGATGGCGGTCAGGCTGCTGAAGAGCATGAGAAGGGCCGAGGGGACCATAACATCGAGCGAAGCCAGGCAGGTCGCAGACGACACCGTCGTTTCGGCGTTCATCCCAGTGATCGATTACACGTACAGGTTCAACGGGATCGATTACACCGGCTCCACGTCGAACAGCCCGTACAGGGACCAGTACGCCCGGGGCCTGGATCCGTGGAACACCCCGATGACATACGAAAAGGCCCTGGCTGTCGTGGCGCAGTTCCCACCGGGCAGCAGATGCACGGTCTACCCTGACCTCGCGGATCACTCGAGGTCGATTCTGCCCATGCGGTCGGCATCGTCAAGGAAGCTCGCCCTCATCTTATCGGCCGCCATAGGATTCGCGGCCCTGCTCATCGCCCTTCTGTTCATCCTGGAATCGTCGAAGGGCATGAAGGGCAAGTGACTCTCGTCTGACGAGCCCCGGGTCAGCGAAGGATGATCAGGCTCCCGGTTTCGAGATCCCCCTCTGATGTGATGCAGATCACATGGTACATCCCCGCGGGGGCAGGCCTGCCGCCGGACGAGCATCCGTCCCAGAGCGCCGAGATGCTCTCATCCGTCGAACAGACTGCAGGAACCTCGGCGACGATCCTGCCCGACAGGTCCTCAATCAGGAAGGCTCCCTGAATCCCGGCGCAGCCGTCGAGGCTTATCAGAAACGGTCCATCGTCGGGGTTCGGCGAGATCGACATCCCGACAGCGTCTACCGGGCCAGTCCCGGGCTCGGATACCCCTCCCGGGGTCTGTGCACTGAACCAGTTCCATGATGCGAGCGGCTCGTCTCCCGTGGCGAGCCCGCACATGCCGCTGACCGGGGATGGATCGACCGCCTCGAGCTGCCAGTACTGCATCGTCGACGGGACGATGATCTCGAGGTAGAGCTGGCTCCCCGAGCATGTCAGGTTGAGCTCGTAGTCGACATAGCTGGGAAAATCGGTCGACAGCGAGTTCAGGATCGTTGACGTGGAGCCGGCGCTCACAAGCCTGATGCGGGCCACGTCGTAGTCCGGGGATACGTATGCATAGATTCCGGTGTCGGGATCGCTCATCCTGGCCACCAGTCCGAGTAAGTGGGTGGCTGTGCCCGATATCGACACGAGCACATCCATCGACTCGGGCGTCCACGGGCTGAGCAGCGCGCTGCAGGAGTAGCCGGTCGACGCTCTGGCCTGCCCGCCGACGGCATACCATGCGGTCGGCCCGCATGACGGGATCCAGTCGCTTATGTCGTTGTCCTCGAAGTCGTCCATGAAGTAGGAGGCGTGAACCCGGGTACAGAGACCGCACGCGGCTAGAATGCACAACAACCTGTACATGCGCCTCACCTCCGATCCAGTATGTTCTGCCATACTTCGTCCAGCGTGTCAATCGAACCGATTCGACCCGATCCGGGAGCGGCGGAATGTCTGAGAGCAGGAGATCCGGAGAAAAGGGCCGCGGCATGATGCAGGAGGTCTTCGGCGACATGCCCCTACCCCGCGCGGGCAAGGCCTTCGATACGGGATACGAGGACTACTGGAAGGAGAGGATCGAGACGGGTGTCCTCACCCTGCCGGCCGTCAGGAGGGCCGCCGGGGTGCTGCCGTTCATCTCCGACGGTGACACGGTCCTGGATGTGGGCTGCGGCACGGGAGACACGCTCTCGTTCCTTGCGCAGAGCAGGAACATCAGGGGCACGGGGCTCGACATATCGGAGATGGCTCTACAGGCGGTCAGATCGAAGGGATTCAGCACCATTCATGCCGATCTGACGAGGGATGGCGCCTCGCTGGACGGGCAGTACGACCACATCATCCTCTTCGAGGTCATCGAGCACGTGATCGATGCGGAGACTCTGGCCGGCGCCCTGTCCGGACACTTCCGCAAGGGGCTCTACATCACCACGCCGAACCTCGGCTACGTCGCACACCGCCTCAGGCTGCTCGCCGGACGGTTCCCAGTCACGTACATCTCCGACCCGCGCGAGCACCTCAGATACTGGTCGACTCGCGACTTCCGCGTCTGGTGCGAATGGATGGGCCTGGGCCGCCCGGAGGTCATCGGGCTGAAGGGCAAGGCGGGATTCCTTGCAAGGATCCACCCTTCACTCTTCGCGAGCGAGGTCCTCTACAGGCTGACTCCTCGCATCTAGCATATCCTTCCGGGCACAGGCCCCGATTCCGGACGGCAGCCGGCGCTACCACAGTTGGCGTCGGTGGCTTATGCTATTTGAGTCAGTAACGAGAGGAGCGACAGATGAGAATGCTCATCGTCTCTGCCTGCCTCGTGACTTCGATTGCATCCGCCGACGCAGTGTGGAACTTCCCCTTCACCGAACTCGGAGCGGTCTGGACGGTGCAGACCCCCTGGGTGATCGACACCACCGGGGGACACTACGGAACACCGCCCGCCGGTGGCCTTGACTGGACCTACAGGATCATGTCCAGCGGCACGATGTCCTTTCCCGACGGGCTCGACTCCATCAGGATCGACATGTGGAGCGGGTACGACTACTCAGGGTCGGCGATGGACGGCGGGTCGGACATCTCCATCACGGCCAGCTTCGATGCCGGCACCGGACCGGTGATATTTATCGATGTGGATGACGGCTACTCGGGATGGAACTACGGTTCATACAGCGGATCCGATTCCTCGGCCGTCTCGATGTCCTTCACGGCAGAATCAGGCCAGCCGCTCGCTCTAAACTTCGAAGGCGGAGTGAACGGCTGGGGGTACATGTACGACGTCGACCTGTTCTGGGCCCTCTGGGACATGATGATAACCGGCTACGGCGAGTACGAGGGGCTCGCCAGCCGCACCTGGGCCGGGATCAAGAGCTGCTTCTGAGCACACGCATCGGCCGGCCTGATTCGCGAGGCCCGCCCGAACTACTCCTCGACCGCTGCGCGCACAACAGGAGAGCCGGGCAGAACGACCAGCGCATCGTAGCATTCGCAGGTTCTGAGAAGGCCGGTTCTCGCACGCATGTATCCAGCGCTGCCGGAGGTTCTCGCGAATTCGGCGATCCCTTCCGTGTCGATCTCCGTCAGAAGCGCGGGCGATCCCTGGAACTGCTCCGCCGCCGCGAGCAGCAGCCTGTCCAGGGCGCCGATCTCCCTGTAGATCACCAGCCGGTCGGACGGCGATGCCAGCCCTCCTGTGCAGACTTCCTGAAGGGTCTGGATCGTACGCCTGTATCCCGAGCCGAGCATTCCGCACCGGGCGAGGTCCACGCCGTCCATCGAATCGAGCGAGTACGAGTAGTTGTCCATGTACAGCGAGAAGACCTTTCCCGCAGTCGGCGCGAAGTCGTGCTGGAGGTAGGATCCCTCTGAAAGGAAGTCGCCGCCGAACGGGTACTCGGTGCCGGACCTGGCATGCCAGCCCCCGCACACGACGATGAACCCGCCGTTCCGCGTCCAGCCCCCCAGGAATCTCTCGTCGGTGAGATTCCTGACAATGGCCTGCTGCCTCATGTGGTTCAGGTTCATCCTGTCCTCGGAATAGGCGTGGCAGGTCGACTCCAGGTTGTCCAGGACCCGGTCGATGTAGTCGGCCGTGATGAAGGGGTATCCGCTACGGACCCCGGCTTCCCTGGCCGCGTCGGCCGCCGCCCTCAGCTCCGGCATCCGGTCGAGGATTTCGAGGTGGAATGTGCTGTCGGGATCGATGTCGATCGTGGGATCGGCCTGGGTGAGATAGGGAAGGAGGATCTCGCCGAGAGTCGCACGGTAGTCGTGCTCGATGTCGGAGCAGCCCAGATGGATCTCCCGCCCGGGATGCGTGAGGTTCCATCGCCTTATGTGGACTAGCCTCTCCACGTCCTCCACGAAGCAGGTGATCATCGGCCCCACGTCATCGAGGTACGCTGCAGCCTCCAGATCGTCCTCCATGTCGAAGTAGTGGTTCATGAACGGCGTCAGGGAGTACTGCATCTCGAGGACCACGAGAGGATAGCTCCGGGCTGAGTTGAGCGCGAAGACGAGCCTGTTCTCGAGCGCGTACACCGTGCGGCCGTAGTGCGACTCCCCCAGCATCACGCACCGGCTCGAAGCCGCGGCATCGACCAGCCAGGCCAGGTCTTCGGTATTGGAGAAATCCTGCGAGATGTCGTCGGGAGAGAGGGGCACGGCTGTGACCAGGCTGTCGGGATAGACATCCTGCTGCAGTTCCTGTCCACACGGCAGGGGACTGATGCCGTAATCCTCGAGAGACGCCGCCTCTCCCGCACCCGATGCGAACGAGTGAACCGATGCAACCACGATGATGCCCCTCCAGTCGAGTCTATCGATGATGCGCATGCGCCCGGCCCCCTCCGATCCGATCGATCTTGATTCTTCAGCGCTTTTTCGAGAGTCTGTCCCTGACCTTGTCAGACGTGAGTTCCCGCAGAGCATCGGTTGCCACCCAGCGGGCGGCCCTCGCGCCGGCATCGCCGCCGCGCTCCCCGCCCGCCCGCACGTTCGCGGCGTCGCGGATCCTCTCCGCGCACCCGACCGCTGCCGAATTGAGCGCTGCATTCCGCTTGCCGATGTTCCGGAGCGCCCAGTTCACGGCCTTCTTCACGAAGTTCCGGTCGTCGGAGGCTCCACGCTCGATATGGTCCAGGAGCGTCACGAAATCGTCGTCCGACGCCTTTTTGTCATGCACTGCAAGGCCTGCCATCATCGCGAAGCCCGCCCGTTTCACCCATTCCTCTTCCCGCCCGGCCCACTCCGCGGCCTTCCCCCAGGCATGCGGAGTCAGGTCGAACAGGCTCGTGGTCGCCTGGTCGCAGATGTCCCACGAGTCGAATCCCGCCGCCCAGGCCTCCATCTGCGGGGCGGTCACGGAGGCGGGATCGTCGACGAAGCAGGCCAGAAGCCGGGCCTCGTGGTTGCCCGTCTCCCATAGCGCGAGGGCGAGGCCGTGATCGGTTCCGATGCGCGCCGCCATCCTGCGGATCTCGTAGGCCGAGACACCGAAGGCATCAGCGGTGTTGATCCCGTATCTCGACATCCCGGCCCGGGCTTCCTCGCTGCCCATGCCCCGAAGTTCCTCGAGGATTTCCTCCGTTAGGCCTTTGTCGGAAGGGGCATCCCCGGAGCTGGATTTCCTGTCTTTCTTCATTCCGGACTCCGATCCCATCTGTTCCAAACCACCTTGCAGCCATACGGATGTGCAGCAGTCACTCCGGCACGAACCGAAGCGCTTGCATTCCTATGGACAATATAGGTCTGCCGGACGGAGAGCCGTTCGATTGCAAGGCAGATGCCAGCCGGCGACGGTTCCCGGGAAGAATGATGCTGCTTCGGTAGTGGCCGAGTCAGGACTAACAGTAAAAGCGGTCTTGTCGGATGGGGCCATGGCGGAACAGAGCAGGTATCCGCTCGAGGTTAGTATACGGAGCGTGAGGCTCGTTCCGGAGAACTCCGGGGAGTACGGTTCGGAGCGGTCTGCGACGGTCTCGATGTCCAGCAGATGGGTTGTTCGTCCTGGACGCTGCGTAAGCGGGTCCGGCAGGTCGCGGATGACAGGCGATCCGGAACAAATCCCTCGATCTGCTGCAATTTGCCTGTATTCCAGAAGCATTCTGACGCAGTCTCGAGCGGCCATGTTCACGGCTTCGGGGTTCCAGTTCAGTAGCTCTCACAGGTTCGGCATGCATCGACGGTGATCGCGACTCCTGTGCATGCCTTTGACATGTCGGTATGTTCTTTCCGCCGGGAGTTCCGGGAGTCATGTCCATGATGCGCATCAGCGCAGGACAGGAGGCTTGCCATGAGCCCGAGGAATTCGTCATCGGCAGCACATGGGCATACACCATTACCTGATAGACGCGGCCGGGAGCGCAGCGACGGCCCTGCGGGCGCCTCGCCCCGCCTGACGATCCTTCTGCTGTCTGCTGTGTTTCTCTGCGGAACCGCCCATGCCGTTCCGACACACTTCTCCTCGCGGTCCGAGCCCTGCGGGCAGAGCGGCCTGCTCCCCGATTCGGCGAGCCTCCGCGCGATGATCGAAATGGCCGAGTCCCTCGGCGAGTCCGGGCTGCTGCACGGTGAAGGTTTCCCGCAGCTTCCCGGAGACACCGGGAATCCAGGCCGGGAAAAGGCCTGGACCCTGATGTTCTACGACGATGCCGACTTCTATGGAGCCTTCGACCCGTTCGACGACTTCTGCAGCGAGGCGGCCTCCTCCCCCTGTCTCGACGTGGTCGTCCTCCGGGATGTCGAGAACGGCCCCGCCGCTCTGTGGTACGTCGATCCCTCGCACGAACCGGTCATGCTCCTTAAGCTCGGCGAACTCGATATGGGCGACGGGGCGACCCTCTCAGACTTCATAGTGTGGGCAAAGCAGCACTATCCGGCCGACCGGTACATAATGACGATGTACGACCACGGCGGCGGCTGGTGGGGAGCGTGCATCGACGAGACGAGCGGCGGCGACCTGCTCTACATGGAGGAGATCCACCAGGCCATCTCCGAGAGCGGAGGGCTCGACATCCTCTGCTTCACCGCACCCTGTCTTATGGGCGCTCTCGAGTCGGTGTACGAGCTGCGCGACTGTGTGGATGTCTACATCGGGAGCGAGAACGTCAGCGGCTATCAGTACTGGTTCGATACGATCGTCGATCTCTGCGAAGCGCTGAACAGCCCGGACCCCCTCTCCAACGAGGATATCGCGTCGATCGTTGTCCAGGCCGTCCTGGACAACGCGCCTCCCGAGTACGAGTCGTTCATGACCATGAGCGCGACGGATCCCGAGGCAACGGAGGATCTGGTCGCGCATATCGACGAACTGGCCGTATACATGACCGCCCATATCGAGGAACTCGGAGCCGGTGTCCAGACGGTCCGCAACTCGACCTGGGAGATGGGCTCCATCTATTCCGGGGACCTCAACGAAGTCGATCTGATAGACTTCCTTGTGATGTACTACGCCGTGGAAACCGACCCGTTCGTCCTCGGCAAGATAGGAGAGATCCTCTCGGCCTTCTTCCCGGTCGTGACCTGCGAGGTGCACGGCTCGGGCCAGAGCAGGAGCCACGGGCTCTCGATCTCGTTCCCGGAGGACCGGTCGGTTTTCCAGGACTATTACACCCTCCTCGACCTGGATTTCGCCGACGACACGTCCTGGGACGAGTTCCTGAACGCCTTCTACGACTTCCAGGAGACAGGCATCCAGGGGAGTGCCGGCCTTGGCCGCATCATGCTTTCCGTCAGCCCCAACCCGTTCACGTCCGCCGCATCGATCGGGTTCTCGTGCCCGACCGGCGGATCGGTGACGATGAGGGTCCACGACTGCGCGGGCAGGATAGTCGCGGTCCTGTTCGACGGCAGCCTCGAGAGCGGTGAGCACAGCCTCGCATGGGACGGCACGGGCGGAGACGGACAACCTCTCCCGTCCGGCATCTATGTCTGCACTCTGGATTCCGGCGGCCTGACGGCGACGGCGGAGGTGCTCATCCTCCGTTGACGTGACAGGTTCAGAAGCGCGCCCATAGTATGAGGCACAGGAGGCCACGAGGTCGCATATCCCTGCCTGCACGATGCCTACCGCCTTCGGAGCAGGACACTCCCGGTCGGGACCTGCACCGACCTTCCCCGCAGATTCTGAAGATCCAACGGTAAGGCGCCGATCGAACGTCGTTCCTGCGCAACCCGTCGAACCTGCACGGTAGCCTGAGCTGCTCGATCTGCCGGAGCAGGTTCTCGGGGTGCACGGGCGAAGGGCGGCAACCGGGACGGCAGGTAGTTACGGAGAGGGAGCTGAGGGGGCTAAGTAGGGCTCCTGATCAGAACAGGTAGTCGAACCATCTATCGGAAAGAGCCCATCCATTCTTCCGGCAGCCGTCCGTCCAGAATCAGCCGCACACGCGTCCTGGCTTGCTCGGAATCGCCTGTGCCGAACCTGACGGAATCGGTGTGGCTGCGTAGCGCACCGAGCAGGCAGACAGCCTTCATTACCGCCGGAATCTCCCCGGCCGCGACTCCGAGCGCTGAGAAGTAGGCTGCGACGGATTCCCGGGCATGGTCCCTGATAATCCACCATGGAGCCGGATCGGGTTCGATCCCCCACCAGTCAATGTAGTCGAGATCCATGTAGCTGCATCCCACATGAAGGTACTCGGGATCAAGCAGTGCAAAGCTCCCGTCCGGTCTTCGGAGAATGTTCCCGGTATGCACATCGCCGTGGATGTAGGTCGTGAAGCCGGAGTTGAGCGGCTCGAGGATGTCAGAACAGGCTTTCTCCTGTCGATGTAAACCCAGGATGCCGAGATGACAATCCACCTCTCCGTCGATGAACTCCCCTATCGAGCGATACTCCCTGTCCGTGTATCTCGAGTAAAGCGGAAGCGTGCCCGCGTTGCCCAAGTGCCAGCGGGCCAGCCTGTCAAAGAAGAGAGGCAGCTCATCACGGTTGGCCTCGCGCAGAGTGGAGCCTGGTATCCACTCCAGGACCGCCATCGATCCCCCCTCGCAGCGGAAAAACTCTCGCAGCGGCTGAAGCGCGAGGAAGGGGCTGTCAGGAAAACGCTCGAGGGTTCTGATGGCTTTATCGGCACGGTTGGCGCCCTTGGGGATGAAGCGGAGAACCATCGGACCGGACGGACTCCGGGCTCGCCACGAACCTTCGCCGATCCTGATGATAGACTCCGGATCGATCGCAAGGTGGTGGCCGATAATAATGTCTTTCAGCGCGGTCGATTCCATGTGCCCGCTCACCTCCGGCGCTGAACGACTTGACCGGGGAGCCGAGGAATCGCACCGATCATGGTCAGACATGCTTCATGGTTCGCAACCTGCGCCCGCCTCTTTCGTCGCTTTCAGAGTCTTTACCATGCGCAGGAGCACTGCCTGCCTCTTCTCCCGGACAACCGAAGCCGACAAACCTGTCCGATACCCCGCACCCTCTCCTGTCGGGAACGACATAGCAGGAACGCATGAAGCCGGACCGTGCTTCTTCGGCAAGGTGGTGAGGACTCGTCTGAGAATAGCGGATCAGAGGGAGGCGGACAAAGCCTCCAGGCTTCTCTTCAGTGCGGGCAGGCGTACCTCGACGACCTGCCAGACCAGTTCGACATCCACACCGAGATAATCGTGCACCACGATGTTGCGGAGCCCGAGATGCCCCGCCACTCTATCTCGGGGTGCCCGGAACGGATATCCTCAGGGACTCTGGAAACAGACTCATACATGACCTGGAGATTCCGTATCACGGCATCCTTATCAGCCCTGAAGACATGAACGCATCCCTGCCACCTTCCGTGTATGCAAGGATACGCTCGATGCAGTCCAGCGCATGCCTTACGAACACTGCCGGATCCTTCACAGGTTGACCGCCTCCCGGAGAGCATTCGATCTGATCTCCGGATGCAGGGCTTTCTCGGTCAGCACCTGCACCGGCCTTCCCAGCAGATCCTGGAGATCCAGAAGGAAGGCCCCCAGATCGAACAGTGTTCCTGTCCCATCCAGATCGGCGATTAGGTCTACATCGCTGTCTGGACCGGCGGAATCCCTGCTCATGGAACCGAACAGCCGCACCCGGCGGACATGATGCCTGCGAGCAAGATCGAGTATCCGGCTCCGGTTTATGACGATGAGCTGGTCCATCAGGCACTCCCCTTCTCTATATCAAGATAGCGCCGGATGAAGAGGATTTCAAGTAAGGCGCCTGACGGATCGCAAGCCAGCAGTCGGAATTGACCGGATGCATCAGATATGCTTGTATGGATTGCATTCAAGTCGAGATGAAGTGGCTCCCCGGCGAGGACTTGAACCTCGAACCTAGTGGTTAACAGCCACCCGCTCTGCCGATTGAGCTACCGGGGAACCGTGAGGCCCGTGACAATAGACAAAGAGAGCGGTCTCGTCAATCAGATCCATGCTCCGTGCCAGCCAGCGGCAGGCGGACCGTCATGGTCGTGCCGCGGCCATCTTCGCTCTCGGCCGAGATGGTTCCACCGTGGCGCTCGACGATCTGGCGCACGAGCGAAAGACCCAGGCCGAGCCCGCCGTCGGGGTTTCTGCGGGCCTGACGGCCTCGGTACAGGAAATCGAAGATGTGCGGCAGATCCTCGGAAGGTATCCCGATGCCGTCGTCAGCCACCCTCACGACGGCCATGCCGTCCTCTGTCAGAACGGAAACACCGATCCTCCCGCCCTCCGATCCGTACTTGAAGGCGTTCATCACGAGATTGGTGACGACGCGCCGGAGGAAGCTCGGAGAGCCCATGACGGCAACCGGTTCGGACGGGATCGTACCCGTCAGGGTCCTGCCCTTCTGGGTGACGAGGGGTTCCCACAGGTGGATGATCCCGCTGCAGAGGGCAGCCAGGTCGATCTTCTCGGACTGCACCTCGTAGAGCTTCGAGGCCAGCGTGCCCAGATCCAGGATGTCGTCCACAAGCGGAAGAAGCTCCTCCGCCCTCAGGCGGGCCTTCTGTACCATCTCGCGGGCGCGCACCGGCTCGGCGTCGAGATAGCTGTCGCTAACGGTGGACAGAAGCGCCACCATCGCCGACAGCGGGCTCTTCAGCTCGTGGCCGAGTATTCTGAGTATGTCGGCCGGAGACGGCTCGTCGCTCGACAGGAACTCGTCGAGCATACCCCGCACCTCTGCTAGCCCGGGCACCGAATCGCCGCAGCCCGCCTCGGCTTCGACAAGCCTGTCCCGAGCAGCCTGCAGGAGCGCCCATGGATCATCCCGCATCGATCCTTCCCTTCGATTCGATTCTCCACCAGATGGAAGCCGCTGCCGCCAGAAAGAGCTCGGATACGACGGTGATCCCCCGCATCATAACAGATGCCACCGCGACCTCATCGACACCGAGAGCGCCGCCCAGGGCCAAGACAGTGAGAGTCTCTCTCACTCCTACTCCGGCAGGGCTGAAGAAAAAGAATGCTCCCGCGAGCCCTCCGAGGTAATACCCGGATGAGGCTGCCAGCAAACCCTGGATGGAGGATCCGCCCACGGGGGCCGGGAGGATGAGGAAGAAGGCGATTCCGTGCAGCGAAGACGCCAGCAGTGCGACAACGCCCGTCAAGAGATGCCTGCCGTACCCTGGGAGCATTTCGAGAGGCGGCTTCCCGAAAACACGGAGGACGAGTCTTGAAACCCATCCGAACACGCCAGGTGAAGTCATCAGCAGGATCAGGGCGGAAAAGCACGCCGTCAGACCGGGGACCCATCTCGGGAGGTTGCCCTGAATCCGGGCCAGCCCGGCGAGGACGAGGCACGAAGCGGCCCCGAGGGTGAGCCCGTATTCGACCGCCGTGGCTCCTGCTATCCTCCGTCTCTCGACGCCGGGGTACGCCGTGAGCCTCACCGCTACCAGCCCGGCGTTTCCCGGCAGGTATCGGCCGAGATAGGACAGGAACCAGGTACTCGCTTCATAGCCGGGAGAGGACCCGAAGCCGAAACCGCCGGTGAGCAGCCTCCAGACGTTGAAGCGCAGGCAGTAGCCGGCAAGGACGAAAACGGCTGCCAAGGCGATCCTGAGCAGAGAGATGGAGTTCAGAGCCTCCCCGAGCCCGGCCGTGTTCTTCATTGCGTAGATCGCTGCAGAAACGAGAACGAGGGCGTAGAAGGAAACCCTCAGGATCTTCCTCATGCGAGGCCTCACAGCCTTGCTCCGGCGATAGCCTGCAGAGCCTTCAGGACTACAAGAACGGGCATCCTGGCCCACCAGGGGCAGCCGAGGAGGATGCCTCCCAGCGGCGAGTCGAAGAGCCTGACCAGGCTCAGTTCGACAAGCGCGGCAGGAAGATGGATGAGTGAGAGTCTCCTTTCTCCGGGAAGGCGATACCCGAAGATACCGGAGAGCGCCGCACGAGTGGGCCCCCGGTCATGCCAGGCGAGAGACCGGGCCTGGGCAGCCACTACGAGATCCTGCCCAGCGGAACGGGAGACCACGGTACCGGATCTGTGCAGCCTCTCCAGTGCATCGAGCCCGGCGGGAGAGAGAGCCAGAGCAACGGTCTTCTTGCGGCCGGAGTACTTCTCCGCGGAGATCCAGGCGTCTCCGAAGCTGATGTCCGAATGCCTCCCTAGGTGATCCCTGCATGTGAGGCATGCAGTCCTGCAGCCGGCATGGAGGTTCTGCAGCAGACCGAATCCTTTTGCGAAGGGAATCCGCACCTCCCTTCCATCCGTGAGCAGGAGCACGGAACAGCCCCTCCACCTGCCTGTCCTGAACCGGAAGGATACGGGGCAGGCGCCTGACTTCCCCGCCCATTTGCCGATCAAGCCTTCGGCTATGGACCGGTCGGTGGCATGTCCGCACCAGAGGGAGACGAGAAGACCGATGTTCCTCCCCGGGATCGCTCCGGAACCCGCAGCCTTCCTGAGAGCGGCGATCTGGCATGGCAGACCTACGACATCGACGGGTCCGTCGCAGTTCCTGAGGATTTCCATCGTATTGGCCAGATGCGGGAACCACGCATAGATGCTTCCGGAGGACGCTCTGAGATCCTCGATGGACCGTGCGATGATCGTCGAGAGATCCAGCCTCCCCTGCTCGAGTCTGCAGAGTGCTGCCACCGCTCCCTTCGATGCACCCGTCTCGATCCTGTCCTCTAGCATCGCAGTGACCAGGCCCCCGGAGGCTCGTATGCCGGATGTCGCCTCCTGCAGAGAGAATCCGATCCTGACGGCGGGCCGGCAGCCATCCGGCAGGAAGCGCGCTGGAATGGCCCGGCGTGAGCGATGTGCTGAAGCAGGCGGATCCCTCAGGTATTCTGCGACGCGGTCGAGCTGGTTCCCGGCGGCCTCCCTGACGCTGACCCCGGCGAGTCCGATCTGCGCTGCAAGGGTCGAGCGATCGGCGAGAAGCCGTCTGCAGAGATCGAGAAGACGGGTTCCTGTGGTGTCGCCGGCTTCCAGCACGAAGTCCCCCACGCCGAACTGGCTCATCACCTCGGCATACTTGTGGCTCCACGAAGTGGCAGCGACGGGTACGCCGCACGCCAGAGCCGAAACCATGCCGTGGAACCGGGATGACACTGCGATCGTGCAGCCGGCGATGATCCTCCTCAGTTCCTCCGGACCCGATTCCTCCAGTACTGTGCTGATCCTGACACCGGGCTCGATTCTGCCTTCTATCTCGCGGCAGACATGCCAGTCGTTGTTGTGGGACCTCTTCTCCGGCCCGAGATTGCTGTGGGCTATCAGGACGATCTCTGCGTCGAGCTCCTTCGAGGCATTCGAGCAGAACCACGCAAGCTGCCCGGGATAGTCGATCCCCTGGCCTGCGCACCGCCTCCGCATGACCTCGCTCGGGATGAGGGCGATCCTGATGCCGGACTCCTTTGTGGATTCCACTGCCGGGCTCTCCAGGGTGAAGGCGAGGTCCGGAGCGACGGCTGTACAGGGGATTCCAGCATCCGACAGGTGGGCGGAGGAAACGCCGCCTCTGGCGAACACCATCGCAAGCTTAGGGAGGAGTTTTCTCGCAGCCATCCGGCAGAATCCTCCGCCCAGGGGTCCGAACGCCTGGGACAGTTTGATGACAGGCTTTCCGAGCAGCAGCGGGGGCAGCAGGCATGCGACGTTGTAGGCAAGGGCGGGGGTCCTGCCGTGGACGAACGAGATGCCGGACAGGTCGAGCACGGCATCGCACGACAGCATGGCCCCGAGTGGGCGGTAAAGGCGGACGAGTGGAGCCGTCGGGAGATGGAACCTTCGAAGGACATGGAAGACGAGAGAGAAAGCCGGGAACATCAGGATGGCATGAAGGGGCGGGGCCGGGACGATCGTCAGGTTCGAGCGGTAGTTGGTTTCGCGGTCCCGGCGGGGATACGGGCTGAACAGAAGGAAGCGGGTCCCCTCCGGCAGCCTCCAGGCCAGTCCATCCACCGCTGCCGCCGCCATGGCTGCCGCGCCCTTGTTACCAGTCAGGCTGGCTGCGGTCAGGCCTACGCGGAAAGGCTCGATCCGATCTGACTCAGTCTTCATGGAGCACCACCCCGGGCGAGGGCCGAGCACCGTTCGGCCCTTTCGCGCACGATCGGAGGCGCCGATGGATCCCTCGCCGCCGAGGAGTAGTACCCGGCAGCCAGGTCGAACTCCGATCTCTGCTCCGCCAGCACTCCCCTGTAGTAGTCGATCCTCCCGCCCCAGCCCGTATCCACCATGAGGAGGAGCCCCGCCCAGACGATCAGCGGGATGAAACCGGAGACCGATGGTCTGAGTCCTCGCCCGGCGATCAGCCATGAGAGGATCGCGAAGGCCGTGAGTACGCACATTACAGCCGCTCCTGCGAGCCAGGAGGAATGATGCCCGTCCAGCAGCATCCTGATGCCGATGTTCCACTGGGGCAGCGGGACAGGCTGCTCCATGGGGTGCACGGGCTGGTGGATCTCGCCGAGGATGCCGATCAGGGCCTGGAGCATGGCGGGGAGTATCAGCAGCCATGCGGTGAACGCCCGCCGGGGATTGTCCGAGATGAATCTGTGGAGACCCAGCGCCAGGAAGGGGACGACCGGTATCAGGTGCCGGGGGCCGAAGGCCCATCCTCCCGAGGGCATGTAGTACGCACTGAACAGGACAATGTAGAGACAGACGAGAAGGGGTCCGGGATCGTTCCAGAGGGTTTCCCGGAAGCTCCTGCCTGTGAAGAAGCCAGCGAGCCCGAGAGCCGCCCAGGGCATGTAGAAGAAGAGTCCGCGTTCCGGCGAGACTGTCAGCATCGCGATAGCCGCCGGGTCAGGCATGCCGAAGCCGAATAGACCGGTCGTCATTCCCGCAAAGGCTGATACGCTCTCCAGAGAGTAGCCCATTCGGAAAGGACTCCCGAAGGCGAGCCAATTGTGTGCGAGCTGCGGGACGAAGGCCATGCACGCGAATGAAGTGAGCCTGGCGGCTCTGAACGGACTCCACGAACCTCTACTACGGTACAGCAGCAGCACGAAGAAAAGAGCGGCGACCGGGAACTCCAGCGCGCAGGCGAGGCAGCCCGCGGCATCGGCAAGCGCATATCTTCCCCTCTGCTGCCAGAACCAGCTCAGGAAGAGAAGGGCGGCCGCCGGGACGTGCGCGTAGAACAGGCTGGAGTAAGGGAGCAGAATGCTGCCCAGACCGAGCGCCAGCATCGAAATGTTGCTGCCGCCCGTCATCAATCCCAGGACCAGCAGGAGCAGCAGGAAGCTGCCTCCGACGACCAGCCTCTCTGAGATGATACGCGCAGGATCCGTTAGCAAGTCCTTGGGCTTGGACGGTTCTCCCACGCCGAGCACGGAGGATGCCAGACAAGCCGGCAATGCCGCGACTGAGAGGAGGACTGCCTTGTCGCAGTAATAGTGTCCATCGGAGAGAGCCTTGTCGCTGGTGAGGAATTCGTACCTGTCTACCAGGATCGATCCTTGGTCGCACAGCGAGCGCGTCATAGCCCAGCGTGTGACGACGTTGTCGTACGGGTACGGGTGGACCGCGAGGGTGGCGAGGAGGACTGCGGTAAGCAAAGGAATCGTGGATCCGATCCTGGACATGCCCCTCCCTGTCTTCTGTTGAAGAATAGCCCACGCGTCAGGGCGATGCCAGTGTTCAGGTCCATAGCTATCTTCGGAGATCAAAAGGGAGGTCGAGATGACCAGGTTTCCTGCGGCGATGCTGGTGTTCGCCCGCATCCTCTTCCTGTGGGCCGCGTTCCACGGAGCGGGGCTGCTTCTGGAAAAGCCGCTCAGGAGGCTCTCGGGGAGCCGGCCCGGCCCGACGATCGTCACCGGGATGCTCGCCTTCCTCCTTCTGGCCTTCCCGCTGTCGCTTCTGCACCTGCTGGATGCGCGCCTCATGGCCTGTCTCGTCGCAGCAACGGGATTCTACGGGCTGGCCTACCTGGTTCGCATTGCAGCGAGGAGCCTCCGACATGCACGGCCCTTCAGACCGGATGCATTGTCTGCTATCCTTTACTTGCTTCTGGTCATACTGTTCCCCAGCACGCTCTTAAGGGCCGCCAAGCCCCAGGATAATCCTGACCCGCTCATCACATACGCCGTGCAGCCGGACAGGTGGCTCGGCGAAGGTCAAATCACCTTCCTGGAGGAGACCAGATTCTCGGTGATGCCACTCCTGGGCGAGACCCTCGCTCTCTGGCCGGCTTCTCTGGCGATACCTGATATCTCCGGCCTCGAGGGCATCGATTCGGAGGATATCGAGAGGCGGACGGACAGGCTGAGCCTCCTGCAGGTCTTCCAGATGAGCCTGCTGGTCGCCTCAGTCCTCCTTGCATCGCGTTCGATTAAGCTTGGTGCTTCCGGAACACTGCTCGCTCTCACTGCTGTCATGGCTTCGAACATCCAAATAGGCTGGGGATCGCTGGCGAAGGTCGACATGACCCTCGCATTCTTCGTGACTGCAGCTATGGCGATCCCGGCACGAAGGCTGCTTCTCGGAGCCGAAGGGGCCGGACTCTGGCCCTTCCTCCTGTTCGGAGCCGCGCTCGCGGTGAAGATGACGGCATGGATACTCCTGCCCTTCTTCATCCTCCTCCACCTGGCCTCAGAGGGACTGCGACCTGGCAGGCTCGCGGCGGGCATCGCCCTCATGCTCCTCCTCCCGGGCTGCTACATGGCGAGGACGTTCATCCATACCGGATCGCTTCTCTATACAGGGCCGATGAGCTTCCCAGAAGCCGTGGGAGACTGGGTCTGGACAACCGTTCCAGTTCTCGACGCGCTGTCGATTCGACAGAGCCCCGGTCTCCTGGCAGACCTCGGTGACCTGTCGCTGGCCTGGGACTATCCCCTGCTGCTTCTGGTGCTGGGCTTCGCTGCATCGGCGTTGAAGACGGAGGGCAGGAGTGGGAGGATCGTGCTGATGGCCACCTTCGGGGGGTACATGGTTCTCGCGGCGCTGCTGTTAAGCCCTATCAGCTGGAGCGCAAAATACACCATTATGGCCCTCCCCCTAATCGCGGTACTCGGAGCCTCATGGCGGCCGGCGGGATGGATGGGGCTCCTGATCGGACTGGGTATCGCAGTGGTCGTGTCGGCGAACTCGGAACTCGCGCCGAGGACGAGGTTCATGCTCGGATTCATGCGGTCGTCGCGCATCCTCACCTTCGACTCGGATACGTACCTCTCCCCCAGGGGCATCCAGCTCCTGGCGAACGAGGCTCTGCCCGATGGCTCCGTGATCCTGTCCCTGAACTCGAACGAGAGATACTACTCCGACTTCCCGGTGGTCTGCGCCCGCATGCATCCACGTGCGAGAGGGCTATTCCTCTCCGGACCGATCGAGGATGAGCTCTCGCTGCTTCGCGACCTGGGAGTCACGCATGTCTGCTTCGCAAGGGGCGATCCCATGGGCATGAACATGGCTAGCCTCTATTACTGGAACCCTCCGCTGGATGCACTAGATCCATCAGACTCGCTGGCTTTGATTGATGAGGACGAGGATGTACTGCGGGAGGTGGCAAGCGACGGCATCTACATCCTGTGCCGCGTGGAGTACCCGGAATAGGGAGCGGCGGGCCGGAGGCCCGCCGCTCCATTCGATACCAGTTCTAAACTACTGCCAGCTGATCACGCCGTCGGTTATGCTTCCATGACCATCGGGAACAGAAGGATCAAATGGGCACGGCAGGTCGTATGTGTCAGCTCCCACGGTCACAGTGTATGGGCTGTTGTTGGACGGGCACTCGACAACATCAGCGTTCTCCATCATGCCGCCCGCACCGGACAGGTTGGCGATGGTGCCATAGACTTCATTCTGGCCGAGGTACATGGCCTCGGCGGAGGCGATGGAGCGCATGTTGCTGCGGCAGGATGCCCTCTCGGCCTGCTCCTTCACTGCGCCGAACTTCGGGATCGCGATGGCGGCGAGGATGCCGATGATGACGACCACGATCATGAGCTCGATGAGGGTGAAGCCTCTCTTCTTCATGGGATTCTCCTCTCCAGGGTTGTGGGACTCAATGAACATTACACAAGCAACACAGGACCCAAAGGCACATTAACCACGCATCAGGCAATATATCTGACCATTAATTGCCATCGCCGGACTGCGCGGCCCTCCGAACCGCATTCTGCAAACAGAATGCCATGCCGTCAATCCGGTCACCAGCTCGCGATCCCGGTGTCCATCGATCCATGATCGGTAACAACGTTCACCGGGCATGTCACCGTGCACTCGTTGGCGCTCGGAACAGCCAGGAGATACGGCCCGGCAGCTATTCGCGAGGGACACCTCACAATGGATGCGTTCTCCTGCAGCTCGTCGAGATTAGTGATGTCGGTGGTGAAGACGTTGTACTGCGGGAAGTACATCGCCTCTGCGATCGCGATGGCGCGCATGTTACCCCTGCATCCCGCCTGTCTGGCTTCCTCCTGAACATTTGAGAACTTCGGAATGGCAATGGCTGCAAGTATCCCGATGATCACTACCACGATCATGAGCTCGATCAGCGTGAAACCCCTCTGCATGCCTCACCCCCCTGTTACCCATAGTGAAGCATAATTCCTTCCCGAATCTGGAACTGCCCTTCCAGTCCATCTTCTTAACATTCTGATCGATAACCATCAACCCTTTCCGGGGATCGGGGCTTGCGCTATGCAAGCCTATCTGTCGGAGAAGAACTCCCTCTGCGGGTTGTTCCGGATCGTCATCTCGACGAGCCTTGCGACGACCACCTCGCGGGGCGTGCCTGGCCCGCCGGCCTCGTTCAGGCCTCCGGAAGTGTCCAGGTCGGGATTGTAGCGCCTTGCGAGGCGCTCGAACCACGGCGAGAAGTTGCCGGTGGAGAGGAGTACCGCATCCGGGCGGAGGTCCCTCCCGTACTTCTCCATCCAGCAGCCGTAGAGCATGTCGTTGTCGGAGATGAAGAGGCCGGCTTCGAGCGGCGTCGATGACACGAAGGCCTCGACTTCCCCGGTCTGGTCGGGCAATGGATCGCCCGGCGAGATGAGCGGCGGCAGGGCCACGGCAGCGGCGAGCGCCAGCGATGCGGCCCGCGGCAGTGTTTCGCAGGCCGCAGCTGCAAGTGCACATAGCACGAGGAGGGACAGCCATCCTGTCTGGGAGGTCCCCGAAGCCATGGGGTTCACAAGGAGAGTGAACACGGCATCCAGCAAGAGCAGGAGCCCGAGACGGAGCAGTTTCCTGCGGGAGGAAAGGGCGAGCAGGACTGCTCCTGCGGCGACAGGCAGCATGAACGCCGGCCAGAGAATGCCGCGCAGGGCGGAGAGGTGCCGGAGAAGGGCCGTCGGGTCCAGGTTCCCCATAGATGCTCCGTACACCTCCCTGTAGCCCGCGGCACTCACCTGTGCGATGAACTTCGACAAGGCTCCGGGCGAGCCCCAGTCGACCGCACAGCCCGCTGCCGACATCACCGGCAGCGCCAGGTAGAGGCTGCCTCCCAGCACGAGTCCGCACAGGGTGGCCAGGATGCTCCTGCAGCGCCAGGAAAGAGCCGCGGGCATGAGCACGCCGGCCGGGTGGACCGCCAGTGAAAGGCCCGTGAGATAGCCGGACGGGAGCCCTGAGAGCCCCTCGGACGCGAGGGCAACCGTGAAGAGGAGAAAGAGGATCCCGTAGGCGTCCCAGGCCAGCACCCTCTCGCGGAAGGACGGCATTGCCATGACGGCCAGGGCCATGGCAAGCCCTGTGATGCCGGAGCGCCGGAACAGCAGGGTGAGTGAGAGCGATGCACATAAGGCTGCGAGCACAATCGGACCCTGTTCACCCAGGAACCAGGAGACGCGAAGAAGCAGCGCCAGGAGGGGCATGCCGGGCGGGTGCATGGTCCCGCCCAGGCGGGCGACCGTGATCACCTCTCCGCCGTCCTCGACCGGGATGCCCGTCTGACCTAGCAGCATGCCGGCGGAGAACAGGATGGTGGTGAATAGCACCAGGGTCGCGGAGCGCCCGAGGGTGAACCTAGTCAACCTTCCCGCCGCCTCTGCGGGAATACCTCTCGAGCTTCCTGTGGAGGGTGCTCTCGTCTATCCCCAGGAGCTTCGCGGCAAGCTTCTTCTGCCCTCCGGCCCTGTGGTCGAGCACGAAGCGGATCCAGGCCTCCTCGACCTCGTGCAGGGCCGGGATCGAGCCCGAATCCTGGAACGCGGGAACCTGGCCTGCTTCCTCCGCCGTGCCGCCATCCTGCAGAGAATCGACGGGAGCGGACGGGGTTCTCTGCGTCACAGTGGAAGCCGTGAACGTGTCGGGCAGGTCGCGCAATGTGACGCTGTCGCCGCGCACCATGACGCAGAGGCGCTCGACGAGGTTCTCGAGCTCGCGGACGTTGCCCGGCCACGGGTACTGCTGGAGGGCCTTCATCGCGTCGGGGGCGAACTTCTTCACGGGAGCCCCGAACTTGGACGCATAGAGCCTGTTGAAGCGCTCGACGAGCAGGGGTATGTCGGCCGCCCTCTCTCGCAGTGCCGGGACGTGCAGGGGGATGACGTTGAGCCTGTAGAAGAGGTCGGCCCTGTACTCTCCCGCATCCACCCTGCTCTTGAGGTCGACGTTGGTGGCTGCGATCAGCCTCACGTCGAAAGGCACGGGCTTGGTTCCGCCTACGGGAAGCACCTGCCTCTCCTGGAGGGCTCGGAGCAGCTTCACCTGCAGGTCGCGGTCGAGCTCGCTCACCTCGTCGAGCAGGA
>CAZMAT010000021.1:0-69 GCA_964564435.1 uncultured bacterium
TGGTCTCTCGCATGTTTGCTTCGCAAACAAGCTGGCGACGCCTTCATTTCCGCGTCAGCGGAAATGAAG
>CAZMAT010000021.1:169-26741 GCA_964564435.1 uncultured bacterium
GGCACGCCCTCTCGCAGGTTCCCTCCGGGAACCATGCTGCGGGCTACAGTCGATTCCCTCATTTCGCCGCGCGAAATGAGAAGGAAGCGACAGTGACTTTGCGAAGCAAAGTCGCGAGAGCGCTTACGAGCGGCCGGATCTTCCCGGCCGCGACGGACATGCTGATCCGCCGAGGCGGATCAGGGCACGCCCTCTCGCAGGTTCCCTCCGGGAACCATGCTGCGGGCTACAGTCGATTTCGCCCTGCGAAATCGACTAGATATCCGTGTACTCCGCGGCTTCCTTGATGAGCATGTTCGTCGCGGGGTCCTCCTCGGTGCTCAGGAGCGTCATGGCCTCGGACAGGTGCTCGGACAGGTCGCACATCGATTCCGAGAACCGGTTGAGGATGGCCTCGTCGTGCAGCTTCTTCAGCCTGGCCTGCTCCTCGCGCTCCCTCTTCTGCGCCGCCTCCTTCATGACTTCGGCGTGGGCGGCCCCCTTCAGCTTCTCCAGATAGGCCTTCCCGGAGCTGTCGGGGAAGAGGTAGTAGAGCAGCTTCTCCTGCTCGGTCTCGGCGATGGGTATGGATGTGCCGGGGAGGGTCGGGATCGCTCGCGGGAACTGGGAGGAATCGTAGGTCCTCTCGTCGCGGAAGCCGCAGACCTGCTCGCGGTAGCCGGGATCCACCGGGAACGGCGTCTTCCCGTAGTAGCCCGCGATCAGGTTCACATACTGAACCGGGTTCGCATCCTTGCCCAGCGCGACGAAGTAAGCCTTCACACCCACGATCTGCGACGTGGGGGTGACCAGGGGGACCCAGCCGGCCTTCGACCTGACCTCCTGCACCGCCTCGAGGGCCTTGTCCATGTAGTCGCTCTTGCCGTCCTTCGCGAGCTGGTTCTTGAAGTTGCTGTACATGCCGCCGGGTATCTGGGACTTCCTGACCGCATCGTTCGGAGGCGGGAAGCCGCATGCGGCCTCCATCCTGTGGACGGTCTCGAGGGCCTGCACGATGCGGCCTTCAGCTAGCAGATCGAGAGTCTTCACCGCGAGCGGTTCGAGGACATCGCGGCCGGGCCAGACCGACCTGTGCACCTGCAGCGCGAACTTCTTCTCGCATTCCTCGATCACCCTGGCCAGCGCGGCATGGACCCTGCCGAGCCTGCCTTCGTCGAGGGAGAGCCCCGTGTCGATCCCCAGGAGGTCGGCGAACAGGGAGACGATCTCGATGGAGGGATGCGACGAGCCGCCTGCGAACGGCAGGAAGCACACGTCGATCGAATCGACTCCGGCGAGCAGTGCGATGACCGCGCTCATGTGGCCGTAGCCGGGTGTGCAGTGGGTGTGGCTCACGACGGGGACCCTGAGCCTCTCCTTGAGCGCGGTGTAGTATTCCCAGGCCTGGACGGGATCCTTCAGGCCGGCCATGTCCTTGTCCGAGACCATGTCGGCGCCCGCGGCCTCGAGCTCGAGAGCCTTGTCGACGAAATACGATGTCTTGTACAGAGGCCCGTTCGTGTAGCAGACCGCGCCGTCGAAGGAGCCCCCCGCCTTCCGGACGCCCTCGAGGGCGGCCATGTAGTTGGGGATGTAGTTGAGTGCGTCGAAGATACGCATGACCGTGGTCCCCGAGCGGACCGCCTCGCTGTTGAAGTCGCTCACGATGTCGTCGGGATACGGGTCGTACCCGAACAGGTTCTGCCCCCTGGAGAGAGTCCTCAGGCCGCAGGAGTAGGGCTTCGCGAGCTCAGACATCCTGTGGAGGCGGTCGAACGGGTTCTCGTCGAGGAACCTCATCGCGCTGTCGAGGGTCGCCCCGCCCCACACCTCCATCAGCCTGACGCCGCAGTCGAGAATGAGGGGCATCGTTTCGAGCACCTGGGGGGTCGACATTCGGGTGGCGAGGAGGGACTGCTGCCCGTCGCGGAGCGAGAGGTCTATGAGGCCGACCGGTCCTCTGCTGCGCGGAGCCATCTTCGGGCCGCCGTGCGAGAACAGCTTCTTGAACATGGGAAAGACTCCATCTGCTTAGCGTGTTTTCGGATACGAAATACGACCTCGCCCTCAGGCAGCCATGTAACATGCCGATACGAGCGGGTTCGTGCCAGTGGATCGGAGCAGGGGTTTCGTTGCCCGCAGGACGCTGCAAGGCTATACTGGCGCGGGTGCGCGTTTCGCAGGGGACAGAAGCGTCCCTGTCCGCAGCCTTGCCCCCGGGAGATTGAATGAGGATCTGCCTGGTCTATCCGCCATACGGTTCCGGCAGGAGGTCGAAGTACTTCCCGTTCGGGCTGGCGTATGTCGCCGCATCCCTGAGGAATGCCGGCCACGATGTCACCGTGGTCGACATGGAGGGCTCGGACCTCTCCGTGGACGCGGCCGTCGCGCAGGTCTCCGCCCTGAAACCCGGCATGATCGGCCTGGGCGGGATGGTCACCCGGTTCAGGTATGCCCGGGAACTGGGCAGGCGTCTCAGGGAGGCACTCCCGGACGCCTTCCTCATCGCCGGGAACAGCGGGGCGACCACCCTGCCCGGCACCTATCTGGAGTCATGCCGCCTGGATGCCGCAGTCAGGGGAGAGGGCGAGACGACCGCCGTGGAGCTGGCCCGGGCGGTCGAGTCGGGCGGGGAGTGGAGGGAAATACCCGGGCTCGCATTCCTGTCCCCGGAAGGAAGAACCGTCCTGTCGCCGGAGCGGGAGCATGCAGGAGATCTGGACGCCCTCCCCTGGCCAGCCTGGGATCTCTTCCCGATCGAGAGCTACATCCACAGCCTCGACCACAGGGGGAAGCCGACGCGGCACATGGAGGTCGTGGCCAGCAGGGGCTGCCCGTTCGAATGCGTCTACTGCTACCGGATCTACGGGCGGCGCGTCAGGAGGCGCAGCCCCGAATCCATCGTCGCCGAGATCGAGGAACTGGTGCGCAGATACCGCATACGCTACACGGGCTTCCCCGACGACCTCTTCACGAGCGACAGGTCCTTCGTGCTCGAAGTCTGCAGGCTCATGCGGGAGAGACTCCCCGGTCTGCGCTGGTCGTGCCTCGGGAGGGTCAACACCGTCGACGAGGACCTCCTCTCCGAGATGAAGAGGTCGGGCTGCTACTGGATCAGTTACGGGATCGAGTCCGGGAGCGCCGGGATGCTCGAGGCGATGAACCGCGGAGTCACCCCTGAGCAGTGCCTTAACGCGCTGCGGCTGACCCGCAGGGCGGGCATGCACGCCGAGGGCAGCTTCATGATCGGGATGTACGGGGAGACTCGGGAGACGGTAGAGGAGACGGTCGAGTTCTGCAGGAAGGCCGACATCACCGCGCCGATGCTCTTCGTCACTCCCTATCCCGGTACGAGGATCTTCGACCGGGCGCTCGCGGACGGCAGAATCGGCGATCTGGAGCGCTTTCTCGAGAGCATGAACGCCGCAGATTCTCTTCTGGTCAATCTCACAGACATGACAGACGATGAGCTTCGCGACCTCCGGAAACGGGCGCAGGCCAGGACGGGGCTTGGTTATCTGCTGAGGAGGCCCTTCACCAGGATACCCGCGCTGATCCTGAGGCATCTCCTCCTCATGGGTCCGGCCGGGCTGGCGAGGGATCTCGCCGCCGTCATCGGTTCAGCGCTCGGACGGCGTACGAAAGGGGCTTGACCCCGAACCGCGGGTTCGATAGAAAGAGACGCGGCAAAAGGTCTGGGGGGAGCATGGCGACGGAGAACAGGGCCAGGGTGGCCTCGCTCGTGAGGGAGGCCAAGGCCGAACTGCAGAAGGGCAACCGGGACGAAGCCTTCGTCATCCTGAAGAAGGCGCTCTCGATGGACCCCGGAAGCAGTGCCGTCACCGAAGCTATCCTCGCAATCGAGAAAGAGCAGATCTTCGAGAAGGAGAAGGCCGCCGAAGCCGTGAAGATTGCGGAGAAGGCGGCCGAGGAGGCCAGGGCTTCACGCGAGGCACAGGCCGCCAGGGAGGCGAAGGCCGCACGCGAAGCGAAGGCGGCCGAGGAAGCCAGGGCCGCACGAGAGGCCCAGGCTGCCAGGGAGGCGAAGGCCGCACGCGAGGCTAAGGCCGCCGAGGAGGCCAGGGCTGCACGGGAGGCCAGAGCCGCCGAAGATGCCAGAATCGAACGCGAAGCCCGGGAAACCGAGGAGGCCAGGGCGGCCGAGGAAGCCAGGGCCGCACGAGAGGCGAAGCTCGCGCGGGAGGCCCGGACGGCTCGCGAGCTGAAGGCTGCACGCGAAGCCAGGGAGGCACGCGAATCCCGGGCTGAGAAGGAAGGCAGGCCCGATCCGGCAGCATCCCCGATCAGACCCGTCAGGGAGGCCCGGACATCCATCGCGCCACAGTCCCGGGCGTCGCGCGAACCCGCTCCGATCATCGCACCCGAGAGCACGAAGCGCTCCGTCGATCCCGGGTTCGATCCGACGAAACCCCTCGTGACCCCTCCACTCGAGAACCGCGAGGTTAGAAGCGAGAGCACCGCCCGGCCCGCTGCCGAAAAGTCAGTGAAGCCAGCTCAGAAGGCGGCATCGGAAGGCCACCGCCCGGTACCCGCACCCCCCCAGCCGGCCAGGACTGCACCATCCAGACCCGCTTCAGGCATGTCGTCCAGGTCCATAGCCAGACAGGCCGTACCCGGCGAGGTTCCGGCCCCATCGCCCGCCCGAAGGGCCGAAGCGGCCCCCGAGGCCGGAGAAAGGACAAGCGTGCCCGTTCCTCAGAGTGTCAGAGAATTCTTCGAATCAGCCGAGAGGGCTCTCGCCGCGGGAGACGAGGCCGGAGCCGTCGGCTTCCTGAAGAAGGCAAAGGCCGGGGCTCCCGACGATCCGGAGGTCAGGGCCCGCATCGGCTCTCTCCAGAGGAGGATGAAGGCCGAGAACCTGGTCCGGCTCGGAGTGCGGAAGCTGGCGGCAGGGTTGCCGCAGGAGGCGTTCACGTCGGCCCGGGAGGCGTTCGCTCTCATGCCGCAGGCCGCCGGGCTGGAAGACCTGATCTCCGCGCTCGAGAAGTCCCCCGTCCCTGCCGGGGCCGCTCCCCAGACCAGGGCGCAGCCGGCGGCCCAGGCGGCTCCTGCAGCCTCCAGATCAACCCTCCAGGACGGGGCGGAGGAGTACATACGCAAGGTCCGCGAGCAGATCTCCCTGAACGCGCTTCCCAACGCAGCCGCGATAGCCTCTGAGGGCCTCGAGAAGCATCCGGACAACGAGCTCCTGTTCACCTTCGTGGACAAGTTCAGGAGGATGCGCCTGCTCAAGTAGAGCCTGGCGCATGCGGAGAGGCCGGAGCCCGGATCAGCCTCCGAAGAAGCCCGGTACGCAGGTCAGCAGGATTCCGAGGACCAGGGAAACGACGCCGGCCAGGAAGACCAGCCCCGACACGGGAGCTGCGGGCCTGCCGCGGCCCAGCATGACGAAACCGGCTGTCGAAAGCGCGAACCCAGCCGCTGCGAGCACTAGATATCTCAGGTCCAAAGGATGCTCCCGTTGCCGAGAGGGCGTCAGCCCAGCTCGAGCAGGATGAAGATCGTATGCCCCCCGCGCCAGACGAGCAGGAGGACTCCGTCGCCGGAAGCTGACACCAGGCGCCGGGCCTCGTCAACAGAGGACACCGGTTCCCTGTCCACCTCGACTATTATGTCGCCCCGCACGAGCCCCGACCGGTCCGCGGCGCCTCCCTGGTCGGTCGACGCCACCACGACTCCCGGGCCTTCGTATCCGAGTGAAGCGGCGGTTCTTTCGTCGAGATCGGCCAGGGTCCAGCCCGTATCTGTCCTGATCGGCGCCTGTTCGACGCCCTGGGCTGCAGGGGCCTCTCCGGGCTGCTCGCCGACTTCGGCCTCCATCTGGAGCCTGTCGCCGTCCCGGCTCACCAGCAGCCTCACGGTGTCGCCCGTGTCCATGGCGGCGATGGTGTTTCTGAAACCGGCGACCGACTCGACGGGCTCTCCGTCGAGCCCGACGATCACGTCGCCGACTCGGAGGCCCGCCACGCCCGCAGGGCTGCCAGGCGCCACCTCCGACACGATCACGCCGCTGGCCTCGCCGAACTCCTCCTCGAAGCCCGCCGTTACGTCCTGGATCATCACGCCCAGCCATCCCCGCGAGACGGAGCCCTGCTCCATGATCTCGGACGTGACCATCTCCACGATGTCGACGGGGATCGCGAAACCTATGCCGTCGTATCCCCCGGTGCGGCTCGCGATGGCAGTGTTGATCCCCACCAGTTCGCCGTCGAGGTTCACCAGCGCCCCGCCGCTGTTGCCCGGATTGATGGCCGCGTCGGTCTGGATGAAGTCCTCGTAGTCGGTCAGCCCCACGCCCGTGCGCCCGATGTAGCTGATGATGCCCTGGGTGACGGACGAACTGAGTGCGAACGGCGATCCTACCGCGAGCACGATCTGCCCCACCCTCAGATCACCGGCGTCCCCCATGGGCAGGGCCGTGAGGGTGGTCTGGCCGGGGTCTATCTTCACGACCGCCAGATCGGTCCTGGGGTCGGTTCCCGCCAGGATCGCAGGGAACCTCGACCCGTCGGCCAGGATGACCTCGAGTTCGTCGGCTCCTTCGACGACGTGGTTGTTGGTCGCTATGAAGCCCTGGGGATCTATTATCACGCCGCTGCCGAGGCCCTCCCTGACGTACTCCCTCTCCTGCATGCCCGGGAAGCCGAACCACGGATCCATCCCGAACGGGGAGGGGATGGACTGGAAGTCGGGGAACATGGCCTTCTCGATGCTTCTCGATGTTATCGTCACTACCGATGGCCCCGCCGACGAGGCGATCCCGCAGAATGTCTCGCTGAGCGCCCCGGGATCGGTGACCTGCGCCGATGCAGGCGCTCCAGCCTGATCGGCCGCCGCTGCGGCTCCCGGCTCCGCCTGGCCCCTGCAGGCCGAGGCGGAGATGAGGAGCAGCGCGGAAACAATGCTTCTGGAAAGTGTCATCGCCGTTTCCTCCGGGTTTTCATCCGCTCCCGTGCTGCCTCCGTATACCCTCGAGCGACTGGAGCTGTTCCCACAGGCGGCGCTCGTCGTCGTTCGCGGGGACCGGCACCGAGACCTCGACCCGGACGTACTGGTCGCCGCGGGACGAGCCGTGCGGCACCCCCTTCCCGGGGATCCTCAGGATCGTGCCGGGCTGGGTGCCGGGCGGGATCCTGAGGCGGATCCTGCCGTCGAGGGTCCGCACCGTCATCGTGGTGCCCAGGGCGGCTCTCGGGGCGGTGACCGTAACCGAGCAGTGTATGTCCAGCCCTTCGCGGCGGAGGAACCTGTCGGGACTGACCCTCAGCCTGACGATGGCCGACGAGCCGTCGGGCTGCCTGAGCCGCAGCAGATCGCCGTCGGACGAGCCCGGAGGCACGTCGATCGACATGCGCTGGTTCGAGGATGCCCTTCCCGTGCCGCTGCAGGAGCCGCACTTCGAAGTGAGGACCCGGCCCGTGCCCCCGCAGCCGGTGCACGCGTGCATCGTGCTGAAGGCGCCGCGCTTCTCGGTCCTCGTGCCGCTGCCCTTGCAGGTCGGACAGGTCTTCTCCCCCGTGCCTCCCGCACCGCTGCATGCCGGGCAGGGCTTCTCGACCCTGACCACCGCGTCCACGACGCCTCCCCGGGCTGCAGTGGCGAACGGGATTGCGACTTCGCCCGAAGGGGCCTGCCGGGCGGATGGCCTGGGTCTGCCCCCTCCGAACAGGGTGCTGAGAAGATCCTCGAATCCTCCGAAGCCTCCGCCGCCCATGTCGTAGGATTCCCCGCCGGCCGGGCCTGCATCGCCGAAGAAGGCCCTTCCGCTGCGCAGATCGTCGTATCTTGCCCGCTTCTCGCTGTCGCGGAGGACGTCATAGGCGTCGGAGATCTCCTTGAACTTCTCCTCGGCGCGTCTGTCGCCCTGGTTGGCATCCGGGTGGTACTTCCGGGCCAGCTTCCTGTAGGCCTTCTTTATCTCTTCCTCGGTGGCCTTCTCGCCTACGCCGAGGATCGCGTAGAGATCCCTGCCGTCCGTCAATCCTGCTCCGCGTCCCCGACGGCGGCCCTGCCTGCCCTGCCGACCTTGACCATGGCCGCCCTCACCAGCTCGCCGTCGATGGTGTATCCCTTCCTCAGGATCTCGAGTACGATGTCCTGCTCGATGCCCTCGACATCCTCGGCGAAGACCGCCTCGTGCTGCGTGGGATCGAAGGGATCGAGAGGAGCCAGCGGAAGGGCCTCCAGGCCCTCGCGGCCGAGGAGAGCCTCGAGCTTCGACGCGATCTGGAGCAGTCCGGCAACAGTGTCGGAAGCAGGGGTGCCGCCGGCGCTGTGATCCCTCGCGAGGTCGAGATCGTCGAGTATGTCGAGCAGGCTGACGATCAGGTCCTTCCTGCCCTGGGAGCAGAGCCTGTGGAAGTCCCTCGCCTGCCTCTTCCTGTAGTTGTCGAATTCGGCCTGCAGCCTGAGGTTCTGTTCGCGCAGCGCCTCGATCTCGCCTGATCTATCGGTTTCTACGGCGGCCTCGACCGCGGCCTGTGCCTCGGCCGGCACCTCGTCCCCCGCACCGGCGGTGCCCTGGGCTTCGATATCCGAAGGGGGCGGCTGATGCTGCCTCCTGCGCGAGTAGGGCACCTCTCGCCGGTGCCTGGACTGGGATCTCCTGGGGTCGCCGGTCACGCTCATTCGTCCACCACTTCGAAATCGGCGTCGACGGTCTTCCCGTCCTGAGAAGGCCCTTCCTGCCCGGGCTGGGAGTCTGCGCCGGTCTGCCCGGCAGCCTGGGCCTGGGCGTGAATCGATTCTCCGGCGGCGCTCCAGGCCTTCTGGAGGTCTTCGAGGGCCCTGTCCAGGGCCTGGTCGTCATCCGACTGCCTTGCCGAGCGCACTGCCGCCGACGCGGAGTCGAGGGAGGCCTTCAGCGAGGGATCGATCCTGTCGCCGAAGTCCTTCAGGCCCTTGTCGACCTCGTAGACGAGCGAGTCGGCCATGTTCCTCTTCTCGGCCTTCTGGCGCTTCTGCTCGTCATCCTTCGAGAACCTCTCGGCCTCGCCGACCATCTTCTGGATCTCGCTCTCGGAGAGCCCGCTCGAGGCCTCGATCCTGATCTTCTGCTCCTTGCCGGTGGCCTTGTCGCGGGCCGACACGTGGACGATGCCGTTGGCATCCAGGTCGAAGGTCACCTCGATCTGGGGCATGCCGCGCGGGGCAGGCGGGATCCCGTCCAGGATGAACCTGCCCAGCGTCCTGTTGTCGGAGGCCATCTTGCGCTCGCCCTGGAGAACGTGGATCTCGACGGCGGTCTGGCCTTCGGCGGCAGTGCTGAAGATCTGGCTCTTCTTGGTGGGGATGGTCGTGTTGCGCTCTATGATGCCCGTGGAGATGCCGCCCAGCGTCTCGATGCCGAGCGTCAGCGGGGTCACGTCAAGGAGCAGGACGTCCTTGAACTCGCCCGTCAGCACTCCGGCCTGGATGGCGGCGCCCACCGCCACCACCTCGTCGGGGTTGACGCCCCTGTGCGGCTCGCGGCCGAATATCTCGCCGGCGATCTTCTGCACGAGGGGCATCCTGGTCTGCCCGCCCACGAGGATAACCTCGTCGAGCTTGCCGGGGTCGATCTTCGCGTCCCTGAGCGCGTCGAGGCAGGGCTTCCTGGTCCTCTCCACGAGGTCGTCAACGAGCTGCTCGAGCTTGGCCCTGGTCAGCTTCATGATCATGTGCTTCGGGCCGGAGGAGTCGGCCGTGATGAAGGGCAGGTTGATCTCGCTGGTCTGCGTGGTGGAGAGTTCGCACTTCGCCCTCTCGGCGGCCTCCTTGAGCCGCTGCAGGGCCATCGGATCGCGGGAGAGATCGACGCCCTCCTGCTTCCTGAACTCCTCCACGAGCCAGTCGATGACTCTGAGGTCGAAGTCGTCGCCGCCGAGATGGGTGTCGCCGTTCGTGGACCTCACCTCGAACACGCCCTCGGCGATCTCGAGGATGGAGATGTCGAAGGTGCCGCCGCCGAGGTCGAACACGGCCACGGTCTTGCTCATGCCCTTCTTGTCGAGCCCGTAGGCGAGCGAAGCCGCGGTGGGCTCGTTCACTATGCGCAGCACCTCGAGCCCGGCTATCCTGCCGGCGTCCTTCGTGGCCTGCCTCTGGCTGTCGTTGAAGTATGCCGGCACCGTCACGACGGCCTGGGTCACCTTCTCGCCCAGGTAGTCCTCTGCGGTCTGCCGCATCTTCTGGAGGACCATCGCGGAGATCTCGGGAGGGGAGTACTTCCTGCCCTGGATCTCGATCATCGCGTCGCCGTTGGGCCCCTCGACCACCTTGTAGGGGACCCGGGCCTTCTCGGCGTCCACCTCGCTGAACTTGCGACCCATGAACCTCTTGATCGAGAAAACCGTGTTCACCGGGTTCGCTATGGCCTGCCTGCGGGCGACGACGCCGACGTGGCGCTCCCCGCCGTCGGTGAAGGCCACGACGGACGGAGTCGTCCTGAAGCCTTCCGAGTTGGGGATGACGAACGGCTCCCCGCCCTCGAGGATCGCGACGCACGAGTTCGTGGTCCCGAGGTCTATCCCTATGACCTTGCCCACTGCAACCATCCTTTCACTCTCACTGACGATCTTTCCCGGGCTGTCCGGCCTCGGCCGGCGCCCCGTGTTACTATTCCGGTCTTATCCTCACGGTCACGCCGCTTCCGGCGAGGGGGAGGACCACGTGCAGGATCCCGTTCTCCAGTTCGGCGGACGCCGAACCAGCGTCGACCTCCCCCGGAAGTGCAACGCACCGGGAGAATCCGCCCTGCAGGCACTCCCGGACGCAGGTCTGCCCGAGCCCCTCTCCCGGGGCGCTCCTGCGCCCGCTCATCCGCAGCGAGTCGGAACTGGCGTCGATGTCGATCTCGCCCGGGGAGAATCCCGGCACTTCGGCCACCACGTGAAGCGCCCCGTCACCGCGGTAGACGTCTATCGCAGGCTTCCGCGAAACTCGCCCCGCATCGGCGGCCGGGAGGAAGCCGCATCCGAACGCTTCCCGCAGGGCGCCGACAGCCCTCTCTCCGCAGTGGCAGTCTCCGATAAAGTGATGCATCGCCTCTCCTGCTCATGCCGGCCGGGCCTTCTCCGGCCTCCTGCGATAATCAGCAACAGCCTTGCCAGAACCATCCTGCTCCGCATGATGCTGTCGGACATCCTGTTGTGCCCGCATCGCCCCTCCCGTGAACCTGAGCCGGTGCGCACAGGGGCTATTGTGGCGCAGGGCCGCAGGCCTCTCGCAGAAACCGTGTCCCAGGCTATATTTCGTTTCTTGTGCCCAGCCTCCGGATCGGCATGTAGGACCGGGCCGGCGATTAGGTCCGCAGGAGGAAAAACAAGGAAAGATGGATGCGATAGTCGTCAGGGGGGCGAGGGAGCACAACCTGAGGGGCATCGACGTCTCGATCCCCAGGAACAGGCTCGTGGTGGTCACCGGCGTCTCCGGATCGGGGAAGAGCTCGTTCGCGTTCGACACCCTCTATGCAGAGGGCCAGCGCAGATACATCGAATCCCTCTCTGCCTACGCCCGGCAGTTCCTCGGGCAGCTCGAGAAACCTCTGTATGAAAGCATCGAGGGGTTGTCACCCGCCATCTCGATCGAGCAGAAGACGGTCAGCCACAACCCGCGCTCCACCGTGGGCACGGTAACCGAGATAGCCGACTACCTCAGGGTCCTCTACGCAAGGATCGGCCAGCTCCACTGCCCCTCCTGCGGAAGGGGCGTGGGCCGGCAGTCGGCGCAGCAGATAGTCGACCGGATCTCGTCGATGCCCGAAGGAAGCCGCCTCCTGATAGCCGCCCCCCTGGTGAAGGGGCGCAAGGGCGCCTACACCGAACTGCTCGCAGACCTCAGGAAGAAGGGCTACGTCAGGATACTGGTCGACGGGGACATCCGCTCCCTGGACGAGGGCATCCGGCTCCAGGAGAAGCGGAAGCACGACCTCATGGTGGTGGTGGACCGCATCTCGGTGAAGCCCGGGATCGACACGAGGCTGACCAGTTCGGTCGAGACGGCGCTGAAGGAGGGCTCGGGCGGCATGGCCGTCGTCGACGCCGACTCGGGCGAGCAGACCTTCTTCAGCGAACAGAACGCATGCCTCCACTGCGGGATATCGTTCCCCGACCCCACCGTGCAGCTCTTCAGCTTCAACAACCCCGCCGGCATGTGCCAGACCTGCTCCGGCCTGGGGTTCGAGATGAAGGTCGATCCCGACCTGGTCGTGCCCAGGCCCGCCCTGTCGATCAAGGACGGAGCAGTCGCCCCCTGGGGCGAGCCCAGGGGCTGGACCGCCACCCTGGCAAAGGCTCTCGCCGAGGTGTACGACTTCAGCCTCGGAACGCCCTGGAAGCGCCTCTCGGAGGAGCAGCAGCAGGCGGTCCTCGGGGGGACCACCGACACGAGGATCCTCAGGTTCGCCTGGGAGGGCGAGCACAGCCGGGGGAACTGGGAGGGTCCCTGGGAGGGGGTGATCCCGAGGCTCGAGAGGCTCTACCTGACCACATCGAGCGAAGGCTCCAGGGCGGGATACGAGAGATTCTTCCGCAGGACCCCCTGTTCGTCGTGCGGCGGGTCGCGCCTGCGCCCCGAGGCCCGCTCCGTCCTGGTGGCTGGGCGCGGGATCCACGAGCTCAACTCGATGACCGTCGGCGACGCGTGGGACTTCTTCCAGGACCTCGGGCTGGGCCGGAACGATCTCATGATCGCGGGCGAGCTGCTGAAGGAGCTCAAGGGCAGGCTCGGCTTCCTGATGGACGTCGGCCTGCACTACCTGACTCTCGACAGGGCCGCCCCCTCGCTCTCGGGCGGAGAGGCCCAGAGGATAAGGCTGGCGAGCCAGATAGGAAGCGGCCTCACCGGAGTCCTCTACGTGCTCGACGAGCCCACGATCGGGCTTCACCAGCGCGACAACCTGAAATTGATCAGCACCCTCGAGAAGCTGCGCGACCTCGGCAACACCGTCGTCGTCGTGGAGCACGACAGGGACACCATCCTGAGGGCCGACCACGTGGTGGACTTCGGGCCGGGCGCGGGCACCGAAGGAGGCCTCGTGGTCTCGGAGGGCTCCCCGGCGAAGATCATGGCCGACGAGGCTTCGCTGACCGGCAGGTATCTGACCGGGCGCGAGCGGATAAGCCGGATAAGGCCCCCCAGGAGCAGGGCGCACGGCACTCTGACGCTCGACGGGGCCACGCTCCACAACCTTCGCAACGTGACCGTCTCGTTCCCTCTCGGGCGCTTCATCTGCGTGACGGGCGTGTCGGGCTCGGGCAAGAGCTCTCTCGTCACGCAGACTCTCTTCCCCGCGCTCTCGGAGCTCTGCGGGGGCGCATCCGGGACGCCGGGGCCGCACAGGGGCATCAGGGGGTACGAGAACGTCGACAAGGTGATCAACATCTCCCAGGACCCGATCGGCCGTACGCCTCGATCGAATCCCGCCACCTACACCAAGGTCTTCGACCAGATCCGCACCGTGTTCGCCGGGCTGCCTTCGGCGAAGATGCGGGGGTACTCGCCGGGCAGGTTCAGCTTCAACGTGCACGGCGGGAGGTGCGAGGACTGCCAGGGCGCCGGGGTGAAGAGGATCGAGATGCATTTCCTCGCCGACGTGTTCGTCGTGTGCGAGACCTGCGGGGGGATGCGCTTCAACCGCGAGACCCTGAGAGTCGCCTTCCGGGAGCACGACATCGCGCAGGTGCTCGACCTGACGGTGAGGCAGGCGATGGAGCTCTTCGAGCGGATTCCCGCGGTGGCCAGGACCCTGAAGGTGATGGACGACGTGGGGCTCGGATACATCAAGCTCGGGCAGCCGGCCACCACACTCTCCGGCGGCGAGGCTCAGCGCGTGAAGCTGGCCCGGGAGCTGGCGCGCCCCGGCTCCTCCCACACCATGTACATCCTCGACGAGCCCACCACCGGCCTCCACTTCCACGACGTGAGGAAGCTCCTGCACGTGCTCGACCGGCTGGTGGGCCAGGGCAACACGGTCGTGGTGATAGAGCACAACCTCGACGTGGTGAAGAATGCTGACTGGATCATCGATCTCGGCCCGGAGGGGGGAGACGGCGGCGGAATGGTGATAGCCGAGGGCACTCCCGAGGACGTGGCCGCGGTCGAGGGGTCCTACACCGGGAGATTCCTGGCGGAAGTGCTCGGCGACTCCTGAGGATACTCGATCCCGAAGGCCTGGAACGGGTCGGGGGGATCCCCCAGGATCTGCGCGAACCGCGAAGTGTCCAGGGACAGGTCCTCGGGGACTCCGGGCGGCCTGTAGCCCGCAGGCGGGCAGTCCGTCCTGCCCAGGTGCGCGAACAGCATCTCCGCGAACGCCGATCTCGCCAGGGAATGGAGCCCGGCAACCAGGAGCAGCCCACGGGCGCCCGCCCCGAAGGCCCCCATCACCGCTCCGGGGAGCCAGCTCACCGGGGTGTGGTTGCGGTACGAGTCGACATGGACGCTACCGACGAGCCCGGCCAGCAGTTCCTCCGAGAAGGTGCGCCTCGAAGCCCCCACCTCGCCGAAGAGAACGGAAGTCCTCACCACCAGAGCATCGGGATGGGCCGACAGCACCGCTCTGTCGCCCAGCAGCTTCGTCCAGCCGTAGATAGAGCGCGGGACGCAGGGCGACCGCTCGCCGTAGGGGGGCGTCGCTCCGCCGTACACCAGATCTGTCGAGAAGTGGACGAGAGGGATGCCCAGGGAGCTGCAGGCCCCCGCCAGCCCCCGTGGGAGCAGCGCGTTCGCGAGAAGGGCGCCTGCCGGATCGTGCAGGCAGTCACGGGGCGACGACATCGCGCAGGCGTTCACCACCAGATCCGGCATCAGCCCGCCTAGCAGGGAGCCGGCGGATCCGGGCGCCGAAAGGGATGCGCCCGGGCGGGAGATGATCCTGCAGGTACCCTCCAGGGCTCGCCTGAAGGCCGTCCCCAGCCTGCCCGAACCGCCGAGCAGCAGGACCAGGCCGGGTTGTTCAGCTCCCGACGAGTATGAAGCTCGCGCTGCCCGAAGCAACTACCTCCCCCTCCTGAAGCATCTCCGCCGAAGCCTTCGCAAGCCTGCCCCGGCTCTCCGTGACGCGGGCCGTCACTACCGTTTCGATCCCCGTCCTGGCGGGCCTCCTGAAGCAGACCGATATCTCCGCCGTGGCGTACCGCCCGCCCAGGCTCATGGAGGCATACGCCATCGCCTCGTCGAGGACCGCGGTCACCATCCCACCGTGCATCACGCCGGCCCAGCCCTGAGTCTCCCTGGGCGGCACCAGCTCGAGCCGGCAGCAGCCGCCCTCGCCCCTGGGCGAGAGCCGGAGGCCCGCCGGGTTGTCCTTCCCGCACACGAAACAGTAGTCGTCGTTCACCGCGAAGCCCGTCCCACCGCCCATGCCTCTCCCTTCGTGCACGATGCCCGGCCCTCCGAGATATATTACGAGTCCATATCATCGCGAGCGGAGGGCCGGACTGGTTACGATACTCGGCAGAGGCACGGTTCTGATCGTCGATTCCAGCGCCGCGAGGTCGTCGGCCGTGGGCGCGGTTGCTTCGGCTTCGGGGTACTCGGTCATCTCCGAGCCGAGCGCCCGGGCTGCGCTCCGGCGCATCGTGGCCCGCTCGGTCAACGTAGTGATCGCGGCCTCGGACATGTCCGACATGCATGTGGGAACCTTCCTCGAATCCGTGCGAAGGGCCAACCCCTCGGCCGGGACTGTCATCTACGGCAGGAGCGTCAACGCCGAGGACGCGGTGGCCTGGATGAAGGCCGGCGTCACCGACGTCATCCTCGATCCCGACGACGCCCCCAGGATACGTGAAGCCATCGGCAGGGCCTTCGCCCTCTCGGCGTCGCTGTCGGCCGAGAAGCCGCAGGCCGGCCAGCCATCGCGGGCGGAAACCCCGTTCATCTACCGCAGCCGCGCGATCGAGGAGCTGATGACGAGGGTCAGGAAGGTCGCCCCGGTGAAGGCGACCGTCCTCGTGACCGGCGAGAGCGGCACCGGGAAGGACCTCCTGGCCAGGCAGATCCATGCCCTGAGCGGCAGGACGGGGCCGTACCTGGCGCTCAACTGTGCGGCCATCCCCGAGACTCTTCTCGAAAACGAGCTGTTCGGACACGAACGCGGAGCGTTCACGGGCGCGGAACGCGCCTCGGAGGGAAGGTTCGAGGCCGCCGGCGGGGGGACTCTGCTGCTCGACGAGATAGGCGAGATCCCTCCGGCAACCCAGGTCAAGCTCCTGAGGGCGCTGGAGGAGGAGCAGGTGACGAGGCTGGGGGGCACCCGTCCGATCCCCACGGACGTCAGGCTCATCGCCGCCACGAACAGCGACCTGGCGGCGAGGGTGAGGGAGGGCGGCTTCCGTGAGGACCTCTTCTACAGGCTCAAGGTCGTGGAGCTCTACATCCCCCCGCTGAGGGCCAGGCGGCAGGACATCCCGCTCCTGGCCGTGTCCTTCGTGCGCGAAGCGGCCGAGAAGCACGGTCTGCCAGTCCCCGCGGTGGAACCGGAGGCTCTCGCGATCCTTAGCGGGTACTCGTGGCCCGGGAACGTGAGGCAGCTTCGCAACCTCATGGAGAGCCTCGTCATCATGTCGGGGAAGGGCATCGGCCCCGACGATCTCCCGGTGGAGATAAGGGGAAGCGCCGCCAGGGGCTCGGAGGTTCTGCAGGTCGAACTCCCCCGCAGCCTGGAGGAGATCGAGAACCTGGTCATAGAGAAGACGCTGGCGCTCGCGGAAGGCAATCGCACGAGGGCTGCTGAGATGCTGGGCATCGGCCGCCGCACCCTCCAGCGCAAGCTCGGCGGCGACTAGCCCCTCCGGTTCCCCCCGGGATTCTTCTCGATGAGGAAGGGGGGGATCGAGAGGGCGTCGAGGCCGGTGCCCCAGAAGCACCGCAGGGCGTCCACCGGCGACTCCACGATCGGCTCGCCCTTCACGTTGAACGATGTGTTCATCACGACCGGTACCCCGGTGATGGCTCCGAACTCCCTGATGATCCTCCAGTAGGGCGGGTTCGTCTCCGCGGTCACGGTCTGGACCCTGGACGTGTTGTCGACGTGCGTGACGGCCGGGATGACCTCGGCCTTCCCGGGGCGCACCATGTAGGTCGAGATCATGTAGCGCGACTTCCGGCAGCCCTCGAAGTACTCCCCGGCCGACTCCTCCAGGCAGCTCGGCGCGAAGGGCCTGAAGCCCTCCCTCTGCTTCACCACGCTGTTCACGATGTCCTTCATGTCCGCCCTGCGGGGGTCGGCGAGGATAGAGCGGTTGCCGAGGGCCCGCGGTCCGAACTCCATCCTGCCCTGGAAGAGCCCGACCACGTTCCCGTCCGCCACGAGGCGGGCGGTCTCCGCGTGGATGTCCCCGGGCCTGGTATAGCTCTGCTTGGACTGGATCAGCGCCGCTTCGATCTCCTGCTCGGTGTAGGACGGCCCCAGGTACATGCCCGGGGGTGTCTCGAGGGGTGTCCCGCCGAACATCGAGAGATGCGCGGCGACCGCGGCGCCAATCGAGGTGCCCGCGTCGTGAGGCGCGGGGAGCGGGTAGATCTCGGAGAAGCCCGCCTCCCTCTCGATCAGCCCGTTCATCACGCAGTTGAGCCCCACGCCGCCTGCGATCACGAGCCTGTCGCGCCCGGTCGCCTTCCGCAGGAGCTTCGCCAGGGACAGCCCGACCTCCTCGAGCGCCCTCTGCGCCGAGGCTGCTATGTTCTCGTGGCGCCTCTCCATCTCCCCGCCCGGCGAGCGCGGAGGGCCCAGTATCTCCTCCACGGCGCGGGGGAAGCTGGCGTGATGCACCCCCCTGCGGATGTCCAGGAGCCGGGTGTCCACATGTATGCGGCCGTCGGGCGTGGCCCGGATCATCCTCCTGAAGAGGTCGACGTACTCGGGCTCGCCGTATGAGGAAAGGCCCATCACCTTGTACTCGTCGCCGTCCGGCTCGAAGCCCAGATGACGCGTGACGGCGCTGTAGAACACCCCGGGGGAGTTGGGATATGCCGATCCCGCGAGCCTGCGCAGCCTCGGGCCCTCGAAGTGGCCCAGGAGGCTCGTGTCCCTCTCGCCCACGCCGTCCATCGTCAGGACGGCGGGGTCCTCGAACCCCGAGCAGTACCAGGCCGCCCACGCATGCGCCGTGTGGTGGTCGACGAACACGGTCCGCGCCCTGAACCCGGGGCCGAGGTGTTCCTTCATCGTCGAGCCCGCCAGCGACATCTTGCGCGCGCCCGCGAGCTGTGCCAGGAGGAAGTTGCCGCCCCCCCTCTCGAGGATGTAGTGCCTGCTGAAGAGCAGGTTCTCGGCCATCATGCGCGACGGCACCATGTAGAAGGCGACGCAGTCCAGGTCGGATGCCGCGAGCCCGGCGGCCTTCAGGCAGTAGTCGACCGCCCTGGCGGGGAAGCCCGCGTCGTGCTTGACCCTGGTGAAGCGCTCCTCCTCCGCCGCGGCGGCCAGACGGCCGTCGACCAGGATGGCTGCTGCGGAATCGTGCTTGTAGCAGTTGAAACCCAGGACTGCGGGCATGGCCGGCCTTTCACCCGCTCCGGGAGGATACGTCCCGGAGCTCCTTCAGGGCCTCCGAGCAGTAGCTGCGCGAAAACCTGACGTCCCTGAGCGCCTTCCCCGGCCGCACGATCCCCACGGCCGCCCTCCCCAGGTGCATCACCGACATGAGGAGGCGGAAGCATGCAGCGTCGAGGGGGCTGCCGTGCTTCCGCAGGAAGCGGAGTTTGGCGGATATATACCTGAGCGTCGTATCCCGTCCATACACAGCCTGCGCCGATCCACCCTCGATGTGGACGACGCACGACGAGGGGATGAACCAGACCTCCATCCCCTTCTCGCGGAACCTGTACTGGAGATCGGTCTCCTCGTGGTAGAAGAAGTAGTCGGTGTCGAACCCGCCCGTCTCACGGAACATCCCGGTGCGGATGGCCATGACGGCACCCACCAGCCAGTCCGCCCTGCGTTCTGAGGCATGGCTCGAATACCTGGCCGACAGGCGGCTGCGGAACGGCATGTGCTCGCGGATGAGCGCGCACGGGAACGGGAAGTCGCGCATTGAGGGCTGCAGCGTCCCGTCGGGCCACAGCAGCTTCGGCCCGGCCAGAGCCGCCCGCGGGTGCCTGGCCAGCCCCTGCAGCAGGGCGTCGAGGCTGCCGGGGAGGAACACGGTGTCGCTGTTGGCCAGTACGACCACCTCCTCCCGCAGGTCCGAGAGCGCCTCGTTCGCCCCGGCCGCGAAGCCGAGGTTGACGGGCGACCTGCGGATGGAGAACCACTCCTCCCCGCCGAAGCGCTCCTCCACCAGGCGGTCGGAGCCGTCGGTCGAGCCGTTGTCGAACACGGCGAGCCGCGAGCCGGTGGAGGCGAGCTGCGGGGCCACCGACTCGATCATGTCGGCCAGGAACGCAGCCCCGTTGAAGTTGAGAGTGACCACCGCACAGGGGGGTATCGAGCCGGAGCGGGAGTGCCGGCCCGCGGATTCCGTCAGGCCCGTCATCGCGCACCAGCCGCCATGATGGAGTCGCAGGCGGCCGTGAAGGCGCGGAAAGCCTCGAGATCGGCCCCGGAGAGCGACCTGGAATGCGAGCCGCCGAAGAGGTACGGATCGATGGCGTAGCCGTTCTCGTCGTTTATCTGGTAATGGAGGTGTGCCGAGTAGGACCTGCCCGTGCTGCCCACCCAGCCCACGACCGAACCGCATGCGGCGGTGGACCCGCAGGAGAGCTCCGGCGCTATCCCCTGCAGGTGCAGGTAGATCTCCGAGTAGCCGCCGCCCATGTCCAGCTCCAGGCATTGCCCGTTGTACTCCGTGTTCCAGTTCATGCGCACGACCCTGCCGCCGTGCGGGGTGCGGACGGGCGTGCCCTCGGGGGCCTTGAAGTCGACGCCCCCGTGCTCGTGATCGCCCCTCGGCTCTCCGAAGACGCCGGTGATCTCCTCGAAGGTGGAGACGGGCATGGCGTCGAGCAGCCTGATGACCTCGGTGCCGCCGGGATGCCAGTAGGACGGGTAGTTGTCGCCCGTGCGCCTGTACTGGTACAGGGCGAAGGCGCTGTTCGAGGTGCCCGCCGCGGGCGCGTAGCGCAGCGCCACGGTGCGGTTCTCCATCCCCGCTCCCGAGTCGCGGTAGATGGCGATGATGGAGTCGCCCGCGGAGATGTCGCGCCAGGGGTCCATGTCCCACCAGAGGCATCTCGTGAGATGGGCGCCGAGCACGTCGGGATCGCCGTCGGGGCAGGCCTCCTGGAGGGTCGCGTAGAGGGAGCCGTGCACCTCGACGGCCAGCACGCGAGCCCCCTCGAGGGATTCGTACACGGGCTTCGGAGCGGTGGAACTGTCCGGCGGCAGCGAATCGGGGAGGGCCAGGCTGTCCGGGGACGGGACGCTGTCGGGAACGACCAGCACCGTGTCCGCGCGGGGGGGCCCGGCCTGCCCGTCGGGTCCGATGACGAAGACAGGCTCCCCCGGCTGCCTCCTGCACGCGGAAGTCAGGACGGCCGGCAGAACAGCGAGGATGAAGGCGGCTGGCACCCTGGGAGCAGGCAATGGCTCTCCTGCGTCAAGATATTGACATCATCCCGGAGCGGGCGAATATCACCCCGGGGTCACCTGTCACACAGAGGGGAATATGGGCCAGACCGGCGGCAAGGTGCACCGGGTCCTGATCGTCGACGACGAGCAGGGCGTCAGGGGCGTCCTGACCGAGATGCTCAAGGCCGGGGGTTACCCGGCCGAGTCGGTCTCGGAGGGGCGGGAGGCGCTGCGCGCCCTCCGCACGGCGTCGTTCGACGTGATGATCACCGACGTGCGGCTGCCCGACATCTCGGGCCTCGAGCTGCTGGCGGTGGTGCGCGACAAGTACCCCTGGCTGCCGGTCATCGTCATCACGGGCTACGCCACGATAGACAGCACCATAAAGGCCATGCGCCTCGGCGCGGTCGACTACATCCCGAAGCCTTTCACGAGGGACTCGGTCATGGCCTCGGTGGAGCAGGCCATCCAGTCGGGCCTCGCAGCTGTGAGGAAGACCGAGAGGCCCTACTGCGAGATAGTCCACGGCGGCGGGAGCATGACCGGGATCATGGCGCTCATCGACAAGGTGAGCCGCTCCGACGCCACCGTCCTTATCACGGGCGAGAGCGGCACGGGCAAGGAGCTGGTGGCCAGGGCCATCCACAGGCAGGGAGCCAGGGCGAGGCAGCCGTTCGTCACGGTCAACTCGGGCGCCCTGCCCGAGGGCCTGCTCGAGAGCGAGCTGTTCGGGCACACCCGCGGGGCCTACACCGGCGCGGTCACCTCGTCGCTGGGCCGTTTCAGGATCGCCGACGGGGGCACCCTGTTCCTCGACGAGGTCGGCAACATGAGCCCGGCCATGCAGGTGAAGCTCCTGCGGGTCATCCAGGAGCAGGAGTTCTCGCCCGTGGGCAGTTCCGACCTGGTGAAGGTGGACGTCAGGCTCATCACAGCCACCAACCTCGACCTCGAGACGGCGGTGGCCGCAGGCACCTTCAGGGAGGACCTCTACTACCGCCTGAACGTGATCGAGATCCACATCCCGCCCCTGCGCGAGCGAAGGGAGGACATCCTCCCGCTGGCCGACCACTTCCTCGCCAGGATCGCCGAGACGACCCGCCGGAAGCAGCTCCGCCTGTCCCCCGCCGCCGTCGAGGTGCTCGGCGCATATGGCTGGCCGGGCAACGTGAGGGAGCTGCAGAACGCCATGGAGAGGGCCTCTGTGCTCTCCGAGGGCGAGGAGATCGAGGCGAAGGACCTCCCCCTCAAGATATCCGGCACCGGACCAGCCCGCCCGGCCGGACATGCGTCCATCCCTCCTCTGGGGGGCAGGAGCCTGTCCGCCCTCCTCGCCGGGATCGAAAGGGCGCACATCGTCGAAGCCCTGGAGAGCTCGGGCTGGGTTCGCTCGAAGGCCGCCGAGCGCCTGGGCATGAAGAGGACCACGCTCCTCGCCAGGATGGCGAGCCTGGGCATCTCGGACCCCGGAGACGCAGGCAGCGAGTAGCTGCCGGCCGCACCATCCGGTCCGATCCGATCCCATTCCCGCTCACGTCGCTATATTCGGACTCCTGGACGGCGATGGTTTCGAGAACGGCGACGGGTCCCGGAAACGGCCCGCAACACGGGAGCTGACTATGAGCGAGATCATAGAGGTCAGGGGCAGGCAGATACTGGATTCCAGGGGCAACCCGACGGTCGAGGCCGACGTGTTCCTCGCCGACGGCTCGTTCGGAAGGGCCGCGGTGCCGAGCGGGGCCTCCACCGGGGGTCACGAGGCCTGCGAGCTGCGCGACGGCGGAGCTGCCTTCAGGGGCAAGGGTGTCACGAAGGTCGTCGAGAACGTGAACGGGGCGATAGCCCAGGCCGTCACGGGCCTCCCGGCCGACGAGCAGAGCCTCGTCGACTCGACCATGATCGCCCTCGACGGAACCCCGGACAAGAGCCGGCTGGGCGCGAACGCCGTGCTTGCCGTCTCGATGGCTTCGGCCAGGGCCGCCGCGGCCTTCCACGAGACCCCGCTCTTCAGGTACCTGGGCGGCTCGGGCGCCTGCAGGCTGCCCGTCCCGATGATGAACATCATCAACGGGGGCAGGCATGCCTCTAACCGGCTGGACCTGCAGGAGTTCATGATCATGCCGGCAGGCTTCGAGAGGTTCTCCGACGCCCTCCGCGCCGGAGTCGAGATCTGCCACGCCCTCAGGGACGCGGCCGCCGCGAAGGGCATGTCGACGAGCGTGGGCGACGAGGGGGGAATAGCCCCCGACCTCGAATCCAACGAGCACGCGCTCGACTTCATAGTGAAGGCCATCGAGAAGGCCGGCTACAGGCCGGGCGGCAACGTCTGGATAGCCCTCGACCCCGCTGCCAGCGAGTTCCACCGCGACGGAGCGTACGTGATGAGCGGATCGGGCTTCGAGTACATGACCACGTCGAACCTGATCGACTACTGGGAGAAGCTCGTGAACGCCTATCCCATCGCAAGCATCGAGGACGGCCTGGCGGAGGACGACTGGGTCGGCTGGCGCGAGATGACGCAGAGGCTCGGCGGCAGGATCCACATAGTCGGCGACGACCTCTTCGTGACGAACACGCAGAGGCTCGCCCGGGGAATAGCAGAGCGCTCGGCCAACGCGATCCTGATCAAGCTCAACCAGATCGGCTCCGTCACCGAGACAGTCGACGCCATCACGACGGCCGCCTGGAACGGATTCCGCAGCATCGTTAGCCACCGCAGCGGAGAGACCGAGGACTCCTTCATCGCCGATCTCGCCGTAGCCACGGGAAGCGGCCTCATCAAGACCGGCGCCCCGATAAGGACCGACAGGGCCGCCAAGTACAACCAGCTCCTGCGCATCGAGGAGGAGCTCGGCGGCCGCGCTTCCTACGCAGGCAGGTCTGCGCTGCCGGCCCCCCTCCGCTAGGGATTGGACAGGCCGGGGTACTCGCCGGGCAGGGCCGCGAGGAGGTTCGTCCTCCTCCTGGCCCTGTCGGTGTTCGTGCTGCTGGCCGCCTTCCTGCTCCTCAACCCCGACGGGCTGCTCTCGCTGGGCAGCCTCCAGGGCGAACTCGACTCCGCCCGGGCTACCCGCGACAGCCTGGTGCTGCTCAGGGATTCTCTCCATACGAGGATCGAAGCGCTGCAGGGCGATTCGGCCGCCATGGAGGAGGCCATCCGCGAGATACTCGGCTGGGGTCGCCCCGGCGAGTTCGTGATCCGCTTGGACTCCACGGGTTCCGCGCAGCCGAGATGACGGGATGACCCCGGGCTCCGCGCTCATCTCGAGCGTCCACCGGCGCGGGGTCACGCTCCTGCTGCCCGGCGGGCGCGAGGCGGACGTCAGGGTGCCCGGGAGGCTCTTCCTCGGCTGGAGCCCGGCCACCGGCGACAGGGTGAACGTCGCCGAGTCGCCCGGCGGCGTCTTCTCGATAGAGGGCTTCGAGCCGCGCAGGAACTCCCTCGAGCGGTCCGACGGCGCCGGCGGCACTCAGGTGATCGCCTCCAACATCGACATAGCCCTCGTCTTCGTCAGCCTGCGCGACCCGTTGCTCCGCCGGGGCTTCGTCGACAGGTGCCTGGCGGCCGCGGCCTGGCACTCCATCGACGCCTGCGTGGCGGTGAACAAGGTCGACCTGGCCGTGGAGGGGGACGCGGAAGTGCTCGACTGTCTCGAGCGCGACTGCACGCGTGCGGGGGCCGCCTTCGCGCGCGTCTCGTGCCGCGACGGCTCGGGCACCGAGGAGCTTCGCGTCCTTCTCGAAGGCCGCACCGTCGTGATGTCAGGCCCGTCAGGGGCGGGGAAGACGAGCCTTGCGAAGCTCCTGGGGGGCAGGACCGACCTGCTGACGGGCGAGGTGAGCGGGCGTACGGGCAAGGGCCGCCACACCACGGTGGGGGCGAGGATGGTTCCGCTGGGCGGGGGCACGATACTCATCGACACGCCCGGCCTGCGGGTCTTCCCGATAGAGCACATCCCGCGGGGGGAGCTCGGGCGCTGCTTCAGGGAGTTCGGGCCGCTGGCTCCGTCGTGCAGGTTCAGGGACTGCATGCACGACGCCGAACCCGGGTGCGCCGTGAGTGAAGCGATGGAACGCGGGGAGGTCTCGCCGGAGAGGCTCGCCTCCTACCGCGAGCTGCTGCGGGAGCTTTCCGGGGGCTGACGCTTCGCGCGGGGCGTGAAGTCGCGCCTGATGTCAGAGAACAGCTCCTCCCACCTCGCCCAGGCTTCCGGCCTCTCGGCCCTCAAGTGCCTGACGTTCTCCCGAGCGAACAGGAAGGTCAGCAGCAGGGCGAGGGCCACCCCGAACACCTCGAGCCAGATCAGGAGCTTCTTCGGCTTGCTCTTCCAGCCCGGAGGCGAGGGTTCGTCGAGGAGCCTGATGGTCCCGCCGTCGCGCCCCTCCTCCACGCGGGCCTGCTCGAGGCTCAGCCGGAGGGCCGTCGAGAGCTGCAGCGCCATCTCGTAGTCGCTGCGCAGCCTTGCGTACTCGAACTGCACCGCCGGGAAGTCCTCGAGGGAGATCGCGGGGAAGAGCGAATCCATGCCGGCCGGCGCGGATCCCCTCTCGATCTCGCGGATGATCCCCAGGAGAGCGGCCGCCCGCCGCTCCATCTCGAGGGAGGCGGCCGTGCCGCCCATCCCGTAGCCCGCCGAGATCGCCCTGGCCTGGGCGGTGTACTCGAGATACTGGCGCTTGAGGTCGGCCAGGCCGGTGATCAGTTCGTCGAGCTGGGCGTCGGGCGAGATGAGGCCGCGCTCGATCTCGAAGGCCGCGAGGTCGGCCGAGGCCCGGGAGAGCAGGCTGTCGGCGGACTCGAGGCGCACCTCGGTCAGCTCCCTCGCCCTCGTGGCCCTGGTGGTGGTGATCCAGGTGTTCAGGCTGTCGAGCACGAACACAACGCGCTCGGACACCTGCACGGAGTAGAGCGGGTCGCCCGTGGTGACCCTGATCTCGATGAAGCCCGAGGGGGTCACCGATGCGGAGTAGTTGTTGCGGAACATCCGCCTTGCCCAGTACATGCCGAGCCACGGATCGCGGTCGTACTTGCCGCGCAGGTCCATCGAGTCGACGTAGGCCGTTCCGAGTATCACCCTGTCGGCCAGGGTGCGGCTCTGGAGGATCTCTACGTACACGTCGGACATCGTGGTCATCAGGGGCAGCGAGAAGCCCATCCCGCCGCCGAAGTACCCCATGAAGTCCGAGATGCCCAGCCCGCCGATCGAGATCGGGGTCTCGACGGGGGTCTCCGGGGGCATCACGACGGTCTTCACCGTGTACTGCTCCGGGAGAAGGTATGTGACGATGACGGCCGGTACCATCACGAGCGCGAGCGCCTTCAGGAGGAACCAGCGGTTCTTCAGGACGACGTAGAGGTACCAGGAGGGCGTGCGCTCGGGGGCCGTCATATGCTCTGCCAGGCGATCACTATGCTGGCCACGCCCGTGAGAATGGTGAAGTAGTCCTGCCACCACACGAGGGCATGCCGCGGTACCTCGACCACGGCCCCGGCCGGGATGTCGGAGAGCTCGTCGGCGTCGATCTCCGAGCCGTCGGGCAGGTGCACCGTCGTCCCGGAGCCGTTCGCCTCGGGCCCGAACCCGCCGGCCTGGGCTACGTAGTGGAAGGCGTCGCGCCCCGCCACGAACGGATAGACACCCGGCGTGTGGACGTATCCCGTGACGGCAACGGTCGGGGGTGTGCCCGGCACGACCACCCTGTCGCCGGGGCGCAGGGGCGTGAAAGCGTCGGGGGAGGGCAGGGGCCCGCCTTCACGCAGCACATAGCAGCTCTCGCGCAGGGCCCAGGGAGCGAAGCCGCCCGCCCGGGCCACCAGCTCCCCTGCGGTCTCGCCGGGGATGTGTTCGAGGATGGTGGAGGACCCCTCGGCCAGGGCGGCTTCGGAGGCCGCAACGGGGCTGAACGGGCTCTTCACCCACACGGCGCCCTCGACGCTCACCAGGCTGTCGGCGATGTCGACGTGGACGCGCTCGCCCGGAGCGAGCATCGGGTCCAGGGCGGGGTCGCCCGAGAGGGCGTATGCGAACAGGTCGACGAGCGTCGAATCGCCTTCAGGGCCGATGATCGCGACCCGCGACA
>CAZMAT010000022.1:0-23337 GCA_964564435.1 uncultured bacterium
AAGCGGATCCCGACCCCGGTCAGGCCGGCGGCTCTCTCATGAGTCATGCCGAGAGCCTTCCTCTTGTTCCTCAGCACCCTCCCCGGTTCGATCGGGGTGGATACAGCGGCAGGATAGGCACTCTTCTCGTCAGGCACCGTCCACCTCCTTATCCCGTTCGGGACAAATAAACGATTACGCCCTTAGTCAAGCAATACTGTCCCGTTAGGGATATTCTCATCACCGATGCTCGGTAGTCAGACAGAGCGCTTCTACCCATTTCGGGAATGTTCATTCCCATTTTAGGTATCGACAGGATCGACGCTGACTATCTGCATGATGCCGAGGAAAAGACGGACGGGCTATTCCACCACGACGAACCGCTGTGCCGACTCGAAGCGTCCCGCCCTCATCGTGACGAAGTGGACACCAGGATCCAGTCCTTGAATCACTAACTCCCCCGAACCTTCAGGATGGAATCCGCTCGTTCGGTACTCCATCCTCCCGGAAATGTCGAAGACGGAGAAGTCGGCGTTCCCTCCTCCAGAAAGCTGGAATGCCACCGTGGCAGATCCTCGCACAGGGCACGGTGTGACGGGCAGCAGCAGAGTAGCGCCCGGGACCTCCTGCTGCTGGTCTTCCGTTCCTGTCGAGTTCCAGGTCAGGGTGACGGAGAGCAGCGTGGGGGTCGAAAAGGGATCCTGCGTCTGCAGAATGGCCCGATACTGGAAGTAGCTGTCCGAGGGGTCGATCATGCCGTCAAGAGAACCGGGGGCGATCAGGGTGTCGGACCAGAGCCCCATCGCCTGAGGGTTGTCCGATGCTCTCACCTGAAAGCAGATCCGACCGGTGTTGAAGGGAACCTCGGCGACCCAGTCCAGCCATCCCGTGCCGAGGTCGTTCCCGAGATACAGAATGCTCGACTCGAGGCTGGAGCTGACTGGATAGGCCAAATCCCAGAGCCTGACATCGTTCGGGAAACCTGCTATCAGGTCGGTGAACTCGTCGCCATCGACATCCGTAGTGCATAGCGACCATAAGCCTTCGCACTGGATGGAATGGCCGAGCCACTGAGAACCTCTCCCGTCGAGGTTCTCACACCAGGCCTTCTGTCCCCAGCCTCCGTATGCCACATCCTGGTCTCCGTCGGAGTCTATATCAGCGGTCAGGACCGCGGTAAGGGCCTCGGCGTCGGAGTTGATGACGTGCTCGGTCCATGAGATGCTGCCCTGCGCGCTTCCGTTGTCCTCAAACCAGACGAGCTCGCCGGGAGAGGCTCCGCATGCAACCAGATCCTGGTCAACATCGCCATCCATGTCGGCCACGGAGATGCCCCAGCCTTCGAACTGGTTCTTCACCACCTGCTCGGTCCAGGTCGCCCCTGAACCATCGGCGTTCTCCCACCATACAACGAGAGCGTTCTCGGAGGTCGTGACGGCGATGTCCATGTCACCATCGCCGTTGACATCGCCGACCTGAAGGTCTCTCGGTCCGAGGAGCCCCATGTCGATGGGATGCTGTGCCCATGAAGTCCCGGATCCGTTCAGATTCTCCCACCATGAGAGGGAGTGAAGCGCCCAGCTGGTGCTGACGACATCCCGGTCACCGTCACCGTCCATGTCCTGCGCCACCACATCTGCTCCACAGTAGCTGCCGATGGGGACCTTCGTCCAACCGACCCCGATCGGAGTCACCTGGCTCTTCCACCATGACAGGTCGCTCGACCCATCGCAGCACGAGACGATGTCTGGATGTCCATCTCCGTCGATGTCCTCAGGATCCGCAGAAACGACGCCAGCGGCATAGCCGACGACCTGCTCCGCCCATGTGGTGCCCTGGCCATCTGCATTCCGCCACCAGACCACCTGGTTTGCCATCCTGCTCGCCGCGACGATGTCAGGGTGACCATCCCCATCGATGTCGCTCGATGCAACCGACCAGGCCCAGTCTGCCGGGCCGACACAGACTTCGGCGTAGCCTGATTCCAGAAATCCTCCCCCCCAGGATGTGCCGGCTTGTGACCAGAACCTGTCACCCCAGGCCGTGACCGGACCTGGCGCTCCTGGTCCTCCGGCCCAGCTGACCTGGCTGGCGCTATCGGCTGAGGCTGGTGAAGCAGCCAGTACGAGCGTGGCACAAATGGCGAAGCGGATCATCGTAGTCACCCCCGGGGAGATGTGCAACATTCCCGGGTGGATGTAAAGTGCTCAGAGGCTGGAGCTAGCCGGTACGACTCGGAACATCGCGAGGATCCCTACCTCGCGAGGCTCGATGGCGGCAGACCGCCTGTGATGCGAACCGGGAGCAGGAATCTGCGTTGTTGCTCGGAACACCCTGATGCACTATCTGGCCCATCTGGCTGAGGTCTACGACCTTATCGGGGCGTAGCTGAGATTGGGACTATCTGCCGTTGGGCTCCGGATGCCCTGTCCAGGCTGGGAAGGTTCATCCCAAGGGCGAGTGGAACAGAGAAGAGGCCGAAACTGTTAGAGTCTTACAACCCTGACTGACGAAACCCGCTCGTCGACGACCACCTGGATCAGATAGGTGCCCGTGGCAGGTAATGAACCTGATCCGTCGCACCCATTCCAGAGGAAAGACGATCCCTGCCGGTCGGACAGGCTCCGGATCAGCCCTCGTCTGACTGCAGGATCTCGCGGAAGAGCTCCGCCCCCATCATGGACGGGCTCTTCATCTCCTCCACCGTCCTGACGAACTCCTTCAGATCGAGGAGGACCTCTATCAGCAGGAGCCTGACGAAGGGTTCGTTACCGGCATCCGTGTAGAGAAAGATCTGGCAGTCCTTCTGTTCGAGTGTGACCTGGATGTCGTCGTTTCGAAGGCTGAAGAGGTTCCCGCCCCTGTCGACCTTGAGTATGAAGAATCCCTCCGATCTGAACCCGCTCTGTATCTCGTCGATCACGTACGAGCACATGCGGAGGGACGGGAACTCCAGCTTGATGGTCTTCGTCCCGCTGGAGTCGGAGTCGGTTAGGGAGCGCCTGTAGCCGGGACCGCCCTCGAAACTCCGGACGAGAAAGGGAGGAGATACCACCGATGCGACGAGAAGGGTCATGACCGCCACTCCGAAGGCATCCTGACCGATCGCACCCGATGCGAGCCCAACGCCCGCCACGATCAATGTGACCTCACCCCTGGGCAGCATTCCGGCACCTATGCGAATGGCGCCTCTCATGTTGAAACCTGCAGCCAGCGCGGGGAGCCCGCATCCCAGCATCTTGCCGGCCATGGCCAGGAGGGCGAAGACGATGCCGAATCCGAGAATCGGCCTGAGAGCGGCGAAATCCACCATCATTCCCATCACGGCGAAGAATACAGGGACGATGAAGTCATAGAGACCCTGGATCCTGTCCCTTATCTCGAAGGAGATGTCCGTTCGGCTGAGGCTCAGGCCCACGACATAGGCTCCGATTATCATTGCGAGCCCCGCCAGTTCGGAGAGCCCGGAGAGCATGAGGGCTATCCCGAAGCTGAGGGTGGCGATCATCTCGTTGGATTCGAAGAACTTGATGCGCCTGCTGAGCCTCGGGGCGAGAAGGATCCCGAGCACGGTCGTGACGAGCCAGAACCCCACCGCCTTGGCTGCGATCAGGGAGATGCTGCCCCAGTGGATGTCGCCGCCCGAGGCCGATATCCTGGAGATGCCTACGACCACCGCCAACAGAACTATCCCTATCACGTCGTCGAGAACGGCGGCAGCCATGATGGTGACCCCTTCTGGGGTCGACATCCTGTTCCTCTCGCTCAGGATCCTCGCTGTGATCCCGATGCTCGTAGCTGTGGACAGGGTTCCGAGGAACAGGGCCGTGGGATTCATGAAGCCGTCCACTCCCGGGAGGAGGAGCACTGCTGCGAGATCCCCGAGCAGGAATGACACGATAACTCCGCCGATCCCGACTAGACTTCCCGTTCCGGAGAACCGGAGGAAGGTCTTCAGATCGGTTTCCAGACCCGAGTAGAACAACAGTATGATCGATGCAAAGGTTGCGAAACCGTAGAGCTCCGGACTCACCGGCAGGGCCGAGTCGACGGCCGGAAATAGAGGGCCCTGGAGGAAGTTCAATTCGATGCTTCCGAGACAGTATGGGCCGACGATCATTCCTGCTGCCAGTTCGCCGAGCACCTTGGGCAGCCTCAGGTACCTGCTGAAGACCCATCCGAAGAGCTGTGACGCAACTACGAGAACCGAGAGCTGGAGGATCAGGAGGGTCATCAGGTGGCTCATCGGTTTCTCACAGAAGCTTCAGGATCTCGTCGGGCCCTGAAGCCGAGAGGATCCGCCGCCGGTTCTCCTCTTTCCTGAGGATCTTGCTGATCTCCGCCAGGAACTGAATGCCAGGAACTGTCCGATTCGACGGGCTGAGAGTCATGATGAAGATCCGGCTCGGCTCCCCGTCGAGCGATCCGAAGTCCACCCCGTTCCTGCTGATTCCCATGCATGCCAGGAGGTCATCCACCGCGTCGCATCTGCCGTGAGGTATGGCGATGCCCGACTGGATCCCTGTCGACATCTTCGACTCCCTCTCCATGACTGCGTCGATCGCTGCCTGTCGATCGGAGACCCTTCCGCTCCTCACCACCAGATCGACCAGCGCCTCTATCACTTCCGGCTTCGATCCACCCGGAAGGTCGACATCGATGAGCTCTCTCGCGAGTATCTTCCTAAGATTCATCCACATCCCTGCTTGTCTGTCCAAAGAACCACCGCCGATGGGACGGGTGGTGTTCGTGCCGGTCGTGCAGACCCGACTGAGGCAGAAACAGGATAACACCAGGGAGACGAGTGTCAACCGTACAATTCTTTCTGCCCACGAGCGCGGACCTCTCCGGTCATGCGATCGATATCTTCACATCTCCAGGGAGCCTATGGCAGCGCCGGAGCGATCCGACGATCCAGGCGCTGACCAGGGAGCTCATTGACCGCTTCGACATCCTCCTGCGCTGATCCTCGAGATCAGCAGCATTATCCGGCGAAAATCGCATCATCTGCATTGGGAGCAGGCATGTACGATTCACGGGATGCGATGGCGATTGCTCTGCTGGAGTAAGAGCGCTCTTGCACTGATTCAGCGCATTCTAGTCATTCCGCTTCGCGGAATTGAGCGTGATGCCCCCGTTATTGGTGTAGATCCACGGTGAAGAACCGGGAAGCTTACGATGAGGAAAGTCGCTTGGGCACTCTCGCAGTCCGCCATACAGGACACTCGGTAAGTGGCGGACTGCTGACGTGCCTGCTCATTCCGGCTGAGCCGGAATGAGCGTGGTGCCCCTGCTTCTGGAAACTTGGAACACCTTGATGCCTTATCTAGCCCATCTTGCAGAGGTTTATGACCTTATCGGAGCGTAGGCTGAACAGGGATCCTCAGCCCTATAGCTCCGGAAGCCCAGTCCTGGGCGGGGAAGTGCATCCCAGGGGCGAGTGGAACAGGACTGATGATGATCAGGTCCGGAGAGACTGAACACATTATCGCATGCCTGCTTGTTTCCGGGATGGCCTGGTATCATCGTATCTGCATGAAAGCGGCACCGGGCCTCCGCCTGCCTGTTTCGACGGCGATCATCGCCTGCCTGCTGCTTCTCCCCCGCTCTTCGATGGCATCGACCACCGGGGCTCTCTCCGGGGTGGTCGCCGACCAGGACGGGACGCCGATCGTCGGAGCTTCCGTGATGGTCGACGGCACGCAGTTCGGCGCCATGACCAACGGCTCAGGCGAGTACTACATCGCAAGGCTCGCCCCCGGGACGTACTCGATAACCGCCAGGATGGTCGGGATGAGTCCTGTGACGATGCAGGGCGTCTCGATAGTGTCGGATCAGACGACAACACTGGATGTCGAGATGAGTGCGGAGGCCGTGGGCACGACAGTCGTCCTCGTGACGGGGCAGCGCAACCTCATCCTCGAGGACGTTCCCTCGACGATCCATGTCGTAGACCGGAGCGAGATCAGGACGATGCCCGTTGCGAGCGTCCTGGACGTCATCCAGAGACAAGCGGGGATCAGCACCCAGGGCGGCGAGATACACGTGCGCGGCGGCCGTGCCGGTGAGGTCGCCTTCCTTCTCGACGGCGTATCGATGCGCTCTCCCGTGACCAACGCATTCGTATCGAGCGTACCGTTGTCGGCGATAGCAGAGGCATCAACGACAACCGGCGGCTTCGGTGCCGACTACGGGAATGCGATGTCAGGGATAGTGAACATGGCCGTGAGGGAAGGCGGCTCCGAGTACGAGGGCGAGGCAGATTTCGGGTCGGGTGCGATGACCGCCTTCGGTGCGGAGTCGGAGGGGCGTAACTACACCTCTTCTTCCGAGAACGACGGATTTCGCAGCGATTGCCTCGACGGTGAGTTGTCCCTGGGAGGTCCTGAACCGCTGACCTCCTTCCTGCTTCCCGCGATCGGTCTGCAGATCCCCGGCGAGATGAGGTTCTTCGGGGCATGCGAATGGGTGAGGAGCGGATTCGATCTCGAGGACAGCCGCGGCAACTGGGACAACAACTGGCAGAACCTGGCCTCGGGCTGCCTGAATCTGACGTACCGACCCGATGCTCTGACAACGTTCAGCTGTCTGGGCAGGTACTCCTACCGGCAGGGAGGATGGGACGAATGGGCATGGTCGAGATTCGACCAGCCTGCTTACGTCGAAGGCGAGCCCTACCTGGGCGGGAGCACCGACAATGCCCTCCCGATCAAGTTCGACGAGAACTGGGGGATCACCTCTCGAGCCTCGCGGATGGTGGGTGACAACACCTTCCTCGACCTCATGTTCGACCGCAGCCAGTTCTGCGCATGGCAGCGCATCCGTGACATCGGAGGAGGGTACGTCGGGGACGACCTCACTCCTGCCGCCTGGTACGCCGAGTACTTCCCCGAGAGGGTCGCCGACTCGCTCGGCTTCTACCATGCCGGCATCCATCCGAACGCCTGGCTCGAGTCGAGGAGCAGCGTCTCCACGGTCAAGCTCGGGCTCACGCAGCGGTTCGGCAGGATGCTGGAGGTCAGGACCGGCCTGGAGGGGAACTACTACGACATCTATGAGCTCAGTGTCTTCGCGAACGGGCCGGGGCAGACCCATGTGAGCAACTGGAGGGCCTGGCCCAGCTCGGGAGCCGTCTTCCTGCAGACTTCGGCTGACTTCTCCGGAGGGATGGTGCTGAACTCCGGCATCAGGGTCGATGCGTTCAACGCCAACACCGAGATGGTGTCGCCGGGACAGACCGGAGCAACGGACGTCCCGGTGAAATGGCAGTTCAGCCCGAGGTTCGGGATCACACACCCGATCTCGGACCGTGACGTCTTCTTCGCCACGTATGGCCACTACTTCCAGATGCCCGACCTGAACCAGATGTTCTGCGGCACGAACTACAACCTCTCCGGCAATTATTCGATCGTCGGCAATCCTGATCTGGATGCTGTTCGAACTACCTCCTACGAAGCGGGTGTGCGTCACAGGATGGATGACCTATCCACCCTCTCACTGGCTGCCTTCTACAAGCAGATCACGGGTCTGGTCCAGACCACACCGACTTCCGGAGGAGGCTCCCAGTTCTTCTTCATGTACGAGAACGACGACAGTTATGCCACGGTGCAGGGAGCCGAGCTGACCGTAGCCAGGCTGCCCGGGGATCTGCTCTCGGGAAGCGTCACCTACACGTACTCGGTCGCGACAGGAAGGTACTCCTCGGCTACCGAGCAGTACGAGTACTCAAGTCAGGGCCTCTCGGTGATCTCCGAGGAGGAGAACTACCTCGACTGGGACCAGAGGCATTCCGCCAACGCCCACCTGGCGCTGTGCACCGAGAAGGGTCAGGGACCCGAGATGGGGGGCATGCACCTGTTCGAGGGCAGTACACTCACCCTCGACTGGTCGTGGGGCAGCGGATTCCCGTTCAACCCTCCCTCGAACGATTCACTCCCCGAGATCAACACCGAGCGCTATCCCTGGACCATGCAGACGGACGTGAGCGCCTCGAGGAAGTTCTGGACGGGCGGGCTGGAGATGGAGGCCAGGGTCACGGTCTACAACTTTTTTGACAGGAAGAATGTCGTTCGCATCTTCGACCCCGGGATTTATCTCGACTCGGGCGAACCCGGAGGGCTCATGGAGAACCCGGCAGCTTATTCACCGGCGCGCCACGTCCTGTTCGGCGTGGATCTCCGCTGGTAGGAACCCCGGTGAGGACTCTACTCCATCATGTCCGTTGCGTCTTCCCGGCCCTGGCTATCGTCCTGGCGGGATGTCACGATCCCGTCGAGTACGATACCTCTGCCGAGAGCGGTGTGGTGAAGATCCGGGTGTCGGATTTCTCGATCGCAGGCAATGTCGGCGGGATAGAGGATGGAAGGGCGCTGTGCTCCCTGGGGAACACCGGCTTCCTGGTCGCCAGCGGGAGCGGTGAGCTCTACAGGTTCGACTCCGAGCAGATGGCCCTCGACACGGCCTTCGCCGTCGGTTACGGCAGCGGCTCGGGTTACGGCGACATGGTCGTCCCGAAGCCAGGCTCGGTCTACCTCATCGGCTCGGCTGGCAAGATCCTCGAGGTCAGCCTGCAGTCCGGTTCGGTCGTCGACCAGTTCGACGCCGGCCCCCTGCCGACCGCTCTGTGCGCGTCTTCCTCCGATCAGCGCTTCTATGTAGCCGACGGCAGCGACAGGAGGATCAGGGAGGTCGACTCGGAGAGCAACACCGTCCTCAGGCAGACACCGCCCCTGGATCAGACCCCGGTGGCGATCACGACGGAATCGTTCCTGGACGAGTACCTGCTGGCCTGCTGCTCCGACGAGGAGGGTTCCGTAGGCAGGATCACCCTCGGCACATTCAACCCTGGCTATGTTTACCTGGGTTCTGAGTGTTCGGGCATCAGTGCGTTCCCGGCCGATTCGGCCTGGGCTGTCACACACCCGGCCTGGTTTTCCGATAACGGCAGCGTCTCGATCTGCAAGAGCTTCCTCATGCCGGACGTGGCCACCGTACAGATAACCGGGCATCCCACCGACATCTGCAGCGTGCCCGGAACCGTCTTCTTCTTCGTCCTCAGCTACCTCGGCGATGGCATGAGCCGAGTATCCGCCGTCGACTACGTCGATGAGGAGATAGTCGGAGAAGTAGATGTGCCCGGATTCCCCTGGGACATCACGTCGCACGCGAACGGCGAGTTCGTGCTCGTCCTGACATCTGACATCTAGCCGTCATCCTCCCGGCAGTGGAACCGGATCTGACAAGAAGGTCGATCAGTTTACCATGAAAAAGGAAAGTTGCACTTTCGGATTTCATGCTATATTCCGGGCATGATAAGACGGGCACGGCTGGAGGAGGAGATCAGGCAGGCGCTCGGCAGGAGCCCCGTCGTCGTGATGACCGGGCCCAGGCAGAGCGGCAAGACGACCCTTGCCAGGCGGTTTGTCGATGCCGACTCCGCGCGCTACTTCGACCTGGAGGACCCTCTCTCCCTGGCGAGGCTGGAGGAGCCGATCACCGCGCTCGGCGCGCTGGAGGGTCTCACCGTCATCGACGAGATCCAGCGCAGGCCGGACCTCTTCCCAGTTCTCAGGGTGCTGGTCGACCAATCCAGCAGGAAGCGGAGATTCCTCATCCTCGGAAGCGCATCCGGGGCGCTTCTCAGGCAGTCCTCCGAGTCCCTGGCGGGGCGGGCGGAGTTCATCGACATCACACCCTTCCGCCTGCCGGAGGTAGGGCTCGAGAAGGAGAGCGGCCACTGGCTCAGAGGTGGCTTCCCGCCATCCTTCCTGGCCTCCGACGACAAAGCCTCGTTCCTCTGGCGAAGGTCCTTCATCAGGGCCTTCCTCGAGCAGGACCTGCCGGGGATGGGAGTGCGCCTGGCCTTCCCGGCGATGTTCAGGTTCTGGAGCATGCTGGCCCATTATCACGGGCAGATCTGGAAGGCGGCGGACCCCGCGCACGCCATGGGAGTATCCGAGCCCACCGTGCGGCGCTATCTCGACATACTCACGGGATCGTTCATGATCCGCCAGCTCAAGCCCTGGCACGAGAACCTGGCGAAGCGCCAGGTCAGGTCGCCGAAGATCTACTTCACTGATTCTGGTCTGCTCCATGCGATGCTCGGGATACGTACCCAGGACGATCTCCAGCGCCATCCCAGGTGCGGGGCGTCCTGGGAGGGGTATGCCCTCGAGGAGGTCGTCACCGCCATCGCGCCGGACGAGGTCTTCTTCTGGGCCACGCATAACGGGGCCGAGCTGGACCTTCTGGCAATGAAGGACGGAAAGAGGCTGGGTTTCGAGTTCAAGCTCGCAGACGCCCCGAAGATGACTCCCTCGATGAGGATAGCTTCGGAGGACCTCTCCCTGGACTCCCTGACCGTCGTATATCCCGGGACCCGGTCGTATCCCCTGGACCGGGGCGCATCGGTGGTCCCTCTCAGGGAACTGATCTCCAGCAGGAGCGGTTAGGGCACAGGAGGTTCGGCGCCCAGGTGGGCGAAGGCGGCCTCTAGAACGGGATCCACTCCCGCTGCGAAGTCCTCCTCTGTGGCCTCGATAGAAATGTCCGGAGCGATGCCGACACCCTCGATGAAGGTGGTGTCCGGCCTCAGTACGGTCCGTGTCGGGCATGTCACGTACCAGTTGTCGGGGAGTTCCCAGTACCCGGCCGGCCAGTCAATCGCCCCCAGGGTCGTATCGCCCATGATCGTGACCTGGGGCAGTTCGGCCATCTCGCAGACGAACGCCTCGCTGGCGTCTGCGTTCTCCTGGCCGGCGAGGACGACGACCGGATTCCCGAAGTACCATACCCTGGGGTGCATCTCGTGTGGCATGGGTGGGGTCAGCTCGTGAGCCTCCCCGCCTGACCGCTCCTGCCAGAGATAACCTATCCGGAGCTGGTCGACGAACCTCCTGACGACGTTGTCCACAGGGGCCTCCGAACCACCCGGGTTCATCCTGATGTCGATGATCAGCCCTGGCCTGTCCAGGGCGGGCTGGAGCAGGTCGTCGAACAGGCTGATGTTGAGGTCGGAGTCCCACGAGGTGATCACGAAGTACGGTATCGAATCGGGTCCTGCCAGGCAGTAGCCCCAGATCCCATCCTGCATCCACTGGAAGCCGCACGGCTCCAGGTAGTCCATCAGGACACCGGGATCATGGTTCGGGACGATCACGGGATCATAGGTAAGGATCTGGGAGAATGACGGGTCGACGAGGCGCACGTGGACGTCCTCGAGCATGGAGAGCATGCTCAGCGTCAGGTCGGTCATGCCCTCGCGGGTCGTCACCGTGTCGGCGAGCGGGCTGAACTGCCCGTACACGGCATCCCAGTCGACTCCTTTCACCTCGAAGCCGACATACTCTGTGTCGAACAGGTCCCAGACGAGCTGGAACTCGGAAGTGTACTGACCAGGCGCACCGGTAGTCGCTGGACTGTCTATGCAGCCCATCGGCAGAACCAGAAGCGTCATCAAAGCAATTGCCTTGTGAGACATCACCTGATTCTCCTTCTCACGCACGGTGAGTATCTCGGCGCGGGAGCTCCGTGACAAGGCCGGGGATCTATGGCTTGCGGTCTCGTTGACGGCACGGAAGTGACGCGGGGATATTGTGTCGTGTGCCGCTTCAATCACGGGAGGGGACGCATCGGGGATGAGCGTTCCGTGAAAACCTATGGCATGACACGGCCGATCATGCTGCCGGCGATACTCGTGCTGTGCACGACTTCGGCTTCCATGGCCATGGACGTCGGAGACACGGTGGACCTCCTCGTCCCGGACATATCGTACTTCCCCGACTCGCTCCAGACAAGGCAGTTCACCTGCAGGGCCGTGACGGAACACGCCTGCTGGCTCGTCCAGGACACTACATTCATCGACCTTGCGGACACCAGCATGAGTTGCCAGGTGATATGGGACGGCCTGATGACCCAGGCCCAGCTCGACAGCATCTCGGCACAGTTCGAGGGAGCCGGTGTGGGGGTCTATGGAGCTGTGACCTCGGTGTTCGGTGAGATGCCCGTCACGGGCAATCCAGATGACAGGCTGTGGATAGCGTTCGCGGACATCCCCGACTACTACCCGAATCCGGGAGGTTCCCCGTCAAGACTCGGTAGCTGGGCCCACACCTGGCCTGCTGACTACGACGGAATCGACCTCACCGGGAACAACCACGACCTGTTCTATGTGAACCTCGGGGTGTACAAGAACCTCCCCGGGGCCACATGGGCGAACATCCGAGGGCAGGTGCACACCTGGTCCGTGGCAACAGGACTGGGGCAGGTTCTACGCGTCGCCAGCAATCCGCAGGAGGAATTGTGGGTCACTCGCGGACTGGGGGTCTACGCACAGTTCCTCTGTTACGGCCTTACCTCGGCCTTCAACGGGATGGTCGGGATCGAAGCCTGGCTTGATGACTTCGCGACGGCGGGCGGGATCGAGCTCGTTTCCTGGTGCTCGGGGCAGAGGGCGGCCGACTTCGGCGAGAACCTAGGCGGCGAGCTGCTGTGGTTCGAGTATCTGGAACAGAGGCTGGGAACTGGTGTGATCAGTGTAATCGCACAGTCCGGCGAATCCGGTATGCTCGGGATAGCCCGCGCGATCGAACCATCGATCCCTGACAGCTCCGCGATCGAAACGGTGATCTATCCCCTCTATGAAGACTGGCTGATCACCAACCTTATAGCACATGTCGCAGGAGGCTTCTCAGGGGGCATCTACAGGTACGACTTCCTGGATGGCACGGGCTACACTTTCACGATCATGAACAGCCCTGCATCGTTCCTGGGAGAGTTCTACTCCTACCCTTTCCCAACGTGGATAGGTCCTGTGGGCTATGGCATGAGCGCGCAGGTTTTCGCGGCGCAGTACGCCAGCTTCGGTGGAGACTACCAGGCCAGCGGGGACACGACGGTCCGGTTCGACGGTATGTACAACCAGAACAACGGATCGGGCCCGAACCTCGACGGCAACTGGGTGGCCTACCGGGTGGTCATGGCGGACGATTCCACGCTCCAGTTGCTCGACTCCCTGCAGTTCGACGCACTTTTCAACGGCACGATCCAGCTCGACGGATACAGGACCTTCGTGATCCTGACCAACAACAATCCCGGCGGAACGGCCCAGCTCAGGTACACGTTCAGCCAGGACACGTCTCCCAAGAGCCTCATCCTGGCGGCGTTGCAGAACGGGATGAACCAGCAGTACCTCCAGGCGTTCACAACTCTGTTCAGGGACGACCTGCAGATCCCCTACGGATTCGACTGGGTCGGACCGCACCTCGTGGTCTCCCATCTGAACGAGTCCGGTGTAGCCGACAGCAGCGCTATCGTGGATATGGAACTGCTGGCGGAGACCATATGGACGGGCCAGGTGACGGCATGGGAGACAGGCAGCTACGAGCTGGTCTGCACCGGGTGGGACAGCCTCGGGATTTCGCACCGGGACTCTGTCGAATTCGCCGTGGCCTATGGCGGGACGAAGCCCGTCGTTCTCGAAGTGGGCCGAGCACGGCTCGAGCTGCCCGCCGGCAGCGTAGCCCCCGGCGAGTTCGTCAGCATGACGGAGGCTGATCAGTTCGGACTCGCAGCAGGATGCCCCACGAATCCGGTCCGTCAGACAGCAGGTCTGCAGGAGCTTCTGGCTGGACCTGTAGCAATCCCAGCCGTGGACGGCCTGATCTCCTTCGCGTCAGACGGTCCGGAATGCTCGATCTTCAGGCTCGACGGCGACTGCTGGGTGCAGGTCGAGAGCTTTTTCCAGGAAGGAAGAACCTCTGCCCAGACGGGGGAAGGCGGTATCTACCTGCTCGGGACGGGGCCGGGGGTTTCCTCCCCATCGGTGGCGTCCGAGCTCGTGATCCTCGGGGCCGGCCCGAACCCGTTCACCGATGAGGCTTCGCTGAGCTTCTCGATCCCTGATGCCGGATCGGCGTCGTTAGGCGTCTACGACATCTCGGGACGGCTGGTCGCAACGATCCAGTCAGGAGAACTGGCACCGGGAGCTGCCTGCCTGACCTGGGACGGACGCGGCGGATCGGGGGAGAATGTCGCCCCGGGAGTCTACCTCCTCAGGCTCGAAGCCCTGGGCCAGAGCGCGGTGGCCCGGCTCGTGAGGATCCGGGAATGAGTACCACATACTCACGATCCGTCCTGTGCGTGACCCTCATGCTCCTCATGGCTGGCATGTCGGGTTGTGGAGAGCATCCCTCCGGCCTGCCGGAGCTGGAAGGCTACGACGGTTTTCTCGAGTTGGGCTGGCAGGCGATCCAGCAGGGGCAGTACCAGGATGCCTTCGACTGGTTCGGACAGGCGATGGAGATAGACGTCGCGAGGCCGGACGCATACCTGGGGGCGGGGATCGCCTGCGTCTATCTCGAGAACCACTGGGGTATCGCGGACGATTACTTCCAGACGGCGATCCAGCAGGATCTCGGACATTCCGCGATAGTCCGGAACCTGAACCAGGTCCAGGTTCAGGATACCCTCTGGACCGTCTTCGAGTGCGTCGATCCCGATCTCCCGCAGGAGTCGCTCGATGTCTGGCTCCCTCTGACCGCTGATTCCGGCGACATATGGGTCGGCCAGCAGATCAAGGACTATCTCGAACAGTGCGGTTACGATACCGATCTGGAGTACAGGTTCCTTCCCGGCCCGGGCGATCCCGTCTCCTGTCTCGATCTCTACAATGCGCAGACCGGCGCCTTCTGCACCTGTGACAGCATCTTCGAAGGGCATGTCTACGTGGACATCCCGATGGAGCTCGTACAGGCGGGCGGCATCGACTACTACTCATGGATCATGGTCGGCCAGAACGTCGGGTACGACTATGCCTCACTCGCTGCAGACTCCTCGGCTGGTCAGATCGCGAAGGATGCCCTCGCGGGCTGGACGATGCTTCAGCAGGTAAGAGGGGACGATGGCGATCTCCTCCAGGCGGCTGCGTGCTCACAGGGCCTGTTGCAGATATCTCCAGAATACCATTTCGGAGAGGGCGACACCCTGCGCGAAGGAGCGTTCGACCTCGATGCCGTCAAGGTCGCTGGTGGTGGTGCCTCCTATGCCTACATCCATGGCAGATTCATCTATTCCTGGTTCATGTGCAGGCAGGCTGGCTGCGGGCTCGATCTGGACCCTGAATCCGAAGGCTTCCTTCTGGATCTGCTTGAAGTTATCTCGGAGATGCAGGACTGAGATGGCAGGAATCAATCAGTACATGCTGCTGGTCATTGCAGGCATCTCCGTCGCGAAGCCCTCGACCCCACTCCCGCAACTCCCTTCCGGTGGGACGGATGCCAGGCCGGCAGCGGCAACTTCGTTCCACAACCTGTCGGAGATGTGGATGACTGTCTCCAACGTGGGATTGTACGGGGATCCCTGGGGCAGCTTCACCATGGAATGGCCCGGGGGTGAAGGCTCCACATATCTGTATCTTTCCTCGATCTGGGCATCGGCTTACGGCGCGGTTGCACCCGGCGGGGTCCCCGGAGCCTATGTCAGCTCATCCTACACCAGCCTGACAGACTTCGAGTTCTGGCCTACCGAGGGATATCCCATGACGAAGCTGACTCCAGGCCCGACCGCGCTCGAAGAGTCGAGCTGGGGAGAGGACGACTGGTACGTCGAGAACGAGAATCCCATCGGGGTGAGGACCTTCCAGAGGGCTTACAGCTGGAGCACGCCGGGCTATGACCGGTTCCTGGTCAACGACATAGTAGTGACGCACCAGAGCGCGCACAGCAATCCAGGAGTGCCTCTGGATGCCTTCTGCTTCTCCCTGATGGCCGATCTGGACGTCGCCTCGGCGGATCCGAGCCCGCAGCCGAACATGGACGACATGGTCTTCTACGACGGCCACGAGATATGGTGCAACGATCCCGATGCAACCTTCGACTACGAGTTCGATGACGGGTCGAAGGCGAGCGAAGCCGACGACTATACCTATCAGCGGAACCCCGACGCCTCCTGGGCGGACCCCCTCGACGACATCTACTACTTCTACAACTACCCTGGCTCTGACGGCATCGTGGATGCGGATGCCAATTCCGACGGGATCTCGGACCACTTCACGGTGCTGTTCAGGGTTGCGGACGGTGACACGATCTACACCACCGAGCCAGGCACCGGGCTCCGGCTCTTCGCCGACGGGATGCCGCCCTCCTGCTGGATGCACACAGTTGATGATACCATCTACGCCGTCGTGCCCCGGAACCTGAGCTACATGTGGGACGGAGATGCACAGGGGTCGTCGACGGACGATTCCGGCGAACCGACCTACTCACCGCCATGCAACGGATTCGCGGGGTGGCGCCTGCTCGATTTCTGGATCAGGAAAGCCGATGGCACCATCATCAGGCCGATAGACGTCTTCGGATATCCCATCCCCCTGTCGCACTCCTGGTGGCAATGGCAGTACACACCGGATACTGACCAGATCGGCTACGACTACCAGTGGGGCCAGAACCAGGACCTCAGCGGCCTCCACAGCGGGCCGGCCTACCTCGCTGACTGGATCGGCGACCCGAGCGCTCCTGACGCATTCCAGCCCGACAATCCCGGGCCTTTCCCGATCGTCCAGGACAACCCGCTGGCGCTGGACTACCAGCCCTTCGACTACGTCTTCCTGCTCACGATGGGTCCGGTCGATCTGGCCGACGGTGACAGCCTGCACATCGTCGGGGGCTTCGTCATCGGCAGGGGGCTCTCGGACCTAAGGCGGCAGGCCGACAACATGCTCGACGCCTACTACAGAGGCGGGGGCTGGGGAGTGCCCGACATCCCTCCGGTTCCGACACTCTTCTACGAGGCCGGTGACGGCACGGTGGAACTGATCTGGAGCGACGATGCCGAGGTCTACGAGCCGTTCGGAGGGTACCGCCTCTACCGATCGGTCTTCAACACGACGGACTGGCAGCCGGTTGCCGATCTAGGAGCAGGCACGTACTCCTATTCCGATGAAAGCGTGACCAGAGGCTTCCCCTACTACTACGCGCTGTGCGCCTATGACGCCGAAACCGGCGTCGAGAGCCCCAAGGCAAACTACAAGCAGGCGCTGGACGGCACGCCCATCCCGGTCGTTCCCGGCTGGGCCTCGGATGCCGGCTGGCAGGAGACGATCTGCGTCGTCCCCAATCCGTACCGTGGTTCTGCCGGATGGGAACAGAGCTATTCCGACATGATCGCCTTCGCTCATCTGCCGCCGATGTGCGACATCCGCATCTACACGCTCGGGGGAGATCACGTGGCGACCCTCCAGCACCGGAGCTTCGGCGGCGACTCGGGCGAGGAGTACTGGGACCTGAAGAACGGCGAGGGGAGGCTGGTCTGTTCCGGGCTCTACGTCTACGTGGTCCAGACCCCGGACGACCAGGCCGTGGGGAAGTTCGCGATCATCAGATGAGGCAGGAGCGCTCGTCACCTGCGATCCCGATCCATAGACACGACTTGGAACAACGCACGGAGCCAGATCTGGTGCGGTTTGACGACGGCTTGAAGCCCGGCGGGCGAACCAGGGGTTCGGAATCAGGGCTGTTTCATAGAACACCGCATCGACTTGGTTATCAACCGAATTGATTGGGAAGCTTACGATGAGGAAAGTCGCTTGGGCACTCTCGCAGTCCGCCATACAGGACACTCGGTAAGTGGCGGACTGCTGACGTGCCTGCTCATTCCGGCTGAGCCGGAATGAGCGTGGTGCCCCTGCTTCTGGAATCTTGGAACACCCTGATGCCCTATCTGGCCCATCTAGCGGAGGTTTACGACCTTATCGGGGCGTAGGCGGGAGGACACTTCCCCAATCTGCGGCTTGAGGGCTCCGTCCTGGCCGAGGATGTACATCCCTGGGCGAGTGGAACAGGAGGGGCCGCTGCCTGTCAGAAATTGTTGCTCGGATTCCCTCAGGGCTTGCGGCAGGATCGAGCCTTTCCACTGCCTTGAGCAGCATGCGGGCGACCAAGATGAGGTCTGACAGCAGATGTTCGTCAGGTTCAAGGTTGCCCTCGAATTCGGATGCATTCCTTCGCCTGGGTATAGGACTTCTTATACCGTATACTCATCCGGGAAGGCGGAAACGATGAAGCTGCCTGAGCCTGGCGTAAAGCGCCCCTCAGGCCGTCCATGAACCGGGGCCGCTTCGCTGGGATCGGAGGGAGGGTTCGTATGAGGGCTGCGCTCGCTTTGCTCCCGTCTGCCGCCAACGCTTTTGCCTTTGGCATATCCTGCTGGGTCGAGGGCACGTGGGAGGCTCCCTATGCCGCCCAGATACTCGATCTCGAGGTGACTCAGTACTGGGTCGTCGACACCCTCGCCTTCTCTGGCGGGACCGACGGGCTGATCCACCTTGCCGATTCCGACGGCGGAGGAAGCCTCGGCTCGCTCCCCGCGCCCGCCGGGGTGATCCCCACGGGGCTCGCCTGGTTCCAGGGCGACTTCTACGTCTGCAGGCAGGGCGACCCATTGATCTACAGGTCCGACGGATCCGGGGGATGGCTGACTTTCTCGAACCCGGCGGGAACATCCGGGGGCACACTGGAGTGCTTCGATTCCTTCGGCGACCAGCTCTGGGAGTCGGAGTACGATGGCGGGCAGACGAGGCTCTTCGTGTTCGACTCGGACGGGACGGGGGCTGTGACCATCGATCTCCCGGACCTCCCGGGACAGGTGACGGGCCTCGCCGTCTACCCTCTCTGCGTCGACCAGGCTTCGGATCCCTTCGGCGGTGTCATCGCCTGCTGCGGAGACTCGCCCTACTTCTACACCTACTACGTATCCGGGACGACGGCCTATCCAGAGCCGTCTGGACCCACACCATTCCCGTTCCCAGTCGCGCAAACCACGGGATTGGCATGCTCCGGGATGCCTGACGGGCAGTTCTTCTGGAGCTATCTGGGAACCGACGGGGTCTATCACGTCAGTGAGATATGGTTCGACGTCAACGGGCTGGCGCCGGAGACCTGGGGAGGGATCAAGGCGGGCACCGGAGAATAGCGAGCAGAGACTTCCGTTGTGCAGTACTGACCTCGTTCGCCCCCCTTGCAGGTGGGGAATCCCGAAGCTGTCCCGGAGTCGAGCAGGGCCGGCTAGGTTTGTTGCCGTCCGCACCGATCATGCGGTTGCATGATTCTTCGAACTATCTAGCTGATGGTGAGCACGCCTGGTGCCCCTGCTTCTGGAATCTTGGAACACCCTGATGCCCTATCTGGCCCATCTGGCCGAGGTCCATGACATTATGGGGGCGTAGGCGGGGAGAGCTGAATCTGCCCTCATACACCAAACAGTCTGATCTGGTCGGTGAAGTACATCCCAGGGGCGAGTGGAACAGGTAGTAGCGGCAACTTCACTTCCGTCTATCGGAGCAGAACCACACGACAGGTTGCCGTAGAACCCCCGCACTCGAGCCTGATCAGATACACACCCGGAGGACAGGCTTCCCCGTGATCCGCACAGCCATCCCATGAGAGCGAATGCATGCCCGTAGTCCCGGGCTCATCGATGAGTGTGACCACTCGCCTTCCCGAGAGGTCATAAACGCCAATCTCAGCCTGGGAAGGCGTATCCAGGCAGTATTCGAACTCTGTCGACCAAGAGAACGGATTTGGTTCAGGATTCGACACGAACACGTCCCCGGATGAGGGAGATGGCTGTTCAGGGAGCCCAAGCTCAGGTGCCAGCAGGATCAGCCACATGTCTGAACCGCCCTCACCGAAGGAACCTGTCTGACCTCCCAGGATGAACCCGCCATCAATGGTCTGCCGGACCTCCCGACACATGTCTATGCTTCCGCCTCCGAATGAAGTCTGCCAGGTAAGTGTTCCATCAGCGGCCGTCCTGATCAACCAGAAGTCGTATGCCCCCGAACCGATCGTGTCCGTGTAGCCTGAGACGGCATAGCCGCCTCCATAGGCACGCCGTACGCAGTAGGCGACGTCCTGTCCTGCCCCCCCGTAGCTCTTGCTCCACTCCAGATCACCGCTGCTGTTCAGCTTGAGCAGCCAGGCGTCATACCCTCCGGCTCCGAGGGATGTGGTATGACCAGCGACGGCATATCCCAGGTCGGCGGTTTCGACGATCGACCAGGCCCAGTCGTCCTGGGAACCGCCATAGACCTTGCTCCATAGCATCGAGCCCGACTGATCGGTTCTGACTATCCAGAAATCCCTACCGCCAGCTCCAAGAGACTGCGTGAAGCCAGTCAGGACATAGCCGCCACCTGTTGTCGGCTGTACAGAATAGGCTTCCTCGCTATCTCCACCGCCGTACATCCGGCTCCAAAGCTCATTCCCGTCGAGATCGGTTCGGGCAAGCCAGAAGTCATAGGAGCTCGAGGAGGTGTTGTAGCCTTGTCCGGCCATGATGTAGCCATCACTCAGGCAGACGATGGAACACGCACCGTCTCCGTCGTAAGTTTGCTGCCATTGCAGATTGCCGTCCTTGTCTACAGCGACCAGCCAAGCCTTCCTGCCCCCGAAAGATTCGGTCATGCCGGAGACGACGAAGCCGCTGTCCGCAGTCTGCGCAACCGAGTAGCCTATATCGAGCGCGGAGCCACCATAGGTCTTCTCCCAGAGCAGGCTACCATCTGGATCGGTCCTGATAAGGTAGAGGTCGAAGTTCGCACTCGAGGGAGGGACCGTGTAGCCGGCAGCAATGAAGCCGCCATCTGAAGTCTGGCAGATGGACTGGCAGGACTCGTTGGTCGTTCCACCGAAAGTCTGAGACCAGACGGAATCCGGAGCAGCCCAGGGCAGTTCTGAGCTTGCCACTCCCCCAAGAAGAAGAGAACATGCAATGCACACCAGCTTGGCCAGGCCATAAGGATGAAACCATGCAGTGGTTTCGTGAGTGGGACCGTCAAAGCCCTGTAAACAGATCGGAACAGAGAAGCGCATTCCGACCACCCCCAAGCAGATGTGCAACAATCCCGGGTGGATGTCAAACGCAGTCAGAGGATAGAGCTACATGGCACGACTTCGAAAAACGCGAAGAGCCCGACCCGGTGAGGTTCGATGGCTGCCATAAGCATCGAAGGCGAACCTGGGGGTAGGAATCGGCGTCGTTTCTTGAAACACTACAACGACTTGGTTATCGACCGCATCGACGGGAAACTTACGATGAGGAAGTTCACTCCGGGCCCTCTCGCGGCTTGCCGTTCAGGTTATTCTGGATGGTGGCAAACCGCTGCCGGGCCTGCTGATTTCCGCTCCTGCGGAAATCAGCGTGGTGCCCCTCGTTCTGGAAACTTGGAACACTCTGATGCCTTACTTAGCTCATCTGGCTGAGGTCTATGACCTTATCGGCGCGTAGCTGAGATGGGGACTATCGGCCGTTGGGCTCCGGAAGCCCTGTCCCAGCCGGGGAAGTACATCCCTTGGGCGAGTGGAACAGGAGACGATATGAGTGAGGCGTTCCGAATACGACGTATTTCGAACGCGAGGTGAGATTCCCTATTAAACCAATTACGTACATACCCCGATCGAGTTCGAGAATCTATACTATCAGCGGCAGGAGGTTCCAGCCATGATGGTTAGCAACATTAAGAGACCCTCAGGAAACTAGTCGTGCTTTAGGAGGGGATTCAAGCAAGCCTCTATTGAGCTAGAATCCTCTCTCTACTTGCTCTTCGTGGGGCATTTACGAAAGGACAGTCGATGGCGCGAAATATCACGACTTATGTCCTGACAGCTTCATTCGGATTGTCTTTTCTTCTCGGATGCGCTCACGATCAAGCTGGCTACTCGGTCGTAGCCTGGGGAAATAACGACCACGGGCAGTGCGACGTCCCCGAGCCCAACTCAGGTTTCGTCGCTATCGCTGCATCCTCTGATATCAGCGCCGGGATCCGCACCGATAGCTCGATAGTCGTCTGGGGGGGCGATGTAACTGGGCTGATCGTTGATGTTCCCGAACCCAACGCCGGATTCCTTGATATCGCTATAGGTAACGATCACATGCTGGGTTTGAGAGCGGATGGATCAATAGCAGCGTGGGGTTATAACTACAACGGGCAGTGCGATGTACCTGAGCCGAATTCCAACTTCATCGCCATCGCTGCCGGGGGGGGGATCAGCGCAGGGCTGAAGGAGGATGGACGAATCGTGCTGTGGGGACACATCGACTCGATATTGAGAAACGACTTCTTTGATCTATGTGGGGATTACACGGCGATCTCGGTTCGAGCCCTTCATCTGTTGTGCCTGACCTCTGAAGGTTTGGTTGTCGATATCAACGGCTTTGTCCCCACTGCTGAGCCGGGACCCACATCTATCACCGACTTTACACGAATAGCGGCCGGCGCTTTCCACAGCCTCGGTCTTACAGAGGATGGATCGGTTGTTGCATGGGGATTGAACACTTTGGATCAACTCGAATTGCCCAGGTTCGACGAACGGGTCATAGCAATCTCGGCAGGCGATTATCACAACCTCTGTTTGATGGAAGATGGTTCTATCATAACCTGGGGTAGGAGCGAATACTTCGACGGCTATCCAGTACCGGAGCCGAATAGAGGGTATTTGGCTATTGCAGCAGGCAGCAGTCATAACCTCGCCCTGAGGCGCACCGATCGGTGAACGCCTTGGTTCACCGGGCTGGCACAGAGCGGCCATTCCGAGGCTGAAGTTCGCTACGACCCTCTCATTGCCCGCCATGCAGATTAATCAAGAAGGTGGCGGGCTGCTGTCAGGCCAGCTCGTTACCGCCCTGCGGAATGTCGATTGCCCTTCGGGCTCGTCTGAGGAGGTACGATACGACCCTCTCATTGCCCGCCTTGCAGATGAGTCCTGGAGGTGGCGGACAGCTGCCGGGCCTGCTGATTTCCGCTCCTGCGGAAATCAGCGTGGTGCCCCTGCTTCTGGAATCTTGGAACACCCTCATGCCGTATCTGGCCCATCTGGCTGAGGTTTACGACCTTATCGGGGCGTAGCCGGGAAGAAACTCCTCCCCTTTTCCATCTCGAGAGTCCCGTCCTGGCCGATGAAGTACATCCCTGAGGCGAGTGGAACAGGAGACGATATGAGTGAGGTGTTCCGAATACGACGTATTTCGAACGCGAGGTGAGATTCCTTATTTAACCGATTACGTACATACCCCGATCGAGTTCGAGAATCAATACTATCAGCGGCAGGAGGTTCCAGCCATGGTGGTCGGCAACCCTTGAGAATACTCTCCGGGGAAACCGGGGCGATTCAGAAGTGATCAGCAGGTTGGTGATGAGGGCTTTCACTCTGAATCCTCCCTTCTGATCTGCCTGATGACTGTCGGCAAACTGGTGTGGCTGATTGCCTGGTCAGATTCACGTGAAAGCAGGAAATGGCCGTTGGGAGAAACTGTCAACGCCGTTTTCTAGCGTGACGGTTTCGCCGGTTTGGGTGTGACAGATTT
>CAZMAT010000023.1:0-23104 GCA_964564435.1 uncultured bacterium
GAGATCGGGCCGGGCGGCAGCCTCTGGGCGCTCCGGGGCGGCCCCGACGCCCGCGACTGGGACGAGATATCGCAGGACGGCGAACCCGTCGGCATCCACCACATGGCGCTCGGCGACACTTCCAGCGTGATCCTCCTCGAGGCCTCGGCATCGGGTGGCATCTACGCCTTCGACGCCACGAGCGAGGACTACCACAGGCTCTACAGGTTGGAGCCGTAGGGATGGCGTTCGTGTCAACCTCCTCGAGGCCGTCGCCCAGGGTCTTCCCGTTCTCCGCGATCGTCGGGCAGAACCAGGCCAAGCTGGCCATGACACTGGCGCTCATAGATCCCGGTATGGGTGGAGTATTGCTCTCGGGGGTGAAGGGAACGGCCAAGTCGACTCTGGTAAGGGCTCTGCCGGGCATCGTGCCGCCCTTCAGGGTGAGGTCCGGCTGCAGATACCACTGCAACGCCGACTCCACCCGGAACCTTTGCGAAGACTGCGCCCGCGGGCGGGGCGATCCCGTCGACTTCCAGCCTTCGATCGTCACCCTCCCCCTCGGCACCACGGAAGACAGCCTCTTGGGCAGCATCGACATGGAGAAGCTGCTCCGCGACGGGACTGTCCGCTTCGAAGCCGGCCTCCTCGGTGACGCCAACAACCAGATCCTCTACGTCGACGAGGTGAACCTCCTTCCCGACAGCATCGCAGACGACCTCCTCGATGCGTGCGCGAGCGGATGGAACACCGTCGAGCGCGAGAGCGTATCCGTCTCCCACCCCGCCGGATTCACACTGGTGGGCACAATGAACCCCGAGGAGGGCCGCCTGCGGCCCCAGCTCCTGGACCGTTTCGCGCTGTCGGTCAGGATCGAGACCATCACGGACCCCGGGCAGCGCACGGAGATCATCTCGCGTTCGCTGTCGTTCTCCGCCAATCCCGAGGCTTTCGCAGCCGCCTTCACGAGGCACGACGAGTCCCTCAAGAGCAGGATCTCGACCGCCCGGAGGAGGCTCGAACAGGTGAAGATCCGCCTCGTGACCCTCTGGACCGTGGCCGGGGCGATGGCGTCCCTCGAGCTGGACGGCCAGAGGCCCGACATCGTGACTCTCCGCGCGGCGAGAGCCCTTGCGGCCCTCGAAGGGGCACCAGCCATCGAGCTCGATCATCTCGTCCGGGTCGCTCCCCTGTCGGTGATGCACCGGACGAGGGGCGGCGGTTTCAGCCAGCCCCCCGGCGAGGAGGACGTGGCCGACGCACTGCACCGGGCAGCCATCGCCGGCGAGAAGAAGGAAGGCGCCCAGACGGCCTGGGCCTGGGACAGGTGCCTGGAAGTCGGGAAACGCTGACGGAACCGTCCGCAGCACCTCCACTCCCGGCGGGACAGGATGCAGCCATCCTGGCCATGCTCATCGGACTTGTCGATCCGGGCATCAGCGGGATCCTCGTCAGGGGTCCCCACGGGTCGGGCAAGAGCGCCCTGCTGGGAAACGTCCGCCGGCTGGCCCGGGTACCCGTCGTCGAAGTGCCCGCAGGAACGACCCTGGAGGACCTCATCGGCTCGATCGATCTCGGCACGATGCTGAAGGAGGGGCGCGAAGCCCGGCGCAGCGGACTGCTCGAGAGGGCGTCGGGCGGCATCCTGCTGATCGACGACATCTCCTGCATGCCCGATGAGACGGCGGCCGAGGTCCTCTCCGGCCCGCTGTCCGGGGGATACCGCGTCTTCGCGTGCTCGGGCGTGGATCCGGGCTCCCCGAGACCCGCTCTTGCCGACAGATTCGACCTCGCTGTGACGATGGAACCGCTCTCGACCTCTGAGGACAGGCTCGGCGCCCTTCTGGCCCATTTCGGCAGGAGCCCTGCAGTGCCCGCGATCGAGCCGCGCCTCGAAGGATCGCGGGCATATCTCGAGCGGATCCGGATGCCGTCCTGGCTCGTGCCGGCGGCAGCCGTCGCAGCCGCCAGCCTGAAGCTGGACGGCCACCGCGGAGAAACCGCACTCGTGCGGGCGTCTCTGGCTCTTGCGGCACTGCGCAGGGAGCATGCCGCAGACGAGAGGCACCTGACCGGGGTCGCACCCCTGGCATTCTGCCACAGGACGCGCAGCGGCGGACTGGAGGCTCCTCCCTCGGCGAAGGAGGCGGCCGCTGCGGTCAGGTCGGCCGTCTCCGCCGTGCGTGACGGTCTGAAGACGACCCGGCAGATCGACATCGACGAGATGGCCGCGCGCATCATGGAGGCGGCCAGGAACGCATTCGCTGCTGCCCCGTCCGGTTCCGGCCCGGGTTCGGCCAGGGTCGGCCTGCTGGATCCGGTGCCCGCGTCCGGCGGGTTCCCGCAGGGGCTCTCGCGGAAGCTCGAGACTGCGATCCTCAGATTCTCCTCGAAGAGCGGGAAGAGGAGCAGCGGCCCCGACCGCAGGCTGGCCGGAGTCCCGGGACGATCCTCCGGCGGCAGACGGTACCGCCTCGTGTCTGCGGAGACGGCAGAGGACATCGATCCCGTGCCGACCGCCAGGCTGGCGATCCTCCACGGGATGAGGCCTCCGCTCAGGCCGGTGCCCAGGGAATACTGGAGGCGATGGGAGAGGCGTCAGCGGCCCTCGATCGTCGCCATGCTCGTCGTGGATGCCAGCCGCTCCTCGTCGGGATACCTCGCAGGTCTGGGCGCCACGGTCGAATCGCTGTTCGAGAGGGTCCTGGACGGCTATTCCAGGATTGGGCTGGTGACCATAGAGTCCGGGAGGCCGGTCATAGTGTCGGCTCCGACCCGCAACCGGCTCCGCGTGCTCGGGAAGCTCGGAGAACTCAGGCCTTCAGGGGCGACTCCGCTGGCCGAGGCGCTCCTGCTGGCGGGGCGTGAGCTGGAGAAGGCCGGCAGGGCCGGTCCTGCAAGAGGTTTCGTACTGCTGGTCTCCGACTGCTATCCGGAGCCGTTCCCTCCCGGAGATCCGTGGAATAGCACGGCCTACGAAGCCGCGCGGAACGCGGGCGCCTTCCTGGGGAGGATGGGTTTCCCGATCGTGGTCATAGACCCGATGTCGTTCACGGCCGAGTACATCGAGAAGAGCCCTGGGCGCCGTCTCGGCAGGTATCTCGCATCGGTGTCCGGGGGGGATCTCGTGCCGATCCCCGCCATGAAGATACCGAACCATGCCCGGAGCATCGCAGACATCCTGAGAGCGTCGAGGCGGGAGCCCGGGGGCAGGCGTACCCTCGACGAGGCTTCGGCTGCTCTGTTCGAAACCCTGCAGAGGCTCTCGGGCATGTAGCCGGGCCGGAGTGGTTGAGATGGGGCGGGGGTTGTAGTTTCAAGCGGGGTCGGGGGAAGCCCGGTGATGATCCGGGCTGCGCCTGGAGGGATTGCATGAAGTCATGGACGCCGGTGCCCGCCGCCGTTATCGCCGGTGCCGTGCTCACGATCGTCTCGACGAACGTAGAGCACACAGAGTATGTGGACGTATCCCATCTTCATCCCGAAGCCGGTCCGGGGGCTACGATCGTCGAGGCGGTGATGACCTGGGGCTGGCCGCTCGCGTTCTTCAGGGATACCGGGACGGGGCGCCCCGGCGAGATGGATCCCACGGACGGGATCCAGCCTGCACCCCTGGCCGCGGACTTCCTCTTCTTCGCCGTGGTCCTGTTCGGAGCGATCCACCTGGTCGGGGCCCTCGTGAAGCGCCGGAGGCCGGGGAGCACTGCGATCAACCCTGACAAGGCGCTTGTCCCGATTGCCGGCAGCGAAGAAGCAGAAACGGTTCCGGAGGACAACGGACCGTTGGATGGAGGGGATGCGGTGAACAGGGACAGGTACGGGATCTTCAAGGTGATAGCGACCTGCACGAGCTGCGGGAACCCCGTCGTGGTGAACGGCCCCCTGGCGGGCCCGGCGTGCCCGTCGTGCAGGAAGGCGCTCGAGATCCCTCCCGACACATGGGAGTCGATAATCGGCGACTACATCCGTGACTACTACGAGACCGAGCCCGGTTCCGGCAACGAGGGCACCCTGATGAGCGGAGGGCTTACGATCAAGTACACGACCATCAGGCTTCCGCCGCCCACTCCCGCCTGCCCCGCCTGCGAGGAGAACTGGGACCTCCTGTCGGTCGAGAACGGCGCGAACCGCAAGATGGTATGCGGCAGGTGCGGCCGCGAGACCGACACCTATCCGGCTCCGTCGTGGCTGCGCGGGGTCGTCCCGTCCGCCAGGCAGGTGTTCTTCGCCGAGAGGGAGTCGGAGCAGCCGGAGAGCCCGGTCGACGCCTCGGTGAAGCCCGTTGCGCTGTCGTGCCCGCAGTGCGGCGGAGGGCTTCTCATCACCGCCGAGTCGGAGCGCACCGTCCCGTGCAGGTACTGCAACGTGGACGTCTATCTGCCCGACGGCGTCTGGCTCAAGCTCCACCCCGCGAAGGTGGCGAAGTTCTGGATGGTGCGGTTCGACGGGTGACCCTCCGATCCCGGCGACCAGCGACGGAAAGGGACAGAGATGAGAACACCTCGCAGGCTGCCCGCCATCCCATGGGTCCTCCTCCTTGCCGCCCTTCCTCTTCCGGCCGGTTCAGCCAGCTTCTTCGCAGGGGATTTCGGGATGCCGCCAGATCCCGAAGGGGCCACGGTGATGGACCGCGAGCTGGTCTGGACCTATGCCGACAGCATGGATGTCATGCTCTCGATCCTGTACTCGAGCGAAGGGGTCGAATACGTGGACGTCCTCTCCGGGGAGATACTGGACGACGGCATGGAGTGGAACCTGCTCCACACCTGGCCGGTTGCGCTCGACGGTGCGCCGGTCGACCTCCCGCTCAACTCCGTCATGGAGGCTGAAGAGAACGAAGGTTCGGTCTTTCTGTCCTTCGTCGACAACCTGCGCATCTACGAGGGGAAGGTCAGCCTGTACCTCCGGTTCGACCTCGACAAGCGCGGGATAGAGGCCGGCTGGATGGACTGATCGGGCTTCGTCATCGAGGGGTTCCCGGTTCCATCATCAGGTGAGTGACCACGGGTCTTGACCTTTCCAGGCAGGCATATCATCATATCCCATTATTATCATATGATAATATAGCAAGTCGATGATATGGAGGTGGGGGATGCCGGACGGTCCGCGCCTGAGCGATGCCGGGGCTGCACTCCTGGGGCTCCTGTGCGAGGAGCCGATGCACGCATGGGAGATCGAGAGGAACGTCGGATACAGGGACATGAGATCCTGGACCGACCTGTCGCAGTCGTCGATCTACAGGCACCTGAAGGAGCTGGAGAAGGCAGGCTTCGTCACCTCGGACTCCGGGGAGGTGAACGGGCGCCTCAGGAGGGTGTTCTCGATTGCGCCGGAAGGCAGGGAGGCGCTCGCCGGAAGGCTGCTCGAGATACTGGGGGAGCCGACGCACCAGAAATGCCGCATCGACGTGGCCACCTACAACTACGATCTGGTGCCCGGACCCGAGGCCGCCCGGAGGCTCTCGGCCTACAGGGAGGCGCTCGCTGCAAGGGTCGAATGCTACAGGGGGGTGGAGGAGTTCATGAAGGAGTCTGGCTGCCCCTGGTTCCGCCTGGCGGTTCCCCGGCGGGTCGCCAGGATGGCGCAGGCGGAGATGGAGTGGATCGACGATTTCCTGGCAGAGGCGGAAGGAAGGTGAGCGCGCTTCATCACTCCCGGTCCGGCGATGATCCGTCGAAATCCGCGGCGGCCCATCTGGAGGCGTTGAGCGTCAGGATCGGCAGGAGGCTCGTGGGGACTCCGGGCAACTGCGCGGCGACTTCGTATGTGGCTTCGGTCATGGAGAGAATCGGCCTCGAGGTTGAGCGCCCATCCTTCCGATGCCTCGGCTGGGATGCAGGGGAGGCGTTTCTCGAGGCCGGAGGCATCGGGCTCGATCTGAAGCCCGGACCGTACTCCCTGCCTTTCGACGGAGAGAGGCGCCTCGTCGTCGCCTCCTCCATGGCGGAGCTGCAGGCGGCCGACTGCACGGGATGCATCCTTCTCCTGCACGGGGAGGTCGCATCCGAGCCGATCGCACCCAGGAACTACGTCTTCTACAACCCGGAGGAGCACCAGGCCCTTCACCGGCTGCTCGACCTGAAGAAGCCCGCGGCGGTAGTAGCCGCCACCGGGATCTGCCCGACCACCGCCGGCGCCGAGTACCCGTTCCCGCTGTTCGACGACGGCGACTTCGACATCCCCTCGGCCTGCATGAAGGACGTGGAGGGAGAGCGCATCGCCGGCCTCGCGGGCGATCCTGTGAAACTCCGGATCGTTTCGGGCCGGCGGGAGGAGCAGGGCTGCAACGTGATCGGGAGCATCCCAGGCACCGATCCCGGCCGTCGGATCGTGATGACCGCCCATGTCGACACCAGGCCGGAGACGCCCGGCGCCCTCGACGACGCATCGGGCGTGGCAACAGTTCTCGCAGCGGCCGAACTGCAGACTGCGGCTCATCCCGGCGGCATCCGCCCCGGCCCGACCCTGGAGGTGGCCGTCCTGAACGGCGAGGACTACTACGCCGCCACCGGGGAGATCGAGTACATGAAGGCGAACGGGGGGAGGTGGGGCGGGATCGCCCTGGTGATGAACGTCGACGGGGCCGGATACCGCGCGGGTTCGACCGCCTGGTCGCTCTACGGCTGCGACAGCCGTCTGCGAAGGTCTCTGCGAACGGCGCTCGCCCGGTTTCCCGGCATCGTCAGGGGGGAGCAGTGGCCCCAGGGCGACCACTCGATGTTCGCCATGCAGGGCGTTCCCGCGGCAGCCTTCACATCGGACCGCATGGCGGAGCTGTGGTCGCAGGTCGCCCACACCGAGCGCGACACCGCAGATCTGGTCGATCCGGGCAGGCTCGGAGAGCTGGCCCGGGCCCTCTCCTGTCTAGCCGACCTTCCAGACCGCTTCTGACTTTCGGTCCCAACTCCCTTGCATCTCGACGGATCCGGGGTTCCAACCGGTCTTCATCACCCGCTAACAGACGGGCGGCCTATTCCTACCACCGGGAATGAACAACCTAACGGCCGGGAATGCCGGCAGGAACGGTGGGAGATGGCCAGGGCGGATCTGCACGTACATTCGGTTTTCTCTGAACACCCGTCGGACTGGTTCCTCCAGAAACTCGGCGCGCGCGAGTCCTACACCGATCCCGAGACGGCATGCAGATCGGCCCGGAAGCTCGTCCATAGAAAGGGACGGCTCCCGGGCCGATGTTCGCGAGGCGATCGCCCGGGGCGGCTACTCGGGCTTCACCGTCCTGACGTCGTTCGGGTCGAGCGCGACGCCCTCGAGGTCGGCCGAGGCGTGGATCTGATAGGTCGACTTCTCGTTGCTCGTTATCGATGCCACCTTGCCGATGGCTCCGAGGACCCCGCCCTTCTCGGCCAGAGCCTGGGTACTGGACAGCTTGAGGGAGAAGGGCAGCTTGAACTCGATCTCCCTGCGCTCGTCTGCGGCCAGGTCGAAGGGCTGATCCAGGCAGAGTTCGCCGAGCTTGTACTCCTTCGTCGTCCTGTTCTCACCGGTGCCCGTCGTGTAGTGCTCGGTCATCCTGAAGGTGATGGACTTCACCTTCTGGGCGCTCTTGCCGGTGAGGACCACCTTGCCGGCGAACTCCGAGGCATTCCTGGAGAATGTCTGGGGAATGTCCAGTTCGAGCGATGCTGTCCCGATTCCGAGGCCCTGCTTGATCTTCCCGAAGAACGACATCATCCCTCCCATCGGTTTGCATGAATCCCATGCATGCCCGTGGAAGATAACCGACGACCGCCACGAGCCCAACCCACGGGTTGGGTCATGCAATGCCGGCGTTTGTGCCCCTTTCCTGAGGGTGCATATTCGGCAGTGCCGGGCTGGACCGGCGTATTTCCGGGATGGAGGGAACAGATGCCCTGGGTCTTCTTCGGGATGATGATTCTCTACGGACTTCTCTCGATCCTTTTCGCCTTCGTAAGACCCCCCGCCGGCCTGGACCACTTCTTCAAGGTCCCCGCGATCTTCGCGTTCCTGCCCGACCACCTCGTGATGCCGGTGGGCAGGATCTTCGTGGGGCTGCTCTGCATCGGGGTCATGGTCTTCCTGTACATCAAGCTCGCCCCGACGATGTGATTCCCTCATCTCGCGAAGCGATATGAGAAACAGGTGGCAGCATGATCCCGAAGGAATCGTGCGGGAGAGATCCGGTCAGAAGCTGGTTTCCCTCTCTCGAGTCGAGTGAGGAGAAGGCGACTGCGGATTGACCATCGACTGGGCCGAAGAGAAGCGGAGGAAGGTCGTCATAGAGGACCAGAGGCGCTTCCTCTGGAGGGACGACACCGTTTCGATGCACGCCCGATGGCTCCGGCTGAGACCAGGCATGTCCATGCTCGACGTCGGTTGCGGACAGGGATACATGGGCTTCACCTGGTGGCCCTTCTTCGGTGAAGGCGGGAGCTACACGGGGGTCGACAGCTGCGCAGGGCTGCTTGAGAAAGCCGTCGAGCTGAGCCCGGGATGGGCGCATGGCGGCTCAGCCCGGTTCGTCAGGGGCGATGCCTGCTCCCTCCCCTTCCCTGACGGATCTTTCGACTGGACGGCATGCCAGACTCTCCTGATGCACTCTGCGGAACCGGCCCGGGTCCTCGCGGAGATGGTCCGGGTTACCCGGCCGGGCGGTGTCGTGTCGTGCAACGAGCCGGACAACCTGGCCGGGATGAGATCGACGGGGGTTTGCTCTGCATCCGAACCCACCCTCGAGGAGGAGCTGCTGTCGGTCAGAGTGCTGCGGTGCTGGGCGGAGGGCAGGAGGAAGCTCGGGCTGGGTGACTGGTCGATCGGGCCGAAGGTTCCGATGATGATGCAGAAGCTCGGTCTCGCCGGTATCGACATCAGGGTCGACGACAGGGTGCCGTTCCTGCAGCCGCCCTACGGGACACCGGAGATGGAGTTCGGCCTCGGGAAGGTCCGCGAGAGGGTCGCAGAAATCCGTTCCGGCAGGACGATCGGCAGGAACGACGATCCGATGTGGACGGATTTCAGGGGGTGCTTCTTCGCCGGAGGAGGCACGAGGTACACCTGGCGGAAGTACGTCGCGCTCTGCAGGGCGAGGGACGAGGCGTTCGCGGGCGCAGCCGGCAGTCAGCTGACGGACGGGAGCTTCCACCAGTGTGCGGCCTGTTGCAGCTTCTTCAGCATCAGGGGTTTCAGGCCGTGACATCGGACATGGTCTGGTTCATGCTTGTTCATGGAACGGGAATCCGAAGGAGCAGAGGTGTTTCGGGAGGAGGTGCGCGTTGAGGATCGTGGCGGTAGTTCTCTTGCTCGCTGCGCTGGCCTACGGGGCGCTGCCCCAGTTCGCGGCTCCGTTCAAGATCCAGGCGAACGGCAGCGATCTGACGGTTTCGCTCATTTCCGACCCCTTCATGGTGGACTGGGACGGTGACGGGCTCAACGACCTGATAGTGGGGCAGTTCACCGAGGGCAAGATCCGGTTCTATCCGAACTCCGGCACCAACGAGTCGCCGGTGTTCACCGGATTCACGTATCTGCAGGCCGACGGGGTGGACATCACGACGACCTATGGTTGATGCACGGGCTGCACGAATCCACAGGTCGTGGATTGGAACAACGACGGCGTCCTGGACATCATCTTCGGCGAGCGTGAAGGCCATGTGAACATCTACACCGGCAACGGAGACGGTACGCTCCATTTCGTCGCCCACCTGTTCGACGACGAGTCCTCCGAGATCATGACCAACTACAACTCCTCGCCATACCTCGTCGACTGGGACGAGGACGGCAAGCTCGACCTGCTCCTGACCGGCCACCTCACGGAAACCACGAACGGCGGCATAGTGAGGGTCTATCCCTGCTCGGGCGACAATCCCGATTCGCCGGTGTTCGATGCAGACTATATCGACTACACCGAATTCTACAGCTTATGGCGCACCACGGCTCAGCCGTTCGATCTCGACGGGGACGGAGACAAGGATCTCGTTCTCGGATACGAGATGGGTGACGTGTTCTTCGCAGAGAACACCGGGACGAACGAGGCGCCGGAGTTCACGGGATATGTCCCGCTCCAGTGCGCTTCCGGTGCGATGAACGTCTACACGACATTCCCCGGTGGCGGCAGAGCGCGCGAGAACGTGTTCGACTACAACTCCGACGGGGTCCCCGACATCCTGTCGGGTTGCAGCAACGGCTGGATCTACGTGTTCCTTGGCGGTTTCACCGGGATCGGCGGGGACGAGCCGGACGCCGGCCTCTCGATCGGCATACTGGAAACGCCTTCGGCTGGGGTCTTCCCCTACGAGCTGACCCTTCCAGGAGACGGAGGAGCGGACATCAGAGTGCTCGATCTCAGCGGACGGACAGTGATGCTGTTGGAGGGAGCCGCTGCGGGTCAGGGGACTCTGGACCTTTCGGGCTGCCCGTCCGGAGCCTATCTGGTCACGGCCGAATCTCCGGAAGGGATCGCGACCGCGCGGCTCGTGAAGCTCTAGGAGGACAGCAGAATCGATTCCTGGAGGGGGCCGGTCTCCGGCCCCTTCCCCATCCAGAACGCTTTTAGCTCCTTTGGTTTTCTCCGCTCACCTTCGTCCGGAGCGCGATTCTCCATTTCTCTCGCCTTTCACCACGCTGCGCCGGGCGGACTTCTTCGAGAGTCGGTGGTTCTGCGATGCTTCTACGAAGAAAGCTAAAGAGTTAAATGCGTTCTGGAGGAACGACTGGAGTCATGGTCTCTCGCTCTCTGCCTTCGGCAGAAAGCTGGCGACGCCTTCATTTCCGCTCAGCGGAAATGAAGGGTTTGACATCTCGACAGTGAGCTGTCATATTACTGTCATGATAAACGGAACAGGTTCGGAAAGATTCTCTATAGCAGAGCTTGCTGTACTTGCAGGAGTCAGCCGGCGCACTGTCAGATTCTATGTCCAGACCAGGCTGATACCCCCTCCACATGGCGCCGGCAGGGGCAGCTACTACACCCGCACCCATCTCGAGGCCATCCTCCGCGAAAGATCCAGACAGGCCGGCCCCGCCCATCCCCGGGTACCGGCCGGCCCCGTGTCTGCAGGAGGGGCCTTCCACTCCGAAACCGTGACGATCATCCGGCTTGCCGGGGGGTACTGCCTGCTAGTCGAAAACGGTCAGGCCGCACCTTCCTCGAGCGTACTGGAAAGGCTTTCCGAAACGTTGAACGATCCCGGCGGCCAGGCCTCCGGTGAAAGGAAAGAGGGCGGCGATGAAGAAGAAGGGTAGTGCGGCACCCGAGGGCCGGGACTGCGGGATGGTGACTTCCGGTGGGGTGGCCGTGCCCCTGAAGGGTGTGGCCATGGACGTCAGGGTCCGTGGTGCAGCGGTGCTCACAACCGTCTCCCAGCGGTTCCGGAACGACGAGGATGCTCCGATAGAAGCTCTCTACAGCTTCCCCCTGGAGGAGAACAGCTCGGTATGCGGCTTCGAGGTCGAGATCGGGGGCCGCAGGATCAGGGGCAGGGTGGAGGAGCGCGAGAAGGCCTTCGAGAAGTACGACGAGGCGATGCAGAAGGGCGATTCGGCCTTCCTCCTCGACCAGAACAGGCCCGACATCTTCTCAGTGTCCGTAGGCAGGCTCCTCCCCGGCGAGGAGGCCGTGGTCCGCATCAGCCACGCCGGGAGGACCGAGAGGTTCGACAAGGGCCTCCGCCTCCGCATCCCCACCACGATCTCGCCCCGCTACATCCCTCCCGAGAAGGCCGTGGAGATGGACCCGGCCGAGCTGGACGCCATACTGCCCCCTACCGTGATCGGAGGCGTGCCCTACGGCCTCTCGATGTCGGTGGACATAGAGGCCGGGTCCGCCATCACTGCGATCTCGTGCCCTTCGTATCCCATCACCGTCTCGATGCACGGCATGAAGGCACAGGTGGGCCTGGCAGTGCGCGAACCGCAGCTCGATCAGGACTTCGTGCTCGACATCGAGCTCGCAGAGCCGGGCAGGGCGGGCGTGACGGCATGCCGCGACGGCGAATCCGTCGCGATGATGCTCAGGTTCAGGCCCGTCCTCGCGGAATCCGCGAAGGAGCCCAGGGATGTCGTGTTCATCGTCGACAGGTCCGGCTCGATGGCCGGCGAGAGCTTCGAGGAGGCCAGGGCCGCCCTGATGCTCTGCCTCAGATCGCTCGAGGAGGGTGACAGGTTCAACGTGGTCGGCTTCGGCTCCACCATGGACATGATGTTCACCGCACCCGTCGCCTACGACCAGAAGAACCTGGACATCACTACGGCGCTTGCCGGGAAATGGATTGCCGACCTCGGCGGAACAGAGATCCTCGCGCCGTTGAAGGCCGTCCTCGAGAAGGCGGAAAGGGGCAGGAAACTCGATGTGCTGCTGCTGACCGACGGCGAGGTGGGCAACGAGCGGGAAGTCATCGAACTGGCCGGCAAGCACAGGAAGAACGCCCGCATCTTCTCGTTCGGGATCGGCCGCGGAGCCAGCGGAACGCTCGTGAGGGGCGTCGCCAGGGCATCCGGTGGCATGGCCGAGTTCATCTTCCCCGGGGAGCGGACAGAGCCCAAGGTGATTCGCCAGATGGCCAGGCTCTCGGCCCCGTATGCCGCCGATACGAAGCTCGACTGGGGCGGGCTCTCGCCGTCCGTTGCGGTTCCCGCGGAGCTGCCCGCGTTCTGCACGGGCGACGAGGTCGACATCCTGTGCCGGGTGCCATCCGTCAGAGACGCCCTGGTGCGGATCAGGGCGGCCGACGGTTCGGTTATCGCGGAATGCGCGGTCGATGGTTCCATGCCTGTCTCCGATGATCGCACGATCCCGCTGCTGCTGGCGCGGGAGCTCATCGCGTCCATCGAACAGGGGGCGGCTTCCGGCGGATCGGAGCAGTCGTCGAGGAGACGGAAGGGCGACGAGGCCCGGATACTCTCCACCGCTCTCGAATATGGCCTGGTCTCCTCGCAGACCAGCTATGTGGCCGTCGAGGAGCGTGAGGGAGACGAAAAGGGCGGTGCGGTGAACCTGAGGCGCGTACCCGTGGCGCTCACGAGGGGCTACGGCGGGATGCAGTTCTGTCTCCCCTGCGCGGCGCCCCAGGGTGCGCTGTTGATGGCAGGCGCTGCCATCGGGGGAGCGAAGAAGGCCGGCCGCCTCTTCTCCCGTTCGAGGAAACAGGCTGCCTTCGATTCCGGTCCTGACGTCCATCACATCGTAGGTGAAGCCGGACCGGGATACGGGCCGGGAGCGCCCGACCGGTTCATGCAGCTCGTGGGCCTGCAGCTCGCGAACGGCTCCTGGAGGCTGTCGAAGGAACTGGTAGAGCTGGCCGGGATGAGTGATCCCGAAGCCCTGAAGGCCGAGGCACCGGAACGGCTGCGGGAGGACGGGGCCCTGGCGACGCTGGTCGCGCTGTTCCTTCTCCGCAGTGACTTCGCCGACAGGTCCGACGAGTGGGCCCTGATCGCGGAAAAGGCTCTGAAGTGGCTTGCGGGCCGAGGCATTCCCAAGCCTCCCGATCCTTCGGCCGGCGTGGGGCTCGCGGGCTGGCTGAAGTCCCTGTAGCCCGCAGAAGGGGCCGGGTGGCATCGGACCACCCGGCCCCGAGCCGAGAGAGTCGAGGGAGTCGGAAACGGTCCGGGTTCAGTCGAGGAGGACGAAGCGTGCGGGTGCCGCCCCTGAGCCGGGGCAGACGACCGAGTAGATCCCTCCCGGAAGCGGGCCGAGATCCAGTACGACTTCGCCCGGCTCGGCGCATCCCGTCTCCATGACGATCCTGCCCGCCAGGTCGACAACCGAGAGGACCGCACCAGGCTGCAGGCCTTCCGGAACGAGGACCCTGAGCGATCCACCCGTGCACGGATTGGGCGACAAGGCGATCCCGACGACGGAGGGCGCTCCTCCCCCTTCCACGGACGACGGGCCCAGAGGCTCGGCCAGGGTGGCGAGAAGGGCCACGGCCGCGCGTGCGACATCCGTCCCGTACGGGAAGCTGGGCATGTAGTTGAGCAGCAGGTCGTCGGGCTGGTGATAGAAGGGGTTGTAGCCGCCCCAGATCTCGTCCGCGCTGCCTTCGGCCAGCTCGATCGCATCGTAGCCGTACTGCCAGAACGAGGCATGGTCGCTCGGTGCGCCCGGATCGTAGACGATCCTCGGAAAGATCGACGGGGCATACTCGGAGAAGGCTTCGCCCGCCGCGAGCGCCAGATCCTCCGAGGCGTCGTCGTAGGGGATGAAGACCGAGTCGGGATTGTTCGGGGCCCACAGGATCATGTCGAGGTTGATGGCCCCGCGTATGTCCTCGCCAGCTTCGTAGGCCTGCTGGACGTAGTACTCGCTGCCTACCATCCAGAACTCCTCGGCCGTGAAGAGCACGAAGCGCACCGTGTTCCTGAACTGGTACTGCGACATCACCCGGGCCGCCTCCATCACCGTGGCGCTGCCGCTGCCGTTGTCGTCGGCCCCGGGGGCCGTAGACGGCTGGATGCAGTACGAGTCGAGATGTGCGCAGATGATGTAGATGCGCCCGGGGAACTCGACGCCAGGTATCTCGGCTTCTACGTTGCAGATCGGCAGGCCGCCGTAGTCGAAGTACTGCTGTTCGCAGGGGATCCAGTGCGTCGACATCCAGGTGTCGGCCCAGTCGGCACAGGCGTCGTACTGGGGGGATGTGGCGTAACGCGTGCCGTAGCTCTGCATGTGGGAGATCAACGCCTTCAGGCTGTCGCCGTCCACGGCGGCCGCGATTTCCGCCACCAGGGCAGTGTCGACCAGTGCAGGCTCCGGCGCCGAGGCTTCCGGGCGTGCGACGGCAGGGCGCAGCGGCCTCAGGATGCCGACTCCGGGAACCGTCACGAGGCCGCGATCCGGGGAGGCGAGCCTGATCAGAACTAACCTGTCGGTCGTGAGGACGATCTCACCCGGAAGGGAAGGCATCGCGGACCCGTACATGGCTGTATACAGGATCCTGTACGAGTCGGGATCGACCGGAGCCTCGGCTATCACGTTCCAGGCTACGCAGGAAGGTTCCATCGTGCCCGCAAGGGCCAGGAAGCAGTCGGATTCGGTGTGCAGGATCGTCATTCCTTCCATCCAGGGCGCCGCTGCGGCATCCCGCACATCGCAGTCCACGAACACCAGATCACCGGCGGAGGCTCCGAGCAGGAACAACGTCACAAGGGCGGCTGGCATACTTCCTCCCATCGATATGCATAGATAAGATATCTATGCCCGGGCGGGAATGGAAGCCGGTCAGTCAGGAACGAAAGCGTTTTCCCGGTCACCTGGGATCGACGGAGGTGGGATTTGCCCGACATTTTCCGGAAACCGACAGTTCTGGCGCTCGTCATGATGTCCGCCACCGTCTCCGCGTTCGCGGCCGGAGGCGACATCCAACTCACGGAGCCGGGAATGGACGATACCGGTACCCTGATGCAGGCCCTGCGCGACAGGGCGTCCTCACGATCCTTCAGTTCCGACACCCTCTCGACCGAGGTGCTGTCCAGCCTCCTGTGGGCCGCCTTCGGGATCAACCGGCCCGACTCCGGCAGGCGGACCGCTCCTTCCGCAATGAACCGCCAGGAGATCGATGTCTACGTTGCGATGGAGAAGGGCCTCTTCCTCTACGACGCCGCAGGCGGCGCCCTCAGGCTGGTCAGTCCGGACGACTTGAGGGCCGCGACAGGGATGCAGCCGTTCTGCGCCACCGCGCCGGTCGACCTCGTCTATGTCGCCGACCTCGACAGGATGGATCCCGACGGCCGCGGCATGACGGAGGACGAGATGCTCTTCTGGGCGGCATGCGACACAGGCTTCATCGGCCAGAACGTCTACCTGTTCTGCGCGCTGAACGGCCTCGCTACCGTTGTGAGGGGGGCCGTGGACAAGGAGGCGCTCTCCGTGGCGATGGGGCTGCGCCCCGGGCAGCGGATAATCCTGTCGCAGACCGTTGGGTATCCCGGCGAGTAGGGGCAGCCTGCGCCGGGGCCTGCAGAATCGGATCAGGAACTCAGGTTCGAGAGCTTCCAGTCGTAGTAGCGGTTGATCTCGTCCCGCTGAGGGTGGCTGTCCTGCGAGATCAGGTACTGCCAGGACATCCGGCGCAGCTCCACTCCGCCGTATCTGCCCGGGCTCAGGGAAGGCTCCCTGTGGAGGTCGAGCGAGACCAGGACTATCCTGTCCCTCATCGTGCCTCCACCCGACCAGACGAACTCGCTCAGCGACCCGAGCCTCTGCGTCAGCCCGTCCGAAGGGGCATGACCGCCTCCATCCAGCCATGAAGCCTCGAAGAACACTGCTGAATCGCAGGTGACGACCGACGCGTCGAAGGGAATTGCCGGATCCCCGTTCACGCCCGTTCTGATGCTGCTCCATAGGGATATCTCGGATGGGTCCGACGCGCCCCGGGAAAGCCCGAGCCTCGAGTACAGCTCCGATGTCCAGGCGGACTTCGCAGAAGCGTCCGCAGAGGCCAGGCTGCCGAACACCGACCAGGTCATGGGGTCGACATGGTCGAGCGACTGCATGTCGCTGTAGAAGCCCAGGCGCTCCGAAAGCCTCTTCATGCTCTCGTCGTCGAAGTCCGGGGGCGAACCGGAAGCCCTGAGCCTGCCGGCCATGGCCGGCGGCAGAGCTCCGCCCCGGGGAGACGACACCAGATTGTCCGAGAAGTCGTGGACCGCGGTGAATCCGGATCTGCTGCGTTCAGCCGCCACCGCCCTGCCGTTCCAGTCCTTCAGCTCCATCGAAACCTCCGGTGCTCCGAGATTGTCCGAAACCGTATGAAGCAAGATACCTGCCAGGATCTCTGCAGATTCCCACCGCTGTCGAAAACCGCATGCCGACCCGCCCCGTCCCGCATCCGCGACCCCTCCGCAAGGACTGGGCACTGCAGTCGCCAGGCGGCAGACCCGGGCATGCAGAGTGCAAGCCGCGAGCCTTCCTCGGCCTCTTCCATTCCCCGACCAGGTGAGGTAGTATCCATTGCCTTCCCCGGGGGAATGGGGAGGATGCCGATCGGGTAACACGCAGGAGATGCAGCCGGCAGGTCTGAGAGCCTGCCGGAGGCTCGGGCGGGAGGCGCCCCGGGCACGGGGCTCGCGCTGACGACTGCCACGGGCGGCACGACGATCTCGCCGTTGTCTGCCGAACTGGCCTGAAGCAGGGAGGAACAAGTGTCGCGAGACAGGAAAAGGACTTGTCCGGCTGGAGTCTGGACGACGATCTACTCCAGCACCTTCACCGCCGTCCCGTCGGAGTGGACGGTGCGGTTCGAGCCTTCGCAGGCTGGCGGGACGCTGTCGGGGAGGATCGCCGAGAAGCGCACGCTATGGATCTTCCCGGGCTCCGAGGAGACGCGCGATCTCGCACCCGAAGTGCGCATCGTCCGCAGATGGATCAACACGTTCTATTCCGTGAAGGTGAAGCCCGATGCCGAGGTGATCGCGACGCTGGTGCGCGATTCGATGTTCTAGGCGGGGCCGCCATCATTAACCGGGGTGGACCGGGTCGCAGCACGAACGACCGGGTTCCGGATCCGACTCCACCCCTCGGGCCGGGGTTATCTGCAGTTCCTGCTCAGTCGTAACCGAAGGGGACTCCCGAGTGCACGAGGGAGAGCCGCCGGACCTGCTCCTCGTCCACGGTGATTCCGATCCCGAGGAACTCCCCGGCCTGTATGTCCACGGAGAAGGTCGAATCGACACGGATCTCCGGCACTCTGACCCGGATGCCGACCACGGAACTCCTGCCCATGAGGTCGAGACCCCATGCGAAGCCGGTGAGAGGATCCGTTTCCGGAGCGCCCCGGTAGACCAGGGAGTCCTCCAGATAGACGTATGTCCTGAAGCCCTCGAATCCATCCTGCAGGTCGACGTACAGGTACGGTCCGATCGTGGATGCGGAGATCGCGACCGAAACGGCAGCCGCTGCTGGAAACATCATGTTCCTCCTCCCAATGACCTGCTGCATGTAGAATACATCGTCCGAAGGATCCGATTCCATCCCGGGAGGGCCAAATGAGGATTGATGCAGGTACTGCGGATTCTCTGGACGCGATGACCGGTGAGCGCCTGGACGCCCTCTCTTCGATGCTCGGACTGCCGGCCGGCCTGGACCCCGGGGCATTCGTCACCCTGGATCCCGGCCTGTTCGGCACGAAGGGCGAGGTGCTGACCCCCGAGGGTCATGTCTCCTTCAAGTGCGACAACGGCCTGAAGAAGCTGAAGAAGGAGGTCACCACCCTCTACCGTGAAGTGACCTCGGTCGAGTTCGACGGCACGGGTCCGTTCTTCAGGTGGGCCTTCAGGGGGCCGGATGGAGGATTCGACCTGGAACTGTCGAACTACGAGGGCAGGAACGGCCTGGGAGCCCGCCAGATCTTCTGGTACGACATCGACGAGTACCCGGTCAGGTCGGGGCTCTTCTACCGCGCCGCAGGGCAGGTGGTATCTCGGTGTGCCGCCAGATCGCTGTTCGACCATCCGTCGCCCGTGTCCAGGCGGATCGCGGAGGCCGTTGCGGCCTTCGAGGCGAGTCCGTGGCTGGTGACCGAGAGCCTGTCCCAGCCGAACCCCTACATCCTGTGGGCCGGGCTCTTCGACGGGTTCTGCTCGTTCCTGGCCGGCTCCACGATGGCATGCGACGCTGATGCCCAGGGATGGGTGGAACTGTTCCTCTCGCTCGACGGGTTCTACGCACGCATCCTGACGCGTTTCCTGCGGGAGATCGACGAGCGTTCCGGGCCCTCGCTCTCGCGAGAGCCCTCCATACTCGCCCTCAGCGACCAGTTCGACAGGCTGTCGGCGCTCTGGTACGCAAGGAGGATTGCAAGGCTCCATTTCGCAGAAGGGCGCCTGGACGTGCAGAGGATCCGCGAATGGAATTCCTCACTGCTCACCCCGAGGGCGCTGCAGGCCGGGGGGAAGGTCTCGATCAGGCTCCGCGAGAGGTCGATGTACGAGGAGGAGATACGGCTTCTCGGGAGCTGAGCGCGGGCTACCTCGCCCCGACTCTTGCCGCCCTGATGGGTTTCGGGGTTCCGCATGACTCCGGGTGCCCTCCGTCGGAGGAGGTGCTCGATGCCGCCCGCTCCATTCTGTCCGGCAGGGTCAGCCGTGCCCTCGTCTTCGCGCCTGACGCGATCGGCCGCGCCCAGACAGGGCGGTATCCCCGGCTGCGGGAAGCCATCCTCGCGCTCGGGCCGCATGCCTTCCCGATGAGGGCCGCGTTTCCGCCAAAGACGCCCGTGTGCTTCGCAGGGATGTTCACCGGCGCCGGGCCTTCGGTGCACGGCATACGCAGGTACGAGAAACCGGTGCTCGCCTGCGACACCATCTTCGATTCGGCGATCCGCGCCGGGCGCAGGGCAGCCATCGTCGCCGTCGAGGATTCTAGCATCGACAAGATCTTCAGGGGAAGGGACGTCGACTACCTCTCGGAGCCCGACGACGGATCGGTGCTCGACTCGGCCCTCGATCTGATACGCCGTGACGGGCACGACCTGATAGTCGTCTACCAGCAGGCCTACGACGACCTCCTGCACCACGGCGACCCCTTCGGCCCGGAGGCCCTCACCGCACTGGAAGGGCACATCCGGGCCTTCGGACTGCTTTCGGAAGCGGTGCGGGAACACTGGGCCGGTCACCCGCGGGTCTCCGTGTTCGCCCCCGACCACGGGGCGCACGCCGATCCGGCATCCGGAAAGGGCGACCACGGGCTCGACATCCCCGACGACATGGAGGTCGAGCACTTCTGGAGTTTCGACCCGGCGTCAGGCTCCTGAGCGTCTACCTCGAAGCCAGGAAGGGTTCCATCTCCTGACTGGAAAGGAAGAGGTCGCCCTCCGGCTCCGCCGCAAGAGCCACGTGCGGGAAGCCGAAGTCGTAGCGGAACCAGACCCCGTCCTCCACGATCGTCGCACGGTCGAGATCCTCCACCCCGAAGGCATAGCCGTCGTACATGCCTGAATCGTCATCTCCGTCGCAGTAGATCCCCCTGGCGGTTTCGATGTTCCGCTGCAGCATGCCGTCGAGGATGCCGGCCAGCTCGGCCTCCCTGCCGTCATCCAGCAGGTCGCGCATCGCGAGCCTTTCGCCCGTGGAGGTGTCGAAGCGCAGATAGTGCTCCTCTGTCGAGGGATATGCACCTACGAAGTCTATGGTCACGGTGATGTCGAGGATACCGCCCGCGTTATAGTCCACCGTGTAGTCTGCCCCCGTGTAGCCCCGCTGTATCTCCGCGTAGATCGCGAGGGTCTCCTCCAGAGGCTCGCCGGTGACAGCCTCCCAGGAGAGCGCATCGTTCATGGCGTCGACGGCTGGGTCGCCCGCTTCGCCCAGCGCGACGGGAAGGGAGAGGACGGAGCCCCCGGGCCCTCCGTCCAGCTCGACGAGCACCGGCGCGACGACGACAGGACCGTTCGACCCGGGCAGCGAGATCCAGGCTGGCTGGACACCGCCCGCCATGATGGAAAGCACGATCGCAGACACGAGCATATGACCCCCTCCCTGCGGGCGGGCTCCGGCCGGGGTGCCCGCCGCGTCAGAGACGATAATAATCCAGGGAGGAAGGAGAAGCCCTGACGACCAGCCCTGCTTCTGTGAACTCCCGGTGCGCCGGAGCCCGGCGGCCCCCCGCCGGAGCGCCCGGTGTCGCGCCAGCGATGGCCGTCCTCGCGGCCATAGCCCTGCTGCGCACCGCATTCGTCATCGTCGTCGGCATCCCGGCCACGACGGCCAGCGTGCGGTCATGGCCCATGGAGGACGACTCGTACCAGTACGTCGACTACGCGAGGGACCTCCTCGACGGGCGCCAGGGATCCGTCGCGATGCGGATGCCGCTCTATCCGGCGTTCCTCGCCGTCACGTGGAGCGATTCACATACATGGCTGGCCGCACTGGTGGTCCAGCAGGCAGCGGGCCTCGCCATCGGCATCCTCTGCTTCCTGATCACGAGATCGGCATGCCCCCGGGCCGCCCCGGCGGCGGGCGCCTCCGCGATGCTGCTGCCGCAGCACGTCGTCCTGTCGACCCGGATCATGCCCGACACTTTCGCCCTTCTCGCCGTGGTCCTGTCTGGATACCTCTGGACACGGGCGCTGCGCACACGCTCCACGAGAACCTACGTGGCGCTCTGGGGGACGATCGGGCTCGCGCTCTCGATCGGTGCGGTCACGAAGCAGGTGCTCCTGATGTCGCCTTCCGTCTACATCGCGCTCATCGCCTTCGAGAAGGCCAGGCGCCCCGCCGTCAGGCTCCCGGCGCTGGCCGTGATGCTCGCAGTCTTTTCGGCGATTCCCCTCTCCTGGAGGGAGTTCAACAGGCGCGAGTTCGGCCTGGACGCATACTCGGCCCAGGATGCATTCGAGCCTCTGGGCAGGGCCGCCATCCTGGCCGGGATCACGGACGAGCAGGCCGTGTGGAGCGGGGAGTTCCTCGCCCCGCTCGACTCGCTCGCGATGTCGGGGGGTGTGGTCGATCCGGCGCTCAGGGACAGCATCTACCGCGCCCGTACGAGGGAGATCGTTCTCTCGCACCCGGTCGAGGTGCTGGTGCCGCATCTGACGTCATGGCCGAAGTTCTTCTCCCTGGGCTATTCGCACAAGATCCTGCGGGCGTCGGGGATGGAGGAGCGAGATCCGGCTCTGACGGCATGGAAGGCGGCGCTCGCCCTTCTCTATCTGGCGATGGCCGCAGGTGCCTGCACCGCGCTGCTGGTTCCTGCGATCAGATCGCGGACCCGGCCGCTCATCGGCCTCTTCCTCGGGTGGGCGGTCTTCTCGGCCGTCGTCTACGGACCTCTGGCGACGACGAGATACGGCGTCACCTTCTACTGGGCCATGGCCACACTCGCCTGCGCCGCATTCGCCTTCGCCGCGGCCCGTAGAGGTCCCGTGCAGGGCTCCGCGGGTTCCGACAAGGGGTGACGGGGTCCGGGCGGGAGGTTCCGCCCCGCGGAGTTGTCGCATGGGCCGCGATTGCGTATTCCTTCCAGACGGGGTGCACATGCCGCATCCCGACAGCAGGCTTTCTTCAGGGACGGTGGAGCTTGGGGCGGACTCTTGCGTTGCTCGGGGGGAGGCCGCTCTTCGGCGAGCCCCTCCACGTCGGGCGTCCCAACCTGCCTGACCGAAGGCGCTTCGGCGAGCTCCTCGACTGCATGTTCGAGAACCGCTGGTTCACGAACTACGGCCCTCTGGTCAAGGTGCTCCAGTCCAGGCTCCAGGAGAAGCTGGGCGTCAGGCACTGCATCCCCCTGTGCAACGGTACGATAGCCCTCGAACTGGCCTACAGGGCCATGGGTTTCGACGGCGAGGTGATAGTCCCCTCCTTCACATTCGTGGCCACCGCGCACGCCCTCCAGTGGCAGCGCATCACACCCGTCTTCTGCGACATCCGCGAGTCGGACTTCACCATTGATCCAGCCTGCATCGACGCCCTTGTAACCCCGCATACGACCGGCATCGTGGGAGTCCACGTTTACGGGAATCCCTGCGACCACGAAGCCATCTCGGCCGTAGCGGCGAAGCACGGCCTGCCCGTGGTCTACGATGCCGCACACGCCTTCATGAGCGAGGCGGGCGGGGTGTCGGTGTGCCGGATGGGGGCCATGTCCATCCTCAGCTTCCATGCCACGAAGTTCTTCAGCACCTTCGAAGGCGGCGCCATAGCCACCGACGACGACGACCTGGCGGAACGCGTCAGGCTGATGATGAACTTCGGCTTCGCGGGGAAGGAGAAGGACAGGGTCGACTACGTTGGCACCAACGGCAAGATGACCGAGGTCTGCGCCGCGATGGGGCTGGCGATGCTCGAACAGGTCGAGCAGATCAGGGAGATCAACGCCGCGAACCACGCCGTCTACGGCGAGGTGCTCGAGGGCATTCCCGGCATACGCCTCGCGCAGCCCTCGCCTGCTCTCGACAAGCACAACTGGCAGTATGTCATCGCCGTTGTTGACGAGGAGGCCTACGGACTCTCGCGCGACCAGCTCGTAAGGGTGCTGGAGGCCGAGAACGTGCTGGCCCGCAGATATTTCCATCCCGGTTGCCACAGGATGGAGCCTTACCGGAGGAGCTTCGAGGACTCGGGCAGGTCGCTGCCCGTGACGGACCGGCTCTCCGGGATGGTCCTGTCGCTGCCGAACGGAGAATCCGTGCTGCCGGAGGCGGTCAGGTGGATC
>CAZMAT010000024.1:0-21304 GCA_964564435.1 uncultured bacterium
AGCTCGACGCTCATGAAGAGCATCACACCCAGGCAGAAGATCAGCCTCGTCGACGACTCCACCGCCCTGAAGATCCCCGAGCAGCTGAACCACGCTATGCGGGGGTACTCGACGATGTCGTCGGTGAGGCGGGTCGAGACGTCCCCCGGGCCGAACCTGGAGAAGAACCTGTAGTCCTTCTTGAGTATGGCGCCGAAGGCGTCGTCCCTGACCTCCATCCCTATCTTGCTGTTCAGCCACGCCCGGGCGCCCGGGTAGAAGCCCGCGACCATCCTCGCGAGCGCCACCCCGGCCAGGGCCAGCAGGAGCTGCGCGAACTCCGCCGTGTTCCCGGGCGCCAGCACCGTCTCGACGTTGTCGAGCAGGTACCGGAACACCAGGGGGAACGCCAGCGCGACGGTGCCCGATATCAGCGTCAGGACCGCAAGGATCGCGGTGTGGACCCGGTGCGTCCTGTAGTATCCGAATATCCACCTGAAATACTTACGCATCGACGGCCTCCGGCACGAGCTGCAGCCTGCACAGCCCGGCATAGACGCCTCCGCGCTCGATCAGCTCGAGGTGGGTCCCGGTCTCGGCGACCTGCCCCGCCTGTATGACGTAGATCCGGTCGGCGTTCCTGACCGTGGCCAGCCTGTGGGCCACCACGAGCGCGGTGCGGCCCTCGAACACCATGTCCATCGCCCTCTGGATCCGCTTCTCGGTGCCCGGATCGACGGAGGACGTGGCCTCGTCGAGCACGAGGATGTCGGGCCTGTGCAGGACCGCCCGGGCGAAGTTGATGAGCTGCCTCTCGCCCATCGAGAGGTTCTGCCCGCCTTCGGTGATCTCGCCCGAGAGCCCGCCCGCGAACCTGTCGAGCAGGTCGCCGGCCTCGATCGTATCGAGGGCGTGCATCTGCTCCTCCCCGGTCACGGAGGGGTCGAACACGGTGAGGTTCTCCGAGAGGGTGCCCGAGAAGAGGCTGACGTTCTGGAGCACGAGGCCCAGGCGCCTGCGCCAGACATCCAGCCTGAACCGCCTTATGTCCACGCCGCCTATCGTGATCCGTCCCTCGACGGGCTCGTAGAAGCGCATGAGCAGGCTCACGATCGTGCTCTTGCCCCCGCCCGAGGCGCCCACGAGGGCGATCATCGAGCTCTTCGGGATCTCCAGGGAAACGCCCCTCAGCGCCCATTCCTCGTGACCGTACCTGAACCAGACGTCCTCGAACCTGATGGCGTCCCAGTCGCCGGGGAAGTCCTCCTCGCCGAGATCGCCGTCGGGGGTCTGGGTCTCGGTGGAGAGGATCGTGTTGATCCTGTCCGCCGACGCCAGGGCCCTCTGCACCTGGTTCAGCGTCTCCGAGAACATCACGATGGGCATGAACAGCCTGCGCGTGTACTCGATGAACAGCACCACCGAGCCTATGGTGATCGCGCCGGCCATCACGCCCCCCCTGCCCGCGGTGAGGATCACGGCCACGGCCGCGACCTCGCACGAGCCCAGGAAGCTCCAGAACCCGTACTCCCAGATCGAGGCCTTCACCTCGAGACCCAGGAACCTGCGGCCCTCGCGCGAGAGCTTCCCCGCGGCCACCCCTACGGCATCGAATACCTGCAGCACGGGCACGGCCCGCACGTACTCGGACACGAGCCCCGAGATGCGCGCGTATGAGGCCCGCACCTTCCCCCAGAGCTTCCGCATCATCCGCAGCACCGGGATGGTCGCGAGCCCCACGGGCAGCACCAGCAGCATCACGAAGCCCGTTATCCGGAGGTTCGTTGCCGCCATGATGCCTATCGTGCCGGCCATGAGGGTGAGGCTCCGCAGGATCGCCATCGAGGTCTCGCTGAAGAGCATCCTCACGCGCTCGCTGTCGCTCTCGACCCGGGCCATCAGCTTGCCCGAGGGGTAGGAGTCGAAGAAGGCCTGGGATAGCGTGAGCATGTGCTCGAAGACGCGGCCCTTGAGGTCGCGCACAATGAGCAGGCCAAGCCTGGCCGTCACCATCACCTGGAGGTAGAAGACGGACATGGTCGTGGTGAAGAGCAGCGCGTAGAGCCCGGCCAGCGCGGCGGTCTGCCCGGTGGACCGGGCGGGTATCGCCACGTCTATCATCCGCCTGAGGATCAGCGGGCCGCAGAGCTCGCCCGCCACACCCAGCATCAGGAGCCCGGCCGCCAGCGCGAACGAGCGCGCGTGCGCGCCGGCTATCGGCCTGAGGCCCCTCCACAGCACGCGCAGGGGGAACCTGCGTTGCGCGCGGTCGTCGTCATCGTCGAAATCGTCTTCGTAGAACATAGCAGCCTGTCCCGTCTGGGCCTGAGTTGAACAGTCTTGGAAACTGGTTCGACCCGGTGGCTGCCTTCAGCGGTCAGCCCGTGGGAAGAAGCTGCGCTGAGGAAGCCCCCGCTAGAGACGGACGGAGATGTTGGACATATTCGCGGCCTCCTTGGGAAAGATCGGTGAAATCTACGAAAAAGATGGGGTGGCGGTCAACGGGTCAGCGGACGGTGATGGCCTCCGCGGCTCGCGCGTCGGCGGGAATGGCTTCCACGACGCCTCCTCCGGGGGTGGCGACCGCAACGGGGCCTTCGCCGCGGTGCCTGGTGTAGAGGACGACGAGGGAGCACGCCAGCCCTTCCGGGACGCCTTCGCCGATGGGGATGGCCGAGGGTCCGGATACGTCGCGCGGGGAGTAGGCCATCCCGGGCGACAGGGCTTCGAGGGCCGCATTGTCGGCCTCGTCCCTTCCGATCACCAGGAAGGAGGCGGGGCCCGGGCGGAGCAGGCGCCCGTGCCGGATGAGGCTGGCGTTCAGCGGGGTCAGGAGGCCGGCCTCCTTCAGTGCGGCGAGCCTTCGGCTGTAGATGGGGTCGGTGAGCAGGCACCCCCCGGCGGGAGCCGGATACTCGAGGCCTCTCTCCGCGGCCAGCGCCATCTGAGGCTTGCGCCCGCGGCCCGAGATGCCGAGGAGCCTCCCGCGGTCGACCAGCCCCTCCTTTTCCGGCCGGGTGGGCTCGAGCAGCTTCGCAGAGAGGGGTCTCAGCAGCCTGTCGCCCGCACCCGAGAGATTCGCGACGCGCCTGAGGGAGGGGGGGCTCTGCGACATCGGCCTCTGGCCGAGGACCTCGCCGGTGAAGACGAAGTCGTATCCTTCCTCCCGCATGATCTCCGCGAGCGCCCGGATCATCGCGGCGTGGCAGTCGATGCAGGGGTTCATGCAGGACCCGAAGCCGCTCGGCGGGGCCTCGATAAGGGACATGATCGAGGGGGTGAAGTCGATCCCGCGCCAGGGCAGGCCCAGCCGCGCGGCACCCTCCCTGCCGTTCCGGTCGGAGAAGAACGGGCTCGAGAAGGTTACGAGGAGAATATCGACACCCTGATCCGCCAGGACCGACGCGGCCAGCATCCCGTCCAGGCCGCCCGAGAACGCGCCTATCCCGCGGGCCCTGCGGGTCAACGACGGCCTTCCAGGACGCGCCACCCCCGGCTCCGGGCCATCTCCGCGAGCCTCCGCCCGGGATTCACGGCCACGGCACTTCCGCAGAAGTCCATCACGTGCCTGTCCGCCCAGCAGTCGCCGTAGGCGGTGCAGTCGCATGGCGACAGGCCCTCCTCCCTGCAGACCGCCTCGACGACATGGAGCTTCTCCTCCCCGAAAGGACGCTGTCCGTCGAGGGTGCCCGTGAGCACGCCGCCATCCGAGCGGGGCCTGCTCCCGATGATCCGGGATGCGCGGACCGACTCCCCCAAAGGTTCCACGAGCCATTCCAGCGCTGCCGAGAGCAGGATGACGCGGGTTCCGCCCTCGCGGAGGGCTGCCAGCTCGGAAACGACAGCAGGCCTCATCCTCGGGACGAGGGCATTCCTCGAGAAACCCTCCGCCATGCCGCGGGCGGCACGCTCGTCGAGCCCTCTCAGATAGGTCCTGTTCCAGCCCGGACCGTGGACCAGGGTGGCGGCGGGATGAGCCATGTAGCCGGCGAGGAAGCGTGCCAGCCGCAAGGCCCCCACATCTCCGCGCGAGATGAGGTGGAAGAGGAACGACTTCTCGGAGGAACCCCTTATCAGCGTTCCGTCGACATCGACGAAGACCGCGGCCAAGGGCTCCGGCCTATGGGAGCGCGGGCGCTACCCTGACGCCCAGACCGGTCCCGGGGCTGTTGTCGAAGACCTCGACCACGTGCACGATTATGCCGGGGAAGAGCCTGGGGAACTCGCCGTGGAAGTAGGAGTGGGCCAGATTCGTGTAGGTCACGAGATCCCTGCTGTACTCGGGGGCCTGGTCGTCCTCCGGGTGCACCAGCTCGGCCACGCCCCTCACCTCGAACGAGGAGCCGTCGAGGTAGACCAGCGAAGTGGCCGGGTTCTCCATGACGTTCACGAAGGTGTGGGTCTCGAAGCTCTCGGTCGAGTAGAGCTCGAGCGTGATGAGCCTCGTGGCGTCGAAGTTGGCGGCGTCGGAGTAGAGGGATGTCAGGGTCGCGAGCTTCTCGGGCATCGGGGCCTCGGTGGTGTCGCGCATGTGCTGGATCAGATCCTTGACCCTGTCCCTGGTCGGGCACATGCCGATCCCCTTGTAGGCGTTGTTTATCGACAGGAGGCTGTCCCTGCGGCGCACGGAGTAGGTGGCCATGGCGGCGTTGTGCGGGCCTGCGAGCGAGGGACCCGATCCGCCGCCTCCGCCCATCATCGCGGAGATGGAGGCCAGCATCTCGAGGCGGGCCCCGAGGTTCCAGTCCATGAACGCCCCCGGCAGGGGCGTGCGGGGATAGTCGGCCCAGGCCCCGTCGACCTTGGCGGCGACAATGCCCTCCGCCTCGCGGGAGAGGTCGATGTTGCGCTGCCTGAACAGGCCTGACTCCCAGTGCTCGACCGGGCCCTGCTCCCACTCGCCGGCGGAGGCCCGCCCGCCGAGCAATCCCCCGGCAACCGAACCCAGAACCGCAGCCGCGCCGGCCTTCCCGGCCTTCCTGAAGAACTGCCGCCTGTCCATGCCAGTCTCCTCTCGAGCGTGCTTCCCCGGAAGCTGATTCTCCGCTATTTTCCCTGACACTTATCACTATCACGAGGGAGTGCACTTGTCCAGACTGACCGAACTCGCATCATCGGGGCGCCATGACGAACTCGAAGGCCTCTGGCTCGATTCCCTGTCAGACGGACTCGACCCGGACGAAGCAGCGGAGGTCTTCCGGATACTCGTCGGCGCGGGCGAGGGCGACCGGGCCGACGATCTGCTCGAAGTCGCCCTGGGCGAGACGGAAGGCACCCCTGCTGCCTTTACGCTCCTCGAGCGGGCTGCGCCTGTCTTCGGGGTCAGCGAGGTCCTGCGCCCCCACCTGATCGAGATGATGAGAGACAGGCACCTGATGCTCGGCCCCCTCGAGCGGTTCATGGAGGATTCCCGCATCCTGAAGCCGGGATGCATCATCTCCGAGGCCTGGCAAAGGCTCTCCCGGCTGCTGCGGTTCGACGCTGGTAACTGGGTTCTGCACGCCGTGCACGGGCCCGGCAGGATCCTGAGGATCACCCGGACGCACGCCACTGTCGACTTCGGCGCCAACCGCGCCATGGAGATGCCGCTGGACGGCCTGCTCGAATCCTGCTCCCCCGTCGCTCCGGACGGAGTCGCGGTGATGAGGCGGGTCGACCCGGCGGCCTTCTCGGCCCTCTGCGCCGAACCGGCGGTCCTCCTCGCGCGCCTCCTCGACGAGAACGGGGGCGCGGTCGACAGGGCCTCTCTCGGCCCGGTGCTGGGTCCGCAGGCCGGCGAGATCTGGAAGACTCTGAGGGATGCGGCGAAGTCGGCCGAGGGGCACCTCGAAGGCCCGGACAGGATAGAGAGGCTCCAGGGAGGCGGCCTGGAGAAGGCGCTGCGCGATGCCATCGGCTCGAGGCAGCCTCTGTCGGAGAGGGTGGCGCGAGTGAACGCGCTCCTGAAGGCGGCCCTGCCGGAAGAGCAGCGCAGGGCTTCCGGGGCCCTCCTCGCCGACATGCCGGATCTCCGGAGCGTGGAGGCGGGCGCGAGGTTCGAGCTCGCATGGACCCTGATCCAGGCGGCGGGCGGGGAAGAGGACGGCCGACTGGCGCGACTCGTCGACCCGCTGACGTCGCGCGCCATCCAGGCCCTGTCGGAGATATCCTCGCCCAGGTGCAGGAGGGACTTCCTGTCATACTGGACGCGCATCGTCGAGCCGCCTGCGCTCGAGGACATGACCAGGCAGCTCGCCCCGGGCCAGAGGCAGGCCCTCCTGGATACGGCTGCGGCGGCTCACCCGGACTGGGCCGGGCCGTTCCTCAGGGGGCTCGTCTTCGGAGGGACTGATTCCGATCTCCTGCTCTGGGCATCGTCGGTCCTCCTCGACGGCATGGCCGAAGATCCCGGGGACAGGATGGCCATCATCCGCACCGCACTCGACGTCATTCCAAGGGGAAGGGCCGAGAGCCAGCGCAGGGCATCCAGGACGATAGTGGAACGCGCAGGGGACGAGCTGAGGGCTCTCCTGAAGAGCCTCGACGCCAGGAAGCTCTCGAATCTCTCGGACCTGCTCAGCGAGTGCGGGCCGGCCCACGAGGCCGGTCTGTGCCTCGAGATAAGGCGCGAATCCTCCGGAAGGAGCGCCGACTCCGGCAGGACCTACTACTTCTGGGAGTCCGACTTCGTCTTCGACAGCCCGTCGGCCATCAGGAGGAGGGCCGAGGCGATCGAGAAGCTGCGGACGGTGGAGATCCCGGCCGCCGCGGCCACCGTGGGCGAGGCGGCCTCCCACGGCGACCTCTCGGAGAACGCCGAGTACAAGGCTGCCCTGGAGCGCAGAGACCTTCTCCTCGAGAGGATGTCGAGGTGGTCGGAGGAGTTCGGCCGCCTGAGGCCCTACCCGATGGGCGACCTGTCGGCGTCGGTCAGCTCCCCCGGCACCGGCGTCAGGCTGTCCGGCGACGACGGGAGCGTGGAGTTCCTGCTGGTCGGCCCCCTGGAGGCCAGACCCGAGGAGGGGCGCGTGAACTACCTCGCCCCGCTGGGTTCGGCGCTCCTGGGAAGGCGCCAGGGTGAACTGCTGGAGCTGCCGGGGCGCACCGGCCGGTTCGCCGTCGATTCGGTGAGGATACTCGTGGAGGGCGACCTGCCTTGATCTGCTCTCGCTGCGGAACCCCGTCCGAGGCTCCGTCGGGGGCGTTCGGAGCCGTGTGCGAGGGCTGCGGAACCTACCTGCACACCTGCGAACAGTGCAGACTCTACGCCGTTTCCTCGAGGATGTGCGCCTCGTCCACGGCCGAGCAGCCTGCCGATCCGTCGCACAGGAACTTCTGCGAGGAGTTCGAGCCGCTGAACGCCCGAAGGACCGGTGAAGGCCCGGAAAAGCCCGGAGACGATCCTGCTTCGAGGTTCCGCGATCTCTTCGGAGGAAGGGGCTGAGCATGACCCCGGGCCGCTGCGGTTCGGGCGGCCCGGCACCCGCCGTCAGGATGAGCCCCGCCTGGGCCGCGGCCATCGTTGCGTTCGCACTCCTCTACATGTGGCTCTACACGGTCGTTCCGAAGAACGTCAGGCTCGCTGGTGCCGCGTGCGCCGTCGCGGTGCCTGCCGTTTTCCTTATCCGCCCGCGCGCAGCCGGGCTCCTCTATGCCGCTCCGCTCGTCTTCGGCCTGGGGAACGCCGACTTCACGCTCGGCCCCTTCCATCCCACCGTCGCCACCCTGTTCTCCGCGGCGGTGACTATCCTGTGGCTCCTCGAGAAGACCGTGTGGGACGAGCCCTTCCATGTACCGCGGCGCACAGGCCTGGGCATCGCCGCGGCGGCCCTGGCCGTGCAGGCCGTAAGCATAGCGGTCTCCGTACAGGTCGTCGGTCAGCACTTCTGGAATGCCGTGCGCGAGGGGACCAGCCTCTTCCTCTTCATGCCCGTCGCCCTCGTCGCGGTGGACCAGGCCAGGACCCACGGACAGGCGGTGAACCTTGCAAGGAGCGCAGTCCTCTCCCTTCTCGTCCTCGCAGTGGCCGGGATCGTCCAGTACCTCGGCATCTCCGGGTTCAGCAGGGTGGATGTCGAGATAGGATACGTCTACAGGGGCAGGATCGAGTCCACCTTCCCCGGGGCCAACGTGTTCGCGGGCTTCCTCGAGCTGATGGTGCCCCTGGCGCTCGGGATGTTCATCCAAGAGAAGTCGAGGGGATGGAAGGCCGCCTCGTTCGCGGCCTTCGCAGCCGGTTTCGCGGCCACCCTGTTCACATTCTCGCGGGGCGGGTTCCTGATGACGGTTCTGGGGTCCATGCTGGTCCTGGTGACGAGGTTCAGGAACAGGCCGGCCTTCCCGGCCCTGTTCGCCGCAGCGGTGGTGTACGTCATGGCCAACAACGCGGGCACCTTCGCCAGGCAGCTCAGCCTGGTGACGGCCCCGTCCGACGTCGTGAGCCAGCCCACCCTCGTGCACAGGTACATCACATACAGGAGCTTCTGGAACACCTTCCTCGCACACCCCTGGACCGGGGTGGGCTGGGGCGCCCTGGGCTTCTTCACGGGCAGGACGGAGATCTACACGTTCTGGGACATCAGGCACACCATCTCCACCACGGACATCCCGTATTTCGGGGGCGGCAACAGCCTCTTCCTGAACCAGGCGGTGAAGGGCGGGATAATCTCGATGGCGTCGCTGATACTCCTCTGCCTGGCTGTCCTCCGGGCCATCGCCTCGTCCGCGGGAAGGACGAGAGGCATGCCGGAGACCGCGGCGGCCTGTGCGCTGGTCGGTTTCGCGGGTCACCAGCTCGTCGACCATCTGCTGAGATGGCCGCAGATAAACGCTTTCTTCTGGCTGCTGGTCGGCACTATGATCGCCCTGTCACACACAATGGCGGACGCTGACGCCGGTGGGGAACACGCTCCGGGGGCCGGCGGAGTGCCGGCGGAAACACCCCGGGGAGACTAGATGGGCCGTGAGAAGGGCATCAGGCTGGACGGTTCCTATTCAGCCCTGAGCCTTGCATGCGACTCCCTTTCCATCGCCGTGGCGGTGGTGCTCGCGAGCGTCCTCAGGCACGGGCCGGAGTCGATCCGGAACTTCCTGCCCCTCGTCGGGACCTGGGGCTTCTACTCGGTCATCACCCTGCTCCTTTCCGACATGGAGAGCGTCTACCACGCCAGGACAAGCGTCAACCGCTCGCTCCTGGCCTACCGGCTGATACGGATCGCACTCATCGTGACCGTCCTCTATGTCATAGCCGCCTTCGTCTTCAGGCTGCCCTCGGGCTGGTTCCTGCACAGCCGTCTCGTGATCGCCACGACATTCCTGTTCTGGTGCGTCGTCTCATTCCTCCTGAGGCTGGGCCTCCCCTCCTTCGTCGTGCTCCTCGCGAGGCTCCGCATCCTTAACATCCCCGACGTCCGGATCCTGGCCTGCGGCGATCCGGAGGTCGTGCCGAGGGTCCGGGCGATGCTCGACAAGTCGCCTCTCTACAGGCGCTTCCTGCACTTCATCCCCTGCCCGGTCGAAGGCCCCGCCGACGTTGCGGGAAGGCTCCGGCACTACGTGGCGCAGATGCGGGAATGCGGGTGCGACGACCTCTGCATAGCCGAGGACGGGATGGACTTCGACACGGTCGCGCCATTCATCATCGAGTGCTTCGAGCAGGGGATCTCGCTCAGCATCTACTCGTCGACGTTCGAAACCCTCGGCTACTACGACTCGTGGATCAGCTTCCCCGAGAGGCCGGCGCTGGTGTTCTTCACGCCGCCGATGTCCAGGACGGGCGAGGCGGCCTGGCGCGTCATCGACATCGTGCTCTCATCGCTCGCCCTGCTGGCCCTCCTCCCCCTCTTCGGCGTGGTGGCCCTGATGATAAGGCTCAACAGCCCGGGACCGGTGTTCTTCCGGCAGAAGAGGGTGGGTCAGGGCGGCCGGCTCTTCGTCTTCTACAAGTTCAGGTCCATGCGCAACACCACCTCGTCCAACGTGAAGGCGCACAAGGACTACTTCGCGAAGTACGCCCGCGGCATCGCGGCCGACTCGGAAAGCGACTCGGGCTTCAAGCTCAGGGACGACAACCGAGTGACATGGACAGGCAGGATCATCCGGAAGACCTCGATCGACGAGCTGCCCCAGTTCCTGAACGTCCTCAAGGGGGACATGAGCCTCGTGGGCCCGCGCCCCTGCATCTCCTACGAGATGGACTACTACCGCGACTGGCAGAGGTACAGGTTCTCGGTGAGGCCGGGGCTGACGGGCATCTGGCAGGTGTACGGCCGCAGCAGGCTGCCCTTCGATGCGGCCCAGTTCCTCGACCTGTGCTATGCCCTCAAGCGTTCGACGGGGCTGAACATCAGGCTTCTGCTGAAGACGATCCCTGTAGTGCTGTTCGGCCGGGGGGGCTACTAGGCGATCCGGGCCTGCGGCCCCTGGGCGATCCCGCGATACCCCTGAAGAATCCGCAGACGGCGGCACAGGCCCTGGGGAAGAAGGCCATCCGGCGGTTGATGCGCGCGCGAAGGCTCGTACGGGCCACCAGCAGGGTGCCTCCGACGATCGCGGCCGAAACCGCGAACTGCTCCATCTCGGTGAGGAAGATGCCGGCGGCGGACTCCAGGACCAGCTCCACGCCCACCGCCGCGATCAGGATGTACGCACCGTTGGCCAGGGCGGGCTCCCAGCGGATCATCCGGGCGAAGATCCCTGCCGCGAACCTCATCACGATGATGCCTATGCCGACGCCGATCACGGTGACCCAGTAGGCGGGCGAGAGCGCCACTGCGGCCACGACGTTGTCGACGCTGAAGGCCAGGTCGGCCAGCTCTATCGACAGCACGGTGCGCCAGAAGCCCCGGGGCTGCCTCCGCGCCGCGCGCGGCCCCTCGTGCCCTTCGCCGGAGCCTGCGCAGAACTCCTCTGCGAAGTGCCTGACGACGAGGAAGAGCAGATATGCAGCTCCGACGACGCGGATCCACGGGTGGGCGATGACGAGCCCGGCGAAGAAGAGCATGGCGCCGCGGCCAGCGTATGCGCCCAGCAGGCCGACCCTGAGGGCGGCTGACCGCTGGTTGCCGAGGAGCACCCGGCCCGGCCTCCGCATGAATCGGAGCAGCCGGGGCCAGGGCACCATCCTGTGGTCGGGGAGGCGGGACGCCATCGCGCCCAGCACGGCGGCATTGTCGATGGAGAGGATGCCCTCGAGGAATATGAGCTGCAGGATGACGGCGATCACGGAGATGTGCATCTGCAGCCGGCCTCTTTCGTTTCACGCAGTTGGGGATGGAACATACCGAAAACGCGGGAGGGTTGCAGTGCAGGGATGGAAAGGGCGGGGGGAAGCGTCCTCCCCCCGCCCCGGGGGTCATCGCATCGCGGCCTGGGCGCCCGGCTTCGGGGTCTTCACCACCAGGAGCCTCAGCGTGACGCTCCCGGTGTTCCTCCACCAGTGCTCCACGCCCTTCGGGCTGTCCACTATCGTCTCGGCCTCGACCTCGGCGGTCTCTGAACCGATCGTCACCTCGCCCCTGCCCTCCAGCACGTAGAAGAACACGTCGACGGGCGTCGTATGGGGCTTGAGCGCCTCGCCGGGGGCGAGCTTCAGGTACATCACCTGCACATGGTCGTTCTCGTGGATCCGCCTGGCCTCGATGCCGTGAGGGGTGTTCACGCGCCCGACCTCATCCGGCCTCGCGTACTTCATGGCTCAGCTCCCGCAGGAGGGTGCGGGCGACAGGATGGCCGCCAGGTCCGCGTCGGGCGTCGATATCGGCTTTATCGCGAACATGTCCACGAGCACCTTCAGGCTCTCGGGCGTCAGGCAGGCCGGCAGCGAGGGCCCGAGGAGTATGTTCTTGATCCCGAGGTGGAGCAGCGTGAGCAGGATCGCGGAGGCCTTCTGCTCGTACCAAGAGAGGACGAGCGAGAGCGGCAGCTCGTTCACGCCGACCCCGAAGGCCTGCGACAGCGCCAGGGCGATCTGGATCGCGGAGTAGGCGTCGTTGCACTGCCCGATGTCGAGCAGCCTGGGGATGCCGTCGATGTCGCCGAAGTCGAGCTTGTTGAAGCGGTACTTGCCGCAGGCGAGCGTGAGGATCACGCAGTCGGAGGGCACCTTCTCGGCGAACTCGGTGTAGTAGTCGCGGCCGGGCTTCGCGCCGTCGCAGCCGCCGATCAGGAAGAAGTGCCTGATCCGGCCCTGCTTCACGAGGTCGATCACCTTGCCCGCCACTCCCAGCACCGCGCCGTGCCCGAAACCGACCAGGATCCGCTTCTCGGGCTGGTCTTCGGCGAAGCCGGGCTGCGCCAGTGCCGCCTCTATGACGGGCGCGAAGTTCCTGTCGGCGATGTGGCGCACGCCGGGCCACGCCACGATCCCCGAGGTGAAGATGCGGCCCATGTAGCCGGGCTTAGGCTTCTGGATGCAGTTGGTGGTCATCAGGATCGCGCCTGGGAACTCGTCGAACTCCTTCTGCTGGTTCTGCCACGCGCTGCCGTAGTTGCCGGCGAGGTGCGGATACCTGTTGAGCCCGGGATAACCGTGCGCCGGAAGCATCTCGCCGTGGGTGTAGACATCGATGCCCCTGCCCTCCGTCTGCTTCAGGAGCTCCTCGAGGTCCTTCAGGTCGTGGCCGGATATGAGGATGGCGCGGCCCTTCCTGGGGGTGACTCGGACGCTCGTGGGCACGGGATCGCCGTAGGTCGAGGTGTTGGCCCTGTCGAGCAGCTCCATCACCTTGAAGTCGAGTGCGCCGACCTCCAGAGCGGCGTTGAGGAGCTCGGGGACGCCATGGCTCTCGCACAGGAATGCCAGCTTGTCGTAGAAGCCGCCGAAGGCCCCGTCGTCCGTCACTCCGAGGACCTGGGCGTGGTCGGCGTAGGCGGCCGTGCCCTTCAGCCCCTGGGTGATCAGCTCCTCGAGGCCGGTGACGGTGTCGCCCTGCATCGCCCTGCGTTCGGCGATGGAGAAGGCCTGGGCCGCTGCGACGATCGCCGCCCTGTCAGGGGGCGGGGTCCAGGTCGCGGGATCTGCCGGGAGATGGGTGGCCGGGAGGGGCGCCCCGGCGCCCGCGGCCGCCTTCGCCCTCGCCCTGAGTTCCACCGCGCGCCTGATGTACCCCTCGACCCGCTCGGGATCGAAGTCGACATTGGTGATCGTGGTGAAAAGGCCCTCTACGACAAATACATCGGTCTCATGGTCGCGCCATCCCGCCGCGCGAGCCTTCGAGCCGTACCAGCCTATCCCCTTGAGAAGCAACAGCAGCGAATCCTGGAGGGATGCGGTGTCGGGGTCCTTCCCGCACACCCCGAACCTGTCGCAGCCCTTCCCCTGGGCGGTCTGTTCGCACTGATAGCAGAACATCATCTCCCCCTTCCCCCTCCGCAGGCGCGAACGCCACCGCGGACGATTCGTTCGTCGTCTCCCTGATCACATGAGCCCGAGCTGTCTCCGTTCCTCATGCCCTCTCCTCCCGAGGCGCGCAGCGCCCCCGCGAAGGATTCGAGCGTCGTTTCCGACATCGCTCTGTCTATCCTCGACCCTATCTCTCCGGTCAGCTCCGTGAAGACGCACCTCCCGGCGGGGCAGACCGGCCTGCCCAGGAGGCACGAGCCCGACACGGGCATCGAGTCCACCGCCTCGAGGATCCTCTTGAGCGTCAGCGCAGCGGGATCCTCCGCCAGCTCGAAGCCTCCGGCGGCTCCCCTGCCCGATATGAGGATCCCGTTCCTGACGAGCTGCAGGAGGACCTTCCTGAGGTGAGATTCGGAAACGCCCAGCACGGAGGCGATCCCGTGCGCCGGAAGCGGGCCGTCCTCGCGCCCGGCGGCGAGCAGCGCGCAGGAGTGCACCGCCAGGTTGGCCGCCTCGCTGAAGCCGAAGTTGTGTGACATCACCCACCCTCTCCATCATCTATCGGGAATTGGGATTCACGATTCCTATTTTATCCCGCAAGGGATGCCGTGTCAAGGATGGCGGAGTCCGGGCTTGCGGGGGTCAGGAGCGGGCCACCCCGCCCATCCAGGAGAGATAGTCGTCCGACACCGAAGAAAAGGGGAGGACGACGATCTCGGGGACCTCGTAGGGGTGCCTGGCGCGGACGAACTCCTCGAGGCCGGAGGCGAGGTCCCGGAAGGTCTTGAACCTGATCCTCCATTCCTGCTCCTCCTCGAGCGCGCCCTTCCAGCAGTAGATGCTCGTAACGGGCCCTTCGACCTGGGCGCAGGCCGCGAGCCCGGCCTTCACCGCCTCCCTGCCGATGTCCCTCCCCAGATCGGGATTCGGGACGGTCGTGACCAGTTCCACCACGGGTTCCGGCATGCGCACCTCCCGTCAGGGCTGCGATCCGGAGTTCATCGTCCAGAGCCTCCGGAAGCGGCGATACGCCAGATATGCGAGTGCCAGGGCGGCTGTCAGCATGGAGACGAAGAGGAGAACCGCCCCACCGGACAGCGCCCCGCCCTCGAAGAGCCGCCCGAGGGCCGCGGCCGTTCCGGCGTCCAGGCCGGGCAGGAGCGACCTGAGGGCTAGAGGCAGCCCGACGGTGAACGCCAGCAGCGATATCGAGTACCACTGCTGGGCGCTGCGCGACGACTTCGCCCCCAGGGATATGTGGAGGCCCAGTGCCGAGAAGAGCAGTGACAGGGGGGCGCCCATGGCGAGGGCTGCACCCAGGTCGGCCGGGCCTGCGAGCGGGCGCGAGGTCGCCAGGGAGTAAAGCGCGTTGCTCGCGACAGCCGCCGTGGAAAGGGCCATGGCCACGGCTACGGGGAAGAGCAGCTTGCCGAGGGTGAGGGCCGGCGGTGACACGGGGGTGTGCAGTAGCGCTTCGAGCGTCTTCCGGTCGCGCTCGCCCGCTATCGCGTCCACCGCCAGGGGGCCTGCAAGGTACATGGGGATCAGGGCGAAAACGACGGAAGCGGCCCTGGGATCGTCGAACCTCGTCGGGACGAAGATCCCGAGGAGAACGCAATAGACCGCGAAGAACCGGATGAAGCCGATCCTCCCCATGATGCTCCTGAAATGGAGCCAGTCCCTCACGAAGACGGCGCCTGCGTTCACGATCCCGCCACATCCATGAAGATCTCTGTGAGCGAGCCGAGCGCGGGCCTGAACTCGGTGACACGGATCCCATCCCTGACGAGCGCGGCAAGAGTCTCGGCGGCGGGAAGACCGGAATCCAGGAGGAAGAACCCGTCCGGCCTGCGCTCGAGCGGCAACCCTCCCCAGGAGGGCTCGTCCGAATCCACCTTCAGCAGGTACCGCCCCCCGGGCGAGGAACCTCCGGGCGGCCCCTCGAAGACGCGCCGGCCGTGGTGGATGATCGTGACCGTCGAGCAGAGCTCCTGAGCCTCCTCGAGGTTGTGGGTCGAGAGGATCAGGGTCCTCTCGCGCGACATCGAGGCGATGACGCCGCGTATCCTGGCAGACACGACCGGGTCGAGCGACGACGTGGGCTCGTCCAGGATCACTATCTCGCAGGGCACCATGAATGTCCGCGCCAGGGCGGCGAGCCGCCTGTTCCCCGTGGAGAGGGAACCCACCCTGCGCGCGGGGTCGCCCTCCATGCCGACGGCCTCCAGAGACTCCGATGCCGCCCGGGCGGCATCGCGCCTGCCGACTCCCCAGAAGCGCGCCCAGCAGACCAGGTTCTCGGTGATAGAAAGCCCGGGGATCAGCCCGTCCTCGGAAGGGAGGATCGAGAGCTGCCTGCGCACCGAGGGATCCGCGTGCGGCTGCCTGCCCAGCACCGCGAGGCCGCCTCCGGACGGTTGGAGCAGCCCGGCGATCGCCCTGATGGTCGTGGTCTTGCCCGCGCCGTTCCGGCCGAGCAGCCCGTGGACGGTGCGGCGCTCCACGGCCATGTCGAACCCGTCGAGCACGCGGTTGCGTCCGTAGTCGACGCAGAGGCCGGATATCGAGACCGCGGCATCAGACTCCCGGGCCACGCGCCATCACCTCCAGGACTCCCGCCAGGCTCCCGCAGAGGAACCCGAACATCTCGGCGCCCTTCGTGGCCGACACCTGCCTCGCATCCACGCCGGCGGGGCCGTCGGGATAGGCTTCCCGCCACTCTGGAGCGGAGAGGCGCCTCGGAGGCGAGGGCGGATACTGCCTCAGCGCCTCGTCCGGGGGCCTGAAGCCCGGGAAGAGGTGCATGTACATCGAGACCTCCGAGGCGGTGGCGTGATAGCCGCTGCGCCCCTCGAAGAGCCTTTCCTCGAGATCCTTCGCTCCCGGCAGATCCCAGTAGCCCATGTATGCCAGGTCGACGCCGGGATGACGGCTCCGCAGCCGTTCGACGGCCTCCGAGGCGGCGGTCCTGTTCCCCCCGTGACCGCTGAGGAGCAGGATCGAACGGAACCCGTGCCTGACGAGGCTGCCGGCGACGTCTTCGATGACTGCAGCGAGGGTTGTGTCGGAGAGGCTGACGGTGCCGGGAAAGGACATGTGGCACTCCGAGGAGCCGTAGGGAAGGACAGGGGCGCAAAGGACGCCCGCCCTGGCCGAGGCTTCGCGGCACAGCGCCGAGGCAACGGCTGCGTCGCAGTCGAGAGGTGCGAGCGCGCCGTGCTGCTCGGTGCTGCCCAGGGGCACCGCCACGGCTTTCCGCCGTGAGAGATATGCTGCGACACCGGCCGTGGAAGATGCGCCGAGTTCCATCGATCCCCCGCTTGTTCCCGGAAGTGCGCTGAATCATATCACGCACCGGAGGGAATATACATGAAACAGCGGGAGATCGTCGTCCGCGGCGGCAGTTACTCCAGGACGCCGGTCCGGACCGGCCTCATCCTCGCCGGGATCGACCTCGTCGACGCCGTCGCAGAGGGCCTGGGGCGCGAGGGTCTCTCCCCCGGCCCGGATGACGTGCTCTTCGTGAGCGAGAAGGCCGTGGGCGCCAGCCAGGGCAGGTACTTCCTGCTCGACGAGGGGAGGCTCGTGGCCAGGCCGCTGGCCCGCATGCTGTCACGGTTCGTGACGAAGACACCGGCCGGCATCGGGCTGGGCATGCCGGAAACCATGGAATGCGCGCTGCGCGAGGTGGGCGTCCCCAGGATCCTGCTGGCCGCCGCGGTTTCCGCCTTCACCAGGCTCTTCGGGCGCAGGGGCGACTTCTACAGGATCGCCGGACCGCTGGCGCGCTCGATAGACGGGCCCACCAGGGGCACCATCCCGCCTTTCGACAGGGCCGTCAGCCTCGCGCCGCTGGAGCCGGACCGCGTGGCCGAGAGGCTCGGCAGGGCCTTCGCGTGCCGGGCCGCCGTGGTCGACATAAACGATCTCGGGGGGAACGTGCTGGGGTGCTGGCCGGCGGACATGGACAGGGCCCTGATCGTGGAGGCCCTCTCGGACAATCCTCTTGGTCAGGGGTGCGAGGGCACCCCCGTCGGCATCCTCAGCTGTCCTCCGACTTGACGACGGACCCGATGAGGGTGGTGGCCAGGGAGATGAGAACCGAGGCCAGGAGGGCCCACCAGAACCCGGATATCCAGAACCCGTGCACGACTGACCGCGCGACGAGCAGGAAGGCCGCGCTCACCACGAACCTGAACAGGCCGAGCGTCAGCAGGTACACCGGGCACGTCAGCAGTTTCACGACGGGCGCGACTATGGCGTTCAGCAGGCCCAGCAGCAGCGCCGTCCATACCACGGGCAGGATTCCCTCGAACTCCATGTCGGGGCCGAGCAGGAGCGACACCAGATACAGGCTGGCCGACGCTACCGCCCAGGCGATGACGAACTTCTTCATGGTGGCAATAGTATAGGAAGGAGGAGCGGTCGATGGCCATGATGTCCATCCTGTTCCTGATCCTTTCCGGTACCGTGACGCCCGGGGAGGCCGCGGCATGCCTCGCGGACGACTCTCCCGAGTGCGACCTCGTCCCGGCCTATTCCGGCATCATGGCGGACAACGCCAGCACGGCCGTCATGGCGCGCGACAGCATGCCGTGGGGCGGGCTGATCCCCGACTCGATCTTCCTGAGGTACGTGCTGCCGGTGCGCGTGAGCCAGGAGCCGCTCACGGCATGGCGCCCCGCTTTCTTCGACTCGCTCGCGCCGATCGTGGCCGATGCCGGCGGCATGGCGGAAGCCGCGGTTCGCGTGATGGCCTGGTGCGACGCGAAGACGGTCTTCCTGCAGACGCAGAGGCGTGACCAGTCGCCCCTGGTCACGCTCTCGAGCGGCGCAGGGCGATGCGAGGAACTCACGATCCTGCAGATGGACGCCCTCAGGGCGGTGTGCATCCCCTGCCGCCAGGTCTACACGCCCTGGTGGACGGTGTGCGACAACAACCACGCCTGGACTGAGGTCTGGACGCCCTCGGGATGGATCTCGACGGAGTCGGGCTCGGCGGTGGACTCGCTCACACAGCCGACATGGTTCGAAGAGAATGCCTCCAGGGCCGCCCTCGTGGTGGCGGTGACCCAGGATTCGGTACCCGGAGCCATCGTACGGCGCGGGCACGGATGCCTGGTCAACGTCACGTCCGACTACGCGCCCACGGGCAGCCTGGGGATAAGCGGCTACTTCGGGGGGCCGGTGTACGTCTCCGTCGTCAACTGGGGCGCCCTGCGGCCGCTGGTGCGCCTCGGCCGGGGCATCGACAGGGTCGACCTCGGGCCCGGATCGTACATGCTGACATGGGGATGGCCGATAGTCTCCGCGGTGGTGGAGGTTTCGGAGGGAGACTCTGTGACGGTCACCCCCGAGATAGGCTCGCCCCTGCCGGGGCTGACCCTTCTGAACCAGGAGGCGGAACAGTGATACTCCTCGCAGCAGTCCTGTCCGTCCTGACCCCCGAGGCGCGCGACAGCCTCCTGGCCGAGACGCCCGGGAACGCCGAGTTCTGGTCCGAGGCGCTCTCTTCCGGGCGCGGAGAGATGCTCTCCTGCATGGAGGAGCTCTTCACGACCATCCCGAGGCTCGACAGGCTCGAGATGAACTCGGAGGCACTGATGGACCACGTCATCGGCGCTCTCGACTCCCGCGACGCATGGGTCGACTCGATCCCCGACAGCCTGTTCATGGATTTCCTCCTGCAGTACAGGTTCGACGACGAGCCGGTGACGGCCTACCGCACTCCCCTGATGACCCACTGGAACGCCAGGCTCGCAGACTCCGACACGACCCTGGCGGCAGTGGTCGAGCGCGTGCGCTGGAGCGTCGGCACGATGAGGGTGCGCCAGCCCGACATCATGGGCGGCGTGGCCGGCCCGAGGGACGTGCTCGCCTCTGGAGGCGGAACGCCCGTGGAGCTGCGCGTGCTTCTGGGCTCGAGCCTCAGATCGCTGGGCATCCCCGTGCGTGCCGTGCTGGGCTGGTTCCAGGGCACGGCGGGCCGCGAGGGCGGATGGCTCGAATACTGGGACGGGGCAGGATGGATTCCCGTTCCTCTGCCGTCCGACAGTCTGCCGGCGGGTTTCGAAGGCCTCTCGCTCGCCGTGGCCGGCGACGAATACGTGACATCCGAACTCGTCCCCACCGGGACGATAGCCTTCTCGCCCGTCGAGGGGCCTTCGGACAGCCTTCTCCTTGCGGTCTCCATCCCCTGCCCCGGCCGCTACATCCCCCTCGACTGGGTCGAGCTCGATCCTTCGCGGCCCTGCTCCATCGAAGTGGGGGAGGGCTCGTACATGGTCCACCTCTCGCGGAGGCTTCCCACGGGAGGGGTGCGCTTCGCCTCGGCACCGGCCGGGGTCACGGCAGGAGGGGTGTTCGAGATGAGGCTGGCCGACATGGAGCTTTCGCTGTGACCGCCGCGGCCGCCCTGGTCTTCGCGGCCGTGCTGGGGCAGCCGAACGGTTCGATCGAGTACGCCGGCCCCGTGAGGGTGGTCAACCTGTGGGGCTCCTGGGGCGACATGGGATACGCCGAGGGATACCTGCTGGGGCCCGAGATCATGGAGCTCTACGAGGTCTACCTCGTCGAGCTGGCGGGCGGTACGGCCGGCGTCGAGACGGCCCGCCGCTTCGTCGAGGAGCACTTCCAGCTCCCGCTCGAGTTCAGGAAGATGGCTTCCGGGATGCTCGCCGGCATGGCGGACACCTGCGGCCTCTACTCGTCCGTCTTCGGGCGGGACCTGGACACTCTGGACGTCTACGTCGCGGCATCAGCCCCCGATCTGAGCGACCTGATGGCGAACAGGTTCGTCTCGTGCAGCAGCACGAGCGCCTGGGGCGAAGCGACCGCGGCCGATCCCGTACTCGGGGGAGATCCCGCGATGTCGCGCAACCTCGACTACTTCATCGACACGGGCTCCGTGCTCCTCGACCACCAGGTCCTCTTCACGCTCGATCCCGACGGCGGGATCGACTGGATCTCGGTGGGCGTGGCGGGCTTCATGGGCTGCCTGTCGGGGATGAACGAATACGGGGTCTGCGCCGCCCTCGACATGGGCAACCACTACGGCATCGAGAAGTGGGAGCCGGAGTTCGTACCGGTCTGCGCCGCCCAGGCGCTGGGCCTTTCCGCCCTGGACTTCGACAACAGCGGGAAGCACGACATCCTGGATGTCGAGGCCGCCCTTACGAAGTGGAACAGGAGCTGCTCGTACTGCATCCACCTCCTCGCTCCCGAAGCCCTCGCGCCGGAGGAGCCGGGCGAGGTGGTCGAGGTCAACAACCTCGCGGGATCGGCAGTGCGGCACTCCTGGGACGACGCCGGGATGCCGCGACGGCACATGTGCCTGACCAACCACCACAGGGTCCTGTATCCGCCCGTGCAGTGCGACAGGTATTCCCTGCTCGCCGACTCCATCGGGGCGAACCCGTCCATGACGCTGGACAGGCTGTGGGGTCTCATGGCGGCTGTCGGCTTCGCACCCGTGCCGGGCGCGGGCGGGACGGTGCAGACCATGATCTTCGTCCCGGCCGACCGCAGGATAGGCCTGGCCTTCACGGCTCCGGGATCGCCCTCATACGGGCAGCCTCCCCGGTGGATCGAGTGGGGCGAACTGTTCCCGAACCACACTCCGGGGGGGATCGGCGGGGAGGGACAGCCTTCGGTGACGCCCATGGCATGGCCCAACCCGGCTGCGGGCCGGGTAGTCGTGTCGTGGCCGGGTGCGGATTCGCCGGTGCTGTTCGACGCGGCGGGAAGGCTGGTGGAAGCGGAGTTCGCGCCATCGGGCGAAGGGTACTTCACCCTGGCGACCGATGAGCTGCCGCCGGGGATCTACTTCGTCTCGGCCGGGTTTTCCACTGGGAGTTCGCTCAAGCTCGTGATCGCCGACTGATCGTTGACACCCGCGCGGGCCCGCCCGTATCTTCCGGCGTCGTGACGCTGGGGAGTCGTCCAATGGTAGGACAGCAGACTCTGGATCTGCCTACCGGGGTTCGAATCCCTGCTCCCCAGCCA
>CAZMAT010000025.1:0-18002 GCA_964564435.1 uncultured bacterium
CTCTCGGCATGACTCATGAGAGAGCCGCCGGCCTGACCGGGGTCGGGATCCGCTTCCTCTCCGAACTCGAGAGGGTCAAGGCCACCGCCGAGATCGGGAAAGTCCTGCAGGTGGCAAGGCGGCTCGGCCTCGAGATCTGCATCGAGCCCAGACGCATGAAGGGCTAGGAGAGCATGTCCGGCGGCATCCTGAGCGTCTTCTTCGAATTGCCTGAACCCTCTCGTACCCGGGCCTGTCCAGGCGTATGGCGCTGAAGGTCGGGGACGCCTCCGATCTCGGGATGACGGGTCCGAAGCACTTCGATGAACTCTCGAGGGAGTGCGGACTGGGAGCCGGATAGGTCCGAAGCACAGTCCGGAACACCACCGGTATTCCGGAATCCTGGTTCTCAGTTCCTCATCTGACGATTTGCCGCTACAGCTTGACCAGTCTGCAGAAAGCAATCTCGTCCCCATCGACGGCCACTGCGAAGTAGATGCCGTTTGCGGCCGGGCTCCCGGCTGCATCCCGGCCGTCCCACGAGACGATTCCATCCACTGATGGTTCCAGTGTCCGGATGCGTCTTCCGGTTGCGTCGAGGATCTCGACCTCCGAAAACGTTTCCGAGCCCGACGACATCAGGTCGACTCCGGACCGGAACGGATTCTCGGAGGCATCGAGCCGGAGAGGATCAGAGGCTTCGGCTTCCTCGAAGCCGAGACCAGGCGTGAAGTAACCGAAAATGGGATACACCCAGGGCACCTGTATTGGCGGAGGAGTCGTATAGCAGTGGAACGTGGTCAGGTAGACGAATCCGGCGGGGTCGGAACACGTGTCCAGGTGCTGGAGGTTGTGTCGATCCTCTGCGTAGCTGTAGACGGGACCGGGATCGTACAGGGTTCCGCCCTGGTCATCGACGACGCGGAACCGGACCTTCTGTTTATGTCCGTATCCCGAATCGAGCCATATCAGATAGGAATCGTCAGATACCCCGCATCGTTCTATGCTGGTGAGCCCGGCCTGGGAGTTGTCGATCACAACCGGATCGAACTGCCTCTGGCCTGTATCCCCGTCGATCCCGCAGAACACAACCGTTCCGTCGGTCAGGAGGAACACCCTGACATCACCGGATCCGGTCAGAGCTAGGGATGCACAGTCGCAATCTCCGAATTCTCCAGGCATGACGACATCGGTGGCAGGTATGGTGACGTTCCCTGCCAGGTCATACTGGATGTAGTCGGTCCTGTTGTCGGCTCCCCGGAACAGGATGTGCACATGGTCATCGACGGCGATGGCTGAGCCTGATTCCGAAGAGAGGGTGTCCTGCCACAGGATCACTGGAGAATCAGGATCGGCGTCGATGGCAAGGTATATCGAGCATCCGATGTCGCTCGTAACTGCCTGGACGACGCCGTTGCTGTCGGCTGCTGCGTCGATGATGGTGCCATACTCCATCGGGCATACCCTGCGAACAGGCACTTCCACATCGCCCGTAGCCGATCGATCGAGGATAGCGAGACTGCAAACCCCGGCCTGGGTTTCGACTCCTATCATCAGCACGCCGTCCTCGTACGGCAGCAGCTCGATGTACTCCGCGTCCAACCCCGGATCCTGCAGGAAAACCACCGGAGAGAACGGCAGGGTGAAGATTGAATAGGCTTGTGTTTCGAGATAGTTGTACAGATCGAAGCACTGGTGGATGTACACAGGATCGGATGGGCCCGGCTGGACAGCCGCGATGGACAGGTGGTCCGGTGTGGCTCCCTCTGTCTGGCAGAACTCGAAAGGAGCCGACCACCCGGTCTGTCCGGTCAGGCAGGCTGCAATGAGCAGAATACTCATGATCATCTGACCTCCAGGCAGAGGAGGCATTCCCCGATGAACCGAGTTTTTCTGCAAGAATGTGACAAGGCAGGGGATGCGCGTCAATGCAGGTCTCTGTATGCCTGCCTGATCACTAGCATGTATAGAGGAAGACCAGAGACTCGATGACTCTCCATCCGATCGATGATGACCTGCCATATATCGTCTCATGATGAATGCTCCGGACTGCAGGCGACCCGGGGTAAGCGCCCGGGGAAGAACGGCTGATGTGACCCTGTTCGTCTGAATCAGCAGCATCGGAGGAGACGGCTATGACAGGCAGGCTGCCGGGCTATTTCGCACTCGACAGGTATGGGATCACGGCCGAAGACGTCGTGAGGCTGGCGCTGCACTGCGAGCCCGGGGCCATCTGTGAGGATGTGCTGATAACTCCGATCTGGAGCCAGGACAGCTTCCTCGATGTCGCGAGTCTGGTCGAGACTGTCACACCCGATACCGTGTTCACGCTCGAGTACGAGGGTTCCCGTGTTACTCTCATACGTTCGGGGATCGGCGCCCCGCAGACGGGCGACATGATGCTGGCCCTGGCCTGCACGCCGTGCAGGCGGGTCGTCTTCGTCGGATCGGTCGGAGGCCTGGTGCCCGGGATGCGCATCGGCGACCTGATGATCCCGACCGCATCCGTCTCCGGCGACGGATTCAGCAGATACCTCTCCGCTGAGTCGGCCACCTGGGCCGGTACTCCGGGCATCGCGAGCCCAGAACCATCTGTCATCGAGAAACTGAGGAACCTCTGCCGGCTGCAGGCGGAGGGAACGGGCGCCACCCTCCACGAGGGCCGGGTCTTCTCTACGGACAGCATCGTGGCGCAGTTCCACCATCTCGGCGAGATATCAGGCGGGCTGGGATGCATCGGGATCGAGATGGAGACCGCCGCGGTCTTCAGGACGGCCGCCATGACCGGCATCTCGGCGGGCGCCCTGCTGCAGATATCGGATGTCATCCCTGACAGGAAGTCTCTCTTCTCCGGGCGGGACGAGGCGGACAGACAGCGCCGCCAGGCCATCCGGAGAGGGCTGCTCTCCAGGGTCGCACTCGATACGCTCACTCGACCCGTCGATCGATCCTGACCCGCCTGGAACCACCGATCCATGCCCGGCCCTGAGGAGGACGACTCCGTCTCGGAGGTCTGGCGGACATGGAACGGATAGCCGATAGTCACATGTCGAACCGGGCCTCGAGCCTTCGCACCGCCCTGCGCGACAGCCGGGCGGGCCGAACCGGCAGGGGGCTGCCTCGGGGTGCCTCCTGCCGAACCAGTGAGGAGAGTGAGCGGGAGATGGGTACCTGGGGTTCATCTGTGGTGATGGCTGCGGTTCTGACGCTGTCTGTCGCCGGATCCGCAGCCGGCCAGTGGAGTGCTGACTCGCTCGGGAACCTCGAGGTGTGCGACGCGGCCAACGAGCAGTCGGTGCCGAAGATCGCCCCGACCTCCGACGGAGGGTGCTTCGTCTCGTGGTTCGACTCTCGCATCGGAAGCCTCTGCGTCTACCTGCAGCGCATCGATGCCGACGGGAACGAGCTGTTCGACCCGGACGGGCTTCTGATCAGCGACCACGCGCTGCAGTCATCGGTGGTCGACTACGACATGGCCGTGGATGGCGGCGACAATGCGGTGATCGTGTTCTCCGACCTAGGCAGCACGCCGGACGAATTCGGCGTGTCGGCCTACATGATATCGAGCGATGGGGAGTTCCTCTGGGGCGCCGACGGGGTGTGCCTCTCGTATATCTTCGAATCGAGCTTCGAGGCCTCCCCTACGGTGGCGGTGACCCCCGACGGAAACAGCATCTTCGCCTGGAGCGGATCGGGCTCGGATTACCTGACCTTCCAGAATCTGTCGCCGGATGGAGACAAGCTGTGGGGCGACTGGGGAATCTCCGTCGAGGACCCTTCGGGGGACCTCTCGATGCCGATTGTCGTCCCGTCAGGACTGGACGGTGCGATCGTGCTCTTCAAGAGCTCGACGGGCAGTTATCCCTACCAGGTGACACGGCTTTACGCAGGCCTCCTCGACGCTTCGGGCTCCTGGGGATGGGAGGAGGGGTCGGTCCGGGTGTTCGATTCGGGCAACATCTACCCCTGGACCGTCCCCGGGATCGTCCCTGACGGCGAGGGCGGAGCGGTGATGAGTTGGTACGACGCAGCCGACCTCTCTACATTCGAGGTCTGGGTGCAGCACGTCGATGCCGATGGAGACCTTCTCTTCCCGGTCAACGGAGCGCAGGCCTCGACCAACACGGACAACCGGCTGCACATGTATCCGTCAGCCTTCCATCATCCTGAAGATGACCTGACTTATGTGTTCTGGGTCGAGGAGAACGACAGCCAGAACCAGTACGGCGTCTACGGCCAGATGTTCTCCTCCACGGGGGCGAGGTTGTGGACGGACGGCGGTCTCGAGCTCGTTCCCCTGGGCTCCGGCCAGATATCCTCCGTCAGGTCGCAGGGCGACCAGGACGGAGTGTACGTCTCATATCTTCGCGGCTCGGGAGACACGGCTGTCAAGGCTCTCAGGATCGGCTACGACGGATCGACCGAATGGGGCCCGGTCACTCTCTCGGCCGCGTCGCTGGGCGGTAAGGACGACCTCGTGCAGAGCCCGGGATGCTGGGGCAGCGCCATTCTCGCATGGTGCGACAACAGGAGCGATTACGGCATCTACGCCCAGAACATCAACCCCGACGGGACGATGGGCCCTCCCACGGGCATCTCGCCGGACCCGGACGGGCTGGTCCCGGAGTTGTCGATCCCCGGGAATCCTGCTGTGCGCGGTGGTGTGGCGCTGCTGTTCTCGACCCCGGTCTCCGGGCCGGTGTCCCTCAGGATCTACGACCTGTCGGGCAGGTCCCTGGCCACACTGGTGGAAGGAGCGCTGCCGGCGGGTGAGCATGAAGCCTCCTGGGAGGCCGGTGATGGCGTGCCCGCTGGCGTGTACCTCGCGGTGCTCAGGGCTGGAGGCCTGGCGGTACAGGAGAGGATCGTCCTGCTGTAGCCTCATATAACCGCCGTGCCTCGGGAGACCGCGATCTTCGGGGATGGAGTCCGCAGTCCTCACAAACGGCGGATCTCGCGCCTGATGCAAGCGGTTTTCGGGAGGAGGTGATCGTGTTCGATCCCGGAGCATCCCGGGGCGGCAGGAAATGACTCCCACCGGGTTCGGACCGGACTCGTGCGCAGGCGGGAAACGAAACAGGAGGAATCTCCCAGTGCGTGCATGGGAGCATGAGAGACCGCTTCTCGCCTACCTTCTGCTGCCCCGGCCGTGATGATCGCTGCGGGCCTGTTGCTGCCCGGCGATCTCCGGAGCGATCAGGGAACACCCATCGGATTCGCGCTGGCGCTATTCCTCTCGGGGAGGAACCGCGAAGAGGACGACCGGAAGAACGATGGACCCGGACGCGTCTAGGAGCCCGGTCCGACCCTGATGCCGCGGGGGTAACGACCTCGGGCCCTCAGAACGAGGACTTGATCGCTCCCCAGGTGTCCGATTCGAGCGCTCCCGAGATCGGGGCATAGATCTCGCTCACGTAGTAGAGCCCGTCAGTCGCCTGGTAGCTCCAGTAGAACTCACAACCTCCGGTGCTGGCCAACCCGAGGGATTTCAGGACAGTCACCGGACAGGGTGCCACTCCCCAGAGCTGGAACGGGGTGCCCGGGTTGAAGAAGTAGAAGAAATGCTCGTCATAGCACGTTGCGATCAGGCCGGTGGGCATGCCGGTGACCGGATCCGTCCCGACGTCGTACCCCGTGATTCCGCTGATCTGTTCGCTGATGCCGGGCAGGTCCCATACCGTCTGACCGGAGCCATCGGGATCGAACACCATCAGCCGATAGACGGGCTCGCTCGAGAAGGATTCCAGGAGCGCGGGATCATAGTAGTCCCAGCAGTTGAGACCACGGCCTCCCGTGCCTGCAGGGTTGGCGTAGGAGGACCATGTCCCGCCTCCGTCGGAGTGGTAGATGTTCCCGCTGATCCAGCTGTTGATGAAGTACTCGTCGCCATCCCAGGCCACCCCGAAGCCAGCCAGCCCGGCGGGTCTGTCGATCTCTCCCACGTAACTGCCGTCGGCCGGGTCGGCTATGAAGATCTTGTTGTCGAGATTGCTGACAAAAAGGAGCTCACCGGTGTCTTCGCAGTACTCGAGGTCGAGGACGTGCTGGGCATAGTCGGGATGCCAGGTATTCGTGACCTCGACCCCGATCGTGTCCGCAGCGAGATCCTGCATGGTCGCCCACGGAGCGCCTGTTCCGTCGAAGCCGTCGGGGTCGACGGCCCAGAGCACGCCGGGCAGAAGAAGCACAGTAACGAGATGAACCACGCCGGTCATGTCTTCCTCCTGTCAGGAAAGGCTGCATTCCACGACAAGCATTGCATGCGCCCGCAGCGGCCGTCAACGCGGTGTCGCACTGGCTGTGCATCCTGGCTCCTGAAAGGCAGGTGGTCTTCGAGGTGGTCGCGGAGTAAGAGGAACCCCGCCGACCGTTTTCAGGGCGGCGGGGTTCGGGATGACGACCGGCTGCTATTCGGGGATGCGCAGGACCTGGCCGGGGTAGATCTTGTCGGGGTCGCTGAGCATCGGCTTGTTGGCCTCGAAGATCTTCATGTACTTGTTCGCGTCGCCGTACATGTTCTTCGAGATCTTCGAAAGGTTGTCGCCGCTGACGACTGTGTAGTAGCGGCTCGGCTTGCCCTTGACCTGCATGTCGTCGGAGACCTTGGCGATCCCCTTCACGTTGCCCGCGATCAGAAGGGCCTTCTCCCTGTCCTCGTCGGTCCCGGGCGTGCCCTTGAGGTGGACATGATCACCCTTCACGGCTACCTGCAGATCCTTCACCTTCAGGCCGTGCGAATTGATCTTCTCGTTGATCTTCTTCGACATGTTGACGTCGTCACCGACATCGGCCAGCTTCTCGCCGGCGTCCTTCAAAAAGTCTAGCAGCCCCATCTTCAGACCTCTCCTTCAACGGGACACCTGGGTCTTCTCCCAGTATCAGCGACAATAAGCCGGGTTCAACCCAAAGGCAAAGCCTGCTCGACCGGACCTGTCCCGGGATGACGCGAACGCCCGCAGGCAGCGAGCAGGGATGCAACTTGCGCCGGCGCCGCGGTTCTGCATATTCAGGTAAACCCCAGAATGACGGAGGTGATCGATGCGCAGTTTCCTTCTCCTCTGCCTGGTCGCGACGACCGGAGTAGCGCTCGCGGCAGAGCGTGTGGTCCTGTTCGAGGAGTTCACGCAGACCGGTTGAGGCTCCTGTGGAAGCAGCTGGTCAGCTGTGAAGACAATGGTGAACGGTTATCTCTCCACAAGTGACCTCGCCCCCCAGATCATCTTCTACAACGGCCCAGGCGCCACTGCGTACAGTTCGGCGAGGGACGCCCTCTACGGATGGAACGCCACCCCGACGTTCCAGATCGACGGCGTCTCCCAGCAGCTCGGCTGGAGCCAGGCGAACGTACAGAACTACATCAACGCCCGGCTCGCGATCCCCAGCTACGTGAGCATCACGAGCAACGTGGTCGGCAACGCCTCGGGCGGGACGGTGTACTACGCGATCACGGTCGAGCAGGACCCGGGCGTGACCGGGCCCTTCAAGATCTGGTCGGCCGTGCTCGAGAGCCACGAGACCGCCAGTTCCGCCTACGGCGTGTACGCCGGCCAGGAGCTGATGTGGGAGCCCAGGGCGTTCCCGATGGGCACGTCGGGCACTTTGATCAACATCACCGGGCCATATCCCCAGACCATCAACATGGCCGGGACCTACACGCTCGACCCCGTGGCCCATGTCTTCAACTACCTCGACCTCATCACATACGTGCAGGCCACCACGGGCTCCCATGAAGTCCTGAACGCGGCCTTCACCGACATGCCCGACACGGCCACCGGCATCGAGGGTCCCGGAGGCACGCCGATCGACGCGCCCTCCACCATCACGGCCTGGCCCAATCCCTGCGAAGGCCATCTGAGCATCGGTACCGTGCTCCCTGCAGGCGTGACCGGGACCGTGACGGTCTTCGACCTCGCTGGCAGGGCAATGATGAGCTTCGATGCCAACGGTGCATCGAGCATCGAAATGACGGAGGCGGGGGTCTACCTCGCCCGCCTGGAGACGACGGCCGGAGAAGCCGTCACCACCAGGTTCACGGTAATCCGCTAGCGCGGAAGCCCGTTCACGATAGGGGCCGGAGCCTTCTCCGGCCCCTTCTCGATACGCCCCCGCCCGGGCCGGCCATGTTCCCATCGGCTGCCCGAGGGTGCATATTGCCATCTGCCTTTGTCGGAAATTCTACCCCTTGGAGGTGACACAGTGCGGAAGATGCTTCTGTTGGTGCTTGCAGTCATTGCAGGAACGGCATTCGCGGCCGAGAGGACGGTGCTGTTCGAGTATTTCACGCAGACTGGTTGAGGCACCTGCTATAGCAGCTGGTCAGCTGTGGAATCCGTGATCTCGGGCTTCGTCGCATCCGGCGACGTGGCTCCCATGTACATGTTCCTCAACGGTCCTGCCGCCAACACGTTCAACAACGCCAGGGGCAGCCTGTACGGCGTAACCGGCACGCCGACGGTCAAGATGGACGGCCTCGCATCCGCCGCCGGTCCTGCTTCCTACGCGAGCGCGATCAACAGCCGTCTGGCCGATTCGGCCTACGTCTCGATCGACGTGAACATGGCGGGCGACTCCACGGGCGGAACCGCCTACGTGAGCGTGACGGCCGAGCAGGATCCCGGCACCTCCGGCCTCCTGAAGGTCTGGTGCGCCATAGTGGAGGACGAGCAGCTCGCCTCCGGCTCCTCCTGGGGCGGATACAACGGGAAGACCCTCAACTGGCTCCCCATGGCATGGCCCATGGGCCCCACCGGAACGGTGATCTCCTTCACCGGGCCGTATCCTCAGACCGTGAGCATCTCGCATACCTACGTGCTGAACCCCGCCGTCCACGAGTTCGAGAACCTCAGGGTCGTCACCTTCGTCCAGCCCACCGCCGGGACGAAGGAGGTCCTGAACGCCCACTACATGGATCTGCCCGATGCGACGGGCGTCTCCGAGCCCGAGGGTTCCGGCCCCGTCGAGGGCTGCGAACTCACGCTCTGGCCCAATCCATGCGCTGGGCAGCTCAGCATAGGCGCCCTGATGCCGGCGGGAGTCACCGGCACCCTGACCGTCTATGACCTGACCGGGCGCGAGGTCGCCTCGTGCGAGGCACAGGCGGTCAACGACCTCGTCATGGAGCAGTCGGGCGTGTACATCGCCAGGCTCTCAACCTCGACAGGCGGATCGCTCTCGCAGAGGTTCACCGTAATCGACTGACGTCCCACGGGGCGGGCGGTCCGCCGCCCGCCCCGTCCCTCCTTGTCATGATCCCTCCGTGATGCGAGTTTACCGTTGTCGCAGAATCGGTCACCCTTCGGGAACGGGATCAGCCGGGAGGTCGCAGTGGCGAAGAAGTGCCCCAGATGCACGATGCCCTATGAGGGACAGCCGAGGAACTGCCCGCTCTGCGGATACGAGATCCGCGCCTTCGATCCCGGCAAGTGCGAGTTCTGCGGCACGAAGATCAAACCCTCGATGGACAACTGCCCCAACTGCGGGGCCCCGGTCGAACATGCCGCCGTTCCCGAACCCGCGGATCCGGGCTACAGCCCTCCCACGCAGACGACCGTGGCCTCCACGCCTGTGCGGACCGCTGCCGGCCCTGCATTCAAGATCGCGGGATGCGTCATAGCCCTGATGGTCTTCCTGCCCCTGCTGTTCGGGCTCGTGATCCCCGCCCTGATGTGCAGCGGCCCCGAGTCCGGAGTCACTGCCGACTCGACGCTCGACGAGCGCTCCGTGACCATCCTGCAGGCTCCCGTGCAGGACTCGATCTACCGGGCCTCGATAGTGGAGGGTGAGAACACCGTCGAGGAGATCTGGCCGCGGGTCATCACCGATCTCCCGGACACTTGCTACTATCCCGGCGCCTACGACCCATGCGCCGCGTTCAGATTCCGCGTCGACGGCAGGCACTCGCTGGTCAGGCTCGACGCCTCCGCTCCGATAGACCTCGTGATGACCCTCCTGGGCGTCGACGATGACGGTGTCCTGAGCTTCGCGGGCTGGAACGAGGACGGCCCCATGGGCACGGATCCCTCCATCACGGCAGTTCTCCAGGGTGGGGACTACATTGCGCTGGTGACCAACCTGGGGGGATGGCAGTTCGGCGAGGTGCGGTTCCTCTGGACAGTGCTCCAGGAGGAGATCCCGACGCTCATCCCTGACACTTCGGTCGTTCTGGCCTTCACGGACCGCATGCAGCGCTTCCACTTCTTCCTCGACATCGAACAGGGCCGCGACTACGTCATCTCGACGAGCTGCCCGGACATCGACTCGTACGTCGAACTGCGCACCGAGGGCGGATCGGTCCTGTACGACGACGACAGCGGCCCCAACTGGAGCGACGCGAGGCTCTCCTTCACGGCCACCGCCCTGAACGAGGGCGAGGCGGTGCTCGTCGTCCGGCCCTACAGCACGTACACCCCGGACATCGGCGACCTGACCCTGACCGTCACCTCGACCACTACCCAGCACTACTAGGCCGTGACCGACCCCGCCGGAAGCTGCAGGACGAGGGACGAGCACGCATGGCGCCGCACGTCGCTCGCCAACGAGAGGACCATGCTCGCCTACGTCAGGACGGCTCTGGCGATGGCCGCCGGAGGGGCGACGCTGATGAGGTTCTTCGGCGGCCTGTCCTGGACGCTGGTCGGCCTGGCGGCCTGTGCAGCCGGAATGCTCGTTGGGCTCACGGGCGCAGTCAGGTACCGGCGAGTGAAGCGCGAGCTGGCGGAGGATCCCGCGCGACCCACGGGCGACTGACATCATGCAGTGGACGTTCGAGAAGAGCGGCAGGTTCTATGCGCAGTGCGCGGACGGGCTCGAGGACCTTGCACGCGCCGAACTGGAGGGTCTCGGCGCGGAGAAGGCCGTCCCGGGCTTCAGGGGCGTCATGTTCTCGGCCGGCCTCCCCTCGCTCTACAGGATCAACTACTGCACGAGGCTCTGCTCGAGGATTCTCGCCCCCCTCCTGACCTTCGACTGCCACAGCACGAAATACCTCTACAAGACGGCGTCGGCCATGGACTGGGGTTCGGTCTTCGACGTGGAGCGGACGTTCGCGATCAGCTCCAACGTCTCCGAGAGCGCCGTCAGGCATTCCCAGTACGCCGCACTCTGCCTGAAGGACGCCATCGCGGATCATTTCCGGGGATGCACGGGCCGGCGGCCGGATGTGGAGAGGATGACGCCAGACGTCTGGATCGACCTGCACATCCACAGGAACAGGGCGACGATCAGCCTGGACACATCGGGCGGATCTCTCCACAGGAGGGGCTACAGGACCGGCAGGGTGAAGGCTCCGATCCAGGAGACCGTGGCGGCGGCAATGCTCGAGATGGCGGGATGGGACGGCGCCACCCCCCTCAGGGACCCGATGTGCGGCTCGGGCACGATCCTGGCCGAGGCCCTGATGAGGTGCACGAGGACGCCGGCCGGTTATCTGAGGGAGAGGTTCGGGTTCGAGAACATGCCCGGCTTCGACCCCGCCACCTGGGCCGGGGTGAGACGTGCCTGCGATGCGCTCATGCAGAAGCCCGCCGATGGTTTTGTAGCCGGAGGGGATTCAGATCCTCTTGCCGTTTCCGCCGCACGGACCAACCTTTCCGCCCTGCCATGGGGGCAGACCGTCCGGGTCGAGTCACGGCGGTTCGAGGAACACGAGGGCTATCCCGGCATGACCGTGGTGACGAACCCGCCCTATGGGCTGAGGCTCGGGGAGAGGGGGGAGGCGGAGGCCACCCTGAAGTCCTTCGGCGACTTCCTCAAGAGGAGATGCGACGGCGCCAGCGCCTTCGTATATTTCGGCGACCGCGGGCTCATCGGGAGCATCGGGCTCAGGCCCCGATGGCGCAGGCCCCTGAGGAACGGCCAGCTGGACGGAAGGCTGGCTCTGTTCGAGATCCGCGGGTTCGGGAACTAATCTTTACCAAAAGAGTAATAATTGTCGGTGACCTGGAGAGGGTCCTGACCGAACCGAGAGGAGAAGATGTGAAGAGGTTCCTGACGGCGGGGATAGTGCTGGCGGCTCTCGGATTCGCGCTTCCGGCGGCCGCGGGCATCGGCCCGTTCGCACAGGGTGATACCGCTGCTCCTCCGTGCGAATGCACGGAAGGCTGCACCTGCGGCGGCGACTGCACCTGCACGCCCGGCAACGCCTGCACCGACGGCTGCACCTGCGAGGGTGACTGCACCTGCACGGCCGGCAACCCCTGCACGGACGGCTGCACATGCGCAGGAGACTCGTGCACCTGCACCGACTCCTGCACCTGCGAGGGCGACTGCACATGCACCCCGGGCAACGCCTGCTCTGACGGCTGCACCTGCACGGGCGACCAGGCCTGCGGTTGCGGATCGGGCTGCCCGGCTGGCGGCTCCGGCTGCACCGCACCGGTGGAGGGCAGGCCTGCGGGCTGCGGCATGGGCGGCTGCGGGCACTGATCCTTCCGACATGACAGAGAGGCCGGCCCGTGGCCGGCCTTTCTATTGCCCGGGCGACCATACTTGATCACATTTGACGATCCGAACGAACCGTCACCAGGGAGGCGCCGATGTCGCTCGAAATCCGCGGTAGTGGTCTCCGGGTCGAGGATGTGGTCGATGTGGCCAGGAACGGCAGGGAGATATCCATCGCCCCGGCCTCCCTGGAGCGGATGACCTTCTGCCGGGCTATGGTGGAGCGCAAGATAGAGGCCGGCGAGATCATGTACGGGATCAACACCGGGATCGGAGAGTTCTCGGAGACCAGGCTCTCGGCCGAGGAGGTCAGGCAGTTCCAGAAGTACCTGGTCTACAACCACTCCGCGGGCATCGGCGAACCGGCCCCGGTCGAGCACGTCAGGGCGGCGATGCTCGGGCGCATCAATGTGCACTGCAAGGGCCACTCCGCAGTACGCCCCGCAGTGACGCAGCTCCTCGTCGAAATGCTCAACAGGGGCGTCACCCCGGTCGTCTGCTCGAAGGGTTCGGTGGGTGCATGCGGCGATCTCGCACCCATGTCGATGATCGCACTGGTGGCCATGGGGGAGGGCCATGCCTGGTTCGGGGGCGAGAAGCTCACCGGGCTCGAGGCGCTCGGACGGGCCGGGCTGGAGCCCCTCGAGCTGCATGCGAGAGATGGGCTGGCGCTCATCAACGGATCCAACTTCCTGAATGCGATGAACGCCATCCACATCTACGACATCGACAGGTGGCTGAGACAGGCCGAGATTGCGGCCGCAATGAGCCTCGAGGCCCTGCAGGCCAACCTGAAGCCCTACGACAGGCGCGTTCACGAGCTGCGGGGGTTTCCCGGTGCCATGCGCAGCGCCGCCTCGATAAGGCGCTGCATCGAGGGCAGCGACCTCATGGAGGGCCGCGTGAAGCAGAAGGTGCAGGACGCATACTCCATGCGGAGCACCCCGCAGGTGATCGGAGCTTCGCACGACGCCCTCGCCTACGCCAGGACCCAGGTGGAGACCGAGCTCAACGGGCTCGGCGACAACCCCATCTTCCTGCCCGAGAGCGACACCGTGCTCACCGGCGCCAACTTCCAGGGCTCGCCAGTCTCCCTCCCGATGGAGATGGTGGGCACTTCCGTCACCATGGTCTCCGTCCTGTCCGAGAGGCGGCTGAACCGTCTCCTGAATCCCGCGCTGTCGGCGGGGCTCCCCCCGTTCCTGGCCGAGAAGCCCGGCCTCTTCAGCGGCCTTATGCTGAGCCAGTACACGGCCGGGATGCTGGCCGTGGAGCAGAGGATCCTCTCGACGCCCGCAGCATGCGCATCGATACCGGCCGCCGCCGACCAGGAGGACTTCGTCAGCATGGGGATGAACACCGCCCTGAAGAACTGCCAGATCCTGGAGAATGCCTGCGGCATCCTGGGCATCGAGATGATAGCTGCGGCACAGGCGCTGGACTTCCGGGGCCACAGGTTCGGGCGGGGCGTGGAGGAGGCCAGGAAGGCCCTCAGAGGGCACGTCGCCCACCTGGGGGAGGACAGGCCCCTCTATCCGGATCACAACCGCATGGTCGAAGTGGTAAGGAGCGGTGAGATACTCGCGGCGGTCGAATCGGCCGTCGGCCCGCTCGACAGGATGGAGTGACCATGATCATCCAGGCGATGCTCCTGTCCCAGGTCCTGCTCCTCGCAGGCCGGGAGGGTGTTCCGATCACATACATGGATTCCCGGGGAAGGCAGCCCTCGGGGCCCGTGGCCGCTCAGCTCCCGGACGGATCCGGGTACACCGCCCGGGTGACGGTGGACGCCGGCTCCGGTCGCGGCGACGAGGTGGTGCTGATCGTCGACCAGGCGGTGTCCGGGGGCATCTCTTCATCGATCGCGACGTTCCAGGATGACCTGGAGGCCGACGGCTGGACAGTCGAGATCTGGACCGTCACCGATCCCTCGGCGGCCTCGCTCAGAGCCGATCTACAGGCCGAGTACGCCGGCGGGAACCTGGAGGGGGCGATACTGATCGGCGATCTCCCCACGGGCTGGGTCGAGGCGTCCGGCGGCGAGTATCCCATGGACCTGTATCTGATGGACATGAACGGCGCCTGGACCGATTCCGACCTCGACGGGCTGTTCGACGACTGGTCGTCCGAGGCCCCCGAGATCTGGGTGGGCAGGCTCACCCCCACCTGGCTCTCCTTCGGTTCGCAGGTCGAGCTGCTCCAGAGCTATTTCGCCAAGAACCACGCCTTCCGGACGGGAACCCTGTCGCTCCCGAACAGGGCGCTGGCATACGAGGAGGCGTTCACCGGGCTGACGGAGTACGTCGATTTCGTGTACGAGGACGTCACGACGAAGTCGGACCCGGCCGGCACTACAGCCGACGACTTCCGCGCCGAGCTCCTCGCAGGGTACGAGTGGGTGCACCTGATCGCCCACTCCAGCCCGTGGGGCAGCAGCTTCCATGTCGGCGCGCCTCCATCGGGCGCCGGCACCTTCAACAGCTGCGAGGCCGTCCCCCTCGACCCGCACGCCTTCTTCTACGTCCTCAACTGCTGCACCAACGGCAGGTGGACCGAGATCGACAACCTGGCGAACATGTACATCTGGACCGACACCTACGGCATCGCCGTGATCGCCCAGGCCAAGACGGACTATACCAACGACTTCTACGAGCTCTACCAGACCCTCGGCGGCGGTTCATGCCTGGGCGAGGCCTTCAGGGTGTGGCTCTCGGCCAACCTCGGCCTCGAGCATGCCGCCGTGCTGCTGGGGGATCCCACGCTAAGGCCGCACGGCAACGGGACGGCGGCCGGCATCCCTGACGGAGGGCTGCATCCCTCCCTTCTCGAGGGATGGCAGACCGTCCAGGTGACCGACGGGCTGCATTCGGAGGGCGACATCTCGACCTGCAGGGAGCCCGTCACGGGCCGCACCTTCGCGACCTTCGGAACGTCCGATCCCGTGAGGGCCAACATCATGGCCGCCATCGGCGACGGTGCGTCCTGGTCGACTCCCGTGCAGATCTGCGAGCACGAGTACTGGGACTGGCACCCGGCGATCGGCGCCGACGGCACCGGCAAGGTCTTCCTGGCATGGCACAGCATGCACGACGACATCGAGACATATGACATCTACGTCTCTACCTGGAGCGGCGGCGCATGGTCGGCGGAGACCCGGCTGACCCAGACCCCGGCCTTCGAGACCGGGACCACGGTGGCCGGCAGCTCGGGCAGATGCTGGGTGGCCTGGCAGGAATGGGTCGCGGGCGAGACCGACATAAGGGGCAGGATGTGGACCGGATCGGCCTGGACCGTCACCTCCGACCTGTCCGCGGCGGACGGCACCGAGAGGGCCCCGTCCCTCGCAGCCTCCTCCACGGGGTACGGGCTGGTCTACCAGGCTGAGAGATCGGACATCCTGGAGATCTGCTTCAGGGAGGCGCCCGATTCCGGCCCGTTCGGTGCGGAGACCGTCCTTTCGGCTTCCGGCTCCGACTGCAGGGAGCCGGCCCTCGCCGCCGATCCGACAGGCGCGGTTTACCTTGCGGCATGGGAGAGCGACGGCTGCATAATCGCCCGTAAAAGGGACGCCTCCGGCATCTGGTCCGCCCCGGTAGTCCTCTCGGCAAGCGGGTCGGCCTCCCGACCCTCCGCAGCCCTGCTGTCGGGCGCGAGACCCGCGGTCGGCTGGATAGAGAACGGTGGCCAGGTCTGGCTGTCGTTCCTCGACGGAGACGCCTGGACGGAGCCAGGTCCGGTGGCCGCCCCGGGGGCGGTCGAATCGGTCTCCATCACCTACCGCGAGCCCGGCCGGCTGGATGTTCTCTACGGGGCCAGGAACGCCTCTCTCCACTGGGACATCTGGGCGGCGTCGGGCGATCCGGTCGGGATACAGGGTGACGGATCACATGCAGCCGGCCCGTCCGTCACGGTCCTCCGGAACCCCTGCGCCCCGCCGGTCGCTTTCACCTTCTCGGGAACAGAGGCTTCGACGGTCTCCGTGTTCGACATGACCGGGAGGCGGGTCGCGGATATCGATGCACAGCCGGGGCTGAACACCTGGGATGCGAGAGCCGGGGATGGCGGTCCGCTACCCGCAGGTGCCTATCTGATCAGGATCGAGGGTGAGAGCGAGGATGCGGGGCAGGGTGCGGTCGAGAGGCTGGTCCTGCTGCCCTAGAGCCCCAGTATCGCAGGGAGTTCGGTCAGGGAGGAGATGACCCTGACCCTTTCCGGGTCGGCGATCTCCTCCCTCTCCGCAGCCCACAGCCTGTCGCGTGAGAAGAGCACGGCCCGGGCCCCCGCCGCCAGAGCGGGGTTGATATCCGAACGGGGGCTGTTGCCCACGCAGACGGCATCGGCCGGTTCCACTCCCCGGCGCGACAGCAGGTTCCGCAGGGATGCCTCGGTCTTGCGCTCGACTATCTCCAGGCCCGACACCAGCGGACCGGCCCCCGAACGTTCGAACTTGCTCTCCTGGTGGTCTCTGCGGCCCATGGTGTAGACTATCGTCTCGAGGCCCGCCCCGCGGATGGTCGAGAGCGCCTCGGCGGTTCCCGGGAGGAGGATCACGGGATGGGAGAGCAGGGCCGAGGAGATGTCCATGAAGCTTCTCGCTATCTGCACGGGGATGTCCGTCAGGAGTTCCTCCATCACAGAAGCGAGGGTGTCCAGGTAGGGGCGGGCGCCGAATCCGGTGGAATCGAGGCGTTCGATGTCCCTCCTGTGGACGAGGGCTCTGACGGTTTCGCCCTCGACTCCGGCCGATTCGAGGAGGCTCGTGAAGTCGTCCTCTGCGCGCTCGAAGAACAGCGAGCTCTCCCACAGGGTGTCGTCGGCATCCAGTATCACAAGGGGTCGGTACATGCCGCCTCCGGCTTCCGGTGCATTTCCCCTACCCGGGGGACACGGCCGGGAATATGCTTGTCGATATCCGCGGCGTGAAGGCTTTCGGCCGGGGCGTGCTCGAGCGCACTCCGGTCTGAAGGGTTAAAGTGATGCTGTACAACCGAGTTAACGATCCGAGAGGCCTGCCGTGAACGGCGGGAGGGGATGGCGCATCGCCCTCCTGGCCGCTGCCGCGGCGGGCTTTGCCACCAGGCTGGTCCACTTCCTCTTCTATCTCGCCGGACCGCTCTCGGACATCTACTATCTCCCGGTCCTGGGCGCCTACAGGTTCGAGACCAGCGCCCTGGAGATCCTCTCCGGAGTGCCGCAGGATGCACCTTATCTATATGCAAGCCCTATATTTACATATCTTGTCATGCCGTTCTACGCCCTCGGTGCCGGGAGGCTTCCCCTGCTGCTGGCGCATGCGCTCATGGGTGCATCGATCCCGGTGCTCATCGTCCTGCTCGCCAGGCGGCTGGGTTCGGGCTCCTTCCAGGCCGCGCTGTCGGCACTCATCTGGGCATTCTACGCCCCGCCGGTCTTCCTGGAACTGACGGTCCTGCCTGCGACACTGGCTGCGTTAACAACCACGCTCGTCGTCCTCCTGACGGTTTCGGGCAGGATCGGCCCGATTGCGCTGATCGCCGCCGGGGCGGCGTGCGGGGTGCTCGCCGGGATCAGGGCTCCTCTTGCGACGGTTTTCATACCGCTGGCGG
>CAZMAT010000026.1:0-14789 GCA_964564435.1 uncultured bacterium
ACATCGTCAGGCTGCAGCTTTCGATGACGAGCGCCCAGGGCTCGTGGAGCTTCGACCTGCCTCTGCTGGTCTACGCTCCCGGACTATGCGTCTCGATGTGCTCGATAGACGACTCGGCGGGCGGCAACGGCAACGGGTACGCCGAGGCGGGTGAGAGCTTCGACCTCCTGGTCGACCTTGCGAACACCGGCCTGCTCGAAGCCACCGACATCGAGGCGTCGGTCCCCGCCGGACCGTCCTGGCTCTCGTGGACAGCCTCCACCGGTACCGTCGCTTCCATACCAGCAGGCGGCACCGGCGTCGTGGTCTTCGGCGGCAGCCTGTCCCCCTCTGCCCCGGCCATAGCGGTGCAGGACTTCCTGGTCGAGCTCTCCGCCTCGCCCGGCTGGAGCGGACAGGACACCCTCTCCCTGATCGTGGGCGACTTCGGCATGTCGGAGGATGTCGAGTCGGGATCGCCGGGATGGACCCACTCGGGCGCGGGCGACCAGTGGCATGTAACTGCCTCGGCGGGACACTCGGGGACGCACTCGTGGTACTGCGCCGATCCTTCGGGCGGAGGGTACGGGCCGTCGATGGACGCGGTGCTGAGAACCCCGTCCGTATACCTGGCCCCGGATGCTGAACTGACGTTCTGGTCGCGGTTCGACCTCGCGCTCTATGGAGCCGACGGGCTCTATGTCGTCCTCAGCAATCCGTCCGGCATCGAACGCGACACGATCGACTTCATCGGCTCGGGCGGACTGCTGGGTTCCGGGAGCGGTGCGGGCAGGAACGACATGCAGTGGCTGCCCAGGACATACGATCTGTCAGGGCTGAGGGAGGCGGGGGCCGAGGTCAGGATCGAGTTCTCGTTCCATTCGGACCTCGACGACGAGGGCCCGGGCTTCTGGCTCGACGACTTCACCCTGGACGGCTGCTACAGCGGCACCCTCGGCGTGGAGGGCGGCGGTGCACCACTCGTACTGACCGCGGGTGCTCCCTGCCCGAATCCGGCCCGGGGGAGCGTCTCGCTGTACCTGGCCGTGCCTGAATCGCCCTGGACCGCGTCCGTGTTCGACACGGCGGGCAGGCTGATCCTCCGGGAGGCGCACGACCAGCCCTACTGCGGCGCCTACTCGGTCGACCTGCCGGGCATGGCCTCTGGCGTGTACTTCATCCGGGTAGAATCGCGCGGGGCTTCGGTGGTGAGGCGCGCAGTCGTGCTGGACTGATCGGCGGAGACGGAGACTCACTGGTCCGAACCGGATCAAGCACGCATTCTCGCATCGTGATCGACAGGACTGGTATTGTCAAATCTTCGAAACCAGCCTGCGCTATTAAAAACCTCACAACCGAGTCACTGCGATGCTGCAGTCTGCAATGATCATGATTCGAACTCGATCACGAGAGTGATTCTGCCGGATCGCTCCAGTCTTCCGGGCAACGCCGCCTCTTCGAGAATGGGCGCGATCCTCTCCACCAGATCGGCACTTCCGGTTTCATCGGCAACGAGGTGTACGAACTCGACCGAACCGAGTTCGTCGAAACCGACCTCGAATGTCATCAAGCCCTCTGGAACAGGCACTCCGGATTCGAGTGAATCGATCAGGGCTGCATACTGCCCGGTCATCTCGGCTGCGAGGAGGGAGAAAGCCTCGAGGACCTGCGTCGAATCGAGCGGAACAGGAGCTGAAACCGTCCTGATCAAGACACGCGGATCGCGGGAGACGCAGTACATCGAAGAGGTAACATCGTGCAGGATGATTCCTCTCTCCTCCTGCACCGAGATGACGGTAGCGCCGACAGTTGATGGCTGCAGCCCACCGGCGATCGGTCCGGGATCTGAGCCGAAGATCGTCCCGTAGCGTTCGCCCTCCGCCATGTTGACGGGGACTTCTACGAGTGTAGGAACACCCTCGACGTTGCGGATCTCCTCGCTCACGGCGACGAACGAGGTATAGTCGCTCACGATTCCGTATCTGAGAGCGATGTCCGTTATCTGGTCGGCCAGGACCTGCGAGAAAACCGATCGCCCGCGGGAATCATACATCTGCCTCTCCAGATCGTGGATCATCCGTCGCGCCCAGAGAGTTCCTATCGCATCGTCGGGATCCTCATCGCGGGGAAGCCTTATGAGCAATGATTCGTTCCAGTAGTCGTCGCCACAGAAACCGCTCAGGTGGATGCGTCCGCGGCCCGGTTCCGAGAATCGTCCTGCAATAACGATCGGCTGCCCGTCATAGAGGTCAGGGACCTCTGCCGGAACCAGATCGAACAGTTCGAGTGATCCATCATCCAGTTCGATGTTGATCAGATAGGGATTGTTGATCTTCCCATAGATGTTTGCCACAGCGGAAACTGGGTCCTCGTCGAGGGCGATGTAGTGAGCCGAGCCGCGTCCCTCCTCGGCGAGACCTTCGATCAGATACCGGTTGGGGCTCGAACCGACTCCGACACTGAAGAGCCTGGTGTTATCCCCGAGAGTTTCCCTCAGTTCGGCCAGTATTTCAGCCTCGTTGCTGATCTGCCCATCGGTAAGGAGAATAACGAACCGCATCCTCTCTGGGTTCTCGGGAAACCCTACAGCGGTTCGCACTCCGTTAAGCATCTGGGTGCCGCCCTCGCCGCCAAGTGCATCGATATACTCGATGCCTCTTTGTACGTTACGCTCAGTATTCTCCAGCGGCACTGTTGACATTGCGCTCGAAGTATCGCTGAAGCGCATGATCTGGAATGAATCGTCGGGGTTCATCCCTCTGATGAACTGCCTGACCATCTCCTTGGCAGCCTCTATGGGGCGGCCGCTCATGGAACCAGAGCAGTCGACAAGGAAGAACATCTCCTTAGGAACGAAATCGCCTGGTTCAGGGGCGACATCGGGCTGGAAGATCAAGAGAAAGTGCCCGCCCTGTTCACTGTTCGATGCCAGAAACGCTGGCTCGATCCTGTTCGAAGTGGATGTGTAGGTCAGTACGAAATCGCGGTTGGGTATCTCGTCTTCACGCGACAGTGAGATGTCGATCCTGTCGTTATCCGATCTATCCTCGTCTATGTCGTGGTTCAGGGAGCGTACCTGTCCGGTCGGGAAGCCTGTATTGAGGCTCACGGAAAGGTCGATATCGTAACCGGTGCGCATCCCTTCCGGCACTACATGGGGTGTGACATGGCTGGCATCGGGGACACGATCAGTATCCGGAGTCCAGCCAGTACCAGAAATCCCGACCGGCACTCCTGGGGTGAAGCGTGGAGCGATTACCATCGGGAAGGAGAGAGTATACCTGCCGTCATCGTAGGGTACAGTGGCTACATAGCTTATCTCGATCGTGATGCTGTCGCCGGGAAGAATGTTCCCGACCGTCTGGGTGAAGATGTTCGGGCGCTCCTGTTCCAGCAGGCCTGCAGTCCTGCCTTCCTGCACGGATTCCTCATAGATTGTCCTGGCTTCCTCCTTCTCGTAGATCCGGCCCACCACCAGCCTGTCACCGATGTACATGCTCATCCGATCGACGGCACCGTTATCAGGAAGCGGGAAAGTATAAACAGCTTCGATCGGCTCCTCGCAGGGGTTCCCGTAGATCTGCCTCACAATCGCTCTTTGGAGGTTTCCTGTCACCTCGATGCGGACCGAAGTGTGCTCCAGCGGCAGGTCTATCACTACCGCACTGTCACCAAGAACCCCCTGAAGTCGCCCGGAATAGGGATCTTCGTCGAGGACCGGGCTTGGGAAGGCGGGAGTATCCTCAACGGCACCGCCTCTGCCGAAATTGACGGTGGTGACAGCTCCTGCTGCAACGATGACGCTGTCCCTTCTGGCCTGCGTCATGCCGATCATGGATGCAACGAGAGCGTACGTTCCGGGAGGTACATCTGTAATGCAGTAATACCCAGTCCCTTCAGTCATTGCACCCATGGAGGAGCCCAGTATCATCACTGTAGCGCCTATCAAGGAATTTCCATAACTGTCGGAGACATAGCCGTCGATCTGCCCCGTACTCTGCGCAGAAGCTGATGATAGCACTGTAGCAAGTAATGCACACGCTAGAAAGAACCGCATCACAATCCCTCCCGTGCTGGGTTCGACTCGGCATTGCGAAGGAACGATATCCAATTCAGACACGCATGGACAGGGATAGCGTATTATCCGGCGTTCATTCGAAACCTATCATGCTCAGTGTCCGTTGTCGCGGAGGAGTCACATCCGCAATACTCGGTTCTCTGAAGCAGGAGGAAAAGGCGCCCGGACACCAACCGGGCGTCGTCGACTCTCGTGGGAGGTGCTCTTGATGCATGCCATGATTCTCGCCGCCATGCTCGCCGCGGAGCCAGCAGGCGGCACCCGCCTCACAGACAACATGTTCTGCTACTACAACCCCGAAGAGGCGCCGCAGGCGCCGGACGCATCGCTCTACAGCGCTGACGAGCTGCTCCTGGTCGAAGCCGCCATGGCCCGGCTGCAGGCTTTCGTCCCCCTGACCGAGATGCCCGGCGACCTCTACTTCGAGGAGTCGATAGCGCTCGAGAAGCGCCAGGGGCTCGAGCATACGGCGGCAGTGCTCTCGGACGACCCCACCTACGCACTGACGGTGATGGAGTACCTCGCCGATGCGCCGATCTTCTACGAGTGGGAGGGGATGCACGAAGGCCCGCTGGCCGAGGCGGAGTATGCCGCGCAGTACCTGGCGGAGAACCCGGAAACAATCATCGAGCCGTTCCTCCTGACGTTCCTGCTGCACAGGTACCGGGCGGCATGGGAGTGCGCGACGGTGAACGGCGACGAAGCCGTTGCTGCTCAGGCGCTCGAGGCCTTCACCGGCTTCTACCTTAGAGCCGGGGCGTACGGCGATCCGACTCTTGCTCTGGTTGCGCGCGAGCTGAAGGCTGCCCCCTCGATCTACATGTACGCCGACTTCCCCGGCTGGCCCCGTTAGGTGGTGTCTAGGTGGTGTCAGGCTACTTTTGCGTTAACACTCGCTAAAGTCAGCAGCTCAACAAGATGCAAGAGGCGTTATCTGCGCCCGTTTTCGGCGCGTCCGAAACATGGTGCGAAAAGCCTCTCTTGATCGGAATGTCCTGGGCGAAAGTAGTCTGACACCGATCCTAAGTAGCCTGACACCGATCCCGACACCGATTCCCTGACTCCGATCCTGATCCCCGAACCCAGCCGGTGAGCGGATTCACTTCTCCGACTGCATCACCGGGCAGGCATCCAGACCACGCCAGCTCTCCTGGAACGGCAGTCAACCGTTACCGGACCCCCCAACCGCAGATGAGACGCCAGTCGAGTTGAACGACAACGTATAGCGTTCAGTAGTTCATGATCGTCATGAAGGAATTATTGACAATCGTGATTCATTGCCCCATGTTCCGCCTGCCGGATGGCTCCGATCAATTCACGGAAGAAGGGACGATGTCGTGAACAGGGATATGCTGATGAACAAACTCGGGAAGGGCCTGCGCTTCCTCTCCTGGCTCGCGCTGGCCCTGCTGCTGTTCCAGGCTCTTGGAGTCGTGATCTACTCGACGAGTGTCTGGCCCCGGATGAGCGGGATCCCGACATGGGTCTCGATCCTGGGCGCCGTCGCGGTTCTGGCCTGTCTCGTCAGATCATCCCTCTGGGTGATGATCTACCGGAAGGGAGCAGGAGCATTGTCCGCCCTGGGTTCCGATGGGGATTCAGCGGAGCCGGTGGTGCTTACGGCGATACTGGGCAGGCTCGCGCGGCTGCTCGTCGCGAGCTGCATCCTGGACGTCCTGCTGCTTCCGGCCATCTTCCTGATGGACACGTTCTTCCCGTTCACGCTGTCGAGCGTGCAGCTCGGGCTGATCCAGCTCGCCAGCATGCTGCTCCCCCAGGCTTTCGGCCTGTCGGCGCTCATCCTCGCCTATCTGGCCCACCAGTACGGCCGGCTCATCGGAGAGCGCTGCCGGATGAAGAACGAACTCGATCTGACGATATAGGGGTGGAGCAATGCCGATCGTAGTGAATCTCGACGTGATGCTGGCGAAGCGGAAGATGAAGCTCAACGAGCTGTCGGAGGCGATGGGCATCTCGGTGCAGAACCTGTCCATCCTGAAGACGGGGAAGGCCAGGGCGATAAGGTTCTCCACGCTGGATGCCCTGTGCCGGATCCTGGAGTGCACTCCCGGCGACATCCTCGAGTACAGGAGCGACGGGGCATGACGCTGCAACTGCCGATCCGGACGGTTTCGCCGGACGCTCCGGGCTCGACCCGGAGCCTCCGGCGGCGCAGCACACCGCGATCATGAGCAACCTGGCCCCGATCACCGGTCAGAACATCGCAGGCAAGCTTGAAAGAGAGATAACCCCGCCCTCCGGCACGGCGCCTACATCCTCGACCTGAGCCAGATGCTCGAGACCAGCTTGGTCACGGCCATCACACCCAGGATACCGATGAGCATGGGATCGAAGGGGATCGAGTCGCCGGCCGACGGGGCGCTGCGCCATGCCTCGAAGACCATGGCTGCCACCACAGAGAAAACTGCGGCTATCGAGCAGTTGCGCTCGATGATGAGCTGATGCAGGCGCTCTCGCTCGTCATGGTGCCTGCCCATCGCTGCCCAGATCGAGACGGCGTCCAGCACCAGCAGACCGACGACGGTGAAGGACAGTTTCGCGCGTACATCTTCCGGCAGCTGCGCGATGCTGATGAGCCCCCATGCTGCGAGAAAGCAGAATACGTAGACCCATCCCTGCCAGGTCCTGGGGGCAAGCCCCCAGCCGGCGCGACGATACGTGAACCACTCAGGCCTTCCCAGCATCATCCACCTCCATCTCCGGGATGCCGAACAGGTCCTCCACCCGGCATCCGAACACCCGTCCCAGCCTGAGCGCAAGCTCGAGCGAGGGCACGTATCTGCCCGCCTCGATCGAGTTGATGGTCTGGCGCGACACTTTCACGCAAACCGCCAGCCTGTCCTGCGTCAGACAGGCCTTCTCGCGCAGTTCTCTCAGCCTGTTCATGGAGAGCCCCATGCTCGATCTCCCCTCCGGTATGTAAAGCATACTTTACGACAAGCTCGCTTGTCAAAGTGATGGGTTCGGGGATCAGATCATCTGATAATCGTCGAGATGAAATCCTGTGGGAGGGGTTCCTTGCGGATATCGGTGGTGATCCCGGCGAGGAACGAGGCGGAGCGGCTTCCAAGGCTGCTCGACAGCCTGACAGAGGCGGCCGGCAGGTTCCCAAGCCCGGTGGAGGTCATCGTGTCCGACAACGCCTCGACCGACCGCACGGCTTTCATCGCACTGGAGAGAGGCTGCTTGGTGGTCTCCACACCGGTACGGAACATCGCGGCCGTCAGGAACGCGGGCGCGGGGGCTGCAACCGGCGACATCCTGGTTTTCGTCGACGCGGACATACAGGTTCAACCGGACACTCTCGTCCTTGTCGAAAGAGCGATGTCTTCGGGCAGGTGTGCCGGAGGGGCGACGGGGGTGCGCCTCCCGAGGATCAGCGCCGGGCTCGCGCTCACGTACGCCTTCCTGTATCCAGGGATCGTGGCCCTCCGGATGGATACGGGGCCGACATTCTGCCAGAGGAGCGTGTTCGAGGCCATCGGAGGATATGACGAGTCATACCGGTACGCAGAAGATGTCGATCTCCTCGTGCGGCTCTCGCGGTACGGCAGGAGAACGGGCAGGAGGCTCGTCAGGCTTACGAAGGCACGGGCGTTGGCGGATCTTCGCAAGTTCGACCGGTTCGGCGACTGGTACTACTTCAGGCTGATGCCCCGGCTGCTGCGATGGATGCTGACCGGCCGGAGGGGGACCATACCGATCTGCGAAGAGTGCTGGTACCCGGACAGACAACGATCAGGAGACGGCTGATCCATCCCGGCAGGTCGGGCTGAGACCGGGGGCAGATCTTCGGATACAGGGCTGCTTCGACAGGGCTCTGACCACCAGGTTCAAGGGGTGGCTGCCGAATCGCCCAGAGTGGAGGATAGCTCGGTCATCCACGCGATCTCCGCCTGCTGCGCGGAAATGATGCCGGTTGCCAGAGCTCTCAGCTCCTCGTGCTCCGCCGACTCGAGGGCGGCCTGCGCCATGGGGATGGCCCCCTGGTGATGCGAGATCATCGCCTCGAGGAACCGGAGATCCCAGGATACGCTGTCCGACCCCGCCACCTCCATCGCACCCATGCTCATGCCCATCCCGCCCGTGGCTTCGAGACCGGGGAACCAGCGCGCACGCCAGGCGGCCATGCTGTCGATCTCTGCCGACTGGCCCGCGATGATCCCTTCGGCGAGCGAAATGACCCCGGGGTCAGACGCCGAGTCGAGAGCCATTCCGGCCATGGCGATGGCTCCGCGGTGATGGTCCGTCATCGCGTCGATGAACTGCGCGTCGAAGGGCGCGGGTTGCTCGACCGGGGGCGGGACCTCGCCGACCGTCCGCTCCCCGCTGCCACCGCAGGAGGCAGCCAAAGTACAGGCGGCCACGAACGCGATCGAGGTTCTCTTCACGGCAACGCCTTCTTTCGCAAAGTAGTGATAGCCGGGGTCTGGCTACTTTTGCGTTAACACGCGCATCGGCAAGCCACACAACAGCATGGGAGATGGGCTATCTGAGCCGCTTCAGGGCTTGCCCGGTGACTGGTGCGAAAAGCCTCTCCAGCTCGGAATGTCATTTGCGAAGAGTAGCCTGACACCAATCCACAATCCAACACCAAACCACCGAGCCGATCCGAGACGGATCCAGACCTCAGGGCTCTGCGCGCCGGCTACTCGGGTGCCAGGACCACCATCCTGAGATCGTCGGATCCATACTGGCAGTAGACGAAGATCCTGCCGTCATCGCCAGCCTCGAGAAGGAAAGGGTGGTATCCTGCTTCGCCTGGAACGAGGCCGGTGAGGGTGATCGAGTCGACCTCCTCCCACTGCGAGTCGAGGATCCTGACGCGCGGCTCGTCTGCACATCCCAGGTAGACGCGTCCGTCTTCGCCGGCAGCGATACAGTCGACATCAGAGGCCATGGAGTGCTCGCCGACGAGCGTTCCGCTCATGGTGTACTCCCAGATCGCGGATACTCCTTCAGAGAAGACGAGGACGTTGCCGGACGAGTTGACGGCGATGTTGTCGATCCCGGGGTACTCGCCGTACTCGAGCCCGGGAACCGTCCACTCGGCGGCCAGCGCGCCGGTCTCGTCATACAGCTGGACCTGGTCGGCCGACAGGTCGACTGTGCCTACAGCGGCACCGGGCAGACATCTGAGCCAGGCCAGCTCCTCGAACTGGCCCTCGCCCGAGCCGGGCCCGCCCCAGCCACCGAGGAAGACTCCGGCCAGGTTGTACATCAGGATCTGGCAATCCTCGTGGCTGCCGACGAACACGATGCCGTTCTGGCTGACCGCGATGCTCCATCCGTCGCTGCCGAAATCCCAGGAACCCAGATATGTACCGTCGTCTGAGAGGTACTGGACTCTGTCGTTGTCACGATCCGCGAGGTAGACATCCCCCGTGACGGGTGCGACGGCGAACTGGAGGATGTCGCCGAACTGACCCTCGGCCGGACCCTTCGAGCCCCAGACGGAATAGACGGCCCAGTCCTGCCCGCCGGTCGGACCGGACGTGTCGTCACCGCACGAGAATGCCAGGAGAGCGGCGGAGAAGAGCAGCAACCTCTTCATGATCCCCCCTTGTTGACCGTCCGGGGCGTGGATGCCCCGGATGCTCACGGTGCCTTTCGACATGCGCGGTCGAGCTTCAGTCTCCCGAGTAGTAACGGATCGCGGTCCTGCCGACCGCCTGTGTGGCGAACCAGTCGAACACGAATCCGATGGGTGCGCCGATCAGAGGCGTGGCCCGCTGCGACTTCGCAAGGGATTTCCTGCCGACACGGGCGGCGACCCTGCGGCCCAGGGCGGCCCAGACCTTGACCATGACCTCCTGCGAGATCTCCTTCTGGATGGCCCTGCGGGTCATCGCCCGCGTGACCTCGATCCCCAGGCGCTTGAGGGCCTCCTTGGCCGAGTCGCCGGCAAGAACCATCAGGACGTCGGTCTTGAGCTCCTCTGGATCCGTCTCGCGCCGGAAGGCGTGGGCTACAGCCAGGATCATCGTGATCTGGATGCGCCAGGATGCGATGACATCGGCCGGGACTGTGACGGGCATGGTGAGGAAGCCGCCGATACCGGTTACGGCTCCCACCAGGCCGTTCTTGAAGGCCTTCCGGCGGACGATCATGCGGGCGATTTCGATGTCGGTGGCGGAGGGGTGCCTGGCTCTGATCCTGTCGACATACGGTGCGATCTTCGGGTAGGCGGATTCGACCATCCTGTCGACGAGCCTCTCGAGCGCGCCGGCCTTTCGCGCGATCCCTGGCTCCGAGGGAGCGTCTTCCTGCACGGCCGCGCAACGAGATGTAACTTCGGTCTCTTGCATGGCCGTAATATGATGGGGTCAGACTACTCTCGCGTTAACGCCTGTATCATATTGCACACCAAAAGATTATGATGAGCAGCATTTTACAGGTTACTTTAGCGAGAATAGCGACATTCCGCCGAAGCTCTCCTGTCCGACATCGCCAGAAACGGGTAACGCTTCCACAAGACGGTTTCGACGAGACATTCTGCCGACACGGCTCACTAAGAGAGCGTGTTCCTGTTAACACGAAAGTAGCCTGACACCATTGGTCACCATTGGGTGCCGGGTTGCAACGATCAGGTTGCGGCGCAATATCAGGCGATAAGGCTCAGCCGACGGGGGTTGCGGGATGAGGATGGATTTCGCAGGAGGGTTCGTTTCTGCTGCTCTGGTCATCGTCTCGATCGTTTCAGCCAACGGCGGGCCGATCGGGGGATCCAGGATCGTGGGGACCGGTGACATTCGGTTCGAACAGACCGAAGGAGTCGAGCTCAGGTCGGAGGAGCTCGCGTTCGTGGTGGATGGGGATTACGTTGATGTAGACGTCGAGTATGTCCTCGAGAACACCGGTACGGCGAGGCGCATCGAGTTCGCATTCCCGGTCGACTACGTTTCCGACAATCCCGACATCGATTGCTTCCACGACTCGGAAGAGGCATTCCCCGACGAAATCGAAAGGTTCTCGATCTTCCTGGGCGACGCGGAACTCATGCCCGGGGTGTTCACCAAGGACACCTCCGAGATCACACTGGACGAGGGCACCTTCCAGATCAGCACCTGCTGGTTCACCACACCAGTAGATCTTGTCGAGGGAAGCAACACACTGCGTGTCAGCTACAGGTACCAGCCCTACTTCGTCGATGCTGCGTTCAGCAAGAGCTGGCTCCCGTGCTGGAGCCCCAGGACGGTCGTTTACAGACTCGATCCGGCGGGCAACTGGGGCGACGGGATCGTCGAGAGGTTCGACTGGAGCCTGGACATATCCTCGGTTCTGACCGGGGGCGACACCTTCTCCGTCCCCGATGGCGGGAGAATGATCGAGCCCGGCATCTATGCCTGGTCGGGTTCCGGCGTCGACCTGCGTTCTGCCGGACCCATCGAGTTCGAGTACGGCGTGCACAACCTCATGGCGAGCGCGTACACCCTCGGACACAGGCTCGGACCTGACGACGTCAGGGATATCGTTTCGTCGTCGGTTCTCGCACCCCAGGGAGGCATCGATTACGACGCGGAGAACCTCCTCGACCTCGACTTCACAACTGCATGGTGCCCGGGAGGCTCCTCGGGCGGTGAGGGCTCCTGGATCGAGATCGAACTGGAACCATGCCTCGTGGGCGAGATCTACCTCCTCAACGGCTACACGAAGAGCGAAACGAGCCTGTCGGCGAACTCCCGGATCAGGTCGCTGCGGCTCACAGTGGAGTGCGACGACGACAACCCCCTTGCGGACTACGGGTACTGCGGGAACGAGACCGGGGTCATCGAGCTCGAGGACCCGGGGTGGATCGGGGTGAACGCGGACAACTTCACGGCTCCGGCCACCTGCATCTACTCGCAGGCCGACCTGGGCGTCCCGGTGAACAGGATCAGGATCGAGGTGCTCGACACCTATCCCGGCGATGAGTTCACCGACCTCTGCGTCAGCGAGATAGTCATCGCGGGATACGACCTGGAGGCGGTCGAGAGCTGGTATTCGGACTGACGCTCCTGCCGGCTCTTGTGGCAAGCGTCCTGCTGGACGGTCCGGCCCTGACGGCGTCGGTCGACGGGGTGCCGGCCACCGGCAGGTGCTGCCTTGCAGTCACGGGCGACACCATCCGGATCGATCCCGGCGGATCATGCGACTGGTTCCTGATCAGACCGGTTCCGGGCGCATATGACGACACGGGCGGGGGACGGCTCCACGGCGCCGACACGATCCTCTACTCTATCGCCCGCCTGCAGAGGGACGACGGAGCCCTGGTCTTCGATGCGGGAGGCGGCCCCGGGCTTCCGGATTCAGGCACCTTCTACATCGCAGCCGCGCACCCGGGCATCGAGATACCGGACACTGTCACGAGCCGGGAGCCGCTCCACGCGGCCTGCCCCTCCATCGTACAGGTCGCGGTCAGACCAGGAGATGAATACACCGACTACCTCCTGGAGACGATCGGTACGCCGTTCGTCATGGCACCGGGCCGTACCGCGGAGGGGTTCCACCAGGCCGACGACAGGATCGGCTTCGACTGTGCCGGGCTCGCAGTCTACGGAGCGAGGCGGATGGGGATGGATGTCGGCTACCTGGGCCCTGCGGGGATTCTTCCCTTCCTGGAGCCAGTGATGGACGGGGTGTTCGCTCCATGCGAGGTCGATGGAACCGTCCTCTACCTCGACGGCTCCGGTGATCCGGTCGTCATCGGCGATGAAGGCCTCAGACCAGGAGACATCCTCCACTTCCGCGTCCAGGTGTCGGTGTTCTTCGAGGATGAAGGGATACCGGGCCTTCTCGATCCGCAGGACCTGGTGATCCAGTCGTGGTTCGACGGTCCGATGGTATGCACGCTCGAGGAGAACGGCTTCTACGGACTTCCGCTGCGGGTGCTGAGATGGGGTCGGGCTGATTCTGCGTCGACAGCGGTATCGCCACGATTGTCGTGCAGCAGGCATTTGTCAGCATCACCGGTGTTTACTGCAGCCGCTGATGTCTTCGTGAGAAGGCAGACAGAGGTGCTTTGATCGAGCCCGGTCGGACTGGTCTTCGGTCAAGAGGGCGATCGACCCTTTCGGTTTCCACGGCGCAGGGGGAGGGGGATGACGGCAACATATTCAAGGGCTGCCAGGTATTACGACAAGCTGTACGGAAGCAAGGACTACTCCGGCGAGGTAGAAAGCCTGATCGAACTCGCCGGGCTTTGGCCCGCTGACGGTTCTCTCTCGCTCCTCGACGTCGCCTGCGGGACGGGCCGCCACATCGAACACCTGCGGGGAAGGTTCGCAGCAGAGGGCCTGGACATCTGCCCGGAGCTACTGGAAGAAGCCCGCAGGCGTTATCCGGGTATCATCTTCCACGAAGGCGACATGACGTCGTTCGATCTCGGCAGGCGGTTCGACGCCGTTATCTGCCTGTTCAGCGCCATCGGCTACGCAGGCTCGATCGAGGAGCTCAGGACGGCGATCAGGAGGATGGCGGCCCATCTCGCCCCCGGCGGAGTCCTGGCCGTCGAGCCGTGGTTCACGCCGGAGGAGTGGCGTCCAGATACCGCTCATGGAGTCTTTGTCGACGAGCCGGGCCTCAAGATAGTCAGGGTGAACACGAGCAAGGTCCGCGGCAGGATGTCCGTGCTCGACATGCACTATCTGATAGGTACTCCGGATGGAACCGATCACCTTGTCGAGCACCACGAGCTGGCTCTCTTCGAGAGTGAGGAGATGGAGGAGGCGTTCCATCTCGCAGGACTCGGTGTGCAGTTCGACTCCCGGGGCCTAACAGGAAGGGGTCTGTATCTCGGAAGGGCTCCCGCCTGACCAGTCAGGACTGAGGACAGAAACACTCTTGTCAGAATTGCTGGTCTGGGACCGGGAGCCGGAAGCGATCTTATCCGACAGGCAGGGGCGAGTACACTGGAGGGAGAGCCTCGCCGGAAGAAAGTTAAACGAGTTAAAAGCGTTCTTGTCTGAGAGGGGAGGAGATGGATGAGGGTGACAGGTCTTCTCGCACTCGGCATTCTGCTCGCGGCAGGAACTGCCTCTGCCGACGACGAGGCATCGAACCGCCCCGTTGTGAGATCCTCGGAGTACGGCATCTGCTTCGCCAGGAGCACTCCCTTCGAGGACTGGGGCAGTTCGGGCGAGACGCTGGTCTACTTCGTGGGACTCGATGAAGATGAGGTCATCGCGAGGTATGACTGGTTCTCGTCGGAGATCCACCTCGGCGGCCCGGGCGATCGCACGGTCGTCAGGTTCGGCCCCTGGCAGAGGGGGTCGGCCCCTGACTCGTCGCACTTCGCCCTGGGCATCTACCGCGATGGTGAGGCGATACGCGAGTACTCCACGCTGGAGATGGTCGAGGCCGGCAGCGGGATCTCCAGGAGTGTCTCGCACTACGAGGTGTTCGGCGCAAGGCTCGGGTTCAGGTGGCTGGACAGCGGTGCGTGCGTCTTTGAGGTGGAAGGAGTGGACGGCGCGGTGATGTCCTTCGACCTCGCAACCGGAGACATCCTGGACTGAACGGAGAGCGGGCTCGCACGCGCGGGCCCGCTCCTGTCAGAATCCGCCGGCAGGCGGCGTTGACCGGCTACCTCAGCAGCACGGCCTGCGAGGACACCGATCCTGATCCCGAGGTGAGCCTCAGCCAGTAGATACCGGAAGGCAGCAGTGAGCTGTCGTTCCTCGTGAAGTCCCAGGTCATCTCATGCGAACCCGTGTCCAGGTCGCCCGAGAAC
>CAZMAT010000027.1:0-14172 GCA_964564435.1 uncultured bacterium
TTCTCGACTGCTGCCTCCCGTAGGAGTCTGGGCCGTATCTCAATCCCAGTGTGGCCGGACACCCTCTCAGGCCGGCTACCCATCGTCGCCTTGGTGGGCCGTTACCCCGCCAACAAGCTAATGGGCCGCGGGCCAATCTCCCGGCGGCAGGTCCCGAAGGATCCCCACCTTTGATCGATCTGCCATGAGCAGTCCGACCGTATGCGGTATTAGCCCAGGTTTCCCTGGGTTATCCCCCACCCGGAGGTATGTTACCCACGTGTTACTCACCCGTTCGCCACTCTCAGGGGACACAATTGCTTGAATCCCCATCCCGTTCGACTTGCATGCCTTATCCACGCCGCCAGCGTTCGTCCTGAGCCAGGATCAAACTCTCCGCAAAAAGCAAAAAGTCGATTCCTGTTGGAATCTGATTTCCGGTACCTAAAGCTTTCGCTTCGGGTCCCGCACAGTGCGTCTGCAGTATCTGCCTTCTCTGCGATTTCAAAGATCGGTCGCCAACCGGCGAGGCACTATTCTAGACAGGTCATCCCTGGGTGTCAAGCCCCCGGAAGGGAGCTATCTGCGTCCCGAAGGGGTGCCCGGTTCGCACCGGGCAGAGGGGTATATGCACGCCCGAAAAAGGGGTGTCAATGGCCCCATGCAAGCTCCTTTTCCTCAATGGATTGGGCTTCCCGCCGTGCGGGGCTTCCCCGGGGCCCTGCCTATGGCTATCTTGCGCGGCGAAGGAGGCAAGGATGGAGATCGTGCCCGTGCTCCTCAGATCGGTCGTACGCGACGGCGCGGTATCCACGGTCTCTTCCGACCCGGGCTTCGAACCGCCTCCCTTCTCAGAACTCGAGCTGCGCGACCTGGCGAAGCGCATCCCGCAGAACGGCAGATACGCCCTCCTGCAGATCACCACTTCATCGGGCGTCGCTACCGCAGCCGCCAGGATACAGGGTGATGAGTTCTTCTTCTTTCTATTGAAAGGCGAGGGAGCCGAGAGGCTGGCGACAATACCGGCCTTCTGCCTCTCGAGGGGCGACAGGCTCCCGCTGGCCACTCCCGCCGCCGTGGCGATGCTCGGCTACACGCCCTGGGAGCTGGCGGGCGGCGACTTCCTCAAGGGTTTCACCGGATCGCCCACCGGGCAGTCCAGCCTCGTCCCCGTACTGGATCGTTGGGGCCGCAGGCACGAACTCATCCACATGCCGGTGAGGCAGTCCGACGGGTCGGTCTGGATCACGGTCACGCCGGTTCCCGATACGCTCGCTTCGGGGTGGGAGGGCATCCTCGCCTCCTGGGTGTCCAGACCGGCGAGCAGCGCCGTATCGGAGCTCGAATCGGCCCTCGAGGCCATCGGGGCGAACGGCGGGGCCCTGTTCGAGCGGCAGGGCGACTCGTACGCACTCGTCGCATCGCGCAACAGCCCCGTATCGCAGGAGGATCTCGCACCCGGAGGGCTCCTGTCGTCCGCGGGAGCCGAGTCGTCCGAGTGGCTCGACACGGGCGGCGAGGGTGCGGGAGGGCATCTCTACATCAAGGCCTTCGGGAGGTCGGACGGCTTCCTCGGGGTGTTCGGAGGGGCTGCGAGCCCTGTCACGGTGGAGAGCAGGGCTTCCGTCGTCCTGCCCGTGCTCGCCATCAGGCTCGACCTCTCCGCTTCGCTCCGCGCCGACATGGAGACGGAGAGCAGGAAGGCCGTCCTCGAATCCATAGAGAAGATGCTCCAGGAGAGAGGCACTTCGTCATGGCTCGAGCTCGGCGCCATGCTCGACGACATAGCCTCCCGCACCGGCGCCGCCAGGATGGATGTGATCCCCCAGCCTGCCGAGACTGCCATCCCCGTTCCTGTCGCGGCACAGCCCGCGGAGTCGCAGGACTCGACGACGGTGGACGTGAGGATGCGCGGCGGCAGGATACTCAGAGTGGGCTTCGACTCCCCCTCCCATGCCGACATGAGGATGGCGAGAGCCGTGGCTCGCATCTTCGAGCGGTTCTGCCACCGCGACGCCCCGGCCGCGGCGCGGGACGTCCACCCCGGAGGCTGGCGCACCGTACAGATCGAGGGTTTCCGCGTGGTCTGGCAGCCCGAGGGCTCCTCGCTCCCGGCATGCTTCTCGTTCTACGGGCGGGAGGCGCCTTGCGACGACTGCCCGGTGACGCGGGGGAATGCCGGGCGGCAGGGCGTTCCGTCGAGCCACCTTAGGGACGGATGGATCGAGGAGATCATGCCCACAGGAACCGGGCACTCCGTCAGATGGACGAGATGGATGGCGGACCCGTCCGACCCCGGCACGGAGAAGCTCCCCGGCGGAGCCGCAGTCTACGGCCGGAGCGGCGAGGTCGTCTCGTGGAACGGCTGGATGGAGACGGTATCGGGGGTCGGCCCTTCGTCGGCCAGAGGGCAGGGCGCATCCCGTCTCCTCGACCGCATGGCCGGACCCAGGGTGGTGAGGCAGCTCGAGCTCGCCATGGGCGGCGTGTTCCTGCCGGACAGCGTGGAGGTCACCCTCCCCGGAGGCAGGAGATGCTTCAGCAAGATGATCCCCGGCGCCGGGAAGGACACGATCGCCCACTTCTTGATCGACGCCAGATCCGCCGGCATCGAGGAGGTGCAGATCCTGGCCGGACCGGGCGCCGCCGGCGCCGAGGGGGAGCCTTCCTCCCTGAGGACCGCGATGGAGGGGGTGTGCGAGATCTACGGCTGGGATCTGATCGCTTCAGACGACTCGTCTCCGGAGTCGACCGAGGTCTGGCTGTCCGCCCCGGCGCTTTCGGAATACCTCCTCGACCTCCTGAAGCAGATGGCTCCCACGATGCCGGAGAGGAAGGCTTCGCTGAGCACGGCCTTCGTGCCCGAGGGGCGGCCTCTGGCCGGGCGTCCGGTGCTGCCTGCCATCTACGGGATGGTGGGGTTCAGGACTTATCCCGTGCTCCTGCCCGTGCACCAGCAGATGCTCGCCGGCCTGGAGAGGGAGATCGCGGGGCTCGGGGGCTGGATGGCCAGGAGCGGAGAGCAGGGCCGTGACGAAGTGGTCGTCGCTCTGCCGATCGTAGGCAGGGACCTGGGCGAGCGGAGGCGGATCACCCTCTACTCCGCCGACGACTGGTTCACGGGCGAGATAGAGGCCGTGACATCAGGCCTGCCGGAACGTTTCTGCCTGGCCTCCAACCTCACCGATCTGGCCGAGATGCAGCTCTCGAGCCGGGCCCTCGTCCTGAGACCCAGGCCCGGCGAGGCAGGGCTCGTATCCTGCCTCGCGGCGCGAGTGCCGGGACAGCCGATCATCCTCGCGACGGGCGTGAAGCCGCGCATCCCCGTCACCGTCAGCTCGGTGATGCATCTGCAGACCCCGGCCACGAGAGACGAGCTGCTGATGGCCCTGAGGAGGATGATTGTCGCCTAGCACTGCACTTCTGCTGATCGCATGGGTTTCTGCGGCGCCGCTCTCGCCGGAGGAGTTCCTCCAGACCCTGGCCGACAGCTCCTCGGGATACGACGGCGCGGCCTACTGGACGGAGAGCGTCTCGGAACGGGCGGCCGTCGAGGGGCTCGACACCGACAGTCTGGCATCCATCCTCGACGGCATGTCGGGCATCTCGGTCATACCCGGCCCTCCCTCGCTCGTCGAAGTCGACGAAGCTGCCGGGTCCTACGTCGTCGAGTACCCGGATGCGGAGTGGAGCTGGATCGACGACCGGGGGCGCGTGATAAGGGCCTTCGGAGGCACCCGGGTGGAGATGTCGGGCGGGAGCTACCACTGGGTCGAGATCCCGGTGCTGGAGGGCGGCGTATACGTCAGCATGCGCCACAGGCTGCTGGCGGGCTTCCTCGGGACCGTCACGGTCCTGATCCTGGCGGTTTTCGTGCTGTGGTGGGTGCGCAGGAGATACGCAGGGAAGTAGGAGCTAGAAGCCTTCCCATTCCGACGAGAAGTCGAGGATCTGGAAGGGAGCCTCCTGCATGGTGGTCTCGAGGGCCATGGCCCTGTCGATGAAGTCGTCGAGTTCGCGCTGCAGGAGGACGAGCCTGGCCATGAGCGCCTGATAGGCCTCGTAGTCCGAGTCGCTCGAGACCGGCAGATGGTCGGACTCGGCGAACTCGCTGTTCATGTCCCTGAGGACCGAGGCGAAGGCCATCGCCAGTTCGCCCGACTCCTTGAAGCCCTTCATCTCGCCTTCCCGCTTCTTGATATGCCCTTCCTTAGCCGCGGAACATTGCGGAAACTGCACTCCTCGTCAATGAAGAGGGTCCCCTCCACCGTCAGGTTCCCTTCCATCCAGTCCATCGCCAGCCCTAGCGCCTTCTCGAGCTGCCAGGAGTTCTGGAGCTCGGGATGCTCCCACCTGGGATGGCCCGCACCGCCGAGCGCCATGAAAAGACCCCTGGCCGAGGCATCGGCCAGCGCGGAGCCCATTTCTGGAGGGCAGACAGAGTCGCGCGTCCCGCTGAGGAAAACCATGGGCGTCCGGCCGGGGCAGGCCCTGGCGTAGTCGGCCGGCCTGAAATCCTCGAGGCTCCTGCGGGGAGCGCCGGGCAGGAGGGCTTTGAGCATCCCGGTGCGGAACGGGCCGAGCTTCTGCCTGGCGGCACCGAAGAAGTCGGTGTAGCAGGCATGCGCGATGACACCGCCCAGGGGGGTCTGCGAGAAGATGCAGGCGGTCTTCACGGCTACCGCGGCCCCCATCGAGGAACCGTAGACGAGGATGCCCCCCGGGGGATAACCGGCTCCGATGGCTGCATCCACGACGGCCGCAGCGTCGAAGGCCTCCTCGGGCCCCCCGGTGGTCTTCGCACACGGATGTCCGTCATGGCCCCGCACCGGGGCCAGGATGGCCGAGAGGCCCTTCCTGGCGAACATATCCGAGAGCGCGACCATCCTGGCGAGGTCGCCGTGCAGGCCGTGGATGAGGATCACGACCCTGTCGCCCCTCCGGATGTGCGGGGCCGTGAATCTCCAGCCGTCCAGGGTACTGCAGGAGAGCCTCTCCCAGGGATCGCCGGGGTCTGCGCAGGTTCTCGCGGGCCTTTTCCTGAACCGTCCGGCATATGCCGGCAGCCCGGCTACCGAGTACTTCCTGCGAATGTCGTCCCACAGGGCTGCAGGATCCATCGACAACCACCCCCGCACTGCTCCCGGGTCGATTATGTCGACATTCCCGACCCTCCGGGGAGCCCTTGTTGTCGGAAATGCCGCACAGGCGTAGAATCCGGTATGTCATCCCGAGATTCGTCCCCCGCTGCAGGCCGGACAGGATGGAGCAGCGCGCTCGCGTCAGCCGTCGTGCTCGTCGCTCTGGCCGCGAGGCTGGCGCTCCTCGGATCCAAGAGCCTCTGGGTCGATGAAGCCTATATCTCGGGCCTGACGGCCCTGCCCCTGGGCGAAGCGATGCGCCTCTTCTCGGAGGGGACCCCCCATCCCGGCGGCGGACTGGCACTGTTCTGGCTTTCGGCGAGGGTCTTCGGAACGTCCGAGACGGGAGGCCTCCTGCCGGATTCCTGGCGGATCATCGCCTCTGCCCCGGGATATCTCGCAGCCTTTGCCGCCTGCGCAGGCGTCGGAGCCGTCTCGATCACGTCTGCCCTGCGGAGGCCGCGCGACATGGGGCTTCTCATCTGGATGCTCTCCATTTCGACAATTCCTCTGCTGGTCTTCCTCGTCGACGATCCGACCGCGAGGCAGTTCCCCCTGGCCTGGCTGGCGTTCGCATGCGCGTTGGCCATCGGGTCCTCGAGGCTGCGCTGGCTGGGCCCCGCTTCCGTGCTCGTCTGCGCCGCACTGCTGGCCGGCTACTACAGGCTCGATGCATTCCCCTGCCACAGAAGCGACTACAGGAGCGCGGCGGCTTCGGTGGACGCGTCGTTCTCGCCGGGCGACGCCGTAGTCCTGACCGGAGCCAGATCGATGACCCAGGCCTGGACCTTCTACTCCCGGTCGGACGCGGAAGTGTTCGACACGACCGGGGGTGATCCCTACGTACGGGAGGAGGATTCCCGGGCATCGGCGGATCCCGTCGGGCTGGTCGACAGCCTTGCTGCTTCCGGCAGGCGCGTCTGGGCGGTGCAGGACCACTGGGGAGGGCCGCTCCTGTCCGAGCTGCTCCCGTCAGGAATCCCCGTGGCGCAGCCTTCCGGCTCCTGCATCCAGGTGGTCAGGATCGACCCCGTCCATGCCTGCACGCATTGATTTCCTCGTAGTCTCGCCGCCGGTCTGCACGCCGTCGGAGCCCCCCTCCGGGGCGTTCCTCCTCGCTTCGGCCCTCAAGGCGAGGGGATTCGAGGCGGTGCTGCTCGACCTCTCGCTCGAATACTACCTCTCGATCCTGGAGGACCGGGCCGACGGTCAGACAGCTTCGGCGCTCGACTACCTGCGCGGTCTCGGCGGGGGTTTCACCCCGCACGGGCACAGGACGGCCTCCGGCCACGTCCACAGGGCGCTCGGGTTCGAGAGCCGGAGGACGGGATGGAAGACCACGCTGATGGATCTCGAACCACCATGCGGCTGTCACTCGCCCTCAGGGATCCTCGAACTGTGCCGGAGGGGTGCGACGCCCTTCGGCTCCCTGTTCGAGCGGGTTCTGGACGCAGCCCTGGATGACCTTTCGCCGGGTACCGTGCTCGTCTCGGTTTCATATCTGTCGCAACTGGCCGGGGCGGTCGACACCATCCACCACTCCACCCGGAGAGGATTCAGGACGATCGCGGGCGGGTCCCTGCCCAACAGCCTGAGGGAGACTGGCGAGGGCGCGGAGGGTCTGGAGGCTGCTCTGGGCCGTGTCGAGTACGGCGACGGAGGCTCCCTCGCCGGGCTGGATCCCGGGGTGCCGATGACACGCGTGCTGGCTTGGCCCGACACGGCCGGACGGACGGCCTACATCTCGCCGAGACCGGTCGTCCCCTTTGCTCTGAGCACGGGATGCTACTGGAACCGGTGCCTCTTCTGCCCCGACAGGACGCAGCCATTCAGGAGAACGGGGCCCGAGGCGCTCGTCTCCCTGCTCGAAGGCGCCCCGGAGAGCGTCCGCGCCAGCGGACCGGTCGTGCATCTCCTCGATTCGGCCCTTGCTCCGGCCCTGCTCGAAGAGGCCCTGCCGGCCCTCGCCGGGTCTTCGGCAGCCTTCTACGGCTTCGCCAGGCCCTCCAGGGAGCTGCTCGCCGGCGACCTCGTCGAGAGGGCGGCCGAGGCGGGCTGCGCGATGCTCCAGCTCGGGGTCGAATCGTCCGACCGCCGGCTGCTCGACTCCTTCGACAAGGGAACCGACCCGGACTCAGCCGCGGAAGCCCTCGAGCGGATCTCGGCTTCGGGGACCAGGACCTACTGCTACTTCCTCTTCGGCCTTCCAGGCGAGGACGGGGCTTCGCGGGAGCACACACTGGGATTCATCGAAGAGAACTCCCACAGGATAGACTTCGCGAACCTCTCGATCTTCAACCTTCCCGTGAACTGCGAACTGGCGGACAGGGCTTCCGAGTTCGGCATCGAGATCCTCCCCCTTGTGCGCAACGGCGAGCTGATGAGGCTCTACGCCCCCTTCACGTGTTCGGGAGTGGCTCCGCGCTACGAGGTAAGGAGGTTCCTATCCGCCGCCAGGGCTGCCTCCACGGGGCTGCGGTCCATAGTGTCCAGGACCCCGAGGTGGTTCCGGGCGGCGCATCTCGCGATGCTCGACATCGAAGGCAGGAATCGCATCGTGTGAAGGGAGGAGCGGCACCGCGGGGCCGGTCGCTCACACGGTGACTCCTGAAACGGGCGGTCCGGGAGGGCTCAGAGGATGTTGCTGGCCAGTTCGGCGAGAACGCTCCTCTCGCCCTTGAGGAGGTTCACCTGCCCGTAGATGTTCTGCCCGCGCATCCTGTCGACCAGATAGGTCAGCCCGTTCGACTGGCTGTCGAGATAGGGCGTGTCGATCTGGTAGATGTCGCCGGTGAAGACCATCCTCGAGCCCTCGCCCGCCCGCGTTATGATCGTCTTGACCTCGTGCGGCGTGAGGTTCTGCGCCTCGTCGACGATGAAGAACACCCTGTCGAGGCTCCGGCCCCTGATGTAGGCGAGCGGGGCGATGAAGAGCTTCTCGTGCTCCAGCATCTCGGCGATCTGCTTCTGCTCGTGACCGTCGGCGGGGAACCTGTTCCTGATGACCGCGAGATTGTCCCACAGAGGCTGCATGTAGGGGTCGAGCTTGCTCTTCACGTCTCCCGGCAGATAGCCCAGATCCCTGTTGCCCAGAGGCACCACCGGCCTGGCGAGGTAGATCTGCCTGAAGTTCCGCCTCTGCTCCAGCGCGGCGGCGAGTGCGAGAAGGGTCTTGCCAGTGCCCGCCTTGCCGGTGAGCGTGACGAGCTGGAGATCCGGCCGCATCAGCGCGTCGATGGCGAAGGCCTGCTCGGCGTTCCTGGGATCTATACCGAAGGCGCGCTGCTTCGACACCCTCTCCAGATTCGACTCCTGGGGGTTGTACCTTACGAGCGCGCTGCTGCTGCCGTTGCGCAGGACGAAATACTGGTTGGCCCGGGGGGTCTGCTCCAGCCCGGCTTCGGCCAGCGGAACGCTGTATGGCTCCGAGTAGAACCTCGAGATGAGGGCGGGGTCGACCCCCTCCGAGATGCTGCTGCCGGTGTATAGCTCGTCGATGTTCTCGATCTTGCCGGTCTCGTAGTCCTCTGCGTTGAGCCCGAGTGACTTGGCCTTCATGCGCAGGTTGATGTCCTTGCTGATCAGCACCACCGGGCGGTTGGGTATCGAGTGCCTGAGCTGCTCGGTGAGAGCGAGGATCCTGTGATCAGCCTTGTCGTGTATGAAGGCCTGCTCAACCACAGTGGATCTCGGCTCTGCCGTCATCACGAACAGCCTTCCGCGCCCCTTACCGAGCGGCAGGCCGTCTCCGAAGAGGCCGTCCCCCGACAGCCTGTCGAGCTTCCTGATGAACTCCCTGGCATGGAAGTTGATCAGGTCGCTGCCCTTCTTGAACTCGTCGAGCTCCTCGAGCACGGTGATGGGGATCACCACGTCGTGCTCCTCGAAGTTGTCGATGCAGTTGAAGTCGTAGAGAAGCACGTTGGTGTCGAGGACGAAGACCTTGCCTCCGTCGCGGGCATTCCTGGACGCCGATCCCGCCTTCTGGACAGCCATGTGGTTCCTCCGTCGGTTCCTGGAGAGGAGCTCCGGGGGCTCACCTGCCCCGCACGGGCGAAAGCTCTCCGCTGTCGAGATAAATCATCCCCGAGCGCGTCGAAAGCAACAGCCTGCCCTGCCCGTCGATCCCCTCCAGGATCCCGATGTCGAGCCTGTCGCCGCGTGTCACACCGACTTCGCGCCCCGACATCCACAGCCTGCCCGAGATCCCCTCGGTGCGGTCGGAGACGGGGTCGAGCGCCCTGTCGGGCCAGGCTTCGTCGAGTTCCTGGAGAATGCGATCGAGCAGGACCCCGGGATCGGGCGGGGGTGCGAAACCCGCCCAGCAGACCGGTGGCGGGCCTTCACGCCCGGGTATGGACGGAGCCTCCACGAGATTCACTCCCATGCCGGTCACGAACCATGGGTGGGGGAAGGTTCCGTACTCGGCGAGGATCCCGGCGATCTTTCCTTCACCTGCGATGACGTCGTTGGGCCATTTCACACAGGCCTCGATGCCGGCGCGGAGGAGCTCGCCGCAGATGATGTCGGCGAGGAGGAGTGCCACTCGCGAGGCGTGTTCCGGAGACGGAGGCGGGACGAGCAGGATGCTTGCGTAGAGGCCGCCTGGAGGCGACTCCCATGTCCTCCCGAGGCGGCCCTTCCCCGACGTCTGCCGCACGGCCCTGACGACAGTCCTGTCGGAGAGGCCCTTGAGCCCCTCCTTCAGGAAGTCGTTTGTCGAACCGGTGCTTTCGAGCAGTATCCTCCGCCAGGCTCCCGGCACGTCAGGCAGCGGTATCCGGCTCGCACTTCCTCCTGCAGCCGAAGATCGCGTAGAGGCAGGGGAGCACGAACAGGGTGAGGAAGGTGGCCACCGTGAGGCCGCCCATGACGGCCCTGGCCATGGGGGCCCAGGTCTCGCCGCTGTCGCCGATGCCGAGCGCCAGGGGGATCATCCCGAAGATGGTGGTGAGGGCCGTCATCATGATGGGGCGCATCCTCACCCTTCCGGCCTCGGCGGCCGCCTCGAGGACGCCCAGCCCCTTCCCGCGCAGCTGGTTGGCGTAGTCGACCAGCACGATCCCGTTGTTCACCACTATCCCCGCGAGCATCAGTATCCCGATCATCGCAGTCACCGAGAGGGCCGTGCCCGTGATCAGGAGAGTGAACATCACGCCGATGAACGCCATAGGGACCGTGAAGATGATGATGAAGGGCTCGAGGAAGGACTCGAACTGGCTGGCCATGACCATATAGACGAGGAGCGCTGCCGCGAAGATCGCTATCGTGAGGTAGAAGAAGGTTTCGCGCTGGTCGTCGACCTGTCCGGCGAGTTCGTACCTGAGTCCGCCGGTGTCCAGCGTATCCAGCATCTTTTCGACATCACCCGCGATGCTCCCGAGGTCCCTGTTGTAGTTCGAGCAGGAGACGGTCGCCACGCGCGACTGGTCTACATGGGAGATGGTCTGGGGTATGAGGCCCGTCTCAATCCTGCCGTACGCCGACAGGGGCCTGCCCGCGACCGGTGTCGCCATGATCTCCTCGACGTTGTCGCGGTACTGCTCAGGATACCTCAGGAAGATGTCGTACTCGCTTCCGCCCTCCCTGTAGAAGCCGGAGGCCTCGCCCATCACCCCGGTCGAGACCTCGGAGCCGATGGCCGCCCTGGAGACGCCGAACCGGGCCAGCGCCGACGCGTCTGGGATGAACGTCCTCTGCACCCTCTGTATGTCCATCGATGTCTCGACGTCGCGGGTACCGGGGATGGTCTCGAGCACGTCGGCGCAGCGGTCGGTGATCTCTCTCAGCTCGTCGAGGTCTTCGCTGTAGAAACGGATCTCTATGGGTGAGCTGCTCGACATCGGGCCGCCCTCTGAGAACGAGGCCTCCAGGTCGGGTATCTCCGCCAGCATTGCCCGGATGCTGTCCTGGTACTCCTGCTGGCTCATCGATCTCTGGTCCCTCGGCACGAGCGTCATGAAGAAGTTGAGGTTGTTGGGGCTGCTGCTGCCGAATGCCGCGGCGAATCCCTCGAGCTGCCCGACCTCCATGTAGAGCTCCTCGTAGTCGGAGGAGTCGACGATCCCCAGTATGCCTTCACGGATCACCGTCGCCGTCGAATCGGTCGATTCGAGAACGGTTCCCGGGGACCTGAAGGTGTTGGCGGAGATGTACCCCATGTCGTTCTCCGAGAAGAACTCGATCGGGACCACGGCCAGGAGGCCGAGGGATGCGGCGAACAGGGCAAGGGTCGTCAGGATGACGGCCTTGCGGTGGTGCAGGGCCCACTCGATGCCGCGCTTGTAGGAGTTCTCGACCCTCTCCATCCGGATCCGCGACCATGTCTGGAACTTGTTTTCGGCACCGTCGCCCGCGATGCCCTTCACCCGGGAGGTGTAGATCGGTATGAAGGTGAGGGCCACGAACAGCGACACGACCAGGCTGAAGCTGATGGTCAGCGACATGTCGCGGAAGATCTGGCCCGCGAGCCCCGGTACGAACAGGATCGGTATGAAAACTGCGACCGTCGTCAGGGTCGATGCCGTGATCGCCATGCCGACCTCGGTGGCTCCGTTTATCGAGGCGGGGATCGGTGCCTCGCCGCTCTCGCGCCTCCTCACGATCACCTCGAGCACGACGATCGAGTTGTCCACCAGCATTCCCACCGCAAGCGCGAGTCCGGCGAGGGAGATGATGTTGAGGTTGACGTCGGCGAAGTACATCACGGCGAACGTCGCGATCATCGACATCGGGATCGAGATGGCGACAGCCGAGCTGCTCTTCCAGGACCGGAGGAATACGAGGAGCACGATCACGGTGAGGACGAGCGCCTGCAGGGCCGACGTCCAGAGGTTGCCGATGGAGCCCTCGATGAAGCTCGCCTGCGTGTAGAGGAGGTTCACGTCGACCCTGTCGCTGTACATCTCGCGTATCTGGTCGAGCTGGTCCTCCAGCTTGTTGCTCACGTTCACGGTGTTGGCATCCGAGCGCCTGAACACTACGGAAACGACGGCCGGTTCGCCGTTCAGACTGACATATCCAGTCTCCTCGACGATGCCGTCCTCGATCGTCGCGATCTGTTCGAGGAGCACCGGCGAGCCGTCGGGCCGATAGCCGACGACGAGCTGGGCGAGATCGTCGAGCGAGTCGAACGATCCGGCGATCTTCACGGAGGAGTTCAGCCCGCCGACGTTGATCTCGCCCGCAGGGGTGTCCTGCCTCACCGAGGCGACCGCGCCCGACACCTGGCCCAGGGACAGGCCCACCTGCTCCATGACCACCGGGTTCACGACCACGTTGATCTGCCTGCGGCTGCCGCCCATGACGCTGACCGACCCTACGCCCTCGACCCTCCGCAGCAGTGGCTCGATCTCGTCCTCGACGATCCTTCTCAACTCGAAACCGTCGAGCCTGGAGCTCGAGAAGGCGATCATCATCGTGGGGGCGAGGCTGGCATCGAGAACCATCACCATCGGGTCGGAGGCATCGTCGGGGAGATAGCTCTTGTACATGTCGATGTACCGGCGCAGGTCGGTCTCCGCCTGATCCATGTCCGTGCCCCACGAGAACTCGGCTGTCACGAGGCTGAGGCTGGGGCTCGAGGAGGACGTCACGCGCGTGACGTTCTTGGTCGAGGCGGCCGCCTTCTCGATGTACTCGGTGACCAGGTTCTCGATCTCCTCGGGGCCGGCGCCGTTGAGCTGGCTGAAGATCATTATCTGCGGGAACACGAGCTTGGGGTACAGGTCGAGGCCGAGCTGGGTGAGACCGAAGATGCCCACGCCCAGCATGAAGGCGAAGAGCATCATGAAGGTCACGCGCTTGCGTACCGATATCGCTGAGATGTTCAAGAAGGAACCTCCTGGAGCCTATTCCGCTGGAGTGAGCCTGCCCGTATGCTGCCCGGCGAGGCTCTCCCCTGCGCCGAGTCCGTTGTAGATGAGATTGATGCACTTCTCCAGCCGTTCGATCTGCGTGTCTATGTCGACGTCGCCGCAAAGCGAATACTGGAAGAGGAGATCGATGCAGAGGCCGAAGAGGATGAAGGAGATGGAATCCTCCTGGGCTGACTCCGGCAGCGATCCTCTCTCTTTGAGCTTGCGCGTGATCTCGCGGAGCTGCGAGAAGGCATGGAGCTGGAAGTCTGGTCTCGACCTGCCTTCGAGCTGGTTCTCGATGGCGATCCGGATGATGAAGTTGATCAGAGCGCGGTCGAGGCTTGCGAATCCCCTCAGGTACACTGAAAGGAGTTCGCAATACGCCCTCTCGGCCGATTCAGGAGGAGTATCCACAAGCTTTCGCGCAGCCTCGAAGGATTCGGACATCTGGTCGTGGCAGAAGGCAATCGTGAGCGCCTCCTTGCCTCCGAAGTAGTTGTAGAGAGTGCCAACGCTCAGCCGCGAGGCCGAGGCGATCCTGTCCATCGTCAGGTCCTCGAAGCTGTTCTTGGCGAGGAATGCCTTCATCGAAGCCATCACCTTCGCCCGGCGCTTCCTCTTCTGCTCTTCCCTGAGACTCAATCCAGCACCTTCCGTCTCTGAACCAGTTTCAGGTTTATAACTGGTTCAACATATTCCGGCAAGCCCGCGAACCCGGCTGGACGGGTTCCCCGAGCTCTCGCCATTGCGCAAGAAGGCCTGTTTCTGCATGTTGCGCATGGTCGGGCCGCTAGCTCAGTTGGTAGAGCATCGGACTTTTAATCCGGTGGTCGGGGGTTCGATTCCCCCGCGGCCCACCACGCTCATTCCTGCGTCCGCAGGAATGAGCTGGCCCGTCAGTGGTTCGCCACCGATCATGTCAACGAGCTTGGCGAACCGCGAAAGGGCCGGAGCGTACCTCCTCAGACGAGAGTCCGGATTCGCCCGCACGAATCCGAACACGCCCTCTCGCAGATTCGCTCCGCGAATCATGCTGTCGGGCTACCCGGCGATTTCGCAGAGCGAAATCGCTGATTTGACTTTCCTTCGCCCCGGAAGCGATAATTGCGAGCTTCGGCGACCCCATCGTCCAGCGGTTAGGACACCGGCCTTTCACGCCGGCGACACGGGTTCGAGTCCCGTTGGGGTCGCCA
>CAZMAT010000028.1:0-13014 GCA_964564435.1 uncultured bacterium
CTTCATCGTGATCGAGGGCAACCGGCTCCTGTCGGAGGGCATCAGAGCAGGGGCGGCGGGACGGAACGCACAATCCGCCGAGATGCTCGACAGGGCCTCGGCTCTGATCCCGTGGGAGGAGCGCACCCATTTCTACGGGGCGGTGGCGCTTGCGCGGGGCTCGAGGCTCGAGGAGGCTGTCGGTGAGGCACGGGAGTTCGTCCGCATGTATCCGTCCTACTGGAGGGGATGGGCTCTCGAAGGGGATCTCCTGGCGGCCACGGGGCGCCGCGATGAGGCCGCCGGGGCATATCTGCAGGCGATCTTGACGGCCCCCGCCGGCACCGACTCGCTCGAGCTGGTGGCATTCAACGCAGCTGCCGCTCCACCTCCGGATACGGCGTCGGCGGAGATACTCGCGGTGCGTCTGATCGAAGCGGAATCCATCCTGCCCGAAGGCGATCCAGTTATCCTCACGGAGTTCGCCAGGAGGGCTTCGGGCATCGCGGCGGCTCTCCCGACATCCAGGGCCGATCTTGGTTCGATTCTCGTCAGGATGGCTGTCAAAGTGACATACAGCGCATCCCTCCTGCCCGGATGCGACCCTGCGGAAGCCAGGTCCGTCATGGCCGGGCTGATGCCGCTCGTCGCCAGGCTCCCTCTCGAGGAGAGGCTCTGCCTGGAACCGTTCATCGAGTCCGTCGCGAGCACCTGCCCATGACTTGACACGACCCGCCGGGTTGTCGTATTTGACAAAATAGGACTGTTCCTTATCAGGAGGGGGGAAGAGATGAAAGTGTTCGCGGTTCTGATGATGCTTGCGGCGGTTTCGTTTGCATCGCAGCAGGATGCCTCTCCCTGGGCTTCCGGCATCGTACAGGGCGGGTCGAGGGCAGAGCTGACGATCCTCGACAGCTTCGACATCGAGGGGCTCACCGGCGGCACCGTCTACAACGTCGGCCTCGGCTACGACGGCACGGCCAACCTCTGGGTGACCGAAGGCGCAATGCAGGGCGGCGGGACGCAGAACTTCATCCGCGTCATCTCCCTCGCCTCTCCGCACACGCTCGTCACCACCTACCCCCAGTACGGCACCTCGGGCTGGGGTCTGCGCGACCTCTGCTTCAACGGCACCTACATCTTCGGCAGTGACGACACCGTGGTCGACTACTACGATCCGGCCACCGGCGTGAAGGTCGGTTCCTACACCTGCAGCGCGATCAACCCCAACCGCGCCCAGGCCTGGGACGGCACCTACTTCTACACCGGCAGCTTCACCACCGATGTCTTCCAGGTGACCTGGAACGGAGTCTCCGGCAGCACCGCCACGTACACCACCTGGTCGTCCGCGATTGCCAATGGCGGCATCTACGGTGCGGCCTACGACGCCGACTGGCCCTGCATGTGGGTCTCGACCGCCAGCGCCGACGGCGTGCTCTACCAGCTCGACATGACCGGAGCCCTCATCACGCAGTTCAACCTGCTCCCGGAAGTCGACACCGCGGGCGGCTGCGAGATGGCCCCGTTCAACGGCGAGAGCCAGTTCTGGGTCCTGGCGCAGGCTGATCCGGACATGGTCTACTGCTTCGACGTCAGGTCGCTGTCCCTCACTCCCGAGACCTGGGGCTCGATCAAGACCCTGCTCTAGAACCGATGTGATACGCACGGGAGGCGCCGTCCGCGGCGCCTCCCTTTCGCTTCCCGGGGCGCCCGGGTGGAGTCGAGTATGAGAAGGCTGCTGTATCCCGTCCTGGCTCTGGCAGTTCTGTCCGTGTGCGGCTGCGGCGGATCCGTCTCGGGAGACGACTGGCTCTTCCGCCTCGACGGGGAGACCGTCACGGTGGCCGAGGCGGGGGCCTACTGGGACAGCCTCCCCCCCGAAGTCCGGCAGGGGTTCGCCTCGGGCGGCAATCCTCTCGGCGACTTCATCCTGGCGTACTCCCGAAAAACGCTCGTGGAGCGCGAGGTGGAAAGGCTGGGCCTCGGGTCCGATCCGCGCATCGCATTCAGGGTCGCGGCCTGGAACAGGCTCCGCTCGTTCCGCGCGGCCGAGGAGGGATTGAGGCTGCAGGGGGAAACGGTGCTCACACCGGCCGACGACGCCTACTATCTCGATCATCTCGGGATCACGGTCTGGTACGCCATTTCCGGGGCTGACGGACTGGAGCCTGCCGTGCACGGCCCCTCAATCCTCTCGGAGATGGATCCGGCCATCGGGCTGGTTCTGGCCGGCCTGTCGGAGGGTGAATCGGCCGTGCTGGCCGACGGCTCCACGGTGACTCTGGACTCCTTGATCGGAACCGACCCGGGCCTGGTTGCCGCGATGAGGGCCGACAGCGCGAACACGCTATCCTACGGCCGTGACAGGATGGCCTCGCAGCGTGCCCTGGAAATGGCCGCCGGGATACGGGCCGGGTTCATGTCGGAGGCCTCGGTGGAGTACCGGCCGGAGGCATTCGCCGAGTTCGCCGGGCTGGTGGCCCGCGGAGCCGATCCCGCTTCGGGAGATACCCTCATATCGACCGCTTCAGAGGTCTGGACAGCCGAACGGATGGTGGAGGAGATCCGCCTCGAGGCCGAGACCCGGCTCGTCCAGCCGTCCGATACGTCCTGGCTCTCGGCGTTCGCCGACGTGATCCTGTACAGGGAGGCCCTCGCCTGCAGGCTGGGGGAGATCGATCCTGCCGCGGCGGACTCGCTGGCCCTGGAGGCCGCGGGCTACGGCATGAGGCTCGCGGCGGACACCCTCTACGCGATGTTCGTCACCGACAGCATCGGGATCACATCAGGGATGCTCGATTCGGCGTATGCCGCAGCTCCGCCCGGGGTGCCCGAGATGAGATCGTTCGTCTGTCTCTCGTTCAGGGACACGGTCGAGGTGGACGCCTTCAGGGACGCCCTCTCCTCGGGCCGCACCGATGGTGTGGAAGGTCTGTTCGGCGGTCTGCCCGGACTGGCTGATCCTGACGGAGACGGGCACGTCACCAGACCCCTGTCGGCCGGGGAGGTGCCTGCGGGCCTGGGGCCCTCGCTCTTCGCCGCGACGGACACCACGACATGGTTCGGGCCGGCGCCCTATTCCGAGCAGGAGATCTGGGTGGCGTTCAGGCTCCACTCCGTCATGCCCCCGAGGCAGGCCACGCTCGAAGAAGCCCTGCCCGAGCTGGAATCGCGCATCAGGGCGGCCCGGGAGCAGGCGCGCTTCGACGAATGGATGCGCAGCCTGGAGCAGGACTACGACCTCGAGGTGAACGAGGGCGTGGTCAACAGGCTGCCGCCCGACCCGTCCCAGTGGTCGGAGATCTAGAGCAGGGCGAACCTGCCCGACACCGAGCCGCCTTCGGAGGAAGCCACCGCGGTGTAGACGCCCCTGGGCATCCCCGGCATGTCGATCTCGACCGGCCCGCCGCCGCCAGTGACCTCGCGCGATGCGACCAGCCTGCCGGACGGATCGAAGATCCTCACCAGGGCTTCGCCCGCACCCGGCAGCAGGATGGATACGCTCCCCCGGCACGGGTTCTCGACGAAGGACATGGACGGGACGGCGTGCCCGGGTACCCCTCCTGGGATCCCGAGCATCGGGGAGGCCGGTACGAGCGTGGGATCGCCGATCAGCACCATGCCGAGGTGCCACGACATCTCATAAGGCGTGAAGCCGCCAGCGTTTATGTGCGTCCACCAGTCGCGGAACGCCTGGCCGAGGTTCCCGCCGGCTCCCAGCGTCGCGTAGAAGGATTCGAACTCGAGCATCGAACCGGTCTTGGTGCTGCCCACCGATGCCAGCCCGTGCGTCGTGCCGAAAACATAGATCGACCCCATGTTCCTCGGGGTGGTGAACCTGCTGTTGGAGCAGGCGAACAGGTTGTAGAACCTCGCCGGCGGATCGATGGCGGTGACCTCGTTCCAGTGAGTCTCGGGGCCCGGATTCCACTGGTGGAACGTCGGCCCCGAATGCACGAACGGGCTGATCCACTCGTACACGACAGGGAGCCTGTTTTCCTCGTAGTCCGTGCCGCAGGTCTGCTCCTCGTCGTTGATCAGCTCCACCACCGGGTAGAGCTGCATCATCGCGTCGCGGAACTCCGCGCCCCACACCGCCCAGTCGTTGTCGACGTAGCAGAGCGCCTGGAACGGCAGGGGGTCGCCGACCGTGCGCCACTCGTGGTTGCGGTCGAGATAGGCCTGCAGGAGCGAGTCCTCGGCCCCGATGGTGGTCTTGGAGGTGATGATCCTGGCGCAGTAGATCTCCGGGGACATGCCGGAAGTGTCCCAGGTGTCGTACTTGCCGTCCGTCCCGGGGATGCCCGCGGAGGGATACCCGATCCAGAGGTCCTCCCACAGCCCGTCCAGGTCCATGTAGAAGTAGTCGCAGGGGAAGGTCTCGCTGTCGCGGGCGAAGGCGTTGTCCAGCATCACCCATGCGACGGGCAGATCACCCACGAGCACGACTCCTTCGAGCCCCTGCGCATGCATGTCGAGCAGCCAGGCCCTCAGTTCCTCGGGTGTCGAGTAGGAGGCCTCGGCAACGAGCACTCCGCCCACCCAGGGCTCCATGTCGGCGACCCACCGCTCGATGGTGCCGGGGACCAGGCTGTCGGCCAGGCCCTCCTCGATCAGCACCGCGAAGTCGGTCGATGCGCCTGCGGGCGGGCCGATGATGGTCTCGACGGAGAAGGGAGCGATGGACGGCTCCCCGGCGGCCCACTCCTCCCAGGTCCCGGGGTCGGCCCCCGTCAGGTCCACTGTCATGGGCGGGAATGACGCGAGCGCTGCGAAAGCGAGCAGTAGCATGCTCCCGGAACCTCCTGATCCCCTATACGGCGAAGAGGAACCTGCCCAGATCCAGCAGCCTGACGGCGAGATCGAGGGCCGGATAGGCCACCCTAGAGAAGACGCCCAGGTAGAGCAGCCCGAAGACTATGAACATCCCGTAGGGCTCGATGCTCAGATATCTGAGAAGAGCCCTCCCCCTGAGGAACTTCGCCACTATCCGGCTGCCGTCGAGGGGCGGCACCGGGAACAGGTTGAACACCGTGAGTATGACGTTCACGAGGGCGGTCGAAGCCAGGGCCTTCGTGACGAAGCCCGGCACTATGGAGAAGAGCAGGTGCGCCGCACCGGCGAAGACTGCGGCGAGAACGAGGTTCGTGCCCGGGCCGGCGATCGAGACCCACATCATCCCCGTCCTGGGGCGCCTGAAGTACCTTGGGTCCACCGGGACGGGCTTGGCCCAGGCCAGCAGCACCGAGCTGCCGATGACGGTCAGCAGGATCGGGAGGATGATCGTGCCGAAGATGTCTATGTGAGGCAGCGGGTTGAAGGTGAGCCTCCCCATCCGGTACGCGGTGGGGTCGCCCAGCCGGTAGGCCGTGTAGCCGTGGGCGATCTCGTGACAGATCACGCTGAAGAAGACCAGGACTATGACGAGGGGAGCCGATGCGTCCATCTACCGCCTTCTCCCGAGGAGGAGCAGCCTGATGAGGTTCGCCACGGAGGCGAGGGCGGCGGCGACATAGGTCATGCCGGCGGCCCTCAGCACCTTCTTCACCCCGCCGAGTTCGTCGCTGTCCAGGCTCCCGGTGGCCTCGAGGTACGACACCGCCCTCGAGCTGGCGTTGAACTCCACGGGGAGCGTGACGATGTGGAACAGCACTGCGCCGCCGTACAGGATGGCGCCGATGGTGATGACCACGCTGCCGAGCTCGCCCATGACCACGCCCGCGAACATCAGGGGGACCAGGAGCTGCGAGCCGAGGTTCGCCACGGGCACCAGGGCGTTCCGCATGGTGATCGGCCGGTACTTGAAGGCGTGCTGCACGGCATGCCCGGCCTCGTGGGCGGCAACGCCGAGGGCGGCGACGGAGGCACTGCCGTAAACGGGTTCGGACAGCCTCAGCACGTTGCTCCGGGGGTCGAAATGGTCCGTCAGGTTGCCGGCCACCCTCTCGACGGCCACGTTCGTGAGGCCGTAGTTGTCGAGGATCCTGCGGGCCATCTGCTCGCCGGTCATGCCGAGCCTCGTGCCCACCTTGCTGTAGCGCGAAAAGGTTCTCTGGACCGCTCCACCCGCGATGAGCCCGAGGATCATCGCCCCGATGACGAGCAGGAACCCCGGGTCGATCTGGCCTAAGCTCAACGGCATGATTGTCTCCCTTCGCTACCTAACGGACCTTGTCGCCGGGACGGGCCGAAGGGTCGGGACCCAGGACGAACACCCCCGACCCGCCGTCGGATGCGAGTATCATCCCGTCGCTCTGAACCCCCCTTATCCGGGCCGGTTCCAGGTTCGACACGACCACAACCAGCCTTCCCGCAAGGGCATCCGGCTCGTACCACTGCCTGAGCCCGGCCACGATGGACCTGGGTTCCGGCTCACCGAGGTCGACCTTCATCGCCAGCAGCTTGTCGGCCTTCGGCACGGGCTCGGCGGAGATGATCCTCCCTACGCGCAGATCGAGCTTCCTGAACTCGTCGAAGGATACCCTCGCCGGAGCCTCCGGTTCGGCGGCGGGAGCCTTCGTGTCATTCTCCCCCTTCACTCCCGGCGCGACGGACGCGGAGGGCTTCCCGGGCGCGGCGGAGCCGTCGAATCCCTCTTCGAGCTTCTCGAAGAGGATCACGGGCTGTCCCAGCCTGGTTCCTTCGACGAGGGACGGCCTGCCGATGGCGTCCCAGCGGTTCTCCCTGCCGCCTCCCAGCATCAGGGCGATCTTCTCGCACGAGAACGGAAGGAACGGGGAGAAGACGAGCCTGAGCCAGTCGATGAATTCCAGCGAATGGCGGATCGTCCGGGCGCATTCCTCGCGCGAGGCACGGGCGGTCCTCCAGGGTTCCGAGGAATCGAAGTACCTGTTGCCCTCGCGGGCCAGGGCCATCGCCTCGGCGCAGGCCGCCTTGAACCTGAAGGTGGAGAGGAGGCCGCGGATGGAGACACCGGCCTGCAGGGCCATGTCGGTGAGCGCCCTCTCCCTCTCTCCGGGCTCGCCGCAGGCGGGCACGAGCCCGCCGAACTCGCGGAACGCGAAGCTCACGGTGCGGTTGACGAAATTGCCCAGCACGTCGGCCAGCTCGTTGTTCCTCACCCTGAACTCGGCCCAGGTGAAGTCGGCGTCCCTGCCCTCGGGGGCGTTGATCGAAAGAGTGTATCTCATGGGATCGGGCTGGAACCTCTCCAGGTACTCGCCCATCCACACGGCCGTGCCCCGGCTGGTGGACTGCTTCTGGCCCGAGATGTTCAGGAACTCGTTGGCAGGGATGTTCCAGGGCAGGACGAAGCCGCCCAGGCCGCGGAGGATCGCCGGCTCTATGATGGCATGGAAGACGATGTTGTCCTTGCCGATGAAGTGCACGAGCCTGGTGCCGGGATCCTTCCACCACCTCTCCCAGGCGCCGGGATCGCCCCGCTTCTCGAAGAGCTCGCGCGTGCTGCTGACATAGCCCAGCAGGGCCTCGAACCAGACGTAGAGCACCTTGCCCGACGCGGCGTCCAGCGGCACGGGGACTCCCCAGTCGATGTCCCTGGTGATGGCGCGCTCCTGAAGCCCCTCGTCCAGCCAGCCCCTGCAGTAGTTGAGCACGTTGTCGCGCCAGCCCTCGCGGGAGGGGAGCCATTCCCGGAGCCAGCCCTGGAAGGCATCCAGCCGAAGGAACCAGTGCGTCGTGTCCCTCGGGGAGGGTTCCGAACCGCAGATGCTGCACGATGGAGCCTTCAGCTCCAGCGCCTCGAGCCAGCTCCCGCAGGATTCGCACAGATCTCCCCTGGCCCCGGGAGTCCCGCACTTCGGGCAGGTGCCGTTCACGTAGCGGTCCGGCAGGAACCTGGAGCATCTCGGGCAGTGGAGCTGCTTCATCGTCCTCTCGGCTATGAGGCCCTTTCCGAGCAGATCGAGGAAGACGCCCCTGGCGAATTCGGCGTGGGCCGGCAGGGACGTGCGCGAGAAGTTGTCGAAGGATATCCCGAAGGCCTCGAACTCCCTGCGTATGGTCTCGTGGTACTCGTCCACCACCTCGCGGGGCGTCCTGCCCTGCCTCTCGGCGGTTATCGTGATGGGCACGCCGTGCTCGTCGGTGCCGCATACATAGATGACGTCCTCGCCGCACATCCGGAGGAACCGCACATAGGTGTCGGCAGGGAGGTAGGCTCCCGCCAGGTGGCCGAGGTGAAGCGGCCCGTTCGCATAGGGCAGCGCGCTGGTGACGAGATATCTGGTGTCCATCAGGTTCTCCCGCGGGGTTCCTTGTTTTCATCATCCCGCACAGGCTGGTCCGGGGAGTCGTCCCCCGCCTCCCCCGGCCTGCGGGGTCTTCCCTTGCTCCTCCTGCGGTGGAACTCCGCTATGTCGAGGGTCTCCGACCCTCCCTCCTCCCAGGCGAGCACTATCCTGTCGTGGAATATGTCACAGGCCTGGACCGCCGCGTTCCTCCCGTCGAGCACGTGCCTCGAGCCGATCTCCGGAAAGAGCCGGCCGGCCTTGCGATAGAAGTCGGTCTCGTACGCCAGGCAGCACATCAGCCTGCTGCACGACCCGGACACCTTGCTGGGATTGGGAGCCAGGTTCTGCTCCCTCACCGACTTGAGGGTGACGGAGGTGAACTCCCTGAGGAATGATGCGCAGCACAGCCTGAGGCCGCATATCCCCACCCCGTCGCGATGCCGGGCCTCGTCGCGCACCCCGATCTGCCTCATCTCGATCCTGGCCCTGAACTCGGCGGCCAGGTCCCTGACCAGCGCCCGGAAGTCGGTGCGCTGCTCCGCCGTGAAGTAGACCCTGATCTTCCTCCGGTCGAGCTGGGACTCGCATCCCGTGAGCTTCATGTCCAGCCTGCGGTTCTTCACCCTCTCGCGGCAGAACGCCATCACCCTGGCCTCGAACTCCGTGTTCGCCGCGGCCCTCTCCAGATCGGATGCGTCGGCCACGCGGAGGAAGGATCCCATCGGTTCGCCGGGGGACGGCTCCCCGGTGCGGTACTTGGCAACCACCCGCCCGAGGTCCTCGCCCCTCTCGAGCGAGACCACGACCAGCGAACCCGCGTCGACCGGGAGCCCGGGATTCGAGAACAGCCCCAGCCTCCTGGCGCGGAATGCGACCTCCAGGAGCTCACCCTGGGCTACGGCGCCAGCGGGACACGCCTCCGGATCCCTCCCGGGCTCGCGGGCCCCCTCGAAGGCCTCAGTGATCAATGCACCTCACCTCGCTTCGCATCGCTCGAGCTCAGCACGTGCCAGGCTCCCGTGAAGGCCGCGATGAGCGCCGCAGCCGGATTGACGTTGGCCCTGATCCGGGCTTCGCACACCTGGAATGCTTCGACCGCCCTCCCGAGGGAGTCGGCCGGCCAGCAGCATCCCCGGGGCAGGTCGTCCGGGGTGGAGAAGACCGCAGGGCTGCCCACGGCTAGCCTTCGCAGGTCGTGGAGGATGGCGGACATCCCGGCGCACAGGCTCGTGCTCCCGGGGACGCCCAGCGCCTTGGCCATGACCCGGACTGCCGGGATGATGCCCGAAGGCTCCGCAAGGGAGAGCAGCTCTAGCCCCCGCCCGACCACGGAAGGCAGCACCGGGCCCTCCTTCGCCAGGGTGAGCGCATCGCCCACGCTGCCGTCGGCCATGGCGGCCGCGCGGGATGCTTCTGCGGGGGTCATCCCGGCTCGCTCCACGAGGATGCGTGCCACCGTCTCCGCTGGGACACGGCCGAATCTCACGAGATGGGCGCGCGAACGGACGGTGGGGATCACCCCCGAAACCCTCTCCGCAGTCAGGATCAGGAGGGTTTCCGGTGGCGGCTCCTCGAGGGACTTGAGCAGGGCGTTGGATGCTTCCTGCCTCATCCTGTCGACGTCCAGCAGGATCTCGACGCGCCCCTTCCCCTCGTAGGGCTTCAGAGCCATGCGGGCCTGTATCTCCCTGACGGCATCTATCACGATCGCGGAGTTTCCCGGCACCGCGAGCCTCGTCGTGCCGTCGCCCGACCGCTTCGAGACTAGGTCGGCGACCTCCTCCGGTTTCGTGGCCCCCAGCACCGGGAACGTGATCCTCACATCCGGATGCTGGAGCTTCATGACCCTCCGGCAGTCGCCGCACTCGCCGCACCAGCCGGTCCGGGAATTCCTGCACATGAACGACGCGGCCAGTACAAGCGCGGTGGAGAAGCGGCCCGTGCCCCTGGGTCCGGCGAAGAGGTAGGCATGCGCCAGCCTGCCGGATGACAGGGCCGCCTGGAGGACCTCCTCGACGTCGTCATGCCCCAGGATGGGGTCGTGGCTCCTCCGGCCCAGTATCCCCGTCACTGGAGGTATCCTTCGGGGTCGACGGGCTGGCCGCCGGCCCTGATCTCGAAGTAGTAGCCGGCCCTCCCGTCGGAAAGGGAGCCTGCCCGGCCGAGGCGCTGCCCTCCGTCCACGTTGTCGCCGCATTCCACGTCCAGGTCTCCCAGATCGGCATAGATGGTGTAGTAGCCGTCGAGATGGTCGACGATCACCATCCGGCCGAGGCTGGGGAACTCGCGGGCGTACAGCACCATCCCACCGGACACGGCGTTCACGTCGCATGCCGGCGGGGTCGCCACGCTGATCCCGTTGCTCGTGGTCTCCGTGCCGTAGACGGGGTGGACCTCGAGGCCGAAGCGGCGGACCACCTCGCCGTCGGCGGGCCACGGGAGGGAGCCGGCCGAGTTCCCTATCACGCTCTCGGCCGACGGCTGGACGAGGCTCAGCGTCGCCGACACCGTGGAGCTCGCGGCCCTGAGGTCGCTCACTAGGGAAGAGACCCTCTCCCTCTCCAGCTCGAGCGCCGCCGAGGAGTCCCTTGCGCGGGCCAGCTCGCTGCCGAGCTGGAGCCTCAGCATGGCCTGCCTGCCCTCTTCGGAGACGATCCTCTCCTGGATCTCGTCCATCTGCCTCCTGAGCGATGCGATCTCGGTCTGGGCCAGACGGAGAGAGTCCCTGTACCTCGAGAGGGAATCCGTCTCCATGCCGATACGGATCTGCTCCTCGGCCGCCCTGCGTGCCAGGAACTCGAGGTAGGCCTCGCGCCTGAGCACCCGGGAAAGCCCTCCGCGGCAGAACAGGGCCTCGGAACCGAGCAGGCTCCTGTGCGAGTAGACATAGACGAGGTACTCGGAGAGGCTGCTCGAGAGAGCGGTCTGGAGCGACTCCCCCGCGGCGCATCGGGAGTCGATCACCTCGAGGTCGCCCAGCAGCAGGGCCTCCTGCTGTTCCAGCCCGGCATAGAATGCCCTGGCGGCCAGGAGGTTCTCGTGGATGGCCACGAGGATGTCGGAGACGGCGGCATGCTGGGCTTCCAGTTCCGCTGCGCGTATCCTGGTCTCCTCGAGCCGGGCGCCCAGGCTGTCCAGCCCGGGGTTGCCCGATGCCAGCAGGATGGCCGTCAGAATCGCGTGGGGCACCGCTCCCCCAATCCCCGGGCGAGGCAGTCCTCCGCCGGGTCTACAGCTTCAGTTCCCTGCGTATCTCGTCGGCCTTGTCGGTCCTCTCCCAGGAGAAGGATCCGTCATCTCCGGGGATCCTGCCGAAGTGCCCGTAGGAGGCAGTCTTCCTGAAGATGGGCCGCCTGAGCCCGAGATGATCGATGATGTCATAGGGCTCGAGGGGGAATATACCCCTGACGAGTTCAACGACCTTCGCCTGGTCGCAGAACTTCTCGGTGCCGAAGGTGTCGAGGCGGACGGACACGGGCTCCGGCCTGCCGATGGCGTAGGCGAGCTGGATCTCGCAGCGGTCGGCAACGCCGGCCGCCACCAGGTTCTTGGCGATGTACCTGGCCATGTAGGCGGCGGACCTGTCGACCTTGGTCGAGTCCTTGCCCGAGAAGCAGCCGCCTCCATGCCTGCCGGCACCGCCGTAGGAGTCGACGATGATCTTCCGCCCGGTCAGCCCCGTGTCGCCGTTGGGGCCCCCTATGGCGAACCGGCCCGAAGGGTTGTAGAGGAAGTTCGAGCTGTTCCAGGGCACCGAGGGCTTCATGCAGTCGAGGACCGGCTTCACCACGCGGGCGAGCACGTCGCTCCTCATCGAGGCGTTGTCCGCCTCGGGGGCATGGTGCACCGACATGAGGATCTCGGTGATCTCGACCGGCCTGTGCTCGTCGTAGAGCACCGTTATCTGGCTCTTGGCGTCGGGGCGGGCCCACGGGAGAGTGCCGTCCCTCCTGACGACCGAGAGCTGCTCGAGCAGGCGGTGTGCGAGCTGGAGCGGGAAGGGCATCAGGGCTTCGGTCTCGTCGCATGCGAAGCCGAACATCAGGCCCTGGTCGCCGGCCCCGCGGTTCGAGACGACTCCGTGGTCGATGTCGGGAGACTGGGAGTGGATGTGGATCTCGTAGGTGTTCCTGTCGTACTTGAACCCGATGTCGGGGATGCAGTAGCCTATGTCCCTGATGACTCCCTGGGCGACGGCCTCGTAGTCGACCTCGACCGTGCTCTTGACCTCACCGGCCAGCAGGCAGAAGTCGGTGGTGACCAGTGTCTCGCAGGCGACGTGGGCGTTGGGGTCCTCGGCGAGATGGGCGTCCAGAACCGCATCGGAGATCTGGTCGCAGATCTTGTCCGGGTGACCGTCAGCCACGGATTCGCTGGTGAACAGCTTTCGCATCATGCACCTCTCCGTCGGAAAACAAAAAACCGCCCGTGAGGGGCGGTCACAGGCTGGGTCTACGGCCTTTTAGCACTTTTTTTAACGTGGTTGCAATACGCCCCAAATCATTCCACGATGTAGCTGGACTATTATAGCAACGCTTCGCGGCAGGGACCAGTTCCCTCATTTCATGGATTTCGCGGAGCGAAATCCATGAAATGAGAAGGAAGCGACAGCATGGTTTCCAAAGGAAACCTGCGAGAGCGATCAAGCCCGACACCAAATGGCAGCGAGAGGGCCCGGAGAGTACTTCCTCTTACGACGTCCGGAGGGCGGTCATGCTCCTGCCGGCTCCGCTGGGTAGCCTGCAGTGAAACGTACGACCTGGCTCGAGTCATGGTCTCTCGCATGTTTGCTTCGCAAACAAGCTGGCGACGCCTTCATTTC
>CAZMAT010000029.1:0-11485 GCA_964564435.1 uncultured bacterium
CCATGCTGTCGCCTGACTCATCCCGCTTCGTGGGATTCGAGACATGCGAGAGACCCTGACTCCAGCTGTTGCTTTCATTCCGCGTCTGCGGAAATGAAGGCGTCGCCAGCATGTTTGCGGAGGAGGCTTTCGCAGGTTCGCTGCGCGAACCATGCTGTCGCCTGACTCATCCCGCTTCGTGGGATTCGAGACATGCGAGAGACCATGACTCCGGCAGTTGCTTTCATTTCCGCGACCGCGGAAATGCACCGGGGCCCTCTCGCGGTTCACCTGGCGAAGTGTACGCGATATGGTGAACCGCTGCCGGGCCTGCTCATCCCTGCAGACGCAGGGATGAGCGTATCGCCTGCCTCCGACGCCCAGCGGGAGAGTATCTCCGGAAAGGCGGAGATGCGGAGCAGGTTCCCCGGGGACGCCAGGAAGGGCCTCGGGCCTCATGCTGCATCCTGAGTCACCCACGGAGCGGTAGACACCGATGAGATCCTGCGATTCTATCAGACGAGCCTGATCCGTTCGGCGACTTCCACGAAGAAATCCCTGGACCAGACGGCAAGGGCTGCGGGATCGGAAACGAAGACCTCGACGTCCTTTCTTGCGTTATCGACGTCCAATCTGTCTATTGCCGCATCCAGCATCGACCGGAATCCGCGTTCATCCAGCGTCTCCCCCGCTCCGATCTCACCTGAGAGCTTCATCCTCTCTGCGAGGTAGGCCAGATGAAGATCGGGGTGATTCGCGGCGAACCAGACGAGATCGTACCAATCCCGCCCCTTCACACGGTTCCGCCATCTGCGGAACAGCACCGCATCCATCTTGGAGGCGAAGAGATCGGGCAGTGAATGGCATCTGACCTGAAACGGCAGAGGTGAATAGAGGTAACCCGGAACAGTCGCAAAACCCATCGCCGGCTCTGAATCGGCCTCGAGTCTCACCTTGAGGAGCCTCGTCGGCGGAACAGTCAGGGACTGCGGTTCTGAAGCCCCCGCTTCGAGGGAGACCGAACGCTCGTTCATCGTCACGATGATGCGTCTGATCGGACCGGGAAGCTTGTTCTTCGAGGGAGTCGCCGCGGCGTCGATTCCGAATGCGCCCAGCTCGCGGATGACGGGCATTCCCCAGGAAGCCATGTCGAACGAGGGATCCGGCTCTATCAGCGAGAAGTCCAGATCCTCGGAGAAACGGGAGAGGCCGTGCACCAGTCTTAGCGCCGTTCCGCCATAGAAGGAGGCTCTCTCGAAGAACCGGGCGCGCCACAGCCCGAGCAGGGCTATCTGCTGGATCGACTCCCTCAGCGCATATGTGAATCCAGCGGCACCGGAGTGTCTCCGTGCTCCGACCATCTGCGCGAGGATCGAGTTCATGCCGGTGCAGCCCCCGGAAGGGAGCGGGTGAGGTATGCAGCTAGTCTCCTTGTCCTGCCCGTGCAGTAAGCGCCGGCGATTTCATTCAGCAGGCTTCCGTCCAGAGCATCGATCGCGGCCGGATCGATCCGAAGGCTGTCGAACAGGTACGCTTCGACCGCCATGAACGATCTCAGACCCAGACCCCGATCGACATGCACCATGTCGGCGAGGGCCTTCTCAGGGCGGGCAACCAGGAATGACCTCCCGCCTGATATCTCGACCCTCTCGACACCGATGCTGAAGACACGTCCAGGGATCCTTCTGTATGTGAACGATCCCGCTGCAGTCTCGAACCTGCGATCCCGCCCGAGAGAAGCGGAAGTCACCTCGACGGCGTGCTCTGGGATCAGGGCGTGGTACACGAGCGCCGATTCCATGGACAGGTACGAAGGGCCATGGATCAGGTTGGCGAGGAGCTCCCTGGACAAAGGAAACCTTGCGAATGGTTCCGCGAAGACATAGAGTCCCCGCCTTGCCTGGAGGATGACGCCCTGTGCCAGAAGCCGCGTGATGCGGTCCCGCGGTCGCGAGTATTCCCCAAGAACCGACATGATGGTTCTGTAGTCGAATTCGTCGGTTGGAATCCTTCTGCGCAGCTCCTGAGGCGTTACGATCACAGGCTCCTCCGGGAGATACTATGTCATGTTCTGCCTGCCATGTCGATCTTACACCGACATAGCATACATTGCCTGGCGGTATCGCTTGATCTGCCTGCTCTCCTCCCTGCCGGTTCCTGGTTTCAGATCCTTCATCACCGCTGATGCGGGAATGAAGGCTTCGTCAGCATGTTTGCGAAGGAGGCTATCGCAGGTTCGCTGCGCGAACCATGCTGTCGCCTGACTCATCCCGCTTCGTGTGATTCGAGACATGCGAGAGACCATTACTCCAGCCATGACATGTGCAATACTGCCGGTTCCCCTGCAGGAACCGGCAGGAGTGATCTCTCCGGCTCTCTCGTGGTTCACCTGTAGCAGTGTACACGGTATGGTGAGCCATTGCCGGGCCCTTCATTTCCGCTGACGCTGGAATGAAGGCGCCAGTGTGACAGCATCTCCGGAAATGCTGCTCATACGCGCGGTTCTGGCACTCCCGCGAGCCGATACCGGCTGGGGTCCGGGAGATCCGACCAAGAGCGGACCATCGGTAGAGAGCCGCCTACTCGATGACCACGAACCTCCCGGCGGCTTCTGTCTCCCCTGCGGTCAGCCTGACGAAATAGACGCCCGGTGGAAGCTCGCCGAGGTTCTGGGCATGCCAGCCGGCGGAGAAGTACCCGGGTTCCGTGGCAGTCACGACCCTCCCGGCCAGGTCGTGTACCGTAAGTGATGCTTCCATGTCGGAAGGCAGGCCGAACTCGATCGAGGGCGATCCGACCGACGGGTTGGACTCGACCCTCAGCTCGACCGCAGCAGGTGCATCGCCTTCCTCGATCCCCAGCGAGTTCCAGGTGAAGGTGACATCCTCGAGCAGGGGCGTCGCCAGAGGGTCGGACGTACTGAGAATGACCCTGTACTGGAGATAACTGTCGTTGCCGGCCAGGATCCCGCCAAGAGAGCCTGGACTGACGATCGGTGACGACCAGTCCCCCATCTCTGCAGGATCGTCAGAAGCTCTGACACAGAACGAGACTGCCGTCTGATCCGGTGTCTGTGCGTTCCAGGCGATCCATGTGTAGTCTGGGTCGCATCCGGTATAGAGGATGCTAGATTCGAGCCAGACCGGAGATGCATAGTACGGCATGGCGCGATACCAGCTTATCTCGCCGTTGTAGTCCATCGTCACCAGGAAGTCGAGCATCCCGTCGCCGTCGAAGTCACCGGTTTTGATCGACGAGTAGTAACCGATGTACCTTTCGATCCAGGACGAACCCCCTCCGTTGTTCTCCCACCAGTAGACCGAGTAATAGCCACTTCCAAGGATGTCGAGGTCGCCATCCGCGTCGACATCGCCGAAGGTGATGCTGGCCCCGCCCTGTTCGATCGGCCCTACGCCGTGCAGTTCCCAGCTCGTTCCGGAACCGTTCAGATTCTCGAGCCAGCAGACCGCGTCGGAGGCAGGTGAGCCTGTGATGACGTCCAGGTCGCCGTCACCGTCGATATCTGCGCCGACAGCCCTGCTGACTTCGTCCATGCCGCTCCAGAGTGTATGACTCTGCCAGGCGTCGCCGCTTCCAGATTCGTTCTCGTACCATCGGATCAGATCCTCGTTGCTGCTCGGATGAAGGATGTCGATATCCCCATCTCCGTCTATATCGCATGCATTCAGTGGTTTAGATGACGAGACTCCCTGGTGGACGACGTGATAGGTCCAGGAACCTCCCGATCCATCGTCGTTCTCCCAGAACTGGACCTCGGAAGTGTAGTAGGAGATGCTCAGAACGTCGAGATCGCCGTCTCCGTCTACATCCGAGGGTATTGCGCTGAGCGGGAGTTCGATCGATCCACCAATCAAGCGCTTCGTCCACTGGGTACCCGTTCCGGTTTCATTCTCCCACCAGACGATCTCGTTCTCACTGCTGGAAGAAGTAACTACATCCAGATCGCCGTCTCCATCGACATCCCCGGGCAGGATACTCGATTCCTCATACCCTGTCTCGATCATGTGCTTGATCCAGGTCGAGCCGTTCTCGTACCAGAAGATCTCGTATGGATACGGGGTGCCGCCCAGTACATCCTGGTCTCCATCGCCGTCGATGTCGCAGCCGTTCGTGCAGTAGGTGCCGGTCCTGCCGCTATAGATCACAGGATGCCGCTCGTAGGCATACTGAACGCTGATGATCAGACCGCCTGGCAGTTCCCACCAGTTGGTGAGCAGGACACTCGAGAAGCAGCCACCCCAGGAGGAGACCGGGCCAGGAACACCCGATCCTCCTGACCATTCGGTCTGGGTTGCGGATCCTGCGAGCACCGATGCCGGGATGAGCAGCGCGAGTGCGAACTCCCTCACAGCCACCTCCAGGCCGGAGAAACGCGATCGTCTGCAAACAACACTGCGTTCAGGCGACGATCAGCACGATACGGATCGATGCTCGGAGTCAGCGTTTGCACAGGTGCGTCGCGATCAGGGTGCGATCCCGATGGCATCGCTCGCTCTGATGAAGTAGTCGACGCAGCCCGGGGTCGAACGGTACCGCGGGATGTCGAAGAGGGTCTTCACCTCGGCCCATGTGGTCCGGGCGAGCCCGACGGTCGAGGGCACCCATGGTTGCCAGACGATGAAGTCGTCGCTGTAGAAGCTGTGGTCGACACCCTGGGATGTATTGTCGCTCAGGAGGGACGGCCAGCCGCCGCTCGACATATCGGTATCGACGATGACCCAGAACTGGTCTTCGCAGATGACGGGGGAGGAATAGTTGGCGTAAGCAGCCGTATAATGGGTGGCAGTTACCGATGTCTGGTTCAACGCGCTGGCATCCGGCCCGGAGACACCGCCGTTGAAGATCTCGGCGTAGAAGGAGGTGACGTCCCAGGGATAGTTCGAGCTGTGATAGAACCAGAACTCGGTGTTGTCGGCCTCCCATTCTCCGGAGCCTCCGAAGTCCGCCAGGTTGAACCAGACGCCTCTGTAGAGACCGTGCCAGGTCAGCCAGTATGCGGTGCCGTCATCGTATGAGATCTGAGCGTGGGAAGCAGGAATGTAAACGGGCTCGTCGAGGCGGACCTGGCCCGAGATCAGAGCGGCAGGCATGAGCAGAGCAACAGCACAGAGGGCAGTCATCATGCACCTCCCTGTTTCATCCCTGTTCATTCTGCATAAGCTGACCCCGGGTGTCAACATAGAAGCCCCGCCACGAAACTGCCCATCTGGCAGCTTTTCGCCGATCCAGCCACCTCCCGGAATTGTTCACGGCATACGGTTCCGCCTTTTCTGGAATCGTTCCAGAACGAAAAGAAGGCCATCCCTGCAGGTTGAGCCATCTGTTCCTGAACAGGAAGGCGACAGGACAAGACTGTTCGAGGGCTCTGACAACTGATCCTTATGAACCAACGACCGCTTCGGTATGTTCCGGGTGCCTGCGAGAAAGGACCGTTCCTTGGTGGTTATCGTGAAGAACCTGCTTCTGACGATTCTCGCATCCATGGTTCTGGCGGCCGAGTCTTCGTAGGAATCGATAACCATCGGTACACCGGAGTTCCCCTCGGGCCTGCCCTGGAGCAGCGGTTGAGGCGATCCCTGCCGCTACCAGTTGGTAGTACTCGAATCCGAGATCGGTGGCGCGATCGAGATACACGCCGTCGCCCTGGAAAGCGCGCCGGTCTGGAAATGACTGGTACTTCCAGGGATGTCTCTGTCCACATGGGTCTTTGCGAGAATGACACCCTGTGTGCGCCAGCAGATGGCAACTGGATGCCTGGAACGCGGACCGAGGTCCTTCGAGCGGAATCCCTGCTGCTCGCCGCAGATTCGACTCAGTGGGTCACGATCGCGCTCGATTCTCCTTATAGCTATTCCGGCCGGGGGAACCTCCTGGTCGAGCTGATCCATTCCCCGGGCACCACAGGGTTGTTCACCTATATGTGGGACACCGGTTCACCGAGATCCCTCCAGGGATACGGCTCCCCATCCACCCTCATACCGGAGATCAGGCTCATCGGGCATTCGATCCCGCGTTGATCGGGATCATTGGCCGACCGCACCGACGGCAGCGACCATGAGCGTGGCCAGGCGATCGGGTCACCGGGTGCCGATTCATCAATTCCGGGTGAGGTCAGTCGATGCGATGGCTGATCGGGCGCAGAGATCTTGAATCTCCTGTTTCAGTATATGCGATTCGATCTTCTAGCAACAGCTGTCACGGGCACTGCGTGATTCCGATAATCCCATTGGATTGAGCCCGTTGGGAGGATCATGAATCTGCCGGCCCTCGAAATGCTGTGCTGCCCTGCCTGCCACGCCACCTTCGACATGGAGCGCCGAAGCTCTTCAGGAATCATTCTTCATTCCGTGGATCTGACCTGCACCGGCTGCCGGTGCGATTTCCGCATCTTCCATGGAAGGCCGCTCCTGGTCAGGCATGACGGGATACACGAATGGAAGGCTCCGGTCGACGAGGTTCTGGGAATCCCTGAACACTCGCTGGTCGAGGGACCTCTCTCGATGGGCAGGCTCGCACGGATGGGGGTGGACAGGGCCATCGACCTGTTGAAGTCCCCCGGCAGGCTGACCGGCTGCATCCCAGGCTCGAAACCAGGATCTGCCGCTGTCCCGGAAGGACTCGACGGACAGGCCGTATACCGGATGAGCGGGAGGTGGCTCGGCAGCAGGGGCAGAAAGGAGAAGCTCGAAGCATCGATCACAGCCATGAGCCGATCCGTGAGAGCATTCGTCGATGCTGCCATATCGGCAGATGCAGATACGATCCTGGACATCGCCTCCGGCGGGGGAAGCGGGATCTGCTGCATAGCGAGCGTTCTCACAGGGGATCAAAGGGTCTTCGCGGCCGAGAGGGACTACAAGTGCCTCTGGGCGATCCAGAGCAAGTTCGAACACCTCGGCAGAGCCACGTACTGCGAAGCCGTCGGGGCCGATGTCCGTCATCTGCCCTTCCATGACCGCTCCATCGACCTGATGACGTCGCTTGCTGCGCTTCCGGAGATCATGGGTATCAGCAGAGTCCTCTCGGAGGTTTCTCGCATTCTCACGTCCGGCGGGCGATACGTGGCCCTCTACAACCCCGATCCCGACACCTACGGGATCCTGCCTGTCGAGGACTATTCGAGGTTTGCCCGCAAGGCGGACCTGTATTCCGGGCACGATGACTTCCTCCGGACCGCAGCAGGCTCAGGCCTCGTTCCGGTCGAGGTGGACGAGTTCGACGAGGACTCGAGGAGGAGGGTCCTCACGGTCTTCAGGAAGCATTGAGAAAGGCATTTCGTGTATCATCCCGGTCCGTCACCGCCGCCAGGATGCCTTTCGCGGCTGGTGTCGGGCGACCGCCCGGGATGTTGCGATCCTGGCATTGACCCCGGGTGGCCGGGGCCCGATTGTGCAGGACCGATGACTGTGTGAAACGCATTCGTGAAGGAGCCGGTCCATGCCGGAATGCCCCTCGTGCGGAGCCGACGAGCCGACTGGAACAGGTTACTGCAGCTACTGTGGAAGGAAGCTGCCGAGGCCGACCCCAGTGCCCCCGCCCGAAACGGCGGATGGCGACCCATACCGGCAGCCTTCCCGAGCCCCGGTGTATCCCCCGGGACAGCCTCCGATCAAGAACTGGTTCATCGAATCGGTGCTCGTCACCATCCTCTGCTGCATGCCGCTGGGCATCGGAGGCATCATCAACGCCGCCAGCGTCGACAGGCTCGCATCCTACGGCGATTTCGAGGGGGCCAGGCGAGCGGCCTCCCGCGCGAGGAACTTCGTTCTGGCAGCGGTCGTCACCGGGGTTTTGTCTACCCTGGTGTATGTCGTCATGCAGTTCATCGTATCGATCGGAGAGCGCTGACTTGGCCTGCGGCGGATCGGCCGGAGCGAGGCTCCGGGCCCTGATCACCCTTTCGCTGCTGGCGTCACTTGCTGCCGCCATGCACTTCACCGGGCCTGATGCGCTCGCCTGGATCCCCGGGTGCCCCTTTCACGAACTGACGGGGCTCTTCTGCCCCGGCTGCGGTTCGATGAGAGCGTTGGACTTCCTCGTCGAGGGAAGGCTGAGCGATTCCCTGCGCTCGAACGCGCTGCTCATCCCATCGCTCGGTCTGGTTCTGGCCGGCCTCGCTGCCGAGATCGTGCATCCCGGCATGGGGCTGCTCACGACGGGCAGCATCTCATCGAGGATGGCCGGCACCGGGTTCCTCTTCGCGGCGATCCTCTTCACGGTTCTCAGGAACCTGCCTCTCGAGCCGTGCAGGTGGCTTGTCCCCGCCTGAGTTGTCGGCCGCATAGGCATGATATGGCCGACACAATGCCCTTGCCGGCCAATCCCGACTCTCATTCGCGGACGTGTTTGTCAGTAACTCGACTGGAGCAGCGCGACGAGCCTGGTGAATCTGAAGACCGCAGCCTGACGGCCGGAGCCGGGGACGATCTCGTCGATGATACCCTCCGAGGCCAGGAAGCCCACGAACCTCCTCAGCGTCCTCTCGGGCGTGCCTGACATCACAGAGATCTCCGGCACGGTGAAGACCGGTCGGCTGAACATCCCGTCCACGGCGGGAACGGGCACGCGCCCGCCGTACGCCCCTGCTATCTCGACCAGGAGCCCCTCCCTCAGGTCGATCAGAGATGCGATGAGCTGGATGTCTGCATCGGCCTGTATCCTGAGTGCCTCGAGGAACCACGATGTCCAGCCGTTCCAGTCGCCCGACCGGGAGAGCCCCTGCAGCCGCAGGTAGTATTCCTCCCGGTTCGACTCGAGGTGCCGGCTGACCATGGGGAAGGGCCTCCGCACCGCTCCCCTGGCCATCAGGAGGATGGGCACGAACATCCTCCCGATCCTGCCGTTGCCGTCCCTGAAGGGATGCACCAGCTCGAACCTGGCGTGGAACAACGCCGCGGCCACCAGGGGATCCACATCCTCCCTGCCGGCCTCGGCGATGGCCTTGTCCAGCAGGCCCCGCACCTCTTCGGCCGGCGGCGGGACATATGTGGCGTTCTCGATGGTTCCTCCACGCCCTATCCACACCGGCACCGTTCTGAGCATACCGGGCCTGGCCCTCGAGCCCCGGCCGCTCGCTTCCATCAGGACGCGGTGGGCTTCCAGCAGCGCCTCGAGGTTCAGTCCCTCCGTACAGGCCATCTCGGCGCCAGTCATTGCCGCGAGATAGGCCCTTGCTTCCAGGTCGTCGTCACTGGACCTTGCCGAGGATTCCAGCATCGAATCGAGCGTCGTCCGGCTGCCCTCGATCCTGGAGGACAGCATGGCCTCGCCGATCCTGAGCGGAGCCAGGAGATGATCCGGGCACGGCATGAGCGAGACGAATGCGTCGAGTCGCCCGACAGCCCTCTCAGCGGAGCCTATGAGCGGCGACAGAGCACCGTGGTCGAGCCGCGGAGAGGCGACGATCCAGGCGAACGGTGATCTGGCCATGCCCAAAGATGACCTTGTCGGCCAGATCAGGCAAGTATGGCCGATATCGAGGGTTTGCCGGCCACTCCGCCCTGCTATTCGATGACTACGAAGCGCACGGCCGCCTGGTAATCCTCCGCCCGTACCTTCACGAAGTAGATGCCGGGGCAGAGATCTCCTAACTCCACGGAGTGCCAGCCCGGCTGGTATTCCTCGGGCGCGGACAGAGGCAGCATCCTACCCGAGATGTCGAACAGCGAGATCTCGACCGTGAGCTCGACCGACTGGAAGAACTCGATGGACGGGATGCACGGGCATGGATTGGGTGAAACCGGCATCAGCTCGAAGCCCGGCTCTCCCTCCCCTTCCCCTGTTCCCAGAGGATCCCATGTTACGGTGACATCCTCCAGCCGCGGGTCGGGCCCGTCAGGGGTGGTGGCAAGCAGGGCCCGGTACTGGAAGTAGCGGTCTCCATCCTCCAATATCCCTTCGAGGCTCCCGCCGTAGAGGGGCAGGGGATCCGACCATGCGCCCATTTCGTCGAAGTCGTCCGAGGCGCGGACCTCCATCGTGACGGCCGTCCCCCCGTACAGCTCGCAGGTGTAGGAGAGCACGCCCCAGTCCGGCGCTCCCTGGGTATCCAGAATGCTCGATTCCAGGCAGCCCGTCAGGGAGCAGACGTCCCACCAGCAGACCTGGAGTGTGTGGTAGCCTCCGGCGAGGATGTCGGTCCGCCCGTCGCCGTTGAGATCCGCAGACGTCACCCTGTAGGCCGCGTACTCTCCGTTCAGGAGGTGGGTTAACCACCCTCCCCCGGCGCCGTCGGTGTTCTCGTACCACCAGAGGCTGTCGGCCAGGACGGACGCCGCTGCCACGTCAGGATCTCCGTCGCTGTCGAAGTCGCCGGACTCTATGTCATCGATGGAAGGACACGCATTCGTTACAGTGCGAAGGGGCCACTGATCCACCAGGCTCCCCGTGTTCTCCAGCCAGAGGATCTGGTCGGTCACCGCGCATCCTGCGAAGAGATCGGTATCGCCGTCGCCATCGACATCGGCGTGATGGATCGTGGTCGGATCGGTCACACCGGTCCGGACGGTGTGTGCCGACCAGGATGTGCCATCGCCCAGGTTCCTGAACCATCGGATCTCGTCGAGGCTTATTGATGAAGCGGCGACGTCCAGGTCGCCATCTCCGTCGAAATCCCCGGCCAGGCAGTCATCCACGCCTGTGAAGGATGAGGTCACGATGTGCTGGGTCCAGAGAGTCCCCGTCCCGTTGTTCTCCCACCAGGCCACCGTTTTGGCATAGCTGGAGTTGGCCACGAAATCGTGATCGCCGTCGCCGTCGATATCCTCCGCATCCACGCTGGTGCAGTAGACCCAGGACGACTGGATCTCGTGCCCGATCCAGCTTCCCGAGGGGCTTCCCGGGTTCTCCCACCACTTCAGTATGTGCGAGGCGTAGCTGGCACCGATCAGGTCCATGTCGCCGTCACCATCGAAGTCGGCGGCATCCATGCCCCAGGCGTGGTAGAAGAAAGGGTCCACGGTGTAGCGTGCCCAGGATGTGCCGGAGCCGTCCAGGTTCTCCCAGATGATGATGTCGCTGTCGCCGAAGGAGGCCCCTGCTACGTCCTGGTCTCCGTCGCCGTCCAGGTCGACGGGTAACGCGTTGCCCGGCCAGCCGAGGAAGCTCTCCACCCAGTACTGCACAGTCGTTCGTCCCGGACCGGCTTCACCGGTGACCGCCCAGTCAATGCTGGTATCGACGTCGAATGTGTTTCCCGGATCGAGCACCGGGCCGTAGACCCCGGGGCCTCCCGACCAGTCGGTCTGGGTGAAGGATTCGGACCATGCGAAGAAGCAGAAGAGGAGTATCGCAGCCACGGAGAGTTTCATGGGCGCCTCCCTGTGGATGACCCGGCCACTTGTGGGATTGAATAGCCCTCTGGATTGATCGAGTCAATTCGAAAGGCAGAGATGGATTTGGCTGAATGATCGATGCGAACGCGGTCTGGAAGGAGAAGAAGGCTGCCGGAGAGTCTTCCGACAGCCTTCGTCCAGTATGGTACCCC
>CAZMAT010000030.1:0-10281 GCA_964564435.1 uncultured bacterium
TCCACGACGACGTGCCGGGGATCATCGCCGCCATCCAGCAGAGCGACGGGGTGATCCTCGCCTCCCCTGTCTACGTCTACCACATCTCGGGCCAGACCAAGCTCTTCCTCGACAGGCTGGGAGCGTACTTCCACCGGCCGGCCTTCTACGGCAGGCATGCGATGGCCCTGGCTACTACGGGGTTCTTCGGCACCGCTCCGACCCTGAAGTACATGAAAAGCGTCCTGGGCGCGCTTGGCTTCAGTACGGTGATCACCGCGGGCGGGCAGGCACGGGACCTCGAGGACGTCTTCATACCGAAGCTGGAGCAGAAGGCCCGCGAGGCGGCCTGCCGGTTCCACCGGAACCTCTCACGAGGCGGTTCCGTCCGCCCCTCCTTCGGCAGCCTGATGCAGTTCAGCATGCAGCGGAAGTGCTTCACAGACCCCAGGGTCGGCAGGCTGTTCCCGGCGGACAAGGAGCACTACACGAAGCTCGCCGGCAGACTGTACCCCGTCGAAGTGCCGATCGACCTGAAGACGCGAGTGACGGCCTGGGTCGCCGAGGCTTTAACACGCCTGTTCATGCGGATCAGGTGACGGAGGGTCATGTCGGGTGCAACTCGGGAGACTGTTCCGACCGGCGTCGACGGCCTCGAGATCCGTATCTTGGAACCGGATGCTGCATCGGAGAGGGAGCTCTATGCCTACTGGGCATTCCGGATGTGGGAGCGGAAAGAGGTCTACCCGGAGGACCCAGAGACCCCGTTCGAGCTGTGGCTCGCAGGGTTCAGTAACTCCCCCTCGATCGGGGAATCGAGGATCTGGGCCCTCTGGAGAGGAGAAACCGTACTCGGTGATGCATGGGTGGAGATCCCCGAGACCGGGCTCGATCCGACGGGAGCCACGGTTGCGATCAGGGTGCATCCCGACCTCCATCGCCGCGGGCTCGGCAGCCGGCTGCTCGACGGAGTGACGAAGGCCGCCGATGAGAAGGGCCGCCGAATCCTCAGGTTCCAGACACTCGACAGGTATCCGTCGGGTGCCGCATTCTGCACGGCTATCGGGGCGGTTGCGCAGTCCGTCACCCACACCAACAGGCTTCTCATGGCGGATGTCGATCCCGGGACCGTGTCTCGCTGGCTCGAGCTGCCGGAGGACCGCTCCGACCTGGAGATCACGGAATGGAGGAACGGGCCTCCCGACGACCGCCTGGATGATATGAGCGCCCTGTACCAGGAGATCTACGATGCCGAGCCCGACCGTGAAGGGTTCGAGCGGGGCACCTACCACTTCACGCCGGAGTACTTCCGGCGGTTCAACGCAAGTCAGATCGCTGCGGGTGCCTCGATCCGGACTGTTGTCGCCTCATCCCGGCGCAACGGCTCGATCCTGGGCTGCACCGAGACCACATGGAACCCGGCCAGACCCGCCGTGGTCAACCAGATGTTCACCGGGGTGAGACCCGCTGCAAGGGGGCACGGGCTGGCGAAAAGGCTCAAGGCCGAGATGCTTTCCCGGATCCGGCGGGACTACCCAGGAGTAGTCTGCATCAGGTCGGGGAACGACGACGACAACCAGGCCATCAACAGGATCAACACCGAACTGAGCTACCACCCCTGGCTCGCCCGCACCAACTGGAACGCGGATGTCGCCACCGTGAGGGAGTACCTGGGGCGTCGCGCAGACTGACAAGTCCTGAATACATGCTTCCGGTAAGCCAGGTCTGCGGCTTCAACTCAGGAGCGTTTTAATCCGCTCCTATATCCACTTCACAAGGAACTTGCTGGACAAGGTGCCGAGGAAGGGGCAGGAGAATGCCGCCTGGATGCTCCGAAGCGTTGCCGGTCAGTTGGGAGCCGAGTCCGTGCAGGAGCAGTACTACCGTGTGGCGGATCGTCTGAGCGGTGAATTCCCTCAACTCGGCTACCTGCTCGACATTGCCTGCGAGGAGATGGTGGCCTACACGTGCTTTACCCTCGCACACTGGTGGAAGACCAGGACGACAACCCGATGGAGAATCAGAACTCGCAGATCGAGTTTCGGAGATGTGTCATAGGGATCTATCCCAACCGAGGGTCGAACATCATGCTTGTGGGAACGTTTCTCCTAAAGAAAAGAGGAAAAAATGGCCGAAAGGAGGTACATGAGATTCGAGATTCGACTCGCCCGGGGTAGACTCGAGCTCCGCGGACGAGGACCTGGTCTCAGCAGATCATGTCCCCGGATGCGCAAGCATTCATACATCAAATCGACGGATATCGCCCCTTAAAGACAGGCGCAGTAACCAGAGATTGGGTGAGAAGCCGCTAATAACCTGCATTTCAGTTCGATATGCAGCCTTTATTAGAAAGAACATATAGTGAAGTATTCGCGATCATGAACAACTGCATTCCACTACCCTTCATAGCGATATCAACATGGTTATTCATCAGTTAGCTGCGCTCCATCTCAATCCACCTGTCTTCAGCAATGTCTCTACATTCGAATTTTCTTGAACGTTCAGGATTTTTTGAAATCTTGACACCATTTCGGACCATTCCAATTCAATACGTATAGTCCGTTATGGAGAGGGGGTGGTGAAATGATCGAAAAGCCGGCCGAGATCGGGATCGAGTACGTCGATCCGGGTAGTACCCTCAAGTGCATCGCCTTCTACGTCCTTTGCGGGTTGCTGAACTTTGCGGGTATGCCTCCGCAGGAATAGTTCAGGGAATGGCGGGCAGGGGAGGTTTTGACTTCCCCTGCCCCCTCGGGAGGGGTGTGGGTCGTGAAGACTTACTGCCTGAAGTCCTCCATGATCTTTCTCGCTGACGAAAAGATGATCATAGATACGGACAAGAAGGCAATCCGAAAATTCAACGAATCGGCCTGTCAGATTCTTACCCATCTCGAGGACGGCCCCATATCTGCCGAGGAAATTGAAGCCAGGATATGCGATAACTGCGGGAAGCAACTCCTCAGTTCTGATGACATAGCTGAGTTTATAACTTCTCTTATCCGATCTGATCTACTTGTATCTCTGGAGAGTTGATTGAACGCGAAGCTGATCCCGACTCTCCCGGAAGATTGTACACTCCGAACTGAGGCAGAAGGCGGAATCTACATAAGCGGCAGAGGATTCTTTAAACCCCTAAGCTCTAGTGACTTTGAACTGTTGAAAGCCATTGATGGCAACAAGGACGCATACTCGATTGCGAAGAAATCGTCAAAGTCGGAAGTTGAACTGGCCTGCCGTCTCATCCAGATATCAAGTATGGCCGATGAGGGGATCATCGACCTTCGACGTGATCCATCGCCCAAGCTTCAGAAGGCTTGCGTTTCCAGGAATGTACCTTTCTCGAAAAGCGCATTTTCGTCCCCGGTAATGGTCAGCCTTGCCGTTACGGGAAAGTGCAACAGGTCATGCCAACATTGTTATCGCGAGAGTGTTGTTGATAAAGGCACTTTTGATGATGATGGTTTCTTCACTGTTGTGGATAGCCTCTCCGGGATGGATCTGGCGATCCTTAACATCACCGGAGGCGAACCCTTTCTATACGACCGCATCGTCGATCTTTCATGCTTTGCTGCAACCCGGATCAACTGTGTGACCATTTCTACCAATGGTACGCTGCTCGACAGATCAACTGTCAAGGTTCTTTCAGAACACGACGGCGTGATAGCTATTCAGATCGGTCTTAATGCCGTTTATGATGCAAAAAGTGGTTTTGACATGAGGGTTTGTGAAAAGGTTTTCGATTCAGCTCGAATCGCCTGTGAAAACGGTCTGCGTGTCGTTATTGGAGTAGTTCTAACGGTGAATACGATTGAGCATCTGGATGACGTGTTCAAACGCTCATCAGAATCCGGGGTCTCAGCCATTAGACTAGGTCCCCTCATACAGGTTCATCCCGGCTGTGAGTCGCTTAGGATACGTCCTGAAGACGTACTCGATGCTATCAAAGACGCTTCGCAACTATCAAACGAGTTTGGAATCATGGTTCAGTTCGTCGATGGGCTGGCCGATCCCGAAAATTTGCATGCAAATCCGGACGAACGCAAACATTTCTGCTACCTTGGAACAGGAATACTCCACATAGAACCCGACGGTTCTCTATACCCATGCTCCGCACTTATATCCGACGAGTTCCTTATCGGTAAACTGAGTTCTCGGCCGACAGTTGATGAGATCATGACAGTCTGGAAAGAGTCGAAGTTGCTGCATGATCTCAGAGAAGTAACTATCGACTGTCTTGAGCCATGCCGGACCTGTTCGATCAGATCACAATGTGGTGGAGGTTGTCGGACCGCAGCATACTGGAACACAGGTAGTATTTTTGGCGAGAACCCTTTCTGCCATATCGCCAAAGATAGTCGAAACCCTTGAAGATCGCGCTTATCTGTCTGCGTTCATCGAAACCAAAGCTAATGCCACCGCTCGGTTTGATGTATCTCGCCGCCAGCCTCAGACATCTCGAAGAGTATGAGGTGACTCTGTTTGACGAAGAGGTTCCCTCCCAAAGTCCTTCTTGTATCTCAACAGTCGCTGAGCGCATTCTAGCAAGAGAGCCTGATGTTCTCTGCTTTACAGCGATTACCGAGCAGCATGTTATTCTCTCGGAACTGATCCATAGGTGCAGAACCCTGTCTGGCAAGCGTATTCTGGTCATTGTCGGAGGACCGCATGCTACGCTTGCGACCGAGTCTTGCGCCCTCACTCTCGGTGCCGAAATGGTTATCAGAGGTCCCGGAGATGGGCTACTGGGTCATATCCTATTGGATCTTCCCGATGATCTCGAGCAACTTCCTGAGTTCCAGGAGGGCTGCCGGGTCATCGATTCCTCACACGGGAAGACCGTGAATATCGATCTCTCAGATTTCGCTCCTGACAGAGAATGCATCGATCTGATGGATTACCAGTACCCTTTCACAATCATGACAGCCCGTGGTTGCCCAGGGAAGTGCTTTTTCTGCTCTTCACCCGTAATCAATAACGGCCGCGTGTATTACAGGAGCATCGACTCGATCAATAGTGAGATAGCCCACCTTGCCAGAGAGCTCGCAGCGAAAAGAATCGCAATCCTAGACGACTCCTTCACTCAGTCAGAGAATCGACTAACCGCACTGTGCAAAATCCTTGAAGATAATGGCATAAGTTGGTTCTGCGAGTCGAGGCTAGATTGTGTAAATGAGCGGAAACTCGAGATGATGCACGAAGCAGGTTGTAGCGAAATGCAATTCGGAATAGAGTGTTTCGATCAGAGCACACTCGATCGTATCGGGAAGACGATCAGAGCCGAAAGCATTCGGGGAACACTCGGAAAAGCCGTTGATTTGGGCATTAAGGTTGCAGTCTCATTGATGATTGGACTTCCAGGAGACACTGTTCGCTCTGTCAAGGAGAGAATCAGTGTCGCAACAAACCTCAAAGAAGTCGGAGTTAGTGTCGCCGAGTTCGGGTTGTTCCGACCGTTTCCCGGCACGGCGATCTACGCTCACTCAAAGGAGCTCGGTTACGGTGATGTCACATACTGGTGGGAACACGAGCGCGAGCCCCCTCTATGCTTTCCCCTTTCGAGCATGACGAGGAGTGAACTCATCGGTATGGCGATGTATGCAAAGTACAAGGTAAAGGAAGCGTTTGGTTCTGATACCAGAGAGATGGGAAGACAGTAACGACGGTGGAGGCCGGCTCATGATCGATTCTTACTCCAGCTATTCATATCTGCTCCTCATCTTTGCTCTCCTGTCGACGACAAGCTGTACACGACACGCGGACCCCATCGCGTGTACAGAAATGACGATCTCACCGACCGACACAATCCTTGTCCTCGACGCTGATACACTCACCGAAATCCTCTCAATCGGAGAGTTCCAGCTCGATCAAGGACGGGTCCTGGTCCTGGACAACACGGCACGCAAGATCTCCTATATCGATTTGCCGTCTGGCATTTCCTCATCTTTCGGCTTTCCAGGCGAAGCTCCCGGAGGTCTGATGACACCGGTTGCATTCATCTCAGGCGGTGGGTTAGTCAGAGTAGTCGATATCGGCAACGGGATGGTCTGCTTCGACTCAACGGGAGAATACCGTGAGGACCTGTCATTTTTCGAGAGCAACCTGCCCCTGAACCTGCGACCTGCCATCGGATCGGGCTTCATCGGCCTGAGATCCGAAAACAGTTTCGATGAAAATGATGCGCTTATTGCGAAAGTGACGGTGGGGCTCTTCGCGGATTCGCCAGGAGCATCCATCGAGTACTGCAGTTTCTTTCTACCTTTAGATCTGGAGGACATCGGAACCTCCATCTACCAGGCACTTAACTCCGTCTGTTATGCAGCGGACGAGTCGAATGGCGACGTTTTCATCTCGTACAGCAGCACAGACAGAATCAGCGTCAAAGGATATCGGATGTCTGGTGAAGAGTTCACTTCAATAGAAGAGGAATGCGAAAGGGTAGGGAGACAGGCCGCAGAGATCGAGTCGGAGATCATCGGGCTTGAGAGCCATCCTCTTCTCGGCAGGTTTGCATCTATGATCGACATCGGCGAATTCAAACCACAAGTGGCTTCGATCGGGGTCGACTCCCTCGGGCAGGTCTGGCTCGAAACAGCATCGAGCGGTTGCCCTGCCTTTCTTGTGCTCTCACACTCACTCGAGGACACAGTGATGACGGTCATCGCGCCGGAGTTGAACATGGCATCCAGCAGCTATGACATCAGAATCGGTTCTTCAGGAATCATCGTCAACGAAACTTGTGATGATGGCGGAGCGATGCTCTACCGAATGGCATTCGATCCCGAAAGAGGGGGCTCCTGAACCCTTCCACAGCAGCATTGCAGACGCGAGCGAGGATTGTCCGCGAGTCGATGCGGCTCGGAAAGGGAAAGCTGCTGGTTCTTCTCTTTGTTGTGTTGTCTGGATCGGCCGTGTCCGCTGTTGCCCCCCTAGTTCTGGGCGACTCCATCGCCGGTATACTTAGCGGATCAGGTACCGTCGAACTCTCGTTCTCCGGCCTCCGGTCCCTTCTGCTCGTAGGCATCGTTGCCCTGCTGGTGCAGTTCGTGAACCAGATCCTGAGGAAATCATTCGACAAGGCCTTTCTAGATCACTGGATACCCTATGCCTGCGAAAAGGTCAGCCGTGTGGAACAACATCTACTCGACACCTTCGAGGCAGGGTACCTGAACAGGAGGATCTCTTCGGAGCTTTACTCGGTCCCGGCGTTGTTCTCGGTGGAAGCCCCGGGGTTGATCGAGTCCGTGATCGTGCTTCTCGCGAGCCTATGCATGCTGATCATTCTTCTTCCCGGAGTTACTCTTGCTCTCGTTCTGGCCGGGCTGCTGCTCGTGCCTCTGGGGCTTCTTGTTGCTCGAAAATCCAGGGTGCTTTCGAAGGAGATCCTCGAGAAAAGGTCACGGCTCGAAGGGGCCACCAGCAGCTTGGTCCTGTCTCAGTTCGAGCTGAGATCTTTTTCGGCTGAGGACCGGATGTGCCGTCATGTCGAGGAAAAGGTAAGGCAAGCCACTTCGACTGATCTTAGGAATACTGTCAGGCAACTTCTCCTCGTTTCTATCCTCCTCCTCACTACGATAGCGGGGATGACAGCATTCCTGATATACGCCGAACGATCCCCAGGGATCGCTTCTGCGGAAGTGGGTACGGTCATCTCGTTCCTGGGCTATCTCGGGCTCTTCGCAGGCAGACTCGGTGCAGTCAGCAACGCTGTAGGGAGGATCCAGGGCTCCGTAGCCAATCTCGACAGGATGGCTGAACTCTTCGATCTACCCGAGAGTGCGATTGGAGAATGTGTGTCAGGCGTTGATCCAAATGGTCTTCGACTCGATGTGGCCGGGTTGTCTGCCGTTATCGAGGGCAGGAGTGTATTCGAGAACACCTGTTTCTCGGTAAGGGCTGGTGGAATCGTCGCCATCCGCGGTCGGAGCGGATCTGGGAAGACGACACTCCTGAAGACTCTTTTCGGGCTGCACCCCCGTTCAGCCGGGAGCATCCTCGTGAACGGCAGACCGGTTGAAGGATTGCGCGACCTGGGCGGGACAGCCCTTCTTATGCCCCAGGAGATACGGTTGTTCCCGGGTACGCTTGATTGGAATCTTGAACTACTAGCAGGAACTGTCCCCGATCTCAGCAGGATCTCCAAGGTGCTGGGGGAGCTGAAGCTTGGTGAGAGGCTCGATGTCCTGCCACCCGGCGAGACAGGCATCAGTGAAGCTGGGGCGAACCTTTCCGGCGGAGAGAGGCAGCGGCTGGCCCTGGCCGCAGCACTCCTGCGAGAACCCGGGATACTGCTTCTCGACGAGCCGACCTCGCAGCTCGACGAGGAAACCGAGCGGATCATCCTCGATACTGTGCGCGAACTCGCACGGCGTGGCACGACCGTGCTGATCGTCAGCCACAATCCGGGCGTAGAATCAATCGCAGACAGCATTCTGACTCTCGATTCCCCCGCCTGAGAAGCCGTTTGTCAGCCCTCTGAAAGCGCTGCCTGCGAAACCAAGCCCACCTGCTAGAACGCTTGATGGCTAGCCAGCTTGGAGAATCGCCACCAGCCAGCCCCGGCTGTATTGTCGAGCCATGAGCAAGCCGGGCACCCACAGGAGTCTGTTCGCCGTCCTGGCCACCGCGGCCTCGGCCCTGTCGATCACGTCATTCCTGGCCGGGCTGCTCGCGGGTGGCCGGATCGTGAAGATGCTGGGCCAGAATGCGGCGGCAGAGGCGCTGGAAACCGTGCCGCCCCATGTCGCGGCATTCATGTGCGCCGGGGCGCTTCTCTGCATCGGTAGCGGAGTCGTTGGCTGCTTCTCCGGGCTGAGCAACCTTCTCATGAGTTCGTCTGTGACAGGCAGGATCAGGCGGAGCTCGATCCGCTCGTTCCCCTGCGACGAGGGGATCGAGCACTACATCGAAAGCCTGGTCGAGTACCGCGTGGGTGGTGTTGCCTTCGAGAACGAAGGGCTGCACAGGTACTCCTCGATCGACGAAGGTGCTGTCAGAGAGCGGATGGGCAGGATCAGGCCGGGGGATCCGGTGCGCGTGTTCTACAAGCCCGGCGATCCCGACATCATAGACCTAGACGAAGCCCCGAAGGATACTTGGGGTTCGATCCTTGGCGGGGTCGCCCTGGTGACGGTCGGCCTTGCGCTTCTCTTCTACGCAGGGAGATCCCTGGGCAGCTGACCCGACACCTTATCGAAGTCTCTGTCGGGTCGAGCCGATCATTTCCCCCCGGTCTCGAACACCACGAACAGCGCGAGAAGGAAGACAGCGAAGATGATCAGGCCGGGATGGGGGCGCGGCGGATCAGGGTCAGCGAGCCGGGCCGCTAGCCTGTCACGGATCCTGTATCTCTTCATGACGACCAGCACCGCTGCTATCAGCATCAGGATCGGCACGGCGACGGCCCACCTGTTGTAGAGGACCGTCCTCGAGACGCCGGGTCCGAATTCTCCGATAGCCTCCCTTTCACCCGTGCTTTGCAGGAAGCTGGCGATTCTGGAGCTGAAGAGGACGAACAGCGAGATGAACAGGAGCTGGGCTCCGGCCGACGCTGCCGAGGCCGCTGCTGCAGCCGTTCTTCCGATGTCGAAGTCGAAGGGTCTTCTGGATATCAGCATGGTGAGGCCGGCAAGAACCGCGACGGATACTATCAGCGCCATCACCGCGAGAACCGGATCTGCGGTCGATGAACCGCTTGCCGGCGAGGAGCCCGAATAGAGGAGTTCCATGAACATGCCGGCCATTCCGAGAAGGCCGCCGTACGCCAGAAGGAGAGCGCTAGTCCAGGTGCCCGCCCGTCTGGAGAGAACAGTGACCGCTATCGTGAGTGCTACCGGGATGACGATCGCGAAGAAGAGGGAATCGGACATAGGAACTACTGCCGCCTGGCGAAGGTGCGGCCGTCGAGCACCAGGTTCCCATCGATGTCGAAGCTGTACGCAGAGAAGCCGACGTAGTACGGATCGGCCTCTGATGCCGTGTTCGTGGAACTCATGCCTGTGTACCTGACGCTGTCCCCCTGTATCGACCACATGCTGTAATACGTCTCGCCGTTGAAGACCTGGGAGTACTCGCCGGATTCCAGGAAAGTCGAGATTCTCTGCCCGTCCTCGGAGACCCACGTGCCGAGGATGCGGTTCTCCGGGTCGAGCGTGGAGCCCGAGCGTCCGCAGGAAGAGATAGCCAGCGCGGCCGCAGTCAGCAGGATCGCAACACCGAACTTCGACAGCCAGCCCGACATCCGAAGCCTCCATTCCCCGCGGCCGGTTTTCGTGGATCATCACTCAATAACTGACCGGGGCGGAT
>CAZMAT010000031.1:0-8543 GCA_964564435.1 uncultured bacterium
GGGCTTCGTCGGTGTGGAGAAGACTCCGTTGGCCGCCACGTAGTCGGCGCCTGCCCTTTCCGCCTGCGCCGCCTCCCACGGCGTGCGCACCGAGACGCCCATTATGAGGTCCGGGCCTATGATGCGGCGGGCTTCGGAAGCAGGGATGTCGCCCTGGCCCGTGTGGACGCCGTGGGCGCCGATCCTGGCTGCCGTCTCCGGGTCGTCGTTGATGATGAACAGGGCGTCGAAGTCGAGGCAGAGCGATCTGAGCCGCCTCGCGACCGGGAGCAGGTCGCCGGGCGGGGTCTCCTTGTCGCGGAGCTGTATGGTCCTCACGCCCGCCAGCAGTACGTCCCTGCACGTCTCCTCGACCGTTCGCGGCCTGAAGAGGCGGGGGTCCGTGACGAAGTAGACCCTCATCAGCCGGAGTAGGTCTTCTCGCGGGATGGTGCTCAACGCGCGAGCCCTCGCACCTCGGCTGGGCTGATGGATGCCAGCGCGTCGAGGAAGTGTGGTACGAACGTGCCCGGACCCTGTGCCAGCCGGGCGGCCTTCTCGGCGGCGGCGCCGTAGACGGCCAGGGCGCCCGCCGTCCCGGCGGTCAGGTCTCCGCCCTGGGCGGCGAAGCAGGCCACCGCCGTAGTCGCGCCGCAGCCGGTGCCGGTTACCATGCCCAGGAGCGGATGGCCGTTGCGCACCTCGAAGGCGCGGGATCCGTCGGTCACGTAGTCCACCGGCCCGGTTGCGGCGACGACCGCCTTCCATTCGGACGCCAGTTCGTCGAAGAGGCTCCGGTCACCGGATTTGTCGAGCGAATCCACCCCGCGGACCGAACCCGTGCGCCCGCCCATCGCCATGATCTCGCCGGGGTTGCCCCGCACGATGGAGACCCTGGCCTCGTGCATGATGAAGGTGCAGGCGTCCCTCCTGAGGGAAGTGGTCCCCGCGCCGACGGGGTCGAAGACCACCGGGATCGAGAGCTCGTTCGCCCTGCGCCCCGCGGCGATCATGCTGCCGACCAGGGCCGGGTCGAGAGTGCCGATGTTGAGCACGAGGGCTCCTGCGGCGCGGACCATCTCTGCCGACTCCTCGTGGGCCGGGGCCATGACGGGCGAGGCGCCGAGGCAGAGCGTGATGTTCGCGGTGAAGTTCGTCACCACCGAGTTCGTGATGTGGTGGATCAGGGGTCTCTTTTCCCTGAGGCTTGCGAGTCCGGACGAGGCGGCTTCCGAAAGCATGGCAACCGGCTGGATCGCGGATACGGACATGGCTCCCCCTTGTCAGAGGGGCGGAGGGCCTGAATTGCACACAGGCAGCGGGTTCCTTCCGCCGATATTACTCGGATCAAGTTCCAGGGGTTCTCTCTCAGGCCTCCCGGGCCGCCCCCACCGCATGCGGCAATATAGCGTGCCCGCGGGTAACGTTCGCCATATCCGCCGGCCATCTCGGACTACCTGAAGGTGGGATCCTGCCTCCCAGGCAGGACTGCATATCGCATAAGTTATGGCACACAACAATATATGAAGATACTGGTGCCAAGTATGCAAGTATATGCGGAAACTTCATCCTGGATGACGGAAGGTTCAAGCAGGGCAGTGAGATGCCACTGCATCTGAAGGATCTGAAACCAGGAATCGGCCGAGGCCGGGTCTTGGATGACCCGGTGAAGGGAGGTAGATTCCTCGAAGGATACCTTCCCTCCCGGCGAATCCGAATTCTTGGAAGGGGTCGCCATTCTGCAGCCGATCGGAGTGTTCCGGTGATATCTGGAGCTAAACCCGCATCTCCGTGGAACGATCGCTCGATTCCATCCCGCCAGCGCTTCCTTCTGGCGCTTCTCGCAGCATCTGGAGGGGCAGCCGGGAGCATGGACTTCCAGAAGCTCCTGTTCCTCTACTGCCAGGAGCATTCCTCGCTGAATCTCTACGATTTCGTACCCTATCGATTCGGTGCATTCTCCTTTTCATCGTACGCTGACCGACGAAAACTCGTGGAACGCGGGTTTCTGGTCGACGACGAACAGCAGTGGCGGCTCACGGAAACGGGACATCGGACCGCAGACGCGATGCTCGACTCCGACATCACAGGGTTCACAAGCAGGTATTCTTCTCTTCGTGGAGATGCCCTCGTTGCTGAGACCTATCGGCGGTTTCCCTACTACGCCATTCACAGCGAAATCGCAGGGCGCGTGCTCCATGGCGACGAGGAAACGATTGCCCGAATCGAATCCGAGAGAGCCACGGACACGGCACCCGGTCTGTTCACCATCGGTTACGAGGGTTACACCATCGAGAGCTACCTCAACACCCTGATCCGTTCGGGCGTGACGATCCTCTGCGATGTCCGCCGGAATCCGGTCAGCCGGAAGTACGGCTTTTCGAAGAGTACCCTGTCGAAGGGCTGCATGGGGGTCGGCATCGGGTATCTGCACTTCCCGGGACTCGGTATCGCTTCCGAGAAGCGCCGGGGCATCTCGTCGCAAGCTGATTATGACGCTCTGTTCTCTGAGTACGAGCGTGACACTCTTCCCGGACAGGCCGTGACGCTTGCCGAGATGATCGAGTTGATCGTTCGCGGCGGGCGGATCGCACTGACCTGTTACGAGAAGCTTCCTCATCAGTGCCATCGGCTTCGTGTCGCGGAAGCGCTGATGTGCCGGTCCGGGTACCTGACGACCGTGGTGCACCTGTAGCAACCTATGGAGAAGGAACGCGTTCTCGTCACGGTGAAAACCTACCCGACGCTTTCGAGGAAGTACGGCGAAACCGTCTGCACCGCAGGTATTCGAGATGATGGATCCTGGGTCAGGATCTATCCGGTGCCGTTCCGCAGGCTCGATTCTGATCAGCAGTACAGTAAGTTCGACTGGCTCGAGTGCCGTCTGGTTCGCAACACGCGCGATCCTCGCCCGGAATCGTTCCGGCCGGTCGATCAGTCTGATCTCGTGCCGGTCGGGCACCTGGGGACCGCGAACAACTGGCAGGAAAGACGACGACTTCTGCTGCGAACGTCACGGGTGTACGAATCCCTGTCTGAACTCATCGATGGGGCGAAAGCCAACCTGTTGTCGCTTGCGGTTTTCAAACCTGCTCGTGTACTCGATTTCGTTTATGAGGAAGAGGAGGCGCGCGTTTGGAGTTCGGAAAAGCTTCGTCAGATGCGCGAACTCCACGACCAGCTCGACTTCTTCGATGACCGGAGCTGGCGCGATGTGTTCAGAGTCATCCCGAAGCTTCCATACAGCTTCTCCTACAGGTTCGAGGATGCGGAAGGCCGGCGGAGCGAACTTCAGGTTCTCGACTGGGAGACCGGCGCTCTCTTCTGGAACTGCCTCAGGACTGGCGGAATAGGCGAGCCTCAGGCTCTGGAGGCCGTCCGCGCAAGGTACCTGGATGAGTTCAGCAGGAAGGATCTGCATTTCTTCCTCGGGACTACCCAGCAATTCCATTTCGTGGCACCCAATCCCTGTGTTATTGTTGGAGTCCTTCCGATTCCTCATGAACAGGGCATCGACCTTTTCGATGTGGATCATCCGTGATTCACACCTGCAGGAACTGCTTCCATCCTCACAGGGTCGTCAGGCGGCTGACACGGACAATTGTGCTTTCAGTCATAGCGTTTGAGCAATTTCAAACCAGAAAGAGTCCGGAGGGGCGATGAGATTCACGAGTGTGCTGCTGATCGGTGCGGTGGCTTTCCTTCCGGGTACCGCCCTGAGCGCGGGGTCGGGAGCGGGAGATGACGGCGGCGCGGAGGAGGCCTCCGGGCTCCCCGCGATCGAGCTGCCGGCCGAGGTGGATTCGGCCCTGGCGCAGGCGCTCGACACGCTCGGGCTCGTGCCCGCGCAGATGAACTTCGACCGCAGCTGGGCGCCTTCCGTCGTGCTGCCCGACAGCACCGCGATCCTCTGCCTGCAGGACATCTCCGCCATCCCGGGAGTGCTCTCGGAGCACGTAGCTAGGGCCTCGGCCCTCCTCGGCGCCACGGAACAGTATGAAGACGGCGCCTTCCGCGACCTCGTGTCCCTCGTCGACTCGCGCGAGGAGGCTTACCGGGCGGCGTACTCGACGCTCGAACCCGCCTCCGCCGACACCCTCGCCGGCATCGCGGCATGGCTCTGGGCCGACTCCGACAACCCCGGACCCTGGGGGGAGTGGGGCGCCTTCCACGAGTCGAGGGGGCTCACACCGCCCGCCGAGTTCGAGGGCGATCCCGACACCCTCGCGTTGTGGCTCGAGAGGTGGCCCGTTGTCGAGCCCCTCGATCCGTCCGAGCTGATCGCGCTGGCCGAAGCCCTGAGGGATGTGGAGTGGCACGATCCCACCGACCTCGACCTCTCGGGCGTCGAAGGCACGGTCTGCGCGCTCGATGCGGGCTCCGGCTACATCGTCGGCGGCCCCGGCGACAACGTCTACGGGCCGGGGACGGCCTTCAGGATCATCGTCGACGTGGGCGGCAACGACGTGTACACGGATCTCGGCGGGGCCTTCGGACCCGACGGGCGCTTCGCCGTGCTGATAGTCGACCTCGCGGGCAACGACAGGTACGAAGCCGGCTTGCCGGTGGCATGCGGCGCGGGCCTGATTGGCTTCGGCGCCCTGGTGGACCTCGAGGGGGACGACTCGTACGAGTGCGGCCCCGTCGCCCTGGGCGCGGGGCTCATGGGCGAGGGCATCCTGGCCGACCTGGGCGGGAACGACACTTACGTGACCGACTTCTTCGGCGAGGGCGCGGGCTGCCTCGGCCACGGCACCCTGGTCGACCGCGGCGGCGACGACACCTACCACACGGCCTGCTACGGGCAGGGCTTCGGCGGGCCGGCGGGCGAGGGCATCCTCGCAGACGGCTCGGGCGACGACTGCTACCTGGCGGGATTCGTCTACTCCCATGCGCCGCTGCTGCCCGACGACAACAGGGCGATGTCGCAGGGCTTCGGCATGGGCCTCAGGCCGCTCGTGGCCGGAGGGCGCGGGCTGCTCGCGGACTTCGGCGCAGGCAACGACACCTACCGCGCCGAGGTGTTCGGGCAGGGCGGGGCCTACTGGTACGCGCTCGGCATGCTCTTCGACGAGGCCGGGCAGGACTGCTACAACGCCGCGCAGTACGCCCAGGGCTCGGGCATCCACCTCGCCTCGGGCTGCCTGTGGGACTGCGCGGGCGACGACATGTACATCTCGAGGTTCGGCCCGTCGCAGGGCGCTGCGCACGACCTCTCGACAGGCATGCTCTTCGACGGCTCGGGCGACGACAGGTTCGTGTCCGACGGCGCCCAGGGCTTCGCCATCAACAATTCGGCCGCGCTGTTCGTCGACATGTCGGGCACCGACGTGTTCGTGTGCGGCTCGGACGGGCAGGGCGTGGGGGCGTGGTCGCGCGGCTCCGCCGGGTGCGGGGTCTTCCTCGACCTGGCCGACGACGACAGGTTCATGGGCCGCGGCGGCGACTCGCTGGGATGGACCGACGGCGCATGGGGCGCCGGGCTCGACCTGGCGGCCGTGACGCCCGAGGACCCGCTGAATCCGGAGGAGATCGGTCACCCGGAGGATCTCGACCTCGACTCCCTCTTCAGCGTGGCCGCGGAATGGGAGGTCGGCGAGAACCGCGACCGCGTGCTGGCCCACAGGGCGGAGCTGGCCTCGCGCGGCCTCGCCGCCCTCGAGTACATCGTGTCCGAGCAGATTAACACCACCGACGGGCTGGCGCTCAGGGCGATCCAGGACGTGGTGGAGCGGAACGACAGCCTGGCGGTGCCGATGTTCACCGCACTCCTCGACAGCCTCACCGGGCGCAGGCTCAGGAACGCCATCTACCTGCTCGGCGAGGCCGGCGGCGAGGAGGCGAGGCTCCCGATCGAGGAGATGCTAGCGTCCGACACGCTCGCGGTAAGGCTCTCGGCCGTGCAGGCCCTGGGCAGCATCGGGAACCCGCTGTCCCTCCCCCGGATACTGCCTTTCGCGGCGGACAGCTCCGAGAGGATGCGCAGGCTGGTGGCGGTGTCCCTCGCGGCCATGGGCGACTCCTCGGCGGCGGGGGTGCTCGAGGGGCTTTCGCAGGACTGGTTCCTCGACGTGAGGACGGCCGCCCTGAAGGCTCTGGAGACCCTCCGCGCGGAGGATTGAGGGGAGGCCCGGATAATTGACAGCAGGCCGGGGCCGTTCTATCTTGAAGCCGGTTTCTAGGACCCGAATGTCTCTGGAAGGAGATGCAATGAAGAAGTTTGCTCTGTTGTTCGCGTGCACGGCCGTCGCCCTGATGACCGGCTGCGAGGGCGACAGCCCGAGCGGCACCGGCGGCGACATGCCCGTGGTCACTGATGTGACCATCAACTGGGAAGCCTCCGGCGGCGTCGACATCGTCATCGGCTGGAGCGCGGTAACCGACGCCGAGGGCTACAAGGTCTGGTTCAGCGAGACCTCCGGCGGCACCCTCGAAGAGGTCGGCGACGTTGCCGGCACCACCTACACCCACACCGCCGACTGCGCGGGCTACTACTACGTCACGGCATACAACGGCGACGACTCCTCGTCCGGATACTCGGCCTCGACCGAGGACACCCGCACGATGCCTAATATCGTCAGCGGTCCCTTTACCATCTACGACAACTACGCACCTGCAGAGCTTCCTTCCGGTTTCATCTTCGGGATGTCTGACGGCGAGACAGGCCAGGCCAGTTCAAGCGGCTTCGTCCAGGACATCTATGCCTATGACGACTGGCAGCAGGTCAACAGGGCATCTCTGTACAGCGGTAACGACGGCACGTTCGGCGACGGCCACGAGACCTGGATGTTCGGCCTCGGCGACGAGAGCTACAACAACGCAGGCGCTGCTCCTGACGGAAGCTACAACTGGTGGCTCAATGGTGAGGTCTGGGACGGTGACGTCATCTTCTGCGAACTGTTTGATGGTTTCTTCGCGAAGATGTACATCAATGATCTCTCCGGTCCAGTCGGTGGTTCCACGAACGGTGACCAGATCGTGTTCACCTACGAGATCCAGCCGCATGAGGGCATCCGTCTCTTCACGACGAACTCCTAGACTCTGATCATGTCGGTAGAGGGCGGGGGCGACCCCGCCCTCCTTCTTTCCGGGGAACACCGCACCCCCTCCGCCTGTATATTCCCGATGAAGACCCTTGATAAACGGCGCGCCCGGGCGCCGGGTCATATCGCCCTCCTGGGCGGGTGGAGGCTTCCATGAGGAGGATTCACACACTCTGTGCGGCTGCGCTGGCGCTTGCGGGATGCGGCGGCTCGGGTGACGGTCTGTCGGTGACCGTCACCGCCCCGCCCGCCGGGGGCGCGGTGGCCGACGAGAGCTACATAATCGAATGGGACGCCGAGAACGTCTACTGGTCCGACGCCTACGTGAACATCTACGCCGACACCGACAACGACCCGTCCACCGGACTGGTCCTGCTCGAGGACTCGATCGACACCGGCACCTCGGGCTGGCTGTGGGACTGCTCTTCGTGGCCCGCCGGCGACTACTACATCCGCGCGGTGATCCACGACGGCGAGGACGAGGACGCCTCGGACTACAGCGACGGCGCCGTCACGATCACCCACGAGCCGCTAGGCGACGTTTCGGGTCTGTACGTGGTCACGGACTCGTCCCAGGGCACAGAGGTGCACCTGGCCTGGACGCCCCTTTTCGGCGCCTCGTCGTACAGGGTCTACTTCGACCCTTATGCGGCGGGCACATGGCAGGAGGTGGCCGAGACGCCGCAGGCGCACTACGTCCACGAGGCCACCTCGGCCGGTATCTACGGCGTGAAGGGCGTGAGGGACGAGGAGACCTCGCCGGGCTTCGGCGACACGGCCGGTACCATGCCCTTCGTCGACGACTCGCTATACGTGATCTGGGACGAGACCGCGCCCGCCGGCTCGTTCAACGCCGCCAGGTTCACCCCCTGCGGCGCATACCTCTCCGACTACGAGCCCGACGACTACGACATCCACTGCAGGCAGTCGGGCTCCGGACTGCCCGTGCACCTCTTCGCCGGCGACGCCCCGCCCCTCGGAGGCGGCAACAGCACGACGCTGCTACTGACGCCCGGCAGCTATTCGATCGCCCCGGAGTCGGGCTACGCCGACTCGCTGGCCCTATCCGCAGGCGACGTCCTGTTCGGCCACATGGAGGAGACCGGGTTCTTCGTCAAGATCATGGTCGACTACCTGCCGGAGCACACGGCGGTTCCGGGATGCTACGGGGTCGGCTTCAGGTACGAGTTCCAGACCATACAGGGCCTGCGCCTCTTCACACCGGGGTCCTGAAACCGGGCCCGGATCGCCGGGCTTCACAGGGAAGGTTCAGATGCTGACTGCTGTCATTTTATCGATCCTCACAGCCGCGCCAGGAACGGCCTCGAAGCAGGGCGACGCCCCCTCCATCCTGATGAACCCCGACACCCTGATCACATCTCCGTCGGGCGGCATAGACGACCTGAGGGACGCTGCGCGCGAGGTGCTCGACCTCGAAGGCGGGCACTTCGCGGTCGCGGTGAAGGACTTCGAGACGGGCGAGAGCTTCGTCGAGACCGAGGGCGGCCTGTTCGACATGGG
>CAZMAT010000032.1:0-8483 GCA_964564435.1 uncultured bacterium
ATCTGTCACACCCAAACCGGCGAAACCGTCACGCTAGAAAACGGCGTTGACACATCATCCACCTTCATCTCCGGGATGCCGAACAGGTCCTCAACCCGGCATCCGAATACGCTTCTCAGTTTGAGTGCCAGCTCGAGCGAGGGCACATACCTGCCGGCCTCGATCGAGTTGATGGTCTGGCGCGACACTTTCACGCATCCCGCCAGTCGATCCTGCGTCAGCCCGGCCTTCTCGCGGAACTCCCTCAACCTGTTCATGGAGAGCCCCATGCGCCACCTCCCCCAAGGTATGTAAAGCATACTTTACGACAAGCTGACTTGTCAACAGGTGGTGCGATGCCCGCCTCCATTCGTTGCGGGAACTGCCGCGACATGTACGGCAACCGGGATGCGAACCTCGGGCATGCCGGTCTGTTTCCGGCAGGAGATGGGGTGCTCGCTGTGTTCGTCAAAGAGGTCATCCGCGTGCATACAGACACCCCTGCCGGGACGTCCGGGCTATATCCTCTGGAAGTTCGCGGGGGGCGGCGGGTGCGCGTCGTTCGAGGGGAGGTGCCCGAATCGCGCCGGCCTTTACCGTGCCGCTTCGGGATCGTTGTCGTCAGGATGCACAGGGTTGCGGTTTCCTTCACGGAGAGTTTCTTCGAAACAGAGGAATGCTTCGACGGATCGTTCCGCGAACCGTGCTTTCGCTCAGGGCTGGTCACTCAGAGCGGGGCGCATCGGGTCGGCATGAATCGGTAAACGGCAGGGCTAGAACATGTACATCAGCGCGCCTGTCAGGCCGATGAAGCCGTCTCCCTCCAGGCCGGTTCCGCTGGGACCGATGCCGACGCTCATGTCCAGGGTGGTGGAGAGGCGCCAGAACCGGACGGCCAGCCCGAGGCCGGGCCAGAGAAAGACGAACTTCCGGCTCCCGCCGGTGGGATGCTCGTAGGTGCTGTCGCCTCCGGTCAGGCACAGGCCGAGGGAGGGGCGGAGCCGCAATGCGGCGTCGCTCCTGTCCAGCATCACGCGGGCGCTGATCCAATTTAGGCCGTCGTCGAGACCCAACATGGCATCCAGGCAGAACCATCTCGAAACGAGTGCTCGAAGGCGATCCCGCAGTCGGTCGTGGAGTGCAGCTCGACTGCTGGGCCGATGGCATTCCCCGGATACCCAGCCGTGGTGCCCGTGTCCGCGGGGAGTACCGCAAGGAGAGTCAGGGCTGATAAAGCTGATCTCATTGATGCATCCCATCAGATCAGAAGGTAGTACCTGAGTAACTCTCGTGTCACTCAAAGATAGCCTATCGGGAGAGCGCGCACCTCACCCGAGGCCAGTGTCAGGACGCTTCGACAGGTGCTCTGATCGCAGGGTTCAGGGGGTTGCGGCCGATTCACCCAGAGTGGCAGAGATCCCGGTCATCCAGACGATCTCTTCCTGCTGTGCGGTGATGATCCGGCAGCGGATCTGGTGTCAGGCTACTTTTGCGTTAACACGCACAACCGCATGCTGGACAGCAATATGGCGAACCTGCTGAAACGGCTGCTTACGAGATTCCAGGGAGGCTGATACGGCAACCTCCCCTCCCCAGTTCGTCGTTCCGCACTCGAGAAAGCCTGACCCCGATCCACCGGATCCAAACCGACCCGGGACGGATACGGATCTCTGGGCTTGGAGGGTCAGCTACGCAGGCGCCAGGACCATCATTTGAGATCGCCGGATCCTCTGGCGGACGCTGATGGCCAGGATGCACTTGATGCCTGTCCGACCGAGCGATCGAGCCTCAGTCTGCCGAGTAGTAGCGGATCGCAGTCCTGCCGACGGCCTGGGTGGCGAACCAGTCGAAGACGAACCCGATGGGAGCGCCGATCAGCGGTGCGGATCTCTGCGACTTGACCAGTGATTTCCTGCCGACGCGGGCGGCGACCCGGCGGCCCAGGGCGGCCCACACCTTCACCATGACCTCCTGCGAGATCTCCTTCTGGATGGCCCTTCGGGTCATGGCTCGCGTGACCTCGATCCCCACGCGCTTGAGGGCCTCCTTGGCCGAGTCGCCGGCAAGCACCATCAGGACGTCGGTCTTGAGTTCCTCCGGATCGGTCTCCCGTCTGAAGGCATGCGCTATCGCGAGTATCATGGTGATCTGGATGCGCCAGGATGCGATGACGTCGGCCGGTACGGTGACGGGCATGGTGAGGAAGCCGCCGATGCCGGTGACTGCACCGACCAGGCCGTTCTTGAAGGCCTTACGGCGGACGATCATCCGGGCGAGTTCGATGTCGGTTGCCGAGGGGTGCCTGGCCCTGATCCTGTCCACATACGGACCGATCTTCGGGTAGGCGGATACCACCATCCTGTCGACGAGCCTCTCGAGCGCGCCGACCTTCCGCGCGATGTCGGACTTCGGCTGCGGGCCTTCCTGCGCAACCCCGCAACCCGCCGTCATACCCTCGGTCTCCTGCATGCTCGTAATATGATGGGGTCAGACTACTCTCGCGTTAACACCCGTATCTTATAGCGCTCCATGACATTACGAGCTAGTGCATTTTACTGGTTATCCCCGCTAGAAAAGCGACATTTCACGGAAGCTCTCCTGGCCGTCATCCTCAGGTTCGTCGATACATCGAGATTGCCCGGTTTTCCCCTGCCGTTCTCACGATTCGGCTCATCCCGCGAGGGTCGGTCGGTTAACGCATAAGTAGCCTGACACCATCGAGACACCATCGATCATCGGGACACCATCGGTCGGCGGGTGATTGCGGCCATGTTGCAGCGACACGGCCGCTGCACAATATCAGGCGATATGGCATCAGCCGATGGGGGTTGCGGGATGAGGATGGGATTCACAGGAGGGTTCGTCGCTGCTGCTCTGGTCATTGTCTCGGTCGTCTCAGCCAACGGCGGGCCGATAGGAGCATCCAGGATCGTGGGGACTGGCGACATCCGTTTCGAGGAGACCGAAGGAGTCGAGCTCAGGTCGGAGGATCTAGCATTCGTTGTGGACGGCGATTACGTCGATGTCGACGTGGAATACGTCCTCGAGAACACCGGTCCGGCGAGGCGCATCGAGTTCGCCTTCCCGGTCGACTATGTGTCTGACAATCCCGACATCGAAGGCTTCTTCGACTCTGAAGAGGCGTTTCCGGGCGAACTGGAGAGATTCTCGATCTTCCTCGGCGACGAGGAGCTGATGCCCGGAGTGTTCACCACGGACACCTCGGAGGTCTTTCTGGACGAATACGCGTTCGAGCGCAGCACCTGCTGGTTCACCACACCGGTAGACCTTGTCGAGGGCAGCAACACCCTGCGTGTCAGCTACAGGTATCAGCCATACTTCGTCGATGCTGCGTACAGCAAGAGCTGGCTCCCGTACTGGAGCTCCAGGACGGTCGCCTACAGACTAGATCCGGCTGGTTACTGGGGAGACGGAATCGTCGAGAGGTTCGACTGGAGCTTGGACATCTCCTCGGTTCTGACTGCGGGCGACACCTTCTCCGTCCCAGATGGCGGGAGAATGATCGAGCCCGGGATCTATGCCTGGTCGGGTTCCGGCGTCGACCTTCGCTCGGCGGAGCCGCTCGAGTTCGAGTACGACGTGCACAACCGGATGGCCAGCGCGTACACTCTCGAACACAGGATCGGGCCGGACGATATCGAAGAGATACGCACATCTTCCGTTCTCGCATCCCAGGGAGGCATCGACTACGGGCCGGAGAACCTCCTCGACCTCGACTTCAGCACGGCATGGTGCCCGGGAGGATCCTCGGGCGGTGAGGGTTCCTGGATCGAGATCGAACTTGAGCCATGCCTGGTCGGCCAGATCTGGCTGCTCAACGGCTACACGAAGAGCGAGGTGAACCTGGCTGCCAACTCACGGATAAGATCGCTGAGGCTCACCGTGGAGTGCGACGAAGACAACCCTCTGGCTACTTATGGTTACGGCGGAAGCGAGAGCGAGGTGGTCGAGCTGGAGGATCCGGGGTGGATCGGAGTGACTGCGGAGAACTTCACAGCTCCGGCGGTCTGCATCTTCTCCGAGACCGACATGGGTTTTCCGGCGAACCGGATCAGGATCGAGGTGCTGGACACCTATCCCGGTGACGAATACCAGGATCTGTGCGTGAGCGAGATAGTCATCGCGGGATACGACCAGGAAGCGGTCGAGAGCTGGTATTCGGACTGACGCTCCTGCCGGCCCTCATAGCCGTCATCCTCTGGGATGGCCCGGCCCTCGAGGCGTTTGTCGAAGAAGCCCCGGTGCCGGGCAGGTGCTGCCTCGCGCTGCTCGGCGACACCATACGGATCGATTCCGGCGAACCCTGCGACTGGTTCCTGGCAAGGGCGATCCCGGGAGCATATGACGACACGGGCTCTGGATGGTTTCACGGCGCCGACACTCTCCTCTACGCGACGACATTCCTGCAGGGAGGCACCGGGGCCCTGATCTTCGTTCCAGGAGAGGACTCAGGGCTTCCGGAAGTCGGCACCTTCTACATCGCCGCCGCACGCCCGGGCATCGCGATGCCCGACACCATCGCGAGCCGGGAGCCGATCCACGAGTTCTGCCCCTTTATCGTTCAGGTGGCTGTGAGATCAGGCGACACATACACCGACTACCTCCTGGAGACCATCGGTACGCCGTTCATCATGGCGCCCGGCCGTACCCCGGAAGGATTCCACCAGGCCGACGACAGGATGGGCTTCGACTGCGCCGGGCTCGCGGTCTACGGCACAAGGAGGATGGGGATGGATGTCGGCTACCTGGGCCCGGTGGGGATCCTGCCCTTCCTCGAGCCTGTGCTGGATGGGCTGTTCGCTCCACGTGAGGTCGATGGAACCTTGCTCTATCTCGACAACGCTGGTGCCACCGTCCCCATCGGCGATGAAGGCCTCAGACCCGGAGACATCCTCCACTTCCGCGTCCAGGTGTCGGTTTTCCTTGAAGATGCCGGCATACCCGGCCTTCTCGACCCGCAGGACCTGGTGATCCAGTCGTGGTTCGACGGGCCGATGATCTGCACCCTCGAGGAGAACGGCTTCTACGGCCTGCCCCTCCGCGTGCTGAGATGGGGTCAGGCCACTCCAGCGCTGTCAGTCGTATCGCCATGATTTTCAAATCGTTACGCGCATGATCGTTTTACTGGTGTTTCGCGCGGATGGAAAGCTTTTCGGAATCGCCGCCTGGATCGGTGCATCGATCATGGAAGCGGGCCGATACGGAGAGGATATCACAGAGACCTGACTGAAGCATCGGAGTTGGCCGGAGGAGTGGACGTTGGAGACATATTCAAAGGCAGCATGGTATTACGACAAGCTCTACGGAGGGAAGGATTACGCCGGCGAGGTCGAGCGCCTGATCGAACTCGCCGGGCTGCAGCCTGCTGACGGTTCGCTTACCCTCCTCGACGTCGCCTGCGGGACGGGACGCCACATCGAGCACCTGCGGGGAAGATTCGCGGTCGAGGGCCTGGACATCTGCCCGGAGCTCCTGGACAGTGCACGGATGAGGAATCCGGGCGTCATCTTCCATGAGGACGACATGACGAAATTCGATCTCGGCAGGCGTTTCGACGCCGTGGTCTGCCTGTTCAGCGCAATCGGCTACGCCGGCTCCATCGGGGGCCTGAGGTCGGCGGTCGGCAGGATGGCTGCCCATCTCGCCCCCGGCGGGGTAATTGCGATCGAGCCTTGGTTTTCACCGGCCGACTGGCGGCCCGGCACGGCCCATGGCCTCTACATCGACGAGCCGGACCTGAAGATCGCCAGAGTCAATACGAGCATGGTCCGCGGAAGGATGTCCGTGCTCGACATGCACTACCTCATAGGGACCCCGGAGGGGACGGAGCACCTGATGGAGCATCACGAACTGGCTCTCTTCGAGAGGGAGGAGATGGAGGAGGCGTTCCATCTCGCGGGACTCGGCGTGCAGTTCGATCCCCAGGGCCTCACGGGAAGGGGCCTGTATCTCGGAAGGGCAACCGTCTGAGGAGTAAGGAACGAAAATCGAAGACGATCTTGTCCGAACTGCCGGGTCAGGACCGAAAGCTGAGAGCAGTCTTGTCCGAGAAGGGAGTTTGTGGATGAGGGTGACGGGATTTCTGGCGCTCGGCATGCTGCTCGCGGCGCGACCTGCGGTTGCCGACGACGAGGCATCAAACCGCCCAGTCGTGAGATCCTCGGAGTACGGCATCTGCTTCGCCAGGAGCATCCCCGATGAGGACTGGGGCACCTGCGGCGAGACTCTGGTCTACTTCGTCGACATCGACGGGGATGTGCTCATCTCGAGATACGGCTGGTTCTCGTCGGAGATCTACCTCGGCGGCTCGGGCGATCGCACGATCGTGAGGTTCGGCCCCTGGCAGAGGGGATCGGCCCCTGACTCGTCGCATTTCGCCCTGGGCATCTACCGCGATGGAGAGACGATCCGGGAATACTCCACGCTCGAGCTGGCCGAGGCCGGCAGCGGGTTTTTCAGAAGTGTCTCCCACTACGAGGTGTTCGGCGCACGGCACGGGTTCAGATGGCTGGACAGCGGGACGTGCGTCTTCGAGGTGGAAGGGGTGGACGGAGGGGTGATGTCCTTCGACCTCGCAACCGGAGACATCCTGGACTGAACGAAGAGCGAGCCCGCACTCGCGGGCCCGCCCGGACAAAGCTCGAACCGCCTCCCGGCGGTGCCTTCCGGCTACCTGAGCAGCACTGCCTGCGCGGTCGCCGAGCCGCCTCCGGATGACAACCTCAGCCAGTAGATCCCGGAGGGCAGCAGCGTACCGTCATCCCTCGTGAAGTCCCAGGTCATCTCATGCGAACCCGTGTCCAGGTCGCCCGAGAACACCGTCGAGACCACCCTTCCCGCGAGGTCGAAGGCCTCGATCGTCGCAGGACCCGCCGAGGGGGTCGAGAACGCGAGGGCGGCCGTACCGGTGGACGGGCAGGGGCTTACGGAGCCGAAAGCCAGGACGCCGACCGCGCCTTCTCCGCCTCCGACGCCGAGAGCCGTGACCGTGATGATCCCCTGGTATGGGATGCAGTTGTGGGCGGTGGCTGTGACCACGATTTCACCGACCGACTCGGGGCCGGCATAGAGGGAGGCCTGGCCGGAGGCATCGGTCGTCGCGACCTCGTAGATGTCGCCGTTCTTCCATTCACCCTTCTGGATGCAGACCCTGGCGTTCTCGACCGGCCCGTTCTGGTCGGATACCGTCACGACGACCTGCGTGTTGCCTTCGATCGAGGCGGGGTGGTCGACCGTGAGCGGCCTCGCGGCCTCCGTCCACATCATCACCTCGGGATCACCGAAGAGGTTGTATTCCTTCAGGCAATGCTCGAGGATCTGTACGTCGAAGCTGTCAGCCCATACGGTGGGAGGGGTGAAGTGGTCCATGGCGACCAGGTGGGCCTGTCCGAGGGGGACGACATCGTTCACGAAGTGCTCGTAGTAGAACCTCTCACAGAGGCGCTCGCTCGGGCCGTAGCCCGGTTCGCCGTAATGTCCGTAACCGTACCTGGAGTTGAAGGCGCCGAAGCCGCCTCCGTTCGGGCTCGCCAGCCAGGCGTCGCCGCAGCACTCGTAGCCGTCGAGTTCGCCGATGTCGCAGGCGATCGAGTTCCATATCGCAGGCAGGTGGCCTGACGAGATGTTCGTCTGGGCCATGATGTCATCAACGGTGTATTCGCTGCCGTAGGACGTGTACATGAGGGTCGGACCGCCGTGGCTGGCGTGATAGACGTGATGCGGGCCGGCATTGATCATCTCGATGGTTATCGCCTCGCTGTTGCCGGTCTCCTCGTAGCAGCGCTCCTCCTCCCACTCGATACCGGGGAGGTAGCCGGAGATGATCTCGGCGCTGGCGGCACCCGAGTAGCCCTCCCAGAGGATGCCCGTGGAGTAGCCGACGCGCATCTCCCTGGGTGCGGTCTCGAAGTAGTCGAGAGCCGACGGCACCGCTTCGTAGGCCATCACCTTGTTTACGAAGATCTCGGCCTCGGCGGTGGTGGACACGCTGGCCCTGCCGACCCAGAGATCGGGATGGAAGTCGACCTCGTCGGTCGACTCACCCCAGATGTGGTTGCCGTTCATGTCCCACAGGTCGATCCCGGTGTCGTTGATGTCCGCGAAGTAGAGGTCGGAGGGCGCTTCGTCGCCGCCGGTGCCGGTCAGGGTGACATCGCGTGCCGGCAGGATGTCGTCATCGCCGAAGAGCAGGACCCAGTCGGTGCCGGCGTCACGGCAGTCCCTCAGGAAGGCCCTGATCTTCTGCTGGAGATCGTATCCATCGTACTGTGCTTCGATCCAGATGGTCGTGTAAACCTCGGTCGGCACCCCCTTCGCAGTCTTCCAGGCGGCGAGCTCGGCAATTTGACCATCGAAGCCCGGGGGAGCGATGATGACGTACTGACCGTACTCTAGATCCCTCTCGGACACGATGGCCGAGCCGGAACCCCGCACATCATCGGGATTCACGACGATGCGGCGGGCCAGATCCACCGCCGCCGCCT
>CAZMAT010000033.1:0-8017 GCA_964564435.1 uncultured bacterium
CCCGCGACCCCGAGGCGTTCGCCCGCGCGACGACCCCGCTCGAGAGGCGGATGGCCGCGTGCTTCTGCCCGCTAGCACGAGGGGCGCAGGGAAGGATGCCGGTCGAGTACTGCGAGTGCAGCGCGGGGTGGTACAGGGGGATCTACGAGGGCATCTTCGGCGTGCCCGTCGACGTCACTGTCGATGAGTCTCTGCTGAACGGCAACGGGCGCTGCCGCTTCTCGATCCGCGTCCCCGGGGTGCTCGACGACCGCAGGAGCTGACCGCCGGATCAGTTCTCCCGGGGAGTCTCCTCCGCCACCCAGGCGCCCAGCCTGCCGCATTCCGTCAGCTTACGCAACAGCACAGGCATGCTCTCGAACTGCCTCATGCAGAGTTCGTACTCCTCCCGGGTGACGGGGCCCGACGGAGGCCGGCAGTAGAGGAGCAGACCCTCGCGGCTGGCCATCAGGGGCTTCAGAGCATCGCAGGGGAAGCCGTCGCAGCAGGCGCAGCTCTCGACCGCCTTTTCGATCGCGCACGGCCTGACCTTGCAGGTCTTGTCGGCCAGGCGGCCGCCGGACCGGCACCCGTCGCACCGCACATTCTCGACTGTGTACGACTGGTGCCCGAAGACCCGCCTCCAACCGTCGACGAGCTTCTGCCTGACCTCCGGATCATCCGACCTGGCTGCGCACAGGTCGCACCTGTACCCACAGTAGCCGGGCATCTCTTCCATTGCGTCCGTCTCCCTTCGAGGGATATCCCGGGGATACCGGAGAAGGCCCCCTCAGCGGGGATGATCTCGCATCCCGACCCGACCGGGACTGACGCCTCAGCGGCGCGGGGCAATCACCGTGAATCTCTGTGAGGCTTCCTCGTCGCCTGCCCGGACTACCGCGAAATAGACGCCGGGAGTCAGTCCGATGATCCCGATGGAGTTCCAGCCCTGCTGACGCGGTGCTGCATCCGACCAGACAAGCCTTCCCGAGATGTCGAAGACCGAAGCTTCCACGGACGCATCGGCGGGGAGCCCCACGATCAGCTCCGGCGCGCCGGCGCAGGGGTTCGGGGTGACAGGCTGGAGAACGAGAGAGGAAGGAGCTTCCGGCCCGCCGGTACCTCCCATGTTCCACATCACCACAACATCCTTGAGCACCGGCATGTCTCCCGGCCCGCCAGGCACCAGAATTGCCCGGTACTGGAAGTAGTCGGTGTCGTCCTCGAGGAGCCCGTTGATGTCGACAGGGTTGGTCCAGAGCGTGTCCGACCATGCCCCCATCTCGCTGGGGATCGCCGAAGACCGCACCTGGAAGCCCACGTCCGCCGATCCGGGAGCTTCATACGACCAGGTTATGTAGCTCCAGTAATCGAGCTGCTCGGCGTGCTGGATGCTCGACGTGAGGCTGCCGGCGGGGGCAAGGCTCCACCAGTAGATGTCGTCCTCGTATATGGAGCAGCCAGAAACATCCGTCCAACCGTCGCCGTCGAAGTCGGCGTTCCCGACGCAGCCGGCCGAGGCATAGCCTGTCATGTTCTTCAGGTTGTGGGCCTCCCAGGAGGTTCCCTGGCCGTCTGCGTTCTCGAGCCAGCAGAAGCTGGCAGTAGACGAGTAGGACACGGTGCTCGTCGAGATGTCCGGGTCGCCGTCCTGATCGAGGTCGTCGATATCGAGATATGCTTCGAACTCGAGGCCCAGGCCCTCGCCCACCTGTCTGCGCGTCCAGCTCGTGCCCGAGCCGTCGAGGTTCTCCCACCAGGTGATGCCGGTGCCGGAGAAGTCACGCGTGCCGATCACATCGCTGTCGCCGTCGCTGTCGAGATCGGCGGCGTAGATCATCATCGCGCTGTCGAAGGAGGCGTCGATCGTCACCTTCAGCCAGGAGGTGCCCAGCCCGTTCGTGTTCTCGAGCCAGATCATGTCGCCGTCGTACACGACTGACGCGAGGATGTCGCAGTCGCTATCACCGTCGACATCGCCGCCATTCACGCACTGATAACCCTTGGAACCCGCCGTATAACTGTGCTTCAACCAGGTGAGACCGGAGCCGTCCTGGTTCTCCCACCAGTCGATCACGCCGTCGTTGTAGGTGAAGTTGGCGCAGATCGCGTCATAGTCGCCATCGCCGTCGACATCCGCCGGAGATGGCGCAACGGATCGCGACATGGTGCCATCGATCGGGTGGAGCGTCCAGGTCGTGCCGGTGCCATCGTTCTCTATCCAGAGCACATCGTGGTCCGTCGAGGCCAGAATGTCCTGGTCCGCATCACCGTCCAGGTCGACGACGGCGAACTCGATCCCGCCTACTGCGGGGATCGGGTGCTCGATCCATTCCATGCCGCAGCAGTCTGTATTCTCCCACCAGGAGGTGCCGGTGTACCTCGATCCGACGATATCCATGTCACCGTCGCCGTCTATGTCCGCGGATCCGATCAGGCCGACGCCGTCAGACTCTTCCTCGACGAGGCGCTCGAAATCCGGATCGACCAGTAGCTGACCGGGGATGGAGTCCCAGAGGACTCTGGCGCCAGAGAGGAATGACAGCCCCCAGTCCATGACCGGGCCGGCCACTCCCGGCCCACCGGACCAGTCGGTCTGGCTTGTGTAGTTCGCCAGAGAGAGAGTGGTCACGATCGTCAGGATACATGAACAGAGTTTCATTCAATCTCCGTTCGCCGGATGCATGCCCGCAGGATGCACACGATCCCGCGATGGGTCAACGACGCGGTTCCGGCACATCTCGGTTCCCTCCAGTAAATGATGCCATGCCCAGAACCCGGTCGACAGGCAGCCGAAGCATCACTCCGCCAGGAACTGGATCGTCCATGTACCGGTGGCTGTTTCGCTCTCGTAGGGGCACGTGATCTGGAAGCTGCTGCCCTGTCCGAGATCGGCGAGGGTCACGGGGAAGACGACCACGCTGCTCGAGACGTAGTTGCCGCCGATGCTGGGATACACCCATTCGAGCTCCGGGCCGACGATCGAAAAATTCTCGTTGAACTGCATGTAAAGCGTCGGGACCAGAGGCGCCGCCTCCATGTCATCGCCTTTCCCGTCACCGCCCACGAGGGCTTCCGCCTGCGAAACGAGCGTGAGGGTGGGCTCGAATCCCTCAGGTCCGGATGTGACCATCCCCTCCTCGGGTTCGTCCGACTCCCATGCCGGCTGGAGCTCGTAGGTCTCGATGACTCCCGTGCCGAAAATCTGCATTTCAGGCAACAGCCCTTCGCCGGATCCGGCAGGCCCGTACTCGACCGAGAACATCGCCGGGAGATCCGGCATGTACGAGGGGCCGAAGGCCACCCGGGTGAATGCGCTCACGCTCCTGTAGGTCTCGATACCGCCCTGGGAGCGGTAGGGATCGGGCGGATCGGTGTAGTCGAGGGTCACCGTTATGGTGTAGTAGGGCGAGGACAGCAGTACGCCGCCCGCGGATGCCGTGCCGGCCGCTGCGGCCAGCGCCAGTGCGATCGCGGATAGGTTCCTCATCGTTCCCTCCCCGTCCGGACGGTTCCCCGTGGGCGTACGCCCTGCCGCCGGACGAATGACTGCTCTTCGACATCCGCGCCCGCCGGCCTGCCGATGGAACGGCCTCGACCATGGATCGGCGCGATCAGCCGGGATGTCAGGTGGAAGTCCGATGGAGCGTGGAGTACAGGGCTGTCCGCCTGCACCCATTTCCCTTTCGAGCATCGTCTTGGATAAGCATTGGGTATCGGCGGGCCCGAGTCAACAACCCGCGGTCAGGCGAAGAAGACCTCGGCCCTGACGAGGGTGACCCCTTCGGAGACGTGCAGTACGCCGGTGGCTTCGAGTTCGGCCGGATACTCATAGGGACCGAGCACGGCGAGGACGAAGGTCGACTTCTGCCTGCAGCCGCCCATCAAACCGGTGTAGCTGTTCATGTAGGAGGCCCCGACATAGCGGTCCCTCTCCGGGGGGACGACGCTCCCCACCCCCGCCTTCTCGCGGATCTCCTTCAGCGGCGTGACGCACCGGTAGTCGGCCACCAGGCCGAAGCCGTCCTCGATGCCCTGGAAGGCGACCTCGTATCGCACACAGAGCCTGTATCTCCGCCCCTGCCGCGCCATCATCCCGAGGCGCCACTCGGCATCGGCCATAGCATCGACCCGTACAAGCGGCCGGGAAACCCTGCGAACCGCAAGCATCACGAAGAGCATGATCGGCAGCATGGTGCCGGCGATGATGATCAGGACCAGAGCTTCCTTCGGCATGCGGGCCCTCCTCGCGGGTCGTACACAGAGGCTGCCGGAACCCTGTGGCGCCTGTCAGCGCCTCCGTTCCTCCTCCCGGACCTCCACGAGGTCGCGGGAACCGTTTTCTTCGCGCAGCTCGACGATCCTGCCGCAGCAGGGGCAGACCAGGTGTCCGCCGTCGCTCTCCGCGGCGAGCTTCCTGCGCCTGGCCCGGAGCACGTCGTCGAAGCCCGACGCCAGTATACCTGCAGGCAGTGCGAACAGGCCGATTCCGAGCAGCGCGACGACCGATCCGAGCAGCTTGCCGATCACCGTCACCGGGTAGACGCCTGCGGGGTCGGCCGAGGTGATGGTCGCCACGCTCCAGAGGACGGCCTCGGGTATGCTGCCGTATTTGTCCGGCTGCGCGCTGTTCTCGACGAAGTACATCAGGCCCGAGGAGAGGACGATCATGATCAGTACGATGAAGAACGTGACCCCGATCTCTCCCTTCCTCTGCCGGAACACGTCCCGGAGCAGGGACATGGAGTCGGAGTACCTGTTGGCCTTGAAAAGCATCAGCAGCCTGACGAGCCTCACCGCCCGCAGGAACCTCAGGTCCAGGCCGGTGACCAGCGGGATGTAGAAGGGAAGGATCGCGACCAGGTCGATGATGGCCATGGGGCTGGCCATGTACCTGAGCCTGCCGCGTACCGGGTCGTGCTCGCCGGTCTTCAGGTCGGAGGTCCAGACCCTGAGGACGTATTCTATCGTGAATACGATGACCGAGAAGACCTCGAACCAGCGGAGATACGTCCCGATGGCGGCATCGACAGACCGCACCGTGGACAGGATCACACCCAGGATGTTGAGGCTGATGAGCGAGATGACCACGATGTCGAAGGCGCGGCTGGCCCTGTCGCCGTGGTGTGCGACCTCGATTATCTCGAACATCCGTCGCTTCAGCCGGTCGAGACCCAGGGTCGTGTCACCTCCCGGCCGGGCATCGATGCCGAACTGACACCAGGCGCCGGCAGGCCTGTCGAGGCAGCAGCGGTACTGTTCACCGTCAAGACCTTCTGCTGTCCGCGCATGTCAGCCGTCCCGCCCGTCGTACTTCGCAGCGCTGCCCCGAGCCTTGTCGACGGGGTATTTCTCCCTGTTCAGCACGAGCTTCTCCCGGGCTGCCAAGACTGGTTCGATGCCCAGCCTGTCCGCGAGGTTCACGAGGTAGATCAGCACGTCCCCGATCTCCTCGGCGGCGTGTGTCTTCTGCGCGGGTGTCAGGCTCCGGCTCTGGTCCTCCGTGAGCCACTGGAAGATCTCGGCCAGTTCGGATGCCTCGACCGACAGCGCCATGGAGAGGTTCTTGGGGCTGTGGAACATCCCCCAGTCGCGCTCGCGGACGAACTCGCGCACCTCGGCGAGCAGGCCGTCCAGTCCGCCGGGAGTGTCGGGGCCTCCGCAGGTCTCGTTCATCCGGAGCTGCCTTTCCATGGGTAGAACCGACAATCGAAGGATCCGGCTCCCTGCCTTCCATGACGTACCGCGGAATGGTGGGTGACAGGGCGGCGCGATCCTTCAGGTCGTGATATCTCGGCACAGGCCCGGCTGGTCAACCGTCCGCGCAGAGCTTCCGCCTGTTCGCCCCCGCCGGGTTTTGAGGGGTAGATTATCGGCGTATCGGGTGTGATGGTGAAACTGAAGGCTATCCGGCAGACGGGAGGATGGTTTGCGATGAAGCTTTCGGACGTGATCGCCCTGTTCGACGAACGCTCGTCCGTGATGCTCGCCACAGTGGCCGGGGACAGGCCCTCGGCCAGGCCCATGACGCTGATGAAGGTGGACGGGGAGCTCTTCATGCTCACCGAGGCAGGGTCGCCCAAGCTAGCTGAGCTCCGGGCCAACCCGCGCTGCCTGGTCTACCGCGGCTTCTCCGACGGCACGAACAACGGTTTCATCACCCTGGACTGCACCGCGGCCGAGGAGACCAGCCCGGCCGAGAGGCGGCGGCTTTTCGAGAGGTCAGGATATGCCGCCACCTACTGGTTGTCGCCCGGGGATCCGAAGCTCTGCCTGCTCAGGCTGTTTCCGGACAGCGGCAGGGTGATGATGCCGGGGGAGGATTTCGCAGTCGCGGCCGACTGACGGGCTTCCCCGGGCAGCAGCCTACGGCTCGCTGATCGACGCCTCGGTCAGGCTGATCCAGCCCGCAGGGGAGTCAGGGGCGGGCCCCTCCGACGGATCGATCTCCAGCCAGTCGCCCTCCTGCGATACGATGGCCGCAGCACTTCCCCCGGGCAGCTGGCCGAGCACGGAGGAGAGCGGGTCGGGCTCCGAATGGACATCCACCGGCTCGAACGTCATGACATACCGGATACCCGCCCTGGGCCCCCAGACGACATCCAGCATCGACGGGTCGCCGATCACGGTGTACGACCAGCCCGGCTGTATCCAGCGGTATCTGAAGCTGCCGGAGTTGCCGGCCTGGGCCACGCCCGGGTCGAAGCCGAGCCATCCGTCCCGGGTCGTCACTTCGATCACCGCGCTGTCTCCCGGAGCAAGCACTCCCCAGCGGCCGTCCGCGGCATCGGGTCTCGAGCGGACCGTGATGGAGTCTTCAGCCACTACAATGACTGTCTGTTCCGATACTGGCACCACGCCAATTGGGGGGGCGACCAGGGAACCCGTGGCGCACCGCAGGAGCATGACGATCAGGAAGACAAACCCTGTCGGCATGGTGTAGGACATCTCGCGACACCTCCTGGAATGATGTCATCGGAAAACCGGTCTTTGCCGCCGATCCCGGAAGGATCCGCCCCGGTATGACCTCCGTCCGCATCTGCGGGTGATCCGTAGTGGCGCCCTTCTACTTCGCGGAAGGCGGAACGCCGTTCGTTCGCCTGATCCGGACGATCATCTTGTCCAGCTCCTGCAGGAAGCGAGAGCGGTCGGCCTTCGCGAAGGGGGCGGGGCCCCGGGTCATCATCCCCTCCTCCCTCAGGTCGTGCAGCAGGTCGCGGACGGCGAGGACACTTCCGATGTTGTCCTCGGTGAAGGGGCGGCCGGTGTTGCCCAGCACCTTCGCGCCCTTGTGCAGACACCTCCAGGCCAGCGGGATGTCGCCCGTGATCACGATGTCTCCATCGCCTGCGTGTTCCGCTATCCAGTCGTCGACGACGTCTGCGCCGCTCTCGACCACGACCAGCCTCACCCATGACGAGTCGGGCGAGCGCATCCACTGGTTCGACACGAGTATGACCTCGAGGCCGTAGCGTTTCGCCACGGCGTAGATCTCCTGCTTCACAGGGCAGGCATCCGCATCAATGTAGATATCGAGCAAGACGATCCTTCCTGGTTCCGCGCAACATGATCGAACCCGCCGGGTAGGGCTCCTCGGGCTTGCGCCCGGCGGCTTCCTCGGACTCGACCACTGTCAGTCAGCCCGTCCGGCCTGCCTCCAGATGCCGTCGGCAGCCAGGCGGAGGCTCCCCGGGCTCGATGTACATTCATCCCTGTCCTCATAGGATGTGTGAACATCGAAGAGTATCAGGCTGTCGCCAGCCCACCTGGCGCAGACAGGCCCCCAGGGCTCCTGACTGTACTGGAACTCCAGCACGAGGCTGTCAGGGTCCACCCGCCAGATCTGAAGGGAGTTCCGGAGCGTGCCTAGCAGAATGTCCTCCTCGGTGCAGAGCAGGCGGTGGCCGTCAGAACTCGGCTCCGGCAACGAGACGGCAAGGGCGGTCCGGCCGTTCGTGCAGTTCACCAGATGGATGACCTGATCCTCGAGGAAGATCTCGCTGACCCGACCCTCCTCGTCGGCGTTGTACTTGACGAT
>CAZMAT010000034.1:0-5803 GCA_964564435.1 uncultured bacterium
GACCAGCAGGAAGAAGTCGTCGGGATCGAGGTCGGCGGACAGGTCGTAGAAGTTGGGATACCTTATCACGGGCATGCATGTGAGGGCGGTCTCGCCGGAGTACGGGTCGGCGTGGTGGACCTGTATCGTCAGGTCGCTGATGTTGGGACCCCAGCACGATCCGTAGTATCTGCCGGTGTCCTCCCAGGTGACGTTGACCACGTCGAGCCCGAATTCGGAGGCCATGGCACAGACTTCGTAGTTCCAGGTCATCTCCGCCACGCTGTTGACCACTTCGTTGTAGTCGGGCGCGGGCACTCTCGACGCCGCAGCGAGGGCAACGATCGCAAGGCATGGGAACATCGGACACCTCCGTGGAAAGCCTTTCACTAGCTTTCTACAGGGGAGGGCCGGGTATATTCCGACGGCCCGCGCGGATGACCGGGCCCAGGGGTTCCAGGCACAGGCGGGGGGCGTCATGGGAGGCTTGATTCTGTTTCTGGCTGCGACCGCTTCGACGGGATACGGTTCAGGGATGCCCGGCCTCTTCGGCCCCTGCCTCCTCGACCCCGGCATATCCGAGATCCAGGTCCGGCACAGGTTCCTCGGGGAGGCCTTCGACGATCCTCTCGACGATTTTCTGGGGACCGACCAGGGGGCGAACACCTCGATCGGATCGAGGAGTTTCATGGCCGGTGGCGTGGAGCTGGACATGTCGCACGAATCCTCGCATGGCGAGTACATGCTCGGAGCCGGCTACAACGCCTGGACCGGAGGCATGTCGGCCTCGGTGCATGTCTCGGGGCACTGGTACTGGGTCGAAACCGACGGGGGCGAAAGGGAGGACGGCTTCCTCGGCCTGGCATCCGCGGAGTCGCCGAGGCTCGGCGGGCTCGCCTCCGTCCTCGTCTGCGGCGGCTATGACGCCAGGGAGGAGCGGACCGTCCTCGGCTTCGGGGCCGACGCAGCCCTGACCGCCTCAGTCGGTCTCCAGGGCGAGTACTGGCCTGCACAGGACGGATCCGATGGATTCGAGGCGGATTCCATCGATGTCTGGTGCCTGGGCCTCAGGATGGACACCGCGGGCCACCGATTCGGCCTTTTCGCGGGAAACGGCACGGCCACCGGCCCGAGGATGCTCTCGGCCGGAACCGGATCCGACTCGCCGAGACTTGGATTCTACATCGCCAGGAGTCTGAGCCTGTAGCTCCGCCTGCAGGGCTGCCATGACGAGCAATTCGTTCTGCGCGAACGCTCAAATTTTTCCACGCGCTCAACGATTTTTGTATGTACTGGAATTACCTATGGACTCCCGGCCTCCGTTGCTGTATTTTAGAAGGCATAAAATGGACTGAAGAACCGTTCCCGACCCGGAAGGCCTGGTGGGATGGTGGTGGCGAGAGAGATCAGGAGCCATCTTTCGTTATTGGATGACGGGAATGGCCCGATCCTCGAAGACCTGCCCGGTCCTGAAGCGGAACGCGCTGCAGGCGAGTCGGCACCATTGCTGGAGATGCCGAAGCTTCCGAATCGTGAAACGGATAACGATTCCCGTTTCCAGCGCCTGGCCCGTCGCTGCATGCAAGGTTCCATCGTGGATAATGCCCTGTTTGCTTGCGAAATTCCCGTCAACCCATTCGAGGAGGAATCATGAGAAGGTCCAAGGCCGACAGGCTCGATGCGCTCAGGAAGCTCCTGAACGATACCGAGGTCGGAGACCAGATCGAGATCACCAACCATCTCAAGGAAAAGGGCTTCAAGGTCACCCAGGCCACCGTGTCCCGCGACCTGCTCGAGCTCGGCGCGGCCAGGGTCTCGGTCCGTCCGGGCGTGCACCGCTACCAGGTCATCTCCGAGAGCAATACGGCCGACATCCGCAGGCGGCTGGAGATAGCCTTCCGCGACAACGTCGAAACCGTCAACATGTGCGGCAACCTCATGCTGATAAGGACCATCCCCGGTGCGGCGGCAGGTGTCGCCAGCGCCTTCGACCAGTACGGCTTCCAGGATGTGATCGGTACTGTCGCGGGCGACGACACCATCCTCGCGGTCTGCGCGAACGAGGAAACCTGCAGCATGCTCCGCAACAAGCTGCTGCCTGTCCTGGGCAACAGGTTCTAGGGCATCACCGCCCGGGTGCGGGGCGGACGGCGTCCGCCCCCGCACCGCATCTCCGCACCCGGCCAGTCCTCCGTCCGATGTCGTTCCCTCCGGCTTTGCACGCCGGCATCCCCTGCTGTATAGTCCGCCGGGGTTCATCCAGAAGGAGGGGTCGACAGTGGATACCATCGCTCAGATTCTGAAGTGGCTCGGCTGGGCAGGGATCGTGGCCGGCGCAGTGAGCATGTACGGCGCCTTCACCCCCGGTTCCTGGGAGTATGCAGGCATCGCCCTGCCCGACAACTATGTCGGCGCCGGCGCAATACTCGTGGCCGGCATCGTCCTGATGCTCATAGGAAACGCGATAGCGAAGAAGTCACATTCCTGAGGCGGAGGGGTCGGACAGGCGCCTGACGTCAAGAGTTCGTGCCGGGGGGCGCCCAGCGGCGCCCCCCGGTTCTTTCGGAAGTCGCGGAAGCCGCAGGTCCCGACAGGGGCGGGCATGCCCTCTTCGATTCGGCGGCGGCCGCATGCGGAGCGCTCGATGATCCCGCACGGAAAATCGGATGATGGAGACGAGGGCCGATGAAGGACCTCACCACAGGCGGAGAGGCGCGCGCCCTCATCGCATTCTCGGTTCCGATGCTGCTGGGGAACGTGTTCCAGCAGTTTTACAACATGGTGGACAGCATAGTAGTGGGGAACTTCGTCGGGAAGACCGCACTGGCCGCCGTGGGAGCCTCCTTCCCGATCCTCATGCTGATGGTCTCTATCCAGATCGGTCTGACGATGGGTGCCACCGTCCTGGTCGCACAACAGTTCGGTGCCGGCGAGCGCGGACGCATCAGGAAGACCGTCAACACCACCTACATCGCGATCTTCTGGTCGAGCGCGGTCCTTTCGATCGTCGGTGTCCTCGCGACGCCATACATCCTCTGGGCCATGCACATCCCGGACGACGTCTATCCGGAAGCCGCCACGTATCTGCGCATCCTCTTCGCCGGGATGCTCGGGCCGTTCGGCTACAACACGGTTTCTGCGGTGCTCAGGGGCCTCGGCGACTCCAGGACCCCCCTCTACGCCCTGATCTTCTCCACAGTACTCAACATCGTTCTGGATCTCCTTTTCGTCGCGGTCTTCCACTGGGGAGTGGCAGGAGTGGCCTGGGCGACCGTCATCTCGCAGACCGCCTCCTTCCTGGCGGCGCTCGTCTTCCTCGACAAGCGCAATCCATACGTCAGGTTCTCCTTCCACGGGCTCTCCTTCGACCGCGCGACATTCGACCTGAGCATGAAGATCGGCTTGCCCAGCGGCATCCAGCAGGGCCTCGTCGCTTTCGGGCACATGATCCTCATGCGGCTGGTGAACGGGTTCGGGACCGATGCCGTGGCGGGCTTCTCGGCAGCCAGCCGCCTTGATTCCTTCGCAATGATGCCCGCGATGAGCCTCAGCCAGGCGGTGACCACCTTCACGGGTCAGAACATCGGGGCCGGACGGGTCGACAGGGTGAGGAACGGCCTCAGGGCGGGGCTCCGCGTCAGCCTCGCGATCTCGGGAGTCATCGGTCTGGCCGTGATCCTGTTCAGCGGCGGTCTGATATCCGTATTCAACCAGGACCCCGGAGTCGTATCCGTCGGCGAGAGGTATCTGCTGGTCATCGGCATGTCATATTCCCTCTTCGGGATACTGTTCCTTATGAACGGTGTCTTCCGGGGGGCGGGGGAGGCCATGATACCGATGTACTCCACCATCCTGGCGCTGTGGCTGGTCCGCGTGCCGTGCGCCGTGTGGTTCTCGTCGCGCATGGGGGTGGACGGCATCTGGTGGTCGGTACCCGCCGGCTGGACGGTCGGATGCGTCTTCACCGGCCTGTACTACGCATCGGGCAGATGGAAGAGGAAATCCCTGGTCGGGATGTCCGGGAGCGGGAGCAGCCCCGGGGATGGAGGATGAGGGGATGGACAGGATGATTGCCTGCTGCGGCCTGGTGTGTTCGGAGTGCCCCGCACTCGTCGCCCGGAGGACCGGTGACGACGACCTGAGGCGCAGGACCGCCGCCGAGTGGTCGGCGATGTACGGTGCTGACGTGCGTCCGGAACACATCGACTGCGACGGCTGCACATGCACGGCCCCGGGAGGGGTGCATACGCCCCACTGCGCAGAATGCCAGATCAGAGCCTGCGCCTTGGCGCGATCCCTGCCGAACTGCGGGCGCTGCGGGGAGTACGCCGGCTGTCAGACGATATCCGGCTTCCTCGCGATGGTCCCGGATGCCAGGAAAGTGCTAGATGCCGAAAGGAACGGATCGGTCTGATCCCGGAAGGGGGGCTGGGCATGGACGGGACCTCCGGAGAAGGCGGCGGCAGGGGGCCGCTGCTGTGGACGATGAACAGGGGGGCGATGCTGTTCATGATGCTCCCGGGACTCGGGATGCTCATCGCGAGCTTCCTCGTGAGCCCGGAGGCGCTCACCGACGACGGATATCCCCTCGACATCTTCCTCCGGGCGATGGGCGGCTTCTTCATCCTGGTCAATGTCATCGTGTTCGTGGTCTTCCACTTCATCAACAGGCGGAGGATCGACTTCCTCCAGAACGGGCTGGACGGCACGGCCACGGTGCTCGCAATGAACGAGACCGGCACGACCCTCAACGACATGCCCGTGATGAAGCTGTCCCTGAAGGTGAACGACGGGTACAACCCCGAGAGGGTGGTCGTCCACAAGGAGGCGATCCCGCTGAGCAGGCTGGTGGAGCTGAAGTCGGGCTCGGTGATCTCCGTCAAGGTGGACCGCAGCAGGTCCGACAGGATCATGCTGCTCTACTAGGTCAGGAATCCGTCTCCGGCCCCCGGCCTGCGAGCTTCCGGGCCTTCTTCGCGGCTGCCGCGTCCCAGGTGCCCCATGTGCTGTATATCGAATGCAGGACGGCCCTCTCCTCCCGGATGCCGGGGTCCGCGGCCGCTTCGGCGAGAATCGCGCCGGCCTCGCGATCCATGCCCCTCCCGTGCAGAGCCGCGGCAAGGATCGTCCTCGCCACGGCCAGGGCCGTCCCTGAGAGCGTCGGGACGATCGCACGGAGGTCCTCCTCCGCGCCGGGAACACCCGCGTCCATGGCGGCCCTGCGGAGCTGGACGAGGTAGTCCGACGGGGTGAGCAGGATTCCGCTCTCCGGGAGCAGGCTCCTGCCGGATTCGAGGATCCTCCCCGCCGCGGCCCGGGCCCTGTCGAGCGCCTCGCCGCGCAGCCCCTTCGCAGATGCGACGAGGGATCTGAAGTAGTCCGCAGACACCTGCTCCGACAGGCGCAGGCCCTCCTCGACCAGAATGCCCGCCCTGTCGGGGTCTCCCCGGACGAGAGCCGCCAATCCCTGGAGGATTCGCGCACGGGAGGCGGAGCTGTCGTCGGAGGCCCTCTCGAAGAAGGCGCACGCCTCTGTCAGGAGATCCTCCGCCCTGTCGAGTTCCAGCCTGCGGATCAGCGCCGAAGCCAGGCCGACCCGGCTGCTGGCCTGTCCCCACAGGTTCGGGAGCGCCGCGGCGGCATCGGCCGCGAGTTCGAACTCGCGTATCGCCCTGGCGGGTTTCGACAGGAGGACGAGGGTTTCCCCCATGTCGTTGTGCAGGAACCAGTCCATCTCCTCGGGGTGGGGGGAGGATATCCCCCTGCGGAGGCTCCGCCGGCCCGCCTCGATGTCCATCCCCGACATGTGGTACAGGACCATCTT
>CAZMAT010000035.1:0-5617 GCA_964564435.1 uncultured bacterium
ACCCAGAAGACTATATCCAGTACGAACAGCCATCTAGAGGTCGTAGCAGCGGTTCGAATGGTCCGCTCATTATCACAGAGGTCCCTTCGACCGAAGGTGACGGAGTGGACATGGTGATCATCTGTCCGGCCGATCTCTCGATTGCCTGGCAGGCTCTCGCAGACACCCGGACGAAACAGGGCATCATCACGATCGTGAAGACCGTGGAATGGATCGAGCAGAACTACAGTGGCTGCGACATCCAGGAACGCATCCGCAACTTCCTCGCCGATGCGAATTCCAACTGGGGCATTACCATGGTGCTCCTGGGCGGAGATGACGAGACAGTTCCTGCACGGAGATGCAATGAACTCTCTCAGTCATCTGAAAACGGATACCCCGCTGATGACTATTATGGCGACCTCACCGGGAATTGGTGTTGGTCAATGAGCGGCGAATGGTATAGACCAGGTTCTTATGATCTTGAGCTCTTTGTCGGCCGTGTTCCAGCGGACACGCCTGATGAGGTTGCAGTCTTCACGGCAAAGGAACAGGCATATGAGAATCCCTTGAGCTTTCCATCTGGATTCGCCCGGAAGATCCTGCTGATTGGAGACTCTTCCTCATCTTTGACCGATGGGACCGGAGCCTGTCGCCTCGAAGCACTTAATCAGACGCTTATTACCGCCGGGATTGCCGGACCTCTCGGTGAGTATCTGGATACTGCAACTGAACTCTACTTCCCGGCGAGCGGCTCGAATTCAATCGGTGACTGGAGCGGGGATCTGCTCTCCCGCGCAAGTGCTATCGCGGATCTCAACGCCGGGTACAACATCGTCCTGCATCTAGCACACAGCGGAATCCATCAGATAGGCGCTGGAGCACCCAGCTCACGCCCCGTCCGTGAATATGTGTACCAGGGTGATATGTTGGGTTTAACAAATACAGGGCAGCCTTCTATCCTATACACTTGCGGATGCTGGCCGGGGGGCATTTTGAAGGGGCTGACTGCATAAGTGAGAGAGGTTTGTTCTCTTCAGGAACTGGCGGTCTCGTTGCAGTTATCTCGTATGCACGCTCAGGCTTGTGGGGAGACTTTCCACTGCCAGTTGCGTTTACCGACGCCTTGTATGGCTATAGTTCTTTCTTCGATGAGATAGGGCCATACTCATTTCTCGGTGAAGCCTACGTCTATGCGAAGGCCTATTGTTCGATGTCTAATGAACCGCATCAAAACCTCCTGGGCGACCCTTCGATGTTCGTATGGCGCGGTGATCCCGTGCGGCTTCAGGTGACAGCGTCTCCTGCGAGCCTCACTACCGGCATACAGAGCGTCAGTATCACCGTGAGAAGACCGGATGGCACAGCGGTCCCTCAAGCAGTTGTTTGCCTGTACAAGGCTGGCGAAGTCTTCGCGACCGGGATGACGAACGACCGCGGAGTAGCGACTTTCTCCAACCTGCCCGTCTCTACGCCAGGTTCCATCACGGTGACGGCGACGAAGAGGAAGACGGTCGCAGTCAATCCCGATGTCGTGAATTTCCTGCCCGGGACCTCGACGATTTCAGTGTCCCAGGGATCAGGCCCTCTTGTCTGCCTGCAGGGCATGACGATCAATGACGACGAAACGGGCATGAGCCACGGGAATGGCGACAACCGGGCTGATCTGAACGAAACGATCGAACTCGACATCCAGGTGAAGAACACGGGTACGACAACAGCAACAAACGTCAGCGCGACTCTCTCTGTCGTTGGTGGCTCCGGCCTCATACTGGATCAGGAGGACATGACCGAGAGTCTTGGCAGCATAACAGCCGGGAGCACGGTGAATCGCACTGCGGCCTTCCGGCTCGAGCTGGATGACCATTTCGAGTCAGAAGAAGACCCCTCCGTAGTTCTTCAGATCACCTTCACCTACAATACCACCCAGACATTCGTTTCCCAGGCCGACTTCAGAGTATACGATGGCAGGCTCGTCATCAAGGTTGCCCCAACAACGCTGACTCCAGGCTCAGGCCAGACATCAGTTGCTCTGAACAACATCTATGTGGTCAATCCCGGCCTCGGTGCACTGGAGGATGTCCAGATCCAGTTTACTAATCCTGTCCCTGCAGCAACGATATCTGGTGATCTGATCTCCTGGATCGGCGATATCCCGGGGAATACAGGCTTCACATCGACGGATGGCATCTCGGCAGTTCTGGCCCAGACAGGCTGGAGCGGAACCTTCGACCTGGTGCTGTCGGATCGATGGGGCACGATTTCCACAACGACCATAGATGCATCCGATCTGGCTACCCAGGCACCAGGTTCGGCTCCGGTTCTGATGGGTTCGGGCAACCACTCGATCAGTGTCGAATGGACCGCTGCGACTGGAAGCACTGGATACTACTTGTGGACAAGGCCAGAAGGCACCCTCACGTGGACGCGGAGGAACATCCTGCCGATACCGGTTCTTCATGGAACTGCATCTGGCCTTGCTTCAGGAACGCCCTACGATATAGCTGTGACGTCAGTGAGCAGTGAGCTTCAGGAAAGCCCTCAAACCTCGGCCATGAGCACCATGTCAACCTGCCTGCCCTCGGTGTCCGGCTGGCCTGTACAACTCGATGGCAGCACGGGTTCAGGCCCTGCGGTTGCAGACATGGATCTCGACGGGGACTACGAGGTGGTGGCAGCAACATCGACGGGCAGCCTGTACATCATCGAGGATACCGGTGGAACACCCAGCCCGATCGGTACGCGGCAGCCCTACATCTTCACGGGAGTTGCAGTCGGAGATATCTATCCCAGTCTCGGCTCCTCCGGTGGGTACGGCAGACCAGAGGTTGCCGCGAGCGGATGGGACATCACGAATTCCAGAGCTGTAGTGCTTGTTTACATTTGGTCCGGATCTGCCTGGACGCTGCATCAGACGATAGCGGCACTACTGGAGGATCGCAGCGCATCCATGAGAATCTGACTTCCCCGGTGCTATTCCAGGCGAACACCGCAGGTTCTTCTCTGGAGATCGCACTGAGAACCTTCGCTTGGAGCTACAGCCCGGGAGTATCTATACGTCTGGAGGTGGGACAGCAGTTCCTGGGTGAACTATGGCTCCAGCGGGTATCCGCTCAACATTCCAAATGGAAGCTATGACTACAGTAATCCCTGCTACATCGGTGATCTGAACGGTAATGGAAGCGTCGAACTGGCGTTGGCGGCCGGAACAGAAAAGCTGTGGCTGGTAGAGATCGGTTCATCAAGTCCTACTTACTATGAGCAGAACCTTTCCTCGAGTATCGATCCCAGCAGCAGTTACTCATGGAATCTGGGAACATCCATGCTCACAGCCGTGGATCAGGGAGGAAACAGGTATCTAGTCGGAAGCGCGAGGCATCTCGTTGACCTTGTTCCACCCACTGGCAATTGGTTGATGTACTGCTTCAGGCTCAACAGCAATCTCACAGGGTCAGTCGCCTGGACCCGAGGCGATGGAGGTGCACTGACTCCTGGCACTTCATACGATCATTGGGGTAACTTCGGCGGTCTTGCCGTCGGTGATCTATCGAGTAGCTCGGGGCTTGAGATTGTTCAGCAGTGGGACAGGTGTATCGAAACTACACCTGATATTGTCCAGAGTGTGCGCTCTTACTCGCTGAGTAATGGGTATGAGCTGTCATCGCTTGAAACTGTGAGGAATCCTCATCAGGAGGATCCTTGCTTCGGGCCCGTCGTCACGAGTGGTAGCGTCGGTGGATACAATGCTGCGTTCTTCGGCTACTCCAACCTCGGCCATGCCGTCAGGATGAAGGCTGGAAACCTCGAGTACATCGCGGGCTTCCCATACTGGACGGAGGACCTGGGGCTTTCTGCACCCGTGGTGGCCGACATGGATGGCGATGACCTGGCAGAAGTGCTGATGGTCGACGACTCCGGACTGATGCAGCTCTTCGACTGGAACGCTACAGCAGGTTCTGGCGGCTGGCCCACCTTCCAGCACGACAACTGGCGTACCGGCTTCTATGGGACCTCAGTACCTGCCTGCGTCGGCAGCGCTCCCGATATCTCGATCTCCCTCGCGGAACTCGCCGACATCGATGAAACCGCAAGGGGTGAAACCACGGCGCTTGTCGAGAGGTATCTGCGCGTCCTAGTCGAGATCAAAGGGATTCCTGAAGAGACAGCGGCTTCTCAGGCCGAACAGAGCGAACAGGCAGCAGTTCCTCGAAGCTCGATAGCATCTGCTCCTGTCTTCTCTTCCGTTGAGGCTTCGGCGATATCTGAGGCTGCCCCGGTCCCCACGAGGACCGTCGAGGTCGCGGTGCTGACCTCTGATGGCTCGGTTCTGGGCAGGATCAGGATCAGGCTCGAGAACGGCGTGCACGAGGTGCGTATCCCGCTCAGCGCGGAAACAGCGGACGGCACACGGATCGCAGTTGCTGCTGATCCCTCGAACGAGGTCGCCGAGGCTGACGAGGGCAACAACGCCTTCGCTCTCGACAACGTTCCAGGTCGAGGAGGATCGATCGTCGAAGGCATCACCTCCCGCGACGGCCGGGTGATCGTTGCTCTTGCGCCTCAATCCATCGGTTCTGCAGCTGAGGCATCAGTCCGTCTGTACTCCCTCGACGGCAGGCTGGTGGAGCAGGCTTCCGTCGAAGCCGGAACAGGCCTGCAGGTAGCTCTTCCTGCATCAGGTGACGCCCTGCCTGCCGGGTGCTATATGGTTGTGGTGGAGCAGGGTGACATGGAAGTTACTCAGAAGGTTGTCGTGCTGAGATGACGAAGAGGGGCGGCGCCCGTCGGCTGGTTCAGGCACTGCTGCTGCCGGGCGCCGCCCTTATCCTGGCAGGTGTGTCCGAAGCCGACTTCATCTTCCACGTCGCGAACTACACGTACCTGCATGAGGAGGTTTTACCTCCATGGAACCGGCTACAGTCGGGCGACTTCAACGGGGATGATCTGACGGATTTTGTCATGGGTTCCTTGATATCGGAAACGGACGGCTATCTAGAGGTTTTCCTCGGGAACGGCGACGGCACGTTCCAGGCGCTGGATCACATCGTCACGAAGGAAATCTGGGCCTGGGCGGTGGGTGACTTCGACAGCAACGGGTTGGACGATGTGTTTATCAAGGATTCGGATGGTTTCACTCTGTCTGATACCGCCAGGTGCTACTTGAGTGTAGGGGACGGGCAGTTCGCCGATCCGATGGATGTACCTGGATTCCTCTGGATGCTCTGTGACCCTTGCCACACGGATGTCGATGACTACGACCTGGACGGAAATCTCGACATTGTGCTGGCTGGTCATTTCGATTCCGTAGAGGTGTACCTGGGGTCGGGGGATGGGACATTCACGAGATCGTGGGGCATCAGATCGACCTCCTCGCTCTTCTACTCAGTCGAATCCGGCGATGTCGACAACGATGGCATCCCGGATCTCATCACGATGGAAGAATGGGCCTTCTCTGTCTTCCCGGGTCTGGGCGACGGCACATTCGGGGCGGAGTCTTCGTCAGGAGGCTACAGCGGACCCAGCTCGTCCGGTGGAGATGCCTGCTGCGGCGATTTCGACGAGGACGGCTGGAATGACATCGCTGTGACCGCGGGTTCCGGCTTCGGCTCGAACACCATCTTCGTGTTCCTCAACGAGG
>CAZMAT010000036.1:0-5011 GCA_964564435.1 uncultured bacterium
CATCGTTCCTTCTATCATCTCGGCGATCCTCCCTGCCGTGGAGTCCCAGCCGAACAGGGCGGCGCGGGAGGATGCCCTGGCCGAAAGCTCGGCCCTCATGCCGGGGTTCCCGCAGATCTCGGCGATGGCTCCCGCCATTGCGTCCACATCGGTCGGATCGACCAGGAGCGCGCCGTCCCCGGCCACCTCCTCCAGAGCAGTCCCGCGGCTCGCGATCACCGGGCAGCCGGCGGCCATCGCCTCGAGCACGGGCAGGCCGAACCCCTCACGGACGGAGGGCGAGACGAAGGCCGTGCACGACCGGTAGAGCCGGGTCAGCTCCTCGTCAGGCACCGCGCTCAGGACCCTTATCCTCCCCCGGGCGCCCGAGCGCCGCAGGACCCGCTCGAAGGCCGGGAACTCCCGGTCGCGCCTCACGACCATGACGAGGTCGGGTGCGCCGGACGCCTTCTCGTACGCAGCCAGGAGCCTCGGCAGGTTCTTGTAGAGCCTCGCATTGCCGACGTACAGGAGGAACCCGCCCTCCCTCGGGCCGCCCGGCGCGGCGGGGTCGAACAGGTCCTGGCCCTCGTACACCACGGTGGTCTTCTTCTCCGCCTCGGGATACAGCCTGCACAGGTCGTCCATCACGCTTCGCGTGGGGACCGCGACGGCGGCCGATCCGGACAGGGAGGCCCGGAACAGGCTCCTGCAGCGCAGCCTCTTGAGGGCGTCCCGGATCGGGCCGGCGCCGAAGTACCCCTTCATCTCCAGGACCATCGTGTCGTGGACCACGAAGGATGTGGGGCAGAGCGGCCCGTTCCGCCCGTCCCAGAGAGGGCCCGTGAAGGAGAAGACGAGGCAGGCATCGGGTGCGATCCCACGGACGAGCGGTGACAGGGAGCGCTTCTCCCCGGGCCGGAATCTGGCGACCCGGGACTCGATCACGCGCAGGCCGTCACTGTTCTCGAGATGCCGGGCCGAACCCGGGGAGACCAGCAGGGTGAGATCCCAGTCCGGCCTCAGGGACGGGAGCCTGCCCGATACGGAGACGACGAAGCGCCCGATCCCGTCGATCTCGGGTTGCAGAGCCCTTCCGTCGAGAAGGATCCTCTTCACCTGGCCAGACCCCTCGACCTCAGTTCGAGAGCGGCGCTCTCGGACATGTCCACGGAGTGCTGCGTGGAGAGCCATGAAGCGAGGCCGGCCATGCCCTCCTCGAGGGGGACGGAGGCCGAGAAGCCCAGTTCGCGCGAGGCCCTGGAAACGTCGGCATAGCAGTGCCTTATGTCCCCCGCCCTGAACTCCCCGGTCACTTCCGGTTCCAGCCCGGTGCCCAGGGCCCTGTCGAGGATGCGTGCGATCTCGATCACCGGCGTGGGTCGGCCGGTGCCCACGTTGACGGCTCCGCCCGGAGCCTTCCGGAGCGCCAGCAGGCAGGCCCTGGCAACGTCGCTGACGTGCGTGAAGTCCCTGCTCTGGAGGCCGTCCTCGAAGACGATGGGCCTGTTCCCGTTCAGCAGCCTGGAGGCGAAGATCGCGGCGACCCCGGTGTAGGGATTGGAGAGGGCCTGCCTGTCGCCGTAGACGTTGAAGAACCTGAGTGCTGTGGCTGGTATCCCGTAGGCCGCCCCCACCGACAGGAAGAGCTCCTCGTGATCCCTCTTGTTCACCGCGTACACGGAGGTCGGGGCCAGCGTCTTGGTCTCGGGCGTGGGAACGGCCTCGCAGGCTCTCCCGCATGCGGGGCAGAGGGGTTCCCACCGTCCGGCCGCCATGTCGCCGCGCGACCTCAGCCCGGGCTCCGCGTCGCCGCAGGCGGGGCACCTGTACAGCCCCTCGCCGTAGATGGACATCGAGCTGGCCACCACCATCCCCTCGATGCCGCGGCTCTTCGAGACCGCCTCGAGGACCACGGCCGCCCCGAGCGAATTGACGGACGTGTACCTCGCGATCTCGTACATCGACTGGCCGACTCCCACGGCGGCCGCGAAATGGACCAGGTGGGAGCAGCCTTCGAGGGCTGAGGAAACTGCGCCTGCATCGCGCACGTCGCCCCTCGCCAGTTCGACCTCGTCCGCCAGGTATGACGGCCTCCGCGCATCCCGGCCGTGCACCTGGGGGTCCAGGCAGTCCAGCGCCCTCACGCCGTATCCGCTTTCGAGAAGCAGATCGGCGAGATGCGAGCCGATGAAGCCGGCTCCGCCGGTGATCAGGACCTTCTTCAAATCGGTGCCTTCCTGATGTGAAATGCCCGAGGAAGATAAGCGCTCGCACGGCGGGGGGCATAGCCCGAAACTGCTGGACAGGCGCGGGGAGCGTGAGATATTAGCCGGGAAAGGCGGAATCCTTGAAGATCGCGGTCTTGCTTGTGAACTACGGGCAGTGGGATCTGGCCAGGCGCTGCCTGGACTCGCTGTCGGCCTCCGAAGGCGTCGAACTCCTTCCTCTGATGGTCGACAACGCCAGCCCGTCCCCTCCCCCATCCTGGGTGCGCGAAGCGCCCGGGCTCAGGTTCGCGGCCCTGGACGAGAACAGCGGGTTCGCCGAGGGCAACAACCGGGCCTTCGCCATGCTTGGGGAAGGAGAAGCCGACTACGTCTTCCTGCTGAACACCGACGCGGTGGTGTCGCCAACGGCCATACGGATCCTCGCCGACTTCCTCGAGGCTCATCCCGAGGCATCCGTGGCGTCAGCCCCCGTCTTCTACATGGCCGATCCCTCGCGGGTCTGGAGCGCGGGAGGCCGGTTCATGCCGGCGCGCATGCTGCTGGATCAGAGGTACGACACCCCCAGGGCCTGCCTGCCCGAAGGCCCGGTCGAGACCGACTTCGCGACCGGGTGCGCGATGATGGTGAGGGCCGGCGTGTTCGGGGCGATGGGCGGGTTCAGGTCCGACTACTTCATGTACTGGGAGGACGTGGAGTTCTGCCTGAGGCTGAAGCGGGCCGGGGGAAGGGTGTTCCTCGTGCCGTCAGCGGAGGTCCTGCACGAGGTCGCGGCGTGCAGCGGGGGCCCCGGATCGCCCGTGGCGATCTACTACCCGTTCAGGAACCGCTTCCTCCTCGCGAGGGACGTGCTGGGCCCGGCGGGGAGGCTCGTCTTCCACCTGTACGCCTCGGCCGTGGTAGCGGTCAAGTCCGTCATCTTCCCGCTCTCCGGCCGGTCGGGGCTCGTCCCCGTCCTGTGGGAGGCCTGGCGGGACGGTGTCAGGGGGAAGCCTGGCCGGTGGCCGGGGCGGCGGAGCGGCTGCGCGGGATGACCGCCGCGATCTGATCCGCGAGGGCTGCGGCGGCGAGGTCCACAGTCCTCCGCGCCTCCACGAACGCCCTGCCCGCAGATCCCAGAGAGGCCGCGAGAGCCCGGTTCCCCGCCACCGAGGCCACTGCCGACGCCACTGCCTCGACGCTCCTCTCCACGAGCATGCCGGTGACCCCGTCCTCGATGTTCTCGACGAAGCCGCCCTCCCGCACGGCCACGACCGGCCTGCCGCAGGCCATGGCCTCGAGGGGCACCAGCCCGTAGGGTTCTGACTTCTGGCAGCAGATCACCACCGCGGCCGACCTGTAGATCGAGAGAAGCTCCCTGTCGTCTATGCCCCGGAGGATCAGGAGGCGCATGCCGGAGGAGGCCGCCAGCTTCTCGAGGGTCTCCCGGAAGCCCGGATACTCCCTGTCGGCGACTATGACGAACTCGCGCAGGCCCGCCACGGCAGCCGCCCTGATCGCGAGGTCGTGGCCCTTGTAGGGCCAGAGCGCTCCGGCCGAGACCGCGTAACCGCCATCCCCCGCGGCCGGCCCGGGGCTGAAGAAGCAGGAGTCCACGCCGGGTCTGACCACGCCGGCGGACACCCCGTAGATGCCTGCGAGCCTGCCGGCCATGTATGAGGAAAGGGTCGTGACCGAGTCGGCACTGCCCACTGCGGCCGAGTCCATGCGCCCCTCCCTGCGCGTCAGCGGGAGGAGGGCGGTCTCGGCGGCCCTGCTCCCCGATCTGCGGATCAGGTCCCCGTCGTGTATGTGCCTCGGGAACTCGTAGCAGTAGTAGAGGGAGGGCGTCCGCAGATGCGAGAGCAGCGGCGGCGCCGCCACGTACATCGAGTTGTGCACCAGGACGCGGTCGGCCCCGGAGTCGTCGATGCAGCCGGCGATGCGCCGGCAGAGCGAATCGAACGCCGAGAGCCTGCGCAGGTAGGGAAGCGGTCCCAGGAGCCGGGCCGTGCGCGGGATCCTGGCACCCTCCGGGAAGGGCCATGTCCGGATCCCGGCCGTCGCATCGCAGACAGGGGCCGATCCCTCCGGGGCGTGGATCACGACCTCGAAGCGCTCCCGGAGGTGCGGCAGGACGGACGAGAGCGCCCTCGCGCCGCCTCCGGAGGGCAGGTTGTGGAAGACGTGCAGCTTCATCGGGCGATTATAGGTCCGTGCATGCGGGAGGGGCCCCTCGCGGGGCCCCTGCCTTGGATTCCGTCCCCCTGGCGCCGGCGCTAGTCGTCCTCCCAGCTGTTCCCTTCGATCAGGTCGGGCCTGCCTATGTCGAGCAGGAACTGGCGGCGGGTCTCCTCCCAGTAGCGGGTGAGCCTGCGGGAGGGATGGTCGCGGTCCCAGTCCGTGGGCCTGTAGCTCCCGGGCTCGGGCAGTACGAGGGAGCCGATGTAGGATGCGTCCTCGTAGACCCTGCCTATCTGGTCCCTTATCTCCCTGATGTCGTCCTCGGTGACCACTCCGTTGGAGGTCGCCTTGTAGAACTGCACGGTGACCCTTATGGGATAGTCGGTGTCCCTCTGGATCCTCAGGCCGTCGATCTCGGTGAAGGGCCCCTCGAGATCGCCGTGGCCCACGACAGCGGCCTCGACATCGGAGGAGCGGCCCATCGAGGCGCCGGCGCAGGGCATGGCGCTCTCGTAGCAGGCATCCCCGTCGAACCAGGTCTGGGCGGGCCTGTTCTGCTTGAGCGGGATCTGGATCAGGAGCACCATGTTGAGCCCCTCCTCGCCGGAGGCGCTTACCGAGATGTCGTCATAGCCGTCGGG
>CAZMAT010000037.1:0-4834 GCA_964564435.1 uncultured bacterium
AACGCTGCCGGGGGGCTGTCGCCGGCCCCCCGGCGGCGAACCGGCGCTATCTCATCACCACCGCCTGGGCGGTTTCGAAGTTCCCGGCGGAGTCCGCGAACCTGACCAGGTACATGCCGGTTGCGAGATCGATCGAGAGATCCGACGACCCTTCGACCGTTCTCTCGGCCACGATGCGCCCACCGAGATCGTACACCTGGAGAAGCCCGCCCGAACCGGACGGCAGCTCGAGATCTATCGACAGGAAGCCGCGGGAGGGGTTCACGACCGACATCACCGGATCGGAGGCCCCACCGGCGGCTTCACCGATCCCGGTCTCGATCTCGAAGAATTTGGCGAAATGGGCGTTCATGACCTCCTTGTTCGGAGCGCCGGCGTACTCCTGGACGAAGGTCACGAGATAGAGCTCGTCCGGATCCCACGAAGAGTTGATGGTGTAGGGCGCCGTGACGAACACCGTGTCGGGATACGGGGCCTCGAAGCTCACGACCGGCCCGATGGTGCCGAAGAGGTTGTCGCGGAAGGCCTGCTGGAACTCCGACCCGGCCCAGTAGCCGGCCCCGGTGACGTTGTCCTCGACGATGATCGAGAACACGCGCAGCGCCGCGGCGGCTCCGAGGTCCTGCTCGGCGATGAGCCTTATCCCGATCTCGCCGGAGAGCGAGTCGGACCCGGGGTTCTTCGCCACGTATATGTCGAGGTAGCAGGGCACGTTCATCCTGTTGTCGAAGGCCGACTGGATGCCGGGATACCCGCTCACTATCCCGTCAACCTTGATGGTGGGCACGCCCGACACGTTGTAGAAGCTCCACCTGGCATGCTGTTCCGTCGGGTTCGCAAGGTACACGGGATCGGTAGAGGAGGGCCAGTTCACGTGCACCCTGCACATGGAGAGATCGCCGCTGGCGAGATACGTGTCCACGAAAGCGTTCAGCGTAGGCTCGAACGTCCAGCAGTAGCTGCAGGCGCTGTTGGTGAAGTCCTCCACCAGGACGACCCTTTCGGCTGCAAGGGAAACGGCTGCGAGGGCGAGCAGGAACGCGACGGAAACTCTCATCTCCGGCTCCTTCTGGTTGCGGGTTCATTGCTTGCTGTCGATCCGGCTTCGGATGCGGCTTCGTGACAGGGGTGCGTGAGGACCGCCCGTTTCAGCGGAACGGAAGACCGGGCGTCAGATGGGGCAGGCGCCGCCCGCCCCGGACAGGGCGGTTCAAAGCGCACGGATGCGCTCCGATCCGCCGGGGCCGGCTCTTTTTTTCAGTCGAGATGGACGGACCGGGGAAAAGTGGCGATCAGCCGATGAGGGCGCCGCCGGCGCCCTCCGAAGGGGCTCAATGGCGCGCACGGCTACACCCCGTTCCACAGACGAGGGTTCTCGACCCGGAGATGGCTGCCGCGCACGGATGAACCACGAACAAGCCTCCTGCCCGGCGATTCATCCGGGCCATGCGGGTATCAATGCAGAAGGGGGCACGGCATGTCAAACCCGTGCGGAAGAGCCTCCCCGCCCCCTCTAGATTGCTGTCTCCGCGGGATTGACGGAAAGGGTCGGAAGCCCGATCATCCGCTTCGGAAGGGAGGGCAATGCGCATGAGAATGATCCTTTTCCGCACCTGAGCAGAGCCTGCGGGCCCCGGGCGCAGGGTTGCGCCCGCAAGCGCCACTTCGGCCCTTCCTACCCGCCTCGCGATCAGGACGGCACCCTGACCGTCCCGGGACGGGTTCCGGCAGGGCCGGAATCCGGGCCTCCCGCAGCAAGGCGTCCGGGCGGCGGCTGATCCGAACCGTACCGGGATGCTCCGGGAGCCCCTCGAGGGAGTTCCGGGATGAAGAACATCTTTCTGCTCCTTGCCATAACGGGGCTGGGGCCGGCTGCGTCGATCGACGTCGGCACTGACGAACTGCCCATGAACAAGCCCTTCTGCGGCGACTGCTACCAGAACCTGCGGTACCAGGTGCTGCTGCTCGATTCGGATGTGGGCACGGCCGCCACGATAGGCTCGATCTCCTTCAAGCGCAGCCCCATCGGCGGCGAGGGGTACGTGGAGTTCGACCTGTTCAGGATATATGTCGCGAGGTGCAACGCCGATCAGCTCTCCGAGCAGTTCGACCAGAACTGGATCGACGGGACGCGGGTACTCGTCTACGACCATTCCGACGTGACTATCACCGCCGGAGGCACCGACGAATGGTTCGAGGTGCCCTTCGACACCCCGTACTTCTTTCCCGGCGCCGACAACCTCCTCATCGAGTTCGAGTGGGCCGGGGGCGCGCACTCCATCTACAACTGGGGCTGGAACGCCGGCACCGCGAGGTCCGTCACGGGCGGATACGGGGACGAATGGGGCTCAGCCGAGACCGAGATACCGCACTTCCTCGTCAACGGAACGCTCGATCTCGCTCCCTCCACCTTCGGCGCCCTGAAGGCGTCCGCAGGTGACTGGAGGGCCGGAGGGCAGCAGTAGCCGTCCGGGGCGCCAAAACCCTGGCACGCATATTGCTCCACTGGAGGTCGGGCACGCCCAGCCGGAGGTGGAGCATGACGGAGCGCATACTGACGGACATCAGCGAGATGGCGAGGATCTCCTCGAACGGCTTCATCACGATCGGGCCCGGGACGACGATAGGCGACCTGATCGAGGAGGGGATGGACCAGTTCGACTTCCTCAACATCATGATCGCCATCGAGATACTGCATGACGTCGAGATCCCTGACGAGCTGCTCGAGGACCCCGCCACGAACTTCAAGGACCTGGCAGGGAGGATCGCGGATCTCCCTCGCAGGAACGACAGGTACTGGGTGCTGGACAGGCTCGGGATGGTGAGCGGCCTGGTGGTGCAGTGCTTCAACGAGGCGAGTTCGGCGATCGCGGAGGAGGACGATTCCCCCCTCCTGATCCCCTGACGGGTCAGGAGCCTCCGAAGGGGCTCTCCCTGTCGAAGTCGGGCAGCAGTTCTGCGGGCGACTCGCGCCAGTCCTGGACGAAACCGGAGGTCAGCCCCAGCCGGGTCATCTCCTCGACGGCCCTGGCATATTCGGACTCGCGCAGTCCCCGCGACAGCAGGGCATGCTCCCCCGCCCTGTGGACGGGGTTGTACTGGGCCATCAGGCTGACGGGGATCTGCGGTGACACGCCGGCGATCGCCGCCAGCACCTCGCTCGTGCGCGCCAGGTCGTTGGGCAGCACGAGGTGCCGCACGAGCACGCCACGCGCTGCGATGCCGCGGGAGTCAGACTCAAGCGGGCCGGCCTGCCTGAACATCTCCCCGAGCGCAGCCAGAGCGGCCGCCGGGTAGCCGGGGGCCTCGGAGAACTCGACCGCCTCATCCTCCCCGGCGTACTTGAAGTCGGGCAGGTAGATGTCGAAGACGCCGTCGAGCAGGCGCAGCGCCTCGACGCTGTCGTAGCCGTTCGAGTTGTAGATCAGCGGGATGTCAAAGCCGCCACGGACGGCGCGTGCCACTGCCTCGACGATCATGGGCAGGTGCTGCACGGGCGACACGAATCCGACGGTGGGGCAGCCCGCCGAGCGCAGGCCCAGCATCGTGCGCGCCGCATCGTCGACGCTGACCGGGAAGCGTCTGCCGGTCTGGCTTATCTGGTGGTTCTGGCAGAATGCGCACCGCATGTTGCAGTGTGCAAGGAAGAGGTTACCGACTCCGACTCCGCCTCCCAGCACCGGTTCCTCGCCCGTGTGGATGCACGAGGAGGCTATCTCGAGAGCGTCGGTGCAGCCGCAGAACCCCGTTTCGCCCCCTGTCCTGCGCGCCCCGCACGCCCGGGGGCAGAGGGTGCAGCGCTCCATCATGGCACGGAGCGCCGCAGCCCTTTCCATCAGGCCGTCGAAACCCATCCGGGAGGCTTTCGACATGCCGGCCTAGCTCATCTCGGTGGCGAGCACCAGGCGGTACACTTCGTTCCCGCGCAGCAGCTCCTCGTGCGTGCCGACGGCGTGGAAGATACCGCGGTGGAGGAACAGCACCATGTCGCTGCGCCTGACCGTGGCCTCGCGGTGCGTGACCACGAAGACGAGCCTCCTGCCGCCCTCGGCCTGCAGGCCTTCCCAGAACTTCTCCTCCAGGTCGGCATCCAGAGCCGCCGTGCAGTCGTCGAACAGGCACAGGCTGGGGTCGCCGGCGAGCGATCGGGCGATGGCCACCCTCTGCTTCTGGCCGCCGCTGACGCCCGACCCGCCCTGGCCGAGCTTCGTCGCCAGGCCCTCGGGCAGGTCGCACTCGGGCATGTCGGCCAGCGCAAGGGCGCTGCGCACCCTGTCGTCGTCCATCTCGCGGCCGAGCTTCACGTTCTCGCCGACGCTGTCGGAGAACAGGCTCGATTCCTGGGGCACGTAGCCCGTCTCCTGTGCGAACTCGACGGGATCGATCTCCTCGAGCGGGATGCCGTTGACCAGTATCCGCCCCTCGGAGCAGGGGAGCTGGCCCGACATCATCTTCACCAGCGTGGACTTGCCCGAGCCCACCTCGCCCACGACCGCCACGGTCATGGGGCCCTCGAAGCGCCCCGTCACGCCGGTGACCCCTGCGTCGCTGCCGGGGTACCTGAAGCCCGCGTTCACGAACTCCACGGACTCGACGGGGCTGAGGCCCCTCCGCCCCGTCTTCTCGGGGGCGGGCGGGAAGTCGATCAGCTCCCTGACCCTGTCGATCGACGCGAAGGCCTGCTTCGACGTGACGAACAGGTTGGGGATGTCGAGCATCGGCGCCAGCAGCATGTCGAGGTATACGTAGAACGCGTACAGGTCGCCGATGGTGATCTTCCCGCGGATCACGAAGATCCCGCCAAGGAAGAGCACCGTCACCTTCCCCACCTCGC
>CAZMAT010000038.1:0-4763 GCA_964564435.1 uncultured bacterium
TGTTAACGCAAAAGTAGCCTGACACCATTGCATTCGCACGATGCATTCCGATAAGGCCACAATAGCAGCGGCTTCCAGGATCGACACAACTCATTTGCTTCGTTAGCTTTAGATTGTTCTGAAACCCGTTGACACGCAGGCGGAAATCGACGAAACTCACCTGCGGATGCATGCATCCAAGAATGACTGGAGGGGATGATGCGTGTTTCGGGCTTGTTCCATGTTTCGACAGGCCTCCTGCTCACCGTGGTCCTTCCGGGAGAGGCACTCGCACAGTACGACTTCCCCATCGAGGAATGGGTCGTCAGATTCGACGGGCTGGACCACGGGCCGGACGAGCCGGTCGAGATCGTCGTCGACGATCAGGGCTGTTCCTATGTATGCGGTACTGAATGGGTTATGTCCTACGGCCACTGCTATCGTACCAACAAGTACGATACCGATGGCGTGCAGGTTTTCTTTTGCGGTTACAGCAGTTCCGGCAATGACTACGCGACGGACATAGCCATCGATTCGGCCTGTTGTTCCTATATGACCGGTAATGGCGAGGTAAGCGGCCACAGAATCGTAACTACAAAAACAAGCCCATCAGGGGCAGAAATCTGGTTCAGCTTCTACCCGGAGGTTGGCACTTACGGCCTTTCTGGGGGAAATGCGGTAGCTGTCGACGAAGCGGGCAACGTCTATGTGACCGGCTATATGAAGCCTTATCCCGCTGGCGATTATGACTATATCACCCTCAAGTACAACTCCTCCGGCGTACTGCAATGGGCTTCCGTGTACAACGGCCCCGAGAACGGCTCCGACCAGGCCTGCGACCTGGAGGTGGACGCGGCAGGAAACGTCTACGTCACCGGCGTCAGCATGGGCTCATCGAGCGAGGACTACGCAACCATCAAGTACAACTCGGCGGGGGTGCTGCAGTGGGTGGCCCGCTACGAAGGGCCTGGCGGCGATTCTGATTCCCCCTGCGGGATAGAACTCGACAGCTACGGTAATGTGTACGTCACCGGAGAAAGCCCGAACAACGACTACTGCGAGATAGCCACCGTCAAATACAGTAATTCAGGCGCTCAGCTGTGGGTTGCGACATATCACTCCGGCTCGACCATCGCGTTCCCGACCGATATCGGAATCGGCCCGGACGGCAGCATCTACGTGGCCGGGGAAGCTGAGAACGACCTGCTGGTATTGAAGTACCAATCGTCCGGCGCCCTGTCATGGAGTCGTGGCTACGGCTTGCCCATTGGTGGTGAAGACTGCGCGAACGCACTGGCCATCGATGCTTCGGGAGACGTCTTCGTAACCGGATTCTGCCTGAACGGCCCATCCGACAACGATTATCTCACGGTCCGGTACAGCAGCTCCGGGCAGTTCATGTGGGCGGCGACATACGATGGAATCTGGGGTGGTCTTGATGACGAAGCCTGCGCGATCGCACTAGATGGCGGAGACGGGATCTACATTACAGGCATGAGTTTCAACGGCGGTACTTCGCAGGAGGACTTTGCCACCATCAAGTACGACGCGAACACCGGCGTCGAGGAGTCCCCGGGTTCTCCTTCCTTCGACCTTCTGGTTTCACCCAATCCTGCATCCTCCGCAATAGCCGTCGTGGTATCCCTGGAGGAGGCGTCCGACTGCGAAGTCAGGGTCTTCGACTTCCAGGGCAGGATCGTGGATACGGTCCGGGACGGAGGGCTGCCCGCTGGCAGGAATCAGCTGACCTGGGATGCGCAGGACTTCCCCGCCGGACTTTACTTCATCCGGGCCGAGAACGGCGGCCGTCAGGATACCGAGAGGCTGGTACTGATCCGGTAGGGTTTCCGGGCCGGCACCCCGACGTGACTCTGCAGGGACGAAGGCGGGTGACAGGGACCGACGAGCTGATGCTGGAAGGCGTCGTAGGTAGCGGAGTCAAGCGCCCGGGAAGCCGAACCTGACCTGCAGATCGGATGCGAGCAGCTCCAGCACCGGGTCTTCCGACGGGCCTTCGAAGCGTGGCAGCCGCGAGAGCCTCTCGATGAAGCCTGTGCTGTGCCCGATCAGGGGTGAGAGCCTTATCTGCGTCCATGAGTCCGACCCCGGCACCGGGCTGCACGCCAGGCTCTGGATGAAGCACTGGAATGCGAGCTTCTCCCGGTTCATCTGGCGGAACGTGACTGCGAGCTTCGACCAGCAGTCGTGCTGATCCTTCGCGGGATGCTTCGCGAGATCGCGCTGGAGCAGGCGGAAGGCAGCCGTTGAATAGTCGTTCCCTGCGACGAATCCCTCGGCCAGGATCTGCCAGGAGCCTGACTCGTCGAGACCGGATGCGAAGCCTGCCCGCATATCCATGCCCCCTCCGCGTGCTGCACGCCGTTCAGAGAGAATACTACAACCCAACCGACAATACCGCCATGACGCCGGACTCCGGCGCTGAACCGGCTCCCTCGCCAGGTTTCATACGGCTATGTTCACTTTCATCGAGTATTCACCTCGGGCATCACGCCGGACGCGAGATGGCCGGGATGGAGGAGGCGCGCAATGATCACGTTCGCAGCCGTGCTCTTCGCCGCATTCGGGTTGGATGTCTCCTCCGGGCCGATGCAGGTGCCCGTCTCCGATCCTGTAGCAATACCGGCCGGCATCCAGGGCAGCATCGCCATTCTGCCGTTCGGATTCACCGGGATCGACGAGGGTGAGCCCGATCTGCCGTCCTACCCGGAATGGGTCAAGATCCCCGAAGGCGTCAGCGCCACTGCGATCGAGATCGTCTCGGCGGAGTGGGCCGACCTGCCCGGAGCCTGGCGGATAAGGCCCCTGCCTGCGCCGGCCATACTATCCTCGACGCAGTGTGCCCTTGCTTCGCCTGATCAGGAGATCTTCGGGACCAACGCCTTCTGGCCCTCCGAACCCGTGCGGCTCGCAGGCACCGGATTCCACGGCGGGGTGCCCTGTGCCGAGCTCATCGTCACGCCGCTCCGGTACAACCCGGTGACGGGGCGGATGCAGAAGCTCGTTTCGTACGAGGTTTCGGTCGAGACCGCGCCTTCCACCCTGGTCCGGCCGGGTCCGCCCCCGCGCGACAGCTCCTCCCCGCGACGGATGCTCATCATCACCGCTGAGGAAATCCGCCCGGCGTTCGACAGCCTGGCCTCGTGGAGGACCTCAGGCGGCATCCTCACGGATGTGGTCACGACTGAGCAGATCTACCCGTCCTGGCCCGGCTCGGACGGACCGGAGAAGATCCGCAACCTGATCATCGACCGCTGGACCACCGAAGGGCTCGATTTCGTGCTCCTTGCCGGCGATACGGCGGTCGTGCCGTGCCGGTACGCCTTCGCCATGAGCTACCAGACCGGCGGCGGCCGGGACGACAGCCTTCCATGCGATCTCTACTTCTCCGACCTCGACGGCACCTGGAACCTCGACGGGGACGACACGTGGGGTGAACTGGCCGACAGCGTCGACCTGTACGCCGACGTGGCCGTGGGTAGGGCGCCGGTGGACCAGCTCAGCGAGGCCTGGAACTTCGTGAACCGGACGATCGCGTACGAAGAGTCCGCGCAGACAGACTACCTAGACGACGCCCTCCTCATCGCATCGGTGATGTGGACCGATCCCTACACCGACGGCGGCGTCCTCGGCGACTGGCTCGAGGAGAACTGCATCCCGGGATTCTACGACGTCACGAAGCAGTACGAGTCGCAGGGCACCTACGGCGCCGCGGAGGCGGTGGAGGCTTACAGCCTGGGAACCCACTACTCCTGCATCATCAGCCACGGCTGGTGGTCGGGTGTCGGACCGCTCTCCAGCGAGAGCGTCGACCTGATCGACGCAGGCGGCCGCCTGGCCGGGATGATCGCCTCGTCCGGCTGCTGGACGAACGCCTTCGACTACGACGCAGTCTCGGAACACTTCATCAACAATCCCGACGGCGGAAGCGTGTCCTATGTCGGCAACTCGAGCTACGGCTGGGGCTCTCCGGGCAACCCGCTCTACGGATACTCCGACAAGATGGACAGGGAACTGTTCCGTATCCTGTTCGAGGACGACACCCTCTCCCTGGGGGAGATCGTGGCCGGGGCGAAGGACGGCTTCGCGCCGTTCGGGCACCAGGAGAACGTGTATCGCTGCATCATCTACATAGTCAACCTGCTGGGCGATCCTTCGCTCGTCACGCACAGGATGGCGCCGGTCCAGCCGGTGATCTCTGCACCCGGCATCGTCACCTCCAACACCCAGTACATCCCCGTCACCATCGCGACAGGGCCCGTCGATCCGGCAACTGCCACGGTCTGCATCCACGGGCCGGGCTTCTCCGGCTACACCGTCTCGACCCCCGACGCATCCGGGCACCTTATAACCGAGCTTGCCTCTCCGCCCACGGGGGACATCAAGGTGACGGTGACCGGACCCAACATCAGGCGGACGAGCGTGATCCTGCCCTTCCAGGCAGGTCCGAGCCTGGCGATCGAGGAGGTCTGGATCGAGGACTCTCAGGGTGTCGGGCACCTCTCGCCGGGGGGTTCCGCGGACATCCACATCACGCTGCGCAACCAGGGCACGGTGGATCTGACCTCGATCGAGCTGGGCGCGACGCTCACCGAAGGCCCGGCGACACTCACCGGGTCCACAGTCTCATACGGATCGCTCACCCCGGGGGCATCGAGCGCGGGGTCGGGCGCTCTCTCGATGACGGTGGACGAGAGTGCATCAACCGGAGACATCGTCAGGCTGCAGCTTTCGATGACGAGCGCCCAGGGCTCGTGGAGCTTCGA
>CAZMAT010000039.1:0-4624 GCA_964564435.1 uncultured bacterium
CAGGGCCACGATCGACAAGCACGTGGGCGACATGGTCTGCTTCAGGGTCCTGCGGGGCTCGATCGAGGGCGCGGTCGACGTGCTCAACACCAGCCGCGGGATGACCGAGCGCCTGGGCAACTACTACTACCTGTCGGGCGCGAAGCGCACCGAGGCCTCGCGCCTCGTGACAGGCGACATAGCCGCTGCGGCAAAGCTGAAGGCCACGTCCACCAACGAGACTCTCGCCGACAGGCAGAAGCAGGTCGTGCTCGACCCCATCTCCTTCCCCAACCCCGTCCACAGGGCGGCCATCGCGCCGAAGAAGAGGGGCGAGGAGGACAAGATGGGAGCCGGGCTGACCAAGCTCGCATCCCTCGACCCGACCCTGTTCTTCAGGAACGAGGCCGAGATAGGCCAGACCACCCTCTCGGGCATGGGCGAGCAGCATCTGGCAACCGTACTGGCGCGGCTCAAGGACCTGTACTCGGTCGAGGCCGAGCTCTCCAAGCCCCGGATCGCCTATCACGAGACCATCTCGAAGACGGTCAGCGGCCAGTACAAGCACAAGAAGCAGACGGGCGGCCGCGGGCAGTACGGGCACGTATTCCTCAGGCTCGAGCCCATGGCGCGCGGCGACGGGTTCCAGTTCACGAGCGAGGTCGTCGGCGGCACGGTGCCCACCAAGTTCATACCGGCCATCGAGAAGGGCGTCACCGAAGCCCTCGACAGGGGTCCCGTGGCGGGCAGCAAGGTGGTGGACGTGAAGGCGGTGGTGTACGACGGTTCGTTCCATGCCGTCGACTCCTCCGACATGGCCTTCAAGCTCGCGGCGAGCAAGTGCTTCAAGCAGCTCATGCTCGAGGCCGCCCCGCAGGTTCTCGAACCCTTGATGTCGCTCGAGATCACCGTGCCCGACGTGTTCATGGGCGACGTGATCGGCGACGCCAACTCGCGACGCGGCAAGATACTGGGCATGGAGGCCGAGGGCGGTTTCCAGGTCATCAGGGCCCTGGTGCCCGAGGCCGAGCTCTACCAGTACACCAGCTCCCTCCGTTCCCTCACGCAGGCGAGGGGCAGCTTCACTCAGGCCTTCTCGCACTACGAGCCCGTGCCTCGCGAGGTTCAGGAGAGGATCATGTCCGAGGTCACCAGGGAGGAGGAGGAGTAGGTTGCCCGTCAGCCTGCTCCGGGCGGGCCGTGCGCTGGCACTCGCAGCCGCGGCCGGGCTCGCGCTCCCCTGGAACGCCTTCGCCGACGACACGCCCGGCTCCTCCGGGGACACGGACGGATCGTCCGTCAGCGGGAGCCTGATCGCCGTGGGCGCAGGCGCCCTCATCGCCGGGCTCCTCCTCTGGGATGCCCTTTCCGGCGACGGGGAGGAAGCCGTCGAGACCGCCCCGACCCTGCAGGATTCCCCGGGTTCCACCGGGATAGACTGGTCCTCGGTCGCCCCCGTGGACGGCGGTTCGGAAAACCTCATCACGGTGTCGGCCGCCGAAGGCGGGCTTTCCGGGGCTGCATCCGCCCTGGTGCGGGAACTCGGCGCGCTCTCGGGGTATCCCGTATATGGGGAGCCGGTCGAGCTGGGCGGCGCTTCCGGCATGGAGGCATTCTCGCTCGCTGCAAGCTTCTTCGAAGCGGGATGGCTCGTGCTGGTCACGCCCGAGGCCGACTCGATGAGGGTCGAGGTCTACGGCCCGGGCGGCCTGGAAGGTTCCTTCGGAGGCGATCCGGCCGATGCCGGGTCGGCCGCGGAGGGAGTGGTCGGTGTACTCGCTGGCTGCAGCGACTGACGCATATTCACGGCAGGCTTGATCTGGAGGGCCTCCGGTGACGGGGGCCCCTGCGTTTCACGGGTGGCCGCGGCGACGCTTTCGCGCCGGGACCGGACGAGTGGTGACAAGAGTGGAGAAGAGTCGAACCACGGGTTGCACCAAGGAGGAGAGATGAGGCTTCCGTTCTTCATGCTCGCGGCGCTCGCACTGGCCGGCTTCGCGACAGCCGGGGAGATGCTCGTGAGCATCCCCCTGGACGCGTCCGCCGTCGAACTCGACCAGGTGGGTCCCTACACCCGCGTCACATACGAGGGCGCCACACCGATCAACGGCGAGGGCCTCCCCTCCATGCCGGTGCTCCCGGTCACCGTCGCCCTCCCCACGGGCACCGTGGCCCGGTCGATGACGGTTGCCGAAGCCGTCTACACGCCGGTGCGCGGCAGGTTCGACGTCATGCCGTGCGGGCCGGCGCTGCCCTTCTCGGTCGAGCACACGCCCAGGCCGATAGACATAGACGAGAGCGTCTACGGCTCGAGCACCCCGTACCCGGTCGAGACCGCGCATCTCGACGGTTCCACCCCCATCCTGGGCATCCCTACGGCCGATCTCGACGTCTATCCCGTACGCTGGAACCCGCGCAGCGGCACGATCGAGACCCTCACCTCCCTCACTGTATCTCTCGAGATAGAGCAGTCCGACGAGGCCCGCACGATCCTGCGCCGCTCCGCCCAGAGCGAGCAGCGCTCGATGGACATCGTCCGCGCCATTGCGGTGAACCCCGAGGGCGTGTCGCCCTCCGGCGCCGAGATAGTGGCCTCGCGCGACCTCGCCTACGGCGAGTACGTGATCGTCACGACCCAGGACTACGCCGACGCGATGGGCGATCTGGCGGCCTGGAAGACGGCCAAGGGCGTACCCACCAACGTCTACACCACCACCTGGATCCAGACCCAGTACGCGGTCGGTTCCTACGATCTGGCCCACCAGATCAGGAGGTTCCTCATAGACTGCCGCCTGGAGGGAACCGAGTTCGTGCTGATAGCGGGCGACGACGACAAGATAGCAGGCAGGCACATCATCCTCAGCGCGGGCGACGAGAACGAGCCCGAGGCCCCCTGCGACATCTACTACTCCGACAACAACGACAGCCAGGGCTCCTACGACAGCTGGGACTCCAACGGCAACCACATCTACGGCCAGTTCGGCGTCGACGCGATGACCTACCACCCCGACCTCTGGGTCGGCAGGGCGCCGATAAGATCCGTCGCCGATGCCAATCTGTTCAACGACAAGGTGTTCACCTACGAACACGTGCCCGGTGCGCTGGACTACTTCGAGACGGCTCCGGAGGAGATGCGCATAGGCTTCTCGACCGGTCATCTCTGGTACGATGAATACCATGTTCCACCTATCGAAGTATATGGCAGCGCACTGGCCTACCTCGTCGACAACTACTTCCCCACCTCCTGGGAGATCGAGGGCTGCCACGAGGAGGTCCCGCCCGGCAACAGCGGAGCAATAACCTCCGCCATGATCAACGCCGGCCCGCATCACGTGATGCATTCGAGCCATGGTTCAGAGACATACATGTACACTGCTGAGGGCAGTAACTGGGGTACTTCCGACATCATGGCCCTCACCAACTACTCCGGCACCGGCACCGTGGCGATCTGGAACTCGATCTCCTGCCTCATCGGAGCATTCGACACCCAGACCTGCTGCGGCGATGCATGGGTGAGATCCCCCAACGGCGGCGGCTTCGGGGCCTTCAACTCCAGGTTCGGCTGGGGCTCTCTGGGCGTGGAGCCCGGAACCGGCCTCAGCAACGACATCGTCAAGCAGTTCTACGTCGACTACAGGGTCAACAACGTCTACAACCTGGGCGCCGCCCATGCGGTGAGCGTCGACGAGTTCCTGCCCCCCGAGGACGCGTACTGGCACTGGTGCACCATGGAGTACAACCTGCTGGGTGACCCCGAGCTGCCCATGTGGTCGACCCACGCCTCGGCCATGACCGTATCTCACACTTCCACCATCTCCGGCCCGGGCAACGTCACGGTCACCGTGACGGGCACCTCCGGGGGCCTCTCCGGCGCCCGCGTGTGCCTGCAGAAGGGCGACTGGCAGACAGGCGAGGTCTACGAGGTGGCCACGACCAACGCCTCGGGCCAGGCCACCCTCGCGGTCGCTCCGACCACGAACGGGGACATCAACGTCACTGTCTGGGCCCGCGACTACAACCCCTACCAGGGCACGATCACGGTCAGCCTCGTCGGCATCGAGGGTCAGCAGGGCGAAGTGATGGTCTCCTCGATGGGCCTCCCGTCCCCGAGCCCCGCCTCGGTCAGCGCCTCCATCCCCGTTACGATGGGCGACGCAGGCCGCGCGAGCCTCAGGGTCTACGACCTCTCGGGCAGGATAGTGGCCGAGCTGGTCGACTCCGAGATGGCCGCCGGGGATCACGACCTGGTCTGGGACCTCACGGGTGCGGACGGCCGCAGCGTGCCGACGGGCATCTACACGATCCGCTTCGAGGCTAACGGCTATGCCGCCTCGAGGAACCTGGTGGTCGTCAGGTAGCGGACCGACGCAGAAACGGGGGGGGCTCGAGCCCCTCCCCCGATCCATCGAGGGGCGCCGCATCGCGGCGCCCCTTTCTCGTCCAGACCGCTTTAACTCGTCAATTCCGCGCAGCGGAATTGATACGATGAAGTACGCTCCGGGCCCTCTCGCGGTTCGCCCTGCCAGGTGTTCCAGCGGTGGCGAACCACTGTCGGGCCTGCTCATTCCTGCAGACGCAGGAATGAGCCGATTGTCAACGCCGTTTTCTAGCGTGACGGTTTCGCCGGTTTGGGTGTGACAGATTT
>CAZMAT010000040.1:0-4205 GCA_964564435.1 uncultured bacterium
GCCCGCCACCTGCCTCCGGCAAGTGGCAAGGCACCATGACCTGCCCCAACAGTGAATAAGCTCGGAGTCTTCGTCTCTTCAAACGACCTTGATGACTCATTGTCGTGATCGTGCCACACGGTCTGATCCTGCCGATAACCCGGATTGAAGATCACATTTTGGACTGTCTTTTGTGAGCTCTGTTATACGTGCGATCCTCAGGGCACGGGTTTCACAAGCACGCAATCGTACCAGTGCCTGAGGGTGCCTACTCCTTCGGGAAGCTGTTCGCTGACCGGCAGCGATTCCCAGGGGAGTTCCCTCTTCTTCGCGTTCCCTTCGTCGATGTATCTCCTGAGGAGTATCTGCCTTTTGTCGCTACGATAGATGCTTTCAGCCGGAGACCCTGCATCTTTCAAATCCAGGCAGCTGATGCATCTGTCGATCCACTTGCCGTCGAGTGTTATTGCGCATGCTCTCAGGATCATGTCGTCAGCGGGTCTGTCTCCTCTGACGACCCGAGGCGTCGGCAGCCAGCAGGAGGAGCCGTCGTTGAACTCGAGATGAGGGTCGCCACCCATGGTTGAAGCCCTCATGAGCCACCGGATCGAATCCCCGTCGATCGAGAAGTAGTCCATGACCGGCGGCTCCTCCGGCTCAACCTCGAAGTGCCGGATGAACACCTCGAAGGCTTCGGTGCCGGCGATCCTTACCTTCCTCCTGACTTCGCTGATGACCACCATGGTCGGAACCGGTCCGGGGTAGTCGAGGAAAACGACTTCCTCGACGTCTCCGACTTCCAGCACACTGCCGAAGTACAGACCATAACCGCGGAGCGACAGACCCTGAACTGTTCCTTCCTGATAGGCGATCGAGATGTCCGATACGGCTTTCTCCATGGTTTCCTCCAGTTCCGAGGACATTCTCTCGACAGCAATCCTCACCTGGCTGCGGGAAGCTGCAAGGCGGCTCTTGACTGTTCCAACCGGTATCCCGAGACGGGAGGCGATGCCTTTCTGGGGGATTCCCAGCAGGTAGGCCTGCCGAGCGGATTCCCGGAGGTGAACCGGCAGCCTGCTGATCGCCGCGACGATCCGCTCCACAAGGATATCGTCGCGATCTGAAACAGACTCCGGGCGTGCAGGTTCGAAGGTTCGATCCTCGTCGAACTCGATGAACCGGGGTCGCCTCCGGATCGCCGAGATGCAGGTGTTGCGGGCGATCCTGCGAGCCCAGGGAACCAGCCTGTCATCGTCTCGAAGGGTGTCCAGCCGCTCGAGGATCCTGATCATCGATTCCTGGACGAGATCCTCCTGATCCATCAAGCCCCGGAAACGCTCAGACTCCCGCCGGATCTCGGGCAGTAGAATGCGGCAGAGTTCCTCAGTAGCCTGCCTGTCTCCCTTTCTGACATTCCGGATCAACTCGGCTGTGGGGTGCATTGAATCCTCCCTTCACTACTCAGACGCGGGAGGAGCTCAGAGGTTCGGCAGACGATTCTGCCTCAAGATCCGGGTCGGGGTCGTTCGATTCTCCAGGCCGGCAGACAGGCCGGATCTCCAGCCAGGGGATTATCGATTTCGTCGCAGGCAGAAGCGTTCGCTCGTCAAGCCATCACTCTGGGTTTCAGGGTTCGAGGACCGGGTATCACCCGATCCGGAGTCGGGCCCGAAAGCGAAAAGCGGTCTGATCTGATCGCATCGGGTCCACAGCTGGACGGTACGGTCTCGACTCCGGGATCGTCTTGACATGTCCGCTCCCGACGCTATACTCCTGCAGATAGATTTGCAGTACAAACTAATCTGTGGAGGTCGAGATGGATGCGCTGGACCTGAAGGAGATCGAGAGCAGGGCATACGCGATACGCAGCGAGAGCGGGCTGCTCGATGTCGTGATCGGGGCCGGGCTTTTCGGATACGGCCTGCTCGCAAGCATGGGGGCCTATCTCGTCCCCTCCTTCTGCCTGCTCCTGGCGGTGCTTCTCAGGAAGTTCGTCGTGACCCCCCGTGTGGGCAGCGTCCGCTTCGCGGCGGATCGAAGGACCAGGGAGCGGAGAGGAGTGATGCTGATCGCGCTGCTCGTCCTGCTGCCCGTTCCGCTCGGGCTCGCCGTGTTCTTCACGCACAGGACGGAGACCTGGACCGGTCTCCTCTCGACCCATCCGGTCCTCATGCTCGGACTCGCCGTTGCGCTTGGAATGACAGCGGTGGCCTGGGCCAAGTCGGCCGGCAGGTTCTACGTCTTCGCCGTCATGGCCGTCCTGAACTTCGCCGGGGCCCAGCTCGCCGGCCAGCCCCATACCTGGCCCATCATGGCTACGGGTGCGCCGATACTGACAGTCGGCGTCGTGCTCATGGCGCGGTTCATGCGGCGCAACCCGGTGCAGAGGGAAGAGGCCGCCTGATGGCCTCCGGAGCGGACCGGGAGGAGACGGGCCGTCCGGAGCTTGACAGGCTGATCCACGAGCCTGCGCGTCTTGCGATAATGGCCAACCTGTACGTCGTGGACAGCGCCGATTTCGTCTTCCTGCTGAACAGGACCGGGCTCACCAACGGGAACCTCTCGTCCCACATGAGCCGGCTCTCGGGTGCGGGCTATGTCGAGGAGAGGAAGGAATTCGTGGATCGGAAGCCGAGGACGATGTACAGGCTGACGAAGGCTGGGCGAAAGGCTTTCGACGGGTACAGGCGGGTGATGCTGGCGACCCTCGATACCTGATCCGGGCACGGCCGCTGCTGCCGGTTCCCACCCGTCTGCGGGATGGTCGCGCAAGCGCCCGGGCGTCCGGCCCGCTTGGCTGCCGCGAGGTTCCCCTGGATGACGGGCATCGCGAATCCCGAGACGAAGCCCTCCAGCCAGCGATTCACGAGCTGTGCGACAAGGGTGCCTTAACCAGGGAGGACCGAGCCCGCAAGTTTTCTGCGAAGAGCAGCGAAGGCATCATCTCCAGCTCCATCATCAGGCAGGCTGGATCTCCTTCCGGGGGTTATCGATCTAGTCGAGAGGGTGGCGGTGTCCGCCCGTTCAGTTCCCTTGCCGGGTATCGAGGATCAAGGAATCCGTATCACCCGACCTGTCTGGTTCGCCCTCAGTCGCCCAGCACCGTGAGCGAGGCTGTGCCCGACTCTCCGGAGATGCTCTCGACGAACACACCGTAGCTGCCAGCGGGGAGCTGCGATATGTCGACGAGCGGAGAAGCCGCCGACACTTGCGCCTCGACCATGCACCTGCCTGCCATGTCGTAGATCCTGGCGGTGAAGTGACCGTGGTGCAGCCAGCCTATCGAAATCCTGCTCGTCGCGGGGTTCGGGAACACCGACACCTCCTGGACGGGAGGCAGCTCAGGACCCTCGATCCCCAATGCCTGGTCGGAGTGCAGGATCCAGTCATCGGGATCGAGCTCGACCGATGTGGGCTGGAACGCGACTGTGAAGGACTGGGTGTCGATCTGCTGGTCGTTCCACATGACGACGAGGGAGTCCTCCGCCGGGCCTTCTATGAGCAGGTCGACGGGCATGGTGAAGACCGGACCGACGGTCTGGACCTGCTCAATCGTGACCTCGACCTGCCAGACGGAACCGGCCTGCTCGCTGCTCCAGCCCAGTTCGTAGTCGGGGTAGCCCCAGTCGTAGACCCATGTGTCGAAGAACCAGTCCAGGTCGCTCCCGTATTCGGTCTCGAAAGCTTCTATCAGGTCCTCCGTGGTCGTCGACCCGTAGGCATTGTCCGCCAGGTAGGACTGCAGGGCGGACCAGAACGCCTCGTCACCGACCACGTGACGGAGCATGTGAACGACGCAGCTTCCCTTGTCGTAGACAGTGGGGCACCAGTAGTCCTCGGCGGGGACTATCGGAAACATCTCGCCTGTCTCCATGAAGTACTGCATGGTCTCGAGCATGAAGTCGTGATAGGCGTCATCTCCGTACCGCCACTCCTCCCAGGCGGCCTGGCTGTAGGAGGCGAACCCTTCCGAGAGCCACATCTCGGGCCAGTCTGCTTCCGTGACGAAATTGCCCCACCAGTGGTGGGACAGCTCGTGGGCCACGTAGGTCTCGAAACTGATGCAGGTGAACGGCAGGGTGTTGTGCTCGCAGAAGCCGTATGCCGACACGAAGGGGAACCCGAGGTTCTGGCTCCACGGATAGTCGCAGTAGACCTCCTCGAAACAGTCCTGTCAACGCCGTTTTCTAGCGTGACGGTTTCGCCGGTTTGGGTGTGACAGATTT
>CAZMAT010000041.1:0-2801 GCA_964564435.1 uncultured bacterium
GCCGTCACCGTCGATGTCCCCGGCCGCCACTCCCGAGTAGGACGGCCCGCTCAGGGCCTTCGGGTAGCCCGGCTCGATCGAGCCGTCTGCATCGATCGCGACGAGTTGTCCCGCATCCGTCACGACGCACACCTCCTGCGTGCCGTCTGAGTCGACCTGCACGACCGTCGGATAGCCCGCGGGCCACCCCGGAACCAGCACGGGCCATCCCGGGAGCGGTCCTGTCGCAAGGTCTATGGCCCAGACACCGTAGTCCTGTTCGGCGAGGATCTTCCCCGTTGCGATTAGTTCGGGATATCCGTCGCCGTTCAGGTCGCCGAGCCCGAGGTAGAAGAGCTGGATGCCCGAATCGAGCGTGATTGGGAAACCCTCCACGGGCGTGCCGTCGTGGTGCCGTGCCACCGCGGTCGCGACCGCGGAGTTGTAGCCGATGATGATCTCGAGGTCTCCGTCGCCGTCGAGGTCTGCCGGGATAGGCTCGCCGAACATCTCGTACCCGCCGGAAGGCTGGTACAGGTCGTGGGGGTAGCCGGACTGCTCCTCGCCTTCAGGGGTGAAGGCGTGAAGGCGGAACACCCCGTTCAGGCGGGCTATCGCGAAGAACCCGTCCTGGCCGTTGCCGTCGACGTCGCCGAAGTAGACGTCGAGGATGTTCTCGGCGGGGTCGAGATCGGTCGTGAATAGCCTGTTGCCGAGATGGTCGAATCCGGACAGGCGGTAGTAGACGAAGTTGTTGCCCAGGGTGTGGGCGCTCCAGGCCTCCAGGTCGCCGTCTCCGTCGGCATCGCCCAGCACGAAGGGCGAATCGAGCGCGTTCGAGGATTCGTCGGGCGCGACCTGGGGGAATCCCTCCATGTCGCTTCCGTCGGTGTGCCTGCCGTTGAAGCTCCACATGTGCGAGCTTCCGGCGTACCAGTCCCTCTCCGACCACAAGATCTCGCAGATGCCGTCGCCTTCGAGGTCGGCGCATGACGGCCCCGGCTTCTGGTCGTTGGTGCCGTAGCCCATGTACTGCATCTCCGAAGTGGGCCATCCCGGCAGGAACGAGCCGTCTCCGGCGAGGCCGAACGTCTCGCCGCCCGTGCAGAACAGCTCGTCGGCTCCGTCGCCGTCTACGTCGAAGACGGTGATCGTGTAGGGGAAGCCGCCCGATGGAGGGTCGAGGAACACGGGCCAGCCGTCGACGCATCCCGGGGAGGCGATCCCGCCAATCTCGACGGCTTCGGGATCATGGGGCGCTCCGGCGCAAATCCCGGCAGGCGGGAGGAGCGATTCGAGCGCCGCCTGGGAACCGGATCCGCAGGCCGCCCCTGAGGCCGTTCCGGCAGCGAGAACAAGACACGTAATAGACAGTCCGACCATTGGCGCCCCTCCCGACAGGAGACTACGAAGCCATCTCGTGGTTTAGGATGCTCGCCGGGCGGGGTCTGGTCAAGCGGAAACGGAGCTGTGCGGATCTCGCCCGAACGGAGGCTAGTTCCAGTCGGCCGGGTCGTCAGTCAGCCAGGTGCCGTCTCCCGAGAGCTCCAGCCACCCCGGACGCGCGTTGTACAGATCCTGCTCCCGGTCGAAGGTGCGCTTGAGGAACACGATCAGGCTGTCGTTCTCCCAGCGTGCCCCGGCGGGTCCCCACGGAACGTCGAGATCCTCGAACTCCAGAACGAGGCTGTCACGGTCAGCCCTCCACACCTGGATGCCGTTGTCGTCGAATCCCGCGATGATGTCCTCGTTGCTGCAGAGAAGCCTTGTTCCGTCCGGGCTCGGAACCGGTGTGGAGACGACCACGGTCTGGCTGCCGTCCGAGCCGTCTACAAGCAGTGTCTCGGTCCATTCGTAGCAGCCCTTCACGATCACCCAGATGTTCTGGTCGCGAAGGAACTCACGAAGCTCGTGCACGCAGTAGTTCTCGCCATCTTCGACGGCGGTGAGGTCGCGGAAGGTCAGCGTGTCGCCCTGATCCGTGACGATGCAGAGGGTGCCGGCACCAGGCCTGGACACCCTGTCGCCGTACATCGCCAGAATGGAGTCTTCCGGCCCCTGCGCCGCCGCGACCACCGCTATCGTGCAGAGAAGCCCTGCCAGGAGATTCATCATGCCCTCCCTCCCCGGGTTCCGGTGTCGGAGTCGAAGGTCATGGCTGGCTCAGGTCATCCCATCCAGCACCATCTTCAGGCGCTCCTTCGGATCCCAGAACTCGACCTCGTCGACCGGGAACGCGGCGGGATCGTACGACTCCCCCAGCCAGGCCCTCTGCTCGGCGTACCCGGGATGCGAGGGATCTGCGATCACCTTGAGCATCTCCTCGTAGCGCCGGACGCCGCCGCAGTCCTCGGGCGGGCAGCGTCTGCGCCCGGCCAGGCACCTCGGGTAGGTGACGCCCTCCTCCTCAGTCACGACCTTCTCTAGCTCGACGGAATGCAGCCAGTCGTCGCCGAAGTCGTAAACGTAGTCGATCTTCGTCCCGGCCTCCCAGAAGACGTGCCGGATCGGCAGCTTCCATCCCGGCCTGGTGGGCTCCTGACCGAAATCCTCGTCTGACGGCAGGCCGACAGGGACCACCCGCTTCATCCCGAAGACGGGTATGCGGAATTCATGGAGGTGGGTGTCGCTCCATCCCATCGCGTTCTGGATCGCGCAGTGCAGATCCCAGAACGAGTAGCGCGACGGCACCTGTATCCGTCTCCAGATCGGCGGCCTCGTCCCCTTCAGGGTGACCTTGAACTGGAAGACCTTCCGTGAAGTGCGGCGGATCTTCACGGAGCCCCCGCTTCCGGCTCCGGTTTTCTTCGTCTTCGTCTTCG
>CAZMAT010000042.1:0-2335 GCA_964564435.1 uncultured bacterium
TCGTAGACCTCGAGGGTCAACGGGGAAGGCCCGGTGCTCTGGAAGGAGAGCTCGATGCCGGCTGCCGTGGGATTGGGAGAGGCATGGAGCACGCTCGATTCCATTTCCGGGGACGGTTCAATTCCTGTGTCAGATGCCCATCGGGCAATGCGGCTGGCTGGGTTGCCTCCGGCCTGGGTGAAGAGTCCTCCCGCATATATGTCCGAGTCACTCACTGCGATGGCGTTGACCTGATCGTCCACGCCGCTTCCCAACGCCGACCAACTGCCGCCGTCCCATCGGGCGATACGGTTGGCTGAGGTTCCTCCGGCCTGAGTGAAGTACCCTCCCACATACAGATCAGAGCCGCTCACAGCGATGGCCATGGCATAGCCGCCCACACCGCTTCCCAGCGCCGACCAGCTACTGCCGTTCCATCGGGCGATATAATTGGCTGGATTACCCCCGGCTTGGAGGAAGTTTCCCCCCACATATATGTTCGAGCCGCTCACGGCGATGGCATATACAGCCCAGCTAATACCGCTTCCCAGTGTCGACCAGCTGCTGCCACTCCATCGGGCGATGAAATTGGCTGGGTTGCCTCCGGCCTCGGTGAAGAAACCTCCCACATACACGTCCGAGCCGCTCACGGCGATAGCCCGGACACGTTCATTCACACCGCTTCCCAGCGCCAACCAGCTGATGCCATCCCATCTGGCGATGTGGTTGGCTGGATTCCCTCCGGCCTCGGTGAATTCTCCTCCCACATACAACATACCAGTATCGCTGTAGTCGATGGCGTAGACCCTGTCGTTCACACCGTCCCATGGGTGGCTTCCCAGTGTCGACCAGCTGCTGCCGTCCCAGCGGGCGATGAGGTTGGCTGGGTTGCCTCCGGCCTGCCAGAAGTCTCCTCCCACATAAACGTTTGAGCCACCCACGGCGATAGCCCAGACACTTTCGTTCACACCGCTTCCCAGTGCCGACCAGCTGATGCCATCCCATCTGGCGATGTGGTTGGCTGGATTCCCTCCGGCCTCGGTGAATTCTCCTCCCACATACACGTCCGAGCCACTTACTGCGATGGCGTTGACACCATCGTTCACACCACTTCCCAGCGGGTACCAGGTGCCGTCCAGGTCCTGCCCGGCAGGAGGGAGAATGGGTTCCAGGGGTGAGGAATCCTCCTCCACGAACAACGGCTCTCCATCTGGACCATATTCCATGCGGAACCCCGCGGGGTCGAAACTCCCCGAAGCCCCATCCATGATCTCGCCATCTGGAGTCAGCACGGTTCCGAGGGAGGGTGTCGTTCCGGCAAAAGCCAAGGAGGCGCTGAAAACAAGAACAACTGTTAAGTTCCTAGCTCTCAAAATGATCCTCCTTCACAGAGCATGGCACTTTCATGATTGTAGACCGGAACCACATCCAGGTCAATAACCGGTCGAACAACGATGAGAGGAGGCCGCCGTCTTCACGGCGGCCCATTCTCCAGTCAGGTACGTGGTCAGACCGCCTCGCGGGTATCCACCCGGATACAGGCCACGATCTCGCCGAAGGATTCGCAGGTCGTCGGCTTCAGGGTGATCCGCGAGCCCGGCCAGTTCAAGATCTGTGTCGACTACAGGATCGATCCGACATGGGTCTGGGATCTGCTCCATATCACGGCATTTGTCCAATCTGATGCGATCGGCGAGATTCCCAACTCATGCATGGTCAGGATGTGTGACATCCCGTGTACAGACCCGGACGCTCCCGATCAAGAGAGAATCCCAGCAGCCACAGTAGGCAGGAGTTGGCAATTGCGCTGATCTGGCTCGCCAGCCCAGCCGTTCAGCCCCTCCAGAGTACATTCGACTGACAGCCATCCGATTAGCCCCACGACAGGGTTTCGATAACTGCAGGCGCTCGACAAGGTAATGATGGACCGGATCGCAGGATGTCCATGGCAGGCTTTGTCATGCACGGTTCGATAAGGCGCGTTGGCCGCAGCTTCTGCAGGTGGATCAGTCACGCAGGGAAGGGAAGGCAACCGCCCTGCAAGCAAGGCCCAGCTAGACCTAGAGCCTGACCACCATGATCGATGATGCCTGGCCGTCCACAGAGCCCCGGACCAGGTATGTACCGGTCGGAACCACGGCGCCCACTCCGTCACGCCCATCCCAGGTGAATGCTGCCCCTTCCGGGTCGCTCAGGCTGCGGATCAGATGGCCGGTGATGTCGAAGACCTCGAGCATGGCCGGCATCGATGAGCCATCGCAGGTGATCGTTACTGATGATGTGAAGGGGTTGGAGGAGGGGGTCAGTGTCAGCAGCCCGGAAACGGGCTCCTCACCCTCCACCCCGTCCTGGATCG
>CAZMAT010000043.1:0-2246 GCA_964564435.1 uncultured bacterium
TGTCAACGCCGTTTTCTAGCGTGACGGTTTCGCCGGTTTGGGTGTGACAGATTTCTTGTCGGCATTCCTCCCTTCGGATTCGGGGTCGAGCTCGGGGATCAGCCCGAGTTTCCTGTGCTCGCGAAGCCTGTAGCTTTCTCCCTGGATGTTGACCGTGATGGAGCGATGCAGCAGCCTGTCGAGCAGGGCTGCGGTCATGATGCTGTCGGGGAGGATCTCGCCCCACCGGCCCCACGACTTGTTCGAGGTTAGGATCAAGGGCTTCTGCCGCTGGTATCGGACGGCTATCACGTCGAAGAGGAAGGAGCCTTCGGACCTCTCCAACTGCGTGTAGCCGATCTCGTCGAGTACGAGGAGGGCCGGTCTGGCAAGGATCCCGAGGAGGCGGCCGAGGCGGTCCTGTCTCGCCGCCTCGTGGTACTTCCTGACCAGGTCGCTCATCGTCGTGAAGTAGGCTTTGTGCCCGGCTTCTATGGCCTTGAGGGTCAGTCCTACCGCCAGGTGGGTCTTGCCCACTCCCGGAGGCCCGAGGAAGATCACGTTCACCCCTTCGGCCATGAAGCGCATCGTGCTCAGACGGTCCATCACCTCTCGATCAAGGCCGGGCTGGGCGCTGAAGTCGTACTCTTCGAGAGTCCGCCTGTAGGGCAGGCCGGCGAACTTCATGTTGGCTTCCACCGCGCGCTCGTGACGCGCACTGGCCTCCATGCCCAGCAGCCTGTCCAGAGCCTCGGCCACCGAGAGTTCCTCCAGCCTTACGCTCTCCAGCACGTTGTCCAGCGCGTCACGGGCCACGAGCAGCCCGAGATGCTCGAGCCTCGACCGGGCAGACTCACATGCCAGAGACGCCTGCATGGCTCGCCTCCTCGTAGACAGACAGCGGCCGCTCCTGCACCGATGGCACCTCATACTGGCTGAAGCGCGGAGTGCGGCCACGAGGGCGCCCATATCCAGGCTTCGCTGCAAGCTCACGGCACGCCGCAGCGTGGGCCATGTCCATCTGTGGAGGAGAGCCTGCAGGCATCCTCCTGTGTTCACCTATCAGGACCGACTCCCTGTAGATACGAAGCATCCCGTCCACACCCTCGTACACATCCACGTCCGTGCCTCTGCGACGCGTGAGAGCCCGGGGATCCACAGAGTACCGGACTCCCTTCCACGAGATCGTCCCGTCGTGATCCGCAAGGCGCTTCACCGGATGCGAGGTCGGATAACTCCTCGTCTGCAGCGCTCCCATCGTCGCCTGATCCTGAGGCAGGAGGTCGATCGGTCGCTTCCGCGTCGTCCCGTGATCCCGCACGTTGGCCACCGTGGCAAGCCAGGTCCTGAGCTGGCCGTTCAGGTCGTCGAGATCGACGAAGCTCCTCCCCTCGAGGAATGACCTCTCGATGTACCCGATACCCCGCTCGATCTTCCCCTTTGCCTGAGGCCAGTACGGCGGGCATACCTCGGGCGTAAAGCCCCACCATGCCGAGAAGCATCTGAAGTCCTCGTTGACTACCGCCGGCCTGCTCTGTGCCCGGGGATGGTCAACCGCCTGCTTCATGTTGTCCAGAAGCACCTCGGACGGCACCCCGCCCGTCTCCACGAACGACTTCTCCAGAAGCCTCAGAAGCTCCGGCCGCCGACTGCTCGTGGTGAACTCCGCCCACAAGTACCGCGAGTACCCCAGCACCAGGGCAAACAGGTACAACGACTTCCTCTCTCCACGATGCTCTATGCTACCGCAATCACCCCAGTCCACCTGCGCCTGACGCCCAGGCTCAGTCTCGAACCGCTGCACGACTCGGGCGATGTTCTCCTCACGCACCTCTGCAGCGTACTCCTTCAGAATCGTTATCCCACCCGTGTAGCCCAGCTCTCGCAACTCCCGCAACAACACCGGCGCCGGGATCGAGTAATCCCGGAGCCGGCTCCGAACGTACTCCTTGTATGGCTCGAGCTTGCTCACCCGGCCCCGGTTCCGTCCCTCTTCCCGCGATAGCCAGCGATAAATCGTCTGCCGACTCACCCCCTGAACCCTCGCCATCTCCGCTACCTTGCATCCCCGCTGCTTCATACGCTTGGCCTCGTGAGCCTTCCAGTCTATACTCGTACTCCACAATCGCCTCGACCTCCTGGCTGCTGTTCAGGGAACGGTTTTCACCCCGAAAATGCAGCCAGGAGGTCACTAACAACACCGGGTCCCCCCGGATACTGTCACATCCTTCCCGGCGATTCTGTCTATCCTAGAAACGGCGATGACA
>CAZMAT010000044.1:0-2178 GCA_964564435.1 uncultured bacterium
CATCGGCCTGGTATTCGTAGTCCTCGAAGAACCAGACCGAGTCGCTGTCGTCGGCCTGGTAGCCGTAGTCGCAGACATACACGCAGAGGTCGGCCTGATACTCGTAATCGACGACGAATACCGAGAGGTCGGCCTGGTATTCGTAGTCGGTGACGTAGACCGATCCGGCAGCCGCCGGCAGGCACGAGGCGGCCATCAGCATCAAAGCGGTCCGCATGGCTTCACCTCCTGAGGTTCTCTCGACTGCATCCCGCCCGGCTGTTCCCGTCACCCTTCCCCGGGCTCTCCGAAGGGCATCACGTAGAGCACCTCGACTCCGCTGTCGAGCATGAGGACCCCGGCCGCGAGCGAGTCGTCGAAGGCTCCGACAGCCACGGTCCCGAGGCCGAGGGCTTCGCACATCAGATAGACGTTCTGCGACGAATGCCCTGCCTCGAGGGTCGCATACCGGGCTGCCCTCCCGCCGTATCGCGCAGCCGTCACCGAAGTCCGGGCGCAGATGACCACGGACGCCGGGGCGGAGGCCACCCAGGGCTGCCCGAGGCAGGCCTCCGAGAGAGCGCTCCTGAGATCCCCCTCCGCCAGGGGTTCGAGGCTGCCTTCGAGGGGCAGGAACCTGTACAGGGCTGGGTCGATGCCGTCTACGGCACCGGCCAAGAGGTACACCTCGAGGGGATAGAGGGCTCCGGCCGACGGAACTGTGCGCCGGCCGTCCGGAACGCATCCGTACGCCGCCCAGAGTAGTGCCGAGGCCTCTTCGAGGGTCGCGGGCCGGCTCCCGAAGAGGCGGGTGGATTCACGGCCGCAGAGGAGCCCGCCCAGCACCTCCGCTCCGGGCGGCAATCCCGCAGGCATGGACGGGAGCCCGACAGCCTCGCCGGAACCCGCTCCACATGCCGAGAGCGCAAGAACAGCCGCGACAATTCGAAGTGACATGTCCCCGCCATGTCCGCAGGCTCGAAGCCGGACCTCCCGGACACCGGTCCGCGGACCGTGACAGCGTGAATCTCGACATGCCCGGCGGGGAAAGCAAGCCGGCGGGACTCCCCGGGAGTGCGGCGAGGGTCTAGAATCGGTGCATGACCGGGAGGCTTTGCTCGAGGGGTTCTTCACCGGGGCAGGCATGATGCGGACGGATTACGGCGCCGCATACAGGGATCACCTGACCGGCCTGCCGAACCGGCGCCTCCTCGACAGGGCGCTCGATTCCATGACCGCCGGGAACACCCCGTTCGCCCTCCTGTTCATCGATCTCGACGGCTTCAAGGCGGTCAACGACACCCGGGGACATCTCTGCGGAGACCGGATCCTCGGGATGTTCGCCTCCATCCTCCGGAGCACCTTCCGGGAGACCGATACGGTCTGCCGTTTCGGCGGGGACGAGTTCGTGGTCCTGGCCGGGATCGAGAAGGAGTGCGACGCAGAGATCCTGGCCGCCAGGCTCACCTCCCGGACGGCGGAACTCCTGGGTGGAGACTGGGGTGTGACCGCCAGCACCGGCCTCGTGTTCTTCCCGGTGGATGCGGCCGACAAGCGCGGGCTCCTCGCGGCGGCAGACCGGGCGATGTACTCCGCGAAGGCGTCGGGGCGCTCCCGCTGGTGCAGGCCCGGGACCTCGGCCAGGCAGATCCGCTGGACCGACGGCGCCTTCGTCGACAGGGCCGACGAGACGGCAGGGATCCTTCCGATCCTCTCGGGAGGGCCTCCCTCGAAGCTCGTCGTGGTGAGGGGCGAGCCGGGAGTCGGGAAGACCGCGCTCGTGGAGGAGGCCCTCAGGAGATCGGGGCTCTCGGACAGGTGCATCGGGCTCGTATGCAGGCCCGAGTTCGCCGATCTGCACTATGCTCCGCTGATCGGTGCACTAAGGAAGGCTGCAGGGGCCTTCGGCATCCCCGAGCTCCCGGCGGGATGGGCCAGGGTCCTCGGGACAGTGCTGCCGGATGTCTTCGAGGGCTTCGGGGAGATGGAGGGGCCTCTGGAGAAGGTCGCCCTGCTGGAGGCGGTGGTCTCGCTCCTGACCCGGTGGCGACCGGTCGTGATCGTGGCCGAGGATGCCCAGTGGATGGACCGGGGCACCGAGGCCTTCCTGTCGTACCTGCTGCACTTCTCCGGCGACTCCGGCATCCCCGTGCTCTGCACCTTCCAGACCGAAGCAGGAGGCCTTCCCGGCCCCGTCGG
>CAZMAT010000045.1:0-2029 GCA_964564435.1 uncultured bacterium
GATCTCGAGGCCTGCCACGAGCGGGAAGAACTCCGGCAGATTCGTGGTGCCGCTGGCCATGTTCCCCTGCTCGGAGTCCTGGTACATGTAGCTTATCCTCGGAACACCGGGCACATGCTGCGAATCCGACTCGACCGCGATCCGGGCGAGGCCCGGGAAGCACAGGAGCGTGTCCACGGGAGCTTCGGCTGCCTCGAACACCTCCACCATCCACTGGTCGGAGGCGGCCCGGGAGAGGTAGACCCTCCCGGCCCCGTCGGTCGCGAAGAGCAGGAATGCGCCCGTGAAGTCGGTCGATGCCGATGCCGGGGCCTCCCAGGTCACGTACCTCGACAGCACCTCTCCTGTGAAGGCGTGGTATCTCCAAAGCGTGAACAGCGTAGAGAGCCCGTCCTCGTCCATGTCCATCGAGAAGTCGTAGGCGACGAACGACGAGTCGTCGAAGGCTTCGACCTCCATGGGGTAGATGCCCATCCCTTCAATGATCCAGGACGACAGGAAGGCGCCGGTCGAGTCGAAGACGTTCACCTTCCCGGAGGCGCCCTCCAGCACGAGGATATTGCCGGAAGGAAGCACGCAAAGGCTCGCAGGCCACTGGAACTCGCCTGGAGCCTCGCCGTGCCGGCCGAAGCTCCTGACGAACATCCCCTCGCCATCGAAGATCGAAACTCTCTCGGCGATCCTGTCCAGGACGGCGACCCCTCCGCCTGCCAGGGGTGCGAAGTCCGCTATGGCCCCGAATGTGTAGTCGCTGTCCCCCATCAGGATGCCGATGGAGTCGACGGCCGTGAGGGTGTCGGAGACGACCGCGGCCGCAGGAGCGGCGGGTTCCTCCGGCTCCACGCCGCACGACGCGGAGAGAAGTGCTAGAACTGTAGGAAGGAGCGTCCGCTTCATGGATCCTCCTGTCGAGTGTTCGGGCAAAGAGGCAGGGGTACGGCCTGCGTCGGACCCGCCTGCCGCGCCACCGCCGCCGGCGTTCCGGACGGCCCTTGCCTCCGCCGTCGCCGTGCAGCCATGGATGACGACACACCCGGTGCCGACGGATTGATATCGCTTCGCGGGATGGTCGTGTCACGGGCGGGGATCGGCACGGCACCCCAACCCGGCGACGGCTCGTCCCGGCTCATCCCTCTTCACTCCATCTCACCCTGTTCCGCGCATTCCATCCCGAACATCGGGCCGGCCGGCTTGCAGCATGCCATCCGGCCCCCTTCTGCTTGGCAGGCATGCATTTTCGCGTTGCGAAAAGACCGACGGGATCATCCCGTTCGTCCGCCGGCCGGGATGGTCCCCAGGGATACCGGCATCCGTATCGACGCATTAACGGCACATCACATCGGATATGCGACATGGCACCCCCCCTGCTCCCCCTTGTTCCGTGGATTCCGTCCCGGGTCGGGAAACCGGGGCGAACGGAAGGAAGTCATGGCTCCCGATGAGGTCACGGCAGAGACAGGGAAGGTCTGACATGTGGCTGGCGACTTGTTTCGGCTTCTTCAGCGTTGTGAGAAGGGACGGCGACGCACGGGAAGGCATGCTGACCGTCAGGGGAAGGGTCCGGGCCGACCTGGAGGCTTTCCGCAGCGGCTACCTGCCCGGGGCCTCTCCGGTGCACGAACAGGAGAGGGCCGACTACAGGTACAGGTTCAGGGTGGCAGAGGCCGACCTGGCGAAGGCCTTCGAGAGGATCGTGCGCGAGATCGACTACGACGACTTCAAGACGGCGGTCGAGGCACGTCAGGGATGGGTGCGCCACGACATCTACGAACAGGTGGGATCGGTCATGAGGCAGCTCTACTGCTGCGATCAGCCCGCCGAGAAGGAGGAGGCCGCAGTCTGAGCCCCTACCGGCAGATCACCAGCCTCGCCTGATCCTCTCCTCCTTCGATTCTCCCGGTCTGCCGGACAGCTTCAGGATCCAAGCTCCTCCGACGCTCCCTGGCTGACCTGAGCGATCGACGATCCTGAGCGTAACCGGATAAGGACACCATTCCTCCTGTTGATCGACATATTCTGGCGCCCGCCG
>CAZMAT010000046.1:0-1634 GCA_964564435.1 uncultured bacterium
AAATGCTTGAAAAACTCGACATCATTGAGATTGACGAGGAGGATACATCATCCATTCACATCAAGTTCCCGCCTGCGCCGCGGTCGGGCAGCGTAGTTATTGATATTCGCGGCCTGTCGATGAGTTACGGGCACCATAAGGTTCTGGATCATGTCGACATGACCATTCACCGCGGTGAAAAGGTTGCCTTCGTGGGACGCAACGGAGAAGGAAAAACCACGCTTTCCAAAATCATTACCGGGGATCTTCCGCATGAAGGCACATTGAAACCCGGGCATAATGTGAGCCTGGGTTACTTTGCACAAAACCAGGATGAATTGCTCGATGACCATAAAACCGTGCTGGAAACGCTGGATGAAGTTGCCGTGGGTGATATCCGTACAAAAATCAGAGACATCCTGGGTGCTTTTCTTTTTGGCGGAGATGATGCTGAAAAAAAGGTGAAGGTGCTTTCGGGAGGGGAACGGTCAAGGCTTGCCATGGCGCGTTTGCTGCTTGAGCCCTGTAACCTGCTGATTTTGGATGAGCCCACCAACCACCTGGACATGCGTACAAAAGATATCCTGAAAAAGGCGCTGATCCAATTTGACGGCACACTTATTGTGGTTTCACATGACCGGGAGTTTCTTGACGGCCTGGTAACCAAGGTATTTGAGTTCAGAAATAAAAAAGTAAAAGAGCACCTGGGCGGAATCTATGAATTCCTGGAACGCAGAAAACTAAGCGACCTCAGTGATCTTGAAAAAAAGAATCTTCAGAATCCAAAGGCAGGAAAAGACGAGGCCACCAGCAAGCAGGCATTTTTCGATAAAAAGGAATTCGACAGGGAGGTGCGGAAGCTGGAAAACAAAGTCGTAAAGGCTGAAGAACAAATTGGGAAACTTGAAAAAGAAATAGAAAGTTTTGAAAAACTGGTTGCAGACCCTTCGATTGACCCTGAAAAAACGAGGGCCCCGGGTTTTTACAGCAGTTACAGCAAGCTGCAGGCCGAATTGAAGCAGCAAATGAATACCTGGGAGCAACTTCAGACCGAACTGGAGCATCTTAAGAATAAAAGAATTTGAGTACTTTTACGGTTAATCATGATTGCCGGATGACGATGAAACCCATCTTATACTGCATGTTGTGCCTGTTGGTTCTTTCGGTTGCCTGTTCAACAACCCGGCAAACCGTAAAGCCCGACGTGGTCAGCCTGACAAAAATGTACAACCCTTCGGGTACAAAATTACATCCGGCCTACACCGTTTTTCATAACCAACCTTCCGGTTCTTTGCTGCTCATCAAGATCTTTCCCACGGAATTGTTGTATTCAGGGACAATTGAACCCGACAAGCTGCTGGGATTGGTGAACCTGAGTTACACACTCACTGACATTACCGATTTTCAGAAACCGGCACTGGCTGATTCGGGAAAAGTAACCTTCCGGTTCCTCCGGGAAAATGCAGATAAGCGGTTCACCACACAGATCCCCATCAAGGCTGAAGCAGGTAAAAGGTACCAGCTTGCCGTAACGGCCAGGGACATGGTCAGGAACGAGTCAGCTTTGACCTACCTTTATGTTGACAAGACTTCTGCATTATCGGAACAGAATTTTCTGATCACGTATGCCGAGGACAGGGCTCCCTTGTATAAAC
>CAZMAT010000047.1:0-1607 GCA_964564435.1 uncultured bacterium
TGGCTTCGGTGAGGGCTACGGTCCTCTCCGGATCGAGCCTGACTAAGCTGATGCCGTCCCTCTCGTACAGGATGTCGCCAAAGTCGCAGGCGGCGAGCGGGCTTCGCAGGTATTCGCCCATGATCGCGGCGTAGTCATCGGGCGATCCGGCTTCGGGGTCGAGCACGAGGCTCCCCTCCGGGGCAGGACCAATCGCAAGGCTGAATCCCGCGCCGCGGAAGACGAGGACGCTCCCGTCGGACAGCGGAGAGGTTCCTTCGAGCACATGAAGCTGTGCGGGCGGCTCAACTCCCTGGGCGAGCACGCAGGCGAGACACAGCATGACGATGCCCATCACGCCTCCTTATCGCAGCAGGACGACGCGGAGGGTTCCCACGCAGCCGCCCACCGAGTACCCGACGGTGTAGCATCCCGAAGGCAGGTCGGAGCCGGCGGCGAAGACATGCCCACCGGCCCCGAGGTATCCGGAATGGATAGTCTGCACGAGTCTTCCGGAGATGTCGTACATGACGATGGATGCCGTGCCATCCGCAGCGGATTCCACACTGAGCGAGATCGAGCCTCTGGCAGGATTGGAAGACGGGATGACGGGGCATCCCGGTTCATATCCTCCCTCGATCCCGGTGATGTCGTCCGAGATCGACACCGAGGTCACAACGGGATCTCCGTACTCCTCGTTCTGGGTCGGGCTCACCAGGTACTGCAGGTAATCGTCGCCGGGGTCGACGTAGCCGGCGAGCGAGTTCCAGTATCCGGGCAGGATGAGCATCTCGCCAGTCCAGCTTCCCATCTGCCCGGGATCGTCGGAGGACCTGAAACGCATGGTCAGATAGGTGCTGCCTTCGACCCTCACGAACCAGGGCTCCCCGGAGGAGGTGTCAACGTGGAGGATGGACGACGCGAGCGATCCGGTGGTGAAGAGGATCGCACGATCACCCCACGGCATGGTGACGAGCGCCTGTCCGTAGTAGGACGATCCCGCCAGATCGCCGTTGCCGTCGCCGTCGAAGTCGCCCTGGGTCATCCGGAAGAACCCGCTTGTGCCGATGGGCAGGATGGGTTTCGGAGCCCACGAGGTCCCGCCTCCGGTGTTCAGCCTGAGCAGCAGGCCGTTTTCGATGGCGGAAGAGGAGACGATGTCGAGATCGCCGTCGGAGTCGAGATCCCTGGCCTCCAGGCAGCTCGAAGCGTGGGTGATCACCGGGACGCAATCCCATGTCGAAGGCGATCCTGTGCTGAGATAGCAGATGATCTCGGGCGAGAGGACTGACCCGCCGGCAATGTCATCCCGCCCGTCACCGCTGAAGTCGGCCGCAGCGAGGCCGTAGAACGTGCATCCCAGCGTGTCGGTGGCGATCACGGTCCTGCCGTAGCCGGGGGACGTGTAGACGGCGAGCCTTATGTCGTCGGTGCCCGCTACGGCGAGGTCCGGCCCTGCGTTGCCGTCGAAATCGCCCGTGACCACTGTGATCGGGTCGGGGAAGTCGTCGTCGATCACGTGAGCGATCCAGGAGGGCCCGGCTCCGCCGGCGTTCTCGAACCATCCCACCCATCCGCCGCCGCGCGAGCTGGAGCGGTCGCCCGAGGCCGACAGAACCCCGTCGACC
>CAZMAT010000048.1:0-1381 GCA_964564435.1 uncultured bacterium
CCCGCGGGAGATGTCTGCCGGTGCTCCTCGAGATACCGGATGAACGCAGGGCTGCCGAGGCGTACTCCAGAGGAGAGATTCTGGTGGACGCCATACCGGGATGGAGATCCCTGTTCGAACTCCTCTGCGAAAGGACCGCGGCCCTGGCCGGGGGGCGCGGAACCGTGGAGGCCGGTCAGGGCGGCAAGCGGGGTCCGGGATGAAGGAAATCGTTGTAGTGAGCGGCAAGGGGGGCACGGGCAAGACCAGCGTGTGCGCATCGCTGGCTGTCCTGGCGGCCCCGGCCGTCGTGGCGGACTGCGATGTGGACGCCGCCGACATGCACCTTCTCCTGTCACCGGAAGTCGGTGGGGAAGTCGAGTTCCGGAGCGGCCATTCCGCAGTCATCGATCCCGCGAAGTGCACTGCCTGCGGAAAATGCCTGGAGCTCTGCCGATTCGGGGCAGTCGTCAAAAGTGCGGAAGACCGTTATCTGATCGATCCGGTCGGCTGCGAGGGCTGTTCGGTCTGCGCGAGGTTCTGTCCGACCGGCGCCATCGCGATGGAAGAAAGGGTCTGCGGAGTCTGGATGGTCTCCTCCGCCAGAACCGGCCCGCTAGTCCACGCCAGGCTCGCGCCGGCTGCCGAGAACTCCGGCAGACTCGTCTCGCTCGTCCGCGGAGAGGCGAAGCGGATCGCCATGGAGAAGGGGCTGGAGACCGTTATCTGCGACGGTCCTCCGGGCATAGGCTGCCCGGTCATCGCCTCGATCACCGGAGCCTCTCTGGTTCTCGCAGTAACCGAGCCTACCCTGTCCGCGCTGCACGACCTGGAAAGGGTGCTCTCCCTGGCGGCGCACTTCTCGATCCCTTCGGCAGTGTGCATCAACAAGCACGACATCAACCCGGACATCACGGAGAGGATCGAATCCAGGCTCCGCGAGAGGAGTGTCCCGGTGGCCGGCAGGATCGGATATGATCCATGCTTCACCAGGTCGCTCCTGCAAGGGATGACCGTCGTCGAAACCGACTCCCCCGCGGCTGCTGAGATCGTGCGGCTCTGGGAGGGGCTTCTTGCGATCGGAGACAGTTCAGATGGCTGAGAAGTGCTCCGCGGAATCCAATGTCCGCGACGATGACAGGCTGAACAGGCGCATGGACGGGATCGGACACAAGATCGTCGTGCTCTCGGGCAAGGGAGGCGTCGGGAAGAGCACTGTCGCGGTCAACCTCGCGGTCTCTCTCGCGCTCTCAGGCAGGAAAGTCGGGCTGATGGACACCGACATCCACGGCCCCAGCATCCCGACCATGCTCGGCATCGAGGATTCGGCCGTCGGAGGAAGCGAGGGCGAACTGGAGCCGGTCGAGGTGGCCGGGATCAAGGTCGTCTCCATCGGCTTCTT
>CAZMAT010000049.1:0-1349 GCA_964564435.1 uncultured bacterium
CAGAAGCGGGACGCGCTGGGACGTATGACCGAGGTGGTCGAGGACCCCAGTGGCCTGAATTACAGCACGACGTATACCTATGATCCTTTGGACAATCTGACACAGGTTGTCCAGGGAGCGCAGACGCGCACATTTAAATACAGCTCTCTTGGGAGGCTGATCGGGTCACATAATCCGGAAACCGGAATTATCGCAGGGACTGAAGGGAATCCGGAAAGCGTTCATTATCAGTATTATGACAGCGGCGACCTACATATAAAAACAGACGCGCGAAATATAACAACGACGATGGTTTACGATGAGCTGCACCGAATCCGGACGAAGACCTACAACGATTCGACTCCCGATGTTGAATACCAGTACCACCTGGCGGCTTCGTCGGCCTCGCCGAATATCGGGCAGCTGAAGTCGGTGACGTCGAGTGCGGCCGCGACCGAATACCTGAGCTATAGCCCCTTGGGGCAGATTACGTGCACGCGGGACACGATAAGCGGCTTTGAGGGCTATCCGACATTCAACTATGACTGGTACCTCAACGGGGCGGTCAGAAGCATTTATTACCCCTCGGGCCGGCGGGTGAGTTACGATGTGGACGATGCGGGCCGGACGACAAAAGCCTCTGCGCCGGGGAAGACGTATATGGACCTGATGGTGTATGCGCCCGACGGGCGGCTGACGCAAAGCAAACTGGGCAACAATATCTGGGAGACGCGGGACTATCGAGCCCCCGGGACGCCGACGACGTACAGCTTCGGGACATCGGCCGGAGCGGGCAATGTCATGGAACTGGAATATAATTATTCCGGGACGGGCAATAACGGGAATCTGCTGAGCCAGACGATGATCCGTCCCGGCGGCGCGTGGCAACAGACCTTCGCCTATGACGGTGTGAACCGGTTGGCGGCGGCAATGGAAACGGGTGGATGGAACCGGACGTATGGCTATGACCGCTATGGCAACCGCTGGGTGGCGGTATCGAACAATCTGGCCTATTCGGACCCGCTGGAACCGCAGTCGCAGAACGAGTTCGACGAGTCGACCAACCGCATGATCAAGACCGGAGTGGATTACGATTTTGCTGGGAATCAGAAGGACTATGATGGGTTCGACCTGGAGTATGACGCGGAAAACCGGAATACCGGCGTGAGCGGCGACGGGGCGAGCGGGATGTATGCGTATGACGGGAACGGCCGCCGGGTGAAGAAGGTGTGGACGCCGGCCGGGCAAGCTTCACAGACGACGTTCTATGTTTACGATGCGCTGGGCCGGCTGGCGGCGGAGTATTCGTCGGAAGCGCCGTCGGGCACGGGCGCGGTGTACTCGCTGAGCGACATGCTGGGCAGCGTCCG
>CAZMAT010000050.1:0-1238 GCA_964564435.1 uncultured bacterium
ACTGAGTGAGGGGAGAGAAGCGTGTCAACTCCCGTACAGTATCATGATGGTGGATTTCCGCCGACCCAATTGAACTGGTCATCCTTGATCCCTCTTATTGGTCCGGCAAATGCCTCTTTAGCGAGATTCGATGGAATGCTAGCTGCCGTTCCTAATCCAAGCGTTCTTCTTAGTCCACTTGCGACTCAAGAAGCTGTTCTCTCTTCAAGAATCGAGGGGACTCAAGCGACTATGGGAGAGGTTCTGGAATACGAGGCAGGAGGAGAGAAGGGTTCTGTTACTGACCAGAGAAAAGGAGACATTCAAGAGGTACTAAACTACCGGAATGCCCTTCAGGATGCAGAAACAATGCTCGGACATATACCATTGTGTCAACGCATTCTGAGAGAGGCTCATGCGACACTCCTACAGGGAGTCAGAGGACAAGGGAAAGCCCCAGGAGAGTATCGTCGAATCGCAAATTGGATTGGCCCTCCAGACTGTACAATGAATGAAGCAAAATTCGTCCCGATATCTGCTGAGAAACTCCCTTCTGCTATGAGCCAATGGGAACGTTTCATACACGAGGAGTTCCCTGATAGTCTTGTTCATCTTGCTGTTCTACATGCAGAATTTGAAGCTCTTCACCCGTTTCTCGATGGTAATGGCCGTCTGGGAAGGATGTTTGTTCCTCTGTTTCTCAATAGTAAAGGTTTGCTTCGGCGCCCTGTCTTTTATATCAGCGAATACTTGGAGGGGCATAGGGATTCTTACTACGATAGGTTGCTTGCTGTTTCTAAGAATGGAGATTGGACAGGGTGGTGTTCATTTTTCTTGACAGCTATTACTGCCCAGGCAGATGCAAATGTTACTAAGACAGGAGCAATTCTTGACCTTTATCAAGCCAAGAAAAAGGATGTTGCTGAAGCCACTCGGTCACAACACTCGATCAAGGCTTTAGACTTTTTCTTTATGAACCCAATTTTCTCCACTTCGCTTTTCTCTAAGAGAACAGGGATTCCTTCTGCTACATCCATTCGCATTATCAGAGCACTATCAGGAAAGAGTATCTTTTCTGTTCTTCGTGAGGGAAGCGGTAGAAGACCAGCAGTGTATGCTTTTCGTGAGCTTTTAAACATCGCCGAAGGGGCTGAGGTTTTCTAGTGAATCACTTTTGAGGAGCTATTTCTAAAGTCGATCACTTATTGTGAACTTTGAGGAACAAAGACCTTACTCGTTCTATCGTTGACAAGTTAGAT
>CAZMAT010000051.1:0-1212 GCA_964564435.1 uncultured bacterium
ATCCGGCGGTGGAACGCGATACAGATGCTAATCCTCCTCCAGGTATCCGAGCAGCCATTCCGCGACTGCGATGGTCTCCTCGACTTCAGCCGCGCTTTCCTCGGTGTAGCGCACGGGTCCGTCCGCGGCAAGGGCCGCGTGCGCCCTGCCGACGAACTCCGTGAGAGCCCTCCGCGCCTCGCCCGGCAGGCCGTCGCGCATCAGCACCCTTCCCAGCGGCAGGAGGACCTCGAAGTTGTCAACCTCGTACAGAATGATCTGTGATGCCTCCTGGTACGCACGGATTGCAGCGTCGAAATCCCCGGACTGCTCGGCCTCGAGACCCTTCAGCCATTGCCCGTAGTACTTCCGGTCCGGCAGGGCCCACACCTCGTCCGACAGCTCGAGGAACTCCACAGCATGCGATATCATCGAATATTCGGTCTCGGTTAGGGCTTCGAGCCGCGCCCGGGCGCCGGGGGCTTCGTCGAGCCTCTGCATGGCGGTTCTCGCGCATCCCGGAAAGACCGGGAGGAAGGCGAGCAAGATGACGAGAAGAATCGACCCGGTTCTGCTCATCTCTATTCTCCTGTGAGCAGTCTGTCCAGACATGGAGTCTTGTCTGAAACAAGGCCGCTCGAATACGGAAAGACCAGGCCGCTCCCCTCACTCGCCACCGAACGGCTCACTATCGCACCCTCTTCAGTGACCGGCCCTCAAGGACCGATTATCGGCCATGGATGTGCTTATTCGACTCCGGCACATGCGCCTGAAGGAACGCCCTCGCAATAGGTTGCCATTCAACACGATGCGTTTGTTAACGCAAAAGTAGCCTGACACCATTATCCGGTATCAGCGCAGCAGCACGAACTCCGCGCCTGCGCCCGATGAGCCGCCCGGGTTGCCGGGCACTGCGACGTACAGGCCCCGGGCGATACCTGAACCCGGCACCCAGGTCGCCAGGCCGTCCGCGCCGGCCTCCACGCTGTCGATCCTGCGGCCGCCCAGGTCGAAGATGTCGATCGATCCGCAGGTGCCGATGATCCGGAAGGCGACGCGACCCGAGGCCGGATTGCCCAGGATTTCGATCCCCGCCTCCCGGGGCAGCGGGCCTCCACCCTCGATCCCGGTCCCGCCGGAGATCTGGAAGACGCCCGTGTTCCTCGCGTCCACGCCGCGCATCGGCCAGTCGGCGCTTCCGGCCTCCACCACCCCGTCGGTGTCCCAGGCGTA
>CAZMAT010000052.1:0-1202 GCA_964564435.1 uncultured bacterium
TACGCCTGGTGTGGACCAGCAGACATGGTTCTCCTGCTGGAATGCCGTTCCCCAGTCCTCCACCGGGCCGGGGACACCCGGCCCGCCGCTCCAGTCTGTCTGAGTGTGGATCGTCGCCAGAGAGGTGAAAGGCAGGAGCAGCACCGGAACCAGGATGATGCGCATAGAGCCTCCTGACTCCCGGATTGGATTTTCCTGCATCCATGATACCCTTGTGCCGGTAGCGGGTCAACGAACGCAGTCCGTCTTCACCAGAGCAGTTCCGGAGTGCGGCAGCCCGTTCCGGACGGGTCAGGCTCCTGCATCCCGCCTTGTCACGACCCGCTGATAAGGGATTCGAGAGCGTCGAAGTGGCTTCGCAGTCCTTCCCGCCCGGCCGGCGTCAGGGTGTACCACGTCACCGGCTTCCTGTCGCGGAACTCCTTGCGCGCCGTGATGAATCCCTCGTCCTCGAGCTTTCTGAGCTGGGCTCCCAGGCTGCCGTCCGTCTCGCCCAGCAGCTCCTTCAGGCGGGAGAACGACAGCGCCGAGTGCCGCGTCAGGAGGACGCAGATCCCCAGCCTCACCCTGTGGGACAGGAGCCCGCTCACCCCGTCGAGCGTGCTGCGGATCTCCTCGTCGGACCGGGCAGTCTCCTCAGGCATCGCCCCTTCTCCTCCCGAGCGCGATGACCACGAGCGAGACGGCGATCAGCGCCCCGGTCGCAGTCCATGCATACGGCATCGAAAAGAGCGTTGCGACGAACCCGGCCATCATCACGCCGCCGAGAGGCAGGAAGCTCCTGTCGAAATGGACGCCGGCGCCCCACCATCCCATGGCGATGACAAGCAGGATGACCTGGCTCAGCACGGTGCCCTGCACGAAACCTTTGACTGCGAGCATCACCGCGAGGATGACGATCAGCATCATCCCGCCCCAGTGCAGGGCGTGCCTGATCCCGGTCTCTCTGTCGAGCTGCCCCATCCTCACGCCGGCCCGGTGTCCCAGGAGCCAGCTCAAAAGCCCGCCCCCGGGCCCGGCGATCATCCAGTAGAGCGCTGTCTGCCGGGGCGCGAAGTCGACCATTGCGAAGCCCGCCAGGACCAGAACGGCCCAGAGAAGGAAAACGGATGGGGGTATCGAGCCCGACGAGGATCTGTCGACGAGCCCGCGCACATAGCGGATGTCGGATTCGACTGAGTTCGCTTCCATCATTACTCCTT
>CAZMAT010000053.1:0-1184 GCA_964564435.1 uncultured bacterium
TTCACGCAGGTGAGCGGACCTCACGAGATGAGCTTCACTACGGCCGGCTCCGGCACGGTGAGCATCGTCGTGAAGAACGACTGCCTCGAGGAGGTAATGGTTCTGGAGCCCGGGGTGCAGGTCGCGGGCGGCACTTCCGTCTCACGCACCTGGGATCTGGACGACGGTGACGGAGAACCCGTCGAAGACGGCCTCTACTTCGTCGAGGCCTCCCTCGACTCCGCCGTGTTCTCTACGATCCTGCTGGAGGTGTCGAGATGATCGCCATCCTCGCGGCGGCGGCACTGCTGGCGCAGCCTTCGGGCTCCGGCGACGGCTTCGACCCCGGCTTCAAGATCGGCTTCGGCTTCGGGTTCGGCTTCCCCTCGATGTCCGACGAGGACCTCTTCGCGGAGGAGATGGAAGCCGCTGGGATACCCTTCGAGACCGACGAGGTCGTTACGTCGGGAATCGTCGACCTCACTTTCGACGCCTCCAGCCGGTTCAAGGTGCGCGGCGGCCTGGGCTTCGGGAGCTTCGACGGGGCCTACAGCGAGGAGTACAGCTCGATGGACGACGTCTGGCTGGCCCTCCTGACCCTGGGATTCAGCAGCCTGTTCGATTCCGACGAGGAGGTCATCGACCTGGCCGACAGCTATGTCGAGATAGAAACCGAGGGCTACTACGTGATATCGCGGAGTGCGGGCGCGTCGTTCTCGGCAGGCGGCGGGCCGGTGTTCACCTTCGTCAACCGTTCGCTCGAGTCCCCCCTCACGTCGTCGGAACGGTCGGGATCGGCGATGGGCTTCATGGGTTCTCTCAGGGTGGAGCAGGAGGGAGGCGGCAGATTCATCGGCCTGCCGCTGCGTCTGTTCGCCCAAGGCGGATACAGACGGTCGTGCGTGGCGCTGGACGAGGCAGAGGATTTCGAGCTCGACTTCTCAGGGCCCTATCTGAGGGCGGGGCTGGCGCTGCAGTTCAGGTAGCCCGTCGGCACGCACCCATCGCACGGCAGTCCGTGGAAGACCGCCGGAACCCCGGGTGATCAGCCCTCGAGAAGAGCGACGATCCTCTCGATGACGGCATTCTTCTCCGCGTCGGATCGCGAGGCCCAGGCGGATGCGATGACTCCGGGCAGCACCAGGGCCCCCTTACTGCGGAGGATTCCACCCAGGGCCGACACGCCCTGGGCCCCCCCGAGGAAC